>DAOLNQ010000005.1:0-126276 GCA_035416665.1 Candidatus Saccharicenans sp. | reverse complement strand
CCATTTTTATTTCTTCTACATATGAAGCCAGCAGAGCCAGAGCGGTCAGAGCAGCTGAACCAATGGCAAAGCCTTTGCCAGTCGCCGCCGTCGTATTGCCCAGGGCATCCAGGGCATCGGTTCTCTGTCTGACCTCAGCTTCGAGGTTGGACATCTGAGCGTTACCGCCGGCATTGTCAGCTATTGGTCCATAAGCATCCGTGGAAAGAGTGATACCAAGAGTGGACAGCATGCCTACTGCTGCTATGCCGATTCCATAAAGTCCGTGGCCTACATCCAGAAGATTAAAATTGGCCGCAAAAAGATAGGCCAGGATGGTTCCTGAGGCGACGGCAATAATTGGCAGCCAGGTGGACAGCATGGCAGTGCCGATCCCGGTGATAATGACAGTAGCTGCTCCAGTTTTAGCGCTTTCTGCTATTCGCTTGGTCGGTTTATAAGAATGAGAGGTATAATATTCGGTCGATTTACCAATAATAATTCCTGAAAGCAGCCCGGCCACTACTGCCAGCCAGTTACCAATTGTCATACCCAGAGAACGAATTATCAGGTAGGAAAAGATAAAAATAAGAATTGCGCTGGTGTTAATCCCACGACTCAGGGCCCTCAGCAACTCTTTTTGACTGGCCTTTTCTCCGGTTCTGACCATAAAAATGCCGAGAATGGAAAGAATTGTTCCGATACCAGCTATGGCCATGGGGGCAATGACTGCCTTGAGCTGCATATCTCCCTGCCCGAGGAAAGCTGAAGCACCAAGAGCAGCGGTAGCCAGAATTGACCCGGCATAAGATTCATAAAGGTCAGCTCCCATGCCGGCCACATCGCCAACATTATCGCCGACATTATCAGCAATAACAGCCGGATTTCTGGGGTCATCTTCCGGAATATTGGACTCGACTTTTCCAACCAGATCGGCTCCGACATCGGCTCCTTTGGTGAAAATGCCACCACCGACTCTGGCAAAGAGCGCCTGAGTAGAAGCACCCATACCAAAGGTCAGCATGGTCGTGGTGATGATGATAAGGTTATTCTCATTAGAGATAGGATAAAAATGCCTGAGAATCAAAAACCACAAAGAAATGTCAAGAAGAGCCAGACCGACCACGGTCAGACCCATGACCGCCCCACTTCTGAAAGCAATTGTCAGGGCACTATTGAGCGAGCTGCGGGCCGCATTGGCTGTCCGGCTGGAGGCATAAGTGGCAGTTTTCATGCCGAGATAGCCAGAGAGAGCCGAGAAAAAACCGCCGGTCAGGAAAGCTACCGGGACCCATTTGTTTTGAACTTTGAGGACAAAAGCCAAAAAGCTCAGAAGAACAATTAGACAAACAAAAACAATAGCTACCACTGTATATTGCTGCTTTAAGTAAGCCATGGCTCCCTTCCTGACATAGGAAGCGATTTGAGCCATCTTGTCTGTGCCTTCGCTTTTTTTCTTCATCTGGCGATAGAAAAGCCAGGCAAAAAACAGGGCCAAGACGGAGCCCAACGGGGCTAGCCAAAAAATTGGGTGCAGCATACCTTTACCTCCTGCCCGAACATCTGATTAAATCTAGCTTAAATCCTGTTCTTTGGCTTTAATTTGAGCCGGATCTAAGTCAAAAAATTTATCATAAATGGGTCAGACTGTCAAAAGTGAATCGGGGCAGAAACTGAGAAGTCAGGAAGCTGTCCTCACTTGCCCCTGCCAGATATTTTTAGATTGATTTACAGGCCGGTTATGAATAGATTATTAATCAGGAAAGATGAAATACTGGATCGGGACTTCAGGCTGGAGTTACTCAGACTGGACAGGTAATTTCTATCCCTCAGGGTTAAAATCCGGTGAATGGCTGGAGTTTTACTCGAGACAATTTAATACAGTCGAAATCAATATGACTTTTTATCGCTCCCCGCGGATCGAAATGATTCATAACTGGGTAGATAAAACGCCGGAGAATTTTCGTTTCAGTTTAAAAGCCAGCCGTCAGATAACTCACCTTAAAAAACTGCAAAAAGTTGAACATGACCTGGAACACCTGGCTTTTCTGGCTAAACAGTTTAGAGGTAAAATTGGCTGCCTGCTTTACCAGCTGCCGCCATCTCTCACCAAAGATATTGAACTTCTAACTTCTTTTCTTAAGGTGCTACCAGCCGGCTTCCGTCATGTAATTGAGTTCAGAGACCAGAGCTGGTATTCACCTGATGTTTATGACCTGCTTTCCCGCTATCAGGTGACGTTGTGTATTGTTTCTTCCGGACGTCTCCAGCCCGAAATCGTGGTAACTTCCAATCTGGCTTACTTCCGCTTTCATGGACTAACCGGTGGTTATCGCTATCGCTATTCAGACGAGGAACTAAAGAGATGGGCGGAAATTATTACCCCGTTGAAAGTTGAAGAAGCCTATATCTATTTTAATAATGACTACCGGGCTCAGGCCATCTTTAATGCCAGGAAATTAAGAGAATTGCTGGCCGCCTCACCAGAGGGAGAATCATCTGCCCTTTAATCTGGCTACAAATCACCCCGGCCAGATCAGACGGCAGAGATTCAGTCAGTCTGGAATAGTTTGATAGACAGACGGGTCGTTGATTTTATTCTCTGGAAAATCTAAACTAAAGGCAGGCAGTCAGAAATGATTAGCTTGCCTGATCATATATGAGCGACAGGAGAATAAATAGATGAAAAAAATCTCTGTTTTGATGGCTTTATCTTTGATTTTATTGGTACCGGCTTCTTTCCTTCTGGCCCAATCTAAACCACTGGCCCAGCCACCTGTTCTTCTCACCTCCTGCGGTCAGAGTCCTGGCCCGGCCATGATCAAGGTATTCTTGCAAAAGCTAAATATTGAATTTGAACTTAATCCATTGGCTACCGCCGCCAATCTGCAGCAAAAGAAAGCTGCCAGCCAGCCTTATGGCTCAGTTATCATCGTCATGGGAGCCAGCCTGAAAGGCATGGGAGCCGCCGGCATTTCTATCGATGACGAAATCAAAAGAATAACCCAGCTAATCGAAGAAGCCAAAAAAGAAGGGATAACCGTCATCGGTGCCCATATTGAAGGCATGAAGAGAAGGTCTCAAGGTGCCTCAGCCGGCGATACCACTGACGAACAGAGCATTGATGCGGTTGCTCCCAACTGCCATCTCCTGCTGATTAATAAAGACGGCAACAGCGACGGACGTTTCACCGCTATAGCCAAAGCGAAAAATATTCCGATGATTGAAATTGAAAAAAATGTTGACCTGATGACCGAGCTGGCTAGAATTTACGGCCGATAAACCGTCTGCCCGGTTTTTTACCCGGCTCAAGTCACTGCTATCCACACAGCTATCTATTTTTTCTTCAACTCGACCATCCCGACTTTTTCTAACGCCTGAAAATATTTTTCTACATCAAGCAGAGGCAGCGGTTCATATTCAGCTGAAGCTGCATTTCTAATATCAAGAATTGAGCGCTGGCCATTTATGAAATTCCTCAATTCAAATTCAGCTTGAAAGATAAAAGGAGAAACCTGAACATTCATTTCCCGTAGCTTCATTAAAACTGACCAGGGTTCAGCTCCAGCCGGCAGTGGTTTTCTGACCGGGACAATTCGGCTTAACCTCAGTTCGTCGGCAGTCAGCTCCAGTTTTTCAGGTTTTATCTTCTGGCTCTCACAGGCAGCCAGATAGACAGCTTCCAGTTCTTTCTGCCAGGCTTCTTTCATCTGGTTTAGAGTCGATAATTTAGCCTTGAGCAGAGTCAAAAATTGCTGGTCATCCTGACCAAAAAATTTTACTGATTGAAGCGCTTCTTCTTCTCGCCCAAAAGCCTGAGTCAGAATATTGACAGCTTCTTTTCTGGCTGTAGCGAGATTTTTGCCGGCTGATACTATGAAAGCTTCTGCCCGCCCCTTTTCCTGACCAAGACGTTCCTGGCCTCTGGTAGCCACTTCATTGAGAATAAGGATAGCCTCCTTCGGGCCGGCGTTAGATAGAAAGATAGCCGAGGCGACGGTCAGGGTTACCACTCTCTTCAGTTGAGTAGAGTCAGATTTATCAGGCAGGTCAGCGCTGGTGTGATACCACATATCTGGCCAGCAGATGAACATAACGGCTGGGACCCTGACAGAGCCATCAACAAAAACGATGTGATCACTTCCACCTGAAAAGCGGTCGATAGTGTAATAAAAAGGATCACGGCTACCAGCCGGTGACAGAACCTCATAATATTGCCAGCCAGAATCCTGAGCAATCCGCTGACTGGCCCCCATCCACTCGACAAAGGAGGCCACCACATCATTGAGATAAGTCGGCAGCGAATAAGGAGAAGTTTCCAGGCGAAAGGCGCTGAGATTTTTAATCAGAGCCTCGCCTACCATGTCCTCATTCAAGTTAGCATAAAATTTCTTGGCGATATCTGGATATTTGTTTATATATGCCCTCGTGCCAGAAATTTCCGGAACAAAAAGAAACCGAATAGAACGCTTGAGCGGCGGAATTTTACCATCAGCCACCAACTGTTTGATTACCCGGCCAGCTTCCAGAATGGCCACGCAGCCAGAGGCATCATCGTTCGCACCCTGCTTGGAAAAGCCTTCAAACAGATGGCCGGTTAAAACCAGTTCCTGGTCTGCTTTCTCTGTTCCCTTCAGGTAGCCCATGGCCATCTCTTCCCGGTAAGGCACCATCTGGCTTTTAACCATCGCTCTGACCTTCACCTTGATTTTTCTATCGAGCATTCTTTTTAAATCATAATAGGTTCTCTCTGAGACCATAAAGGCAAAGGCTGGCTTATCTTTTTCGCCTATCCGGATCGAGTTCCAGCCCAGCTGATCCCGGTCAAATTCAGGATGGCTGGAAGCGCAGGCAATAATGCCTTTTGCCCCAAATTTTTCGACGGCTATCTGTCTGGCTCTTTCAGGAGAACCATAGACCAGAACAATTTTATCCTTAACCTCTTTCCCCTGATAAAAAGTCTCGTTGTAACCAGGCCCGACATCAACCAGTTCGGCCGTCGTATCGGTAGAAACACTGCCAGGGCAGAGTGTAGCCGCTACGTCTTTGAGGTCATAGAGCTTCTTTTTCATTGGCTCGACCAGCCAGAGTTCAGCCTGTTCAGCGTCCCAGGTTTTAGGACTGGTAGTCGGCAGTTCGATAATGGCTGCCTCGTCGAACTTATATTCTTTTAATCTGTCCAGAATAAATCTGGTTTCAAAATATCCGTTTTGATATTCTTCCGGCCGGCGATTACGATTAACACCAGTTAGATAGATTTCATTCTGAAGGGCCAGTTCTCCTGATGATTCATTGATAATATCCTGGAGAACAGAAAGAGGAAGAAGGGTGCGGGGCAACTTTTCTTGAGGCTGAGCCAGAAGAAAAGAGGTCATTCCAAGAACCAGCAGCAGTAAAACAAGCTTCTTTTTCATTTGATTACTCCTCAGTGAAATTGAAGAGATGATTTTATCTTTATCGCCAGTCTAAGGCAAAGATAAAGTTCAATTTGTTTTCGACTTTTCCTTTTTGTTAGAATATAAGCCGGATCTAAGAAGCCAGGATTTCAGGAGAAAAAATGGTCGCCACATCAACGGTAAAAACCATAGTCACCATCCTTCTGGCCATTGATGTTATCTGGTTGATTTATATTTTATTCAAAGGCTATACAGAAAGCCTGGTCAGAACGATTGTGGCCGGTCTTGTTCTTGGAGTTGTTCTTTATTATCTTCAAACAACCAGTCTGCAGTATTTAAGCTTTAAGGCCGTGAAAAATGATCTTTTCCCGCCAGACATTCCTCAATACTCTTACCTAAGAACAGAAGAAGATAACCAGTATTCGCACCGCATCATTTACACATTTATGCTGACTCCCTCGGAGAGTGCACTGGAAAGGACGGTCGAGGTCCCTCCGCCACCTGAGCTTAAGCTGGAGATGGACCCCGGTGGGCAAACCTTTACTTTGAGGGATCCAGAATCTCTGAATTTTGTCCTTGAGCAACTCAATCTACCACTGGTTAATAAAGGAGTACCTGAACTTTCGACCATAACCGGTAACCGTCACGACCAGGGTATTTACCGCTTCGATGACTATCCTCTGGGAACCTTGACGGTAGAAAGATCTCTTTATCAAAACAAAAAAGTCGCCCTCAGTTATCATTGTATCTCGAGAATAATCATTGACAGCAGAAAATATTAAAGAACTTCTAGAGAACCGGGAGAATTATTTATGTCATCAACCTTGAGTGCCTTACTTATTTTACTGGTGATGGTAGCCGCTTATATTGCTGCCCAGTTGTTTAAGCTCTCCACTGAACTGTCTATTTTTGTCGCCGCCCTGGCCGGAGCTCTGGCTGGCGGAGAGTGGCTGCCGGTCAGACATCTGGCCGAAGGAGCAATTACTTATCTGGATATCTGTCTGATTTTTTTAACAGCTACTCTTTTCATGAATCTGATGCGAGAAGCGGGCGGAGTAGCTTTTTCTGTTAGATCAATTCTCAGAAGATTTCATCGGCAGAAAGTTGTTCTTTTCCTCCTGCTGGTTATTTTACTTCTTGTCCCCGGAGCCTTGACCGGAGCTGGCAGTGTAACAGTTCTTATTACCGGCTCACTGGTGGCCATTGTGCTTAAATATATGGGTTTGCCTGAAACGAAAGCAGCAGCTATCATTTTTTTGATCGCCGGGTTGAGCGCCGCTGCTCCGCCGGTCAGCCTCTGGGCCATGATGACCGCCGCTGGCATTAACATGCCTTATGTTGGTTTCTTCCTACCTCTTCTCATTCCCTGCTTGCTGGGAGCAGTGGCCGTGATTTTCATCCTGGGCAGGAAGGCCAGGCCGGTAGATCTGGAAAAAGCCCTGGAGGAAATTCCCCAGCCGCCGGAGAAAATGAACTGGTGGAGGATTGGCCTGCCCTTTCTGGTCTTTCTGCTTCTCGTCCTGGCTGGCAGAATTTTTCCTTTCAGCTTTCCTATTCTTGGTTTGCCATTGATTTTTGCCCTGACCGCTTTGACGGCCTACTTAGTTTCGCCGGTGAAGCTAAACATCTGGAAGATTTCACTTGAGACTACCAGACAGCTTCTGCCCCTGATCGGGACTTTAACCTGCGTCGGAATTCTGGTTCAAATTATGACTCTGACCGGAGTCAGGGGATTAATTGCTGTGTCTGTCGTGACCTTGCCCGTGGCTGTGGTCATTGCTTCACTCTTTATTACCCTCCCGATCTCCGAGGCAGTCTTGATGTGGGGAGCAGCACCGGTTCTGGGCGTGCCACTTATCCTTCTTTTTAATACCAGAGGCCTTAACCCGGTAGTGGCTTTAGCTGGAATGAGTATTATCTGGCCCCTGGGCGATGCTCTTCCACCGACCGCCATCATTGGACGGCTGACCATGGATGTGGTTGGAGTGAAGGAGCCTTATTCAAAATTTTTAAAGCAATGCCTTATCCCGGGACTGATTATTACCGTCCTGGGCATGTTAATGGTAATTTTCAGTAAAAAACTCGGCTTCCTGGCAGTTTTTTAATTAGAGGTTAATTATGGCTACGATCATAACGATTCTTTATTACTTTCTGGTAGCCTTTTTCTCGCTCTGTTTCCTTTATAATTTCATCAAAAGCAAGAAGTGGGCAGAAGAGTTGCTTTATCTCATAGTTCTCTTGCCTTTCCTGTTAAGACTTTTCCGTCTGAAGTGAGGTAGTGATGAGCTTTACTGTTAAACAGAGAAAATGGCTATTTATTTTGATTTTTCTGGCCGTTTTAATACCGGCAGGAATTAGCTTTTATCGCAGCCGCCACCTGCCCGAGCCGGTAGTCCTGGGCGAGGGAGTTACCGAAGTTAAAAAGTTGAGTGACTATTTCCCTGGAATAAAAGGCAGTATTAATGATGCCAGAATTTATGTCCTCGGCCAGGAAACCGATGGAGGCTCAGTTTTAATCCTGGGTGGCTCTCACCCCGAGGAACCAGCCGGGCGGCTGGCGGCCTGGATCATCATCGAAAATGCCAGGGTGAAAGCAGGCCGGATATTCGTTATTCCAACAGCTAATCCGAGCGCTTCGACTTCCACCCGACCAGGTGGAGCCTATCCCCCTGATTATTCAATTAAAACACCATGGGGAGAGCAAAAGTTCAGGCAGGGAGACAGGTGGTCTAACCCGCTTGATCAGTGGCCTGATCCAGAAGTCTATATTCATTACCCGTCAAAGCAACAGCTGGCCTATATGGATATCAGGAATCAAAACCGAACCTGGCCAGGACGGCCTGACGGTCTGATGACTGAAAAAACCTGTTATGCTATGACCCAGTTAATCAGGCAGGAAAAAATTGACCTGGTCATTGACCTTCACGAAGCCGAGCTCCAGTATCCGGTCATCAGTACGATTGTCGTCCATCCCAAGGGGCAGGATCTAGCCGCTCTGGCTTCCATGACGATCAGCGCTGAGGAAGGCTTTGATATCGGTGTGGAGTATTCGCCTGAGGCTCTCCGCGGTCTATCCCACCGGGAAATCGGCGACTGGACAGAAGCTATTCCCCTTCTGATGGAAACACCGGAGCCATTTCTTGATGCTACGCGGGGAAAAACCGACCGGGATCTCCTTCTCACCGGTCGGGACGAATTCGTCATGAAAGCCGGCAAGCACGGGCTGCTGTTTGAAAGACTGGATGAAAGAGGTTGGCCAATTGATGTCAGAGTAGGCCGACATCTATCCTCCATTGCTGTCATTTTAAAGACCTGGTCAGAGCTTCGTCCTGACCGACTGATTGAAGCTGAAGAAATTCCTCGCTATTCTGAAATTGTGGATAAGACGACAGGTTTTTATCTTAAAAACCCGGCCGAGGCCCCGGCTAACCGTCTTTGTTTTGAGTAGGGCGATTAAAAAAAGCAACAACAGCGGCGCAGACCAGAAGATAAGCAGCAACAAGCAACCAGGGTTTTTTCCAAGGGGAATTCTCTGCCTTCAATCTTAAATCCTCACTGGCCTGAGGCAGGGGCTGCGGGTCCCAGGGTAAATTATAACGGGCAGCCAGGCCCTTGATATTCAGGAGGTGAATGACTGGAACACCTTCACTGGCCATCCGCTGAATTAGCCCACAGCGATCAGCTGGTGGTATTTTTTTCACCTGAGTAAGGCCCGGGCGAAGTTCCAGGATAGAAGAATCACGGCCCAGATTGACCAGACTACCTCCGATATTGATAAAAGCCCGGATAGGCTGGCCGTCAGCCGCTTTTTTAAACAGACTCAGATGGGTTTCAACTATGGTGCTAAATCCGGCTGGCGGAAGAAACGTTAGACCCAGGGTTTGGGCTTCCTGCCTCAGCTTGATTTTTAAATCTTCTGGATACTCGCTCCCTGAATTATCCTCACCTCCCCAGCTAACAGCCAGCAGACGGTGCTGATTAAAGCCGGCCTGGCGCAAGCAGTTTTCTATGGCGAGCCAACTAAATTCGGGCCGGTTTGCTCCCCACTGAGATGAGCCAATAGAAACAATAACCAGAAGGTCAACGCCCATGGCCCGGGTAGCACAATAGGTCGCCACAATGAGGGCTGGGAAAGAACTTGAGGCGCCAGCTGCCACCACCTGACCCTTTTCTACCCCGGCCTGGCGAAGAAGACGAACAAGGAGAGCGGCCAGAGCTGGGTTGGTGGTGGTGCGCTTGGCTTCCAGCTGCCCGAGAGTGGTGGTTAGAGGACTCGATTCAAGACCAATTAAGCCCGTCCTCATCGGGTCAAAGGGGTTTTTTTCGGGCGATAGACCGAGCTTTTGCTGGCAGCTATATATCTCCTTTTCTGCCTCCTGCATTAACCGAGCAGCCTCCAGTTCATCGGGAGTTAATTTCTCTCCGGAAGATTCAAGCCAGAAAAAGAAGATAAGATAAAAGATAAGGCTAACCGCCGCTAAATAAAAAATTGTTTTATGGCTTAATTTAGCCGGGCGCATCTCTTAAAAAAATACCTGGCTGAGAAAAAATGTTAAAACTGAAACAAAAACTAGCGAGGAAAGGACAGGCACAATTTTTTGCCGCTCGAGACTGGAAGCCAGAATACCAGGAACTACCCAGCCAATCACCCTAAGGCCAACCGGGTCAGCCAGCAGATGAGGTAGAGCCAGACTCCAGGCCTGCCCGAGGCAGGCGCCGACTAAAATCATCAACACGAATCGGCGGCGGCCAAAAAGAATAAAATAGCGGGCAACAAGCCGGTAAATAAGCAGGGTCAGAAAAGCAACGGCCAGTGTGCTGAGCGGACGCCAGGGCTGGTTAAGATAGAGAGCAAAGTAACCGGGCACAATCAACCCACCTGGAGAAATACCGGTCACTTCAACATAGATAAGAGCCAGCAGCAGGCCCAGGAAAAAAGAGCTATAACTCGACGGCATTAGCCTTCCTCTCGAGATAATCTATCATTTCCTGGCCAAAACCGACAATATTACCCAGGCCAAAAACCAGGGGGCCAGGTTGAGGTGAAAAGCCCTTCTCACCAGAAAATGAGGAAAAATGGGTTAAAATATCTCGCAGAACAGCTTCCGGGCTTGAACTCCGGACGATAAAAAGCGGCGGTCCGGGTGTATGATCTTTTAGTTTTTTCTTCAAGTAGCGACTGGCGGCTGTGGCGCCGGGTCCCTGTAAAGCCAAGCCAGCTAGCTTCAGCCGGCCATCAGCGTCGCTTCCTGGACAGACCAAAAGACCTCCCCGCCACTTTTCAACCAGAAAATCAACCCACTGTCTCGTGCGGTCGCCACGGTCCCGGCGAAAACAAAGGAGCCAATAAGCAGTCCGCCATCTCCAGCTTGTCCTGTCCATAATTTTCAACATGGCTTCCAACGAGGATTGAGGGTCGTTAGCGGCAAAAAGACTGACCAGATAGACTTTTTTCCCCAGGTCATCAAAACTCTTTTCCCACATCCTGGGACAACCGCTGTCCGGCTTGACCTTTTTTAGACCTTGCGCAATGACCTCATCATTCAGACCACAGGCGCGAAGAATAGTAAGAGCCAGGCGAATATTGGGTTCAAATTCTGGATAGACGAGTTCATCAATTAGCTGCTCACTGGTTACTTCCTTTCTGGTAGGTCTGATCTCTATTTTTTTCTTTTCTGCCCCTTTTTGTATCGCCGGACAAAGCTCCTCTTCAGGAATATAGACTGTCATTTTCCTCCGGAAAGCAGCCGTTAAAGCCAGGGCAATATCCTCTTTACTTTCGCCGAGAACCTCAAGGTGGTCAGGCCTGATATTGCTCACTGCCAGCAATTCAGGTTGTAGAAGATAACGGCTTTCCGCCTGCAGGCACTCGGGCTGAATGCTCATCATTTCTGAGACCAGATAATCTGCTTTTTGTTGGGCTGCCTTTCTGACCAGCTTCTCCTGTTCCAGAATCGATGGCCTGCCAGGCCGTTTTATCTCTTCTTCGTGCCCATCAGGATAAATAATCACGGGCCTGGAACCAGTAGTTTTAGCTATTACCCGAAAGCCGGCCTGTCTCAAACCGGCTGCTATCAGTCTGGTGATACTCGATTTCCCTCTGATACCGGTCACCGCCAGACGATGGGGAATCTTTCTAACCAGACGGTTATGGTTTAGCGCTTCCAGACTAAGATAGACAAGAAAGAATAATAAAGACAGGAAAAGAATTTTATTCATCTGGTTATGAGCCTGGCGCTTTCATTCTGGCTTTGAGTGTATAAAAATAAAGTGCCGACCGCAACCAGAAAACCAGCCTGAAAAACACCCTGTCAGACATTTGAGTTTTTGACAGAGAAGAAAAAGAAGAAGTAGAGGGGTGCTGCTTAGCACCCCTCTAATCAATTGAAGGAAGGGGGAATGGAAAGAAGGGCAAAAAGGAGGCATTTATAAATTTTTGGGTGCGCTCATCGCCTTGTCTGGAATAAAGGGAGGGAGAATTCGGTTTACTTACTGGCCCATGTATCCTCAACTTCTCCCTCCCGGGTCGCACAACATAATTTATATTTGTAAAAATGAGAGAAGATGTCTGGACCTGCTCTTTTAAGAGTTTGACATTAGCCATCTTCTTCTTCATTCCACTCTTATCTACAGCAATTTTTGTGCCAGATTCTTCTCGGGGGGACAGGAAAAATATCTTTATAGAATATAAAAAATATTACAAAGATCGTAAAAAACCTTTACGGCTACTACCTGCCGCCGAAAAACTCTTACAAATTCAGGATGGAATTATAATTTTTGGAGCGGGCCAGAACCAGACTGCCCTGGTTGACGTTTAGATGTCTGGAGATTACCTCGCATTTGGCCTTAAGCAAAAAATAAAAGGGGCCGCTAAACTCTTCCAAGCATTCATAATTTCCCTGACCTTTACTGATTATCAAGTCGGCCTGTTTCAAACTGGCGATGAATTCCTGAGAGCATTGTTCGAGAACTGTCCCCGGGGCCTGACAGCCGGAAGAAACAACTCTGGCCACTTCTTCCAGACCTGACAGCCTGGCTTCCTCAACGGTGGCATCGTTGATAATGGGCCCTTCTCTCACCGCATAGATGACCTGATGGCCAATTTGCTCAATAAACAGCCGATCAAAAACTGTTTCTCCAGCATTATCACCGAGGAAAACTATTCTTGTTGCCTTTTTTAGATCAGACGTAAAAAGCTCATAATGATCAATGGCCAGCTCTTCTTTTTCCAGGAAGTCTCCTTCCGCTGGCCACTCCCCGACCTCGCCAGCCCCAAAATCAATGATATTCCCGGCCAGAGAAAAAAGCAGAGCTTTTCTCAGCCTGTCCGGAGCCTCCAGCACCTTATTTTTTAATCGGGGATAGAGAGCTAAAGCTCTTCTAATATCCCGTCTTTTTGTCTCAAAATATGGGTCAACTATTCCTGTTTTTTCGGCCAGCCATTTATAGAGATCAGCTGAGATTTCTGGTGGTGTTCGCTCGAAATCGATTTCAGCCAGAAAACGGCAGGATTCCCGGGTCAGGCGAAGAGCCTCAGAGCCATCGATATTCTGAATGGCCAGAACTCTTAAGACTTGAGAAAGATGACAGAGATAACATTCAGCCTCAGCCAGCATGCTCAGAGTTTAGCATTTTTGCCCCCGGTCGTTAAGGCAAAAACAGGAAATATGGTTTGTGTCACCCATTTTAAGAGGAGCCAAGAAGAAGGTCAATTGTGCCGGTCAGGGCTTTGAGGTCAAGTGGTTTGGTAAAAAGATAATCAATTTTTAATTTTTCAATTTCCTCTGGCTTTATTTGGTCGGGATAAGCAGAAATCAGAACTGCCTTGCCTTCATAGCCAGTCTGCCGGAAATCTCGGATCAGGTCGAGGCCATTTTTGCCTGGCAGCCGGAAATCGGCGATTATAAGGTCTATATCTGCCTTTTTAAACTTAGTCAGGGCCTCAGTCGCATCGGCCGCTAAATACACATTGTAGCTGGAGACCAGAAGCAAAAAGAATGTCTTGCGGATTGATTCATCATCATCAACAACGACAATTCTTTTTTTGGGCATAGCTACTCTTATTTATCTACAGCAGATTTTGTGCCAGGCCAGGATCGGTTTATCTAAGTAAGACTTAACAGACAGAAACAACCGCTTTAAAGGAGAGAAGACTGTCAATTTATTTTACAGGTAGTCTAATCAGATGTATCAATTCTTAAATCATAATCTTTTATCTTTTTATCGAGAGTTGGTCTGGAAATGTCGAGAACCTGGCTGGCTCGACTCTTGCTACCCCGAGTTGCTTCCAGCACATACTGGATATATCTCTTTTCTATTTCCCACAGAGGAACCAGTTCCCTGGTAAAGGGTGACTGGTCTTCATCTCGAACAGGCCGAGAAGGTTCCAGCGGCAAATATTCCTTCAAAATGACATCACCCTTGGCCAGGATAACTGCTCTGATCAGAGCGTTTTCCAGTTCCCGAACATTCCCTTTCCAGGGCTGATTAACCAGATAATCCATGACTTCAGGTGGTACCTTTCTGACATTTTTCTTCAAATCACGATTAATTTTTTCTAAAAGGTAGGCCACCAGATCAGGTATATCTTCTCGCCTCTCTCTAAGAGGTGGTATATTAATTTCGACCACTTTGAGCCGGTAATAAAGGTCTTCTCTAAACTTGCCCTGGGCCACCAGTTCTTGCAGATTTTGATTGGTGGCGGCAATAATCCTGGCCTCGGTCTTAAGCACCTTTTCACCACCGACCTTCATAAAATCCCTGCTTTCAATCACCCGCAGGAGTTTGGATTGCAGACCAGGAGAGATATCCCCAATTTCATCCAGAAATAAAGTGCCTTTACCAGCAATTTCAAATTTGCCCCTGGTTTCGGCCACAGCATCGGTAAAAGCCCCGCGGACATGGCCGAAAAGCTCGGATTCAAGCAACGTGTCAGAAATGGCCGAACAGTTGATGACAATGAAAGGTTCATCCCGGAATGGGCCATTGTAGTGAATGGCCTTAGCTACCAGTTCTTTGCCGGTGCCACTCTCTCCCTGAATCAGAATGTTAGTTCTGGTATTGGCTACTAACCCGATCATTTTAAAAACTTCTCTCATCTGTGGCGAGCGTCCTATGATGTTGTCTATTTGATATTCTTTCTGTTTCTCTTCCAGCAAATAACTGACCTTATCTTCCAGCGCTTTCATCTGGAAAGCTTTATCTATGGTTAGATCCAGTTCTAGATTGTCGAGAGGCTTGACCAGATATTCAAAGGCACCGGCTTTAACCGCTTCCACGGTGGTCTTCATGTCGTCAAAAGCGGTCATAATGATAACAGTAGCCGCTTTGTTTTCAGCCTTGACCTGTTTTAAAACGTCCAGGCCATTAATGTCTGGCAGCTTAACATCGAGTAGAGTCAGATCTGGTTGAAATTCCCGGAAGAGGGCCAGTCCCTCCTCTCCATTTTCAGCTCCTCTGACTTCAAAACCTCGCTTCTTAAGATGAGAAAGCAGTGTTCGGCTAACCAGACTATCATCCTCTATGACCAGAACTTTAGTCATATTTTTTCTCCTTATCCCGAGTTTCGCAGGGAATTCTGATTAGAAAGCAGCTACCTGGTCCTTCTTTTCTGACCACCCTGATTGTTCCTCCATGCTGTTCAACAATCCGGCGGGCATTAGCCAGGCCCAGTCCTGCGCCTGAGCTTTTGGTCGTAAAGAAAGGCTCAAAGATGTTTTCCCAGTCCTTTTCAGGGATACCGCTCCCTGTATCACAGATTCTAACCTCAAAATATGATTTTTCTCCTTCAGGCTGGAGAGACAGAGAAATCTCAATCTCACCATCTTCCCCCACGGCTTCATAGGCATTGCGAAGAATATTCACAAATACCTGACGCAGTTTATCGCCATCGACCAGAGCCGGGGGCAAACCTGGCTGATAATTCTTTTTAATCTGAATATGCTTTTCAGTCAGCGAAGGTAGCAGCATTTTTAATGATTCTTCAATGATTTGATCCAGGTCGAAGTAGTCCAGCTGCAAAACTGAAACGCGGGTAAAACTCAGCAGTTCTTTGATAAATTTTTCTATCTGATCAATACCCTCCCGGGCAATAGACAGATGTTCTTTTTCCAGCTCATCCAGCTGATCGTTATCAGCCAGTTTCTGAATATTTAACTTGACTGAAGTTAAAGGGTTGCGAATTTCATGGGCAATAGTTGCTGATAATCTACCAATCGAAGCTAATTTTTCAGCCTGAACCAGCTTTTTATTGGCTTCCTCCATCTGCTCTCTGGCCGCATTCAATTCTTCTGTCATGCGATTAAAACTCTCGGTGAGAACACCAATCTCGTCAGAAGAAATGAGTGGGATGTGGTAAGTAAAATCACCCCTGGAGATTCTTCTGGTGCCTTCCAGTAAATTCTGAATGGGCCTGGTCAGCCGCTTGACCAGAAAATTGATACCGGTAATGGTCAGCAGCAAAGCCAGAAGGCCCAGGCCAAAAAGTGTCAGCCTCGATTGATTGATTCGTTTTTTGACATCGTCCAGTTTCAGACCTATTTTGACTGAGCCCCATTTGACATCCGAGCCAGCCGCATAAATTGGAATCTCAATCTGCAGGACTTCATAACTTTCCTGGCCATTGGTCAGGTTTATATTCTCATAGAAGATTGTCTCCGGCGGTACATCACCGGCACATCTGGTCTCATTGATTATTTCCATATTACCGGCAATACTATCACTAACCACTACCGGCCGCCCGCTGCGGTCATAAAAAATCACATAGGCAAGATCATCCCTGATCAGACCGGCAATATTTTCATCTATTGACTCGAGCTCCCACAGGGCAAAATGTCTGGCATTCATGCCGGCAATGTATCGGACCATCAGCAGGCCACGATTTCTTTTCTCTTCATAAATGAACCTGGCTTCCCGATTCTGAATAACGGCCAGAACACCGATGATTAAGAAGGCCAGTATGACCGATACCCAGAAGACCAGCTGGGCATAAATGGATATTCTGAACTTCGGGTTCAACTTCATTGGTCTATCCAGGCGTCCTTCAGATTTAGATAAAAGACTCCAGCTGGCTGTGGTCTTAAATTTTTTATATAGGGCTGATAGGCGACCCGCTGTTTGAAATAATAAAGTGGAACAGCTGGCACCTCATTTTTCAACAGTTCTTCCATCTGCCTGAAAAGCTTCACCCGCCTCTCGAGGAGGCCAGTGTTACGTTGTTCTTCCAACCAGGCATCAAGCTGTTCATGTTTATAATGGAAATAATTCAAATTGAGAAAGGATCTGGAATGGAAAAGAGGATAAAGCAAGAATTCAGGGTCGGGAACAGGAATTGACCAATCAAAATAGATGAGATAGGGAGTGCGATCATTTTTTATCTCACCCAGAGACTTTATCAGCTTGAGCTGTAAATCAATCCCGGCCGGGCGTAACTCATCTTTAAGTTCGCGATAGAGCTTTTCTGCCAGCTCCTTAAGGTGAAACTCAAAGTAAAGACTGACCGGCAGGGCTTGACCCGGGCCGCCCAGTCCATGAGCAGCCAGTCTCTCAGCAATCCGCCCGAAACTCAGCTCTTCCGACGGTGAAGAAGGGAAAAACCCCGGAAGATAAGGGGGAATGTAATTATCCATAACCTGAGCAAAATAAACAGGAGAAGAAACAAGGCCAGCCAGCTTGCTTTTTTCAATCAGGCAGCTGATAAGATTTCTGACCTCCGGGTCGTCAAAAGGCGGCAGGTGACAGCTAAAAAACAAATAACTAATTTGAAGAGAGTTGCTCTCGAGAATCTGATATCTGTTTCTGGAAATCCGATAGGAAATATAGGGAACAATTTGAACCTCATCCCGGAAAAAACCCTCCAGCAAAAAATAAGGGCTAATTTCTACCCGGTTAATGTAGGCCTTCCGGCCATAGTAACGGTCATTTCTGACCAGACTCAGACCGATGATATCCAGTTTTTGATTCCTCAGCCAGTAATCAAATTTGAAGGGGCCAGCTCCAATTGGCCGGTTAAAAAATTTCTTTTTGTCTCTTTCTACCAGGGAAGCAGGCAAAATTTTGGCGAAATTCGAGGCCAGAAAATAAAGATTGGCTACGCTGGAATACTTCCAGTCAATCTCAATGGTCTTATCATCTATGATTTTTATTCCGGTAACCTCACTGGCCTGGCCCTGCCAGAACTCTTCCCCACCTTCAATTCTCTGAGCGAACAGGTAGAAATAGGGATTGCTTTTCAGCCGGAAGAGCCTTTCCAGAGAAAATTTGACGTCAGCAGCTGTTACTGGCTGGCCATTATGAAAATCAGCCTTGCTGCGGAGATAGAAAACGGTCTTTCGTCCTCCGTTATCGATTACCCAGTACTCCGCCAGCCCGGAGGCTATCTCCAGATTGCGGTCAAGTTTTAAGAGCCCTTCATAAATGTTTTCAATAACGAGTGGATAACCGTTCCCGGCTGGATCGAGGTCGGCATTAAGAGTCTGACCATAGGCTTTAATTTTTAAGACACCGCCGGTTTTGGGCCGGATAGTTTTCTGCTGACCAGCCACTTTCTCCAGATTTTCACCTGGAAAAAACAGAAACAAAATGGTTAGCAGGGCAAAAAGACAGCCCCTCTGCTTTTTAGCCAAATTATTCATTACTAATAAATGATAGCTTAATCGAAGCCGAAAATCACCTCTGGCCCTGATTCAATCGTCTGGCGGTCTCTTTGACCTGATTAAAAACGCGGAAAAAATTCTGCCCCCAGATCTTAGCCAGGTCTGCCTCTGAATAGCCTCTCTTCATTAATTCCACAGTCACATTTATCATCTGGCTAACATCATTACAACCAACAACTCCGCCGCCTCCATCAAAATCTGTTCCTATTCCGACATAATCAACGCCAACCAGCTTGACCACATGATCAATGTGATCTACCAGATCTTGAAGGGTAGCCAGCTCAACCGGGTATTTTCTGTTTAATTCCTGCATTTCAGCCATAATCTTTTCTCTTTGAGCTTCATCTTTGATATCTCTCCAGTTTCCGTACCTGGTTCTGAATTCTTCGAAGGCTTTATCTCTTTCAGGATTGGGTTTGGGCTTCTTGACGTAGCTTGAGAGGAAACAGATCTGGATAACTCCGCCTTTAGCCGCCAGAGCTTTAATCATCTCATCGCTGAGGTTCCGGGGGTGATCACAAACAGCCCTGGCACAGGAGTGAGAAGCAATTAGTGGTGCCTGGCTGCAGGCCAGAACATCCCAGAAGCTCCGGTCAGAGGCATGAGAAATGTCAACGATCATACCCTGCCGGTTACATTCAGCCACCACCTGCCGGCCAAACTGACTCAAGCCCCTGTCTTCTGGATCATCCAGGTCGGTTGATGAATCACAAATATCATTATCAGACGTATGGCACAGGGTGATATAGCGCGCTCCCTGCTCATAAAAGTATTTAATCAAGCTTAAATCCTGACCGATAGCATAACCATTCTCAATTCCCAGGAAAGCAGTCAGTTTCCCCTGTTTTTTCAATTGGTAGGCATCTTCCGGACTGAAAGCCAGCCCGATCAGGTGACTGTTGGCTTTCACCATATTTTTTACGGCCTCAATCAGGGTGTCAGTTGTTTGCCGCGCCGCTCGATAACCTTCAGCAGTTCTTGGTCCCTGACCGACAAAAGCAGCAAAAAACTCGGCATCCAGCCCTCCTTCCTTCATGCGCGGCAGATCGATTTTACTGCCACGAGGAGAATCAGAGTCATGCCGTTCAGCCGGATTCCAGTTCCCCCGGACCAGTCTCATAGCGGTGTCACAGTGAGTATCAAGCGTTAAAATTCTCTGGTGGATGGCTCTGGCCTTCTCCAGAAGCTCCTGTTCATTGAGTGGGATAGAACTCTGGTTTTCGGCAGATAAGTTAGAAGATAACATGATTACCATAACTCCCAGCCAGGCTAACCTTCTTGTGGTCATTATTATGTCCTTTCATTTCTTAATATCGTTTTTTAGAAATAAATCCCGGTCTGGTCCAGGACGTTTACTGCTTCTTTTCCAAAAGATAATAAGCAGCTGGCTGGCCCGACCTGACCTTCAGAAAATCAACTACCTTATAACCTTGCTGAAAATACTTCAAAAAAACTTCCCGGCTTTTAAGCCTCCAGTCAACAGGAATATTTCTGATCTTATCCGGACCATCAGCCGTTGCCCTCAGAAGTTGGTAAAAATCAACTGGCACTTCTACCAGCATCTGGTCCTCACTCAAGTCGAGTCTGACCCTTTTGACCAGCTGAAGTTCGATTTCAGACTGAGCAGTTTTAATGGTTTGCCATTCACTTTCCAGAGCCTTCGGCAGATGGCTAAGGAGGTGTTCAATTTTCTCCTCAGGAACCAAGGGTCGGTGATCTTGTAGCAAATCCCAGGCAGTGAAAAACCGATCCGAAGGCACATCCTGCCGATTGAGACGTCCGCCATATTCACCATAGGGAGCAAGTCGATATTCAAGAACCTTCATACCGAATTGCCTGATATTACGGTAGGCATTAACCGCCGTCAGCGGATCATAGGTGCAGACGACAAGATTAACCCGGAAAACGGACAGCAAAACTTCTTTTTGAAATTCTTTGATTCTGATTCCAAGGCCAAAATTAAGCCGGTCTGGTCTAACTCCCAGAAACTGAGAATAAAACCAAAGATTATCGCCAGTTACAAAACCAAGGCTTTTATCCCTGAGGCCAACAAAACCATAGCTGAAACCAATCAGATGGGGCTCATCAAAAATAAACTGGCCATCATCATTCGGTTCAAAAGCGCCGATAAATAAACTGCTGCCTTCGTGTAAAAAATTTTCACACAGTAGATTCCTGCTGCCAGAGAGATGGTCATCAGCAAAATCCCAGATAATCTGGCGCAGATTCTCGTATTTCTCATAGTCGGCAGCCCGGCTGGAATCTTCAACCCGAAGCAGAAACTTTTTATCGCCGCGGACAATCAATTTTTCAGGTAATTTAATCATGTTGTAAGAATTTTATCACTCTGAAGCAGGGATGTTAAAGCTAAATTCGTTATCTCTCAAAATTTTTTGGTTAAAAACACCACCTTTTTTTCAAAAAATCTGTTTTCTTAATCTGAGGTTGGCTGGCCAGGCAGCCCGGCCTGTCCGGGTGAAAAAGCCAACTCCTGTTTATCAATTAAGGAAAATCTGTTAAGATTTAAAGCTCGATAAGTAGACTGAGCAGATTACGGGCCGGAGGCTAAAACGTTTAAATTATGACTTCTATTAACATTATTACTATTTTCAGGTTCAAGCTTAAGAGGTCTGATGTCTGATCTTGATTTTCTAACCCAGTTACCCCTGAAAAAGACAGGGAGAGCTAAACGGGCCAGGATCATTATTCTTTCCCTGGAAATTATCCTGATCATTGGCCTGATGGCCATCTGGGTAACCTCAAGTTCAATCAGACAGAATAAAAGTCTCTGGGTCCTATTTTTTTATTGCTTCCCGTCGGAGTTTTTAATCTCCTTTGTGCCCCACGAGCCGGTTATACTTTTTTTCAGTAAATATTACAGCGCACTGACGGTAACCTTAGTTTCTCTGGCCGGTACTGTTCTGGCTGAAGCTCTTGACTATTCAACTCTCAAACTGGTAGAAGAGTTCAAGCTATTATCCAAAGCCAAGAAAAGCGCATTCGTGGAAAAGCTGATCAAGGTTTTTGGCCGCCAGCCATATCTGGCTCTCTGGGTAGCTGCTTTTTTGCCGGTTCCATTTTACCCTTTCCGTTTCTTAACGGTTATGACCAATCTGCCACTGGTCGGTTACCTGGCAGTGATCGTTACTGCCCGTTTTCCAAAATTTTTGATTCTGGCTCTGATCGGACGGGTGTTAAAAATACCGGATTTGATTATCGTCGCCTTCTTCTTAATCCTGATTCTGGCCGGGTATCTGCCCAGCGTCAGGTTTGATAAAAAGAGAAAAAAGGCCAGAGCCCGTTCCGAACAATCATCCCTGGCCATAAAACCAGAGCAGGAAGAAAAGACTGCAGCCAGTTCGAGACCTGGTTTTTGACAGGCAGTTCTGACCATGATATAAAATTAGGCTGTCCGGATAAAATTGAAACATACCCTGAATAACAGATAACAAATAATGGAAAATAGAAATCAGCCAGAGAAAAAGATCGTTTGTATTATTAATCCTGCTGCTGCTAACCGACGGTGGAACAGGCGACGGCGTCTGCGTACCAAATTGATCGAGAGCTTACCCGGAATATGCCTGGATGCACCCCGCAGCAAGGAAGAAACGGTGGCTATGTCCAAAGCAGCCTGTGAGGAAGCTGATCTGATTGTAGCGGTGGGCGGTGACGGTACCATTGCTGATGTCCTGCAGGGAATTTTTCAGAGTCCACGCCGATCAGAGATAACTTTTGGTGTTATCCCCTTCGGCAGCGGGAATGCCTTCCGTAAATCACTGGGGATTCCCCGTCAGCCATTTAAAGCTATTAAATATTTACTGGAAGGCAATGTTCTGACGGTCGATCTGATTCAGATAGAGGATCGGGTGGCTGGCTTTGCCAGCGTGGGCTCGACGGCAGCTGTCACCGGAGAAAAGATTAAACATTCGATACCAGGACTCATTGGACATCTTCTGGCAGCCAGGCGGCTTCTGTTTTATAAAAGAGAGGAAAAAACTATCGAACTGCGCGCTGGTCTGGATCAAAAGGGAAACAAGTTTGACCATTTAGAACTGTCTTCCCGTTTTCTGGATGGTGTCATTGGCAAGTTCAATTACTTTGGCTATAGCTGGCTGGTGGCGCCTGAGGCCCGCCTCAATGATAGTTATCTTGACCTGGTCCTGTTTGAAATGGCTCCTCTTCTCTATATCCTTTGCTTTCCGTTTATTTACTTTGGTTTTCTTCAGAAGAAACTGAGACATTTTAAGGCTAAAGAAATAATCATCAAGGGTCGAGAACTTGATGTCCAATATAACGGTGAATATCTGGCTGCCCTCAATACGATTCAGGCCAGAGTTTTACCGGCCAGCCTCAAGGTGATGGCTAATGGGGATAAAGCCAGGCATTTCCTGGTCAACAACGAAGATATTAGTTGAATTTAACCTGGTCTAACCAGCGAAAATTGCTTTTTTATCTCTCATCGGAGGAAAAGCCTCCTCAGGCTTTTCTACTACCTGAAAAAAATTGAACTCAGTCGCTTTTAAAACTATAATTTTGAGTGATTTGATTTTAAATCATGAGTATTGAGATGGCGGTGGCGGTAACCGGAGGAACCGGTTTTATCGGCCAGGCGCTGGTGACCAGGCTGGTCAATGAAGGGCTGCCTGTCCGGCTGATAACCAGAAGAGGTAGTAACTGCCTCCTGAGTAAAAATTTGCCAGTAGAGACTTTCAACGCCGATCTTAATGATATTGACAGCCTGAGAGCAGGACTGAAGGGTTGCTCTCAGGTCTATCATCTTGCTGCTCTGGCCAAAAACTTTGATCCTCAACCGGAAAACTTTTATCGGGTTAATGTAGAAGGGTTTCGTTCTCTCCTTGAGGCTGCTCTGGCTGTTGGACTGAAGCGAGTGGTCTTCGTCAGCTCTTCGGTCGTTAAAGGGCCAAGCTGTGGGGAGCCAGTTGGAGAGAGCAGCCACCGGCCTGACGTTCCCTTTTTTACCGACTATGAGAAAAGCAAAGCACTCGCCGACAAAATCATTGATGATTATCTTGATAAGGGTCTGGAAGTCATGGTGGCCAGACCAACCAGAGTCTATGGACCTGGCCCCCTGAGCGAAGCCAATTCTGTTACTCGCCTGATAAAAATCTTTTTAAAGTACAGGCTCTGCTTGCTACTCAATCAGGGGCGTGAAATTGGGAACTACGTTTATGTCGAGGATGTGGCCGAGGGCCTGGAGTTAATTATGAAGAAAGGTCGCTCGGGGGAAGACTATATCCTCGGAGGTGAGAACGTCTCGCTTAATGAATTCTACGACATACTGGAGGAAGTCTCCGGGCGGAAAGCTATCAGACTGAAAATAAGCGTTCCCCTGGCTCTGACCGTGGCCAGGCTGGAAACAGCGAAGGCCCGGTGGTTAGGGTTCTATCCCTTTATTACCGCCAGCTGGGTGCGAACTTTCCTGGAAAACTGGGCCTTTTCTCACCAAAAAGCCACCGCCGAACTTGGATATAAGCCAAAGAGTCTGCGGGAAGGGTTGCGTCTCACCTGTGAATGGCTCGGTTACTTAGAACCAAGGACAAATCTGGCCAGAAGCTAATGAATCAACTCTCAATAACTACCAGCCAGTGGAAAACAGCTATTATTCTTCTGGTCACTCCTTTTCTGTTAACTTTTTATAGCTATTTTGGTCTGCCAGCATTTTACGATGTCAATCTGGTCAGCTACTTCCCCGCTTCCCATTTGTCCGGCTTTTATCGGTATTATTATAATTTTCTGGCAGCTTTACTTCTCTTCTTTTTGCTTCCCGGATTGGTTATCAAGCTCGGTTTCAGGGAAAAACTTAAGTCTTATGGCTTCCGGAGCGGCGATTATAAGTTTGGTCTAAAGGCCGTTGCCTGGTCACTGCCGATCGTCTTGATCGCCTCCTGGCTGCCCAGCCGGCAGGCCGATTTCCAGCAGGAATACTCTGCCTTTCTGGATAATCCGCTTACCTTCCAGACTTTTATCATCTATGCGGCAGCCTTTTTCCTGTATTATCTATCTTTTGAGTTTTTCTTCCGTGGTTTTCTTCTCTTTGGCTTGAAGCCGGTCTTCGGTCGCCTGAATAGTCTGTTGATTCAGACTATCCCCTGCTGTCTGGTTCATATCGGTAAGCCTTTAAATGAAGTCCTGGCTGCGATCATTGCCAGTCTGATATTCGGTTATCTAGCTTTACGAACCGAATCAATCTGGTATGGGGTGGTCATTCACTGGCTTGTCGGAGTTTTCCTGATTCTCTTTATTGGGCTTGGCGCCGGCTGAAGTTTTCGGCTTTCCTTCGAACTACCAGATGAGTCGCACTTATGGCCAGCCAGCCAATGATTATCCCGGACAGAATATCAACCACATAGTGATACTGGCCGTAAACTGTGCTGAAGAAAAAAAGCAGAATCAAAGGGAAAACCAGCCGGAAGGTCCGGCGACCGGCCTTAGAGGCATAATAAATCATAACAGTCCCGGCGGCACAGTGGGCTGACGGGAAAGAACCTCCTCGATACTGGCCCCAGACTTCTACTTTATCCATCAGCCGGCGGAAAAAATAGCCCGGAGCCGGATCCAGATCGGAAAAATAAAACCGCGGGCTGTAAGCCGGGAAAATAATAAAAAGCACAAAGCAAGCCAGGTAAGCCAGACCCAGGCTGAAAATATAAAGTTCTGCTTGCTCCCGGCCATTTTTTTTGAAAAGTAAGCAGGCCAGGATAACCACCAGTGGTAGATAGGCCACATAGGCCAGCATCAACAGTTCCGTTAGCCAGGGTCGATAAAGACCAACCACCCACTTATTGGGACTAACGCCAAAAATTTTCATATCCAGGCTGGCCAGATACCGGTCATAAGGAACGGAAGTGATCAGCGCAACTAGACTGCCGGCTAGCTTATATAGATAAGCATAGCCGGCCAGTGGAGCAGCCAATAGCCAGAATCCGAACTCGGGCTTCGACTCATATTTCTGTCTCCAACCAGGCAAGTTCAAAAAGATTAAGATAATGAGCAAATTGAGCGGCAAAAAATAAATTGAATGGCTGCGGTGAAGGAAATAATCAATAACAGCCAGTAACGAAAAAGATACGAGAGCCAGGATCACCAGCTGTTCGCTGGCCGTTTGCTGGCTAAGTCTTAAGGCCGCTCGGTTTTTCATGCAGAGGAAGAAATTTGCCTAACTCTTAACAGCTCTAATCTCAACATTGGGAGGCTGCTGTAAATGAGCCTTGACAGCACACTGGTCAGCGGCCTTAACTACAGCTTCACGGTATTTATCCGGGAAACTTTCTGTCAGATGTATATTTATCTTAATATTTTTTACCAGCTTGGACTCTGGACTTCTCTCCGTTGACATGGTTAGATAAATTCCCTCAGTTGAAAGCTGACGTTGCTTTAAAAAAGCCAGCACATAGAAGCCGGCACAGGTGGCAATGGAGGTCAAAAACAGCTCAAAAGGTGTTGGGGCAGAATCACCCCCTCCCGCCGCCAGCGGCTGATCGGTGGTAATCAGATGACCGCGACATTCAGCTTTTACCACCAAACCATCGCCAAAAGTAACTTTTATGTCCTGATTGCTCATCTCCGACCTCCTTCGTGATGTCATTAGCATTTATTCTACATTATAACAACCAAAGGGCAATAGATACCCTGCCCACCAGTTGTAGTTTTTATACCTTTTTAACCTCCTGATTTACCTACCGCAATCACCCCTACAGGTGATTGCACCATTTTTTTCTTAAATTATTATGATTGTATCCTTATCCAGGAGGTTTAGATGAAAAAAGTATTCAGTTATTGTTTGGTCGCAGCTTTTTTGTTTCTTCTTGTCTCTCCTTCTATCTTGAAAGCTGATGTCCAGTTTGGACTTAGACTGGGTGGTAACTCAGCTAAGCTAACAGGGGATGACCTGGAGGATATCGAAGCTACGGTCAAAAGTAAAATTGGATTTGTTGGGGGTATTTTCGTAGCTTTTAATCTGGGCAAGATGCTCACTATTGAACCTGAAATTCTTTACACCATGAAGGGTGGTACTCTGGAGGACCCAACCAGCGAATATAGTGAAAAAGTCTATGGTGATTATCTGGAAATCCCCCTGCTTATCAAAGTTAAGCTTCCCTTAGGCAGCATCAAGCCAGTTATTTTTGCCGGGCCGGCGGTTGGCTTCAAATTAAGGGAAAAATATGAACTAAATGGCGAGGAAATACCGCTGGAAGAGAAAATTCTAAAAAATAATGATTATGGAGCTATCTTCGGGGCTGGCCTCGATATCGGCCGGCACTTTATGATTGATGTCCGATACAGCCTTGGCTTGCAGAAAATCATAACCGCCTTTGAAGACGAAACATCACCTGATATAAAAAATGGCGTCTGGTCAGCGACCATTGGCATTGCTTTTTAGGCTGGCTAACCAAGTTATCTTTGGCCGGCGATCTGGTAACTTTTCCTTAGTCTTAATAAGGAAACCGGCCAGAAGCCCGGATTGACTGATAGACAGACTAAAGCTGGTGTCCGGTTCTTCCCTCTAACCCCCCGGCGAGGGAAGAGCCGGCCCTTTATTTAAGCGGGCCTCTAGAGGTACTTACTTTATAGATAATCATTTTGTCTTAATTATAAGACCATAACCGTGAGATGAGGCAGCTTCAGCCATTGCTGGCTGATTTTCACCGGAGTGAATGATTACTGGCTCGCAACTATAGGCAATGAATATATGTTTATGTTAGCATAAGAACCGTGGAGATAAAAATGAAAAAAGTAACCACTTTTATCCTGGTTATTGTCTCAATTTTACTTTCTGCCTCTCAAGCTCAAGCCCTGATCGGCTTTGGCATTAAGGGCGGTATCAATAATTCAAAGATATTGTTTAGCCCTTCAGATGCTTTTTCCAATCAGGACTACCGGCGAGGGGCGAGCTTCGGTGTTTTTTTTACCTTTAACCTTGGCCAGATCGGGCTGCAGCCAGAAGTTCTTTATTCGAGACGTGGTCTGGATTGCCAAATGCTAATAACTCCACCACTTGGAGCTGACCCTTCCCCTTATCTTGCACCCTGTACAGCCAGACTGGACTATATTGAAATCCCTCTTTTAGTCAGACTGAATATAATGCCTTTAGGTCCGATTAAAGTTTACGCCTTGGGCGGTCCTTCCTATGGCATTCTACTTAAGGCTAACCTGGACATCACCAGCGGTGGACAGACTGATACTGAAAATATCAAAAGTGATCTAAAGAGTTCAGCCCTGGCCATTGTTGGCGGACTGGGAGTAGATCTAAAAATACCTCTGCTCTTCAGGGTAACAGTGGAAGCCCGCTATCATTACGGGCTGGATAACATTCTATCTGACACTTCCAGGCTGCTGGAAATGACCGACAAGGCGAGAAACAGCGGTTTTTCTATTATGGCTGGCATCAGCTTTTAAAGTCGTAAGTCCAGTTCTGAAGGAAAATGACTGAAAAGAAACAGACGGCTGACTATGGCTGATGAAGAGCAACGGGATAAAACCAAATCTTTACCTCGACGTAACCGCCAGTCCTGATTTTAGCCAGGTCGAATCTGATCCTTTCATTTACCAGCTTTCTCCCTATGAAAGATATTTCAGTGAAAGACGACTATTTTTCACTGAGGGCAGTCAGTATTTCAGGCTGGCCACCGAAAATGGCTATGACCTGTCAACTGAGGCCAGCGTTTTTTATTCGCGGCGAATCAGCGATCCCAGGCTGGCAGCAAAGATCTCAGGCAAAACAGGCGGTTATTCTTTTGGTCTGCTGGGGGCCATAAACAAAGAAGAATATGGCTCGGCCGAATTTGGTGTAGTCAGAATCACCAAGGACGTTTTCAAAAATTCTCAAGTCGGTATCTATTATACGGGTGTCGGTGGCGAGACCAGCACCAGTCATAACGTGGCGCTTGATTATAGCTTTAATTTTAAAGATATTTATTATCTGCGCGGGGCACATCTTTTTGCCTTTGATTCTCAGGGAAGAAACAATGACAATGGTCTTCATCTGGTCCAGTTTAACCGTGAACCAGATGCCGGTTGGCAGTTCAATGCGGGCCTGGAAAGAGTGGAAGATAATGTTAGACTGCAGGCAGGTTATCTGGACCGGGTTGACTTTCAATCTTTTCACTCTATGATTGGTTATGCTTGGAGATTTAATCGAGGAACAGTTCAGAGAGTCAGCTGGGATCTAACCGGTACCTTCAGCCAGGATTCACATGGGCACAAGGTCGGGGATCAGCTCGAATTGATGATGTTCTGGAATTTATTTAACCGGATTGATTTTCATTATGGATTTTTTACTGGCAAGGATCAGTATCAAGTTCTAACCTCATCCGGTGAGCTGGTCTGGAATGGTAATTTTTTAAAAAATTATGGTGGACATTTTGATTTTGGCTGGGAACGTGGTGGCTTCTTAAAGGAAATTGGCCTGGAAGGCCACTGGGAAAAAAGAGGTATCTATAACGAAGAATTTACAGCAGTCAGCCCAGGAACAGAGTTTTCCCTGGAAGGCTCCCTCTCTTTAAGGCCTCGCAGTAACCTGGAGCTTTCTTTTGAAGCAGATTGGATAAACCAAAAGCTTTCAGACTCCGGTCAGACCGTTTTTGAGGGGTTAACCTATGAAACCTCCATTCATTATCAGGTTACCAGAGAACTTTTTTTGACAGCCAGACTTCTGGGTGAGACCAGAGAAGATCAGTACAACTTTGACTTTCTTATTGGCTATTATTTCGGTGCCGGCAATTTGATTCAACTCAGCTTCAAGCAAAGCCAGCGAAAAGAATTTCTGGTAACAGAAAAGGGCCATTCCTTCACGTTTAAACTTTCCTACCTCTTCCGCCTGTAATGTCTATTAAACTGGTTTTCCGGTGGGTTAGTAGGCTACTAAATAGAGGGCATCAATTGCTTTTTCGGGAAAATAGCTGCCCCGCAGGCGTCTGATATCATCCAGGGAAGAAATCTCCTCTGGCCCGATTTTAACTTTGCCCTGCTGCTGAAGCTTAATATAAAGTTCAGCCAGAGCAATGAGAGAAGCGCCCAGGGGAATGACGGCCAGGCTTTTTTCCAGTTCATTGGCCTTCTGGCGGTAGTGAACAAAATAAGTCTGAAGAAGAGGCTGAACTTCATCCAGGATGAGGGCCGAAGTCTTCAGCATAATTTTTTCTCGATCACTTAGATTGTTTTGAACAAAATTTTCTTCATTCATTAATTTAGAAGTCTCGCTGAAAAGCGGCAGGAAATTTTGCAGCTCCTGAATATCACTTAATAAAGCAGCCGATTTTATATTCTCCACTTCGGCCTTGTTTAATTCGAGAACTTCAGCCATTTTCCCGGCTAAATCAGCTATTTTTTCTGCTCGCGATTTGCCTTCCTCACCCACTTCTAAATATTTCAGCACGATAGCCAGGATACCCAGATAAGCTTTTTTCAAATTTAAGACTTCTCTTTCGGTTCTTTCACTTAGCGTACCGACAATCCAGGCCGTCAGGACCAGAAAAACTGCCCAGGAAATAAGAAAAAATAAATCATCCTGACTTAAAAGGAACTTAACTCCTATTACCTCATATGAAAAAACCAGATAAAGAGTTTCGAGCAAGATACAGGTTATAGCAATAAGGAGAGAGCGTCTCCGCCCGAGATAATAACCAGAAAAGATGACGGGTAGAAAAAAGAAATTGAGTAAAATGAATTTATAATGAACGAGAAAGCCAGCCCCCACGATGACCAGAACAATAATAATGGCTATAATCGTTTCCAACTGTTTGCCTGATAAGCCCTTATTTCCGGTTATGGGCATTGACCCTCCTCGGCCGATCAGCTTTCCTTCTGTTCAGAATATGGCTAACTTATATCACGATTTCTGTTTCCTGGTCAATATAAATTTATCTAGAGAAATCAGAAAAACAGCCCTTTTTCCCCTTTGATCTGAACCCAGCCCATCATAGCTTTATTTTTAAATTTATACCCAGGCTCGGTCCGCTGAGCTCCCATTTAAAATCCCTCTGGACACCATCACTATCATAGAAGGTCAATTTTTGTCCGACCGCAGCCGGGTCATCCGCTGACTTTTTAATTTTAAAAGACCCGATAGTGCCAAAAGGATATCTGATTACAGCCAGAAGGGAAACCCGGCTGGATAATTTATATTCGGCACCGATCTCGGCATGAGGCACCACAGCATCTCCAGTAGCCACAGTTTTTCTAGAACCGGTATCAACAGTTTCATCTCCTTCGACCCAGGTCCAAGATTCCTTTTCAGTATAACGGGCGAAATAATAACCCAGACCACCCCCCATGTAAGCTTTGATCTTTGAAAACGGTAGATTGATCCGAACCGTAGCAGTAATGGGTATGACCGATAAACCTATTTTTCCGGTCTCGGTTACACCATAGTTGACCGAGCTGACAGTCCCTGACGAATCAAGGGAAGTAGTTAGCGTTCTAAAGGCATAGTCAGCCCCAAGAGCGAGACCAACCTGTTCGCTGGCCCGGACTTCTAATTCCCCTCCCACATTGAAAGCTCCGCTCATTCTGCTCATCTCATTCAGGTAACTGGTCAGACCCAGCTCCTTCAGATAGGATTCGAGCGCATTAAGATCTTTATTGATAGCCGGCCTGAGTTGTTTATTGAATGTCTTAGAATAAGGAATAAAATAGCTTCCCTTAAAAGAAAAAGAAAATTTTTTGTTATCTTCCTGAGCATAGGCCAGAGTCGACATGGCCAGCAGGGCGATCATCAGCTTTTTTATTTTCATTGTTGCCTCCAGCATGGTCTCCGTTTTTACCTGGTCGTTATGGAAGCGGCCCGTAAACTACCAGGTTATTGGTCTTGCTTTCTTCAGTCAGGACATTTTCTGGATCAATCACGGCTACGAGATATTTACCAGAGACATTGACGCTGCCCTCAACATAGCGGGTAAACATCAGTTTCCGACTGCTTTCTCCCAGCAGAGCCAGCGTAATCGCTCTGGTATTTAAAGGTATATCCAGGCTTATCCCGTCCGAACTCAAATAATAGGAAACTTTATAGCCATAATCAGCCGGAGCTTCGCTGATATTTTTCAGCTCGAAAAAGCCAGTAATGATGGTTGTTCGGCCGAGAAATCTGGTGATTTTAAGATCATGCCACTCACCTGTGAGATCAGGCAGAGGCGGTGGACCAAAAACCGCTATAATCGTCATGTCACCGTTAATAATGACCGGAACCGTGCTGCTGGTAGATGAGATATCTCCGCTCCAACCTTCAAAACCAGAATTTTCGTCTGGGGTAGCAGTTAGTTTGATCAGGGTGCCTGAAGTGTAGCTCTGAGAACAGACTGTCCCACAGTTAATAGCCTCATCATCACTGGTGACTGTGCCACTCCCTGAGCCTGACTTTACAACTGTCAAGGTATAGGTAGCTCCCTCAGGAGCGAATTTGGCTGTAATAACTTTGTCCGAGTTCATGGTAAGAGTCAACGTGGCGTCAGTGCTATGGACATCCCCGCCCCAGCCGCCAAAAATATAACCTGCAGCGGGTGCAGCTTCCAGAATGACCTTTGTTCCGGTATCATAGACTTGAGAATTATCGAAACTGGTATCGATACCGCCATCATGACTGACAACCTGACCCGAACCAAGCACATTTACTGTCAGTAAATATTGATCCACTGCCCCGAATTTGGCCACAAAGGCATCTGTTCCACTCACGCTATCATCATAAGTCTCATCTGGCAACGGAAAAGCAGAAGAAGAAGTATAGCCGGTAACATAAACGTTTCCGCTATCATCAAGAGCCAGGGCATAGCTCAGATCATTGGCCATACCCCCCAGATAAGTTGAAGCCAGCAGCACCTGGAGATTGGACGAGATTTTGCAGACTATCGCTTCCAGGCCACCATTATGGTTGGTACTAAAGGCTCCACTGGTCACCGGGAAATCTGTTGATTGAGTCCAACCGGTAAGATAAACATTATCATAGGAATCGGTTATTATAGAACGGCAGTAGTCATCGCTGGTACCACCGAAATAGCTGGAGAAGAGCAAGTAATCAAGATCGGCAGACAGTTTAGATATGAAAAGGTCAAAACCGCCTTTTAAACTATTGGAATAGGCTGCTGATGATACTGGATAATCAGCTGAGGCCGTATAGCCAGCCACCAAAATCTTCGATTGGCGGTCACGCGTCAGGGCATAGATATTATCATCTCTGCTTCCACCCAGATAGGTCGAGACATATAGTTCGCTCAGATCCGAACTGATCCGGAAAATCACCCCATCATAGCCACCATGGAAAGACCCGTCATAACCTCTGGAGGTAACAGGAAAGTCGCTGGATTTAGTCCGACCAGCCACATAAACGGTATATCCATAGCCATTGCCAACCGAAGGACTGGCCAGTTCACCGCTGCCGCTAAAAGTTGAATTTTCGCTATCTTCGTTCGCTTCTGCCTGCCTTTTGCCGGCCAATTTTCCGCTGGACTTTCTTTCTGATCCTACCTTCCCCTTCCACACAGCAGTCCTGGTCTGGCTGGAAACAGAAGTTCTAATCGAGCCGGGGATAAGATAAGCATCTCCTAAAACCAGGGCTGAGCCGATGTCATAGTCTCCTCCCCCGATATAAGTTGAAGCCAATAGAGAATTAAGAGAATTAGACAGGCTGGCCACAAAGATATCATACCCGCCTTTATAAACCTCACTGTAGGCCCCGGGTGTAACCGGGAAATCAGCTGAACCGGTGGTTCCAGTAAGGTAGAGATTGGACGAGCCGTCCAGAATTAAAGAGGCTGCATAGTCATTTCCGCTGCCACCAAGGAAGGTAGAAGCCAGCAAGCTGCTAAGGTCTGACGAAAGTTTGGCGACAAAAGCGTCATACTCTCCACCCAGGTAAGTCCCCTGAAAAGCTCCAGGAATTATGGGAAAATCTCTGGAACTGGTGGCTCCGGCCAGATAAACATGACCGGTGCTGTCCAGAACCATAGAATAGAGATAATCAGTTCCAGCTCCTCCCAGATAAGTTGAAGCTTCCAGTGTCTTAAGATCAGAAGAGAACCTCGAGACAAAAAGATCATATTCACCATGATAGGTGCGATCATAAGCACCGTCAGTGATCGGGAAATCAGCGGCGGAGGAAAGGGTATAGCCGGCCACAAAAACGTGTCCGGAATTATCCAGAGCCAGACAAAAGCTGCGATCGTTACCTGTTCCGCCCAGATAAGTGGAAGCGGGCAGAGTACTTAGAGCCGGGTCGATGACCAGCGTCAGTTGAGGATCATAAGACCCAACGATTTTAAATCCATATTCGTTCTGGCCTTTTAACTCATAAACCACCTCAACGGCCGTCTTCTGCCCATCTTTTTCCTGAAAGCCAACCGGTTTCATCATAGCCAGTTCGCTCTGGTTGGAGGAGAGAATCAATTTTCCAGCTTCGTCAATCCTCAGCGAATCAGCACCATCCATTCTAATTTTTATGTCTTCTACATTTGCCCCTGGCCTTAAATAAAAAAGTTTTTCAACATTTTGCCCGGAGGCTTTTAGCTCAACCTCAATCCCTGGATAGATAGTTCCCAGAGACAGACTGTTATAGCTGGCCAATCCCTTTTTCCACCTGTCTGGATTGTTGCCTTCAAAATAAGATATACAAACCGGGGCTTTTTCCTGACCGCCGGCCGCCAGAGTAGCTAAAGAGCCGGTTGGGGTTACAAAGCTTTCCCGAAAAGAGACAGACCGGAGTTTTTCAACCGTGTTGTTTCTGGTTAATTCTGACCTGACAAAAGCCCGACTGCCAGGTACCCCGGGACTGACTATCAGCCCATTATCTCTTTGCCTATCGGCTACAGTTAAAGAATAAACAAGGTCATGTTCAGTCACCAGAAATTTTCCTGAAAAAAGGCCGGCTTGATACTTAATATGATCAGCCCACTGACCTTCATTGGCCACAAAAGGCAAGGTTATTCCCGCCAGATTAAGGCTGACTCCTTCGCTTGCCATTGTCGTTTGACCGTCCTGGTCAGTTTGCCATCTATCTGACTGGTTATTTCCTCTAAAAACTGTCAGAGCCAACACAAAGGTGAGAACCAAAAAAACTCCACTGATTATCTTCAATCTCTTAACTCTCATTGCTCTCCTCACTTGAGTTTTAGTTGATCGCTGCCGCCACAGGAAAAAAGTAGCTTCTGGCTTCGGTCATAATTAAAACTCAAAATAAAATAAATTCGATGCAGCCGGCCGCTTCAGACCCGTCTCGGTCAGGATTTATTTCCATGACCTGAAGCCTGGCCTCTCAATTTTTAAAAGCCTAACGGCGGTTTTTATTATAACTTTTGTCAGTCAAAAAGTCTTTAGGAAATCAAAAATAGCAAAAACCAGTCTGTTAAGAAATTTACTTTTTTTTCAGCCTGTTTGATAAATATTTTGACTTTGTCCGTCGTTTTAATATAAATGATATTTATTAGAAAAAAGCGAGGCGGGTATGATGGCCCAACGTCGAAAAACTCTCTTCATAACGACTCTCATCATAATCATTATTATTCTGGCCGCGGGTGGTTTCTGGTTGAGCAAAAGGAAAGCAACTGAAGAATCACCAGCCGCTGAGAAGCAGTCCGCTTCCCCACCAGCTGAGACTCAGTCAATTGTTCCAATTTCTGTCAAGGTGGCTGTAGCTGAAATTAAAGACCTGGAAAAAACGATTAAGTCACCGGGTGAAGTTTACACCGAAAAAAATGTCATCCTCAAGGCCGAAGTCAGCGGAATTTTAAAAAAGCTTTATGTTCATGAAGGCAAACACGTCGGCCAGGGTGAATTGTTAGCTGAGCTCGACGACACTTCCTACCAGCTAAAGCTTGAAGAAGCTGAGGCAACGAGGCTGAAAGCCCTGTCTGAACTTTTGCTGGACAGGTTATTTCAGGAACCAGGTCTGACCGCGCCTAAATTGCAAGATAATACAGACCTTAAAAAAGCACAGGAGGCCTACCAAAAGGCGGAAAAGGCTTATAGAGATGGCCTGATTTCTCAGGCCGAATTGGAAAGGGCCCGCCTTGATTATGAACTGGCTCAAATTGGCAGTGGACTCAAGCGTGATGAAATCATTGCCTCTTCCAAGGGTCTGACTCAGGCCGAGGTCAATGCCAAAATCGCCCGTCTGGATCTGGAAAAGACCAAAATAATGGCACCTTTTTCCGGAATAATCACGGGTATTAAGGTCGCTCCGGGCGAGACAATTGAGGCCGGCCGGGAATTATTTACTCTGGTTGATGTCAGCCAGTTAAAAATTACGGCCAAGGTCCTGGAAACAGAAGTCAGCAAAGTCAGAGTTGGCCGGGAAGCTGATATTCATTTCAGTGCTTTTCCGGGTAGAGTTTTTAAGGGAACAGTGGTAGCAGTCAGCCCGGTTATAAACAAAGAGGATAAGACCTGCAGTGTTTTTATCGGATTGAACAATCCGGCCGAAGAAATTAAACCCGGCATGCATGCCGAGATAGAGATTGTCACCGAAATCTTCCCCCGACGCCTGCTGGTGCCTCAAGCGGCAGTCCTGGTCCGCGGTGGCCGGCCGCTGGTTTTTGTCATTGAAAATGGTCTGGCTAAATGGCGATATATTCAAACTGGTCAGGAAAATCAGGAATATGTAGAAGTCCTCGATGGCGTCAAAGAGGGCGAGCCGGTTATTGTGGAAGGTCATATGACTCTGGCCCATGATTCAGCGGTGAGAATTGTTGAATAAGGGTGGCCAGGAGAAGAACCGATGAGTCTGGCTAAGTTTTCGATTGACCGGCCAGTTTTTGTCTTAATGTTTTACCTGGCTATTATCCTGCTGGGTATTGTTTCTTTCAGTCAATTAAGTGTTGATCTTTTGCCAGCCATCAGTTACCCGCGGCTATCAGTGGTGACTCAATATCCGGGCGTTGCCCCGGAGGAAGTTGAAGCTCTGGTTACCATGCCGCTGGAAACTTCTGTCAGCCGGGTCCCGGGCCTGCGTCGGGTCGAGTCTATTTCGAAAGAAGGCTATTCCTTCATCTCCATTGAATTTTCCTGGGGAACAAATATGGATTTTGCCCTGCTCCATACCCGGGAAAGACTGGATTCAGTTAGAGATTCTCTACCTGAAGGTTGCGATAAACCGGTTATTATTGCTCTTGATCCCCAGAGCCAGCCAATTATGACCATGGCTTTGAGCGGGGAGCAGAAATTGCTGGATCTAAAGGAGCTGGCCGAAGAATTAATCAAACCACGGCTGGAACAGGTCGAAGGTCTGGCCGAAGTCGAAATTACCGGTGGGGTAGAGAGAGAAATTCAGGTCGAAATCGAACCGGAAAAACTGGCTACCTTTGGGTTGAAAATTGAAGAGGTAGGAAACAAGATTGCTGCCTTTAACCGCAGTCTCCACGGCGGAAATATAAGAAAGGGCAAATTTGTTTATTCCTTGCGAGTGGCTGGAGAATTCCAACAGGTTAAAGACATAGAAAATATTCCCGTTAAATTTACAGCCGAGGGTGGCGTTATCCTGCTGAAACACATCGGGAAAGTAATAGACACCATCAAGGAGCGGGAAGGAGTGACCCGGTTAAATGGCCAGGAGAGTATTGGCCTTCTTGTCCGGAAAGAATACGGGGCTAATACGGTTGAGGTCAGCGCTAAGGCCAGAGAAGTCATTGATCAGATCAGACAGGAAAATCCAGATATTAACTTAGAGATAATTTCAGAACAGGCTGGCTATATCCGGGAAGCAATCAACACCACTATCGAAGAGATCATTGAAGGCGCGATTCTGGCCTTCCTGACCTTGCTCCTTTTCCTGCAGGAGTGGAAATCGCCTCTTATTATAGATACGGTTATTCCCATTTCGGTTATCGGGACTTTTAATCTTCTTTTCCTGGAAAATATCAACCTTAATCTGATGTCTCTCGGCGGACTGGCCCTGGGGGTGGGCATGCTCGATGACACGGCAGTAGTTGTCTCGGAAAATATTTTTCGCCATCGACAGTTAGGACAGCCACTCAAAGAGGCAGCTGACCGAGGCACGACCGAAGTTATCAATGCTATTACTGCCTCAGCTCTAACCACCATTGTAGTTTTCCTACCGGTTATTTATGTTCAGGGTGTAGCTGGTCAATTATTTAAAGATACAGCCCTCACTGTGACTTATACCTTGCTGTCTGCTCTTCTCGTTTCCGTTACGCTTCTCCCCATGCTGGCGGCAAGAACTTACCGACGACCAGAGGTAAGATGGAAGCTTCCTCGTTTCCAGTTCAGGTCTTTTAAAAAATTCAGGGAGGAACTTGGCCAGAAAAACATTTTCTTCTTATTCTGGGCTGGTTTTAAATTCGTTTTCTATAATTTGCTCAACCTGCTGATTTTTATTCTAAAAATTATTTTTGGCCTTTTATTTAGAGCTATCATTGGCCTGGCCAGTTTAATCACCAGACCATTTAAGCCTCTTCTGGCGGCTATTTTCCGCTGGTTTAACCACCTTTACATGAAATTTACCAGAGGGCATTTACAGGCCCTGCTCTGGACACTTAATCATAAAAGTCAGGCCTTTTATTTAGCTATCTTTGTCTTTATTCTGGTTTTTGGACTGGGGTGGTTACTGCCACGAGAACTGATGCCTCCGCTTAAGACTTCGACCTTTCATCTCAGCCTTCAGGCACCGGTTGAGTACTCTTTTGAACAGACCGAAGAGATTGTTTCAGGCCTGGAAAACTGGCTGAAGGATATTCCTGGTATCCGGAGAGTCTTTTCCCAGGTCGGCCTGGTTTCAGCCGGAGAAGCCTCCCGACCCGATTTATCTGTGAACTCAGCTGAGATCTCAGTCGAATTAAAAGATCCAAAACTCATGAATAAAATGATGGCTGAAACCAGAGGCTATCTGACCAGGTTAACTGATGTTAAATATTCAGTCAGTCGTGAGCAGACAACTCTCGGCGAATTTCTGGCTCTGAGCTCCAATGAACTCAATCTAAAAGTTAAGGGAAAGGATCTGGAAGAACTCAGAAGGATAGCCCTGGAGTTTGCCGGCAAGCTCGAGCAAATACCTGGAATAGTTGATGTCAATCCCAATCTGCAGCAAGGTAAACCACAGCTGTTAATCAGGATAAATAAGGAAAATCTGGAAAAATATCCTGAACTGTCGCCCGGCGATATCGCCAGTTATCTGGTGGAAGCTATCAGGGGCGCTGTGTCCACCCAGTACCGCGAGCTTGAAAAAAAATATGATGTTCGGGTCGTTCTGGAAAGGAACTCCCGACAGAATATCGAGCAAATATTGAACTCATTTTTCCCTTATAAAAATTCTCTGATCCCCGTGAGAGAGCTGGTCAGCTATCAGCCAGTGGCCGGCCCGAACGAGATCAGACGGGAAAACCAGGAGAGGGAAATCATCATCACAGCTAATCTGCGTGGTAAAAAACTCAGCCAGGTTGTTCCAGCCATTCAGCGAATTATAGCCGAGATGAATATGCCGGCCGACTATCGTCTTCTCTTCGGCGGCGAAAGAGAAGAAATGCAAACCAGTTTCCGATCACTTCTTCTGGCCTTCATTATGTCCATGGTTCTTATCTATATGATTATGGCTGCTCAATTTGAGTCTCTTCTTCATCCTTTTCTGATAATGACCACTGTTCCGATGGGTATAGTCGGAACAATAATTCTTCTTTTCTTAACCGGTCAGAGTATCAATGCTATCTCCATTATCGGGGTGATTGTTCTCATCGGCATTGTCGTCGACAACGCTATCGTTGAGATTGACTATATTAATCAGCTTCGCCGGCAGGGCAAGGACTTGCGTTCGGCAGTGGTTGAAGGTAGCCAGGTTCGCTTGAGACCAATTATGATGTCTTCCTTAAGCACCATTGCTGGCCTGATCCCGATGGCCTTAGGGCTGGGCCGGGGAGCGGAGCTGCTCCAACCGCTGGCTATTGCTGTCGCCGGTGGCTTAACCTCATCACTCTTCCTGACGCTGGTTTTAATCCCGGCTCTTTATGAGTATGTGGAGGATATCATTTTGAGAAGAAAAAGTGCTCGGGTCTGAAGCCGGGCCTGATTTATCGGATAATTAGAGACCATGAAATTCTTCATTGAACGCCCGATAGCCACCCTGATGGTCTATCTGGCTCTTCTGGCTCTTGGCCTTTATTCGCTATTCCATATTCAATTAGAGCTGGCTCCTCAGGAAGATTTTCCGCAGGTGGACATCGTGGCCAGCTGGCCGGGCACTTCACCCGAAGTCGTCCAGACTCAGGTTACCTCTTGGCTGGAAGAAGCGGTGCTGTCAGTAAAAGGCGTGCGCAAATTGACCTCAACCTCTGAGATAGGTACGGCCAGGCTGACGATTGAATTTCAGCCGAAAACCGACCTGGAGATGGCCAATCTGGCTTTAAGAGAAGCATTAGGCCGGGCATTGCCTGAACTACCCTATGGCGTCAGGCCAGAAATAATACCCTATGTCCCGGAGGATTTCAGAGTTCGGCCTTTCCTGACTTACACCATTTCGGGCAATTATCCTCTTCAGACTCTAAGAGAACTGGTCAAAGATAAGCTGGAGAATGGCCTGGGCTCAATTAACGGCGTTTCGAAGGTTGAAGTCAGCGGCGGTTCTGATCTTAATGTCAGGCTCACCCTCAACCAGAAAAAGCTGAGAGATCTCGGCCTTCATCCCTACTGGATAGCTTCTGCTCTGAATCGCGTCCTGGCTGTTTATCCTTCGGCCCGGATTAAGATGGGTCAGGAAGAATATCTCTTACGCGTAGCCATTGCACCCCGAGATATTAAGGGCATTGAAGAGATAGTTATCACCTCTCTGGGTGGAGTTCCAATTCATATCAAAGATGTAGCGGAGGTCCAGCTGGAATATGCGGATATTTATTATCTAAACCGCATTAACGGGCAGCCAACAATCAAGCTTCAGGTTCTCAAGGAAAAAGGTAAAAATACACTTAAGGTAGCCAGCGAGGTAAAAACCAGGCTGGAAGCTATCAAAAAAAATTTGCCTGCCGATCTCATCTTCAGAGTGGTGGATGATGAGAGCCTGGAAATTAAAAAGAATCTAAATAACCTTTATCTTTTAATTGTAACCATTACCGCTCTAATTTTTCTGATGATATTTATAGTCATCCGCCGCCTGCTCCCTTCTCTTTTGATTCTTTCTTCAGTTGCCTTTTCAGCCATAATCTCATTTAATTTTATCTATCTTTTCAACATTTCTATGAACATGCTGACCCTGGGAGCACTGGCTCTGGGCTTTGGCATGTTTGTTGATAACTCGATCGTCGTCTTTGAAAATATTCTGAGGCTACGGGAGTCAGGTCTGGAACCGGTCGAAGCTGCCACCCGTGGCGCCAGAGAAGTCTTCACTCCAGTGCTGGCTTCTACCTTAACCACGATTGGAGTTTTCTTCTGCTTTCCATTTTTCCAGGGTCGTCTGCGCATCTACTACCTTCCACTGGGCCTGGTGATGGCTATAGCCTTGATGACCTCCCTTCTGGTCTCTTTTTCTCTTATCCCGGCTCTCAGCCCCAGGCTTCTGTTCGTCAGGAAGAAAAAGCCAGCCAGGCCAGGCAAATTAAGTGTGGACAAAGTCCTGCGTTTCTGCCTTAAACATCCAGTAGAAATCATCTTAATTGTCTGTCTGATAACTTACGGTAGTTACCGCCTGTTCAAAAAAAACGTGGTTATCGGCGAGTTCTTCCGCTGGTATTCAAAAGACCGACTGATTGCTCAAGTCCATATGCCCTCTGGCACGCGCCTCGAAGCGACTGACGACCTGATTAAAAAATTTGAAGACAAGGCCTTGGCCTATCCCTGCGAAAAAACTATCGACACCTGGGTCAGCCAGGAAGCAGCTTATATCAGCATAACTTTTCCAACGGAAATCGAATATTCTGCTCATCCCTATATTCTCAAAGATGAGCTGATCCGGCTGGCCACCAACTTTGCCGGGGTCAGCGTTGGCGTCTCTGGTTTTGATCCTCAAGGCTACTACTCCTCCATGAGTGCCGGACGCTATTATGATTCTATGATAAATTTTTATGGCTATAATTTAAAAAAACTGCAGGACATTGCGGCCGATCTGGAAACCAGATTGCGCAAGAATCCCAGGATCGGTGACATAAAATCAATAACCGGAAAGAATTACTGGGGAGATATTTCCTCAACTGAGTATGTCCTGAAACTGAATCAGCCGGCTCTGTCCCGTTATGACCTTGATCCAAATTATCTTTTCTATCAGCTTCAGAGTCTGCTGGCCGGCACATTTGGTGTGCCTTTGCAGGCAATTATTGATAACAAAGAGAGATCAATTGACCTGAAATTCCCTGAGTCGGAAAATATGGATTTAGTAACCCTGCAAGAATCAGAACTCATTACCATCTCTGGCCAGCACCTCAGGCTCAAGGACCTGATCACGGTTGAGGAAAAAGAAATCCCTGGTTCAATTTACCGGGAAAACCAGCAATTTCAAATGATGGTCATGTGGGAATTTAAGGGTCCATATAAGGCCGCCGAAAATTACCGGAAGGCTATTTTTTCCTCGCTCAGCCTTCCTCCTGGTTTTTCAGCTACCATGGACTATGGCTACATGATGACCAGCAGTGAAAAAGCCCAGCTGATGTTTGGGATAATCGCCGCCCTTATTATCATTTTTATCATTCTGGCTTCTCTCTATGAATCATTTATCCAGCCATTCATCATTATGCTTTCTGTCCCGCTTTCTCTGGTTGGTGTTTTTCTGGCCTTTGTCATTGCTGGCTATTCCTTCGATTCTTCAGCTTATATAGGAGTCATCCTTCTGGCTGGAATAGTGGTGAACAACTCTATAATTTTAGTTGACCATATCAATCTCACCAGAAAAACCTCTGGTCTGGGGCTGGTTGATTCTATTATAAAGGGCAGCAAAGAAAGGATACGGCCTGTCTTTATGACCACCTCGACTACTGTTTTCAGCCTTTTGCCCATGATTTTAATTCAGCTTGATACCGGTCAGAAGCAAATCTGGTCAAGCCTGGCTCTGGCCACACTGGGTGGCCTGACCACCTCTGCCTTTTTTATTTTTCTGGTCACGCCTATCTTTTATTATCAATTCAGCCAGAAGAAGAATTAAAACTACTGCCTTCTCAGCCAGACCTTCTTACTTCCAGCTGACTTAAGTTATATAATCTAAGAGCTTAATTCATAAAGAAAGAAAAAAGGAGTATGAATTATGTGGTGGGAAGATAAGTTAGTTCGCACTTTAAGATGCCGGTTGTTACAAAAACCGGGAGTCCTTGGTGGCCTGTTAACTGCTCTGGGTACAGAGAACGCCTATGTGGGTGAAATTAAGACCATTCACATGGGAACCAATTTCATGATCAGGGATATTACCATCTTTGTTGATGATGAAGCTCATCTCCAGAAAATAATCAGAGCCGTCCAGTCCTATCCTCAGGCGGAGCTGCTCGAGGTCAGAGATGAAGTGCTGGAAATGCATCAGGGTGGCAAAATTGCCGTCCGCAGCCGCTATGAAATTAACAGTATCAGTGTGCTCAGAAAAGTTTACACGCCGGGCGTAGCTGAAGTCAGCCTGCTGATTAAAAATAACCCGACCCTGGCCAGACGTTATACTGCTATCAGGCATCTGGTTGCTATTGTGACTGATGGCAGCGCTGTTCTCGGCCTGGGAGATGTTGGACCGCTGGCGGCTATGCCCGTCATGGAAGGTAAGGCCAGCCTGATGGAAACCCTGACCGGACTGTCGGCCATGCCCATTCTGTTGAATACCAAAGACCCTGATAAAATTGTGGAAAGTGTGGTCAATTTCGCCCCAACTTTTAGCGCCATCCAGCTGGAAGATATCTCCGCCCCGCGCTGTTTTTACATTGAAGAAAAGATACAGGAGAAAATTGATATTCCAGTCATGCATGATGATCAGCATGGTACAGCCTGTGTGGTGACCGCCGCTCTTTTGAATATTGCTCGCCAGATCGGCCAGGATCTAGTCAGCAGTGAAATTGGGGTCATCGGTCTGGGGGCGGCCGGCCTGGCTATCTCTAAAATGCTGATGTTTTATCTCAATAAACCGGTTCGTGGTGCCGATATAAATCCTGCAGCCAGTCAAAGGCTTAAAGAAGCTGGTGGGGTAGTGTCAGACTTAAAGGAAATAATGGCCAGCTGCGATGTGGTCATTGCCACCACCGGCACTCCAGGTTTAATAAAAAAGGACCTGGTCAGAAAAGGCCAGATCATCCTCGCCCTGTCTAACCCCAATCCAGAAATAGAACCAGAGGAGGCTCTGGAAGCAGGTGCGATTTTTGCTGCTGACGGTAAAACCATCAATAATGTTCTGGGCTTCCCGGGCATTTTCAGAGGAGCGGTTGATGCTAACGTTCCCAGAATAACCACGGAGATGTTACTGGCGGCTGCCAGAGCCATTGCCGATTATGCTCCGGCCAGAGATATTGTGCCAGATCCACTGGATAAAGGTCTGCATCGCAGTGTCGCCCGGGCAGTGGCCAGGGTTGCCCTTGAACAAAAGCTAAACCGTGACGATCTGACCGGCTATTTTGACTGATTAATTCTTAAGGCTGGCAGCCTGGGGCAACATCTGGCTGAACAGGCAAAGTCCATTTGACAGGTAGCCAGAATTACCTTATAAAAAATTAGGGATAAAAAGTTTCCCCCAGAGCAAAGACTGTGATCTGGCCTGGATGAAATAAATTGTGATGCCAGGCTATTTTTGGGGAGGCAGGAATGATCACCGTCAAACAAATGCTCGAACAAAAAGGGCCTGAGGTCTGGACAATTTCTCCGGAAGCTACAGTTTATGAAGCGCTAAAGATCATGGCCGACAAAGATCTCGGGGCTTTGATTGTGGTCGAAAACGATCAGGTAGTCGGAATTATGTCTGAAAGAGATTATGCCCGCAAAGTGATGCTCAGAGGCAAATCTTCGCTAGATACTCCCGTTAAAGACATCATGTCAACTGAGATTTATTATGTTGGGCCCGAAGTGACAGCTGAAGAATGTATGGCTTTGATGACTGAGAAGAGGATCAGGCACCTGCCTGTCATGGAAAATGGGAAGCTAATCGGTGTCATCTCTATTGGCGATGCGGTCAAATCAATTATTTCTACCCAGAAAGTGACGATTGAACATCTTCAGAATTACATCATGGGCAAATACCAGTAAGTCTCAAATAAGTCCGAGGTATAAAAGGCCTAGAAAAGGCCAGTTGAACCAAAACCGCCCTGGCCTCTGGTTGTCTCATCAAGATTGTCAGTTTCTACGGGCTCGGGAGTTTCCACCGGCTGAACAAGCAGCTGGGCAATTTTCATTCCCTGACTGATAACAAAAGGCTTCTGACCGAGGTTAGTCAGAACCACCCTGACCTCTCCACGGTAACCGGCGTCAACCACTCCAGCCAGGCGATGAAGCCCCTGCAGGGCCAGTCCGCTCTTATCCCAGATCAGGCCGGCATAGCCGAAGGGAATAGCCATCTGCAGACCGGTCGGCACCGACACTGTTTCCCCTGGACCGATGGTTATTGCCTCACACGAAAAAAGATCAAGGCCAGCATCACCGGAATGATTATAAGCTGGCATTTTTGCCTCAGACTTTATCTTTTTAACTGGAATTTTCATTTTTTCTCCTCTCCTTGAGCTTAAATACCTTCGACCCTGACTTCGGCAAAAAAGGGCTTAAGGAGCTCAGCCCACATTAAGAGCTGCTGGGGTGGAAAGGGTTTGATTTTTTGATACTGAGGATCAATTGTCTTCTGCGGGGAAAATTGCTGTAGCTGAAAAGTCCTGGCTCCCTGTAACCACTCGCCAATAGCCAGCAGATCTTTTTCCTGATGAATTCCAGGCACTACCGTCGTCCTAAAAATGTAATCAAGAGGCGAATTCTTGATGATGGTGATGCTTTGCTTTATTTTTTCCACATCCACAGTCGCTCTAACCACTTCTGGATAGCGATCCAGAGGCGCCTTTATGTCCATGGCGACAGCATCCACCAGTCCTTCTTTTATAAACTGTTCGAGCTGGTCAGGAAAACTACCATTGGTATCAATTTTCAATTTATAGCCACGATCTTTAATAATTCTGGCCAGAACTTCCAGGTCGTCATGAAGAAAAGGCTCGCCACCGCTCAGACACAAACCATCGAGCCAGCCTCGCCGAGAATCAAGATAGCTCAGAAAAAAACTGGGGTCAATCGAGGTCAGATTCGATGGATACAAAACCAGCTCAGAATTATGACAGAAAGGACAGCGAAAGTTGCAGCCGCCCAGAAAAACAGTAGAAGAAATATGGCCGGGAAAATCTTTCGAGGCAAACTTCTCTAAGCCCTTGATTTCAACCACTCCTCAAGCTCCTCCGCTGCATTCAAAACTCCCGCTACCACGCCATTTTCTTCCACAATCAGGGTGGGAATGATAATCGCTCCTGATTCATCCCGCCGCAGGACCTTAATATAATCTCTGATTTTGGACCGCCCTTCTTTGCTGCTGACATCATATTCCCTGTAGGTCAGCTGGCTGGATTGCAGGAACTCCTTCAACCGGTCACATTTAGAGCAGCCAGGAAGGGTGAAAACAAGTAATTCCATTCTTTTTACTCCTGTTTTTTGACTGATTGCTGATTAATATTTTCTCCTCAGGACCAGCCCGGGAAACGAGCCGGGCTTTTCAAGCCTTCTGTTGATTTTTTAATTTTTCTATCAGCCCAGCTTGGTAAAAGTAGCCCGTTCCTCAAACTCCTGCTTCTTGCCGTCATTCCAGGTAGCTATGGGTCGCAGGTAACCAACAATTCTCGAATAGACCTCGGTTTCGCTACCACACTCCGGGCAGGTACGCTGCTCGCCACGGATGTAGCCATGATTCTCACAAACACTAAAGGTTGGTGTAATACTGAAATAAGGCAATCTGGTTTCAGCTATTTTCTGCACCAGCCGCCGGCAGGTCTGCCAGTCTATAGCTTCTGGCAGAAAAGCGTGGAAAATTGTCCCGCCGGTATAAAGGGGCTGGATATCAGCCTGGTGCTGGATAGCTTCAAAAATATCTCTGGTGGCATCCACATTGAGCTGGGTCGAATTGGTCAAATAAGGATGTCGATCAGTGCCTGAGGTATAAATATTCTTGTATTTTTCCCGATCGAGTCGGGCTAAGCGATAAGAGGTTGATTCGGCTGGCGAGGCCTCCAGATTATAAAGATGGCCGGTTTCTTCCTGAAAATCTTTGAGCACTTCTCTCATAAAGTTCATCGTTTCGATGGTAAATTCTTTGCCTTCAGGTGTTCCAATTCCTTTTCCCAGGAAATTCATGCAGGCCTCGTGCATCCCGCAGATACCGATGGTTGAAAAATGATTTTCAAAATGACCAAGATAAACCTTAGTATAGGGCATCAAACCCCGTTCGAGCATGTTATTGACCACTTCCCTTTTGGTTTCGAGGGCTTCTTTGGCCAGAGTCATCATTTCCTTGAGCCTGGCGAAAAACTCTTCCTTTGATTTGGCCTCATAACCGAGGCGGTTCAAATTGATGGTCACCACCCCGATCGAGCCAGTCTGGTCACCAGCTCCCCACATATTACCGGGGCGCCTCTTGAGTTCCCTCATATCAAGATTCAGGCGGCAGCACATCGCCCTGATATCGCCTGGATTAAGATTGGTCCCGATATAATTCTGAAAATATGGAATGCCGTATTTAGCCGTAGCTTCAAAAAGCAGGCGGGCGTTCGGGCTGTCCCAGTCAAAATCTCTGGTGAGATTATAGGTCGGGATGGGAAAAGTAAAAACCCGACCTTTCTGATCGCCCTCGATCATTAACTCCAGGAAGGCCCGGTTAATGAGATCCATCTCCGCCTGGTAATCGCCATAGCAGGAGTCAAGTTCTTTTCCTCCGACAATTGCTTTTTTATTCTTGAGGTCCTCCGGCACGGTCCAGTCAAATGTCAAATTGGAAAAGGGAGTTTGCCAGCCCCAACGCGAGGGGACATTCAGACCGAAAACCAGCTTCTGGATGTCCTGTTTAACCTGCTGATAGCTCAAGTGATCAGCTCTGACAAAAGGTGCCAGAAAAGTATCAACGCTGGAGAAAGCCTGGGCCCCGGCAAACTCGGCCTGCATCGTGCCGATATAATTGACCATATGCAGGGTGGCCGTCTCCAGGTGTTTGGCCGGGTGAGAATGAACCTGGTTAGGCACATGGCCGAAGCCTTTTCTCAGCAAATTTTCCATCGACCAGCCGGCACAGTAACCGACAATCGGGTAAGAGAGATCATGAATATGAAATTCTCCCGATTGATGAGCTTTTTTTATCCGTTCTGAATATAAATTGTTCAGGGCAAAATTGGCCAGCACCTCTCCTGAAATCCTGGCATTGAGCCCGGAGAAGCTAACCTGACCCTCATTGCTGTTTTCGCGGACTTTCCAGTCCTGGTCATTGATATAGTCTTTAATCAGGCGCTCCAGATTGAGTCCCGTCTCTCTGGCTTCTCTGATGACTTTATGCTTTTCCCGGTAAAGAATGTAAGATTTGGCCACCTCATGATAACCCTGCTTCATCAGAACCATTTCGACGATGTCCTGAATTTGCTCCACAGAGGGAATGGTATAACCTCCAAATTTTTCTTCCAGCATAAAGACGACAATATCGGAGACATGCTGGGCCTCCAGCCAATCGTCCAGCCCCTGGGAGCACATGGCCTTATAAATCGCCTTGGTTATTTTCTCCTGAGTAAAATCGACAATCGAACCATCCCGTTTCTTGATCCTGGAAATTTTGCTGGTTTTAACCATGCTTAGCTCCTTTTAATTTTTCTTTGACCCAGTCCGGTGTGCTCACCCCGAATTCAAGTTTTATGCTATTATTTAAAGTGGAAACAGGAAAGTATTGAAAAACAATATCTTGCGTCACGATGAGCCCTTAAATACTAAATGTAGTGCTTTCATGCCTCAATATAATTCCAGACAAAGTCCGCTGTCAAGCTTATTTTCTAAAATTTTTAAAAAATTTTTTTAGGGGGAAAAATGCTTAAACTGGAAATTCAAACCGTCAGGAAAGAAGAATTGGTTGACATAACCGACCGGATAGCTCAGGCTATCAGAGATGTTAATTTCAAGAAGGGAATCGCTCTGATCTATGCTCCCCATACTACCTGCGGGCTGACTATCAATGAAAACGCTGATCCGGATGTGGCCGCTGATATTCTGCTGGCATTGAGGAAAGCCATACCTGATAATTTGCCTTATGCTCATCTGGAAGGAAATTCCACTGCTCACGTTAAGGCTTCAATTATAAGCAGTTCACTGCAGCTTATAGTTGAAGATGGTGAGCTTCAGCTTGGGCGCTGGCAGGGAATTTTTTTAGGTGAATTTGATGGGCCAAGGAAAAGGCAGGTCTGGTTGCAGTTCATTCAGGGCAGCCAAATATAAGTCAATCCAGCCGACCTCCGGCCGGACGTAGAGGCTGATTAAAAAAGTCATCTGGCTCAAGCCCTGGATCGGGCTGCTTCCAGCCTTCCGCCCTCCCGCGAGTCAGCCCTCTTTAAAAGCAAGGAGAACAGAAGACCGACTAAACCCAGGCTGGCAAACATCAGGGAAGAGGCAGTATAAGAGTGAGTCAAATCACGAAGCAGGCCATTTAGTAAGGGGAAAAGGCCCAGGCCAATATTCTGAATGGCAGTCATCAGGCCAAAAGCAGTTCCTGTCCTTTCCTCTTTGACCACCAGGGGTACTGATGGCCAGAGGGCAGCTGGAACCAGGACGAAAGCCAGGCCCAGAAAAATCATTGGATAGGCCGGGTAAATATAAGTCAGGCCCATCAATAAATGGCAGGGAATAAGAATCAAAGAGCCGATAACCATCAGGCTGGCTCGACGGCCGATCCGGTCAATCAATCCTCCGGCCAGAGGAGCGAAAATCATCGAGGCGAAAATAATGATCGAGCTGATCCCGCCCGCCGTACTGAACATATGCAGAAAATTATTAAAAACCTGAGTCAAGAACCCGCCGGAAGACTCAGCCGTCCTGGCAATTCCCCATTTATCCACAAAGAAATCGGTGGACAGGGCAGTAAAAGGAAAAATGGCAGAATAAAAGGTAAAACAGAGAGCAGTTATGTACCAGAAGGTTGGTTTGAATTCTTTTATCTCTTTTAAATCAATTTTTTCGGCCACACTCTCGCTTTTAAGTTTTAAGACTTTTTCACCTCGCTTATCCAGAACCAGATAAAATATATTACCTATAAGAGAAAGACCGCAGGCTAGAACAGCAGCCAGCAAGGCATAACGAAAGCTGCCAAAGTAACTGGTAATTAGCTCACCCGTATTAAAAGCAAAAAGAGAACCAAGACGGCTGATAGTTAGAGTCGCACCAAAAGAAAAAGCCAGCTCTTTGTCCCTGAACCAGCGGGCCAGCATCGCACTCTGAGCCACGATCAATGGTTCCGAACCGGCTCCAAAAATAAACCGCCCCAGGAAAAAAACGGGAATACTTCTGGCCTTCCAGACGATGATAGCACCGATTAGAACCAGGCAGGAAAAAAGCAAACTGGCTTTTCTCGTACCCAGTTTATCAACCAGAATACCGCCAATAAGAACAGCCAGAATAGCGGCCAGAGAATACATGGTAAAAAATGTGCCGACTGTCTGCCTGGCCGTCTGCAATTCTTCTATCAGCGAGGGAGCAATAGCTGAAACAATGTCATAGGCAAAATAACAACCAAAAGAAAGCGAAGCGACAAAAGCCAGAACCAGATAGCGATAAAACTTGCCGGCTGGATTGAGCCAACCTGCTCCCTTCAGGTCAGGGTCAGTCACTATAAATTTCTCCATCCAAAGGCGTTGAAAAGAAAAGTATACTACTGATGGAAATAAGTCAATATGATTTTTCCTCATTTAATCAGCAGGCAGGCCCGGATGTCTTCTTGACCTGTCTGATAAATTTGCGGTTAAATATAGTCAATAAAAGAGCAAGGAAGGAGAGAAAACATGAAATCAGGCTTTAATTCGGGCTCAGTATCCTGGCCGGTGATTGCAGTGATATTATCTGTCATTCTGGTTATTGGAGGGGCCTTTGCTCTTCATTACACCAAAGGCAGAACAATCACCGTTCAGGATATTTCCTCTGCCTCTAAAATCTCCGGCCTTAACTTTACCTATCAGGAAAAGAAAATGATGTTACCCAACCTGGAGGAAAATCTGGCCAGTTACCAAAAAATGCGGCAGATTCATTTAGAGAATTCTGTGTCTCCTGCTTTGATTTTTAACCCCTTGCCGGCTGATTTTGATTTTAAAAGGCTTGAGGCTGACCAGCGTTTTATCTATGAGGAACCCGTCAGTGTGGACGTCCCGGAGAGCGAGGAGGTACTGGCTTTCTACCCGGTAACCGATCTGGCCTGGCTAATAAAAAACAGAAGAATCAGCTCGGAATATCTTACCAGGATTTACCTTGATCGACTGAAGAAGTACGGGCCAAAACTGCACTGTGTTGTAACTTTGACCGAGGACCTGGCTTTAAAACAGGCCCGACAGGCTGATGAAGAGCTGGCCCATGGAATCTATCGCGGGCCACTTCATGGCATACCCTACGGACTGAAAGACTTGCTGGCAGTCAGGGGCTATCCTACTACCTGGGGTTCTCCAATTTATAAAAACCAAAGTCTGGAGGAAGAAGCCACAGTCTATAAAAAACTCACTCAAGCCGGCGCCGTTCTGGTCGCCAAGCTGAGCATGGGAGAACTGGCCTGGGGTGATGTCTGGTTTGGTGGGTTGACCCGCAATCCCTGGGATCCAAATCAGGGTTCAAGCGGATCCTCCGCCGGTTCAGCTTCAGCTACAGCTGCTGGACTGGTGGGTTTTGCCATCGGGACTGAAACCTGGGGATCGATTGTCTCACCATCTACTCGCTGCGGGGTATCCGGACTCAGGCCAACCTTTGGCCGGGTCAGCCGTTATGGAGCTATGGCTCTGAGCTGGAGCATGGATAAAATTGGGCCAATAGCCCGTTCGGTTGAAGATCTGGCTTTAATTTTCCAGGCCATCATCGGGCCCGATGGAAAAGATCGCACCGTTTTTGATTTACCTTTTTCTTACGATGGACAGTCCGATTTAAAAAAAATCAGAATTGGCTATTATAAAAAGAGTTTTGAGGAGGCCCGTCGCCATAAGGATAAATACCTGGCTGTTCTTAATACTCTGTCCTCTATGGGTCTTGACCTGGAGGAGATTGAGCTACCTGAAATTGACCCGGAGATGATCAGTTTTATCCTTAATGTCGAAGCAGCGGCCGCTTTTGATGAGCTGACCAGAACCAATCAGGATGAACTCATGGTCAGGCAGGGACGGAACGCCTGGCCTAATATCTTCAGGCAGGCTAGATTTGTTCCAGCTGTAGAATATATTCAAGCTAATCGGCTGAGGGCGATGCTGATTGAGCAACTGGCCTTGAAGCTTAAAGAGATTGACGTTTATCTGGATACGCCTTCAGGACCCAGTTTGCTTTTAACCAACTTAACCGGTCAGCCGACCGTAGTGGTCCCCTGCGGTTTTGATGATAAAGGACATCCGGTAGGCATTACCTTTATCTCTAACCTTTTTGAAGAGGGCCAGGCTCTGCGGCTGGCTAAAGCTTATCAGCAGGCCACCGGGTTCCATTTGAAACATCCCGATCTGAGTCTTCTTGATCAGGTCAAGACTTCTCCTCAACCCGAAGAGGAAGAAGATTAATTTCGAGACAGATTGAAATTTTGATCAATATTGTATAATTAAAAAATTATGAAGCTCTCAGAGTTAAAAAATATCGAAAAGTTTAAAAGTGCTTTGCAGGCCTCGTTTGATAACTTAAAAGAAAATCAGATTGTTGAGAGAATACTCAAGCGGGATTTTACAGTTTGGAAAGATAGAGACGAAGAAATCTCTAATCGTCTGGGCTGGCTGGACAGCCTTCAACGCACCAGGCCTTTTTTCCCAGGATATGTAACGCTGGCCAGAAAGATTAAGGACTCTGGCTATAACCGAATTCTGCTCCTGGGAATGGGTGGGTCGAGCCTGGCCCCGGCTGTCATCAGCCAGATCTATCCTCTAAAATTAGACTTTCCGGTTTTTTCCATTCTTGACTCAACCTGTCCATTGACTGTCAGCCGGGTCAGAACTGCTTTACAAAAAGAGAAGATTTTGTTTCTGGTCTCATCTAAAAGTGGCACCACAGCAGAAACAATTAATCTGTTTAGATTTTTCTATGATCAGGTCGAACAAAAATCAGGCTCAGGAGCTTCCGAGGATTTTATAGCTATAACCGACCCACAGACTCCGCTGGAGGCTTTAGGTCAGAAACTGGGGCTGAAGCAGATCATAACTGGCTTACCCGATGTCGGAGGGCGCTTTTCTGCCCTGTCACCCTTCGGGCTGCTGCCAGCCGCCCTCATGGGTGTTGATCTTGAAGCTTTCTCGGCCCCGGCCGAGGATAGCCAATCTGACCTGATAGACTTTAAGGACCAGCATCCTGGCGTTATCCTGGGGACGATTCTGGGCACTCTTTATTCGTTTGGTTATAACAAGCTAACTCTGGTCATGCCCTCCGAGCTGATTGCCTTTGGCCGCTGGCTGGAACAGTTAATAGCAGAAAGCACAGGGAAAGAAGGACAGGGGATTGTACCGGTTCTTGAACCTTTGCCCATTTCACCTGAAGCTTATTCCCACGACAGGATCTTTGTCACCTTCAGTTTGCAGGGTGAAAATGAGCCGTTCTGGCTAAAACGCCTGGAATATGTCGAAAAATCAGGCCTTCCCTGTGTCCATCTGAACATTTCCCCGCGCGATTTAGCTGAGGACTTTTTCGTCTGGGAAATAGCTACCGCTATCGCTGGCTATTTTCTTAAAATTAACCCTTTCGATCAGCCTGATGTCGAGCTGACCAAAAAGAAAACCAGCGAGATCCTTGATCAGCCAGAAAGTACCAGTCTGGAAGGATATTTATCCAGTGAAAATAGCCAGGAAATAGAGCAGGCCTTAAGATCTTTACTTCTGGATCGGGAGAAATCATCCGGCTATATAAGTGTCCTGGCTTTTCTGCCTTCAGATGACAATCTCAATAGTGCCCTGGATAATCTGGCCAGACAAATTACTGAAAAAACCCATCTGCCCTGTACCTGGAATTATGGTCCGTCTTATCTCCATTCTACGGGTCAACTTTATAAGGGAGACTCAGGCCTGGGGCGTTTTCTTGGCCTTTTTTATGATGATAATCGAGAACTGACTATTCCGGCCAAACCAGACTGGCCGCCCACTGCCCCTTCTTTTAATCGCCTGTTCAGAGCCCAGGCTCTGGGCGATCTGGCTGCCCTTCAGTCCAAACAGAGAAAGGTTTTATTTCTGAACCTGAAGGCGAACCTGGTAAAAAATATTTTCACTCTAAATGAAGTGGTCAGAAATCTTTAATCCTGGATATGGCAGGCAAAAATAAAAAAGGGGAGAATTAACTCCCCTTTTTTTAATCAGCAAAAATAAAAATTAATAAAGCCCGCAGAAGACAACATCAGCTGAGAAAATTTCTTTAGTCCTGGCAGTGACTTTTTTATCAACCTGATCTTTGACATTCAGGTAAAACCAGAAGCGATCAAAAAGTCTTAATTTGGAAATATAAAATCTGGCATAATCAGTTATATTATTAACAATAATTCTGGCGATTTCTTTGCCTTTTTTATCCTGGATGACAATATGAGTAACCGGAACAGTGGCCGTACCCTGCTTGGCTTCTGATGTCTGCAGCAAGCCGTAAACTTTAACGTTGGTCTTCCCCTGCCATTCATCTGGCTTATTAATGGCGGTGATATTCAAAGCTACATATTGGTCTCTGGCACTTGGGGGGAAATAATCACTGTAATCTGGTTCCCCGGAACGCATATAAATGTTGCGGTAATTGTCTCCATCTTTAAGCTCAATAGAATTGGCTACTGCCAGATTAGCCTTATCAGGTAAAAGGCTTACTGATGCTCTGACTTGTTTACCAATCAGATTTTCTACCCCACCCTCAACGTTACCAGCAATAATAATGTCCAGACCTTTAGCTTCAGGCATATAGATATATTTTCCAACCGCCGTTTTGATTGTGCCTTCAAACACTTTTTCTTGTTCCTGGGCAGAAGTACTTGCCTGCTGGCTGAAGGCAGTAAATGAGCCGAGGGTAATGAGACCAATATTCAGGATGATACAAAGTGCAACCTTTTTCCAGGAAGTCATCGCCTATACCTCCATTTGTCGTTTATAAAATTAAAATTTTTGGATTCTTCCCTTTGTCCTTTCCTTTAGAATGGACTGGAAGGAATCTTTATATCACTGATTTTATTAAAAGTAAAGAAAAATATGTGGCCGTTTTAGCCCCTTTTATTCTCAGGGCGAGCCGGCTGTCGGTTAACACTATTAACCTTGAAGCTGTTGGAATTAACTCTGGTGCTCGAACTGGTGCTGGTCGGCCCAGCATTTTTCAGCCTGTCAGATGAAACAGGCCTGGCGGTAGAACTGATCCGCTGGCTATTATTATTCTTTGGCCTGACCTGAAATTGACCGGAAGATGTGGAAATTGGCCTATTTAAGCTGGAAGAAGGGATTCTCACCTGATTGGTTGACCGTACTTCAGCTTTCTTTCCAGGGAGGCCGGCTGGCGCGGACTTTCTACCGACCTGGTCCGACGAGGGATAATAGCTCTGGCTGGCCTGGCCTCTGCTAATCCTTTGTTCGACCTTTGTTCTGGACGGAAGACTTGAATTCTGGCGGCTGCTGACAACGGTTTTTCCCTGTACAGGTCTCGTTTTCAGGCTCGACGGCTGCTGAACAGGAGCCTTTAGCCCTGTTTTTGACACCGCTCCACGTTCTCTCACCGTATTACCTGACAGCTTCGCTGGCGAAGACAGAGAAGATGGCTGAAGACGGCTGCCTGTTACCGGTCGCCAGTTAGGCTGTTTTTGCTGCAACTTGATTCTTGCCACTGCTCCCAGCTCAGCCGGTCGAACGGCTGCCCTGACTGAATGCGGCGACTGAAGTTGATTCCTTTTCACTATAACCAGCGCTCTTGAGTTTACAGGATAATAAGAGTCGTTATAACGTTCATAAACATAGTTGTTAATAACGACCAGCGGCCGGTTATAATAGCTAAGAGGACACCAGGCAACGTAATTGGCGTCATAATACCAGTGAACCCAGGCCGGTCCCCAGTGAATAGTGGGAATCCAGTACCAGCCGAGGCCCAGCCGCCAGTGCCACCGTCCGTAATGATAAACTGCCCAGCCCCAGGGTTCGGCTGAAATCCAGGTCCAGCCAATACGCGGGTACCAGGTCCAGTGCCCGACAAGATAAGGACGCCAGTCAGTGACCGTAACTGAGGGTACCCAGACATAGCCATAAGGCCGTTCATAAACCCAGCGGCCGTAAGAAGAAAGCTCAGTCTCATATTCCCGGATTTCTGATGGCAGATAGCCAGAGTCAGGAGCTGAAGCCATTTCTAATACTCTGTCTCTCTCCTGATTCCAACTGGAAAATGCATCCTGCTGATATGCCAGGTAGCTGGCTCCTGCTTCAAGTTCTCCCTCATAAGCCTGTAAAGATTCTCCCGTCTGAAACACTAAGGAGCGATCCTGACCAGCTGCCTCCAGGCTTCCTTCCAGAGTCAGGGCTAAGGTTCCATCTTCTCCGTCTGCTTCGAAACGATAGAGCCCGTTTTCTAAGACATAAAAAGAGGCATCACCAGTATGGATTGAAAACCATTTTTCCTGCTCCAGATAGCTAATCCGAAGATAAGCTTGCCCCTCGTGGAGATAAAGAGAGAAATCTCCACCCTGTCCCTCTGGTAATCGAGCCAGCTCTAAGGTTGAATAACGGTCGAGTCTTAAAAAGTTATTCCGACCAAAACTTATTTCAACCAGACCATTGTCCGTCAAAATTTTATCGCCATTACTCAGAACAAAATTAATCTCGGCTGCTTCCACGCCCAGGTCTGAGCCCCGTTCGATCCTGGCCTCTCCCTGAAGATAACTGATTCTGGCAAAAGAATAAGGAGAATAGCTGTCCTGAGCTTTAGCTGGAAGATAAAGAGAGAAGAAGAAAAACCCGAGGGCGATAAGACTTAAATAATTTTTTCTTTTCATCTTCTTCTCCTTTCACCCTTTTCAGATGCAAGATTTATGCCAGATATAACAGGGGAGATAGCTATAAAAAAGGTCAAAAAACAGGACTTATGTCCTGGAAACTGGACAGGTTAGACGATAGTTGTTTCCACAGAAATCTTTTAGAAAATTAGAAAAAAATGAAAAGGGGCAGGTCTTCTGCCTGCCCCTATCAGAGTTTTCCTGATCTTACACTTCTTAATAAGTCTCTTGCCCGAAACCACCTCGCCTCATCATCAACGGGCCCCTTCTTCCAGGTCGGTCGGGCCGGGTTGCCCAGCGATGCCTGAAGTCCTGACGGTATTCTTCCAGCTTTTTTAGCTGCTCAGGGGTAAAGATTTTTTCCCACTCTTTTTTATTCTTATATAAGGCTTTCATCCGATCAGCTCTGACCCTGGCCATTTGATCGATCAAGCTGTTAATTTTCTGCTCGTCAGCCTTAGGATCAGCCATCAATTTTCTCCACTCAGTTCTTAGCTGGTCCATTTTCTCCCAGTGGACTTTAGCTTCCTGCTGCCTTGCCTGACGGAATTCTTCGAGTTTTTTCTCCTGCTCTGGTGTCAGCTGCAGTGCATCTTTTAAGACCTGTGGCCACCAGCCCGGGTGCCCTGCTTTTGGCCGGTTAACAGCTTGAGCGCTGGCTAATGAATAGATAAAAGTAATCATCAGAACAAAACTCAGCCAGGAAACTATCTTTTTTCTCTTCATTTTTTCCTCCTTATTTTTTTCGTCGTTTATTTCGCTTTTTTGATTTAATATTTGATTTCTCACCACTCAATATAATTAGACAATCAGGAATTTAGTTTCTTGGAAAATATTTCTGTTGAGGGCTAATAGCTTTAATTGGAACCCGGATGGCGGAGGGCCAGGCTCTGAATAATCAAGGGATAATCAATGGCTGCTGAAAATATTTTCAGCAGCCCACCTGGATTGGTCCTCATGAACAAAAAACACAATAAAAACCAATATATTCAGACCTTATATCGTCAGGTGAATATTATCAGAAGGGATAATAAATATTGAAAATCAACCAATAGAAAGAGGTAATACCAGGCAATGGGCCGACAAGGTTAAAAAGCCTCCCGGCCGACAGTATCGTTTCAGCTGGATGGACAAAAAAGCAAAGAGGAGCTATCTGCCCATCGAGATAGCTCCTCTTCCCCAAAAGACAGGCGTTTTACCTGCCCATCGATTTTAAAGTTAATCAGGCTTTTTTCAGAATCGGCATTCCGGTTTTAGCTGTCTCTACCACTTTATAGCCAGCCGGTACCTGGTCAAGAGCACCGGGTCTGATATCTCTGGCAAAATAGTAGATGGTTTGCTTTTTGCCGCCGCGCAGTTCGACTTCACGTGAATGCAGGTAATAAGTGACTCCCTTTTTGTTTTTGAATTCGTAAGCCATGAATTAAACCTCCAAAATAAATTTCAATCAGACACTAAAACTTGTAGCCAAGAGTAAAACCAAGTAGCTGACCCCTGGTGTGATATTTGCCTTCGCCCAGCGAATTGGGATAAATGTTCCTGTTAGGCGAAGTGCGATCCAAAAAAATTTCATATTGATAACCTACTGCCACTTCCATTTTTCCTTTAGTATAGCCAAAACCGATGGTAAAAGCCACCCGACTGGCATCAGGCAGAGAAGGATCCATAGTCTCAATTGGCTGTGGCGTCTGATCATAGAGGACACCCAGTCTCGCTGCCACATTTTCCTTGACCATATATTGAGCGCCAACCCGGAGAATAATTGAATCCTTAAAATTTTCCTCGACCAGCTGCTCTTCTGTGCCGCCATTGTCATAATTTATTTCAATCAGATAATTGTCATAGCAGCTCCAGGTAAAATACTGTCCCTCAACAGACATAAGAAGCTTTGGTGTCGCCTGATAGGCAAAACCCAGGCCAAAAATATTAGGGTATTTAAAACTGGTAGCAATATCGGCTGAAGATGGCAGATAGGGTCGAAGTGGGGCTGGAACCCGGCTGGTATCAAGGGCCAGCGGTCCACTGAAATCAACGGTAAAACCACTGCGCCAGTTAAAGCCGGCAGAAAATTTATCTTTTTTAAACAGCAAGCCAGCATTAAAACCAACTGTATCTCCTTTGGCTTTTTCCATCGAGGCGGGAATATCGCCTGCCCAGGTATCAGGAATCTCGACGTGTTGAACCAGATCTTGAGAAAGAGTGCCGTGAATATACGAGACGCCGGCTCCAATTGAGAAATGATCACTTAGCTTAACAGCTATAACTGGGTTGACAAAAAGAGTTTGAAGAGAAGTCTCCGTCGAAATATAACGCAAAGGATAATTGATCGGCCAGGCGGTTCCAAGTCCATAAGGGGCAAAAACTCCCACCCCGACCGTCACTCTTGAACCCAGTGATTGGGTTAAATAAAAATGAGGAGGAAAAAAAGTTTGATCCAGCTGATAAACCTTTCTATAAGTTGGATCTGGCCAGTTAGGTAGCTCCACCCAGCCGGCTGGAAAAACAAAAGTCCCTCCTATATTAACTTGAGTTCCTCGTAGCCAGGCTATCCCGGCTGGATTGTAGAAAATGGCTGTGGGGTTGTTGGCAATGCTGACAAAAGCACCGGCCATACCCATAGCAACCGCACCATGTTCATAAATCAAAAAACCTGAGCCCGAAGCCAGTGAACAGCTCATTAAAATTAATACACTTGCTACCAAAAGTTTTTTCACTGTCCTTCCCTCCACTTAAAAAGCTTTATTCAGTTTTAAAAACGTCTGGCTATCTTTTATTAAATTTATCTGGCCATGTCAAGATTACGCCCACATTTTTAACTATTGGATAAAACCAACACCTGGCGGTACCTCGGCCGGGATAATCGGTCCAAAGTTCCCTTCATACCTCTTTATATTCTCCTCCAGGGCTTGAGCAAATCTCTTGGCATGAGCCGGACTGAGAATCAGTCTGGCCACCAGTTTACCCATCGGTCCATCTGGAAAAATAAAAGCGAAATCAAAAATAAATTCTTCCCTGCTATGTCTGATAGCAGCCAGATTTGAATACTGTCCGACAGCCGTTTGTTCATCTACTTTGATATCAATTTTCCTATCGGGAATTTCATTTTGAGCCATAACTTTACCTCCTTGGCCAGATTTTATAATCCAAGAAAATGGTCCTGCCTTACCTGTGCTAATTCTATCCCAAAATAAATCAGGAAGCGAGCCGGGATTTAAAAACATTAGCCAACAAACCTGAATTCTGGAAGGAAACCTTTTCTTGTTTTTATAAATTAACAAGTTTTGAGTGAAACGTTAACGCAGATCTTTCAATCTTTTTGCTAAGGCATTGATATTAAATATATTAAAAATGAAAAAAATCCTTGATTTTTGACTCGATTAGTCTATAATGATAATGGCTTTCCTGGGCGGGCTGGGGAAAGCCCCCACCTTTTTGGTTCCCATCATCAACCCCCCTTTTGCTGACAACAGCCCGCACTCTTTACTAACAGCTGAGTGGGCTTTTATCGCCCTCAATTAAATTTTGTTTCAAATTAAGAAGCGCACGCACGGCGTCGACTGTTAGTGGTATAAAGATAGCTACTCCGATCTCAAACGGAGCGCGGTCCTATCCTGAATCAGAAATTATTCTCAACAACGATGAAGGGACGTCAGATTACCCTGAAATTTCTCAGTCAGCGTAAAATTTTATCATCTCTTTGATCGCCTCCAGGCAAACCGGGCAGTAAGGCTTTTTCCCTTTAGTAAACATAATGCAATCAACAGCTGGCCGGTAAAGACCGGTAGAAGCATAGCCGGCTCCTTCAAAGACGCCAACTTTCCCGGCATATTTGCTTTTAGCCAGAAATTCCTCGACTTTCTTGCCCTGCTCCAGCGATAATTTTTCGCTCTCTTCCTCGAGTTTCGCTATCTCCTCTGCCGGCGCACCTTCTCTCTTCATCCTGGCTATTTTCTCATTTATTTCCTGTCTGGTTTTCTGGTAAGCCAGATCAAAGCGATCAAATTCTTCTTTCTCCCAGGGCGTTGGAACAGCTAGGCCCGGTGTCAGGAGCTTTTTCCACTTGACCTCTCTGGGATTCAACAGCGCGGTTATATTGGGTTCAACCGGCTCCACCCCTCGCGGGTAAAATTCGTTATAGGCAACCTGAGAAGTGTAATACTCATCAGCCAGCCCGGTAAAGGAGTGTCCGAACTCATGAAGCATCAGGTATTCATACCACTGATTGTCGGTGGTAAAGGTGCAGTAGAGATTATAAATACCACCGCCACCATAGCGGTTATGATTGACCATGATCATCAAAGCATCATAAGGAACATTAGCCGCAATATCTCTCACCCGGCGGTTATCATCGGTTAGAAGATAACGATCAGAACCAAATGAATCAAAACTACAGCCCAGCGCAGTTTGCTTGAACTGCCCGTAGCCCGGCTCATCACAGCCGCTTTCAGCTGACGGCTTAAAAACCCCATAAATATTAAACTTGTTTTTAAGGCTTTTATATGGCTCCTGCGAGAAAAAGACAGCCACAAATTTATCCAGGTCTTTCTTGACTTTGGCTTCCTCCGCTGCGGTGTAACCTTCGGCCAGAAAAGCCAGGTCTACTTTTTTTGAGGGTGGTCCGCTTTTTACCAGTTCAAAGACTTTGACACCGGGTTCTGGTTTCTCTTTGATAATAAAGATAGAAGCAGGGTCTATTTCCTGTGAGAAAATTTGATGGAAGTTGTTATTTTTGTCCCTGACTTCAATGGCCAGAGTGATTTTATTTTTTGGATACGGGATTAAAACTGACTCATGGAAGGCTCGCTTGATACCTTTCAGGGCCTCGTCCGTCGTCTTATACTCGCCAAAGAGGCTGTCGAAACCGCGCGCAAAAATCAGCTGCCCACTGGCCACATCATAAACTCTGGCACAATAACGCCCTCTCATAAAAGGATCAATCAAAGTTTTAACCGGCCCGGCCCATTGTCCCTGATCGTAAATTTTGTCCAGAGCAATGACTTCCTGCTGGTTATCTCCCAGGTGATAATAATCAATTCTCATCGTCCGATCGAAGAAGAACCGGTTGAAGTCAACTTTAGCCTGATTCTGAACAGCAAAAAGAAACGGAGTCAAGATCAGTAAAGAAAGAAGCAAAAGATTAATTTTTTTCATTTTTTGGCCTCCCCTCAATTTTATTTCAGCCTTTTATTCAGCCAGCTCGGGTTTAATGGCCCGACCGGCGATTTCTTTCAGGAGCTTAAAAGCCAGGGCGGCCGTGATATCCGACACGTCTCGGGCTGGATTGAGCTCGACCAGGTCAAAACCGACAATGGTTGCCCGGAGGCGGTGGATTAAATTAAAAACCTGTCTCGGGTTTAAACCGCCCGGCTCATGATGTGAAACACCGGGAGCAAAAGCCGGGTCGAAAACATCAAGGTCAAGCGAAATATAAAGCGGGTTCTTGAATTCGAGGATGAGGTCATCGCTCACCTTCCAGGCTTCGATGGTTTTAACGCCATATTTTCGAGCCAGTTCCCTTTGCTCTGGCGTAAACGATCTCTGCCCAACCTGAACCAGCTGCTCGACCAGGCCATCTTCCAGAATCCTGGCCAGAGGACAGGCATGTGATAGACGGTCTCCGTACAACTCTTCATACATATCAGGGTGAGCATCCAGATGAAGCATATCCAGACGTTTAAATCGGCTGGCCATACCCCTGACTGCTGGATAAGTAATCGAATGATCACCGCCAAGAATAATGGGAATGGCTCCGCGCTCGACTACCCCGGCCACCGTTTTTTCAATTTCAGCAAAGCTCTTGTCCACATCACCCGAAGTATCAACGTCACCCAGATCAACCAGCACCGTTTCTTCGGCCAGATCAATTTCCAGTTCGGTGTCGGCATTATAGGTTTTGCCGGTTGAAACCCGCCGGATGGCGGCCGGTCCAGCCGCCGCTCCCCGGATAAAGCTTGATTTCTCATCAAAAGGGACCCCGATTATTCCCAGGACAAAATCGGGATGAAGACTGCGATTTTTTAGAGCGCCGCCAAAATCAGTCATTTTTTATCCTCCGGCCTTGGCCAGATTGCATCTGAAACTCCATCAGAATGAAGGCAAAAAAATTATACTGAATAAGCTACTAAAACAAAAGTCAAGCCTGTTTTTAGGTGGTAAAGAGAAGGGAAGAAAAAAGATATATAGTAGAGTAAAGAAAGTAGAAACAACAACAGGAAGCAACAAAATGAGGTAAAAGGGACAACAAAGAAGTAAAGACGTAACCGGTTTTTGGGCAAGAAAAGACTAGAAGAGCTCTTTTTTACCTGAAAAAAGCTCCCCACGACCGGGGAGAAAGCGGGAGGAAAGAGGAGAGAGATCTCCTGCCCCCTCCCTTTCCTCTGCAACCTTGGCCTGCCTCATTTAGAGGCAAGCGTAGGATTCCACAGGCCGTTACTTAACTCAATCACCCCTTCAGGGGTATTAGAGGGTGATTTTCATGTGGGAAAAACCATTTTTCTTTCACCCCCAAAATGGTTATAATTTTTTAATTAAAGGCCAATCAAGAAAGAAAGGAAGATAATTAATGAAAAAATTTTATGTGATTGACGACCGCGAAAGCCTCATTAAGTATCTAAACATGGCTCTTGAACATGAATGGGCCGTCAGCTTTGAATATGTCGTTCATGCCTACTCCATGCCAAAAGCTAAATATTTTTATAATGATCCGGTCATGGACGACCGCTTCGATGTCCGGGCTCAGACCATTCAGATTGGAATAGATGAGATGTATCATGCGTTGCAGATAGGCCTCCTCCTGAAACAGATCGGCGCCGAACCTTCCTTCAGGACAGCGGCCATCAAACGCTATCCTCTGATCATAGATAATTTAAGAAGAGATAAGACTACCGAAGATGAGGTAACAGAGTATTATCAGCAGGTCAGATTCAATAATATCAATGAGCCAAAATTGCAGAATATGCTTTTTAATATGGCCTCCGATGAAATCAGGCATAGCCGCCAGTTCGAAGCCATGATCAAAATGATGGAAAAAGAAGGCCTGGCTGGCGAGCTCATTTTCCAGCCCAGCCCTGAAGCCGGCAGCCGGGAGGATCTCAGGATTCTTCATGAACTTACCCGGCTCGAAAACTCGATGATGCATGAATATCTTTATTACGTCCTTCTCTTTAGCGAGCACCAGGATCTTGGCCAGAGGCTTTTTAAAAACTCAATCAATCATATGCGGCACTGGGACAAAATATCAGGCCTCCTGGTCAGGCTGGGAGATGTCATCAGGCTCGAAAATGTTCAGCCAGCAGAGAATGGAGGCGAGCAAAGTTTGATGCCCATGCCTTATGTTTATCCAGGTAAAACACGGGTAGAGGCTCTCGACAGTACACTTCGGGGTGAAAAGCAGCTGATAGAAAAGTATAAGCTGGCTATAGATTTGGTGCCAGGAGAAGAGATTAAAGCTCAGTTAAAAGCTCAACTGGCCCTTACCCGTGAACATCTCTACACTCAGGAAAGTTTGCTGGCCAACACCAAAAAAACGAAGATAGTTTAGGGTCGCCAGAAAAATTATTTGATTCCGAGAGAAATTAACCAGGAAAAAGTGCTTAAATTTAATTGACCAGGATCTAAATAAGGAAAATAGAGACCTCAGGATCAAGCTTCTAACAGAAAAAAATTAAAGAGATAGCCAATATTAATTAAGGAAGGAGGCTGCCATCATGAGCCAAACTTTTGTTAAACACAGAGAAAATAATTTCCGGTCATGGCTTTTCATTTTTTGTTTTTGTTTGAGTTTAGCTTTCATCTTTTTTAATCCGGCGTTGGCTGGAGCTCAGACCAGCGAGACTCAGAAGACCAGGCCGCAGCTGTCTTTAGAAAAAATAATGGCCGGCCAGGAATTTTATGGCACTCCGCCTTCCAGCCCAACCTGGGCAGTTGACGGAAAGATGTTATACTTTCAGTGGAAAAAGCCAGGTGAGAAAAGTTCAGAGATCTATGCGGTAAGCCTCAAGAATCCAGTCCCGGTCAAAATCACCCGCGAACAAATACTGCTTAACCCACCCGATGGCGGACAGGTAGGTGGAGGACGCTTCCGCGGACGTGGTGGTTTCGGTTTTGGCCGCTTTGGTTCGCAATGGAGCTGGGATAAGGATCATCAGCGGTTGCTCATCACTCAAAACGGAGAAATTTTCCTCTACCGTCTGGCTGATAAAAAAATTCAACAGCTGGTAGCCGGGACAGAAAGAACGAGTGGTGCCAGCTTTACCTTTGACGAGAAAGGCGTTTATTTTTTAGTTAAAGAAAATCTTTATCTTCTGTCGTTGGCTGACGGGACTTTGAAGCAATTAACCTCTTTTACCAGAGAAAAACCGCCGGCACCCAGGACGCCGGGAGAAGTGGAAAAATGGTATGAAGATCAGCAACGCGAATTATTCAAGGAAGCCTTCAGAGTCGGCTTTGAAGGTGGCGAGCAGTTAAGGCGTGGCCAGGACTTTTTGCCCCTTTTGAGCCGGGAGACAACCAGGAAAAAGCCATTTTATCTGACTGAAAAGCAGCGGCTGCTGGCGGCCGAGCCATCACCCGATGGGAAGTATGTTCTTTTTACGCTAAGCGAGGATCTGGGAGCAAAAATGGCTATGGTTCCAGCTTACGTGACGAGATCAGGATATACAGAACTAGTCCCCTCTCACACCAAAGCCGCCGAAAACCCGACCGCTTATAAGCTGGGCATTATGAAGACCGACACGGGTGAAGTTATCTGGGTTGACTATGGTCAGGGCGAACGTCAGATAAATCCCGGCCTGTGGGTATGGTCTCCAGACGGCAAGAAATGCCTCCTTCAAGGAGAAGCGGAAGACCGCAAAGATGCCTGGCTCTGGCTTCTTGAGCCAGCTACGGGGAAAACCACGCCGGTTGAAAATATTCATGATGACGCCTGGGTTGGTCCACTGGGATTGACTGGCATTTTCTGGTGGCCAGACAGCCGCCATGTCTCGTATATTTCCGAGAAGTCAGGTTATGCCCAGCTTTATGAACTGGCCATTGATACCCGGGAAATAAAACCCCTTACTCAGGGTAAATATGAAGTGACTCAGGCTTTTCTCTCCAGGGATGGCCAGAAAATCTACTTTGTTTCGAACGAAGTTCATCCGGGCGAAAGGCACCTTTATCAACTGGACCTTAAAACGCGGAAGAAGACACAACTTACAGCATTAACCGGGCTCAATGAATTTTATCTGTCCCCTGACGAAAAAGCGGTGGCCATCATTCATTCTTATTCCAATCTCCCGCCGGAGCTTTATCTTGAGAGCCTGCTGCCGGCTGGCCAGCCGCGCCAGATAACACTTTCGACTACCGATGAATTCAGGGCCTATCCCTGGCATGATCCGGAAATTGTCACTTTCGAGGCGCGAGATGGGGTCAGGATTTATGCCAGGCTGTTCAAACCGGATAACCCGCGTCCAGGATTGCCGGCTGTGGTCTTTATTCACGGTGCTGGTTATCTTCAGAATGCTCACCGCGGCTGGAGCACTTACGACCGTGAGTATATGTTCGACAATTTCCTGCGCGACCGTGGATATTATGTTCTCGATGTGGATTACCGCGGGAGCAGCGGCTATGGACGTGATTTTCGTACCGGCATTTATCGCCACATGGGCGGGAAAGATCTGGACGATGTGGTGGATGGAGCTAAATTCCTGATTAAGAATTACCAGGTCAATCCCGAGGCCATCGGCTGCTTTGGTGGAAGCTACGGCGGTTTTCTGACGCTTATGGCCATGTTTAAGACGGACCAGTTTAAAGCGGGTGCAGCACTGCGTCCGGTGACCGATTGGGCTCACTATCATCCAGCCTACACGGTGGATATCCTCAATCTGCCACAAAAAGATCCCGAAGCCTACAAGCAGAGTTCTCCCATTTACTGGGCAGAAGGCCTCAAGGGTGCTCTGCTCATCTGCCATGGGATGATGGATACCAACGTCAATTTCCAGGATACCGTGCGCCTCGTCCAGCGCTTAATAGAGCTGGGCAAGGAAAACTGGGAAGTGGCTATTTATCCGGTCGAGAATCACTCTTTCCGGACAACATCATCCTGGCTGGACGAATATCGCCGCATTTTCAAGCTGTTTGAGACCAATCTTAAAGGAAAATAAAAAGAGCAGGCAGGAAGAAAAAATACCTCATTTAAAGTCCAGCGGAAATTAATTTAATGCTCTTTTCTTGCTGAGGATATAAATATCCGCACCTCGTCTGAGAGGCACTTTAAAATGCTTCGGCCAGTTTTTGGAAGGTTGGCTGTTTAGTTGGTCTGGATTATTCTTCCCGGCCCCCTACTGCGGACTGTCCAGCGCGTCGCGGCCAGACCTCTCTACTCCTCGATCCACCCTGGATGCTATGTATTAACCTGAATGAGCTAATTTTGGACATAAACCACAGATTTTCATAGAATCTCTGTAGTTAATAACCACAGAGATTAGGGAAAAGATTGAAGTTATGAACATCGATGATTTAAAAAGAGTTATTGTTGAGCAACGGGAAGAAATAGATGAAATATTAAGTAACGAGAAAATTATAGAGAAAGAATCTCGGGCCGCTGAGCCACTGAAATATCTGGCTTAGTCGAATTAAAATATCAGGGAGGGAGGCCATGAGGCACCGGGGTCGTCTGGTATTGATGGCATTGGTCTTATTATTCCCCTGGGACTGTTCTCGACAGCCTAAAGCTCCTAACTCACCTCTATCTTCATCAGAAATCAAGGTTTTGTCCTCAGCCAGGAAAATAGAAGACCTATTTTCGAAGACCACAGAAACCCAACTGGAATTGACTGAAAACAGCGCAATTAGTGTGTTAAATGATTTCGTCTTGGATTCAAAGGGAAATTTCATCGTGGCTGATGGGACTCACCAGAACAATATCTGGATATTCAGTTCAGACTGGCATTTTATACAAAACTTAGGCCGGCAAGGTCAGGGACCAGGGGAATATTCCACGCCAGTGAGTTTGGAAGTAAGCCCGGAAGGGGATATTCTTGTAGACGACTATCTAGGAAGTCGGCTTATCTTTTATGACCACAATTACCAATATAAAAAGCAAATAATATCTAAAGGCAAGTGGTATCACTTTGTACATGTCAACCATAAAAATGAAATATTTATGTACGAAGGAATGCCAACGCCCATGATTTACGAAGTTTTTGACACCATTAAAAAGCTCAATAATAATGGAGAAACAATCATAAGTTTTGCTCCAATTCCAGCAGAAGTTTTAAAAACGCCCATCTTTAGCCTTAAAGATGGAATGGCTATAGATAAGGATGATTTCATTTATGAAATGAACTCATTATTTTATAGAATCCGGAAATATACCTCTGACGAGCAGCTGGTCAAATCATTCGTCAATCCACATTTCCAGCAACCTGAACCAAAGGAAGGGCAGCAGGTCATTCTGAATGGCCCCTATTACTTAGAAAAAGGCTTGTTGCTTGTCCAGCTCCAAGAACATCTTGATATATTTGATACTGAAGGAAATTTTCTTGTCGGCGGAATCCCCTTATCTCTGAACATTATCTATTCTGACGGGAATTTCATTTATCTTGAAAAATGGGAACAGCCGCAGTCTGGCCAGGGGTTTCCCAATCCTGTCATTGTTTCTTATAAACTAAAACTCTAATTTTCAGGCTAATTGCCACTCGACTATTTAACCTAGTTTCTCACTCTTACTGTAACACAAGCATTTGCTTTGACATTTTTTATTTCATTTCTCTGATTATAGGAAGCACAAGTCTCAGCAAAAATAGTTGTAGTTTCATTCAGAGTAATAGTCTTATAAAAGATCTTCTTCTCGCTCTTTTCGAGAGTGAATTTTGTCCCGATTTGACCAAAATTGTCGTCATGTAATTCAACATCGAATAAATCAAATTGCCCATTATTCTTTACCACATAAGCATAAGTGATCGATTCTCCAGAATCAATAGTTCCTTTATCAGCATTTAACTCCAAGCTTAAGCCACCTTCACATTGATAACAGGGCAAGGTTTTGGCGCATTTGGACCCTGTATAAGGGGAATTACCGTTCTGATTATAGGCGAAGACTCTATAACACCAAAGCTGCCCGCATGGAAGTCCAACGTCCCAGTAAGTTGTGACGTTCGGTCCGACATAATCTACATAGTACCAATAAGGCCCTGATTGCCTCTCAATTATGAATCCATCTTCATCATTCGAGTTATCCTGCCACGTGAGTTGTACTTCCCAACAGTTACTCACCGTATTTAAATTACTTGGCGCGGCAGGTCCCGGAGGCGGAAATATGACAAGAGAGCGATAAGCGTTAAGCTTGCCGCCTGTGACTGTCTTGCCGGCAAGTGTAGAATTATGCTCGACGCCATTCATTATTGCATATTTAACTTGGCTCCAGCTTAAATCAGGACGACAGCCCCAAACTAAAGAGGCTACTCCAGCGACCAGCGGCGCTGCCATTGAAGTTCCAAATAGGTACTGGTATTGATTATAACGCTTTGTGCTATAAACATCTTCTTCACTGACATCGGGAAAATTATTACCCGATCCACCAGGAGCTCCAAGATCAACTGACATATCTCCATAATGAGAATACCAGGATAAATTATTGTCGTAATCAGTTGCGGCCACAGAGATTATGTTCTCAAGATCAAAAGAGGCAGGATAAACAGGTGCTAAGTCATTATCAAGTTCTGGATGGTCAGGCCTATAATTGCCAGCAGCAGCTATAAAGAGCTTTCCTCCTGCTGGCCAATCTCGAGCATTCTTTATAGCTTCATGCAAAGACTGAAAATTTTCTATGAGATCAGGGTTGTCATGATAATATCCATAGCTATTATTTGATAGCTGGGCACCATTTCTTGTTGCATATTCTATTGCGTTTATTACGCTATTTACGGGCATATTCCCATTGGGATCAGACGCTTTAAGATTCATAAGTTTTACATTCCAGTTAACACCTGCTATCCCCTCGCTATTATTTCCGATTGCACCAATTATTCCTGCCACATGCGTGCCATGGAATAGTGGGGCATATTCGTCTATCGGGTCATTATCTTGAGGATGTATTGGATCACCAGTATTGAAATCCCAGCCTCGATAATCATCGATATACCCATTGCCATCATCATCAATTCCATTTGTTTCTTTTACACCGCCTGATTCACCTGGATTCATCCAGATGTTTGCTGCTAAATCCATGTGATTATAGTCAACTCCTGTATCAATTATAGCCACCACCATATTTGAGCTTCCCTTAAATATATTCCATGCCCACGTACATTTGATATCCGCAGATGTATTCCACCGATGAAACAGCCCCCACTGTTTATTAAAATGATAATCATTAGGATAAACGGCGAAAGGATGAAGAATCATATTCTTCTCCGCATATTTTACATTCGGGTTCTGATTCAAAATATATATAGCTTGCTCAGCACCAATTTCTTTAGGAACCCTTATATGCAAAAGGTAAGTGTCCATGAAAAACGACCTAAAAGAATAAACGTCTGATCTCCACTGTAAAGGAACTATTTCTTTCCCCAAATAATTAATTATTTTCCCCTGAATTGAATCTATGCTTTCCTTGATAAAATAATTCGGAATATCCTTCTTGAATTTCACTAAAACTTCATTTGGAACATATTCTTCTTGATAGGCATAGTCAATTTGTGCAGGAGATAAGTTAATACTCTTGAATAAAAAAAATATGGAGAATATTAAAATAAAGATTACCAATCCCGATAAATAGATTTTTTTCATTTTTGTTTACTCCCCTTTTTTAAATCTATCTTTTGTAGCTTTTTTGGGCACCAAAGTTATTCTTTTGGCTCTCCTAAAAAAGCCTGATCCTGAAGCCCAACTTTAAGGAGAATCCACTTAAATCCAGAGCAGCTTTTCGCATATTTCTAAACTCGTCGCTAGCCGGCATTGACGAAGACGTTATAAGACATGGTTCGAACCGGTCATATTGTGAATTGTATTTCTCGCCGATATAAAGAGCTCCTTCTCCGTCTTCTACCGCTCCGGATGTGGTCCCTTTTAACTTTCTCAGCTTTGAATATCTGCCCTGAGCCTCAACTATCAACGCCAAAAAGCTGTTCAATTTATGCTCAAGACCAATTCCTCCAATTAAACCAGGTCCATGAGATTTTACTGAATAGAGGACTGGTGGGGGCATGAGTGGACTGGATTCCCAAACACTAAGATAATATTTGGAAATAGAATAAGTTAAACCCAGATTGAGAGATAGTTGAAGTTTGGGACCAGAAAGGACAAGATAACGGCCTCTTAAGGTCAAAGGCCAGACTTTAATTTTTTGTTCGATATAGTATTCCCGGTAATAGGGATAAGGTAGAACATCTTCCGTAAAGTCAAAACTGCTTTCCTTTTTTTTGGATAAAAAGTCTAATTCAGCTTCGATTGCCCATTGAGAACTTAGATCCCAACTTACAGCCAGGCCTGCTTCAGGAAAATCATGAAGCGTGTTTATCTGGCCACCCTGGTAGCTGGACGTTTCTGTCAAGAATTTATCATATGATTTTAAATAAGTATTTAAATCTCCGACATTCATAAAGCGGTACCCGACCATCAAGTTGATATTTAATTCTGGCTTGAAAGTTCTCTTTTCCTCTGAATGAGCAATTCGGTTTACAAAAAGAAGAGAACTTATTGAAACGACAATAATGATTCCCTTAGATTTTATTGATTTTTTTAATCTCAATATACCCTCCTAAGCACAAATCATTTTACCTGTTTGAAAAGTAAATAATATACCACGCTTTGTCAAGCCAATGTATCTGACCTAACGCAGTGAAGTATAAGATATTTTGATTCTCAGCTGAGTCTACGAATAAATCTTGAGGCCAGATTAGACAACTCTTAAAATTACGTGAATGAAGCCAATAAATTCGAGCTGTCTGTGCATTATTTAGGGGTTACGCGTGACTCTCGAGAAGTCCATCTGGACGGTATAGAAATCTTTCTGTACAAAGAACAAGTCTATATGAAAACAGATTTTGACCTTGAAGGAAAGTTGAGAAATCAGATAACTAATTGATAATAATATGTATGAGAGTTATTATAATAATATCTTAAACTCATGATGGGGGGTATGGCCATGGCCAGGCGTTCAGGTGAAATTCCAGATATCAAAGCCAGAGATAGGCAGCAGTCGTTGAAAATACTGATCGCTGTCTTCATTTTACTGGCTCTGTCAACGGGCTTTATTTATGGAATCCAGCTGGAAAAGGTCGGGAGTTGGAAGCATGAAGAAAGATATCAGGGCCCTATTTCTGGATCCTTTTTTGATTCACAGGATAATCTCATCCTGACCTTTAGAAGGCATCCGGTTGCAGTTAGCAAAAACAAGGTTGTCCCGTTTGCCACTTATGGCCAGGGGCCTGATGAAGCTACACGGGTTTATACCATCTGTGACTATCGGGGGAACGTAGCTCTCTTTGAAGACATTGACAAAATCAAAGTTTTTCAAGCTCAGGGTGAAAAGTATATCTCTAAACAGACCATCTGGCTCAAGAGAGATCCATTTCCCTTTTTCCTCAAGACGGCTTTATTCTACCAAAATTATTTCTTTTTAGCCGGTCTGAAGATAATGAATGTTCCGGCTTCGGCCGATAAGATGGATATCGCTAATGTGCAGATTTTTGATGAAAGCCCTGAAACTCCGGGGAAAAACATACTCTTAGAAAACGGAGTTAAAATGGATCGCCAATATGAGATTGAACGCTTCCTTATCCCCTACAATGATTATGTTCTTTATCTAAAACAGAGCGAGCCAAAGATTTACTTCATTTCTCTAAAGACGCTCGATGTGGAAAAATCAGTAAAGCTGACGGTTCCGGAAATTTATAAACCCATGCCAAAAGATTTCTATATGAGGAAGGACTACCAGGGGGATCATACAGCCTATTTAATTGACCTGGAAACCTGGGCCACCTCTTACTCAGCTATAACCAGGGCTATTCTCTACCGGAACAGTTATCTCCTGCTTCAAATCAGGATATGTGCCGAGAAACCCGCGAGATTTGCTCTTCTTTTCTATAATCTAAAAAATGATTGTTCCTTAGAAAAGGTTATCTATTTAAATGATCTGCTGCTGGCCGAAAAAGATGGGCTACTTTATTGCTATAAGGACGGGAATCCGGATCTCGATGAAAATGTCGAGGATTTCGAAATTATCATCTATAAGCTCCAGGATCAGTAATAGCCTCAGCTGTTGCCATTATGGCCGGGAGACAGAAGGAGAGCTAAGATGAAAAAATTTGCACTTCTTTTTTATAACATTAGAAACAATTTCTCTCTGGATAAGATTATTTTCCAAGATGATTTACTGCTGGCAGGAAAAGGAGATCTCTTATATTGTGTTCATAATGGAGATCCAATAATTGATCTGGAAGCTAATCCAGTAGTTATCGATTTATATCAGGTCAGCTACTAAGCAGCATAAACAAAACATGACTGAAACCCCGGTGATAAGAGCCCGACAATTTTCTTGACAGCTTGAGGCGCCATGCAGAATAATATTGTTGCGGCGACAGGCTAAATCCAGCAAGAAATAGGGAGGTTTATAAAGATGGTTAAAAAGGCACCGTTTCTTAACCTTAACCAATCGTCTTTAGCGGCCAGGATCAGGCCGAAGAAATTAGAGCCAGTGCTACTGATTTTCTCAGCTATCTGCCTGCTGTTTGTTTTATTTATATTTGCCATGGCCACCGGCACTGCAGCCTCTCCTGATCAGAAGCTACCATTAAAGCTTATTCCCGAGCTGACTATAGGCCAGGAAACTGAGGAAAACCCAACATTTGCCTTTATTGGCTATGTCGATACAGATGCTAAAGGAAACATTTATGTGCTTGATACGAAGTACCGCCAGCTAAAAATCTTCAAAAAAGATGGTCAGTTGCTGCGAACCATCGCTATCCCTCAAGGTCAGGGCCCTCAGGAACTCAATCAGTTCAGTGGCCTGGCGGTTACTCCCTCTGGCCGCATTTTTATCAATGGCGATCGGAAAATGATTCTATATGGAGCTGAAGGAGATTATCTACGTACTATCTCAGTTAATTTCCATGTGAGCTGCATCGGTTCCCCCGGAACAGAAGAAATAATTGGCATTGGCCCTTATGAGGGAAAAATTCTGCATGTTTTTAACGACCAAGGCCAGATCATTAGCTCTTTTGCCGATGCCTTCGATGTTCCTCAAGAGTTTCAACAGATGAAAATGATGCCCATGTTTGGAGCACCATTGATTTTCAGTTGTTCAAAGGACGGCCGCATATTTGTAATGAACCCTCATAGCTACGAAGTATTGATTTTTAGAAATGGAAAACTGGAGGCAAAACTTAACGGCAAAAATGAGTTTTACCATCCAATAATCAAAAAGCCGACAAAAACAGGCCTGGCTTTTATCTCAACAGCTGCTCAAGTTTTCCCAGCCCGAGAATATATCCTGGTTTATCTAAGTACTCCTGAAAAAAAATCCATAATGGCCGATGTCTTTCTTAAGGGAAAACAGATTGGCAGCTTGGAGCTGCCAGGAGAGCCGAAGGCCATAGATTATGACGGAAAATTATATCTGATTGACCAGCAAGAATACCCGCGGCTCATCCGCTGTGCCCCCAAGGTAGAAACAAAATAAAGTTGACACGGGCCGCAAAACTTCATAAAACCTCTTTTGACATTTACCATCATTAAAAAAATCAGGTAATGAGGTAAAGATTCGTGCCATGGCAACAGGTTTATAATCCTGTCGGAAATTTCTGGTTATCAGCTCTCCTGGCCGCCCTGCCTATTATCGTTCTCCTCGGCGGACTGGCTTTCCTCCGGCTCAAAGCTTACCTGGCAGCTTTAGCCGGCCTCGTAACTTCCCTGCTGATTTCGGTCTTTATTTTCGGTCTGCCAGCCTCCAAAGCCCTGGTCTCCGCCGGCTTCGGGGCTGTTTATGGCTTCTTCCCGATTGGCTGGATTATTTTAAATGCCATTTTCCTCTATGATCTCTGCCAGGAAAAAGGGGCCATTCAGGTTTTGCGGGAAAACATTGCCGGCCTGACGTCAGACCGCCGCCTCCAGCTTCTGTTGATCGCTTTCTCGTTTGGCTCATTTTTCGAAAGTGCAGCTGGATTCGGAACGCCAGTGGCCATCACCTCAGCTTTGCTTATTGGGCTCGGCTTCCCACCCCTTCAGGCTTCCGGGCTTTCGCTCATTGCCAATACCGCCCCAGTTGCTTATGGCGCCCTCGGCACACCGATTGTCGCTCTGGCCGGAGTTACAGGTCTTGACGTCAGAGACTTAAGCGCTATGGTTGGCCGTCAGCTGTCATTTTTTTCGGTCATTGTGCCTTTCTGGCTGATAGCTGCTTTCTGCGGGTTTAAAAAAATGCTGGAAGTCTGGCCAGCAGCCCTGGTAGCTGGCCTCGGATTTGCTATTCCTCAACTGTTAATTTCCAATTTTCATGGACCCTGGCTGGCCGGCGTGGTCTCATCACTGGTTTCACTCGCCGCCCTGGTCATTCTTTTTCATTTCTGGCAGCCGCGACAGACTTTTTCTCTGGAAGAATATGGGAACGCTGAGCTCAAAGGCACCAATCTCAACCAGAAAGCACTTTTTTCAGCCAGCCTTCCCTGGATTATCCTGAGTGTGGTCATCTTTGTCTGGGGAATTCCGCAGGTAAAAAAGCTGCTTGATTCTATCTTCGCTCCTTCGTTTATCATCGGCAGTCTCCACCACCAGATCTTCAGGATGCCGCCGGTCACGCCATCACCTCTGCCGGAGGAAGCAATTTTTCGCTTCAATTTTCTGTCTTTCACCGGGACAGGCATTCTGGTCGCAGCTATTATCTCCGGCTTTCTGATGAAATTCAGTCCGGCTAAAATGTTCAAGATCTATGCGAAAACCATCTGGCGGGTTCGTTTTTCTCTTCTGACTGTAGCTCTTATGCTGAGCCTCGGTTATATAACCAGATACTCCGGGCTGGATGCCACTCTGGGACTGGCTTTCGCCCGAACCGGCGTTCTTTATCCTTTCTTTGGAACAATGCTGGGGTGGCTGGGCGTAGCTCTAACTGGCTCTGATACATCATCCAATGTTCTTTTCGGCAGCCTCCAGAAAATCACCGCCGGTCAGCTCGGCTTGAATCCGGTGCTGATGGCGGCGGCTAACAGTTCCGGCGGAGTGATGGGCAAGATGATTGACGCCCAGAGCATCGTTGTGGCGGCTACTGCCACCAGATGGTATGGACATGAAGGGAATATACTGCGTTATGTTTTTATTCACAGCCTGCTTCTGGCTGCTTTGGTTTCTCTCCTGGTCTTTCTTCAGGCTTATGTCTATCCTTTTACAAAGATGGTTGTCGGCTAAGGATAACTATCCTTATGGCCTCCTATCCGCTCCATCTCTGCTTGCCACAAAACGGTGGAGGAATCAGCAGCCCGAGCCAAAACCTTTTATTCCTTTTATTTTTCAATGTATGGTGTTAAATTATTGTCAGGGTTGAAATTAAAGAAGCTGACTGGTAGAAGTGGTCAGAGACTTTTCTGCTGGCCGGATTAACCGCTTCTTTCCCTTCAATTTCTTTACCAGGGGGAGGCTTAAATGTTAAAAAAATCTCTGGCAATCGGAGTCTTGTTGTGTTTTCTGGCCACACTTCCCGTCATGGCTGCCAAAAAAATCACCATTCCTAAAGGCGCCACTGTGGAAAAAGTCGGCTCGGGACATTTCAGGTTTCTTCTGCCCGATAAGAAAATAATAGAAATTACGGGAATGAATATCAGAGGCAAATCAGCCGGCTTTATTGGAATTTATGACTCAAAAAAGAACAACCAGGTGATAGCCACCAGCAGCAAGATAACGATAAACAGCAAAGGTGTTTCAGCTGTGGTGAGAGTGCCAAAAGGAACACAGTACATAATGATCGATGACGATGTGACCTGGCTTAAGGTCGGCCAGAAGATTCCACGTAATGATTATGTCCTGATAGACGATGATGTTGTCTGGCTGCCGATAGAATTTGTTTACGAACCCGACAAAAAATAAGCAGAATAATTTGACGCCAGGACTTTAGCAGCGCCAGCTATTCGAATCAACAGCCAGAAGAGCAGACTACTTTATTTCCCTGCCTGTTCCAGCGCGGCCTTTTTCAACTTTTCATTAGCAATGATCCCAATATCAACCCGCCGGTTTTGCTGCCGCCCTTCCGGCGTATCATTAGAGGCAACAGGCTGGTCCGGACCATAGCCTATGACCGTGAATCTGGAAGATTGAACGTTCTGCATGGCCAGATAGGCGGCTACTGCTTTGGCTCTATTTTCAGACAGCGTCATGTTATGCTCCCGGGAACCGGTTGAGTCCGTATGTCCCTCAATAATGATATTAGTGTCGGGATATTTATTGAGAATCGCCGCCAGTTTGGTCAGGTTTTCTTTACTGGCCGGACTCAGCTCATATTTATCGACATCAAAAAGAAGTCCCGAATCAAAAGTGATTTTTATTCCTTCGCCTACTCTTTCGATTTTTGCCCCTTGCAGGTCACGCTTCATTTCTTCAGCTTGTTTATCCATCTGGTGACCGATATAGGCACCGGCCGCACCCCCAATGGCTGCACCCGTAATAGCTCCGATGAGGGTATTACCGGCTGCTTTGCCAACGGCCGCCCCTACCACCGCTCCTCCGGCGGCCCCGATAGTCCCTCCTTTGGCCGTCTTGCTCCAGCTGGCACACCCAAAGTTCATCAAAGCCAGACAAAGAACAAGACAGACAGGCATTAGCTTTTTCATCTCACACTCCTTTTTGTTTTTTACCGCTGCTCTTAATTTACAACGATTATGTCCCGAGCTTCAAGCTTATTTGTGTTCCATGATTTCCTGATAGATGATTTCAATGAGTGAAGGACGACGGGAAGAGGTCGTAGCCGCCTCGAGGCCAAAAGCAACTTTTATTTCGTCCAACGTCTTTTTCTGCTGTATCATTTCTCTCACCCGGGCTTCTTTTTCTTTAAGAGAATTGACTAACTCTACTACATCCTGGCGATTGGCTGGATCAGCATGGCCCGATAAAAACAATTCTATTTCGGGTTTATAAGCCAGCATCGATTCCAGAGTTTTGATCAGCCCGAAAAAGCTACCATTTTTCTGTTTATGAATGAGTGGATCCCGTCCGATAAAAATCAGGTCACCAGCTATCGCCACTTTACTCTCCGGAATAAAGATTACCGTGTCACCGCTGGTATGGGCCGGGCCAAAATTCCTGAGCTCAAGTTTAGTTCCTTCAAAATTGAGATTTTTGCTTCCTTCATAGGTTTCCGAAGGTAAAAAGTTTTTTAGCTCAGGCCTCTGTTCAACAGCCGGCAGCATCTCCTCGTAGGTTTTTTTATGCGCCAGAATCCTCACTCCAGCCGGCAGTCCGCTGAGTCCATTGACGTGATCTCCATCGCTATGAGTAAGAATAACCAGGGAAAGGGGTTTTACCGATATTTTCTGAATTTCAGCCAGCATTTCCTTTAAAGATTCCGGGCTCATCTTGGCATCAACGAGAAGGTTAGTTTTCTTTCCGGCCAGAAAATAAGAATTAGCTCCCGAGCCGCCTTTGATCATATAAATATTGTCCCTGACGTTGGTAATGGTTATAGGTGGATTGGTTTGCTGGCCAGCCGCATCAGAGCTGATTATTAAGGCCGAGGCCGGCAGGACTAAAACAGCGGTTGAAATAGCCAGAATCGCGCCTATCAAAATTAGAACCAATCTCGAAAGCCTTATTCTGCTCACAGTTTTCATTTCTCCCTCCTATTAATGATTAAGGTCATCGATTAGCTTATTTCTTTCTTCTTTTATTTCCTTTAGCCTTTTTTATTTTATAACAGCCGCTAAAGCTAGCAAGAGAAAACAAAATTCGGAAATTGCCCCACTGACTTCTTAGCTATTGGCCCGTCCACAATGATGGCCCTCCTGACAGCAAGCAGGCAGCAATAAGCCAGCCTCGCTTGCCATATTCCTGATCAACTTCAATACTCAATAATGCCGAATTCTAATTTTACTCGGCTTTCTCCGGTTCAAGAACAGCATTGCTGGCCGCTATGTAACCGAAGGTAAGAGCCGGACCGATGGTCCCGCCTCCGGCCCAGTAAGCCTGTCCGGCTGGAGAGGCAATGCAGTTTCCTGCCCCATAAAGGCCGGGAATTGGTTCATCGTCTCTGTTCAGGATCTGAGCCCGGGGATTGATTTTTGGACCGCCTTTGGTGTCCAGCGTGCCGCCGGCCAGGATAATGGCATAATAGGGCCCCTCAGTAGAAATGGGGTACATGGTAATATTTGGCCTGTCATTCCCTTCAGCCCGAGGACCGTTGTATGCCAGATCAATCGGCACTTCGCCCCGTTGGAATTCTTCATCCACACCTTTCGTGGCATACTCATTAAAGCGAGAAATAGTCTTTTTAAGGTTGGGCAGGAAACTCTGGTCGAGACGAAAATTGCCGGTGCGGCTGGCCAGCTTATTCAGACGAGCCTCAAGGGCCGTGGTCAGCTCTTCTAAATTCCCACCCTTAATGACATAAGGATTCTTCTCGCCTGCCGATGGAATTGGATAACCGCTCCCCAGCGGACCTCCTCCCCATATTCTGGCCACGCGTTCGTCATAAATCATGAACAGGAAAAGATTTGGATACTCTCCTTTTAGCGGATCCCAGACAAAGTGAACCTGAGTTCTCTCGTTATAAACAGCCTTCTCATCCATCACCCGCTGACCGTATTTATTAACCTCAATCATGCTATCTCCTGGCACGGCAAAGATATCGGTCGGCGGACTGGGATTGGCCAGAACCTCCTCCAGCACAGCCTGAGCCCACCAGGCATGAGCCAGATTATCCAGTTTGGCCCCAACCTCTGAGGCCATGGAGATCAGATCACCCTGATTGGTCAGAACCGCGCAGCCTCCAAAGACCGGCCCTCGCAGATAATTGAGCCTCATCTCAGGGTTGTGGGTGAACCCACCGCTGCCAAAGATAACAGCCCGGTGGGCCCTGAAATAAACAGCTTCCGATTTTTCATTGAGGGCTTCAACTCCCACCACCTGGCCGCTCTCATTGGTGATTAATCTATGAGCACGATGCCTCAGAAAGACAGGAATAGCTCTGGCTTCCACCGCGGTTCTCAGCTGCCTGATTAATTCCACGCCACTAACCATGCCTTTTCCGGTCTTGGGGTCTTTCGGAACAAGAGCTCTTCCCCGCGGCACTTTATTTTCCTCGAAGTGAGCAAAGTAATCAGGCATGAATTGACCATCCCAGGCTATCCATGGGGTTGGATCAAGGGCTCCCATTTTCTGAAGATTCTCAACCGCCACCGCCGCCTGATCGTAATAGGTAGCAATCAACTCATACTGATTTTTATCCAGGCCGAAGTTTGGATCCTGCGGATCATAGAGAGTCGGATAGGCCAGCCTGGCCATATATCTGATGGCATCTACTTTAGCATCCTCCACTCCCCCCGCCCGAAGAAAGGCATTGTTGGGAATCCAGAATACCCCGCCGGATTTCTCGGTGGTTCCGCCGTAGCGATTTCTTTTTTCCAGCATAATTACCCTGGCCCCCTTGTCGAAGGCAGAAAGAGCGGCTGACGAACCAGCGGCACCAGTGCCTATAACCAGGACATCGGCTTCGTGCTCCCAGTGTCTGGGTTTGATCATTGTCATTTTTCCCCTCCCGAAATTTTAATAAAACCTTTCAAATCTATCTTTAGAAGCCTTGCAGATCGGGCAGACCTCTGGCGGTTCCTGACGAGCACAGAGATAACCGCACACCTGGCATCGCCAGACCGGTAAGGAAAGTGAAGATGCATGAGAAATCTCCTTCTCCGCTCTTTTCTTTCTCTCTTCCCTGGAGGGCCGCCGCTCGGGAATGGGCCGGCTCAGGTTTTCTTTCGTGGCCTGAGCTGAGACATAAAGAGCACAATAGCAACGGCCATATTCGGCCAGGTCCTGGTCACGGTAATCACAGGGGCAGACAATATCCCGGTCTTCTTCCTTAAGGCCAGAAGCCCAGCGGCAGGGACAGGATTGATAACCATATCTCTCTTCATTGGCCAGCAGCGATTTGACCAGTTCAAGGGTTAAATCCAGATCAGGATTAAGATGATAGCCACCTTTTTCGGCTTCGGTCAGAAGCTCTTGATAATATTCCTGAATTTTCTCCGGGCTGATTTCAGTCACTGCTTTTTCCCTTTCAGGACCTGCCTGATTCTTTCCTCCTGAAAGCCAATGATGACTTCCTCATCGTCAATCACCAGGGTCGGGAAAGACAGCCTGTCATTCCATCGTTCTATCTCTCTCGTAATTTTGTCTTCTTCTTCCTCCGGCACCAGATCAACGTCAATATAGCTATACTCGACACCTAATTCATCGAGGAGAGCCTTAGTTTTCCGGCACCAGGGACAGGTGCTGATAGCGTAAAGCATCAGCTTGCCAGCTTTTCTTCCTTCCACATGTTTTATATCCATTATTTCTCCTCTAAAGACTTCCTAGATTTTCTTTTCAGGTTTGATTAAGTCAGTCGATTGGCCGAAATTTGTCTTTGGTCGAGCCACAGACCGGGCAAACCCAGTCATCAGGCAAATCCTCAAAAGCAGTCCCGGCTGGCACGCCGGAAGATGGATCTCCCTCCGCCGGATCATAAATATGGCCGCAGACCGAGCATTGATATTTTTTATTCATCTCGCCTCCTCACTCCTTTTAGATTCTTTTTTTAAACTATTAACTGAAAAACTTGCTTTTACATTTATTATAGAGAAACCGTCAAGCTTTCCAGTGTCCAATGGTTAAAACTAAAAAATGTTGAGGCTTCAATCCTGGGTGTCCCTCTTACCTCCAATGATAAGTCGAGCCTTCTTCCGATGTCAAATTATTATCTTCTGAGCAAATATATTGCCTGGAAGCCTAATTTTTGATTTAATCCTTAAAGGCAGTTAAATTGCTAAAAAGTTTGAGCTGGCTGGATGCTTATAATCAAGATAGGCAGCCTCAATGGAGCTCGATAAGTAGCCTATAAGTAATAAAAGGAGGGCAGGCCAGAGATGCCGGGATTTGATTTAAAACAGCTTCTTCCTTTATATGATGAAATTGGCTGTCTGAAATATGGCGGCACACTTAATTTTCCTCAGCTGATGAAACTTATGGAGCCTGTCCGGCTCGGCCAGGAAGACTTCGGGCTGAAGCATCTTGAAATTATCAAGCGTGATCACCTCTTTCCAGCCTGGTGGAAGATGCCCGAATTGAGTCCGCAGGAAATAGACTCCTTAAAGGAGCTGTTTAAGAACATCCAGCCGAAGGACATCGGGCTTATCCAGAAATTATTTGAGATTTTTAAGAACATTGAAATTATGTCCTGCCTGCTGCGCATTATGTGCCCTGAACACTATGGAATTTATAGTGCTCCGGTTGAAAATCTGCTGTCGATTAAAGCCGAAACGCCGGTAAAAAAATACCTGAAGTATCTGGATGACCTGAGCGAATTGCAAGAAGTTTATGGTCTGGCAACCATCGCCGAGGCCGACATGGCTCTGTGGGCTCTATCCGCCATTTTAAATGAAGATTACCTGAGAAATAATCCCGATTATCACCAGATTTATTTAGATTATATAAATGAACCCAACGCTGTCAAAAGAATATCAGCACGACAGGCTTTAAAAAATATCAGAAAGGAAAATGTCTCATATTTAGATCTGGCTGAATGTTTTCTGGAAACTGACCCGGAAGTGGCCGGTTTTTTAGCCGGCAAAGAGCTGGAGAGTCTTATCTATACTCTGTATGAACAGGTTATCCCCAGGCGTAAAGGCTATAGAGCCAGAGATTTTAGAAGCCGGCTGGAGGAGCTTGGCGATAAAAGACACCTTAGAGACCAGCAAAAAGAAGAGATAATCAGCTGGTGGGAGATGAGAAACAACGCCGTGCATACGGACTGGGTTTCAACTTCGCCCGAAGAAGTGGCTCTTTCCCGGGCAGAAGTCATCAATATGATGAACAGCCTTCGAAAATTTAAAGAAAAATTGATTAAGGAAAAATTGATTTAATACTGGCAACGATCCTGTCTTATTCATAAATAACTTTATCAGAATCAAGGAGCAGATAAGGATGAACGAAGTATTTCATCTCAAGCCAAACCAAAAACGTTGTTTCCGGACCGCAATTCTTTTCTTTTTATCTTTGTTGGTGGCATTTCTTCCCTTAACTTCCTCCAGCACCGAAATCGTCTCACCGGAAAAATTTCTTGGGTTTCTCCCTGGCCAGGACTTTAAACTGGCCAACTGGAAACAGATAACTGATTATTTTCAACTGCTCAGCCAGGCCTCAAACCGCCTTAAATTAATCGAACTGGGCAAAACAACTCTTGGCCGGCCACTGGTCATGGCTATTATTACCGCTGAAGATAATTTCAGTAACCTCGACAGATACAAAAAAATACAGCAGCAGCTCCATGACCCCAGACAGCTTAAACCGGAAGAAAAAGCTTCGCTCATAAAAGAAGGCAAAGCTGTCGTCTACATTAGCTGTTCTATTCATTCCACCGAAATTGCTGCTTCTCAGATGTCCATGGAACTGGCTTATAAACTGGTCAGCGATAATTCGGAGGAAACTAAAAAAATCCTGAGCCAGGTTATTCTTCTGCTTGTCCCCTCGGCCAATCCAGACGGCATTGACCTGGTCAGCGACTGGTATTACAAAACTCTGGGGACGCCTTATGAGGGAAGCAGCCTGCCCTGGCTTTACCATTATTACACCGGTCATGACAACAACCGGGATTGGTTCATGCTGACCCAGAAAGAAACGCAGCTAATGGCCCGGGTTCTATATCAGGAGTGGTTTCCCCTTCTGGTTTATGATGTTCATCAGATGGGATCCAACGGCCCTCGGATTTTCCTCCCTCCTTACCAGGACCCGGTCAATCCCAATCTTGACCCGCTTCTTCTCCGCGAACTTTATCAGCTAACAGGAAAAGCTGTCATTGACCTCAGCCGGGCTGGCAAAACCGGTGTGGCCACCAACGCTATTTTTGATACCTGGTACAACACCGCCAACCGGGCCGCTCCGCTTCGTCATAATGCCCTGGGGATTTTATCCGAGGCAGCCAGCGTCAATCTGGCCTCGCCTATCTTCATCAGGCCCTCAGATATCAAGGTGAGCGGCAATGGCAACGATATTCAGTCAACCTACCTCGAGCCCTGGCCAGGAGGCTGGTGGCGGCTGCGCGATATTGTCGAATATGAAGAAGTTGTTGCTCGGTCATTTTTAACCACCATTGCCGATAAAAAAGAAAAATTTATGGAGAATTTCTGTCTTTTTGCCGAGCGCCAGATAGAAAAGGGCCTTAATGAGCCGCCTTACGCTTATCTTATTCCCGAAGCTCAGAAAGATTGGCCCACCGCTCTCAAGCTGGCTGAAGTTATCCAGAAAAATGGCGCAGAAGTTTACCGGGCAACTAAAGCCTTTGAAGCTGATGGGATTAACTATCCGGCTGGAACTTATGTCGTTCCGCTATCGCAACCCTATCGGGCCTTTATCAAAGATTTGCTGGAGAGCAAAGCCTACCCGCTGCCACCAGGTCAGGACCCAACCCTGCATCTTCCTTATGATGAAGCCAGCTGGACTCTGCCTCTCCAGATGGGAGTCAGGGTGATTGAAGTCACCAGCAAATTTGAAGCCAGCCTGAATTTATTACCTCCAATCAAAATGCCCGATAGCCAGATCGAAAGCGGTGGTAATTATTATCTCGTAAGCAGCAACTTTAATAACTCGGTAACACTGACCAACCGGTTGCTCAAAAATAAAATATCAACTGGCTACATTGACCGACCGATTACGGTCGGAGGCCAGACTTACCCAGCCGGCAGCCTGGTCATTGACCGGGGGAGAATTGAGGCGACCAGAATGTCAACTCTGGCTAAAGGTCTCGGGCTTGAAATAAAAGGTGTTAATTCTGTTGAACCAGCCAGGATTCAGCCGCTGACCCCCTATCGTCTGGCTATTTACCAGCCCTGGACGGCCAGCATGGATGAAGGCTGGATGCGCTGGGTGCTGGAGCAGTTCGAATTTGATTTTAAAGTTATCCATAATTCGGACATAAGAGCCGGGCAGCTTCAATCTAATTTCACCCATCTTATTCTGCCCAGCCTGAGCAGTCAGGTCATTCTCGAAGGCAGGAAAAAAGGCGAAGTGCCACCTGAGTATGCAGGTGGACTCGGTCCGGAAGGAGTGTCTGCTCTTAACTCTTTTATCAGGAGCGGCGGGACTCTGATTGCAGCCGAAAATGCCGCAGACTTTGCCATAGAAAATCTTGGCCTGCCGGTAAAAAACATCATTGAACCAAGGAGGATGCGCCGTCCGGAAAACCAGGCAGCCGGGCAGACTTCGGAGCGAGTGCGGGTTTATTCACCCGGCTCTATTCTACAGGTGGCCGTTGATCCTTCGAGACCAGAAGCTTTTGGTATTGGCGAGGAAGCGGCCATTTTTTGCTACTTCAGCCCGGCTTTCGAGATAGCCAGAGCTGAAGATAGTAAGTCGGCCAGCACTCAAAAAGTCTGGAACTTAGCCTGGTTTCCGGCCTATGATCCACTCCTCAGCGGAATTCTTTTAAATGGCGAAAAATTGAAATATAAATCGGCAGCAGTGGCCTGTCAGGTTGAAAAAGGCAGAGTCATCCTGCTGGGTTTTGATGCTATCCACCGGGCGCAGGCTCACGGTAGCTTCAAATTCCTCTTTAATCCGATTATCTATCACTGATGACCGTCAGCTGTCTGATTATCTGATTACTGGCTAGCTGTTTCAGCTGGAGCTTTATTTGGCTCCTTGCCTTCTGTTATAAAAATAGATACCACCAAAAATTAGAAAAGCCAGAAGTTCATACCAGATGAGTGACGATTGCCAGTAAGTTGGGACACCATTGAGCGGTTTCATTGCCTGGCAAAATACATCCCAGTGAATCCAGGCCCAGCCCGGGTCCAGGGGATAAAGCATCTTAATTCCTTCCAGGCTCAACATATCCAGCGGCCAGTGACCGACAATGGCACCCAGAAAAAACCATAAAACCGACGACCACTTTTTGGTGATGAAATAGGTTATCAGGCACATGATGAGAATGGCGAAGATGCCATGAGTGGCATAACGACAGACATTATAGAATTCGTAAAAACTCTGATGAGAAAAGAAATAAAAAGGCAAGGCAACCATAAAGATATCAACAGCGGCGGCCCCGATGGCAAACCACAGGATATCAATTTTGACCTTGACTTTTTCTAAGGCATAGCCAGCATCATAAGCGGCAGCGGCATGAAAGACAGGATCCGGCATGGTTTACCCTCCTTGTGCGAAATTTATGTCGATTTCAGTAGCGCCAGCTGGTAAGATCAGCGCCAGCCGGAGCAGATTTTTTTATGCGCTCCATGATTTTTGGAATATGCAACTGGTGATAGCGCAGGCGTGAGATATAAATCGGACTGCTATGGTCGCCATTCCAGCAATGTTCTGCCCGGTCACCATAATCAACCTCACCGTCATAATAGGGGTCTTTCGTCTTTTTCAGGAAGTCTTCCATGAGGTAAACGGCATTATTGAGGTAAAAGTTATCCATATCACCGCAGTAAATATGGATTTTCCCGGTTAGCTTCGGGCCAAGTGTTTTCCAGTCCCGCTCGAGAATATAGCGCAGGTCATAATGCTCCTGCCAGTAGGCGGCAGTGTCGTGATCAATCTGACCGGTCAATTTATCCCAGATGCGACGCGGATAACCATCCTGGCCGACGGGTGAAAAGACTGCTTCCCAGATATCGTACTGGTCGCCGGAGCGGGATCTCGTTCCGAGGGCCAGCTCGCGGTGGTTTGATTCTTCCAGCGTGCAGAGCACTTCGCCGAGATAATTGCGCTGTCCGGGGCGCGGCGTCTTTTTCCAGCGGCTTTCTAAATAATAGGCATTCTGATGTTCATAAACATTGACCATCGTGTAAGCCCTGAAGTCTATAGGATCAGGACAGGAAGCCCAGCAGCCGTTATACATATCAGGATAAAACACCTGAGTGGCCAGTGCTTCCCAGCCGCCGGTTGAACCACCGTAAGTGAAACGGGCCCAGCCCTCACCCAGGCCGCGGAATTTCTGCTCGATATATGGAATTAACTCGGAGTTAATGGCATCACCGTAGGGACCGAGATTGGCGGAGTTGACCGCATAGGAATCATCATAAAAAGGATTGGCATGTTGAATCTCAATAATGAGAAAACGCGGCGTATCGCTGGCTGTCCAGTATTTATAAAAAGCATAAGCTTCTTCCTCAACGATTCGGTTGTAACCGCGGAGATGAAAACGCTCATTATAATCCGGTTCAAGATTCGGATCCGGAGGCTCTTCGCGGAAGCCTTCAAAGGTGTAAGGAAAATGTCCATGGTAAACAATGAGTGGATAGCGGGCCTGCGGATGTTCATCAAAGCCGGCCGGTAGTAGAACATGAGCTCCAAGATAGACCGGTGTCCCCCAGAAATCGGTCAGGAGTTTGCTCTGAATTCTGACGTGCTTGATGTATTTTGTTTCGGGTGGATCGGGGATTTCCGGCATGACCTGATTAAGTGAGACTTTAATCGTCTGAGATGCCCGGGGGTCGAGGCGCATTTTGACCGGCTGGCTGTAAAGATTGCCTGGTTTCCGGTTCCACTGTTGGCCTTCGCCGCGGTCAGGAGGAAGCTTGAGTGTTCTGCCGTCTTTAAGATGATATGTTTGATAAATATTAAGCACACCTTGCACCCAGTATTCGCCTGGTTCGATAGCCGCCAGGCTGTGCCTCGGGTAACCAAAAGCTGTTCCATCAATGATGGCTGCCGTGCCCGCCGCCATCCCTTCCACATCTACCCCAAAAACCTGCTGTGTTCCGGCACTATCTTTTATGGAAAAACGTGGTTCTTTTTTATCGTCAGTTGAAATAAGCAAAAGAAGGCGCCCGTCCAGCGGGTTGGCTGACCTTTCAGCCGGAAAAGAAATAGCAAATTTCAGCCGGACTTGATCGGCCGGGCTGTGGGCGCCCTGGCTGCAACCAGCTGCTAATCCTAAAAGGCTGACTATAACTGCAGCCAGCGCTATAAAATAAATTATTTTACTTTGCGAATGTTGCATTATTGATTTCTCCTTCCTGACGGTCTATTTCTTAGGATAAGACTATCAGAGTCAATTAATCAAGAATTTAGTCTTAGCATTCTTGCTTTGCTCAAAAAATGAACCTATCTCTTAACGTTATACGTTATTATCTGGAGCTGAGACGGCCTGAAGTCATATTCAGCTATTTACTCCTGACAAGCTGGCAAGCAATTACTGAAGAGCCCGGAGGTCTTCTCTCAGCTGACTGTAATTAGCCATCGCGACCGCCATGGTGTGAACTTTGCCCCGTCTTATAATCCATCTCAAGGCTTCTTCATAGGAAGCTTCAGTTCCTGGACTGGCTGCTAACGGGCCGCCCGAACAGGTCTTCATGGCGACGAGGCCAAGCCCATTCTGGCGGGCTTTATCCATTTCTTCTTCGAGTGCTACTTGATCCCACTTGCCTCTTCGCCCCGTATTGGCATGAACGTAGGCACCCTGGTGATTATAGGGCAGCATGACCACATCATAAAATAAATTTTCATTCGCCGCCCGAAGTAGTTCGACCTGATTGGTATGGCAGGAAAAACCATGAGCTCTGATCATTCCTTTTCTTCTGGCCTCTTCAAAAAATCGCCTGACCTCTTCCTGGAAGATAACCTCTGGAGAAACTGCTCCATGAATTAACATGATATCAAGATAGTCAGTTTGCAAAGCTCGCAAACTGGCCTCAATTGACGCTTCCATTTCAGCCACTGCTCTTTTTATTTCTGCCGGTGAGTCAAGTTGCTGACCGGTTAAGCCCAGATCAAGTTTAGACTGGATAACGACTTCTTTTCTAAAGCCGGCAATAGCCCGGCCGATCATTACTTCATTTTGTCCACGGAAATAAGAACGGCCAGTGTCCAGAAAATTTAGACCGGCTTCAAGGGCCGCCATGACCAGCGACTGCTCCATTGTCCTGGAAGCGCCAAACCCCAGAGGAGTGACCTTAATCCCGGTTCTTCCCAGTTCAACAAGGCCTGGCTTTACTTCATTTTTCTTCTGGCCCGCAGAATTAGAATCTTTAACACCAATGGAGGAAAAGCAAATCCCCAGGATCCCCGCCGCTGAGGTCTTTAAAAATTCTTTTCTCGATAGTGGCTTATCATTCTTAGCCAAGTTATTAACCTCTTCTCAGGTCAAAGAAAATCTTATCGATTCCTCGTCTTTTGCTCCCTATTTTTGGCAATAGCAGAGCAGTAAGATGGCTGTATTATAAGTGATTACAACAACAACGTGCCAGGTTTTTCGCAATTTATAACAACGAGGCTATCACTATTTCACTCAGGCTGAGTTCGCCCCCGACCTGAATTAATCCTCTTTAAATATGACCTTGAGCTCGCCTGAATCAAACTTAGCCTCTTTCACCTGCCGGTCGAGCAGGACCTGGGGAAGAATAATGCTCCGCCTCTGGTTACCAATGGTAATAACCAACTCATCTCCACTCCGCAATAAAGAGACATCTCCTTTGGAAGCAAAAGTAAGCTTCATGGTCAAAGTGTAAAGGCCATCGTTATGCTCAATGCTAATTGGTTGTCCCTCAAAAAAGACACGTGCCGGGTCGCCACCTCCGTAAAGATATTCGCCAACTTCACGCAGCTTTTTAAGTCCAACGACCTCGCTTTCCAGCAGAGGCACCTTCATGACCGGCAGGGGTGAAAACCGCTCTTCAATGTCCTTGAGATATTCTGCCTGAGCCCGTTTCCATTTTTCAAAATAAGCTCCATCAGCGGTGGCCGGAATAAGACGGTTACAGACAGCTGCATCTATAGCATAACCATAAAGATTGAGATAGCTATAAGTCCGCTGGGCTTCTTTAATTACCATTTTTTCAGGATTGAGCAGCAGGCGAATGCTGGTCGTCTTCGGATCAGTCAGCAGAGCCCGCAAGCCATCCAGTTCATGAAAAAGCTCTTCCATGCTGCCTAAAATCTCTTTGTCAGGCAGGGGCATGTCGGTGAACTTATTAACGATAGGTGTCGTAATGGGCATCAGCCGCCTTCCGACTGGCATCAACTTGTCAAACCACCATTTAGCTACCTCGGGCAGAGTTAGAAGACGCAATGATTCAGCTGTTGGTGCACAGTCCACAACCAGCAGGTCATAATTTTTTTCCTGTTCATAATAATAAACCCAGAGAAGGTTGGCCAGCTCTTCCATGCCAGGGAAAACAGCCACCTCTTCGGCTACTACTTCATCCAGTCCACGCCAGGCCATTAGCGCCGCCAGCCATCTTTTGACTGTGCCCCAGTGCTTTTCGAGGTTGTAGAGAATATTTGATTCCTGGGCCCAGAGATGATTGGAAACTCTGACCGGCTCAGGGCCGAGCTGGCGGTCAAGGCTGTCGCCTAAACTGTGGGCGGTATCTGTGCTTAAAACCAGAGTTTTATAGCCAAGTTTAGCCGCACAAACGGCGGTAGCGGCACTGACCGTGGTTTTACCGGTTCCACCTTTTCCGGTAAAAAGAAGAATTCGGCTCATTTTGTCTCTTTTTCTTTTTTGCTTTTGTTTTTTGGTTTTTCTTCTGTCTGCTCAATAACTTTATCCAGAAGGTTCCTGACCGCCAGAAGGACTTCTCTTTTAGCCTGTTTTAAATGGCTCGAGACTGGCTCGGAATCAAGATTTAAGCTGGGCAGCTTAAATCTGAGCAGATATTCGCCCTCCTCGGTCCGTTCAAGCTCAATTCCCTCTTGAAATTTTATTTTTTTCACCAGTAGCCTCCTTTATTTCGATTTTTTGTCTTTTCTTAGCCGTTCCCGTCCGGCCTTTTTCTTCTAACCTGGTCAGGTAATTTAAGGCTAATGATAGCTCTTTCCCGGCCTGAACTAAGTGCTGCCTGGCTTTTTTAGAGAGATTTCCGCTGTGTTTCAGGCAGACTTCAAGGCCTTTACCTGGCTCATAAACAATTTCGACCTCAAAGCCAAAAATAACCTCTCCCATGTTGCTTCCTCCGATTCTTTTATGTTTTAATTATAGCCCTTTTTTGCTGTTTTTTCTTATTTAGTGACGAAAAAAACGCTGAAGTTTTTTTTTGATTAAAGCTCCATACCTCAAAGAATAGTGGAGATAATCATTTTGCCTTTTCATTTCTTGTCAGGGGTTAATCCACTCAAACGCTGGACAGAGGCGGATAACTTATTTATAATGGCTTCTCACCGGGGAGTAGCGCAGCCTGGCTAGCGCACAGCGTTCGGGACGCTGGGGTCGTGGGTTCAAATCCCACCTCCCCGACCATCTTTTTGGCTTTTCCTTGCATCGAGTTTAAAGATAATCCTCCCGGTTAATCATCCCCCGCATCTCCCCTCCTTCCAGGCACCTTTTCATATTCTCAACAGCAAATTTAGTCGCTTCAACGAGCGAATCTTCTACCACTCCAGAGTTATGAGGCGAGCAGACGACATTGGCCAGCGCCGGGAAAGGATAGTGCATTTCAAATCTCCCATGACGAAAAGGCTCTATCCACCAGGCATCTATGCCAGCCATAAACTTCGGGTGCGCTTTTAAATGATCAAACAGGGCTTTTTCCTCAATAATTTCTCCCCGGGAGACGTTGATCAAAACTGCATTGTCTTTCATCTGCCCGAGCTCTTTCTCGCCGATTAGTCCTCTGGTCTTATTAGAGAGCGGCAGAGATACCACCACTAGGTCCGAATTTTGAAGGACATAATTCAGGTCTTTTAAAGTGCCGACAAATTCTACCAGTTCGCTGGTTTTACCACTGGTATTGATGGCCATGATCTTAACTTCAAAAGGACGCAGCATCCGAGCCACTGCCCGGCCAATGCCACCGAAGCCCAGGATGCCGGCAGTCAGCCCTTTTAGTTTTCTATTTTCATTTAATTGATCGAAAATTCCCTGCTGGATTTTCTGGTGTTCAATCAGCAATCTTTTCAACAGGCACAGAATCATAGCCAGCGTGTGCTCGGCCATAGGTTCTGCATAAGCCCCGACATTAGCCACCACTTTTAAGGTTGCCGGAAGTTTAGAAAATGATAGATGATCAGCACCGGCGCTCAGCAGTTGCATGATTTCAGCAGTTTTTAGAAGTGGATATTCTTCTTCTTTTATCTCCTGGGGCGTATTCCAGGAAAATAGAATATTAGCTTCTTTTAAAGCCCGGGAGCGGTCGGCCGCAGTTTTAAGATAAGAAATTCTGGCCAGTGGGCCAAGTTCCTTTTCCAGAATCTCCTGTCCTTCCTTCCAGAGATCAAAAGTAACGAGAATATTTTTCATGAGTTTTTGACTCCTTCCTTTCCTGCCTTAAAAGCAGCCTTTCTTCTTTAAGAATGTTTCACTTATTATCATTCTTAGTCCTATTTCTGGCCGGAGTAAAGAGTAATGACACCAGCTGTCAAATTCAGACAGGAGAGATTTCTGAGGCCCATTTGCCGCATCAGAGCCATAACCTCTTCAGGCTTCAAAAAGCTAAAAATCGATGAAGCTAAATAGCTGTAGGCCTGTGCCGAGCCTGAAAATAACCTTCCGGCCAGCGGCAGATAATTTTTTAAGTATAAAGAATAAAAGCCATAAGTCAGTTTATTTGGCGGGAGCGAAAACTCAAGGATAAGCAACCGCCCCGAAGGCTTGAGGACGCGTGCCATCTCGCTTATTCCTCTTGAATAGTCTGGTAGATTCCTTAAGCCAAAGCCAATGGTCACCAGATCAAAAGTCTGATCGCCGTAGGGGAGGTTGAGGGCGCTGCCTGTTTCGAGTTTGATTTTTGTGGCCAGATTCAGCTTTTCTATTTTTTGCTGAGCCCGGGCGAGCATCCCGGCCGAGAGGTCAATCCCGGTGACGTCATGAGCCCCGCGGCGGGCAAATTCTATGGCTATATCTCCTGTGCCGGTGCAAACATCAAGGATTTTATCACCGGGCCGGAAGCAAGAGAGGCTGACCAGCCTCCGTCTCCAGGCACAGTCAAGGTTAAAACTCAACAGGCGATTTAAAAAGTCATAATTTTTAGCTATGACTGAAAATAGCTTAGCTGTACTGTCTTTATGCATTTTTGCCCTGAAAGGTCAGGAGCCTTATCGATCTCACAACTTCATTACTGTCGACCGGATACCTACCTGGCCATAGCACAGCCCTATCTTCTCTAAATTTCCACAAATTGACAACAACTGCTGGAGTTCACTTTTCAGCTTTCAATAGTTCACTTTTCAACTGTAAATAACAAAATGGAAAGCGTGCTTGACATTTTATTTGGTGTACTGTACACTCATAGATGGAAAGCAAACTTTCCATCTATGAAAGGAAGTGACGCCGTGAAGAATCGGCTGGAAGAAATCCGCAAGCAGCGCGGAATACGGCAGGAGGAACTCGCAACCGCTTTGGAGGTTTCCCGACAAACAATCGGTTCTTTGGAAAACGGGCGATATAATCCGTCAATCGTTTTGGCCTTTAAGATTGCCAGATATTTCGGGATGACCATTGAGGAAATTTTTATTTATGAGGAGGAGCAGGGAAATGAAACAATATAAAGTCGGCAGGTATATCGTATTATCTATAATCGGTTTAGTGATTTTGGGGACAGGGCTGGTTCTTGTCAAATTATTGCCTGACGCGGACGGCATTCTCAAAACGCTGCCATATATTTGCGCAGGCGTAGGCGCCGGTATTTTTGGCGGTAATCTTGGTGGGGCAATTAGAAACAGAACAGCGCTCCGAAACCCGCAAATCGCAAAACAAGCTGAAATCGAGGAAAAAGACGAACGCAACCGCGCAATCAGCGACAAGGCAAAAGCAAGGACGTATGACCTGATGATATTTGTTTACGCCGCGATATTGCTTGCTTTTGCGCTAATGCAGATCGATATGTACGTTATACTTACCCTTGTGGCGGTCTATCTGTTTTTTATTTTTTCGAATGTCTACTATTTGACCAAATACCACAAAGAGATGTAAGAAATATTTATTTTAAACAGTCATTACTTTAGCCTGGTTGCGGTCATATGCCGCACTATGCAATGATTGGACTGCCTCAGGTGTATTCCAAAAGATACATGAATCGGCTAAAAGCCACGGGATGCCGTATCTGAAATGTGGGCGCAGGAGGAATTCGATGAATTCATTGGGTAGCAACAGAGAAATCGTTCAGAATAATCCCTCGATGAAGGGGAAGGCAAGGTCTGCTACCGCTATGGGGAGGAGCTGAAGAGGTGGAATGGATGGACTACCTGGAGATCATCGCCCGGGTCACTTCCCATATCCCAGACAAGGGACAAGTCACTGTCAGATATTACGGCCTCTACGCCAATGCCCATCGAGGGAAGGTGCCCAAGCTGGAGGGAGGCGAGCAGAAACTCATCCTCATCGAGCAAGATTGCCCGAGGATCCCCCGCAGAGGCTGGGCCGAGATGATCAAAAAAGTCAATGAGGTAAATCCCTTGACCTGTCCCCTGTGCCAGGGAGAGATGCGCATTATTGCCTTCCTCACCGACCAGGCCGTGGTGGATAGGATCATCAATCACCTCAAGCTGACATCTGTCGCAGAGAGACCTCCCCCTCCTCGCATCGCTTATCAGGAACTCTTGATAGCCGCTGAGACCCGCGGCGACTACTTCTCGTGACCCTCTTTTTGATCAGCAGGAGAGATCTGGGTTATTTCCGGCCCTTTTGAGCCCCTTGGCTGCTTTTTGACCCGCCACGAGCTATCCCCAACTGAATTTGACATCTCATCAGCCATCATTTATATTTTTCTAGGACGACCAGAGGGGCAAATGGTCACAAAAAAGCTCCCTCAGCCAGCGCAGCCAAAAAGAAATTCTTATTATCCATTTTTATGTTCGTGAAAATCTCTTCCCTTAAAGTCAAATAGCGATTTCATCGAAGATTGAACCTTATGAAAGGTCTGTAGTTTAGATTATCCAAAATTCCCACCATTTTTAGAACGAAAATTTATCGGCTTCCAATAAAATTATTTACGCTTATCTTGACTTCAAGCTCAGCTTTGTCATAAAAATTAAAAAAAGGTGGTAATTTTATGTCTTTAGATCTGAGCACTCTTGAAAATTGGTTGTGGGAAGCGGCCTGCATCATCCGCGGTCCAATCGATGCGCCTAAATTCAAAGACTATATTCTGCCACTCATTTTCCTGAAGCGCCTATCAGATGTTTTTGAGGATGAGTTGGAGTCGCTTGGAAATCAAGCAAAGTTTGTTGAGGGTGATCATAAACTAGTGCGGTTTTATCTTCCTTTTGAGGCTCGCTGGTCGGAAATAGCACGCCAGACAACGAATCTGGGCGAGTATCTCACCAACGCTGTGCGTGCAGTGGCGCGGGAAAACCCCAAACTCTCCGGCGTGATCGACGTGAAGGACTTCAACGAGACCGCCGCCGGCCAGCGCATCCTGGACGATGACCGCCTGCGCGCCCTCATCCAGCGCCTCTCGAAATACCGCCTCGGCCTCCGGGATGTCGAGCCGGACATCCTAGGCCGTGCCTACGAGTACCTGCTGCGCAAGTTCGTCGAAGGGCAGGGGCAAAGTGCCGGCGAGTTCTACACCCCCCGCGAGTTGGCCGTGCTCATTGCGCATCTCATTGATCCCGAGCCCGGCGATGAAATCTACGACCCTTGTTGCGGCTCCGGTGGACTGCTTATCAAAGCCTATTTGCGCTTCCGCGAGAAGTACGGCAGCGACCCGCGCATCAAGCCGCTGCGCTTTTACGGGCAGGAGATCAATCCAACCACCTTCGCTATGGCGCGCATGAACGCCTTTATCCACGATATGGATGCTGAGATCGCCCTGGGCGACACCATGAACCGCCCAGCTTTCCTGACAGGCGATGGCACCCTGCGCCGCTTCGACAAGGTGGCGGCCAACCCCATGTGGAATCAGAATTTCGCCCCAGCTGTGTACGAGGGCGATACCTATGGCCGCTTTATCTACGGCACGCCGCCAGCCTCCAGCGCCGACTGGGGCTGGGCGCAGCACATGTTCGCCTCACTTAAAGAAAACGGCAAAATGGCCATGGTGATTGACACCGGCGCGGTCAGCCGCGGCAGCGGCAACCAGGGCAGCAACCGCGAGCGTGATATCCGCAAGGCGTTCGTGGAAAACGATTTCGTCGAGGCCGTTATCCTTTTGCCGGAGAATCTCTTTTACAACACCACCGCGCCGGGCAACATCCTGTTGCTGAGCAAGCGCAAGGCGCATCCGGGCGAAATCCTGCTCATCAACGCCTCGCAGCGTTTCGCCAAAGGCCGCCCCAAAAACTACCTGACTGACGAGGATGTGGCCGCGATTGCCGGGGCTTATCGCCAATGGCAGGCGGTGGAGGGGTTCGCTGCCGTCATCCGCAACGAGGAGGCCGCTCGCAACGATTACAACTTAAGCCCTTCGCGCTATGTTTCCAGCAACAATAAGGAGGAAACACTGCCGCTGGAGGAGGCGGTGGTGCTGCTGGAAGAGGCAGAAGAAGAGCGCGCCGAAGCCGACCGGGCGCTCGGCGAAGTTTTGCGACAATTGGGGTTGAGGGGGCTATGAGCGAGAACGCGCACGGGCGCAGCGGCGCTGCGCCCCAACCCAATGGCTTCCGCGATAGTACGGGCGAGGGGGTACTTCACCCCGACCTTGGCCCCTTGCCCGAGGAGTGGCAGGTGGTGAGGCTGGGGGATATTGCTGAAGCGAAATATGGTAAAGCAAACCCGAATGATAGTGGACCAATACCTGTTGTTGGCTCTGGTGGGATTTTTGCAAACACAAGTGCGCCGCTAGTTACCTACCCAACCCTCGTGATAGGAAGAAAAGGTACAGCAGGCAAGGTCTGGCTTCTTTTGTCGCCGTGTTACCCTTCAGATACAACCTTTTATTTGCAATGGAAGAAACAAATAGATGTCAGTTTCGTTTTCTACTTTCTAAATCTACAACCTTTGTCTGGTGAACACGCGAAAACTACTCTACCAAGTCTTCAAAAACCATACCTGGAAAACACCTTCATTCCCCTCCCCCCTCTCCCCGAGCAGTGCGCCATTGCACATGTGCTGAGCACCATCCAGCGCGCCATTGAGGCGACGGAGCGAATTATCGCTGCGACGCGCGAACTCAAAAAAAGCCTGATGCGCCACCTGTTCACTTACGGGCCGGTCCCGCCCGCGGAGGCCGAATCCGTGCCGCTGCGAGAGACTGAGATCGGCCCTCTTCCTGTCCACTGGCAGGTGGTGAGGCTGAGGGAGGTGTGTGATGTGTATGCTGGTGGTGATGTTTCTGGTCTAAATTACTCACCAGTAAAAATCGGCAGATTCATATATCCTATTTATTCGAATTCAAGAGAAAATGAAGGCCTTTATGGGTTTGCTGATACGTACAAGTTCCCTGAGAATTCAATCACTGTTACAGGAAGGGGCAATTTGGGATATGCCATTCCGAGATACGAAAAATTCAATGCAATTATCAGGTTATTGGTCTTGATTCCAAAGACGAACTTAGACATAAAGTTTGTATCCGAATTCATCAACGAGTATGTCAAAGTAGATGTTGAAGGCTCAAGTATTCCACAATTAACCCGACCCAAAATATCAAAATTTGCAATTCCCCTCCCCCCTCTCCCTGAGCAGCAGCGCATTGCCGAGATCCTGCAAGCGGTGGATGCCAAGATCCAGGCCGAAGAGCAGCGCAAGGTGGCGTTGCAAAGTCTGTTTCGTTCCATGCTGCATCACCTGATGACGGGGAGGGTGCGGGTACCATTGCCCTTGGTAGAACGATACAAAGAAAGGAGGTAAAGCAATGGCATTGTGGCTTGTACGCGCTGGTGCCCACGGCGAAAATGAGCTCCTGGCGCTTGAAGAAAAGGTTGTAGTAGTTGGTTGGCAGCAATTAGGTGATCTTTCTAATATTGCGACCCGCGAAGCATTATTAGACCTCTTGAAAGGGACTTATCCGGAAGAAAAGAATAAGACCATTATCAACTGGAGCAGCCAAATATGGCCGTTTATTAAGGAGATGCAGGTAGGAGATCTTGTAGCTTTGCCGCTCAAGCAAAGACCTGTTATTTCATTTGGTCGCATCATTGGGCCGTACCAATATCGTTCAGATTTGCCATCTGGTGCCAGGCATACCCGACCAGTCGAATGGATTAAAGAAATCCCTCGGGAAGTAATGGATCAAGACCTGCTATATTCATTCGGGGCATTTATGACTGTCTGTCGCATCCAACGCAACAACTCAGAGGAGCGCATTCGTAGCATGTTAGAGAGAAAGGCTACAACTCCAACACCTGTGGGACAGGAAGACACAGAACAGGAAGCAGGTGCTATGGCAGATCTGGAAGAACTGGCACTCGATCAGATCAGGAAGTTCATCAGCACCCGGTTTAAAGGGCATCGGCTGACCGATCTGGTCGAGGCTATTCTGGTTGCTCAAGGCTATAAGGTGCGAAAATCACCCGAGGGACCGGATAGCGGCGTTGACATCTTAGCTGGTTCGGGTGAACTAGGATTTGATAAACCCAGGATTGCTGTACAGGTAAAATCGGGAGATGCCCCGACGGATGTAAAGACTGTTCGGGAATTGCAAGGCGCGATGAAGAACTTACAGGCTGAGCATGGCTTGTTTGTTTCTTGGTCTGGGTTCAAATCCTCGGTGGGAAAAGAGATAGCCCGCCTCTTTTTTGAAATCCGCCTGTGGTCTTCCGAAGATTTGCTCAGGGAAGTCTTTCGCCTCTATGAGAAGCTCCCGGAGGAAATCCAGGCGGAGTTGCCGCTCAAAAGGATCTGGATATTGGTGCCTACCGCGGAGGAATGAACATGGCTCTTTCCAGTGAACGCCACACCGTCCAAAAGCCGCTTGTGCGCTACGCCGAAGAAGCTGGCTGGACCTACCTGCCGCCGGAAGAAGCACTTCGCCTGCGCCGCAGCGATACCAGCCCCCTCTTGTGGGAGGTCTTCTTGCGCCAGGTCCAGCGCCTCAATCCCGGCAGCGTGGACGCATGCCAGGCCGAAGAAATCGGCAAGCGTCTGGTGAACGTGCGTCCCAACATCGAGGGCAACCTCCAGGCTTGGGAATATCTGCGGGGGCTGAAAACCGTCTATGTCCAGGCCGAGCGTCGCGAGCGCAACGTGTGCCTGCTCGACTTTGCCAATCCCGCCGCCAACCTTTTCCACGTCACCGATGAATTCCGTTTCACCAACGGTGCTCGCGCAATTCGTGCCGATGTGGTGTTTTTTATCAACGGCATCCCGATTATCATCGTCGAGACCAAAGCCGCTACGCGGCTGGAGGGCATCGGCGAGGCGCTGGATCAACTCCGTCGCTACGAGCGCGAGACCCCCGAACTGCTGGCGCTTTTGCAGATCTTCACGCTTACTCATCTTGTCCACTTCTACTACGGCGCCACGTGGAACCTCTCACCCAAGAACCTCTTCAACTGGAAGGAAGAGAGCGCCGGTCGCGATTTTGAGATCTTGGTGAAGACCTTCGTCGTTCCAGAGCGCGTCCTGCGCATCGTGCGTGATTTCATACTTTTCACCCGCAAAGACGATGAGTTGCAAAAAGTTGTCCTGCGTCCGCACCAGATGCGAGCAGTGGAGCGGGCTCTCGTACGAGCGCGCGACCCCAAAAAGCACCGCGGCCTGGTCTGGCACACCCAAGGTTCTGGGAAGACCTACACCATGATCACTCTTGCCAAGCGTCTCATCGAAGAACCGGTTTTTGAGAATCCCACCGTCCTGATGTTGGTGGATCGCAACGAACTAGAAGCTCAGCTCTTCAACAATCTGGCGGCGGTGGGGCTGGGCAGTGTAGAAGTAGCTACCAGCAAGCGGCACTTGCAAGAATTGCTCAAAAGCGACCGGCGAGGTCTGATTGTCTCTATGATTCATAAATTCGACGACATGCCAGCCAACCTCAACTGCCGCAAGAACATCTTCGTCCTTGTGGATGAAGCCCACCGCACCACTGGCGGCAACCTGGGCAATTATCTGATGGGTGCGCTACCCAACGCCACTTATCTTGGTTTTACTGGCACGCCTATTGACCGCACCGCACATGGCAAGGGTACCTTCAAAGTTTTTGGCGTGGATGATCAACCACATGGGTATCTCGATAAATACTCGATTGCCGAATCAATCGAGGACGGTACGACAGTCCCGCTTTATTACGCTTTAGCACCCAATGAGCTGCGCGTCCAGCGCGACATCCTTGAACGCGAGTTCCTTGACCTCGTGGAAGCCGAGGGCGTAAGTGATATGGAAGACCTCAGCCGTATCTTGGATAAAGCCGTCACCCTGCGCAACATGCTCAAGAACCGCGATCGCGTCCGCCGCGTGGCGCAATACGTGTCCAAGCACTTCACCGAGATCGTCGAGCCGATGGGCTACAAGGCCTTTCTGGTGGGCGTGGACCGCGAGGCCTGTTGTTTACTCAAGGAGGCGCTCGATGAATACCTGCCGCCGGAATACTCGCAGGTGGTCATCAGCCCCGGCCACAACGACCCTGGGCACATCGCCCGTTATCATCTAAGCGATGAGGAAGAAAAGCGCGTCCGCAAGGCGTTCATCAAACCTGATTCGCTGCCCAAGATTCTCATTGTCACCGAAAAACTCCTCACAGGATACGACGCGCCTGTGCTCTACTGCATTTACCTCGACAAACCCATGCGGGACCATGTGCTGCTGCAAGCCATCGCCCGTGTCAACCGTCCATACGAGGACGAACAGGGCCAACGCAAGCCCGGCGGCTTTGTGCTGGACTTTGTGGGCATTTTCGAAAACCTGGAAAAGGCCCTGGCCTTTGACTCGCGCGATGTGCAGAGTGTCATTGAGGGGCTGGATGTGCTCCAGGCCCGCTTCACCACGCTCATGGACCGCGGCCGCGCCCTCTACCTTCAGCTCACCCACGGCAAGACGGCCGATAAAGCCGCCGAGGCCGCGCTGGAGCATTTCCGCGACGAGGAACCTCGCCAGTCCTACTACCGCTTCTTCCGCGAACTGGAAGACCTCTACGAAATCCTTTCACCCGATGCCTTCCTGCGTCCCTTCATCGACGATTACAACCGTCTGGCGGACCTCTACGCCCTGTTGCGTTCGGCCTACGAACACCGGGGACTCACTGACCGTGAATTGGCGCGTAAAACGGCCCATCTGGTGCAGGAGCACACGCAGGCAAGCGTCATCCGCGAGGCGGTAGCGGTCTATGAGATCAACCCGCAGACCATGGAAAAAATCGCAGCATCCGACCAGCCCGATACGGTCAAAATCTTCAACCTGCTCAAGAGCATTGCCCAGAAGGTGCAGGAAGAGGCCGACCGCTCGCCCTATCTGCTCTCCATCGGCGAACGCGCCGAAGCGATTGCCGAGGCCTTCAAGCAGCGGCAAGCCTCCACGCAGGAGACGCTGACCCGGTTGCAGGCCCTCATCTGCGAGGTGAACGAAGCCGAACGTCAGCAAGTCGAACGCGGCATCAGTGGAGAGGCATTTGCGGTCTTCTGGCTTTTGCAGCAGACAGGCATCAGCGCCGAGCCGGCCGAGCGCGCCGCACGTGAGATGCTCCAGGTTTTTGCCGAGTATCCCCATTGGCAGACAAGCGAAGTCCAGAGCCGCGAAGTCAGGCGGAGACTTTACGACATTCTGAGCACAGCAGGTGTGACGAATCTGCCAGGGATGGTAGAAAAAATTATGGGCATCATCCAGCGGAGGCAGGCATGAAGTCTGAAGAAACGCTGGAAAAATGTGTTCCGGTGGCCTTATTTCGCGCTGAGGTTCAATTTTGGGCTAAACGGATTGGAGTTGAACCTAAAGAGGTTCGCCTGCGGCCGATGAAAAGGAAATGGGGCAGTTGCTCTTCACTTGGCCGGCTGACGTTCAACACGGAGTTGTTATTCCAACCAGCAGCTTTTCGACGGGAAGTCATTGTAGAGGAGTTGCTACATTTAAAAATCCCCAATCACGGCAAACTATTTAAATTGCTTAAATCAGCTTTTCTCGTGCAAGCTGAAGATAAAGAACAATTCTAATTCTGTCTGCCAGATCGAAGTCGACTTAGGAGTAAATTGTGGAAGAGAATCTGGAAGAACAGAGATGGCGGAAAGGTAAAGCTCTATTTAGGTAATTTCAGCGAGAAAATTAAGTTAAATGATAGCAACAAGAACTTAGATAAAATTAAAAAGGTTTTCCCTTATGCCTTTTAGCTCAGGATCTGAAACACTCTTTAGAGCCTCAATCCGTTTCCCCAGATCATAACGCTCATATCTCGAATTTCCCTTCTGTGTCAAGAGTCGAAAAAACTCTTGACAAATCTATTTTTTTCCCCCCTTTTTAGTGCCCGGCCTCGTGGTCCCGATGCCCAATCTCGAAGGGGAAGATGCTGTCAACTGAGGTGGTCATGGCGATGTTTTTTTGGCCAACTTCTGTTGACGACTGTTGATCGATCGAGCCTGTCTGCGGCCAGCCGCTTCCAGGGGAAAATGAGCCAAGACAACTCATCTGGCCTGTTTCCTGGATATTCTTCCCTGCTATGTCAGGGATCTATCGCCCCCGTCATCCAGAACGCACCGTCCTCTACAGGGTGTTGTTCCATTACTTTGACAGGTTCATGGTGGAGTACGAGAGTCGTTTTGAGAAGGACTACGGCTTCCTCCGGTCGATCGTCAAGGAGGTGGTTGAGCGCTACCTGGACTGCGGCAATCCGCGCTGCGGCTTTGCCCGCATCCGCTGTCCCGACTGTGGGGAGGAGCGGCTCTTGATGTTCTCCTGCCGTACCCGCGGGTTTTGTCCCTCGTGTCATGCCAAGCGCCTGGAGGAGTGGGGCGAGTGGATGAGGGAGGAGCTTCTGCTGGATGTCCCCCACCGCCAGGTTGTCTTCACCATCCCCAAGATGCTGCGCATCTTCTTCAAATACAAGCGCCAGCTCCTCGGCGAGCTCTGCCGGGCGGCAGTCCAGGCCCTTCTCAAATATTTTGAGGCCGCAACTGGCGCAGAACTTATCCCCGGGGTGGTGGCCGTCATCCAATCGTTCGGACAGAAAATCACTTCCCATATCCCAGACAAGGGACAAGTCACTGTCAGATATTACGGCCTCTACGCCAATGCCCATCGAGGGAAGGTGCCCAAGCTGGAGGGAGGCGAGCAGAAACTCATCCTCATCGAGCAAGATTGCCCGAGGATCCCCCGCAGAGGCTGGGCCGAGATGATCAAAAAAGTCTATGAAGTAAATCCCTTGACCTGTCCCCCGTGCCAGGGAGAGATGCGCATTATTGCCTTTCTCACCGACCACGCCGTGGTGGACAGGATCATCAATCACCTCAAGCTGACATCTGTCACCAACAAGCCTACCCCGCTGCTCCTCGCCTATCAGGAAGTTCTGCTTGCCGCTGAGGCAGGCGCTGAATATTTTTCATAAACGTTCCTTCCCCCGGGGAAGAGAGGTCTGTCCGATTTCCGGCACCTTTAGGCTCGTCCTCGACTGGCTAGCCCCATGCGACCGGTTTTCAGCCAAACTTGACAAGCTCCAATACCCCGATTTATCATTCCCGGCGAGGGGATGAGGCAAAATTGGCGCCCAAGAGATCATCTAGCCAGCCCAGCCGAAAACCAATTTCTTATTCCCCATAGTATGTGGTATGGACTGAGGTGCTCCCCATAGTTTGCCCAGAAAAGGGCCTTATATAAGATGCATTTTTGATCTGCCTTTTCTTGACTTATATTATCCATTTCATACACACGTTTCAACCGCCCGTACCTGAAATAATTTTTCAAGTAAAGTAAGTGATCCATAGTAAATTGAGCGTCTAGAAAGGATGAATATACTTACGACTAAATTGGTCGCAAGCCTTGAGAACCATGGAAATTAACTCGCTCGCTGGTGAACGGCCGGGCTTCCATCCAGTGAATAATAACGGCGGCCGAAAGCTAAAGCCACATTGACCAGCCCCAGCATGACCGGCACTTCTATGAGCGGCCCGATGACCGCGGCCAGGGCCTGCCCTGAATTTATCCCGAAGACAGCCACCGCCACAGCAATGGCTAATTCGAAATTATTACTGGCCGCTGTGAAGGACAGGCTGGTAGCCTGAGGATAGTTGACACCGAGTTTCCAGCTCAAAAAGAATGAGACAAAAAACATCACTAAAAAATAAATAATAAGAGGTATGGCTATGCGCACCACATCGAGCGGCAGGCGGACGATATACTCTCCCTTTAAGGAGAACATGATCACAATGGTGAATAGCAAAGCGATTAAAGTCAGCGGGCTGATTTTTGGTACAAATTTTTCTTCATACCACTCGCGCCCTTTCGCTGGCTCGAGGAAAAACCTGGTCAGGAAACCAGCCGTAAAAGGAATGCCCAGATAGATGAGGACGCTTTTGGCCACCTCACCCATCGTAACGTGAACCGCCATCCCCTTGAGTCCAATTAAACCCGGAAGAACAGTGATAAAGATATAAGCATAAACAGAATAGAAAATCACCTGGAAGATAGAGTTAAAGGCCACTAAAGCCGCCGCATAATCCGTATCTCCATGGGCCAGGCTATTCCAGACAATAACCATGGCAATACAGCGGGCTAAGCCAATAAGAATAAGTCCTGCCATATATTCAGGATAATTACGGAGAAAAATAACGGCCAGAAGAAACATCAGAATCGGTCCGATGACCCAGTTCTGCACTAAGGATAAAGTCAGGACCTTTCTGTTTTGAAAGACCCGGCCGAGCTGGCGGTAATTGACCTTGGCCAGAGGCGGATACATCATGATGATTAAACCGATAGCAATCGGAATAGAGGTAGTGCCAACCGATAGCCGGTTTAAAAGGCGGGACAGGCCAGGAAAAACATAGCCCAGGAAGACTCCCAGCCCGATGGCCAGCAGGATCCACAGGGTTAAGAACCTGTCGAGAAAAGACAGCCGGCGGTTGGTAGGAGCTGAAGCTTCCATCGGGGCATTTATCTCCTTTATCCTGATATCCTGAATCTATTTATCTATCCCATCTTATCTTATCTTCATGGTTTTGACCGGTGGCTGATAAGTTTCTTATTCTATCTTCTTATCTCCAGATGTCAACGGACAGGGAGTGGTTGACAGCCCGGCGATTTTTTTGTATAGGATAATAAAAATGGGCAAAGTACTTGAACTCGACCGGGTTTATAAGGCTTATAAGTTCGGTTTTATACCGAAGAAAAAACAGGTTCTAAAGGGCATCTCGTTTTATGTCAATGAAGGTGAGATTTTTGGCTATCTCGGACCAAACGGCGCCGGCAAAACAACCACCATCAAGAGCATTTTGAATTTGATTTTCCCCGACGCCGGCCGCATTACCATTTTCGGGGAAGACTCACTCAAGCCCCGGGCGCGAGAGAAAGTCGGTTTTCTGCCTGAAAATCCATATTTCTACGACTACCTCACCGGGCGTGAATTTCTGGCTTTTTATGCTGATTTGCTGGGCATCCACGGCCAGCAAAAAGAGGAAAAAATAAAATATTTTCTAAACCTGGTCGGGATGGAAAAAGCCGCCGATCTCCAGCTAAGAAAATATTCCCGGGGAATGCTGCAGAGAGTTGGCCTGGCCCAGGCTCTACTCAATGATCCGGCTCTGGTTATCCTCGACGAGCCGATGGGCGGTCTCGACCCGATTGGCCGCAAGGAGTTCCGCGATATCATCGTCAATCTAAAGAAGGAAGGGAAAACCGTCTTCCTGTCTTCGCATATTCTGCAGGATATCGAGATGATCTGCGACCGGGTGGCCATTATCCTGGCGGGTGAAATTGTCAATCAGGGCTATCTCGGCGATTTGATTTCAGAAAAAGTTCTCTATACCGAAGTAACAGTCGGCGGCGTGCCCGCCTCCGAATTCAGCCACTTAGGGGAAAGCGTTTCGACCAGCGGCAATCGGGTTCTGCTCAAAGTTTATGAAGAACAGAATATTGACCGCATTATCCGTCTTGTCCAGGAGAAAAACGGTAAGATTATTTCGCTCATTCCCCGGACTGAAACTCTCGAGGATATTTTTGTTGACCTGGTGAAAAACCAATGAAAGTTTCAACCATTGCCAGCAACACTTTTAAAGAGGCTAAACGGGACCGGGTTTTATACCTGCTTTTATTCTTCGCCATTTTGTGTTTTCTTCTGTCGCGTTTTCTGGGCCTGCTGACCGTTGGTGACCGGGTTAAAATCATCAAAGATGTGGGACTGGCTTCGATTTCGCTCTTCGGGATGCTGATGGCCATTCTGATGGGCACCGGGCTGGTTTATAAGGAAATTGACAAGAAAACTATTTTCACCCTGCTGGCCAAACCGATTCACCACTGGGAATTCCTGCTGGGGAAATATTTAGGGCTGGTGCTGACGATTTTTATTATGACCGTTCTGATGTCGGTCATTTTTCTGGTCGTTCTCTTTCTTCACACCTTTACCATCGAGTGGAACATCCTTCTGGCCATTCTTTATATCTTTTTCGAGTTGTGTTTGATGACGGCTGTCGCCCTGGTCTTTTCCACTTTTACCACCCCGATTCTGGCTTCGCTTTATTCGCTGGCTTTTTATCTGATCGGACATCTGTCCTGGAGCCTTGAACTTCTGATTAAAAAAGTTAAAAGCGGTGGCGGCCGGGCAATCTTAAAAGTGCTCTATGTCATCTTGCCAGACCTTGAGAACTTTAATTTTAAAACCGAAGTGGTCCACCAGCTGCCAATTCCTACTAAATTACTAGGAATTAGCTTTGCCTATGGGCTGGTTTATACTGCTTTTTTGCTGCTGCTGGCTATTTTGATTTTCAGGCGGCGTGATTTTATTTAATTTGAGCTTGGAAAAGCGCTTGAAATTTTGAAGTTAAAAATATGACCGTCTGACAGACGGATAGATCATAATGGACAGATAAGATAGGAAGACAAAATAGATAGGCCTGGATAAGCAGGACAAAGATGAAGGTAGAAAATAAGACCGACACGCTGAAGGCCACTGGCCGCGAGCAGTCGCTGGAAAAGATCGTTATCGTCGGCCTGCTGCTTATCTCACTGGCTCTTTTTTCAGTGCTAAAAATTGAAACCGACAGAGTCCCGCGGAAAAAAGTGCCCGGCTCTTCCATCATCTACCTCCCCTCAGGTAAATATCTTAAATACGCCACTTTTGGCTATTCGTCCCTCGTGGCTGATCTGATTTATCTCTGGGCCATCCAGTATTACGGCTCGTTCGATATCCCCGACCGCTTCAACTATCTTGAACATATTTTTTCTATTATCGCTGACCTCGATCCAAAATATACTGATCCTTATGAGGTGGGGGCGCTGATTGCTGTCTACGAAGCTCACGACGCCAACCTGGCCTTTAAAATACTGGATATGGGACTTGAAAAAAATCCTGACATGTGGATTTTTCCTCTGCAGGCAGGTCATATTGCCCAGATGAATCTTAAAGACTATGAACTGGCCCGCCAGTACTATAAAAAAGCCATGGAAATCCCCGGCGCACCCTCAATCGCCAAAAGGCTTTACGCCAGCTCCGCTTATAAAACGACGGATTACCAGGAGGCCTGGGCCACCTGGCGCGAAGTCTATGAAACGTCAACTGAACAGTGGATTAAAGATATCGCCTCCAATCAGCTTTACCGCATCAAGGCCACAGTTGATACCGAGGCCCTGTCTTCAGCCGTCAAACAATTTAAAGAAAAATACGGCCGTTTCCCGGCTGATTTAAATCAACTGGTTCGAGCTCGATTAATAAGAGAAGTGCCGCAGGACCTGGAGGGTCATGATTATCTTTATGATCCGAAAACCGGGGAAGTTAAAGCTCCGAGGATCTGGTGGAAACGTTAAGAATTATTTTCGTCATCATTATCGGGTTGGTCTGGGGTAGTTTCCTGAATGTGGTGATTTACCGCCTGCCACGGGGGCAGAGCCTCATTACGCCGCCTTCGACCTGTCCGTCCTGCGGGCGGCGAATCAAGTGGTATGACAATATTCCTGTTCTGTCTTATCTTTTTTTGGGCGGCAAATGCCGTTTCTGCCGGAATAAAATCTCGATTATTTATCCGGTTGTAGAAAGCCTGACCGCCCTTTTATTTCTTCTGGTTTATTTTCATAATCTGAGATTTTTTGATTTGCAGTTTTTCACCGATTGCCTTTTTATCAGCAGCCTGGTGGTCATTGGCTTTATTGATTATTATCACCAGATTATCCCGGGTTACATCACTCTTCCGCTTCTGGCTCTGGCTCTAATTTATGCACCGTTCCGCTATGATCTTAGTTTTAAGCAGGCTTTGGTCGGGGCCCTGGCGGGCGGAGGCTTTTTGCTTCTGGTCTATGCCGTTTATTATCTGTGGCGAAAAAAAGAAGGGCTCGGTCTGGGCGATGTGATGATGATGCTTATGGTCGGGGCTTATCTTGGTCTTCCCCTGACGATTCTCACCTTACTTTTTGCCTCCGTTAGCGGGGCAATTGTCGGACTTTTACTGATGAGGTTTAAAAAGAAGAACCTGCAGTTTGCTTTGCCATTCGGGAGTTTCATTGCCTTAGCGGCAGTTGTGGCTCTTCTCTGGGGCCAGCCCCTTATCAGCTGGTATCTGAGCCTCTACCGCCGTTGAGAGCGGAATTCACCTCGGTCCACTTTTCCCGGGTAATCTTCAGGCTTCTCTACACACCATCAAAAAAACAATTTATATCCTGGACAGCCACAAGACCATAATATTCGACCGGGTCAGTCTGGGCCGGTTTGTTTTTCTATAAGCAGAATTTTCTCGGTTGAAGGGGTAACTTTAAATTCTTCGCTGGTCGGAAGGCCGGGGACCCAGGCAATTTTCCCGCAGGATAGAAAAACTGGCAGCACACTGCGCTCTGCCTGAGGGATTTTCCTTTCCCGCAGGCTCTCTTTTATTTTCTTCTCACCACGAAGTCCGAGCGGCTGATATTTATCGCCCGGGCGGCGGTTTCGAACTTCAAGTGGTAGAGTCACTTTTGAGGCATCGAGGTAACACCTTTTAGCATCATCAAATTCAAGCCAGCTCAGTCTGCGAGCTGGCGGTAATTTTTTAACCGAAATAAACCTGGCCACAAATTCAAGACCGCTGGAAAGCCGCAAAGGACTTCGGCCGTCCCAGCTCAAAGAAAAAGCTTTCGGCCGCTTAGTTTTTTCTATTTTTCTGAGCCAGCCCGCCTCCCTCACCAGAACCTGGCTTCGTCCCCAGCTGAATTTCTGTCCATCTTGAAGAGTGAGGACCGCCTGCGTCTGGTGAAAGGTCGGTGATTCAAGTCCAAGCGCAGTCTTCAAATATTTTCTCACGAGCCTTCTGGCCAGACCTGGCGGCATTTTCTCAAGCTTGCAAAGATTAAGCTCAAGATGCGAGGAGCCGCCGCGAGTTACTCTTGGCCAGATATTTTCCACCGTTTGACAAAGCGCCTCATTTTCGCCCTGAGCAATAAGAGCCGCCGCCGCCAGGTGGGCCGTAATCGCCGGATCAAATTCATTTTCGAGCAGCGGAATAAGTTTTAGTCTGATTTTATTTCTGAGAAATCTTTCGTCCTCATTGGTTTCATCCTGCTTGAACCCAAAGTGATTTTCCCGAAGGTAATCTTCTAATTCCTGGCGCTTGAAACAGAGCAACGGCCGCACAATATTTCCTGTCTTAAGCCTTATTCCCTGCAAGCCTTCCAGCCCTGTTCCGCGGAAGATTTTCATCAGGACGGTTTCGGCCTGGTCGGTCAGGGTGTGAGCAGTCAGAATATAATCTGCTTTGAATTTCCCGGCTGCTTTCTTTAAAAATTCATAGCGTTTGAGACGCGCCGCTTCTTCCAGGTTGAGGTGCTTTCGCCTGGCGAAATCCTTAACGTTAGCCCGGCCGGTAAAAAGTTTGAGCCCCAGCTCTTTAGCCAGATTCCGGACAAAAAGCTCGTCCTCCCCGGCACTTTTTCTGAGCTTATGGTTAAAATGGGCTAAGGCCATTTGAAGCTGGGGCCAGTCTTTCTTTTTAAGCTCAACTAAAAGATGAACCAGGGCGACTGAATCCTGACCTCCGGAGACAGCCACCAGCAGGCGGGATCGAGGCGAGAAAAGCTTTTCCGCCTCAACAAATTTTTTGAACTTTTGATAAATCATAAAATAAATGGCGGCGGAGGGATTTGAACCCCCGACACTGCGGATATGAGCCGCATGCTCTGACCAACTGAGCTACGCCGCCGGGTATCTGAATTTTATCCGACCCTCCCTCCATAGTCAATATGCGGTAAGTATGGCGAGAGACCGGCCGATGCGCCGCCTCACCTGCTTACCATTTTTTAGCTTTTTCGGGCTCCATCTTTCTTAAGTCGAGGCCGCGCTCGACAGCCGCCAGCCGGTAAAGACAGATTTCGCGTAGCGATGAAGGATGGTGCAATGCTTCTGATAAAGACAGGCCACCAACCGCCCAGACTCCTCCGCCCCTGACCACCACCACTCTATAATCATGGAGAAGGCTTATCAACCGGTCTTCATCAAATCTTGGCGGTAGAACTGGAATCACTAAGTACATGAAACTGCCTTCAGCATCAACCGGGATTATTTTTTCAATGGGTGTCTCTTCGCCCGGATAGATAAAATGAGCATGAGCTTCTGCCTCGGGCACATAAGCATGAATCAGAGCCTGGAAATCACTTTCGGCATAGATTTTTTTGTGAAGCAAAAGCTCGGTGTCATCTCCGGTGGCCTGGGCCAGAGGCAGCTTCAGGAGCGGCCCGCCCACCTGGTAGGGCATCGAAGCCTGCGGTGCATAGAGAAGATAATCAACACCCCGGACTGACATAGAGCCGGTGTGAAATGGTGACAGATGTGATTCGAACAAACGGTTTCCCGTCTTGCGGAACTCTTTAAGAATCTCATCTTCCTCAGGAAAATCGCAGCGGTTTTCAATGTCGGGGTTGTAGGGAGCCGGGCGGAAATGGAAATGGCTCTCGGGCGCGGCTTTAATTCCGGAGCGGAGCTCTTCTAACTCGGGGCTCTGGCCAACCGGCAGTGGAGCCTCCGGGACAAGGCTCTTTTCTTGCTTTTCTGGTGTTTTGAGGGCGTGGCGTTTGACTCGCGTACTTCTAATCTGCCTTTCGATGAGCCTGACGATATAGCCGGCATTGTTGGCCAGACAGAGATTAAAAAAAGTTTCTTTGAGTGTCCGCCCCCGGGTCATCGCTCCATGACCATAAATTATGGTCAGAGGATGGTCAGCCAGGCGAGCCGGGATAGTTTTGGCCATCTCGGGTGAGCCACTGGGCACAGCAAACCAGTCGACCGGAATTTCGGGACCCAGATGATAAAAAGCCAGCGGGTCAACCGGGACAAAGGGCGGCGGCGTTTTTGGAGCGGGCTGGTCGTCAAGAGTAGCCATAATGAGCTCTTTGACATGGGCATGCATCGAAGCCTGCGCCCTGGGCAATGACAGAATATTCACATGGATATCAGTCTCCGAGGAGGCTTTGTAGTAGCCGAAATCAGTTTCGCCCGGCGAGAGATAGCAGAGATGGTTGGGCTCGAGGTCGCCCTTCTGGGAACCGGTGGCGGTGATAACGATCATTTCTTCGCCCTGGGCATTTTTCCAGCGCATAGCCATGTTGCCGCTGTGGCTGTCCTGAATGTCATAGAGAAGCGAGGCCTGACCGATGGAATGAAAAAGGCGAAAGATGTCTTCGCCTGTCTGCCATTTATATGGAGCCATGTTTACCCTCCGTTTCCTGATGCCTCACCTTTTTGCCGCCTGTTTCGGCTGCCAGCTATCAGCCGTCGGCCTTCGACTGTCAGGCTTTTTTCCGCTCAATTTTCATCTCCCGGAGATATGATTCGCCTGGGCGGCCATCATCATTCCAGCCCCGAGCCCGGTAATAATCGCGGCGCATCTGGATCATATTCTCACGGCTAATAGCCCGGGGCTTGCCTTCGGACATTATCGGAATCTCCGAAAAGCGCGAGGGGAGCACGTCTTCTTCTTCCGGCTTGAGACCTGCCTCCAGATTAAATAAGCGCTCGAGGGCGGCGATGCGGTTAGCTATTTCTTCCAGACGGGCGGTAGAAAAATCATAGCCAGTAATGCCACTGACTATTCTTGCCCAGGGTTCAATGGCGAAGGAAAAACCGGTGAAACGGCAGACGCCCAGGCTATCCTGAAGAATGCCGGTATTCTGCATGTTGCGAATAGCAATGGGTGATTGCAAAAGGCTAAAGCGGGGAATCTCTTTAGTGCCGCCAAAAAAGGCCAGCGAGACGGCATAACCGCCACGAAGGTGACAGGCACCGGTGGGAGAAGTCATATAGCCGAGGGCCTGGGCATAAGAGGCCCTCGGGTCATAGCCAGGGATTTCCAGCTTTTTGACCTGCATGGCCAGCTCAGGATGGCCGCAGGCGGCCGCCAGGCGGTAGGAACCTTCAGCCAGGAGCGAGCCAAGACCTCGCCGATAGGCCGTAAGTTCGACCAGTTTTTCCAGCAGATCCCCGCGACCAAATTTAATTTCGAGGCCGTCAGTTTGCTCGGAAGTCAGGTAGCCTTTCTCATAAAGCTCCATAGCGCAGGCCACTGTTCCTCCAAAAGTAACCGTGTCGAGGCCGAGTTCGTTAGCCAGATAATTGGCCTGAATGATGTAATCAAGGTCATAGATGTCGCAGACCGGGCCCATCAGGACGGTTGTTTCATATTCGGGGCCTTCACCGCGGCGGACCCGACCGTCAGCTGTTTTAACCGCTGTATGACGCTGGCAGCCAATCGGACAGAGATAACAGGAACCTGCTTTTTCCAGATAACCGCGGGCAATAGCTTCCCCTGAAATGCGCTCTAGCTTTTCCTCGTCGTGGTTGACATCGAGAAAATTCCGGTGGGGCAGCATATTGATGACATTGATGAGAAGAATAAGACCGGCTGTGCCCAGTTCGCGCATCAGCCTTTTGGTAATCGGGGCCTGCTTTAACAAATAAATGGCTTGATCAACGCCGGAACGGTAGCGGGCTTCATCGGCAATGGTGATTTTTTCGCGGCCGCGGACACGAATCCCTTTGAGGTTTTTGCTGCCAAAAACAGCGCCTGGACCGCAGCGACCATAGACGCGGTTTCTATCATTGGCAACAACTGCATATTTAACGAGATTCTCACCGGCCGGTCCGATGACCAGGGCCCGGTAGAGATTGCCGGGAGTGCTGCCGGCAGTCAGGCTATCAGTTGACTCGGGGACGTTTTTCCCCCAGAGATGAGACGCATCGAGGATTTCAATTTTTTCCGGGCTGAGGTCAATAAAAACAGGGTGACTGGCCCGGCCACGAATGATAAGGGCATCGTAACCGGTGGCTTTAAATGTATGGCCCCAGGTTCCGCCTGAGTTTGACGTGCCGATATAACCGGTGAGAGGCGATTTATAAACCATATGGCCGCGGGCAGCGGTGGGAGCCTGCGAACCGACCAGGGGCGAGCTGGCGATGACGATGACATTATCAGGACCGAGGGGATCGGCAGAGGGTTCTATCCGGTCATAAAACAGTTTGGTGGCCAGACCACGACCGCCAAGATAAAGAAGAACATCCTGAGCGTCCAGTGCCTCGATTTTGATATTGCCGGTGGTCAGATTTATTTCCAGTACCCGGCCATGATATCCAGGAATAGCCATCTTTTAAGTTACCTTTTTTACCCGCTAAACCTTAGCCTTCTAAAATATCAGAATCCCTTATTTCTGTAAAACAGGGATAGCCGGAGGGGGGAACAAAAAAGCTGGCGCACACACAAAAGGAATACCAAAGATCCTGAGCACAAAAATTCCCGCACCCGCTCTATATTTTTTATCATACTAAAGGGCGATCCCGGGCCAGGAAATAATCAACCAACGATCAGGAGATATAGATTATGTCCTTTGTCTCTATGAGCCAATTTGCATTCGCCCTGCTGGCATGAGTCAAGGTTTTTTTACCCGGCTATTTAACCCATCTCGGAGTCTATTGGACTCGCTCCTGCTCGGAGGCCTGGGATTATCCACCACCCATTAATGGAAAGATGGTTACTGTTGCTCCATCCTCAAGCTTGAGCCCGGTCAGAGTATCATGGCTTACTATCGAGCCATTAATCATAATCACTAAGTCTGATCTCACCTGCCCATCTTTAAAGATTTCAGGCCTGGCCGCAGGTGTTTCCGCTAAGCGGTCAAGGAGTTCCATGAGGCCTGGATTCTCATCAAAGACCAGTTCCTTTTCCTTGGCCCCAAATAATTCACGAAAAGGAGCAAAGAACTTAACTTTAACTTTTACCGGCGGCATATGTTTGACTCCTGCTAACTTTACTTTTTTTTAACCTTACCAATCCACCAGACCCGATCCAGTTTATTATTATGCTTTAATCCGAACCGGCAATGCAACCAGAGGAGACGCTCAGCTTACAGAAACAGGGGACGCAATCTATATTCCCTATTTTTTTATACAAAATAGGCGCTCGCGAGTCAATAAATAATCAGCCAGTGACCGGCCAACCAATCAAATAATCAGGAAATATAGATCCCACCCCCTGATTTTTTGCCTCCTCTTTTTCTAATTTGCTGATAATAAAGCAAATCCGCTGGCCCGACCCCATTTCTACAATCAAATAATTAGGAAATATAGATTGTGATTGTGATTGTGATTGCTGGCCATTCACTCGAATCTATATATTGCCGTAGAAGAAGGCGAATAGTTGTCTGACTCTGTTCTTTGAAAATCTATTATGATACTCTTGACAGGGGCGCACATAGTTGTCCCCTGTTTATCTATTTATTAGATGACTTTAGGATACATGACAGCCCCGATCAGAACCAGAATGATGGTGGCGGCGGTCAGCACCACCAGATCAAACCCGATCTGATAGCTGCCTGTTCCACCAGCCAGCATCAATTGTCTCAGGATGTCAACCTCATAAGTCAAAGGATTAAGATGAGAAACAACTTGAAGCCAGGAAGGCATAATCGAAATCGGATAGATAGCGTTACTGGCAAAAAATAGCGGCATGGTTAAGACCTGCCCCAGGCCCATAAAACGCTCCCTAGTTTTAACGATGCAGGCAATGATCAGGGAAAAGGTTGAAAAAAGAGCCGAACCAAGTATAACCGCCACAGCTACGCCAAGCAAAGACAGCAGATTGAAGTTCAAATGGACACGGAGCAAAAGTGCGATGATAACGACAATCAGACCCTGGGCCAGTCCTCTTACGCCAGCTGATAAAGCTTTGCCCAGAACCAGCGCCGCCCGTGGCGTTGGACTGACTAAAAACTTATGGACGACACCCAGATCCTTTTCCCAGATGATAGATATTCCATAGAAAATAGCGATGAACAAAACACTCTGAGCCAGAATGCCAGGCGTCATAAAATCGAGGTAAGGTAAATTCCCGGTAGGTATGGCCCTGACCCGGGTAAAGACCTGGCCAAAGATCAGCAGCCACAGGGCCGGTTGAACTGCCCGGGTAAAAAGTTCAGTTGGGTCATGTCGCAGCTTTCTCATTTCCAGTTCAGTTAAAACTAAGGTTTTATGACTGAAAGAATAGATTTGCTGGAAAAATGATTGCAAAATATTCATGATTTACTCCTGGCTTTCTTAATCCCTGGATTTCCTGACTCCTAGGCTGCCAAACTCCTGGCACCTGGCTTCTATACTTCTGGTGAATTTGCTCAGCCTAAGCGCCTGGCTACGCGTCTTGTTCTGGACACATCTCGAAAGTTTCCGCCGTTATCCAGCTCATTTCCGGTATAATGGATAAAAACATCATCGAGCGTCACTTCCTCGCCGTGGCCAACCGCTTCTTTTAATTCCTGAGGAGAGCCCAAAGCTGCTATCTCTCCCAGGTGCATGATGGCTACCCGGCTACAAAGTTCATCAGCTTCATCCATGAGATGAGTGGTTAAAAAAATCGTCGTTCCAAACTGCTGACGAAGATTTATGATGTGTTCCCAGACCGTACGCCTGGCCGCCGGGTCGAGCCCGATGGTCGGTTCATCCAGGAAAAGAACGCGCGGGTGATGAAGCATGGACTGGGCAATTTCCAGCCTTCGTATCATTCCACCGGAATAGTGCCGAACAAGTTTATCAGCCGCTTCCTCCAGACCCATGTAATGTAAAGCCTGACTGACCCGATTTTCACGCTCCCGGCGCGGCACATCGTAGAGCTTGGCAAAGATCATTAAATTTTCATAACCGGTCAAAGTGCTGTCAGCCGAAATCAATTGTGGAACATAACCTATAACTTTTCTGACCCGAGCCGCCTGATGGCGAATATCCAAACCCGCCACTATTGCCTGGCCGGAAGTTGGTGAGAGGAGCGTGGTCAGCATTTTTATGGTCGTTGTCTTACCGGCACCATTTGGACCCAGCAATCCAAAAATTTCACCCTCATCAATGGTAAGAGACAGGTGATTGACAGCCAGGAGTTGGCCGAAGCGCTTGGTCAAATCTCTGGTTTCGATAATCTTCATAGTCGTCGTCCTTTTGGCCTTCGTTTGGGCCCTGACCCTGAAACCGTTTTTTCCTTCTGAGGCTGAGCAGACCTTTTTGGAGAGGCCAGAGTCTCGAGCAGTAATCTGAAGCCCTCATCGATCTTCTGAATTTCTTCCGGGGACAAATCGGTCAAGTGTTCTTTGAGGTTTTTGAGTGTGGCCTTTTCGGCTGAGGTCAACAGTTTCCTACCCTGGCGGCTTAAATAAAGCTCAATCTGCCGCCTGTCTTCCAGCCCCGATTCCCTGACTATTAAGCCCCGCCTGACCAGATTATCAACCATTCTGGAAGCCGTGGCCTGGGATAATCCATGGTGAGCAGCTAGAGCTGAAAGCGAAGAGCGCGGGTGGCGACGGAAAAAAAGAAGGGTGCGAAATTGAGCTAAAGACAAATCTGACCGGCGGTGCTGCCTCATCTTCGACCGGATAAAGCCCATCAGCCTGGGTATTCCTTCCATCAGCCTGACAGCCAGTTCTTCAATTTTATCTTCCATTTAATTAGCCTTTATAATTATTAGCTTTTCTAATTAATTTTAAAATATACCTGGAAATTTCAGATCTGTCAATGACTGAACAAAAAGGCTTCTTTCTTTCCCCGCTGATCTTGAATCTTGTTTTTTCAAAGAATAAAAATCGTCCACAAAATTCTGCCACTGGCTAAACCTTGAATGGACCACATAGCTAAGTGATTTTTGGCGTAAGCAACCTTTGCTGGTCAACAAATATAAGCCGGTGACCACCAACCAATCAAATAATCAGGAAATATAGCTCCCCCCTGATTTTTTGTCTCCTCTTTTCTAATTTGCTGATAATAAAGCAAATCTGCTGGCCCGACCCCATTTTAACGGGCAATGACCAACATATCGCCACCTGTCAGGTTGACTGGCCGGCCCTGTACTCCGAGGACCTGAATTGAGGAGATACCGACTCTTGTCTCGCCGGCCCCCAGGACTTCAAAAACCAGCATCGCCAGATTACCATTTTTTGCACCCCTGGCCGGATCAGGCGAGGAAAAGCCTATGACGGCCAACCCCGAAGAAGCACTTATATCCTGGAGAAAAGAGCCTTTATCACCTAACTGGCTAACCAGGTCTCCTCTTTGGATTTCTTTCAGCCTCAACATTCTTGAATCATAGTTCAGGTTCAAAGATAAGGAAGTTATATCAACTGGTGAGTTGACAGCCAGGCGGACATTTAATGTATAGCCAACCGGCACTTCAGCTCGAGCGGGCAAAAGCGACACTGTTCCCACCTGAGCCTCCGCTTCGACGGCTTCTTCCACCGGCACTTCTACCCCGGCCTCAACCGGAGGAATAACCTCTTCAGTACCGCCGGCCACTGCTTCGCCTGTCTGGGTTTGAATTCCAAAAGATGAGCCGGCATTGTCAATCCACAGCGGCTGACTGTCTTCCGGCTTTAACGGCATAGTCCTGATAATATGCGGAGTTATGGTCAGGATCACATCAGTCTGGTCAACTGTCCGGTCAGTGCTCGAAAAAAGGCTGCCCAGAATAGGGATATTTTTCAGTCCGGTCACTCCTTTCAGAGATTTCCGCTCCTCATCCTTGAGTAACCCGGCCAGTAAATTGGTTTCGCCATCCTTGAGTCTGATCACATTCTTGACTGATCGGGTAGAAATAATGGGAATATCGGCGATTCCCGTGCCACCGATGGCTGTGATTTTGACTTCCATTTCCAGACTGACCTCATTTTCCTGATGCAACCTTGGCTTGATATTAACTTCAATGCCAACATCCTGATACTGATAGGAAACAATTGGTTGCTGGCTGATACCACCGGCAGCAATCGGAGTAAAGGTTGTACTTGGAATCGGTACTTGCTGACCAACCAGATATTTTATTTCCTCGCTGTCAACTCCTCTTAGCCTTGGCTGGGCGATAATTTTGGTATCAGAATCGGTTTCTATAAACTGAAGGAGAACCGAGGGCAGGGTTATCTGAAAATTTTCTGATTTAGACAGATTAAAGCCTTCCAGCGGCAACCAGTTATCAGTTGGAAATTCAGTCAGCCCGCCCGTATACCTGATGCCACCATAGCTCTGGCTAAATTGCGTGCCGATAGTTTGTAGTCTTGTCCTGGAGACTTCCATGATCTCCAGATCAATAATTACCTCGCCCTTAGGCTTATCCCAGGACTGAAGCAGTTTCTCGGCCAGGGCCACGACTGTTGCTGTGTCTCTGATGGTCAGCGAATTTCTTGTTTTGTCAACGATAATGCTGGGACTTTTATACTGAGTCCGCAGGATAGAAGCCAGCTGATTTTGCACGTCCTGGGCATTTATGTTAGAGAGGTAGATAGTTTTAATAGCGTTGACTTCATATTGATTTCGCTTTTGCGGGTTGTCAGGAATGATGATCGCCGTTCGCTCATCAATCACCCGGTAAAAAGCCCGCCCGGTCAGACAGAGTGAATTAATAGCCTGTTCAACAGTCTGGTCGGTTAAATCAATTGAAACAGGTAGATCACGGAATTGTTCATCAAACAAAAAGTTGATACCGCTAAACTTTCCCAGAGCCTGGAAAATTGCCCGCAAAGAGGCATCAGTAAATTTCAATTTAAGTTTCTCCGGGGGATATTTCAATTTTACCGGTGATTCAATCACCACTTCCTTCGGCTTCACCTCAACCGGTGGTTTTACCCCGGCCAGGGCTTGATACTCGGCCAGAATCAGCCTGTTGGTTGGATCGTAGAAGAGAGCCTTTTTATATTGATTGAGCGCTTCTTCTTTTCTGCCCTCAGCTGCCAGACGCCTGGCTTTTTCGGCAGCATCAAGGGCAGCCATGGCTTTTGTCCGAAAAAGAGCCAGACGGTAAACTGACTCTTTGGGATTTTCCAGCATTGCCTGCTCATAATATTTAATGGCTTCATCATAATTCTTATTGATCTCAGCCTGATTGCCGAGCTTATAAGACTGACTGAAAGTGGCACAGCCCAGTATATTTACGACCAGAAAGCCAAGAAAAAGCCAGTGGAATTTTCTCGGTCTGATTTTATTCATCATTGTTCTCCTTTACCCTAATCTTCCGGGAGTTGCCATGGCTATCCCTGATTAAAACCTCTTCGGGAGTGATTTTAACCAGCTTGAGACCGGGAATAATTTCCTCTCCTTCGGCCAGGGCTAAGGCCTGGCCATCAATCAGGATTAAAGCCAGCGCCTTCTGTCCGGAAAAAATAAGGCCGCTAAATATAAAATCCAGGCTCTCCAGAAGCGAAGTATCAGACTGCCCGGTCTGAAACCCAGCAGCTGATTGCCCGGCAGCCAGCCTTTCAGGAATAATTTCTTCATCTGCCATTTCTTCTTCGTCATCATAAACTCTATTGGCAGTCATTAAGGACGATGGACGGAAAAGGTCTCTCCGGGCCACAGCTAAGGCCGGATTTAATGCAGGCAACAGGTTTTTTTTGACCAGAGATGAGACCTCTCGAGCTCTAGTCTTCCCTGGCTGGCCGGGCTGCTGTCTGTTCTTTTCCTGACCCAACAGGTTGATTGAACCTGAGTAGAGCATTGCTATTAAAAAGCTAAGACTCATAGCCACAAGAACATACTGTCTGATCGGCCAGCACCGCTTTGGTTCTGACTGGTTACCTAGCCCTTTATTTCTCTTCATAATAAAAACCTGCCACTGTCAGCCTTAAATCAACCATTCCCGAGACGTTATCTATCTTTTGAAAATTAATCTGATCTAATAACCAGATTCTTGGCCAGGCTTCGAGCTCAAACAAAAATCTTTTCAGCCTGGGATAAGAAAGTGACACTCCGAATGAAGCCGATAGCCGGCGGAATTCCTTTTTCTGGTCTTCCTCATACTGATAGCTTATAGGTGGCAAGGGCAGGCCCGACTTTTGAAAAACCTGACTGAGATCCTGGCGAAAGACCTCGATCCCGGCCTGTCCAGCATAAAAGGAATTCTCTTTTATTTCAGCCAGGTCAGCCTGGGTAAGCTGCCAGGATTGCAATTCAGCCAATTTCTCCTCTGTTCTGGCCGCCAGCTTATCTAACTCAGATTGAAGGGCCAGCGCTTCCTCACTTAGCCTGTCCAGCCTCCAGTTCCAGAAAAAAAGCGTGATGATGAGCAAACCGAGCAACACCAGACCGGCCAGACTGATACCCTTGAGAATCTTCCTTTCTTTACCTGTCAATTGCTCACTCAGTCTGGGCATGCTGAAAATCCATTTCAACCTGAAATTGACCGTCCTGAAGACTTTCGCTCAAGACTCTTATTTTACTAAAGCCGTGACTGTCCAGATTTTTGATGAGCTGGCCCAGATCACTCCTCGAGGGCAGCCCTGCTTTTATTCTAAAAGCCAGACCAGCTTCATTCCGGCTCGGATTTAAATTGGTCAGATAAGCTCCGGCCGGCAACGCTTCCTCCAGCTCATCAAAAAAGATTGTCCAGGAGAAAGACTTCCTGGCCAGGAGAGAATTAACTTCATCTACTGCTGTCTTCAGCGTCCGCTTAAAATTTTCAGTCTGACGGTTAAGCTCATTGTATTCAGATGATATAGCTGCTTTTTCATCAGCCAGGTGATGGTAACTGCCGGCTCCAGCCCGGTAAAGGGAGAAATTCTTGACATTCAGCACGATTAATAAAATCAACAGGATTCCCACCAGGCAGGCACCAGCTCCACTCAAAAAACGGAAAAATCTGACATTCCGCCTGGGCTGGCTGGCGAGATTTATGATCACCTTCCAGCCATTATGATTCTCCCGAGGCAGCATCATTGCCCTCCAACCAGCGGTGCCAATCTGGGATATTCTGGATATAATTCGCTGACGACAATACCCGCGCTCTGTTCTATGGTCCTGATTAAGGTAGCTGTTTCTGGCAAACCTGACCTGAGATAAATTAACTGCGGCTTTTTCTTGTTTTTATCTTCAACAAATTGAATGGTGTTTTCGACTTCAGTAAGAATTTGCTCATCCAGTCCCCCCGTTTCCGGCCAGAGTGGTTTCTGCCGATAGATTGATAGCATCTCATCAATCACTCCAGCCAGGCTGAGATAATCATAATCAACATCAACCAGAAGAAAATCCTGAGCTTTAGTTCCATCAAGCAAATTTATCAAAGAGACGGATGGGATGGTCACCTTGCCAGCCTGTAGTTTCTTTCGGCGAAAAAGCTCTTCATAATCTTTTATCACCGCCAGTCCCGAACAGACAGCCAGAACTTTTTTCAGGCCCTGACCATTAAATGTTTGATAAGAATAACGAAGATCAGAAAGCGGTTGAGCCAGCGCTTTTTCCAGCCGCCATTCGACAAATCTGGTGAGTTCGGTTCCGGACAACGACCCGTTTTCAACTGAAAAGATCAAAGCCCTGGCGCTCATTTCAGGTAAGATTAATGAAATAGAATTGCCAGCAGGTTTCAGCTGACTTATAGCTCGATCAATAAGCTCCTCAATTATTTCTGGCTGTTTGATATTTGGCTGAAGCCAGTTGGCTTCAATTACCCCTCGGGGTAGGCGGGTTTGAAAATATGATTCTTCACTCACGGCTGGTGCCTGCCCAGGCCGGAAGCAGGCCAGAAACGAAGGCGATAGCTGAAAAACCATGGAGGGAGCAGGCGGCTCGAAGAAAAATTTTTGCCAGCTGGTCAAAATACTCATTTCTTACTTAACTCTTACTCAACAAAGGTCACCTTATTCAAATCTTTCAGGCTGGTTACTCCGGAGAAAAGCTTCTCCAGCCCGCACTGACGAATCGGCACCATGCCCTCTGACTCAGCCAGTTTCCTCACTTCAGACAGAGGTTTTCGCGCCAGAATCATCTCCCTGATTTCATCTGATAGTTCCAGCAATTCGGCAATGGCCGTCCGACCGCGGTAACCGGTCTGATGACATTCCGGGCAGCCTTTCGGCTCATAAAAAACTTTATCCCTGTATTTTTCAGGGGAGAGGCCGGAAAGCTCGAGAGTCTCATCATCATAATGAACAGGAACTTTGCACTTCGGACACAGCACCCTCACCAGCCTCTGAGCCAGAATACAGTTAAGGGAGGAGATGAAACTGTAAGGATCAACATGCATATGTAAAAAACGGCCAATAACATCAAAAACGTTGTTAGCGTGGACGGTGGTGAAGACCAGATGACCGGTCAGGGCTGATTGAATGGCAATCTGAGCCGTCTCCGGATCACGGATTTCGCCCACCATTATTTTATCCGGGTCATGACGGAGGATTGATCTTAAGCCCCGTTCAAAGGTCAGGCCTTTTTTCTCATTGACCTGAATCTGAGTGATCCCCTCAATTTGATACTCGACCGGGTCCTCGATGGTGACGATCTTATCCTCAGGCGATTTGATTTCGGTTAAAGCCGCATAAAGAGTCGTGGTTTTCCCGCTACCCGTCGGGCCGGTGACCAGAATCATGCCGTAGGGCTGAACGATATATCGTCTGAATTTTCTTAGAATTTCGTCAGAAAAGCCCAGCAGATCAAGCCTCAATTCGGCAAAGGCTTCGGTGATCATTTCCTTATCAAGAATCCGGATGACAGCATCTTCACCATAAATACAGGGCATAATGGAAACACGGAAATCAATCGTTTTATCTTTAATCTTGAGCCTGAACCGACCATCCTGAGGCACCCGTCGTTCGGAAATGTCCAGGTCAGACATAATTTTTATCCTGGAAATAATCAGCGATTGAAATCGCCGGTCAATAGGTTCCATGGCTTCAGTCAAGACGCCATCAATCCTGAATTTTATACGGACAACATTTTCTTTCGACTCAATATGGATATCACTGGCTCTTTTTTGAACAGCGGTAAAAATGATGGTATTGACCAGCTTGATAATCGAGCCATCCTGTTCAGTGAGTTTTTCAATGGTAATAACGTCCTCTTCTTCGCCACTCTCCTTTTCCACTACCTGGTGAATAAAACCCTCAGTTGCTTCTTTGAGGACCTGAGAAGCGGTTTCACTGCGCCGCAGGGCTTCCTGCACAGCCCTCAGGCTGGCCGCATAGACTTCCACTTTTCGGCTGAAAAAAGTCTCAATGCTGTCAATAGCAGCCAGGTCGGAAGGATCCGCCATGGCTATTTTCAAGACCCGCCCATCATCCTCGAGAGGCACAAAATTATAATGATACAAAAAATCAACAGGAAAAGATTGAATAAGCTCCCTGTTCAGTTCAAAACTTCCCAGGTTAAGATAATTTACATGATATTTTTCGGCCAGGCGCCGGGCTTCATTTTCTTCCGCCTGCAGCAACCCGTCAATGTCACCTTTGGTCACAGCTGTCTCCTTTTTGTTACCTGGTTATTCTCACTATGTTAAAGATTGGCAGATAAATAGAAAGAATCATCACTGCCGCCACCAATCCAATAAAGATAATGATCACCGGCTCTATCAGAGAAACCAGGGTTTGTATTCTATCGCGTAAGGCCTCATCATAAAAGTCGGCTACCTCACCCAGCATGCCAGGCAAATTAGCCGAACTTTCACCTATCCTGATCATATCCGTGGCCAGAGAAGGAAAGACGCCAGTCTCGGTCAGCGAATCATAAAGGCTCTGTCCACTGGTCAATTTTTCAGCGACTGTTTCCAGTTTGGAAGCCAGAAAACGGTTAGCTACAGCCTGCCGAGCCACATTTACAGCCGGGATGAGAGAAATTCCGGCTTCGAGCAGTAAGCCAAGCGTACGGCTGTAAAGTGAGACAGCTGTTTCCTGAATTAAATAACGAGAAAAAGGAAGATGAAGTTTCAGCCGGTCATTAAAAAGCCGAAATTCTGGACGGCGTCGCCAGCTGACCAGAGCTCCCGCTATAATTGCCACCAGCAGTACCAACCAGAGCAAGTTTCTTTGTAAAAAGGTAGCCAGAGAAATCAAAGCTCTGGTCATGGCTGGAAGTTGAGCACCAAAATCAGCATAAAAAGAAGCAAATCTTGGAAGCACTAAAATGACCAGAATGCCGATCAGAATTAGCGAAAATATAATCAAAAGGGTTGGATATAGAAGAGCGGATCTGACCCTCGTACGGGTTTGATTTATGACCCGAGCATAGTCGATATAACGTTCGATAGATCCAGGAAGATTACCGCTTCTTTCTCCGGCCAGAAGAGAAGCCGTATAGACTTTGGAAAAAAGATGTTCGTAAGGCGAAAAAGCTTCGGACAGTGTCCTGCCTTTTCTAATTTCTTCCTCTACCTGCCCGACAATTTCTCTCAGATAAGGATTCTCTATTCTTTTTTCCATCAGCTCGAGACTTTTAAGCACGGGATAGCCGGCCCGGAGCATGGCCACCAGCTCACGGTTGAATAGAATAAACTCCTGTGGCTTGATTTTCCGGCGAGAGGACCTCAGATGTCCCAGGCTTATTTCTTTGCGGATAGATAATACATACAGCCCTTCGGCTTCTAGACTCTTACGGCATTCTTCAGGTGAAGCGGCCCTGACTGTTTCCCTGATAATTCGCCCTTCAGGAGTTATAAGACGGCAGTAATATCCAGGCATTTATTTTCTCAAGCTTTGCCTTTCCGTCGTTATCTTAAAATAGCCTGTAATCAATGTCAATTGATACACCCACGGTCACATTTTTGCTTTGTTCGAATAACCCGTCACTCTTTCTCAGCCCTTTTATTACCAGGCTCTTAGAAGATTTGTCCCAAAGCGGTGATTTATCATGGTAAAAAGCGTGGCTCGTCCTCTAATCTCAAGCCTTAAAAAGATTGACAAAAATAGTTTTTAGTCATATCTAGATAACATAATGAAGGAAAGAAGGCCAAAGGTCCTTACGATTTTAGCTATCTCTGTCTTATGTTCTATGATATTAGCTCCTCCAATCTCTGCTCAGGAAACGAAACAGCCAGTAAAAAAGGAAGGCCAAAAACAGGAAACGCCAGCTAAACAACCTCAATTCCCGCCTGACCAGTCGGCACCAGCCCAAACTCCACCACAGGAAGTTCAAAAACCCAGGCTCGACTATATGAGCACGTTTCTTTCTCGGGATACAACTCCTCTTGGGCTGAAAGAAGATCAGGAAATCAGACAGCTTTTAAAGGAATCCCGGGCCAAATGGATGGTGCGAGCCGGTCTTAGATCTATCCTGAACTAATTTTTTTTGGATTATTGATTCATTTTTTTGGATTTATTATAATTTAAACGTCGAGTTTATGAAAAGACCACTTGGTTTTTATCTCGTTCTGTTCAGCGTTATATTCCTGACCATTCTTGGTTTTATCAATATTTCCCGTAAGCTAGCCTGGAAAGAACCGTATGATGGGGTGGTCTGGGTCGAGGGGCCTGGTGGTCTGATTGCTCGAAAAGTAGCCGAAAACAGCCCGGCTTATCTCTCAGGTATCAAGCCGGGCGATATACTATTTTCTATAAACAATACTCCGATCAGAAACAAGATTGAGTATGTCAAAATGCTCTGGGTTCTGGACCGCCTGGAGCAAAAGGCCCTCTATCAGGTAGGAAGAGAAGGAACTATACTGGCACCCTCTTTTTATTTAGAAAAAAAAGGGGTCAGTTCAACCTACGTTTACCTGATGCTTTTGGGCTTAACCACCCTGGCCATCTCCCTGATTGTTTTTATTAATTCGAGAAGGCGGTTTTCCAGTCCCTATCTATTTTTTTATCTGGTCTTATTGTCTCTTTATTCAGTTTACGTTTTTTCACCAACCGGTCAAATGGACTGGCTTGATCAAATATTTTTCTGGCTGGACAAAGTAGCTATTATAGCCTTTCCCCCTCTGCTCTTAAATTTCTTTTTTATCTTCCCTCAGAAAAAAAGAATACTGGTCCATCCCAGGCTATTAGCACTGCTTTATCTGCCAGGCCTTTTTTTACTTCTGTCCAATATCAGCTTGACGACCATTTTACAGGCAAAATTAGGCGATGCTGAGATCCTTAAATACCAGGGAATCCTGGAAAAGGGTGAGTTAGTCCATCTGGCTGTTTACAGTCTGCTCGCTTTTTTCATAATAATCTATGATGTTGTCCTCACCAGAAATCTTTATATTAAAAACCAGCTCAAGTGGATTGCCGGTGGTCTGGGCTTGGGAGCATTGCCTTTTTCTATCTTTTATATCATCCCTTTTTTGCGAAATTCGCTGCCCTCGACCAGCGGTCAGCTGAGCGTTCTTTTCCAGATCTTTCTACCGGTCACTCTAGCCTATTCGATTTCGCGCTATCGGTTAATGGACTTTGAAGTTCTGGTTAAAAAAGGTCTGACTCTCATAATTTCATTTACTCTGATTGCCCTGGTTTATTTCCTGGTCAGCTCTCAAACCCAGCTATTCTCAGAAAACAGACTTAATGCTATTTTGCTTGGTTTGCTGGCCATCATCCTGGGGGCAACGCTGTTTACGCCATTGTCAGAGATGGTGCAGACGCTGGTTGACCGGGTCATCTACCGGCGGAGTTATGAATACCGGCGAACCCTGCTGCTCATTTCCAGCCAGCTCAATCGGGAAAGAGATCTAAATCGTCTGGCCAGTTACCTGGTGGAAACTATCTCGAAAGCTCTCTCTCTCAAAAGTCTGGGGCTTTTCCTGGCCCGTGAAGAACAACCTGACGAGTTTTATCTTCTTCGTTCTGCCGGCGAATTTCGTCTGACCACACCAGTGGTCAAGCTCAATTCAACCGAGAAGCAGGAGCTACAAAAAGCAGAGTTTATTT
>DAOLNQ010000004.1:0-127535 GCA_035416665.1 Candidatus Saccharicenans sp. | reverse complement strand
AAGGCTATAGAAGAAGGCAGAATGAGGGAGAAAAGCGAGATGAAATTTATAAGCTCTTGTTCACGGCTAGCGGCCGTAGCTATGATGCTGATGGTTATACTGATTTTTGGCCAATCGCTTTTAGCTCAGCAACCGGACCAAAACCAGCCGGCCGGCCAGGTCATAGAATACAAGATCGGCTCCAAAGACCTGCTGGAAATTAAGGTCTATGAACTGCCTGAGCTAAATCAGACCGTTCGGGTAGCAGAAGATGGGACGGTCAGCCTGGCCGTAATCGGCAAAGTTCAGGCGTCCGGTCTGACTGCTCAGGAACTTGAGAGGAAACTGGCTGCTATTCTGGATGAAAAATATACTAAAAATGCCCATGTGACGGTGATTATAAGAGAACACCAGAAAATCGCTGTGATTGGAGCAGTTGGACGTCCCGGGCTGTATGAAATAGCCGGTCAGACCAGCTTGCTTCAAATTCTGTCTGAAGCCGGCGGGCTCACCCCTCAAGCCGGGAAAGAAATTCATATCATGAGGCAGACTGAATCGGGAGAAAAAGAAAGACTGATCATCAATGTTGACCGGTTAATGAAACAGAGCAACGATGCCAATATCATACTTCAGCCCAAGGACGAAATTATTGTACCCTTTGACCAGCAGCTAACTGTTTACGTTTATGGAGAGGTTAAAAATCCAGGGGCAATTCAATTTATGGAATCAAAAAAAATAACTTTGCTTCAAGCTGTGGCTCAAGCCGGTGGATTAACAGAATGGGCTAATGGGGTGCAGGTACTGGTCAAGAGAAAAGATCCCCAGACGGGGAAAGATCTTAACTACTGGTATAACCTGAAAAAAATTATCAACGGGAGCAAACCGGACGTTTATTTGCAGGATGGAGACGTGGTGGTGGTCCATTGAGAAGACCAAATCTAACAGGAACCGAGTAAGATTATGGTTGAAACCAAACCAAGCCAGCAAAATTTTTTAGAGCAAATCCTTTACTACTGGCACGCCATTCTTCGCTGGAAGTGGACCGGCCTGACCGTAGCTTTGATCATTCTGGTCATCACTGTTGGCGTAATTTTTATCTTCCCTCATGTCTATTCGGCCAGAGGAACGATCTGGATAGACGAGGGTTCTAATATCCTGCCGTTTGAAGATCTGAACCGCCTGTCGGGCGAAATAAATGCCCAGAGCCATTCTATGTTATTAACCAGCCGTTCCCTGGTGGGCGAAGTTATTGATAGGCTGAAGTTAGCTGATAATCCTGACTTTACCGGCGGGAAAAAAATTGTCGCTCATAGATCAGCCAGCAAAGATACTATAAAATATAAAGAAAAAGTGATCGATAATTTCCTCAAGAATCTGTCTGTCACCCCTATTTCCGGAACTAAATTAATTGAAGTTACTTTTAATCACCAAAATCCCGAGCTGGCTGCTCAGATCTTAAATACCCTGTTTGATTGCTATATCGAAATGCTCGTTAAAAGAAAATATTATGCCTCCGAGCAGGCTACCGAATTTCTGACCAACCAGATGGCTGCTTTACAAAAAGATATTGAAGAAAATGAAAAGAAACTCTCGGAGCTCAGCACCGAACAGGGCATCCTGCCAACCAGTTCAGCCGAGGCTCCCCTTCTGACCAAAATTACTGAGGTAAATGCTGCTCTGACCGCAGCTACCCTCGACAGGGTTAACAAACTATCCAATTACAATCAGCTTAAATCAATGAGGCCAGAAGATATTTCTGTGGCTGACAGCAATTCAGCTCTGGCCAAACTGAAGGAACAATATCTGCTTTTAAGCCGGGAATATGCTCGCCGGCTGGCCAATATCAAGCCTGAATACCCGGAAATGCAAAAATTAAAATCAGAAATAGAAGCAACTTATGAAGCCCTGCAGGCAGAAAAAGAAAATATGATTAAATCAGCTTATGCCGATTATCTGGGAGCTCTGGCTAAAGAGCAGAACCTGCAAAGGCTGCTGGATGAACTCAAAGCTCAGGTCTACAAAACTAATAGTAATGTCATACTGTATAACAGCCTTAAGATAGAAACAGATAACAAGAAAGCTCTGCTCGAAGCCCTGTCTAAAAGGCAAAGCGAAACAGATCTGGCCTCCAGGCTCAAAGACCTCCAGGCTCTGAATGTCTGGGTGGTGGATAAAGCCTCAGTGCCGGTCGACCCGTCCTTCCCCAATAGAAAGAAAACGCTCCTGATTGGTCTGATTTTAGCCCTTCTGGGTGGGGCAGGCACCTCGCTTTTTATCAATTATCTCGTCGCTACTGTCAAGTCATCCAGAGATGTTTCTCAGGCTACCGGTCTGGTTACCATCGGCACCATCCCCGCTTTTGAAAAGGAATTCAAGCCAAAGGGACCTCTGGCTGAATATAGATCCTTACGCAATTTGCTGAGTGGACGGCCAGATTCAGGTGATAAGCGGAGAACAAAGGCAGTCAGGACAAAGGAAAGATCAGATCTGTCTCCTGCTGTTTCAGGAGTAAAGGGGCAAGCTACCACTCGTCGGATAGAACTTATTCTCGCCCGTGAACCGCAGTCTATTCAGGCTGAGAGTTTTCGCTCTATAAGAACCACACTGATGCTATCTTTGATGGACTCTAATCGCAAAGCTTTCCTCTTATCCAGCCCGCTTAGCCAGGACGGCAAATCTTCGGTTATCTCCAACCTGGGATTGGCTTTAGCTCAAGCTCACAAAAAAGTGGTCATTGTTGATTCTGATCTGCGTAAGCCCAGACAGGATAAGATCTTTGAGCTCGATTACAGCTGGGGATTGAGTCACTTTTTAAGTTCCATTGTTGATGCGACTGAGGTTATTTTGCCGACCCCATACACCAATCTGTTTATTGTTCCAGCTGGTAACGCCCAGATTCCTCCCCTGGAAGCTCTCCTGTCAGACAAGATGAAGGCTTTTATCACTTTCCTCAAGCAGCAGTATGATTTTGTTCTGCTTGATTCGCCCCCGCTTCTGGCCATCTCTGATGCCCTTGTCTTAAGTAAGATAGTGGATAACCTCATCCTGGTGGTCAGGGCGGGACAAACCCCCATTTCAGCTCTCAAGCAGGTCAAAGCTAAATTAGATGCCCACCACCTCAATTGCCTGGGTGTAATAATCAATGGGGTCAGTTTGCTCGAACAGGAAGGCTATTACTCGCGCCAGTATTATCATTATTCCAAACCTCTTTAAGGGAGCAAGCAATGGAATCAGCCTTCTTATATTTAGGCAGTTAAGACTTCGTCAGACCTGAAAGGCGGCAATGCGGATAAAACAAGAGTTTTGACAATTTAGGCTTTTATGATGTATAAAGTTACCAGGGTTAAATGGGGTAATGAAGAATAATTAACGGGAAGACTTACATGAGTGAGAAGCTTATTTTAGAGACGTTAGACAGGCTGGAAGACCGCTATCTGAACCGCCTGCTGGACCAGATTACCGATGGTTGCCTGATTCTCGACAAAGGGAAAAATTATATATTCTGGAATAAATCGGCTGAAGCTCTAAGTGGTTTCCCGGCAGAACAAATTCTCAATAAATCCTGTCAGGCAGAACCGCCTTTGTTCATTAATTCCAGTGGAAAGCCATTATGTGAAGAAAATTGTCTGTGTGATCAGGCTTTAAAAGATGGCCAGCCCCGGCTGCTGGATGTCTATCTTCAGCATAAAAATGGCTTCAGGTTGCCGGTCAGGTTAAAAATCATCCCGTTATTAAACGGCGATGGTCAGTCGGTAGGTCTGGCTGAAATTTTTACTGATATCAGTCCGGCAGTGGCCATCCCGCTGAAAATGGGCGAACTGGAGAAAATGCAGCTTCTTGACCTTGACACCGGACTACCTAATCGGCTTTATATGGAGATGTACCTTAAGAACAAAATCGATGAGTATCAAAAATATGGGTTACCTTTTGGCCTCATTTATGCTGATGTTGATAATTTTAATAAGATTCAGGAGAGATTCGGCCGCTTCAACTCCGCCAAACTCATTCGGATGATTGCCAGAACCTTTCAAAAAAATATCCGTTATTTTGACATCGTTTGCCGCTGGGAAAATGAGGAATTTCTGATATGCCTCTTAAATATCGATGAGAACCGGCTCGATATTGTAGCCAATAAGCTAAGGCTGCTGGTGGCTGAATCCTATATAACCGTTGAGACCGGGTTGCTCAATGCCACCGTCTCGATGGGAGCCACCCTGGTCCAGAGATTTGATACCATTGAATCGCTGGTCAAGCGAGCCGAAGAACTGATGCTCCACAGCAAATGGCTGGGCCGAAATAAAGTCAGCCTGACTTTTACTCAAAAAGAAACCTGAGACCATTAAAGCCAGAGAGGCCAGAATAAAATACCCCTTTTCCGTCTGGAAAAGGGGCATAGAAAGGAGGGGTTAAAAGGGGGTAAAGGGGGTTCAATTAGAAAAAGAAGATTTGTATTTTTTGCCGAGACATTCGGCCACAAAGGCTACCTTATTATCTGAACCGGTCAGAATCAAATCAAGTTCGGTATCTCCGATTTCCCAGGAAGACCTGAACTCCAGCTGCCCGGCACCCAGAGCTTTTCCCCAGTATTCATTTTTGGCCTGGTAAGTCGAATCAAACCAGACGACCCGATCGTTAACTGGCTGACCCAGTCTGGTCTCTAAATAATTTTTCAGCTTTAAATAGTCAGAAATGTAGTAGTTATTGTCGGTATAATTATCAAGCAGATGGAAACGGGCCGAAATTAATTCGTGACGCCAGAAAATATACTCAATAAGGACCTGCTTGTTCATAATCTGACGACGATATTGATAGACCTCAGTCTCTCCTGATTTTTCCTGAGTCAGCGGCCTGCCTTCTATTTCAATCAGCTTGTCCTGAGAAGAACCCCAGATGATTACAGGTTGATATCCCTGATTGACATCAAGCTCCTTTGGCTGATAATCAGCTTCGCCGCTCGAAATCAGGACAGAGTTGACTTCAGGAAAGAGCTTCCTGAGCATTGGTTCCTTCACATAACCGGCCAGCGTTTTCCCCTTTTCTGGAAACTGGTAATAGACAAAAATCCAATCTCGCTTAAAGCGTACCGCACTGGCCTGGGCCAGAATTTCTCCAGCCGGGACAGAAATCACCACCGGACTATTTTCATTCGGCTCAAGGTGAAGGTTAACTTTGGGCACAATCACCTGGTACTTCCTGATCTGAGAATGAAGCGGCGGACTCAGGAATGAACAAAAAACCAGAACTAAAAATATAATTCTTGAGGCAAGACCTATTTTTTTCATTTTAACCCTTCCCCGTTAAATATTTCCATTTCGTTCCTTTCTGCCTCCAGCATAAACCGGCCTCAGTTGAAAACAATGCCCGTCAAAGATGATTCGGGGGGGGAGATTATCTAACCCCGGAAGTGACGATTAAGACCGGCAGCTGGTGGGCTTGCCCCATAACCTCGTCCAGGTCACCGCTTTCCTGGCTCATCATCGCCAGAATATTTCAGGCAACACCATTACACCCGGCAGAAGGTCAGAAAAATAGAGAATAAACAGGACTGAAATTTGACATAAAAGCGGTCCACCAGGATGAAGAAAGCGACAAGAATACTGGCCATAGCACTGGCCGGTCGGGGGGAACCTATAATATTGGCCTGAGATTGAGACCAAAAGCCAGTAATAAGTCATGTTGAAGGAAAAACAGATGTTATTTGAAGAAAGCCAGCGAGAGGAATCGAACCTCCGACCCGCTGATTACGAATCAGCTGCTCTGCCGTCTGAGCTACGCTGGCCTGATGATCGAATTAGCTTTACCAACTGGATTTTTATTATAACATAACGTTGGTCTGACCGACAATAAAACGGGAAAGGCAGGCCTTCAGGTTCCCTTTCTTATCTACCTGTCAAAAAATCTTTTAATTTTATGGTTGCTACCCTTCAAAAAACAGGGCCATTTGATTAAAATACTCATCTGTAGCTGCAGGCGACGACTTTATTCTGCCTTCCGGGGCAAATTAAATCAGCTAAGTTAAGACAGGAGGCGGCCGGCCAGGTTCGGGCCGAATTGGAAAGGTAAGAAAATTTAAATGTTTATAAAGAAATTAGAAGTTCAGGGTTTTAAGTCATTTGCCGATCGGACAAAGATCCTTTTTCATCCAGGCATTACAGCTATCATTGGCCCCAACGGTACCGGCAAAAGCAACATTGTCGATGCCATTCTCTGGGGGCTGGGGGGAATGCGTCTGAAGTCAGTTCGCGGCGACCGAACTGAGGATATTATCTTTAATGGAAACACTAAAAGACCTCCGCTCAGTCTGGCCGATGTCGTCCTGACTCTCGGCAATGATGAAGAGCTGGTTATCTCCCATCGGGTTTTTCGCTCCGGGGAAAGTGAATACCGTTTAAACGGCAAGTCTGTCCGCCTGAAAGACATTCAGGATGAGCTCTGGAAAAATTCAATTGGAGAAAAAGAGTATTTTGTCATTGAACAGGGCTCAATCGGTTCCTTTGTCACTTCCAAGCCCCAGGAAAAGAGGGCCTTAATAGAAGAAGCAGCCGGAACAGCCTATTACAAAGACAAAAAAAAGCAGGCTCAGTCCAAGCTGGAGTCAAGTGAACAAAACCTGACCAGGCTTGAAGATATCATTATAGAGGTGGAAAAATCCAAGAATTCTCTCTATCGCCAGGCTTTAGCCGCCGCTCGCTACCGCCGGCTAAGAGAAAGGCAACGGGAACTGACAGCTCACCATTTCTACCGGCGAATGCTCAAACTCGACCGGTGGCTGGAAGAGATCACCACAGAAATGGAAAGAGCCCTGGCCGCCGAGCAGGAGCTAACCGCCAGGGTAAAAGATGGCGAAAGAAACATTTCTGCCCTGAGAAAAAATCTCTGGGACGAGGAGAAAAGCCTCAAGGAAAAGCAAGAACGGGTCTTCAGTCTTCAGACGCAGCTCTCCCGGACAGAAAGCGAAACAGAGCGTGAAACGAAAAGGCTGGAATATCTGGAAACTGCCAGAAAAAGAGCCGAAGAAAACAAAACTGAGCTGGAGGAAGAAATAAAGACAATTGGAGCCGAAATAGAGCAGACTCTGGTCCGCCTGGCTGAGCTGGAAAAGAGCCTGGTCGAAGCCGTTCAGGCAGCAGAAAAAGGAAGGCTTTCCTGGGAAAAGGCCAGCCAGGCAGTCAAAAATGAAGAGAACAGCCTGAGCAGCCTCCGTCAGGCCCAGATGGCGAAATTTCAAGAAAAAACTGAAGTTCATAATAATTTGTCCAGGCTGGAAAAAGAACTGGAACTTCTCAGCCGCCAGGGAGAAAAGCTCCGCGAGGAAAAAGAAAAGTTGCAGGCTGAGAAAGGCCGGCTGGAAAGAAGTCTGGCTGAACTGGATGAGCAACTGATTGAAAAGCTAAAAAGTAAGGAAGACAGCGAAAAACTATTAAAAGAAGCTAACGATAAGCTTCAGACCAGCCTGAATGAGATCGCCTGTCTTGAGCAAAAACTGGCTGAATTCAGACGGGCAGCAGAAGAACTCTCCTACCAGCTACAGGCTCTGGGGAAAATCGCCGAGACGGAAAGGGAGACTACAGGTCAAGCTGTCATGTCAGGAGCTCTTGGTTGGTTTCCTGAACTGGTTGAGATACCGGAGGGCGAAGCTACTCTTTTTGATCTTTTCTGGAAAGAAGAGGCCCGAGCTCAGGCTTTTTTAGTTGATGATTTTAAGAAAACACTACCGGCTGAAATAAAAACTAATATCCTCTTGCTGGCAGAAGAAGGACAGAATGACTGGCCAGCCGGACTCTCAGAAGAACAAGCTGTTCTGGGAAAGCTGAAGAGTAGAATCAAGGCCAAAGAGCCGCTAGCCGGACGTCTTGGCCGTCTAAAGGAAGCAATTATCGTCGCTGATCTGAGCACAGCTATCAGGCTATGGGAAAAGTACCCAGATTTAAATTATATCAGCCTTAATGGTGACATTCTGGAGTCATCCGGACTGCTCCGGCCGGCTGAAAAAAGGGAAGGGTTGTTTACCTTAGAACAGGAAAAACGAAAGTTACAGAAAGAAATAGATACAATCCAGGCGGAACAGTTACCGCTTCTGGTCGAGCTCGACCGGCTAAAAGAAACAAGACAGTCAGTTGAAACTGAAATCGAAGGGTTAAAAAAGGCTGTCCAGGATAAAGAGAGGGAACTTCATGATTTAGAGCGCGATAAGAAATTTGCCGCGGCTGAACTGGCCAGGGTCATGACGGGACTAACCGTCACCGAACGTGAAGAATCAATCCAGGCAGGAGAAAAAGAGTCTATTGATGGAAAGAAACTTGAAGCCTCCTCCAGACTCAAACAGGTTGAACTCGAACTCAGACAAATTGAAGAAGCAATAAAATCAAAAGAGGATAGACTCAGAACACTGAAAGACCAGGAACAAATTGAAGAAAGAAATTATTACCAATTAAGAACTGACCGGGACCTTCTTGAAGAAAAAATAAACAGCAGCCGCAGTCATCTAAAATCTCTGGAGAAAAGGCAGGAGGCGATAAAATCAAAAATCGGCCAGCTGGAAATAGAAGCTTTGACCAGCGAGGAAGAAAAAACCAGCCTGCTCAAACTTATTGCTGAGTTAAAGCAGAAAGCCTCAACCTGTCTGGAAGAAAAGCAAAAGGAACAGAACCTCCTTAAGGAACTGGAAGAGCGCGTCCAGACCCGGCAAAAAGAGCTGGAAGAGATGGAATCAGCTCTGAATGAAGTCCGGGCAAAAGAAGAAAAAGCCAGGGAAGAAAGAATGCAGCTCGAAATCAGGCGGGCAGAAATTGAGAGGGACCGGGTAAATCTGGAGGAAACCTGCTGGCAGGAATTGAAGAAAAACCTTATCGAACTCAGGCAGGAAATTGAATCAAAAGAAAAGCCGGGCGGAGGAAATGAAGAGGCCGGAGAAAGCGAAGATATTTCCAGGGGACTGGCTGAAGAAAATGAGGGTGAAGGAACAGAAGAACCGTCCGAGGAAATAATTGAAGAGAAGCCGAAAGAGCAGAAAGAAAAAAGAAAAGGCAAACCTTTAATTCCAGTTGGAGAATTGACTGATGAAGAACTGGAGAAGGAACTCGAAGCTATCAACGAGACACTTCTCCGCTATCGGGCAGTTAATCTCATGGCTGAAGAAGAATATCTGGAACAGAAGAAAAGATATGACTTTCTGGTCCAGCAGAGGCAGGATTTAAAGGATTCTATCCATTCAACCGAGGAAGCCATAAAAAAGATAGACGAGGAAAGCAAAACGCAGTTCTTAACCGCCCTGCAGGAAGTCAATAAAAATTTTCAGGAAATTTTTGCGTTATTGTTTAGAGGCGGAACAGCTGAAGTTAAGCTTCTTGAGCCTGACAATCCTTTAGAAAGTGGAGTGGAAATTGTCGCTCAACCTCCAGGCAAAAGAGTTCAGAATCTAACCCTTCTTTCTGGAGGAGAAAAATCACTGACCAGTCTGGCCTTTCTGTTTGCTCTTTTTAGATACAAACCGTCTCCTTTCTGCATTCTGGACGAGGTGGATGCTGCTCTGGACGAGGCTAATTTAGCCCGTTTTCTGAACCTGATGAAAGCCATCAAGCACCAAACCCAGTTCATCATCATTACCCATAACTACAAGACAATGGAAGTGGCCGATTATATCTATGGCACAACCATGGAAGAACCCAATATCACCAAAGTTTATTCGGTAAGAATGGAAAGAAAGGAATTCCTGGAACTGGAAGGGACAAACGGCGAGGTTCTCAATGATGGCCAGCCAGCTCAAAACCCACCGGAAGAAAAATAATCATGATGGCTGAAGAGGCCACCATCTATACCTTTAATCTCTTCACACCAGAAAAAACAACTCAGTAGAAAATTTTACAAATTTCTCTTTGACTGCTATCTGATATTTGATATATCATTCAGTTCTATGAAAGCCGCTCAGAATTCGGGACAAAAGATAGACCTTGGTTTATCACTATGTAAGATCGTTGCTTTTAACCTTAAATCTGATTTTAATACCCTCGAAAGAAGGAGGACTTAATGACCATTTACCTTTACATTATCCTGGGTTACCTCGTTGCTCTGACGGCTATCAACTTCGTTCGGGCCAGAAAAATTCGCAACCAGGAAGATTTTATGGTGGCCGGTCGCAAGCTAAAGTGGCCGGTCATGGTTTTCACCCTGATCTGTACCTGGATCGGCTCAGGGACATTCATCTCAGGGGCAGAATTCGCTTCCAAGGCTGGCTTTTCCGCCCTCTGGCTTTCAGCCGGAGCCTGGGTAGGCATAATCATAATTTATTTTCTGGCGGCTAAAATTCAGACCTTTGGCCAGTATACGATTGGGGATATTCTGGAAGTCAGATATGGACCATTGGCCAGACTGTTCGGAGCCGTTGCCTTGATTATTTCTTTTACCGCTATCGTTTCCTATCAGTTCGTAGCCGGGGGGTTTATCCTCAATGTGGCTACTGATGGCGCGATATCCGAGCAATTAGGCATTTATATATCAGCAGCTTTTGTCATTCTGTTTACAGCTGTAGGCGGAATGATAGCCGTGGCCTATACCGACCTGCCTAATGGGATAATTATTGTTCTGGCTTGCCTGCTGTCCGTTCCTTTTGTTTATGCTGCAGCTGGCGGTCTCCAGGGTGCCCAGGCCAGTCTTCCTCCTGGCTATTTTGCCGTGGTGAACTCGCAATTCGGGGCCAATCCCACACTGAAGGCCATGGGCTACTTTTTATCAACCATGCTGCTCCTGCTGGGTGTTCAGAGTATGTACCAGAAATTTTATAGTGCTCGCAGTCCTGAAGATGCCAAAAAGGCCGTCGTCTTCTGGACTATCGGGACAGTTCTGGTTGAGACTCTGGTGGTGATCATTGCCGTTTTTTCTTACAGCAAATTTAAAGATCAGATTGACCTGACCATACCAAAGGAGGGCGGAAAGGTTGTCCTCCTGGCAGCTCGTAACCTGGTGCCTGCCCCTATCGGGGTTCTACTCCTGGGAGCAGCCTGTGCCGTGGTCATTTCTACTGGTATGAATTATCTCCTTTCTCCTTCCAGCAATCTCATCCGTGACGTCTATCAGAGATTCATCAATAAATCAGCGACCGATCGTCAACTGGTTGGATTGCAAAAAATATTTATTGTCGTTATTGGCATTGTGGCCTTTTTCCTGGCGCTTCGCCTGAAATCAGTCCTGGAGATGAGTTATTTTGCTTACACCATTTACGGCGTGGCCATTACTCCCGCTCTTATCGCTGCGCTTGCCTGGAAAAGAGCAACCAAAGCCGGCGGCCTGGCCTCAATTATTTCCGGGACAATCGTCTGTATCGGTCTGAAAATTCTAGGCGGGATTTTGCCTCCCAAAATGGTCCCTGAGGGGGATCCTTTCGGGATTCCTATCATTTTCCCGGCCTTGTTGGTCTCATTGGGAACGCTGATCATTGTCAGCTTATTAACCAAGCCACCGCGACCGGAAGAGCTTAAGACCTTCTTTCCCGATAAATGATCAGGATAGATGGACTTAACCAGTTGTCAGATAGATAATTAAATCAGATAAATAGTCAGGCTAAAATTAGATAAATTAAAAAAAGTTGAGACTTAAGCCAATGGCGACTGGCCTGGTCTTTGATAAGCGTTTTGCTCTGCATGAGATGGGACCAGACCATATTGAATCACCACTCAGAACCATTGTCCTGCAGGACGTACTGACCACGAGGCTGAAAGGATTTTATGTGCCTGTTACTCCTCGTCCGGCCACCGAAGAAGAACTGGGCTTTGTTCATCTGCCTTCTTATGTCAGTTTTTTGAAGGAAACGGCCGGTCAGGACTATTTTTTCTTTGATCCTGATACTATTGCTGGCCCCCACACCTACGAGATTGCCTGCCTGGCGGCCGGGGCTGGGCTGGTGGCGGCTGATCTCATCCTGGACGGGAAAATAGACAACGCTTTTGCCCTGGTCAGGCCCCCAGGCCACCATGCCGAAAGTAACCGGCCAATGGGTTTTTGCTTTTTCAATAACATTGCCATCACAGCTGAATATCTGAGGCGGTTGTGGGGAATTAAGAAAATAATGATAATTGATTGGGATCTTCATCACGGCAACGGGACCCAGAAAGCCTTTTACAGCTCCAGAGAAGTGCTTTATATCTCTTTGCATCAAAGCCCTCTTTTCCCCGGGACCGGTTCGGCCTCAGAACTGGGTGAAAAAGATGGTTTGGGTTTTAATCTGAATCTGCCTTTGAGTGCCGGCAAAACCGATGAAGACTATCTGGCTATCTTTCAACAAGTAATTTTTCCTGTAGCCAGGGCCTATCAGCCTGAATTCATCCTGGTTTCGGCTGGTTTTGACGTTTTAAAAGGCGATCCTCTGGGGAGGATGGAACTGACTCCGGCTGGCTGTGCCGATTTGAGTAACCTTATCCTGATACTGGCTCAGGAGCTTTGCTCAGGCCGTTTACTATACTTTCTCGAAGGTGGATACAACCTGGCAGGGCTCCAGGAGGGAGTAGAAAAGGTCGTACTTAGCCTGACCGGCCGCTGGACTAACGCCAGCCGGGAAATTGCTTTATTCCCTTCCCTCGAAGAGGAACTTGGGCCGATTTTAAGAATCTTCAGACATTACTGGCCGGCTATCTCTCTTAGATGACAACCGTCATCTGTAGGAGACAGCGGTTTGAGGGACAGGTCAATTTTCCCCCTGTTAGAGACCGATTAAATCTGGCACAAAATCTGCATATAAAATAAGTGCAAGGAGTAAAGCCATGAGAAGGAATAAATTATTGATTTTAGCCAGCATAATTTTCTTATTGTCTTGGCCAACCTTCTTAAAGGCTCAAAGCAAATCGGAGCAGCCGGCTGAGGAGACCCGCTACACTAATGAGTCCATCGGACGTGTAACTCTGGTGGAAGGTAAGAGTTTCATTCAGCGGGCGGCTGAAGTTGGCTACGAGGAAGTAGTAGTCAATGATCCGATAGCTGAAGGGGACAGGATCGAAACAGCCGAGGGGCGTCTGGAAATATTATTTGGTCAGAGAAATTATTTGAGGCTCGATACCGAGACCAAGATAGATGTACTCAGCCTGCCAAAAAGAGATAGCGAACTAACCAGATTCAGGATCTGGTCTGGCCATGCTTATCTGGAGGTTAACCGGCTGAATCAGGAAAAGAATATAGAGATTCATACCCCTGATTCTTCCTTTTACATTCTGGAAAAAGGTGTCTATCGCCTGGATGTTGATGGCAATAAAGGAACAGAGATCAGGGTTTTTAAAGGAGTAGCCGAGGCAGCGGGGGAGCAGGATTCTTATCTGGTGAAAAGCGCTCAGCGCTTGGAGATGGCTCAGGGGCGTTTTATTTCCAAGCCGGCTGGCTTCAGGCCAGTGGCTGATGATGGCTTTGATCGCTGGCAGGAATCAAGGTCAAAAGATGTTAACAAATATTACGCCAGCCGCTATCTGCCTGAGGATCTAAGTGATTTCGAAGCTGAGCTCTCCCAGTATGGTGATTGGGTTTATGTAGCTCCATATGGCTATGTCTGGGTCCCGCGGAATCTGGATGATGACTGGCGTCCCTATTGCAATGGGCACTGGACGTGGATTCCACTGACCGGCTGGACCTGGGTCCCCTACGAACCCTGGGGCTGGGTAGCTTTCCACTATGGGCGCTGGCACTGGGGCGTTGGTGTTGGCTGGTATTGGATTCCAACTTCTATCTGGGGCCCGGCCTGGGTCTCCTGGTGGTGGGATGATTTTTATTTCGGCTGGGCACCACTTAGCTGGTATGGTTATCCAGTGGTAGTAGTTAATGGAGTTTTTTACGATCATTATCACGGCGTCTATCCCGTTCATTCCAGGGCTCTGGTAGTGGTCAGAAGAGACCAGTTGAGGTCACGCCAGGTAGCCCGAGTGGCCTTGAGGCCTGAACATTTAAAGGCTGTCAATTTAGAAAACAAGATAACCTTTAACAGCAATCGGCTGCCTTTCCGGCCAGATGGCTCAAAAATTAATGTCGAAAGACTGAGTGGAAATAAAGTAATTTTAAGGCAGGATGGTCAGTCCTCGCGTTTAACCCAGGTCAGACCTGATTCTCTCCGTGGAGGCAGCAGCGGAACAGCTACCAATATCAGAAAAACTGATTCTGGCCAGGGAAAGAGCACTGTAAAACCGGAAAGCCTCAAACCAGCTGCTTCAGGTAAGGAAGGGCAATCCGCTAGCTCTGGCGCCACAGCTCCAGCCGGAAAAGTGACCCCGAAAAAGATTAAGAAAAAAGAATCATCTCCTATGTCCTCTCTTTCGGACAGCAAGCCTTCTAATATCTCGAGAAATATGCCAACTTATCCCTCATCTCCAAAAATCAGCAGGCAAAATATTAAGCGCAATGAATCTTCTACTCCATCCAGATCTTATTCGACACCCCTGAGATCTTATAGCAACAGGACTTACAGCTCGGGGACAATCAATTCTGGCCGCCAGAGTTCAACAGTAAAAAGGTCAGTGTCAAGCTCCCCTTCCAGGCTCTCCGCTCCCAAGAAAGATAACTCATCTATTTCGAGGTCAAGCAGCCATTCCCCATCCATCTCCAGGGGTTCGTCAGCTGTTTCCCGTCCGTCTTCTTCAGCGGCTCGAAGGAAAAAATAAAGACCGCGAAAGCAACCGGGAGTTTTTCAGTTTACTTCTTCGCGCGCTTCCTTCTCGGAGTAATAATTCAGAACCCTTAAATGATCCTGAAGAGTGCAATAGCGGGTAGGCTCGGTGCCAGGAAAGAAAACTTCCTGAAAAGGATATTTACAGGTAGGTGAAGCCAGCAGCCCGGTTTTTCTGTCTATAGTCACAAAGACCAGGTTTGGCGGAACCTCGAAGTCTTCGATCAGGCCGCCAGCTGCTTTTATACTTTCCTCTCCTTCAGCCGCAGCCAGAGTGGCCTGGCTCAGCTGGTAATCCTTTTTTTTGTCTTCTATAACTTTTTTAAAGAAATCAATCCAGATAGGCAGAGCCACCACTGCCCCGGACTGCCTGTTTCCCATGGTCACTTTTGTATCATAGCCAATCCAGACCCCAGCACACAGCGATGGAGAAAAACCAACAAACCAGGCATCAGTAAATTTATTGGTGGTTCCAGTCTTACCTGCCAAAGGCCAGCCCAGACTGGCAGCCTGTTTAGCTGTTCCCCTCTGGATTACTCCCTCCAGAAGATAGGTCATCATATAGGCTAACTGTGGAGAGATGACTTCCTCCGTCGCAGGCACATTCTCCTCGAGAACCTGGCCGTCCTTATCCTCCACCCTGACAATAAAATAAGGTCTGGCCCTGACCCCCTTATTGGGATAAACACTGAAGGCCGAGACCAGCTCCTGCAGAGTAACCTCAAAGGCGCCTAGCGAAAGCGACAGATAAGGGTAAATAGTTGAAGTCAGGCCAAACTTCCGGCAGTACTCCACACCAACCTGGGGTGAAATGTAATCAAGGAGTTTGGCTGTGACCATATTTCTGGACTCCTCCAGACCTGTTCTCAGGGTAACCGCGCCATGATACTCTCCGTCATAATTTCTGGGAGACCAGGGCTGGCCGGTCCATTTATCAATAAAATTGGTCGGTTCATCAATAATAATGCTGGCCGGAGTAAAACCTTTATCCAGAGCAGCCGTGTAAAGAATGGGTTTTATAGCTGATCCAGTCTGCCTTAAGGCCTGGGTAGCCCGGTTAAACTGGCTTCTCTTAAAGGAGTAGCCTCCGACCATAGCTTTGATCTGACCGGTAGCCGGATCAAGACACAAAAAGGCACCTTCCAGCAGAGGTTCTTGATCAAGTGATACCTGAGCCGTTTTATTTTCTTCATTGACGGAAATAACCGCAACCTGAATGATATCACCAGGTTTGAGCAGAGAATCAAGAAACCTGGATCTGGTCCAGCTTATATCTTTATTGGTCATCAGGCCGATATAGTCTTTTATCCTGACTCTAGCTTCTTTCTGGCTGACCTCCAGAACAATGGCCTCTTCCACCTCATCCGCTGACAGGCTCCCACCTTCCCAGTCAGTTAGCCAGTATTTCTCCAGATCTGTCTGACCTTCAGCCAGCAGATTACGAGCTGGCTTCCTCCAGCCATATTTTTTGTCCTGGTTTCTCAAGCCTTTTTCTACGGCCTTCTCAGCATATTTCTGCATATCAAGGTTGATGGTGGTATAAATCTTAAGGCCGCCACGGTAAAGAGCTTCATCACCATAATTTCTCTCAATGTATTTACGGACCTCTTCAAAGAAATAAGATCCAGTCTCAGCTGTCGCTCTTTTCAAGGGTAAGACATTCAGTGGTTCCTGCTTGACGGCTTCTCCGACCTCTTTAGAAATAAAGCCCTCCTCCACCATTCGGTTAATAACGTGATTTCTCCGGTTTAGAGTAACTTCTGGATTATTATAAGGTGAATAGACTCCAGGACCTCGAAAAATTCCCGCTATCAAGGCTGCTTCGGGCAGTGTTAGCTCACTGACACTTTTCCCAAAATACAACTGAGAAGCCGCCTCCACTCCCCAGGCTCCGTGTCCCAGATAGAATTGATTGCAATAGAGTTCAAAAATTTTCTCTTTGCTAAATTTTCTCTCCAGCTCGACAGCCAGAAACATCTCTTTTAATTTGCGTCTGATCGTCTGCTGGGGATAAAGGAAAACGCTCCTGGCCAGCTGCTGGGTAATAGTGCTGCCTCCATGAAGCTTCTTTTTCCTCAGCACTACTCTGAACACATCCTCTTTCACCGCTCTCAATATACCCCTGTAATCTATTCCTTTGTGAGCAAAAAATCTTGGATCTTCGGTGGCGATAATGGCTTGCTTTAAAACCAGAGGGATCTGGCTGTAAGGCACCTGAATTCGCCTTTCGGCAGCAAACTCCTTGGCCGGGAGACCCTGATCAGAATAAACAGTGGAAATAATTAATGGCTTGAGCTCGGCCAGTTCGTCAACCGAGGGAACATTATCTTTAATAGTCAAATAGGCACCGAAGATGCCACCCAGAGCTAAGGATAATAGCAGAACTAGGACGATCAGCAATCCCTTCAGCAGCCGGCGCCAGCTTATCTTTGGCAGTTTCAGTTTTAAAATAATCTTCTTTTTTTCAGCCATAGAATGTCATTTAAACCTGAATCTTTTTTTATTAATATAGCAGATTGTCAAAACAAATGACAATTAGCGAGCTGTTAGCCAGGGGAATCTTCTGGTTAAAATCTGCCAGACCTGCCGACTGATGTCCTTCGGCAGCTGCCGTCCATCCAGAAGGTAACATTCTGAGTCCTTGAGTTTTAAAAAATTTTTCCTCACTTTTTGCAGGTAGTCAGGGTCCTCAAACAAGCTGTAAATAACCGGCCGGCTGGCTATTCGCTTTAGGGCCTGGCTAACCGGCACATCAAGGATAAAGACAATATCGGGCTTTATGACAAATTTATCATGTTTCGCTCTGATTTCATTCATATCCAGTCCTCTGGCTCCCTGATAAGCCAGGGTAGAATAAAAATAACGGTCAAGGATGACGATCTGTCCCGCTTCTAAAGCCGGTTTTATATTATTTTTAATATCCTCTTTTCTGTCTCTTATAAAGAGTTCAAGCTCTTCTGGAGGCGACAGCGCCCCTTTAGTCCGGGCTGAATTTCTTATTTTCTTTCCCCAGCGACCGGAGGTTGGCTCGCTTAAAGTCACGACCTGTTTACCCCGACGCCGAAGTTTATCAGCCAGCAGTTCCACCTGAGTGGACTTTCCGCAGCCATCAATTCCTTCGAAGACGATGAACAATGCCCGGGCCGAGCTGGGTTTTTTTAAGGTTAACCGTTTTTTTTGTTCTTTTTCCACTTTTATCCTGTAATTTATTTTTCTAACTTTTATGGGTTTATGTTATCGAGAAAATAAGAAGTCTGCAACTTTTATAATTCCCGGCTGTTTTAAGGCTATAAGTTTAGAATTCGTCCGGTCAGATAAGACCGGCTAATTGAAATTTGGTGGCTTATATGATATTTTTTAAATGATATTCAGGGAGGCCTAAATGAAAAAGCAATTGTGGATAGGCGTCATCAGTTTTATCCTGGGTTTACTGGTTGCCGGATTTATTTTTCTTTCACCTGAAAAAGAGGTTATACCTGAAACTTCAATTAACGCACTTCCCTCCGGCTCCGGCCATTTAATCGCCGGCGAAAAAGCTCCTGCGCCGCTTGAAAGTGATCTTAACCAGAGTTTCGTCTCCGTCGTAGAGAAAGTTGGTCCATCAGTCGTCAGAATTGTAGCTGAACAGGTTCAGCGCGTACCAAGCTACAGCCTGGACGAAGGCTGGCCATTTGAAGATTTCTGGGAAAGATTCTTTGGCCTTCGCCCGGATTCAAGAGGCAGAGAAAGAGAATTGCGGCAAACAGCTGTTGGCTCCGGCTTTTTTATTTCCTCCGATGGCTACATTTTGACCAATAATCATATTATTGAAAATGCTGTAAAGATTACCGTGGTGACCGGAAGCAGCAAAGAATACGAAGCCGAACTGGTCGGCAAGGACCAGGCCACTGACCTGGCCCTGGTTAAGATTAAGGGAAAAGATTTTCCCTATGCTACCCTTGGTGATTCTGCCGGGATTAAGGTTGGTGAATGGGTACTGGCTATTGGTAATCCTTTTGGTATGGAGCATACAGTTACGGCCGGTATTATTAGTGCCAAGGGTCGCCAGCTCGGTCTGGGTGGTAACACTCCAACTTATGAAGATTTTATTCAGACCGATGCGGCTATCAATCGAGGCAATAGTGGCGGGCCGCTGATTAACTTGAGAGGAGAAGTGATTGGCATCAACAGTAGCATTCTCACCCCCTCGGGCGGAAACATCGGCATTGGTTTTGCCATTCCTTCTGATCTAGCTAAAAAGGTAGTTACCCAGCTAAAAGAAAAGGGGCGGGTCGTCCGGGGCTACCTGGGCATCAGGGGAACTGATATAACCGAAGCCATGAAAAAACAGTTCAAGCTGTCCGTTGATAAGGGTGTTATCATCTCTCAAGTCGAGGCCGGTAGCCCGGCTGATAAAGCTGGTCTGAAGAAATACGATGTGATCGTGGCCATTAATGGCCAGCCAGTTGAAAACTGGCGAGATTTAAGATTTAAAGTGGCCGATCTGCAGCCCGGGAATGTGGTGAACATTAAAATCATAAGGGATGGCAAGGAAATGACGGTCAAAGCCACTGTCGATGAGCTGCAGGTGGAGACGCCTTCCCCAACCGGGGAAAAGATTGATAAAGATGTCGGGCTCAGTCTGACTCCCCTGACTCCTAATCTGGCTCGTCGTTATGGGCTATCAACCACCGAAGGCTTGCTGATAACTAATGTGAAAGAGTACAGTGCTGCCGCCAGAGCGGGACTTCAGCCCGGGGATATTATCCTGGAAGTAAACCGCAATAAAGTGACCTCGGTCAGAGAGTTCCAGAATATCTTGAAGAAAACTGAATCGGGTGAAGAAATCATTATGCTGGTCAGACGGGAGGCAGACGGAGAGAAAATGGATTTTATAGTCACCCTGAGGGTACCATGATTAATTTCACCAAGGTTCATGCCCTGGGTAATGATTTCTTATTGGTTGAAGATAACCAGGAAATTCAAGCTGATCAGCTGCCAGCTCTGACCCGACTGTTGTGCGAACGGCATACCGGCATCGGAGCCGATGGGCTTATTCTCATTAAAGTTTTAGATTTTGATCGAGGCCGGGTGAGCTTTCGAATCTTTAATGCCGATGGCTCAGAGGCGGAGATTTCAGGCAATGGTCTGCGTTGCGCCTCCGCTTTTCTATTCCATTATCAGAAGGTCCCGGGCAATGTGATCAACTTCGAAACGATTGTCGGCGAACATCTGACCGAGCTTATCAGTAGAGACAATAACCACTTTGAGATCCGGACTGATATGGGGCAACCAAAGTTTTCTTCTAAGGATATACCATTCGACGATGGCAGTGAGCATGACTTTATCATTGATTATCCACTTCCCATCAACAGGAAAATTTACAATGTCACCTGCGTTTCGACCGGTAACCCCCATTGCGATATTTTCGTCGAAAGATTTTTCCCGGCCAGAATAGAATGGCATCAGATTGGCCAGGAGGTCGAGCATCATCCCTTTTTCCCCAATCGAACCAATGTCGAGTTTATCCGGGTTCTAAACAGGAACGAGATCGAGGTTCTTTTCTGGGAACGAGGAGTCGGAGAAACGCTGGCCTCAGGGACGGGCGCCTGCGCCGCCGCTGTTGCCTCAATTCTTAAAGGCTTAACGGAACGTAAAGTCAGGGTCTGGACCAACCTGGGAACATTAATTGTCGAGTGGGAAAAAGATAAAATCTTCCAAACCGGTCCGGCTGAGCTGGTGTTTGAAGGACGTTCGTTTATTTAGACCGTTTTGTCCCTTTTCCTTTAGCAGTCTTTTTACTTTTAAGCTTCTGGCCAAGGGGAGCAGCCAGAGCCTGGTGAAAGACTTCTTTTATATCTTCGACAAAGACAAATTCCATCTCCTGCCTGATCTTTTTCGGAATATCGACCAGATCTTTTTTATTGGGTAAAGGCAGGATCATCTTTTTAATTCCAGCCCGCTGAGCAGCCAGTACTTTTTGTCTTATTCCGCCTACCGGCAGCACACTACCCCTGAGGGTAATTTCACCGGTCATCGCCACTTCCCAGCGAACCGGGATATTCGTGCAAACCGAGACAAAGGCGGTGGCAATAGTCACTCCAGCTGATGGCCCATCCTTAGGAATAGCCCCTTCTGGAATGTGGATATGGAAATCATTTTCCATAAACATCTTGCTGTTCAACCCAAACTCTTCAGCATGAGCCCGGGTATAGCTTAAAGCTGCCTGGGCTGATTCTTTCATGACATCTCCAAGCGAGCCGGTCAACAGCAGCTGACCTTTACCTTTCATCATGATAGCTTCAACAAAAAGTATTTCGCCACCGGAAGCCGTCCAGGCTACTCCTGTGGCCACGCCAACCGTATCTTTTTTCTTCAACTGGTCACGGAATATAATCGGCGGCCCGAGAAATTTTTCTATTTTCTGAGCGGTAACTCTGACTTTATCCTTATGCCCTTCTGCTACCTGCCTGGCCACCTTCCGACAAACGGCTGCTATTTCCCTTTCTAGATTTCTAACCCCTGCTTCACGCGTATACTGGGAAATAATAGCTTTTATAGCTCCTTCGGTTATTTCTATCCATTCAGGTCTGAGTGCATTTTCTGTCATCTGTTTCGGGACAAGATGCTTCAGGGCAATCTGCAATTTTTCCTCTTCTGTATAACCAGGCAGCTCAATAATTTCCATTCTGTCTCTAAAGGCTGGCTGAATCGGATCAAGTAGATTGGCCGTAGTAATGAACATGACCCTGGACAGGTCAAAGGGAACACCCAGATAGTGATCAAAAAAGGCGTTATTTTGTTCTGGATCCAGTACCTCCAGCAGGGCGGAAGATGGATCACCACGGAAATCAGCTCCGATTTTGTCCACTTCATCAATCATAAAAACTGGATTATTGGAACCAGCGCGCCGCAGCCCTTGAATAATTTTACCCGGCATGGCCCCGACATAGGTTCGCCGGTGACCTCTGATTTCAGCCTCATCATGAACGCCGCCCAACGAGATTCTGACAAACTTCCTGCCCAGAGCTCTGGCGATTGATTTCCCCAGGGAAGTTTTGCCCACGCCAGGCGGTCCGACAAAGCAAAGAATGGGACCCTTAATCTGATTGGACAGTTTTCTCACCGCCAGATATTCAAGAATTCTCTCTTTAACCTTTTCCAATCCATAGTGATCTTCATCCAGAATTTCTTTGGCCTTTTTCAGGTCAAGGTTATCTTTAGTGCTTATATCCCAGGGTAAAGAGAACATCCAATCAAGATAATTTCTGATGACCGCCGTCTCGGCTGATTCTGGATGCAATTGCATCAAGCGATTAATTTCTTTTTCTATTTCTTGCCGGACCTCGTCATTGACCTTGAGTTTTTTTAGCTTCTCCTGATAGGCTTTAACTTCTTCCTGCAGCTCCGAACCTTCGCCTAGCTCTTTCTGAATAGCCTTCATCTGCTGCCGGAGAAAATATTGCCGCTGCATTTTATCCAGCTCGCCTCGGGCTTCATTTGATATTTTTGATTGGATTTCCAGAAGTTCCAGCTCACGGACGAGCAATTCATAGACTTTCCTGAGCCTGGCTACCGGGTCAACTATTTCCAGAACCTCCTGGGCATCGGTTACCTTGAGCTCCAGATTGGAAGCAGTCAAATCGGCCAGCCGACCAGGATCATCCAGATTGGCGGCAATAACCAGAATCTCAGGCTGAATTGATTTTCCAAGAGCGGTTGCTTTCTCCAGGCCTGATCTGATATTTCTGATTAGAGCTTCGACCTCCAGGCTTTTTTCTGGAGGAGCCGGCTCCTGAATGACAGAAATCCTGGCCTGCAGGAATGGTCCATCTTCTTCGAGAGATTCCACCCTGGCTCTGACCAACCCTTGAGCCAGAATCCTGATACGACCATCAGGCAGCTTTAACATCCTCATGATGACGGCAACTGTACCGACATCGTAGACATCTTCTCGCTTCGGTTCCTCCATCTCCATATCTTTCTGAGTAAGTAACAGAATCATCCTGTTGGTGGAAAGGCTATAATCAATAGCCGCCTTTGATTTCTCTCGCCCCACATAAAGAGGAGCAATCATATAAGGGAAAACAACGACATCCCTTAAAAGCAAAACTGGTAATTTTTCCGGTATTTGTAACTTTTGTTGTTCTTCTTCAGATAAACCACTGATTGGCTCTTCTGAAGAACCTTCAAACTGCGACATTACTTTCCTCCATTTTCTTCTTTTGGCTTTTGAATTTTCACTTCTATTTCTTTATGCCAACCAGCTTTTTTCAAGCGAATGGTTAACACCCCATTTTCCAGAACAGCCACTGTTTTTTCAGGTTGAACTGGAACAGGTAAAATAATCTCCTTGTGGAAAAAGCCCATTTCTCTTTCCAGCCGATGAAATTTAAATTTTTTTCCTTTTAATTCTTCTTTTTTTACTCCACTGAGGATTAAACGGTTCCCCCACTGGACTATCCGGAGATGCTCAACCGGAATACCCGGTACTTCCGCTTCGACCACCACTTCCTTCTCTTGCTCATAAACATCAACCTCTGGTTCCCATAGAACATTTAAACCACCTCCGCTTCCTCTCCGGTAGATGACATCCCCCCGATCCCTTTTGATTTCCTTCTCTGCTTTAAATATTTTAAATTCCGGTCTTATTTTCCTCTTCATGGTCTCCCACGAATTTATTCTTCTTTCAGTAAATTTTCCAGAACATGCTTGAATTCTACCACATCTTTAAATTCTCGATAGACAGAAGCGAATCTGATATAAGCAACTTTATCCAGAGCTTTTAATCTTTCCATCACCAGCTGGCCAATTTCCGCTGATTCAATTTCTTTATCGGGTCGCTCCTGTAGAATTGATTCGACTTCCTCCACAATTTCTTCCAGCTGGCTGATCTGTATTGGCCGCTTTTCACAGGCTTTCATCATTCCTCGCAAAAGCTTCTGGCTATCAAATGGCTGCCGGCTGCCGTCTTTTTTGACCACCATATAAGGAATTTCTTCAACTCGCTCATAGGTGGTAAATCTTTTCTGACAGGACAGGCATTCGCGCCGGCGTCGGATTGACACGCCTTTTTTACTCTCGCGAGAATCGATCACCTTGCTTTCTAAAAAGCCACAATACGGACAACGCATTAACTTTTACTACCTTTGCCCAGCTCTCTAATCTGGAAAAGGCTCAATCGATTTTTCCATATTATAACATAGCCCAGAGCACATGTCACTATGAGCTGTATAGCATGAACCACTATGGTCAGACCGACCGCCAGGTTGGCCTCCAGGCCATAGAGACTGGTCAGACCCACCCGGCTGAAATAATCGAAACCACCAGCCATGCCCGGGGTGGGGATAGAAGCCCCCACTCCGGTTAGAAAAACATAGGGAATAGTCAAAAAGAACGGAACTCTTACCTCGTAGGCAAACAGAAAAATCCAGTAAAAAAAACAAATGCCCAGCCAGACCACCAGTGACAGACAAAAATAGCCAATCAGTCTTGGCCAGGATTGAAAAAATTTTAGCCCTTCAATAAATTCCTGACCAAAATTGATCACCCTCCATCTCATCCTTTCCGGAAATGGGCGCGATAAAGATAATACCAGTTGGTTGGCTTTTTCCTTCAAGGAATATATCAGGATAATGAGCATAAAAAGCAGAAGAGATAGGACGAGGCCAATCTTCCCCCAGCGATAAAGATGAGTCAAAGCTTCCGGTCTGGTTTGATAGAACGAGCCATAGACCGGCTTTGAGATCAAAAAGGCTCCCAGTAAAAAACACATGGCAAACATGTCAAAAGTTCTTTCGACAACTATTGTCCCGATCAAATAACCGGCACTTAATTTTTCCTTTCTGGCCAGAAAGACCGGACGCACGACCTCGCCCAGGCGGCCCGGGAAGACATAATTCATGGTGTAGCCAAGGGTATTAGCTTCAATGGCGTTAAATATTTTCAGGTTAGCCTTAACTGGCCCGAGAAGATACTTCCATCTGATCGAGCGGGTGACGAGATGAAGCGGCACCAGGCATAGAGTCAAAGCCATCAAATAAGGGTTAACCTGCTTTATATATTTCCAGGTATCAGCCCAGTTAACATTCTTGAAAAAAAACCAGAGGAAGGCAACAGTAATCAGCCCGATAATCAGGTAGTTAATGAGCCTTCGCCTTTTTGAACTCATAAGTCAGATTCCTTTAAAGTTTTTATTATACCTTAATAAACGAGCTAACCTGAAGAACTGGTTCTCATCTCACCTGTCTTACTTGCAAAATTAAGAGGAATTGGCTATATTTAATCGAGCGCTGGGAAGTCGTCCAATGGTAGGACACATGACTCTGGATCATGTGATCTAGGTTCGAATCCTAGCTTCCCAGCCAACCTCCCCAAAACCCTCCTTCTTGTATAGAAAGGCAGCTCCACCCCCTCCGGAGCTGCCACTTTTTTATTTTTGACAACAACTCTAGTCCTCTTCATTTTTTCAATAGTTGGGCCTTTTAACTGTTGTTTTCAACCGCCAGACATCAGTTTGAACTGTGCCAGAAAACAATACGGAGTGGGACTCAATCCGGAGAATTCTTCAATCTGGAGCTTCTTAGCATGGAGAAAATATAATCAGCCATTGTCTCTACCGGCTGCTCTTTGCCCTCTACCCTGAAAAACATCACCGGTGGCGGTAAACAGGGAAGAAAATCCGCCAGTAGTTTTTCCCTGATGACCAGCAAACAATTTATTTTATCCAACAGCGGATTGAGGTCGGGCCAGACCCCTTCCCCCCTGACTTCGGCCGGCCCGATTTCATCTACCACCAAAAGATCAGAGTCAGAGGTTGATCTGATTATATCCCTGGCTGTTTTTAAACCCGGTAGCAGAAAATAAAATTGTCCAGCCCCGGCCAACTGGCCGTTAGTGCCTTCTTTTCTTAGAAAGGGCAGGCGACGGCCAGAGTTGATCTCGAATAAATCATAACCCGTTGTTTTCCTCTTCAACCTGACCGCTTCAGAAACATAGCCGGAAAGCGTCAGCCCTGATGACCTTAAGCCCTTTACCAGAAGCTTGACCAGAGTTGTTTTACCCGCCCCCACCGGACCGGTCACGACGAAAATCATGGTCCAGGCCTCTCCTCAACTTAAGATTTTTAATTTTTCTCACTGAATTACATGGGTTCCTGCTTCTATTCTGACCACGTGAATAGCCGGTTCCTGCCCGCTTGCCTGCCGGTAATCAGCTGATACTTTTTCGGTAAAAGAGCCAACCGCCTCTGACCTCACCAGACTGATGGTGCAACCGCCGAAGCCAGCACCCATCATTCGTGAGCCATAGACACCCTCTACCCGGGCAGCAGATTCAACTAAAAGGTCAAGCTCACGGCAGCTTACCTCATACTCATTTCTTAGCCCCAGGTGAGACTCGTACATACGCTGGCCAAAGGAAAAGAGATCCTGTCGGAGTAAATCCTGGCAGGCCTGCTCTACTCTCTGATTTTCTTTGATAACATAGACGCATCTTTTAAAGACGACCGGGTCCAGCTCAGTTTGATGAGCAACCAGCCTGGTGAGAGTCACATCTCTCAGACTTTTTATTTCCGGGTAATATTTTTTAAGGAGATTGACTCCAACCTCACACTGTTGTCGTCTCAAATTATATTCTGAAGTGGCCAGCGCCCGCCGGACGAGGCTATCGCTGATAACAACTCTTACTTCTTCCCAGTCAAAAGGATAATAGTCAAATTCCAGGCTGCGACAATCCAGTTTAATAACTTTTTTAGCCTGCCCGAAAAGATTGGCAAACATGTCCATAATGCCACATTTGACGCCAACAAAATCATTTTCAGCCTGACGGGCCAGTCTGGCCAGCGTTAAACCATCCAGCTGAAGATCGTAAAGATAATTAAGGGCAAAAGCCAGACCACCCTCGATAGCGGCCGAAGATGACATTCCACCACCGATTGGAATATTTCCGCCAAAGACCAGGTCAAGACCCCTGATCCTGTAACCAGCCTGCAGAAAAACAGCCAGCACTCCCTGAAGATAATCAGGCCAGCGCAAATCAGACTTTTGAAGACAGTCAGAGGTAGTGCTGAAATCCTGGTTGAAATCAAAGGCATGAAAGCGACAAACATCGTCTTCCCGGGGGGCAATGGCCAGTATAATCGCCCGATCAGTGGCCCCCGGCAGGACAAAACCTTCATTGTAATCAGTGTGTTCTCCGATAAGATTAATTCTCCCGGGAGAGGAGATTAAGACCGGCTCCCGGCCAAATTTCTCCAGAAAGCTGGCTCTGACTTTTTGTACCATTTCGTTCATTTTTTCTCCTGCGCTAAAACTTCTCATTTTCCAGTGCTCCACCGTTAACTAAGATGATTATCAGTTTAACCGCCATTTGTCAAAGACAGAAATAAAGACTCATAAAATCCCTCTGGCCACAGTGATAATCAGGATAGAAAAATCAGCTCTACCTGGGAAAGAGATAAAACAGGGCCAGGACCAGCTGAGCTGGTTTCCGATAAGGAGTATAACTGGTATCAAACTGACCACCGCTCGACGCATCTGGAAACCACTGCCACCAGAATATTCCCCTCAAATAAGGCTTGCCGCGGACCATTCTGAGGGCAGCTTCATAACCATTTCTCTGCACCTTGAGATCAACCGGGCCGGTCCTTTGCCAGTCCCAGGGATTAATGGTTCCGCCTTCGAGGCTTCGATAGCCGATTTCGGTGATCAAAACGGGCTTCTTCCATCTGGAAGAAAGAGCTTCCAATCTAGGTAAAATCCGACGCCAGCCGGCACACAGTTCAGATACGGAAGGATGCAGTTTGAGGCTGAGAGTTGGGTAAAGATTCTGTCCAATGTAGTCCAGAGCATTCCAGAAAGTAACTGCCTCCGGCTGGCTCTCCAGCTGATCATCAGCATAGACCAGCCTGCCTTTATAAATCTGGCGGATGGAAGCAATGGTAGCCAGCCAATCCTGTCGTCGTTCTAAAGTGCTTTCCAGCTCGCAGCCCAGGCAGAATTCTTCTGCGCCAGTTTGAGCGGCCAGGCTGGCATAATGGAGGATGAAATCCTGATAGGAAGAAAACCATAATTGCCATGAGGCCTCACCAAAATTCTGACCAATCTGCCCTCGCCAGTGTTCCTGGTCGTCAAGTAAGTCGACATGTGGCTTGAGCATGACTTTCAAGCCCAGCTGTCGAGCATATGAAATGATTTCAATCAGTGACTCATCAGAAGGAGTTAAGGCGTGGTTATAGTTTATATAAGTCGAATCTATGTTCTCCTGGTAGGCAGTGACCAGCAGACTGATCCAGCCTGCTCTGGTCTGCCTCAGATGTAGCAGGGATTGCCTTGCTCCCGGGCCAACGTAGGCCTCGCGACTGTAGCCGGTAAAGGACATACCTTTTTGAAATTCGCTATTTGAGATGTTCAAAAGACTGTAGCCCTGAAACAGGATCAGAACAATAGTAATCAGACTGAGAGACAGAAACTTATTATTCATCTTGCACTTTTTAGCATGACCGGCTTGGAAAAGTCAAAAAAGGCCTGGCTGAGAGCCAGCCAGTTGAAGGCAGTTGTTTTTTTGACAATTGACCGCCTAGGTGCTATTTTATAATTGGTGAGAAAGGCAAGAGAAAGACTATGAAAAAAAAGCTTATTCTAATCTCTTTAATTCTGGTTTTTTTAACAGCAGGTTGCGGAGTGAAAAGTCTGCCCTCCAAGGATTCCTGGTATGCCCAGCATTATTTTATAATGCATGATTACGAACAGAAAATATATCATCAGCTGTCTCCGCAGGGGCGACTTGAGTTTCAGAAACTATTCTGGGAAGCAAGGCAACCTGTGGCCAAACAAGAATTCGATAGCCGGATGGAAGCCATTCAAAGCCTGTTTAAGAGTGAAAATCGCTCTCAGCCCTGGAATACCGATCGGGCCCGGGTTTATTTACTAAATGGTTCACCGGCTTCTATTGATTACAGGCAAAATACGGATTGGGTGATTACTACCGCCCGCGCTGCTTCTGGTGCCACTGGCAGTCTCGATTTGAATGACCGAACCAATGAAGATATCCAGGCAAATACGGCTGAAATCTGGGTTTATCCCTACGACAGATATTTCATCTATTATATCTTTACTTTTTCTCCGCCCAGCGGCTGGAAATTAAATCCGGCTACCTTCCAGAATAACCGGTACCTGCAAAAATTCGAAGAGCTGAATAAAGACCTGATTTTCTCAATAATTGATGAAGAAGCATACAAAGCGAAACTGGCTGCCCTAGCTCAAAAATAACATGGATATAAAAGACGTAGCGCCACGGGGATTCGAACCCCGGTTTGATGGCTGAGAACCACCCGTCCTAGGCCTCTAGACGATGGCGCCATAAGCTTGAAAAATAGCAAATAATTTTCTGACTGTCAATCGACCGCTCTGTTTAGTATGAACCAATCAAGAAACGATGAACAGAAAGCTGGTCCTCTCTTCCGAAGACATTAAACTATCCTGGTTATTGGTGGCATCTGCCACCATCTTGTCTTCAGCCTGGTCGCTTTTTTTTCGTTTCTATGATTTATATATATTATATATACTCAATGGTAGCTGGCGGCTTGGAAGTAATCTCATAGGCTACTCTAACTACTGAAGGAACCTCAGTCGTGATCCGCCTGGCCAGATTGGTCAGGACATCCCAGGGGACCGGCGTTGGCTGAGCGGTCAAAGCATCCTGGCTTTCAACCGACCTGATAATTATAATATGTCCGAATTTCCTCTGGCCTTCAGCCAGACCGGTAGCCATGTCATTCATTAAAACGGCAAAAGCCTGAAAGGGCTGAAGGGAAGCCAGCTCTTCCTCCACTATTCTGGTTGCTTTTCTGACCAGTTCCAGCTTTTCTGGAGTCACTTCTCCTATAATTCTCGTAGCCAGAGCTGGCCCCGGGAAAGGCATTCTCTGGAAAATTATTTCAGGTAAACCCAGCTCACGGCCGACCTCACGGACTTCGTGCTTGAACAACTCCTTCAGTGGCTCGATTATTTTGAAGCCAAAACCTTTCTCTGGATCAATTCCAATTTGCTCCAGGATGTTATGCTGGGTCTTGACTCCGCTTCTGGTTTCAATGATATCAGCTGCGATGGTACCCTGAATCAGGAAACGAGCTTTACTCTTCACAACTTCCCGGCCAAAAACCTTATAAAAGGCATAGCGAAAAGCTTTTCTCTTTTCCTCAGGATCGGTCTTACCTTTGAGAGCCTCAAAAAATTCTGCTCTGGCCTCAATCACCTCCAGGTTGAGGCCAAGCTGCGAGAAAGCTGCTTTAACTTCTTCCGGTTCATTCTCTCGCATCAAGCCGTTGTCAATGAAAATAGCTTTAAGCTGAGGTCCGAGGGCCCGATGGGCCAGAACAGTGGCAACCGAACTGTCCACCCCGCCCGATAAGGCAGAAATAGCTTTATCGCTACCTACAGTCTTTCTGATTTCTGCCACCTGTTTGTCAATGAACTTCCTGGCATCCATAGATTCCTCCCTGACGGATGGTATAAGAATAATACATCAGAATGGTCAATTAAGTCCAAAAAAAATATGAAGCTAAGTCATCTTTTTTATTGATTTTTTTATGAAAATATTGAATATTAAAAAAAAGAGGAGGGCCTCCATCCAAGGCGTAAGACTTACCGGAGAAGGACACCCCCCGAGAGTCCTTCTCCCCTGCCCTCCTCGGGAGCGGTTTCTAATTATTTAGTCGCTGTTCCAGTCCATAGGTTGAAAATCTTGTGAAAATTTTTGACCGATTGGCCCCGCTAACTGGTTATTTGCCTGCCTGCTGCCGACCTGAATTTATTGCTTAATCCAGCCCAAAATGCTACATTAGCTAAAAATAATATGAAGCCTTTAAAATTAAGTGTTTCCGGAGTCCGAGGGATTGTCGGTCAGGCCATCACTCCAGAACTGGTAATAAATTTCGCCTCAGCTTTCGGCACCATGGTTCCGGCTGGCCCGGTTCTCGTCGGACGGGATAGCCGTAATTCCAGCCCGATGCTGACTGATGGAGTTATCTCCGCTCTGCTGGCCACCGGCCACGAGGTAATAGATCTCGGTCTCTGTCCGACACCAATTACTCAATTTCTGGTAAAGAATAAGAAAGCCCGGGGGGCTGTTTCGGTCACAGCCGGACATAATCCTGCATCCTGGAATGCTTTAAATTTTATCAATAGCCAGGGAACCTACCTGAATGAATTTCAAGGACAGGAACTCCTTGACATATACCATTTAGGCCGCTTCAAGCAGTTAGCCCTAAAAAGAGCGCCAAAAATTATCAGAGAGTTAAACCCGGAAGAACCTTATCTGGAATGGCTGCTTGGCCGTCTCCATCCGACTCCGATAAAGAGAGCTAAATTCAGAATAATAGTGGACCCGACCAACGGAGCTGCTTCCAAATTAATTGACAAGCTTTTTGCTCTTCTGGGTGTTCAGCTCATTGCCATTAATAATGAAGGCAACGGCTATTTTCCTCATGATCCCGAGCCCAGGCCCAGGAACGCCATCGAAGTCTCGTCTCTGGTCAAAATAACCACAGCTGACGTTGGTTTCCTGCTCAACAGCGATGCCAGCCGCGTATCCCTGGTCTCCGAAGATGGTGAAACATTATCCGAAGAATATACCCTGCCGCTTGTTGCCCGCTATTATCTTAAAAAACATCCAGGGCCAGTGGTCACCAATCTGTCCACTTCGATGATGATTGATCAGGTAGCCAGAGGACTAAACTTACCCGTCATCAGGACGAAAGTCGGTCAATCGGCCATTATTCAGGCAATGCTGGAAGAAAAAGCCTCTCTGTCCGGAGAAGGAAGCGGCGGTCTGGCTTTTGACTTTTTTCAACCGGCTTTTGATGCCCTGGTTACGATGGCCCTGTATCTGGAAATGATGGCGGTAGAAGGTGAAAAATTATCTACTCTGGTAAAAAGGCTGCCTCGCTATCACATTGTGAAAGATAGTCTGGTTTGCCCGGCGTATCGGTTGCATACTCTGGTGGCTGAAGTCAAGAAACTTTATAAAGGTCTGGAAATAAACCAGTTAGATGGCCTGAGGCTGGAAAAAAAAGACCTCTGGGTTCATGTCCGGGCTTCGACTACTGAGCCATTGATTCGGGTTATAGCCGAAAGCACATCTCAGCACAGGGCTCAGATGGAAGTAGATAGAATAATGGCCTTCCTACGGAGGTTAACAGCCTGAAGTTGCAGGCGAAAGAAAATGAGAAAATTTTTGCCTTTAAAAGTCAGTATCTCGGGTGTAAGGGGCATTGTTGGTGAGAGTTTGACCCCTCAACTGGCTGCACGTTTCGCTTCAGCTTTCGGCACATATCTCGGTCAGGGGCAGGTCCTGGTTGGTCAGGATTCCAGGCCTTCCGGACTGATGCTGAAAAAAGCAGTCATAGCCGGGCTGCTGGCGACTGGCTGCCAGCCAGTAGAAGTAGGGATTCTACCCCTGCCGACCATTCTTTTTTTAACCAGGAAAATGCAGGCCAGAGGAGCAGTAGTCATCACTGCCAGTCACAATCCGTCCAACTGGAATGGTCTGAAGTTTATTAGCCAGGATGGCCTGTATCTTCGCTCTTCTGAGGTGGAGGAATTCCTTGATATTTTTCATCAGGGCGAATTTACTTATGTGCCCGCAGAAAGAATCAAACCGGCTCTAAGCGAAAAAGAAGCTGGCTATTTGCACCTGAGGCGTATTTTCAGCCAGATCAAGGTCAATGAGATAAAGAAAAGGAAATTCCGGCTTGTAGCCGATTGCGCCAACGGGGCAGGGGCGACTCTGCTGCCTCGTTTTCTACAAGAGCTGGGGGCTGAGGTCAGGTTTATCAATACCGAGCTCTCCGGAAAATTTGCCCATCAATCAGAGCCAACGCCGGAAAATTTAAAAGAGCTAGGCCACGAAGTGAGAGCTCTTCAGGCTGACCTGGGCCTGGCCCAGGATGCTGACGCCGATCGACTGGCCCTGGTGGATGAACAGGGCCAGCCGCTGGGAGAAGACGCCACATTAACCCTGAGTGTCGATCATGTTCTCTCCAGGAAAAAGGGGCCGATAGTGGTTAATCTTTCTTCCTCGATGGTTATTGAAGATATAGCCAGAAAATACGGGGTGCGGGTCTATCGCACAAAAATTGGTGAAAGCAATGTGGTGGAAAAAATGCTGGAGACCAGAGCGGTGGTGGGAGGAGAAGGAAACGGTGGCGTCATCTGGCCAGCTGTTCACCCCTGTCGTGATTCTTTTACGGCAGCAGGCTTGATTCTCGAGAAGCTGTCCTCGTTTCCGGGTTCAATTTCACAATTGATGGCCACTTACCCCCGTTATTACCTTCTAAAAGATAAATTCGACTGTCCAGCTGAACTGGCCTTTAAGGTCGTCACAGAATTAAGGCGCCGTTATCAACGAGAAAACACCTCGACTCTGGATGGACTGAAGATTATCTGGGAAGAGGCCTGGGTTCATCTTCGGCCCTCTAACACCGAGCCTATCATGCGGATCATAGCAGAGGCCAGATCGCCTGAAAAAGCCAGACAGCTTCTGGAAAGATTTAAAGGCGAAATAGAACAAATCCTAAAACAGATGAGCTAAAAAGTTAATGACCAGCCACAATCAGCCTGCCCGCAAGCTCAGGAAACTCGAGGAACCAGCAAAAAAGGCCAAACCTTCGCCGGCTCCGACCAGGGTAATATGAATATAAATAAATTTTTTTTTAACGATGGTCCAGGCGAGATTATTTGAGGGCAAAATAGTAACTTTAAAATTAAAATGATAGTTTATAAAATAACATCTGTTACTATTGTTACTATCCTTTTTTAAGGAGCCAGTATGAAAAAGACGGGACAATTTGATTGGGTTTTGATTGCTCTTAGCTTTGCTTTTTTGTTTTCAGCTGTGGCTGCTGCCCAGCCCTATAGTGGAATAGAACCTCAGAGCCGCTCCGCTTTTAGTTTCTTGCCGGAAACAATTATTAATCTGACTGATTGGTTTATCCAGTCTTCAGCCAGAATAAAGCAGGGCGGTGAACAACTATCGCAGCCCGGGATCATACCTGATCGCTGGTTTCCAGCGGTTGTCCCTTCCACTATTCTGGGAACGCTGGTTGAGGATAACGTCTATGAGGATGTTTTCTTTGGACAGAACCTGGAGAAAATTAAGGCCGAAGAGTTTCAGGTCTCCTGGTGGTACCGGACAGAATTCCTGGTTACCCCTTATCCAGGGAAAAATATAGCCAGACTGGAGCTTGATGGCGTTAATTACCGGGCGAACATCTGGCTCAACGGTCAGAAGGTGGCCGATGCCACGGAAATATATGGAGCTTTTCGCCGTTTTGATCTCAACGTTACCAGTCTGGTCAAATTTGGTGAAAAAAATGTTCTGGCAATAGAAGTCATACCGCCCGTACCCGGTGAGCCTTCCATCGGCTTTGTCGACTGGAACCCGGCCCCACCCGATCGTAATATGGGTCTGTGGCGGCCGGTTCGTCTTAAAATATCCGGGCCAGTGGACATAATTAATCCCTTCATTCAGTCCAGGCTCGATACGGATAATTTCAAAGAAGCCAGATTAACCATCCAGGCTCAGGTTAGAAATAACTCCGACCAGGTAGTAACTGGCAGTCTGGAAGCCCAGATAGAAAAAATAAAAGTTTCTCAAGAGGTAAAACTTGAGCCGGGTGAAGTTAAAACCGTTACCTTTACCCCCGAACAATACAAAGAGCTGGCTCTGGTCAATCCCAGAATCTGGTGGACACATGATCTTGGCCAGCCAGAACTTTATCAGTTGTTCATTGCTTTCAGACTTAAGTTACCTTCTTCCAAGGATAGGCCTCAACCGAAACAAATAAGACCTGATGTCAAGCAGGGTGAAAAGGATAAAGAAAAAGAAGCAGATAAAGATAGTATGAAAATTCCTCCCCAGTTCAAATCGCTGGAACCAATTTCGGATTGGACCTCAATTAGATTCGGGATCAGAGAAATCAAAGACTATATGACGGATAACGGTTATAAAGGCTATATCCTAAATGGCAGGAAAATCCTGATCAGGGGTGGTGGGTATACTGACGACATTTTCCTCAATACTTCCTCTAAAAAACTGCGGTCTGAGCTGAATTACGCCCTAGCCATGAACCTCAATGCCCTGCGACTGGAAGGCTTCTGGGGCACGAGCCAGGAACTTTACAACCTGTGTGACGAACTTGGCTTATTATTAATGGTAGGTTGGAGCTGTCACTGGGAGTGGGAGAATTACCTGGGCAAGCCGGTTGATCCCGTTTATGGAGGAATTATCAGTCCAGAAGATATTCAGCTGATTTCCCGGTCATTCCGGGATCAGGTCCTCTGGCTTCGTCATCACCCCAGCATTTTTGTCTGGGCACTGGCCAGTGATCTTGTCCCCAAGCCGGAGCTGGAAAAGGAATATCATGCCATCCTAAAAGAAATAGATCCGGATCGGCCTTTTCTCAATTCAACCGGCAGTAAGGTCAGTCCTGTCTCTGGCCCGTCAGGTGTCAAGATGAATGGACCCTATGACTGGGTGCCGCCCAATTACTGGTATGAAGACAAAAAGAATGGCGGTGCTTTTGGCTTTAACACCGAAACCGGCCCCGGACCACAGGTTCCAGTGCTCGAAAGCCTGAGGAAAATGATTCCAGAAGAACACCTCTGGCCACCTGATGAGGTCTGGTATTATCACTGCTGCCGCGGGATGTTTCAGAATCTGGACCGTTACCACCAGGCCATGCAGAACAGACTTGGCTGGCCCGATAATCTGGCCGAATACGAAAGGAAAGCTCAACTCCTCAATTATGAAGGCGTCAGAGCGATGTTCGAGGCATTTGTGGCCAGAAGACCTGGAGCTACCGGGATTATTCAATGGATGTTTAACTCCGCCTGGCCGAAGCTCTGGTGGCAGCTCTTTGACTATTATTTGATGCCAACCGGGGCTTTTTATGGAGCGAAGAAAGCCTGTCAGCCACTGCACCTGATTTATGATTATGAGACCAGGGAAATAATTGCTTCCAATCTGAGCGGGCAAAAATCGGAAAAACTGAAAGCAACCGTGGTGGTGATGGATACAAAGTCGAAGGAACAATATAAGGCTGAGTTTCCGGTTGAGTTACCTCCTGATAGCTGGCTTAGCCTGGTTAAACTTCCCGGGCCCGGAGAGCTACCCGATGTTTATTTTCTGGATCTGAAGTTATTTGGCCCGAAGGGCGAACTAAAGGATGAAAATTTTTATTGCCTGACCAGGCAGCCGGACACACTGGATTTTAATCAGACCACCTGGTATGTTACACCCGTCAAAAAATATGCTGATCTGACTGCCCTTAATTCTTTGCCTGAAGCTCAGGTCAACTACCGCTGGAAAGTTGAAGGCCGCGGTTTGAAGAGAAATCTGACTATTGAACTGACCAATAATTCACCTAACATTGCTTTTAACCTTGAGATACAGGTACTTAAAAAGATGAGGGAACAAACAGTAGTTCCTTTGTTTCTGGATGATAACTATTTTTCTCTTCTTCCCGGCGATAAGAGAACCATTAAAGGCTATTTTAATTTTGATGATCTGGAAGGCGATGAAGTAGATTTAAGAATACGAGGCTGGAACGTCAAAGCTTATGTTAATAAATAACCAGGGACTACTGGAATAAGTGGACTACGGGCCAGTTTTTAATGATTATTTTTAATAGACCTGACCAGTTCCTTTAATCTGTCCTGACTGCCGTCAATGGCCAAAGATTTCTCCCAGATAGCCACCGCTCTGTCTTTATCGCCCAGCTGGTAATAGCAACTTCCCAGATAATTTAATATTTCCACACTCAGACCAAAGCGCTTGAGATATTGCTCATAATAAACAGCAGCCTGAGCGAACTGGTTAATTGATTGATAGGTGCGGCCGAGCAAGGAAACGACTTCAGCTGGAGCCTCGGGCTGGTCAAAAGGCTTGATAACCTCCAGAACTCGCTGCCAATCATTTTTTCTAAATAAAGCCTCTCCATAGGCCAGAGCCTGACTTAGCTCCGGTCGTCTTGCATAGGCCTGAGCCAGCCGAAGGCAGGCTTCCTCCAGCCGGTTAGCGTTGAGAAGCTGCAGTCCTGTTTGAAATAACTCATCCTCGGGTTTGATCATGGCTTTAGAGACAAGGATGGGCCGCGGCAGACCAGGGCCAGTGGAAACCTCGAACTCAGCATGGGCAGAACTTAAAACCTGCCCCCCATCTATGAGCTCAACCACCAGCGTATAATAACCCGGACGACAGCCATTAAGGGGAATCTTGCCGGTCAGTAGGTTGTCCTCGGTGAGGTTATCGAGTTTTTCTTCCCGGCTTAAAACTGGCTTTTCATCCTGCCTTAACTCATAACGAAGTCTGGCTTTTTCTTTCAAGTCAGCTTGAAGTCCTGATAATTGGGAACAAAAGACAAGATAATCAGACGTAACATAAGACTTTCTGGCCTGAACCAGAAGCTGAGCTGATTCAATCATAAAAGGGGCCACTCCACCTGCCTGGCCGTCAGCCGGCAGAAGATCATAAGCCAGCAAAATCTTCCCCAGCTGTGGCTTCTGGCTCTCAGCTCGAAGATTTAACACACACGAATAGCTGGAAAATTCCTTCGACAGAGGATTTTTAACCAGCAGATCAAAGTTATAATCACCGGATATAATCGGAAAAACATCCTGAAAGGAGATGGATCTTTTTCCGATCTCGGTCAGCTCTTCGCGACTGATGGTCAGAGGCACAGTCTTTTCAAACTGGTAGACGGTTTTACCCTGATCGTTAGAGACACGACCGTTAAAGACATATTTGACCAGATAATTTGAACCGTCAGGTTCAACTGATAATTTAGCTGGCTCAAACGAATAGTTAACCAGAAAATTCCCCTGACTATCCTTTCTGCTCCAGAGTTCAAAATCAGCTTTAAGATAGTTGGTGCTGTATTCGACTTCAATTAAATCTTTAAATTTAAACCAGGCCTGGGCATAGGTATCTTCAACTTTTCTTTGCGGCAAAGACAAAACTGTGGCCAGCAATTTATTGGAAGCCAGATTGATGATGCCAGGGGCCATTCTTTCTGATGGGATTAAGCTTAGCGATTGCTCGGCCAGATTTGGAGACAGCTGATAGAGTTTCTGATAAGCATCACGGGCATCGCGGGCATTATACATATAATCAGCGACCAGCGCCTGCGGCCCATAGTCAGAAGGTGAATAGAGAATATATTCACCAGTCCCTTCTTTCTTGAAAAAAATAATATTAAAAGCAGGCGGTAAATTTAGTTGCGGATCACCATAATAAAACCAGACCTGGGTCGGATAGACGCCATCAATATCCTCATATTTTTCAATATTGTTGGGCGGCCCAAGAATAATATAAATTCGGCCCTGATCGGTTTTCCAGCCGGGTTTCCCTGTTCCCCGGCCAAGATATTGATTGGCATAATTCAGCCGGCGATAGTGTTCCTCTCTGAATTCATTGCGAGGCGTCTCAGGAGTGGGATCACGTTGTTTCCAGAAAGCTTCAATAAAAATATCACGTTCACGGTCTGTTTGCAGCTTTAAGAAAACTTCCTTTTCTCTGGGAGTGATGAGATAAACAACTTCCTCATCAAGCCATTTTCGATATCTTTCAGGCAGGTCAGAGGCTATCAGGGAGAGGCAAAAAACAAAAATCAAAACCAGGCTGGCTAAGATGTTAAATTTGCAGGATTTCATCGGCATTGGTTGTTAACTAACCTTCATGGTTCCCGAAACCGGGTTTGTCTCCGGATTTTCAATCATGCTTGATAGAAAAATATATAATTTGAGATTATCGCGCATATTTGGATTATATCTTTTTCTTCCAGTTGAGGCAAAAAAATGGCGCCCGGTGAAGCCTTCCGGGCGCCATCTCGACATTTAACCTCGAAACGTCCTCAGTATTCGTAACTGAAACTCAACCGTATCATACGCGAGGGATAAGTTATACCGGAAACCCGACCGATTTCAGGTTCAATAGCGCCACCGTAGCCAGCGTTGGTTACTGCATGTTCGTTAAACAGGTTAAGAATATCCACAGCCAGCCTGATCCGTCCAGCCCTCTGCAAGCTGAAGGCTCGGTCCAATCTCAAATCAACTACTGTCTCATGAGGCAAATACCAGGGCTTTTTCGGGTCTATAGATACGATATAATTGTCGCCCGTATTGACGACCAGACCCTGAGGATAGCCCCATTGAGTCACCACCGGATAAGTTTCCAGCGGCCACAGCGGCCGACCGGAGTTATACCTTATTCTCCAGCCGAGATCAGTCTCAATCCCTGGAATCCGGTAAGAGCCCGACAGTTTGAACTCGAATTTCTGAGTATGCGGCAGTGGCCCTTCCATATTGTTAATTGTCTGGTTAAGCCCGGCCAGAAAGGTTGTGTCCATGACCATTGGTCCATCAAAATTAAAATCCTGCCGGACTGGTCTCATGGCAAAACCATCTGACCAGGAGAAAACAGCCGAGGCCATCAACTGCCAGCGGTTGGAGTAACGTTTATTCACCATAAACTGCAAACCCTGATACAAACGCTTGGCCTTTATGCCATCGACGGTCGACATGTTTTGAACCATATAGTCAGTATTGGTACCTATCCAGCCGATATCGCCACCATTGATCACGCCATCTCCATTGAAATCGTCCATTTTAATGCTGTAAAGAGAAACCACCTGCCCATAGCTCGTCGTATAGTCTTTTCTTTCATATTCAAACGGTTCCTGAGTCTGACGGTTTAAAGGCCAGTTAACAAAAATATTGGCTGTTCTTTTCCAGATGTAAGTAGCGCTAAAAGACAGATCCCTGACGATTTCTCTTTCCAGGTTAAGCGTTATTTGATCAGTATGCTGGTCTTTAGTCCCGTCTTTGACCTTTAACTGCCAGGAATAATCCTGGGTGGTATCCTGCATCCAGTCAGGCCTGGCCCCAGGTGTCTCATATTGCGTATCTATCAAATAGCGAGCAGCATTAATCGTCTCAGCCGAAGAAATGAGATTATCTCCGTCCAGGTCTACCAGGTCAAAGGGAATGGTATAAAAGATATACTTGATATCAGCCATGGGCATATCAGGACCAAATCGTCTCAGGTACTCAACACTCAAAGGCAGGTAATAGCGGCCGTAACTGGCCCGGAAAATAGTCTTCATGTCGCTGGTGATAGCCCAGGTCAGGCCGATACGCGGAGAGAAGTTTTTAAAATCAAAAATGTTGCCCGTACCCTGCCTATCTCTCAAAACTGGCGGTGGCGAATTTATCTCGTCTGGAGTCGAGGCATATTCATAGACTTTGCCTTTGCCATACTTGGTGGTCATCCGGTCATAGCGGAGACCAAGGTTAATGGTCAGTCTTTTGAACGGCGTCCACTGGTCATCAAAAAAGCCACCAATCTGGTCAGCAGTTCTGACCGTCAGGAAAGGATTCAGCCAGGTTTGCCGGTTGTAGAAAATGAGACCATCTGCTCCATACCAATCACGGAGATAGTTAATATTCTGCGTCCAGGGCGCCGGATAAGCGAAGTTGGCATAATTGTGGAAATAGCCACCCATCCAGTTGCCCCGACCCTTAGTATACTGAATGCCGAATTTGATATCATGTTCACCCAGGAAATGTTCTGCATAATAGGAAACATCAGCCTGTAATGTATTGCGGCTTGACTTTTGAGCCTCGACATTGGGCATCGCCCCATTGACTCCGTAGGCTGCCCACTTCCACCAGTTGATATAGCCAGGATGGTCAGGGGCATCATCAGGAATAAATGGCTTATCATCTCTCCAGAAGCCTAACCATTTGATAGTGAAGACTGTCTTGCCAGAAGCCATCCACTGCCATTGGGCGGAAATACTGTTGGTTTCACTATTCTGGCCATAGCTCATAGTCGGATCCCAGTGGGGATTCCAGGTCCAGCCATCACCTTTATTTTTTTCGTAATGATAAGCTATCCAGGCACGATGATTGGCCCAGGGTTCAGCCGTTAATTTCAGATCAGCCAGCCTCCCCCAGTATCTGTTAGGTACTGGCCAGAAAGGTGTTTTCGAATTACTGCGGACATAGTCGATCCCACCATAAAACCAGACTTTATCTCTTTTGATCGGACCACCGGCCGTTAAATTGAATTCATAATTTTTGGTAGTTTTATTCAGGATATCATCACCAGGACCAATATAAAATTTTTCGCCATATGGCCCGAAATTGCCCATCTCCACCGCTGTTCCTGGCGTTGATGGTTTGGGCTGATTGTCAGCTACCCAGTCTTTTGGAACTCCATACACGCTGAAATTCCCATGAAAATCATTGCTGCCTGATTTGGTCAAGACATCGATAGCTACGCCTGAATAGCTGCCATATTCAGCCCTGGAACCAAGAGCGATCACCCTGACCTCTTCTACTGCATTATAATTGACGTTAACCAGTGAGCCGTAAGCAGCAGATCTGGGATTAGTCGTATTAACTCCGTTGATTAAGAACACGTTCTCATTAGAAGAGCCACCATAAGCATTGGGGCTGGGTAGCCAGCTGCCATCTTTACCCTGGGCTACCATCCCCGGCGTGGTCAGAGCCAGATCATAAAAAGCATCACGGCTGGTTGGTAATTTAGCCAGCAGCTCACTTTGCAGGTTGGTAGAGACAGTCGAAGTTTTGGCATCAACTACCGGTCCGGCGGCGGTGACTGTTACTGTTTCTTCCAGCTTGCCGATTTCCAGCTTAATGTCCACCACCAGAGAAGAACCAGCCGTCACCATTATGTTTTCCTGTCTGGTAGTTTTAAACCCTGGAAGTGAAACAGTTAAGGTATATCTACCAGGTGGTAAGTTCAAAAAGACATAACTGCCTCGGACTGAGGTCTGGGTAGCTCTCTTCCCGCCCATTAAAGCCGAACTGGTAATTTCAACCGTCGCCCCCGGCAGCGGTGCTCCTTCTTCATCCACGACTGTGCCGGTAATCTTGCCATATTCAATTGTCTGGGATCTCAATGAGGGAGCTAGAAAAATAATGACCAGGCTCAAGCAGAAAATACTTTTCTGCCATTTAAAGCTTTTCATTTTTCCCTCCTGTTCTTAGTCTTGCCCTCTCTTCCTGCTTTGACCAGCAAGCAGAAAGATACCCCGAGACCTTTCTTTAGCTACAAGCATTCCCACCTCCTTTCCTTCCTCCATATCTTTCTAACTCATTTTATCTAGCTACGGATAATATCTGATGTCAAGCCCTTTTTCCCGAGATGAATTTTTCAGTTAGCCCGACCCAAGTCAGGACTATCGGTTATTTTTTAATCTGCTCCTTCAGAGTGGTAATGAATTTATCCAGGAGTTTTATTTTCTCTTCGTCGGTAGTAAGTCCACGGGCTTTTTCCAGGTACTCCACCGCCCGGGGCAAATCGCCTTTATTGACATAACAACGGCCTATCATTTCGAGGGTGTCAGCATCATCGGCTTTAATGGCCAGAGCTCGCTCAAAATAACTTAGAGCTTCATCTATTTGATTTTTCTCGAAAAGAATAAGCCCCAGATTGTAGAGATTAGCGGTATTAGAAGGGTCAAGTTCTGCCGCTTTTTTATAATACTCAAGAGCTTTATCCTGATCATTCAGATTCTGATAGCAATAACCAAGCTGAAGATAGGCTGGAGCAAATTCTGGCACCAGTTCAGTCACTCTGGTCAATTCCATTACCGCCTCCTGATATCGCTGCAGTCGGCCGTAGGTTAGGCCGAGTAGATAATGGACATTAGAATCGTCAGGATAATCCCTGGCCAGTTCGCTCAGTATTTTCAGGGCACCTTCCAGATCCCCCTTTTTTATCTTTTCCATGGATTCATTCACGGCCTGCTGGGCTTCCTTAGCCCGGCTGGCCAATTTGACCTGTTGCTCGCTGGCCAGAACAATGGTCTCCATTTCGACTTTTTGCATCCTTTCCTGAGGAGCAGAAAAATCCCAGTCAAAAGTCCTGGTTTCATAGCCATCTTTTTTTACAGTCACGTGGTATTTTCCATGGGGTAATCCTGATAAAACATACTTGCCGTTCTTATCAGTCTTAACCCGGTAATTCCGGCTGGTATTGACATCCTGGAGGAGGATCTCCACCCCGGCCAGAGGCTGCTGCTGGGAATCGATAACCAGACCGAAAAGATGATATTCTCGATATTGCCCGAAAAGAAAATCAGCACTGAGAACAGACACTAACAGGACCAGAAAAATTTTAATCGGTTTTTTCATTTTTTTTATTCTCCGCTTGATTTTTATATTGATTGGCTCTGGCCAGAGCTTCCTGTACCCCTATCGTCTGACCGAGCCGGCTATAAACATCAGCCAGAAGATAATAACCCAGGGCTTTTAACTCGGGGGTTTTGGCCCGGCTTAAACCGGTATTAATCAGCTTGAGGATGTCCTCGGGATTGTCCTGGCGAAGAAGTTTTCCCCGAGCATAAAAAAGATAACCCTCAGCTTCCTCTGGAGCGAATTCTATAACTTTTTCCATTTGTTTCATATACCCATCGAAATCACCTCTGGCCAACAGGATTTTGCCCAGGTTAAACCTCGCCCGGAAATGATTGGGATAATATTCTATCTCCTTCTCATAAGCCTGCTGGGCTTCAGCCAGTTTGCCCTGTTCTTCATAGAGCAAGCCTAAATGATAATTGGCCAGTGGAAAACGAGGATAGTCGTTAAGGACCTCCTGAAGTAAGATTTCGGCCCGATCATACTGCTTGAGGCCGGCCAGACATAAGGCTAAATTGAATTGATTCCTGGTAATTTTAGGCTGAATCTCCAGAGCTTTTTCCAGGTAGGATAAAGCTTTATCCGGCTCTTCTTTTTTCAGATAGACTTCACCAATCAGGGTATAGGCCTGGACATTCCTGTCATCAAGGGCTAGAGCTTTCTTGCTTAAAGAAATAACCTCCTCATCGCGCCCTTCTGCCAGCAATAGATTGGCCAATCCAATCAGAGCTTGAATAGAATCAGGATCTTCTTTCAGGATATTGTCAAGAAGTTTTGCAGCTTCATCTCTTCGGCCAAGCTCAGCATAACAGGTAGAGAGCAGCAGCCTGGCCTGTGGTATGGCCGGGTCAAGACCAAGAGCTCTTTCCAGATAGGCGGCAGCTTCCTGGTATTTATCCTGATTGATCAAATCACCTGACCTTTGGATTAATTCATAAACCTCCAGCTTATCCTTGGGATCAGCCAGTTCCCCGGTCGGCCTCGTTTTGAGCTTGACCGAGGCCCCAATATAACCCAGAGCTGCCAGTCGCTGGACAGTCTCAGCATCGAGGTCAGCGGCTTGAGGTTCAGGTGCCCCCTGACTGATTTTTTCCAGCAAAGAATCCAGGTCTTTCTTAAAATCCAGTCCAACTTGAGGAACTTTATTCTGAACATCAACATACTCATCAGGGTCATTTTTAAGGTCATAAAGTTCTGGCCGTGGAGCATCTATAAACTTAAACTGACTGGTTCTTAAACCCAGCAGTGGACTCCAGCCATAGTGTAAGCTGGGACTCATCGATTCGCAGTAGGCAGGGATTTCCTTTTCTTTCCTGCCCGCCATCATCTGAACCAGTGAGCGACCCTGAGAAGTCCTGACTTTCAAACCGGCCAGTTCCATTATCGTCGGGAAAATATCAACTGTACTGACTTCGAGAGAGACGCGTTTACCTTGAAACCTTTTGTCGGGAGTAGAAATGATGAGCGGAACATGGACAGCATAATCATAAATAAAGTAGCCGTGGGCCAGCTCACCATGGTCGCCCAGGCCTTCGCCATGATCGCCGACCAGGACGATAATGGTTTTCTCCCCGAGTCCATTGGCTTTCAGCCACTTAGAAAGCCGACCAATCTGTTCATCCATAAAGGCAATTTCTCCATCATAAAGGCTGACCGGGGGCGAATAATTGTACCTGGAAAAATAAGGTTCTGGCGGCTGGTAAGGGAGATGTGGATCATAAAGATGAACCCAGGCAAAAAAAGGCTCCGCCTGATTCTTTTCGAGCCAGCTCAGAGCCGAATCAACCACCTCATTACCAGGCCTCTGAACAAGGCCAAGATCAAGCTGCTTGTATTTTTTTAAATCAAAATGGTCATCATAATAATTGAAGCCCTGTTTGAGCCCCCAGCGACCATCAAGAACAAAAGCACCTAGAAAGGCGGCAGTTCTATAACCGGCAGACGAAAAAACTTCAGCCAGGGTAGTCAGGTCATCCCTCAAGGCATTGTTGCCGTTAACCCTGACCCCGTGGTAAGGAGGATAAAAACCGGTCATAATCGAACAGTGAGCCGGCAGGGTTAGAGGAGAAGTGGTAGCACATTGCTCAAAGACCACTCCTTTTGAGCCAAGTTCATTGAGATGCGGCGTTTCAATGGCAGAATACCCATAGAGAGGCAAATGGTCGGCCCGGGTCGTATCCAGGGTCACCAGCAGAATATTTGGCTGGTCAACTCCTGTCTTTTTCCAGAAATCCTGAAGAGAGGATGAGGGGTGAAAAACACGTTGATATAAAAAAACGCCGATTACTATCAGAACAATAATCGACAACAGGAAAGTAAGCTTGTGGGTCTTCCTCCCGGCGGCCCTTCCGGAAGCTGCTCTGGCTCGACTTTTATTAGCGTTTTTCTGGCTCATCTACCAAACTCCATCAATTAGCCACTAGCCACAAAATTATAAAATGAAATGGCGGCGCCTCATAGTCAGCCGATCTTTTTATTTCTCTCATTTTATCAATCTGATTCTCTTACTTCCTTTTATCCAGTCTTTTATACAGTCTAATTTGATTCCAGATTAAGCAATGCCCGGTAAGCTGCCCAGACCGCCCCCGGCCTCATATATTTCATTGCCCGGAAAAGATTCTCGCCATAATTTTTAGCAGGATCATTCCAGAGCTTTTCCTCCGGATTAAGATAAGCCTCAGGCGTTTTGAAAAAATAGCCCTGTCCCTCCGGGCTCCAGACTACCCGGTAAAGCCCGTAAATTACCTGCCAGCCTTCTTTCTCCAGCCCATGGAGAAAGCAGTTAGCAGCGAAAGCATAAGCTGTCCCTACCCAGACCTCATCACCCTGCTGACTCAAAAGCTGGCTGCCATCGCGATGGCGGCCATTAACCGCTCCCATCAGTCCATCGCCATAGCCGGCCACATTATTTTTAAATATTGTCTGGAGACAGGCTCTAACCTGTTCGGCCGGTAATAAAGGCTCAGGTTTATCCAGGCCAATCATCGCTCCATACCACAGCCCGAAAAGCTGGTCAGTCATAATGTCATCGGTCTCAGCATCAATATGAAAATAATGACGCTCGGAATCCCAGAGCCGGGCCAGGCCTTTCCGGCCAGCTTCTAGCCATTCGGCATACTTTTTCCTGATGTCTTTAATTTTCTGGCGTCCTAGCTCTTCGACACCACTGGCTAATAACAGCTCGCCCATTTTATTGGCGGCTTGAAGCGAACTCAGCCAGAGGAGGCTGACATAGGCGCTGGTCCCTTTCATTCGCCAGGTATCATAGGTTTGATCCGGGATACCTTCGTTTTGGGGAAGATGAGACGCCGGGTCACCAAATTTTTTCTCCAGCGTATCCAGAGCCAGGACCGAGGCTGACATCAATTCTGCCAGAAAGTCAATATCCTGCCGGCCCAAAGCCAGATAGTCACGCAGAGCACGCAGGGGAAACTTTGGGTTGAGATCTTTCCAGACATTGCCATTCTGCCAGTCAAAGGCATTGAGAACAACGAAGGGGCGAACTCGAGGGGAGCCCAGGTCATGAGGAATCATGCCCTTTTCTTTATTGATATTCCAGTAATAACCTTTTTTGCTGGCCGGGACCTCATTCGGATAAGTCTCGTTGTATTGATAAATTTTATAGGTCGGGTCAAGCTGGTTTAAAGCCTGAGCAAAAAAGCGAATATTTTTCATCTCGAGTTCTGGCCAGAGTTCGAGTATCTGCCAGCAATAGGAGTCAACATCAAAGGTCCCGTACATTAAATAATCGGCACTCTCGAGGTAAGTAAATAAATCAGTCGTCGCTTCCCACAAACTGGTTTCACTCAAAACATAAAGCTCATTAAAAAGAAGCTGCTTGAACCACAGCGGCCAATCTTTTCGATCCACAATTCCCTTCTGCCAGCCGACGATGGCTTTTTCCCACTCCTGATATTTATCCAGCGCTTCAAAGGCAATATCCATTGCCCGCTGCCCGTCCGAGCCAAAAAATTCTGTATATTTCTTTCTGTATTTTACCCCTTTTTCAAATTCGTCATAAGGAAAATCCCAGCTGATAACAAAGGGAATTTCCAGCTGCTCACCGGGCCTCAATTTCAAATTGAGACAGAGAGCCGAAGCCACTCTTGAATTTTTATTGCTGCCTGCTTCTCCTGAAGGTAGCTTGCCTGACGAAGAAAAAGGCCCCATGACTTCCCGACCGTCTCCAGTCGGATCAAAATCAGTCAGGTAAGTTACCTCGCTGCCCGGCACCTGCCGGGTGGCGATGGCCATAGTTCCTACTAATCCTGAATCGCTCCTGACATCAAGTCCTCGGCCTCTAAATATTATGCCTTGCTTCGGGCCAGCAGATATAAATTCGCTGTAGTTACCATGGCTCTTCTTATCCCAGACAAACTGAGTGGCGGGCACTGTTCCACCCGGCCAGTGAGTTTCCCAGCCGACCATATTTTCCCAGGTCAGCAGGATGGAGACTTCAACCGGTTCAGAGGAAGTATTCCTGGCTATCCACTTATAAATAGCTGCCGGATAGCTTGATTCTTTATAGTTATGTGGAATAACGGGGGAAAATTGCACTACAGCCAGCTTGACCGGCCAGTCTTTAATCTTTTCCAGCGAAACTCCACTTCGCGGATAAAGGGCATAATAATCTGCCTGACTGGCTGATTCCAGATACGGCCAGCTGGAGAGAACAGATGCCGGGCGGTCAGTAGCTATTGTCCGGACAATTTTCTGTCTGCCTTTTTTTATATAGACATGAAAAGCATCAGCCGGCAGATTATCGTCCACATACCAGCCCGATTTTAAAAACCAGTAACGGAAATTACCGCTTATTGTCCACTCAAAGCCAGGTGCACCCAAACCACCCACGGGACAGGCGCTACCTTCGGCATTATTATCAATATTGCCGGCGGCTGTGGTCCGACCGAAAGATTTCATTTTATAGCCAAAAGGTCGGGTAAAGGAACAGGCAGGAAATCCACCCAGGTTAGGACCGGCCGGCTGAAATTTAAAATCAGACCAGGGCTTTTGAGTAGCGGCTTTTCCTTGACGTTGAGCAGAGTCAGGCCGCTCAACCGCCGCCGCCGTCAACCAGGTTAATCCGATGAGCCCGATAAAAAGGAGGACAGAAAACAGAATAAAACCAGCTGCTCTTTTTGTTTTTTTTCTCATTACTTACCCCTCCCCTGTTTTTTTAAAGTCCCTGCCGGTTAAAGTTGAAGTCTTAGCAATGGTCACCTTCTCCTGAATAAACTTTTTCTCCCCGGACAAAAGTCGCCACCGTCTCCAAGTTTCTGTCGAAAACAGCCAGGTTGGCCCTTTTACCTGGCTCAAGGCTGCCCACCATTGCCTCCACCCCGACACTTTTGGCTGGAGTCAACGTTGCCATTCTGACCACTTCCGGCACCGACAACCCTGTCCAGCTAAGGACATTGCGCATGCCATGATTGAGATGAAGCACCGAACCAGCCAGAACGCCGCTATCCTTGAGTCTTATTTCCCGGCCCTTGAGAACTACCTGCAGTTCACCCCAGTCATAGGTGCCATCAGGCAGGCCTACTTCCTTCAGAGAATCAGTGATCAGACAGACCCGATCCACACCTTTGCGGAAAATGGCCAGCCTGATGAAAGAAGGATGGATATGAACTCCATCAGCAATTAACTCCACAGAGACCTGATCTTCGTCGAGAGCTGCTCCTATTCCTCCCGGCTCGCGATGATGAAATTCACGCCAGGCATTAAAAAGATGGGTGGCGTGGCTGGCTCCAGCCGCAAAACCCCTCAGCGCTTCATCATAGGTGGCATCGCTATGACCGACCGAAACCGTCCAGCCGGTCTTAACCAGTTCCGGTATATAGTTTAAATTCTGTCCGACCTCGGGAGCCAGGGTAATCATGGTTTTAAAATCACGGAGAGCAGACTGAAACTCCCGAATTTCTTTCTCCTCGATTTCCCGAACATAATTTGGATCCTGAGCGCCTTTCCTTTTCTGGCTGATATAAGGACCCTCCAGATGAATGCCGAGAACTTCCGCCGGCAAGCTTTCCTCGCTGGCCGTTCTCACCGCTTGAATGGCCCGAAGAAGCGCTTCCTGGCTGGCCGTCAGGGTGGTCGGGAAAAAGCCCGTCACGCCACAGGAGGCCTGATGCCTGGCCATTTCTCTGATGCTTTCCACCTTGCCATCCATAGCTTCCTTGCCTCTCGCCCCATGAAGATGAACATCAATGAGACCAGGCGTGACCCAGAAACCACTGTAATCAATAATTTCAGGCAGACCGGACAACTTAGAAGCCTGGCTGGCTTCGAGTATTTCCATTATCCGGCCATCCTCAATGACAAGAAGACCGGCCTCCACCACTTTTTCGGGCAAAACCAGATTCCCTTTAATTACCTGTCTGGTCATGGTCTTACTCCATTCTTAAATCCAAACTGGTTTCTATTTTACCACTTTTGACGAATTGACCTGAATTTTCGGGATGCAGAGACCTGGGCTCGGTCCGGCTTTAAGCCACTAGCCATCAGCTGACCACTGCCCGGCCTTCAGCCTTTAGCTGGCGGTAATTCAACAGTCTGATTTTTCTCTGGCTGATAACTTTTTTGACCTTCGGGCTGGTTATCGCTCTGACTTCGGACGAACGGTAGCGGTAAACATTTTTGAGGCCAGCTGGATTTTGATCAACCAGGGCCCTTTCCTCCGGTGTGTCCAGCCCGGGATGAACAACCAGAAGATAAAGACCTGGCCCGGCACTTTTAAGCTTCTCTATTAAGACCTTTTCTTTTTCTTCCGGCGCAACATTATAAATATCAAAGAATTCCCGGTTTTCACCGCACCAGCCCGAGACGGGTAAGTCATATTCCTGAGCCAGTTTTTTGACCACCTGTCTGAATTCTTCTTTTGATTCCAGGCTGTCCATGTGGGTATCGAGATAATCAGGTTTAAGTCCACAGGCTAAAGCCCGCTCAATTTGTGCCCTGAGCTCTTTTTCCACTTCTTCCACCTTCGGTCCGGCGGCCAGAAAAGCTTCAGCTGTGGGGTAAAAAAATCCATCTCCGTCGACCAGGCTTGAAACCAGATCATAAGGCAGAACTGGCCGCCAGCGGTAGTTTTTCCACTCAGCATTGACGCACAGATGAACGCCCACTGACCAATCAGGATGTTCGAGACATCTTCTGACCGCATCTTCAAACCAGGGAGAAGGAACAATCAACCCGCCACAGGTAATAATCCCACGCTTGAAAGCCAGCTCAAAAGCTTCATTGGCCGAATGCGTCATGCCCAGGTCATCTCCACGGACGATAAGCTCTACGGCCTGCTCTTGAGCCTCAACCAGTCCGGGCGCCAGCAGAGAGAAAACCAGAAGCAAGCTTGAAATCAGGCTGATGCCCCACCAGCTGGCTCTCCTTGATCCTGTCGGTTTTATTGATTCTGATGCCATTTTTACCCTCTTTCTGTTCATAGACTTAATTTACTTTTTATAATTTTAATTTTACTCACATTATTCTCCACAGGTATCAAGTATCATCACGTACTATTTAATTTTTCAACTTTTTGCTCCAAAAATTTTCTGGTCTGACCTTTCCCTGGTAAGAATGGTTTGCAGAACCATAATTAAAAACAGGTTGAAAACGGGGACAAGCAGGCCAACTTGAAGCGAATAATGCTGGCTGATCTGACCGACCAACCAGGGTGAAATCATACCACCGAGGAGACCGGTGCTGATGGCCAGAGAAAAAGCTGTTCCTGAAAAAGCTGGAAACTCATCGCCAATAACAGCCAGAGTGGTTGGATAGATGGCAGCCAGACCGTAACCGGTAAGGAAAGAAAAAACTACTGCCAGGCCTTTAGAAGGCGAAAGCAGCCAGCCACTGACTGAGACCAGGGCCAGAGCAGCGCTGATAAAAACAATTGTGTCTCTTTTCAGCCAGCGGTTGAGAAGCGGAAAAGTCAGGCGTCCAACCATTAAAAAAAACCAGTAGCCGGACAGGACCAGAGCTGCTTCATTAAGGCCAAATTGAAATTTTTCCTGAAGGAAAGTGGTCAGCCAGCCACCAATGGCAAATTCATTACCGGATTCAAAGAAAAGAATAAAGGCTCCCAGCCAGAGAAGCCTCGAGCTGGCAATTTTTTTAATCTCTTTCAAAGGAAAGCCCTGGGGCTGCTTGGGCCGGGGAAAATAAAAAACAGAAAAAAGAACAAAAGGGATAAGACTCAAACCAGCTGCTATCAGAATAACAGAGCGCAATCCCAGCTGGTTAAGAAAAGTGCCGATAATGAGAGGAATAAGCATGGCTCCGATGCCAAAAAAAATCCCCAGGAAATTCAAAGCGGCTGCTCGCCGGGAAGGATGAAGATCATTAATCAGGGCATTGCTGCCACCATTGATCACCCCACCGGCTAAACCAAGAACAATAACAGACAAAAGCACGGGATAGTAGCTGGCCGAAAAAGCCAGACCAACAAAAGACAGGCTGACCAGCAGTGAGCTTCCAGCTAAAAAGACTTTAAAACCAAATCTATCCACCAGCGGGCCAAAAACAATAGAAGCCGCCAGCATTCCCAGATTCATAAAAAAGAAAAGATTGCCAGCCCGGGCTTTATCCAGATGGAGAAGCGAGGTGAGCTGGGGTAAGATGGCGCCCAGAATGGCCATAACAATGCCGAAAATAAAAATGCCGGCTGAGCTGGCGGCTGTCAATTTTCGGCCCAAGTTCTGAAGCTTACTGCCCTCTTCTTCTTTTTCGGCTCTTTCCACTATCTCTTTCTCTTCATCATTCTGGAGATTATTCATTCTTTCTCCTCCCTCAAGAAAAAACTTCTCAGGCTAAAAATGGGCTGGGACCTTCCCTCTGTTGTCTTTCCTATTTTTTATCAGCCCTTCCATTATCTTCTGACTCATTTTGGCCTGCAAGTCAATTTTAAACCGCACCCGAAGCTTTAAGCCTTTTTCATTTTTCTGACTTTTCTTTTTGAATGGCCAGCTACCTTTTTATCTCCTCCAGGTCGTTTGCTATTTATTGGCTTTAATGGTCGGCTGTAAAAAAAGCGGGTAAAAGCCTCATAAACCCGGTCATTGTGGTCAGGTGCCACTCCTGGCACATTGGGAGAAACAAAAGTTGGGGTCAGCTGACCACGAGCAGCCAGCCGGGCACCAGTCTCAGCGACCAGCGACATGGCTACCGAGACAGCTGCTACAGTCGAACCTGCCCCGATTTTTTCCGGTTGACCAACATCCACCAGAGCATCTTCGGGCGGAACGCAATTATCGATAGCAATATCAGCCAGTTCCGACAAAAATTTACCAGAAGAATGTGACGGTCTGGAAACTTTCATATTGGCCTGACTGGAGACACTGATGACTTTAACTCCTTTAGCTTTGACCCCCAGAGCAACTTCAATCGGAGCGGCATTTCGCCCGCCATGAGAGAAGATGATAATCACATCGCCCGGCCTGAAATCATAGCTCTGAAGGAAAATCTTTTCATAACCTTCCTGTCTTTCAATCCAGAGCAATTCTCGCGCTCCACCTGGCCCGATGACGTTATGCCACATAAGCCTCGGATCATAAAGAGGATAAAAACCAACAAAGCTGCCATAACGCGGGAAGACATCCATGACCGGTATGACCGAATGGCCACTGCCAAAAAGATAAACCCGCTGGCCACTGCCGATAGCCTCGGCCATGAGCTCTGCCGCCCTCTGGATTTTATCCGCCTGAGTTTTTTGAATTTTAGAAATAATAGCTTTAATTTTTTCTAAATATTTAACGCTGGACATAATTTTCTCCTTTCGTTTTGTTACTTTTATTTTTTTAATTTTTTATTTTTTTAAATTTATTATTGTTATTTGCGCTTATCCTTTTCCTGGCTATTGCTTTTTTTCTGCCTTTATCAATCTCATCCCGGTCCTTAAGCAACATTAAGGCCGACCGGGCGCAACCAAGTAGAGCTGCTTCCTGCCCCAGCGAAGACAGAACAATTTCCACTTCCTCTGCAGCCAGCGGTTGAGCCCAGAGCTTAAATTTTTTCTTAACCGGCTCAAAAAAAAGATCGGCTGACTTAAACAGACCACCGCCCAGAACAATCATTTCCGGATTGAACAGGCTGACCAGATTGGCTACCCCCATCGCCAGATACTTTTGAATTTCACCAACCACCTTAACCGCTTCCATCTGACCGGCCCGGGCTGCTTCACACAGAAACTCGACCGGGTTTTCAACTGTTCCGAAATGGCGCGGCTGCGGTGAAAGAAGAACTTCAGGCTGCTTCTGGATAAATTCCTTTGATTTTTGATAAAGAGCCCGACCGCCCGCCTCAGCCTCAAAGCAGCCTACCTTTTTGTAAGCCGGTTTGAACTCCGGATTAAGCGCCAGCCAGCCGGCCGCACCAGCCAGGTCAGACTGACCATGGATGACATGGCCATCAACCATGAGGCCAGCCCCGATGCCTGTACCAACGGCCAGATAGATGACATTCTTCTTACCCCGAGCTGCACCTCGCCAGGCCTCACCTTCGACATAAGCTGTCCTGTCGCTTACGGCTGACAACGGACAATCAACTTTTTTTTGGAGCCAGGGCAGTAGTTTAACATTTTTCCAGCCCTTGATATTTGGCGCCCAGACGAGGCCCGAGGCCGGGTTGACCAGACCGGGAACACAGAGGCCGACCGCACCGAGCTCAAATTTCCTTTTTCCCGCCTCGGTTTGAAGCTGAAGGGCCAGGGAAGCAACCGCTTCGGCTGCTTCTTTTCCTCCGGCGACAGGAGTTTCGATTTGAGCCCGGTAAAGCACCTGGCCGGAGGTGCTGACCAGCCCCGAAGCAATTTTTGTCCCGCCGATATCAATAGCTCCGAGGACCAGTCTTCTATTTTCCATTCTTTTTTCTGTTCTGCCTGAGCCCTTATTAGCGGCCATCATTCACCCGTCTTTCGTACCAGGAAAATCCGCACCTGCTGAGGCTCAAGCTCCAGGCCCAGAGAGGTGCGATCGCCTTGCCGGCCGGCAGTCATCGTCTGGCCCGTTTCCAGATCCTGGCAGCTGGCTCCCTTCCAGGGCAAAAGCAGCAGCAGCTCGCTCTTAACTTTTTCAGCGCTGCGATTGAAGACAAAAAGCAGGCGATAATCAGGCCCATGGAGGTAGCGGGCTTCAACGGCTGAACCGGCTGGAGAAACCTTTATCTCCGGCTCGGCTTTTATTCCCAGCCATTCAGCCAGTCCGGCGAGAAATCGTTGATTGTTCTTGTTTCCAAAATGATGATAGGCCAGACCGGGGAAAGAGCCGACCAGAAGAGCCCGTCCCTGTCCCTGTGATTTTAAAACAAGCAGTGGCTGACCATCCTGACTTCTGGCCAGGACCTCGGCCTTTTGATCATTAACCTCAAAACTTTCTTCAAAAAAGACTGTGTCCAGCTCATCACCTTTTTTAAGATAGGGCAAAGCCGGGTGACTCTGGCTGATAATCATTCGACCGGTTTTTTCTACCGGCAGAAGTCTTGCTTCCCGACAGCCAAAAACCAGGTCGAGCCCACCACCCGGAATAACGGTGAAAGCCTGTCCTTTTTCATCCAGCCAGCCTGCTCTGGCTTCAGACAGCAGTGTCCCGCCGTCTTCCACATATTTGATCAATTCACTGATATAAGGACGGGAAATCATGATGGGATAAGGCAGAATTATCAGACGATAGTTTTTTGCCCTTTCTTTCAAATCACTCACATCCAGAAAATCAACCTTAATTCCCTGCTCATAAAAGGCCCGATGGAGACCCTGGAGAGATTCGCTCAGACTGTTATAGCCGACCGGTCGGCCTTCAGAAGTAAAGGACTGCTGGCCGCCAGCCATTTGAGACAGACGGTTATAAATGAGGGCTACCTCGGCCTGCGGCGGTTGAGCTTTTAAAAATAAATCCATGTTCCGGCTAACAAGGGCGGCAATTTTTCCGGCTGCCTCCGCTCGGGGCGTGATCCTGCTATCAAGATCAACCAGCCCGTAACCACCGGCTTCATAACCAGTAGACATGGGATAGTAAGCATAAATATTAATGGCCCGAGCTCCACTTCCGATGAGACTCCACATCCAGTCGCGAAGATCATCAGCCGTCACCGGTACACTGACCTTGAGGCCGAAAACGCCATAACCGGCCTGAAGTTCGCCGACATAAAAGCCACGGTTTTTCCAGGCCATCGAGCGGGCAAAATCAATTCCAGCCGCTCTGAAAAAAGGCGACCAGGGACGCAGCGCGCCGGCATGCTTCGGATAGATGGAAACGCCATAATAATCAACGCTGTTATTCATCTTGCGGTCATCAGGGGTTCCGTCCCAGGCTGGCTGGCTGAACAACCCTGGAATGGCCGAATGGCTGGTCACCACTGTTTCCGGCAAAACCTGCTTGATAGCCCGGGCTTTAAGAGCCAGATCCTCAGCCAGTTTATCAGTAATAAATTCCTGCCAGTCAAGATAGTCGGTATAGGTCAGAATAGTGCCAAAGCGAGGTGGCTCAACCTCCGAGAAGGATTTAAACGTGCGGTGCCAGGCTTCATTGACCGCTTCGATCGTTCCATATTTCTTTTCGAGCCACTGCCTGAACCTGGCCTGGCTCGAGGGACAATAGCAAAACTGAAGATAACTCAGGTTGCCCAGATGATAAACCTCAGACCAGTTAATAATGTGGGGCTCACTCCACAGATCCCAGCCATAAAAAGCCGGCTTACCCTTGACCGCCCTGGCCGCGGCGCTAAAAAAGTTAAGAATTTTAGCCTGGACAGCGGGATGATCAAAACAATAGCCGGGAGCCGCCTGTGAATGAATTTTTAAATCATTGGAGGCCACAAAAGCCGAGTCGGGATATTTCTGCCCGACCCAGTCAGGAGCGGAATCAATATAAACCTGGCAGATAACTTTTAGCCCAATCTCTCCCGCTAAATCCGTCAGGAGGCTCAGGGCAGAAAAATCATAATGCCCTTCCTCCTTTTCATTGTAAGCCCATTCAATCCAGCAGCGGACGGTATTAAAACCAAGCTTTTTTATTTGCTCCAGATCTTTTTTCCAGATAGCGGCTGAAGCTGGCGTGACTTTTTCTATCATGGGAGCGCGGACTTTCCCCCCGGTATACCAGACTGAAACGGGGAAGAAATCGGCCTTTTGCTTTAAGCTCTGAGGTTCAATGCCTGCTTCGCTGGCTTGTCGGGTGGCAGTTAAGAATGGACAGATGAGTAGGGCCAGAAACAGACAGCTTAAAATCAAAATAATTTTTTCCATAAATTTTTTCTTCATAACTTACACTCCTCTTTGCCTATGGCTAAAGCCAGCACTCTGTTCTGACCTGGCCAGCCAGTCTCGCCGTTTACTGTTCTTCATGAGAACCTTATCTTCATTTTCATGGCTCAAAAACCTTTCCTGCCTCACCCGTCCCTCACTCCCGACAACTTTCCGCCACTGTTCTTCTTTCACGAGTGACAGTAACAGGCCTTCGGCCGGACGATTTTTATTTGTCTCCCTGATAATTAATGGACTGATAAACTACCGGCAGTAATTCCGACCGACCATTGACCACATCGGCAGTAATTTCCCAGATGATAAAGCCGGCCGCCTTCTTAGCCAGCAGGTATTGTGCTTTCTTTTGAATGGATTTTCTATCATCAAAAGAGAGCAGTGTTTTTTTATCCGGGCTCAAAAGATAAGGGACCTGGGCACAGCCGTCCCAGTTGTACTTCCAGCCGGAGGCCATGAGCTTTTTTATTTCAGAATAGACGTAATATTGACTGCTAGTAGCCGGCTTATAGAGCCCGGTCGTCTCAAATGATCTCCCGTAAAAAGGAATGCCCAGCAGAATTTTCTTTAAAGGAATCTCCCTGATTAAAGCATAACTAAAAGTATCATCAACTGAGCCGCAGGGATCGTTAAGGCAGGTATAAAGAGGCGAATTATGGCCGGCATGATCTGTCCAGGGGCCATGATAGTCATAAGTCATGAAGCTGATAAAATCAAAATAGGGATGAAGCTCTTCAAAGTTAATCCAGCGACCCCAATAAGGACCGGCCGGAGCAGCGAGGGTGAGAAGAAGCGGCGGATTTTGCGCCTTAAGAAGAGCACTCAGTTCTTTGACCAGTGAAGAGAAGCCCGCCTTTTCCTCTTCATTGGAGACAAATTCCCAGTCGAGATCAACGCCATCATAACCATGAAGAAGACAGAAGTCTAAAACCTCGGCGATAAATCTTGAACGTTTTTCGGCCGAAGTAGTCATCGGCGGGAAACCATCACAATTTCCCCAGCCGCCAATGCTCATAATCACCTTAACCCCCTTTTCGTGGGCAGCAGCCAGCAGCTCGGGATAAATAAAGTCGGAGCTGACCAGCAGGTGACCATCACGGTCGGGCCAGGTAAAAGCTTCAATCAGATAAGTAAGATAATGGAAATCGATCTGGCGATGATCAACAACGGTTCGTTTCTCACACGGATAATAACCAATAATTACTTTTTCCACCCTGGGCGGTCTGGCTTGAGGCGGCCTTTTGGGATTAAAATTTCTTCCTGCCTTTTGCCCGGCCAGCCCGCCGGCCAGGAGGAGGATCAAAGCCAGAGAGGTAAATAAACCAGAAGGCTTTTTTAAGTGCATTTAAGCTCCGTCTCCCTTTATAAATTTAAAGTCAATTTCAAGCCGGACTCATTTCCTATCATCTAAAACGAGCTGAAATCTTTATTATTTTTTATAATTGATTAGCCGGCTGTCTCTTTCCTCCATCGGCGGGAAATCAGTGGCAGCAGTAATTTAAGCAAATGTTATCATGTCCCGATTTTCTTATCAATAAAATTTGAAAGCAACTGGCGATCTTTGACTCCAGAAATCAAGCTACTAGCGTTAAACGCTGAAAAACTCGCCCGACTGACACCCGCTGAGAATGATAGCGGCTGTCCGGCTTTGATCTCGCTGCTGATTAGATTATAATTCTTAAACATTAATGTTGATCTGGAAGAAAGAGAGCACTCCGATGAGCGGGAGGTCGAGAGCAATTCTTTTTAAGTCTATTATTCTTATATATTTACTAATAAATAGCGCTTTTTCACTTTGGGCCAAAGAGGATCAGAACTGGCAGGAGGTCTCCGGTTATGAGCCGGCAGTTTTACCGATTCTCTTTCCAGCCAGCACCTCGCCGGCCGTTTTGCCCCTGAATGATCTGGCCAGGCTGGTCAGCGGCTTGCCAACCGGACAGCCAGCTCTTAAGGCCATCGAAGAGGACCAGGCCTGGATTAAATACCGGGCCTTTTTAGATCAAGCCTGGAAAAAGCTCGAAACTGAACAACTCAGCCTGATAGAAGCCTGGTCGAAATCTGAACTAGCCGAGGAGAGAGAAAAAACTGATTTTCTTTTTTACCCCTTTGGCGGACCGGATCTGGTTACCGCCCTGGCTTTCTTCCCGCAAGCCAAGGTGTATTGGCTGGTGGGACTGGAGCCAGGTGGTTATCTTCCCGGACCAGATGACTTTGAGACCAGGTCCCTGGCCTCCTATTTTTCCGATCTGCAAACAATTTTATCTGACTATTTTCAGAAAGGTTATTTTATCACCAGAGAAATGACGGAAGACCTCAACCCGGGCAGGATCAACGGTGTTCTGCCGCTTCTCTGCCTGTTTTTGGAAAGGACCGGTCATACACTAACTGACCTGAAAAGAGTTGAATTCGATGAGCAGGGTCAGCCCTTTGAATCTGAATATGCTAGTCCCAAACAGAGGATAAAAAGGCCAGTAGGTTTCAAGCTGACCTGCCTTCAGACCGACTCGGGCCAGAGCCAGACAGTTTATTATATCTCCTGCGATCTATCCGATGAACGTTTCGGTCCAGGAACTAAGTTTTTTTCATATCTGAACAGCCTCGACCACTGGTCCTGCCTGATTAAATCGGCCTCCTACCTGCTGCACTTCAAAAATTTTCAACACTTGAGACAGTTGTTGCTCAACAAGAGCCAGATTATTATTCAGGATGATAGCGGCATTCCTTATAAGTACTTACTGGCCGACCACCGGCAGATCAAACTTTATGGACGCTATGGTGCCCCGGTTAAGGATTTTTCTAAAATGGAACAGAAGGAACTTCAGGCTGCTTATGAAAATAAAGACCGGGTCAAGCCTCTGCCTTTTCATTTTGGCTATCACTGGCGAAGCCACCTGGACAGCTTGATTATTGCTGAAAAAAACCCATCCGGCGGACGCCAGGTCGAATAAAATAAAAATGAAAAATAAATTCAGTGGCTGGACAGCCGCCGCCCTGGTCGTAGCTAACATGGTGGGGACAGGTGTCTTCACCAGCCTTGGTTTTCAGGTGGTCAGCCTTTCCTCCGGTCTGGCTGTTATTCTGCTCTGGATTCTGGGTGGAGTCCTGGCTTTAACCGGGGCTCTGACCTATGCCGAAGCCGCCGTTAGATGGCCCCGCTGTGGCGGTGAATATCATCTGCTGTCCACCATGTTTAGCCGGCCACTGGGCTTTCTGGCCGGCTGGATATCCATCCTGGTGACTTTTGCCGCCCCGGTCGCTGCCTCAGCCATGGCTTTTGCTGCTTATTTTCAAAGGGCAGCCGGGGAAACCTTCCAGACCAGGATGAACAGCTGGCTACCTGGCCTGAACAATGCCAAATTTTTAGCGGTAGCCGTGGTTCTCATCTTTACCCTCATCCATGCTTTAAATAAAGTTTTAGGCGGGCGAGTTCAACTGATTTTTACCCTGGTCGATATTTCAGTTATTGCTTTCCTGATATTTATCGGCCTGCGACATGCTCAGCCCGGGTTGGTCAGTTTCGCCCTGGATGACCGGGCTATCAAAGATATTTTGAGCCCAGCTTTTGCTATTTCAATGTACTTCGTCACCTACTCCTACTCGGGGTGGAACGCCGCTATTTACATTGCCGGTGAGGTGAAAAAACCAGAAAAAAATCTGCCCTTCAGCTTGATTTCCGGTACCGGCCTGGTCATCATCCTGTATGTTCTCCTCAACTATGTCTTTCTGAAAAATATCCCGATTAGAGTTATGGCTGGCAAAGTCGAGGTCGGTCACCTTTTTGCCTCAGCCATCTTCGGACCGCAGGGAGGAGCCATTATGTCGGCTGTTATCTCGCTCCTTCTGCTGGCTTCAATCTCTTCTATGACCATGGCCGGACCCAGGGTCTCAATGACAGTCGGAGAAGATTATCACTACTTTCGCTGGCTGGCCAGACTTAATTCGAGAGAGGTTCCTTATCTGGCGGTTTTGATCCAGGGACTGATTTCTACTCTTTATATACTGACCTCCAGTTTTGAAAAAATGATCATCTTTACCGGCTTCACTCTTAACCTGTTTACCTTCCTGACTGTCCTCGGAGTCATGAAGAGCAGGCAGACTCAGCCCAAAGTGAAGCCCGCCTATCGCACCTGGGGTTACCCGCTGACGCCGATCATTTTTCTGACCTTTCAGGCCTGGATCCTGATCTACGGTCTGATTTACCGCCCAAAAGAATCGCTGGCCGGGGTACTTCTGACTTTATCCGGATTGATTTTTTATTATTTAAGTCCTCGCTCCCCAGAGAAAAAACCGCTACCCGACGGACAAAATTGATTCATAGCTTATAAAAATATAACCCGGGTGAGCTGCTGCCCTGGCTGCTGAGAACTGGGTGAAAATTCTTGATTGCCGATTTTTTTCGACTGCTATAAGATGATTAAAGAAAGGGAAAAATATGGGTAAGAAAACAAAGTCTCTCCTTTTATCTCTGGCTGTGTCGCTAGCCTTTCTTTTTCTGGTTTTCAATTCCCTTCTGGCTGATGATCAATCTGCCTCCCGTCCAGGAGAAGACAAAATTGAAAGATCTCTCGAAGTAATCAAGGAACTGGCCACTATGAAAGACGAGGGAATTCCCATCAGCCTGTTGAAAAAAGCTCAAGGCCTGGCCATCCTGCCGGGAGTGGTTAAGGCTGCCTGGGCTCTGGGCGGACAGTACGGAAGCGGAATTGCCATGGTTAAAAAGGAAGACGGCAGCTGGAGCAATCCACTTTTTATCAAGCTGGCCGGAGGAAGTTTTGGCCTGCAGCTGGGCGTTCAGAAAGCCGACCTTGTCCTGGTTTTTAAAAGCCGCCGGGGAGTGGAAGAAATAGCTGGAAATAAGATTACTCTGGGCGCCGATCTCAGCGTCACCGCCGGCCCGATTGGTCGCAGCGCTGAAGCCAGCACCGATCTCGAAATGGAAGCTGAAATTTATTCTTATTCAAAAAGCAAAGGGCTCTTTGCCGGATTGGCTCTCAAGGGTGGTTCTCTCCAGTTTGATAAAAAAGCTACCAGAAATTTTTATGATAGTGACCTCCCTGGCCAGAAAATTCTTTATGAAGTCCTCCCGACTCCCCCCATCGTCAGGAAGCTGCAGGAAACCCTGCGCCAGCTATCAGAAGCCAGATAAAACATTCCTCGCGATTTATTCTTCTGACCTTAAATTCTGGTCCCTATTTGCAGTTTCACCTCGAGGCTGGGAGGAAAACCGGCTGATGGTAAATTGACAGTTCAGCCAGCGGACTCTATACTGGAAAGAGAGGAAAAAACAGCAGCTGTCAGGAGAAAAAATGTGGGATTATACCGATAAAGTTATGGAACATTTCAAAAATCCGCGCAATGTCGGGGAAATTGAAAACCCTGATGCTGTGGGCGAAGTGGGCAGTATCGTCTGCGGCGACGTTTTGAAACTAACCCTGAAAATTAATCCTGAGAATCATTTAATAGAAGATGCTAAGTTTAAGACCTTTGGCTGTGCCAGCGCCATAGCTTCTTCCAGCGTTCTGACCGAAATGATCAAAGGGAAAACAGTGGAGGAAGCGGCCAGAATAACCAACAAAGAAATTGCTGATTATCTGGGCGGACTCCCCGAGCAAAAAATGCATTGCTCGGTGATGGGCATGGAAGCTCTGCAGGCGGCTATTGAAAATTATTACACTAAAAAGGGCATAAAAGTCTTCCCTGGAGAGCAGGAAAAAATAATCTGCAAGTGCTTCAGTGTCTCTGAGAAAACAATTTTAAAGGCGATCGAATTGAACGGCCTGAAGACCGTTGAACAGGTCACCGACTATACCAAGGCCGGCGGGAACTGCGGTCAGTGTCGAGGAGAAATTGAAAAAATCCTTAAAGATTACTGGGCCAGGCAAGGACAGCTACCTTTTCAGCAATTAACCACTGTTGAAAAGATTAAACTCATCGAGAGAATCCTCGAAGAAGAAATAAATCCGAAATTGAGGCAGGATGGTGGCTGGCTGGAGCTGGTAGATCTGGAAGGCCAGACGGTCAAAGTCAGGTTTTTAGGAGCCTGTTCCGGTTGCCAGCTGGCCAGTCAGACTTTTAAGGAAGTGGTCGAAAAAGCTTTAAGAGAAAAGGCAGCAGAAAACCTGGAAATAGTCCTTCTCTGAAGGCCGGTAGCTGGAGCTTAGTAAGAGCCGGCCGGGAAGGTTCGAGCTATGGTCAGTTTGAGCTTAAATGGCTCCAGGTCATAGCCAGAAAGGAAAGAGGATGAATAAAATCATTTATTTTGACAATAATGCCACTACCCGGGTTAGTCCTGAGGTCAAAGAAGCTATGGACTTATTTTTGACCGAACTTTATGGCAACCCATCCAGCATTCATCAGTTCGGAGGCCAGGTAAAAAAACACCTGGAAGCGGCCAGAGGCCGGGTGGCCAGCCTGCTGGGCTGTCAGCCAGAAGAAATCATCTTTACCAGCTGTGGTACCGAAAGTGATTCAACCGCCATTTATTCAGCTCTAAACACTTTTCCTGAAAAAAAACACATTGTTACGACCTCTGTCGAACATCCGGCTATCTACAATCTCTGCCGATATCTCGAAAGGCAGGGCTACCGGGTAACTTACTTAAGCGTTGACGAAGAAGGTCAGCTTGATCTCGATGAACTGGAGAAAGCCCTGGGACCGGAAACGGCCCTTGTCTCCATCATGTGGGCCAATAATGAAACTGGCGTGGTTTTGCCGGTGGAAAAAGCAGCGGAAATAGCCCACGAGAAAGGCGTTCTTTTCCATACAGATGCCGTCCAGGCAGCAGGTAAAATTCCTATTAATCTGGCGGGTAGCCGGATTGATCTGCTCTCCATCTCCGGCCACAAGCTTCATGCTCCCAAGGGGATAGGAGTTCTCTATGTGAGACAGGGAACTAAATTTGTGCCTTTTTTGCGGGGCGGTCATCAGGAAAATGGACGCCGAGCAGGAACCGAAAACGTTCCTGGAATAATTGGCCTGGGCACAGCCAGCCAGCTGGCCCTGAACAACCTGGAAAGGGAGCAGAGTTATGTCGGCCAGCTGCGAGACCGACTGGAGAGAGGATTATTAGAAAGGATTCCAGATATCAAAATAAATGGAGCCCGGGCTCGGCGCCTGCCAAATACTCTGAGCGTCAGTTTTGAGTTTGTCGAAGGCGAATCCATTTTGCTCCTCTTAAGCGATTATGGCATCTGCGCTTCTACCGGCTCAGCCTGCTCCAGCGGGTCACTTGAACCTTCCCATGTCTTACAGGCCATGAAGATTCCTTTCACTTTTGCCCATGGCACTATCAGATTCTCTCTCAGTATTTATAACACTGAAGAAGAAGTGGATTATGTCCTTGAGGTCCTGCCTGGTGTCATCAAAAAACTTCGCGACATCTCACCTTTTTCGTCGGCCAGCTCAGCTCGATGATTGGAATGAAGAAAAGAAGTTATGGAAAATAAGGATTAAAAATTTATCTATTTAAGGCGAGTATCAACCAACAGCTTTTATCAGCTTTAAACGGGATGCCGGAGGCTCGGAACATTACCACCAAAGGCAACGGGTAGTCACTTTGGATAGCCAGGGTGAGTTAACCATCAACAGAAAGAAACATAAAGTCCAGGAGCAGAAGCCTGTTTTAGACCTCAAGGAACGAAAGCTGGCCCCCTGACCAGGAGCGATTATAAGTATAAAGTAGCCAGACGATTTCTATTTATTATAACTTGTTATTATAACTTGGCCAGATTGATCGAACCGTTGGTTGTCTCGAGAGAAACTGTGATTTCGCCACCTCGACCCAGCTTGCCTTCCAGTCTTCTTCTGGACACCGTACCTTCTACCGTTACCGGATATTCAACTTTAATACTGCCGTTGGTTGTCCTGGCAATAAGTCGGGCATCGGCTTCGCGACCGAGAGCCAGTCTGATACTGCCGTTAGTCGTTCTGGCTCTGAAATCAGCTGAAAGTTCATTGAGTTCAGCCTTGATGCTGCCATTGGTAGTTCTTAAATCAATCTTCCCCTTAACTCCAATCACCGCTATCGAACCATTAGTGGTACTGACCTCCAGCCGGCTGAAATCTCCTCTGGCTTCGACGCTGCCATTGGTTGTTTTAAGCTCTGCCCGGTCATATTTACCCGAAATCACGATTTTACCGTTAACGGTCCTGACCAGTTCCAGGGCACTGCCTTCAGGCACAGTAATATCATAATCAACTTTTGCCCGGAGATTTTTTTTCTCATAAATGGTATCAACCTTGACTGATCTTTCCCCCTGGATAACCTCAATTTTGATTTTATCCAGGTCACTCTTTTCTCGTTTAGCGCGCTTGGTCGCCTTGATGACTACTTCTCTGGAAGGCGAAGTGGTGACAGTTACCGAGCCGTTAACATTTTCCAGCGAAAAAGAGCCTGCTTCCTTAAGAGTAATGGTCCTGGAAAAAATCTCTTCAAACCTGTAATCAGAATCAATGAAATTCTCACAGCTAATCAGCAGGACAGAGGTAAAAAGCAACATGATTGTAAGCAGGCTCAGGCTTCTAATCTTCGTGATTCTATAATTTTTATTTTCGTCTGACATCCTTCCTCCTCATGATCTAGAAAGTAAATCTAATCATTTCCTAGTGATAGACGAAAATCATCAATAAAAAGTTCATTCTCGGGCAAATTTCATTTGAATTTCCAGCCGAAATAAATTAAGTTCTATCTGTTTGAAATTAAATGAATGGACCATTTCCTGGAGGGTAAAATGGAGCATAAAAAATTCAGGCTTAAAGTCTTGATTTTGTTTTTAATTCTTTTTCAGGCTGGTCTGCTCTGTCTTTTTTCTCAGGCCCCTGACTCCGGACAGAAGCTTGTCGGCCACTGGCAAGGAGCTATTGAGCTTCCTGGAATGAAGCTTGAGATTCTGGTCGATTTTAAATTGTCACCGGACAAAAAACTGGAAGGGCTGATTTCGATTCCGGTCCAGAAAGCCCTTGACCTGCGGCTGACTGATATAGCTGTATCTGAGAAAGAGATAACTTTCGCCATCTATGGAATTCCTGGCAATGCGGTCTTTAAAGGCCAGCTTGATGATAGCGGCGCGAAAATCAGCGGCCGGTACACTCAGTCCGGTCAAACTTTTCCTTTTTATCTTAATAAGGGCGAAGATCCGGTGGCTAAAGCGAAAAACATTCTGACCTCACTGGAAGAAACGATCAACAAAGCTATGACTGAGCTGAGAGTCCCGGGTTTAGCTCTGGCTGTCGTTAATAAGAAAGACGTCATCTTCCTTCAGGGTTATGGGCTGCGCGATATCGACAAGAAATTACCCATGACTCCTGATACACTCCTGGCCATAGGTTCAACTACTAAAGCTTTTACTACCTTCGCCCTGGCCAGGCTGGCCGATGAGGGTAAGATGAACTGGGATGAGCCGGTCCGGAATTATATTCCCTGGTTTAAATTATCCGACCCGGTCATTACGGAAAGAATTACGCCTCGCGATCTGGTCACCCACCGCTCTGGCCTGCCCCGCCACGATCTCCTCTGGTATAACAATTACCGGGCTTCGCGGGAAGAGCTGGTCAGGCGTTTGGCCTATCTGCAGTTTACTGCTGATCTCAGACAAAAGTTTCAATATAACAATTTGATGTTTTTGACGGCCGGTTATTTGCTGGAAGTATTAAACGGAAAGACCTGGGAAGACTCAGTGCGGGAGCTGGTCCTTGAACCACTGGGTATGACCAGAACTAATTTTTCAGTCTCAATTTCCCAGCAGGACGAGGACTATGCCCAGCCCTATCTTTATCGCGATGGTAAGATCGAAAACATCCCCTTCCGTCAGCTGACCAATATGGGGCCGGCCGGTTCGATAAATTCGACTGTTCGTGAGATGGCGAACTGGGTGATTGTCCATCTCAACTCCGGAAAATTCGGAGAAAAACAGCTTCTGCCTCCAGCCAGCCTCGAAGACCTGCATCTTCCTTATATGCCTATCGCCGGGACTCCGGTCACAACTTATATCAGTCCGGCCAGTTATGCCCTGGGCTGGTTTGTTGATTATTATCGGGGCCATCAGCGGGTTTATCATGGAGGCAACATTGATGGCTTCTCGGCTTTAGTCAGTTTCCTTCCTCAAGATGGCTATGGCTTTGTTGTCCTGACCAATAGAAACGGCAGTGTCCTGCCAGATCTTCTCCTCCAGACCATAACCGATAAATTGCTCGAGCTGGAGCCCGTTGACTGGATTGGTGAAGCTATCAAAAACCAGGCTCAAGCTGAAGAACTCGGTAAAAAGGCTGGAGAAAAAGCTGCTGCCCGACGGGTAGCTGGTACCAGGCCTTCTCATCCCCTGACTGACTATGCTGGAACTTACTTTCATCCTGGTTATGGCGAACTTAAGGTCAACCTGAAAGACGGCAAACTATCTTTTACCTATAATGAGATTACTACCCCGCTTGAGCACTGGCATTATGACACTTTTAATGGCTTGAAAAGCCCTGACCCGGTTTTTGAAGATACCAGGCTAACTTTTCAGACGGATCCCAACGGCCGGGTGGCAGCAGTCACCGTTCCGCTGGAGCCAGCAGCCGATGAGATCCTTTTCAAAAAAAGGCCGGACGAACGCTTCTATGATCCACAATTTCTTAAAAAGCTCACCGGCAGCTATGTTCTGTTGAATCAGGCTTCGACAGTCAGCTTACAGGGTAATACCCTGACTTTCTATGTTCCCGGACAACCGCTGTATGAGCTGGTTCCTGATCTCGGAGATGAGTTTTATTTAAAACAGGCTCCGCTGATTAGAGTTCGCTTTATTTTCGGGCCAAAGGGCGAAGTTACCGGGCTAGAAACAATCCAGCCCAATGGAGTTTTTGAATTCAAAAAGATGGAGAAAAAAGAGCCTGATAAAAAATGAACTCTGACTGCTCAGGCTGAGTAGCAGGCTTAAAGCCAGGAAGTAGAGACAGAGTTTTGATCAGCTCGTAGCCTCTTTTATGAGAGAAACAACTTCGCCTGGATCCTGAGCCTGCCGCAAGCTTTCTCGAAAGTCTTCATGGATTAGCTTTCTTGACAGTTTGGGCAAAAGAGACAGTTGTTGACTGACTCTGTCGCCAGCTGGAATGGCCAGAGAGACAATAAGATCAACCGGCAACCCTTCTTTCGATTGCCAGTCCACCGGCTGAGCTAAGCGGAGAACTACGATCGTCGGCGTTCTGACTGCTTCTGACTGGCAGTGAGGGATGGCCAGCCCGAAGCCAATATCGGTAGCCACATCATCTTCTCTTTTCCACAGAGCCTGTTCAAACCTGGCTCTATTGTCCACCCGGCCGGCCAGTTGAAGTCTGATGGCTATTTCCTGCAGGACTTCAGCCTTCGACCGGCAGTCTGCCCGAAGCACAACCAGCTCTGGACTTATTACCTCCTGAGAAAAATGCTCCTGGTAAAATTGCTGGAGGAGTCTTTCATTTTCGCTGGCCGTAGCCGCTGCCATGGCTTTTCTCACCAGTTGCTGACAGACATCGGTCTTCAGTCTGGAAACAACCGCCTTGACTTCGGGAATAAAACCCGAACTCATACTCAGCTCATCAAAACCCAGACCAACAAAAATCGGAGCCAGGTTGGAATCACCAGCTATTTCTCCGCACAGTCCAACCCACTTCCCTTTTTCATGAGCCTGCTCAATCGCCCCTTTCAAAAGCCTCAACAGAGCCGGATTTAAGGGCTGACTCAGATATCTGACTTTTGGATTACTCCGGTCAGCGGCAAAAAAGTACTGAATGAGATCATTCGAGCCAACACTGAAAAAATCAACTTCCTGCGCAAACTTATCAGCCAGAAGGGCAACTGAAGGTACTTCCAGCATAATGCCTGTTTCAATCCGGTCTTGAAAAGGGAGGCCCTCCGCTTTAAGTTCCTCAGCCAGTTCTGCCATTTTCCCCTTAAGCCAGCGCACTTCTTCGATCAGGCTAACCATGGGAAACATGATTCTGAGCTGGCCAAAGACAGCTGCTCTCAGGATAGCCCTGACCTGATGGCGGAAAAGATCATAATTTTCCTGATAGATTCTAATCCCCCGGTATCCAAGAAAAGGATTCGGTTCCTGGGGCAGGCTTAGAGAAGGTATGGGCTTATCTCCGCCGATATCAAAAGTCCTGATAATTACTGGTCGGCCAGAAGCTTCTTCTGCTACCTTTTTATAAAGCAAATATTGTTCTTCTTCGGTCGGAAGCGTCGGCTTACCGTAAAGGAGAAGCTCGGTGCGGAATATTCCTATCCCTTCTGCTCCATCGCGCCAGGCCTTAGGCAACTCCTCCGGCCGTCCGATATTAGCCGCTATTTCTATTTTCCGCCCATCAGCGGTTAGACCGGCCAAGGCAGCCAGCTGCTGGCGCCGCTGATGAAGAAGGTTTTCAGCTTCCATCTCCTTTTGATAATATCTCCTCATCGCTTCACCCGGGGAAACAACGATGACTCCCCGATTCCCGTCGAGAATTACTTCTTCAGCCGCTCGTAGCCGGCGGCAAGCCTGATCCACCCCGGTTACGGCCGGTATAGCCTGACCTCTGGCCATAATCAGCGTATGGGAGGTCTGTCCAGCTTTTTCCAGGACTAATCCCAGCACCAGCTCTGGCTTAAGACTTAAAAAGTCTGAAGGAAAAAGATCTGTCGCTACAATGATCGCCGGTTCACTCAGGCTGGCTCTCAACCTGATGGGGGCTGGGCCACCCAGCTGTTCCAAAAGCCGCCTGGTGACATCCTGAATGTCAGCTGCTCTTTCTCGTAGATACTGGCTTTTGGCCTCCAGTAGTTGCTGGCTGAATTCTTTAGCAGTCAGATAGACAGCCCGGCTGGCCGGAAATTTATCCTGGTCGATGAGGTTTATCACCCGCTCAATAAAAGTCCGGTCTGTAATGATCGACAGATGAACCTGAAGAATATTTCGTTCGACCCCGTTTTTTTCTGGAAGAAGACGTTCTATTTCCTGCTGGACCCGTCGGCTAGCCTGGCGAAAAGCTTCTTTCTCGGCCTGAGGGGAGACAGGCTCAAGCCCAGCCTCTTCACCCACAAGATTATCCCAGTCGAAACCAGCAACGAAGAGAAAAGTTTTTCCTGAAGCGAGGCCGGGTGAGGCCGGGTGACCGGTAAGATACATTTCTTTCTCAGCCAGCACCAGTCTTGGAATTAGAGCAGCGGCTGCCGGCACCATCTCCAGTGCTTTTTCTTCTTTTAACTTTAAATCTTCAAGCAGAAAACGCTTAAAATTGGCTGCAAACTCTTTTTCACCTTCGCCGGAAATAACAAGCCGGCAGGGATCACCAAACTGAGTGTCCGAGGTTATAAGAGACAGAATGCTTTTCGGGTCGGCTGTCCGCCCATTTCGCTTGTTTTCCAGGACAATCTGGCCAGAAAAACCCTGGCAATAGTCCTGAATAAAGGCAGCTGGACGAGCATGGAGCCCCAGGGGCAGAGGGAAGTCGAAAGTAAATTCAACCGCCAATTTGTTCCTTTACCTTCTGCAAAATCCCCTCAGCATTTTTAATGGCTTCCTGAACAGAAAACTCAAAGATTTTTTTCCCTTCGAATCTCTCGCCTTTCTGAATGGGAATGCCAGTGGCCAGAATCACCGCCGTTGCTTCCCTGATCTCGTCAGGGTCAAGCTCATTTTCAATACCCATGGCCCCCTGGGTTTCAACTTTTATCGACAAACCCATCTTCCTGGCCACCCGCTCCAGTTGCTCAGCCGCCATATAAGTGTGAGCAATGCCTGTTGGACAGGCAGTAACCGCCACCAGTTTCATGACCGCCTCCATTTTTCCATCGTGATTAGCTTTTATTTTAACATTTATCTGCTAATTTAAAAGTCTGCTTGCCTTTTTTGACCGCCGCTTCTCATCTGCCTTGCGGCTTTTATTTTGGAGAACTTCCCGCTGACTTCCTGCTCCTGGTTCTGATTAATGTCATTAAACCGGCTACCAGCAGAGTGCCGGCAATTATAGACACGATATACATCAGCTTATTATCAATGACCGGCAAAACTATTGGCCCGCCGTGAGGAGCATGATCTCCAACCTGTCCCAGCATGGCCAGCACTGAACCAAGACTCGAACCGGCCATAATGACTGGAATTACCCGGAAGGGGTCAGCCGCAGCAAAAGGAATAGCTCCCTCGGTTATACCGATAGCTCCCATGGCCAGAGCAGCCAGACCAGCGTCTCGTTCCTGCTCGGTCCACAGCTTCCGATTGATCAGGGTGGCCAGGCCCAGGCCAAGAGGTGGGATGCAGATAGCTGAAGCGCAGGCCCCCATGATCAGATAATTTCCCTGTTGAATCATGGCTGCCCCGAAAAAGAAAGCCACCTTGTTGACCGGTCCACCCATATCAAAGGCGATCATCGAACCTAGGATAATCCCCAGAATAATTTTATTGCCGGTGTGCATGACCTGCAACCAGCTGGTAATACTGGCCATTAAATCATGAATAGGAGCACCGACCACCTGATACATGATTATCCCAACAATTAACGAGGAAATAACCGGATAAATCAAAATGGGCATAACAGGTCGTATATAACTCGGGACTTTGATTTTCTTGAGAAAAAAGACCAGAAAGCCGGCCAGCAAGCCTGAAACCAGACCCCCCAGAAAACCGGCACCAACCTGATTGGCGATATAGCCTCCCACAAAGCCTGGCACCAGACCAGGTCGATCGCTGACTCCAAAGGCAATATAGCCGGAAAGAACAGGAATCAACAAAGAAAAGGCGGCTGTGCCAATGTCATTTATTAATTTTAGAAAAGGAGCCTGGCTGAAATCCGGTCCGCCGGGGCCCATCGGAGCCAGGGCTATCGATAGGGCAATCAGTATTCCACCTGAAGCGACAAAAGGAATAGCATAAGAGACTCCAGATAAGAGATATTTTTGCAAATTGCCAACTTTCATTCTGACCTTCTTTCCTGAAATTTTCCCCTCAATTATAAGAAAACCCCGCTCGCCTGGCAACTGATGGCTAATGGGGTCGGACCAGCCGATTTGCTTTATTATAAATAACTTAGGAAGAGGCAAGAGACATTTCGCTTTTTTATTCGCTTCCTGAAGGAGCAAAAAAGGCAAAATCACCTTTAATTACCTGCTTCAAGACACATTCAGGCCATAAATCGTCCAATCATTAGGTTCGATTGATATGTTATTGATAATTAACAAAATGCGCTGGCCCGACCCCATTGAACTTGCCTCGCCGGGCAAAATGTGCTAAAGTCAAAAAAATTTTAAAGGACACACAGACGAAATACGGAGTTTTGGTCCTCAAAGACGGAACGGTTTTTGAGGGTAAAGGGTTTGGCGCCAGTGGCAGAACATGGGGAGAAGTTGTTTTTAATACCGGTCTGGTAGGTTATGTAGAATCCATAACTGACCCCTCTTACCATGGTCAGATTCTCGTTCAGACTTATCCTCTCATTGGAAACTACGGGGTTAATCCCGACTTCTTTGAATCATCTCACCCTCGGATAAAAGGCTATGTCGTGGCAGAATATACTGATAAGCCATCACATCATAGCTCACGCCTGTCCCTCGATCGCTGGTTAGAAGCCAGCCGGATTCCAGCCATTTTCGGTCTTGATACCAGAGCCCTGGTTAAACGCCTGCGCGAAGACGGGGTAATCCCGGGTCTTCTGGTTGTATCAGACAAACCGCTCAAGCTGTCACCCCTGGTTCGTGAAGCCAGGCAGCTGCCCGAGCCAGATGCTGCCAATCTGGTGGCAGAGGTCTCCAGTCCAGATCTCCATGTTTATCAGCCCGGCCGGAGAAAGAGAATAGTTCTCATTGACTGCGGAACAAAACTGGGCATTATCAACCAGCTGACCAGACGGGGGCTGAGTGTCATCAGAGTTCCTCACAATACCAGCCCCGAAACTATCCTGTCCTTTAAACCGAATGGCCTGGTCATCTCCAATGGTCCCGGCAACCCCGAGCTTTGCTCAGCGGTGAAAACTATTGCTGCTTTATTAACAGAAAATCTTCCCATACTCGGCATCTGTCTCGGTCATCAAATTCTGGCTCTGGCCGCCGGGGCCAGAACTTATAAACTTAAATTCGGTCACCGTTCTCAAAATCAACCCTGTCTGGAGATAGGCGGCCAGCGTTGTTACATAACCAGTCAGAATCATGGTTATGCCGTCGATCAAAAGTCACTGCCAGCTGACTGGCAGCCCTGGCTGGTCAATGCCAATGATGGAACCAACGAGGGCATCAGGCACAAACGCCAGCCATTTTTTGGTGTGCAATTCCATCCTGAAGCCTGTCCTGGCCCGACTGATACTGAATTCATTTTTGATCTCCTGGTGGAGCGGCTACGATGAAAAAGCCGGAGAAAGTTCTCCTGCTGGGCAGCGGAGCAATCAAAATCGGTGAAGCCGGCGAGTTTGATTATTCTGGCAGCCAGGCCATCAAAGCTCTTAAAGAAGAAAACATCGAGGTAGTGTTGGTCAATCCCAACATTGCTACTTTTCAGACTTCAGACTTCCTGGCTGATAAAGTTTATTTCATGCCAGTGGAGTCATCGCTGGTGGAGAAAATCATCGCCAGAGAAAAACCCCAGGCTCTGATGATATCTTTTGGCGGCCAAACTGCTCTTAACTGCGGCCTGAAACTGGCCAAAGAGGGTCTTCTGGCTAAGCACAAAATAACAGTTCTTGGCCCGCCTCTGCAGGCAGTTGAAATCACTGAAGACCGCGGTCTATTCAATCAGGCCCTGGCCTCAGCTTCTCTGAAGACACCCCACGGTCAGGCAGTTTCTTCGCTGGCGGAGGGACTGACCGCCGCTCAAAAGATTGGTTTTCCGGTAATGCTGCGGTCAGCTTTTGCTCTCGGCGGTCAGGGCAGCTCTCTTTGCTCTAATCAGGCAGAACTAACAGAAAAGCTTTTCCTGGCTTTGTCTCAGTCCAGGCAAGTTTTAATAGAAGAGTATCTCGAAGGCTGGAAGGAAATCGAATATGAAATAATCCGTGACCAGGCCGATAATTGTCTGGCCATTTGTAATATGGAAAATCTTGACCCGATGGGTATTCACACCGGTGAAAGTGTGGTGGTTGCTCCTTCTCAGACTCTGACTAACCGTGAATACCACGGTCTGAGAGAGATTGCCTTTAAAACTGTCAGGGCGCTGGGCATTATTGGAGAATGCAATATTCAATTTGCCTTAAACCCGGTTAATAGCGATTACCGGATCATTGAAGTCAATGCCAGGCTATCACGTTCCTCGGCCCTGGCCTCCAAAGCAACTGGCTATCCGCTGGCTTTCATCGCTGCCAAGTTGATGCTGGGCTATGCCCTCCCTGAGCTGAAAAATTCGGTGACCGGGACAACTACCGCCTGCTTTGAGCCGGCCCTTGATTATGTCACCGTGAAGATTCCCCGCTGGGACCTGAAGAAATTTGCCAGGGTTTCCAAGAAAATCGGCTCCGAAATGAAATCGGTGGGTGAAGTCATGGCCATTGGTCGGAGCTTCGAAGAAGCCCTGCAAAAGGCTATTCGCATGCTTCAGGTCGGCATGTACGGCTTTGTTGGTAATGAGAACTATTCTTTCCAAAACCTGGAGAAAGAGCTTTATCAACCAACAGATGAAAGACTTTTTGGACTGGCCGAAGCCTTTAAAAAAGGCTGGTCGGTCGAAAAAGTAGCCGCTCTGACTAAAATTGATCCCTGGTTTTTATATAAAATGAAAGGGCTGGTAGAACTGGAAGAAAGGATCAGGAAATGTGATCTCAAAGAATTGCCAGCCGACCTCTGGCTGGAAGCTAAGAAGAAAGGTTTTTCGGATAAACAGCTGGCTATCTTTAGCCGAACAACTGAAGATGAAGTCCGTCAAAAACGGGAGAGCCTTAAACTCCGACCGGTAGTCAAACAGATTGATACCTTAGCTGCTGAATATCCTGCCAGAACCAACTATCTTTATCTTACCTACCACGGCCAGGAAGATGATTTAAATTTCAATCATTCGAAGAAAAAAATTATGGTTCTGGGCTCGGGCCCATATAGCATCGGTTCGTCGGTGGAGTTTGATTGGTGCTGCGTTAATACCTCTCTGGCATTGCGCCAGCTGGGCTATCAAACCATTATGGTCAATTACAATCCAGAGACGGTTTCGACTGATTATGATATGTGCGATCGACTCTATTTTGATGAACTCAGCCTGGAAAGAGTTGTTGATATTTACCAAAAGGAAAAACCGGCCGGGATCATTGTCTCGATGGGTGGCCAGGTGCCAAATAATCTGGCGTTAAAACTACACCGGGCAGGTCTTCATCTCCTCGGCACTTCGCCGGAAGATATTGACCGGGCAGAAGACCGCCGTCAGTTCTCGAGACTTCTGGATGAGCTCCAGATTGACCAGCCACCCTGGAAAGAAGTTACCAGCCTGGAAGAAGCCAGAAGATTCTGCCAGGAAGTTGGTTATCCGGTCATAATCCGTCCTTCTTATGTGCTGAGCGGGGCAGCCATGAGCCTGGTTTTTGAAGAAAAATTTCTGGACAGGTATTTAAAGCGGGCTTCGCTGGTCTCGCCCGAGCACCCGGTGGTTATTTCCAAGTTTATTCTCGGGGCCAAGGAAATTGAACTGGAAGCGGTGGCCAATCAAGGCCGGATTGTAGCTTCGGCCATCATTGAACATATCGAAAATGCCGGGGTTCATTCAGGCGATGCCACCATGGTTGTTCCCCCTCAAAAGCTTTATCTGGAAACCGTCCGCCGGATAAGAATAATCGGAGAAAAAATTGCCCGGGCTTTAAAAATAACGGGGCCTTTCAACCTGCAGCTGCTGGCCAGAGACAATGCCCTTAAAGTCATTGAATGCAATCTGCGGGCTTCTCGTTCTTTGCCTTTTGTTTCCAAGGTTTCACGGATTCCTTTTATCGAGCTGGCGGTTAAATCCATGCTGGGGCTGCCGGTTAGCCCGGGTCGCTCGATTTTTGAACTAAATTATGTTGGCGTCAAAGCTCCACAGTTTTCCTTTTCCAGGCTGAAAGGAGCTGACCCCTGTCTCGGAGTCGAAATGGCCTCAACCGGTGAAGTGGCCTGCCTGGGCGATGATCTCCAGGAGGCCCTGCTCAAGGCGATGCTGGCTGCCGGCTTCAGATTACCTCAAAAGTCAATTTTGCTGAGTCTGGGCGGCGAGGAAAATAAACAAAAGTTCTTGACCTCAGCTCGGGAGCTGGCCGGCACCGGACTTGAGATCTATGCCACCGAAGGGACTTCCAGATTTTTGCGACGACATGGAATTGAAAATACCAGGCTCTTTAAAATTCATCAGAAGCGGGAGCCAAATCTCAAAGAATTCCTGATGGAAAAGAAAATTGACTTTTTGATTTCTATTCCTCATACCGGTAAAAGGATTGAATTCGATTCAGACTACAAGATGAGACGCCTGGCTGTTGACCTGGGAATACCGGTTATCACCAATCTGCAGCTGGCTCAAGCCTTTGTCCAGGCTTTCGTCTCTAAAAAGATAGACGACTTAAAAATCAAGCACTGGGCCGAATATCAGTAACTGTAGCTGGTTGATTAATTATTCCAGGGAAAGGACTCGCGGCAGACCAATCTTAAACTTTCAAGCTTAAATCCATCTCTCCTCCTGGCCAATCTCTCCCCAATTTAGTTTCAAAGCGGGCCAGAAGGCAAAAAAATTTAGTCTGGATTTTCTCGTGAAGTAACGAATCAGTTTCGTCTAGATTTTAAGTAAGGCAATTCGAATAATTGACAGGCAAAGGGCAGTCTAGATAAAATATAAGAGAAAAGGAGGTGGGCGATGAAAAAAGCTGGACTGTTTCTGGCTTTTGTTTTTATTATCAGTCAGTTCGGCTGTTCTCCACAATCCTCTTCTAGTTTTGAATTATATCTGACTGATGCTCCAGCTCCTAACCTGCAGAACTTCTATATCACCCTGGAGGCTATATATCTTCGGAGCGAAGACCGCCAGAGCTGGACAGATAATATCTTAACCGAACCAAAGCGAATTGATCTCCTGCCTCTTCGCGGGAGGGAAGAAAGGCTGGCTGCCCTGAATTTGCCCGAGGGAACTTATTCCGGTCTCAAGCTGGTCATCTCCAGAGTGGAGATTATCACCATTGAAAGAACTTTTACCATCGATATGACCCCGGCGATAACCGTGACCTTACCCTGTCACTTTACGATTGCCAAAGATACGACCACCAAGCTGACCCTCGATTTTGATGCTGAACGTTCTCACAGCTGGACTGGCAGCGGTTACATTTTTAATCCCTATATTACTGTAAAAAATATAGTTCAGCATCGCTGATGGACTGGAGTGGCAAGAGCAGCTCGGACTGCACAAAAGCCGGGGATAGAGGGATTTGAATTTTTGTCTATAGATCAGCCAATTTGATGGTTTCGGCATAAACCAGTCGCTTAAATTTTTTGGGTACAGCCGTGACGGTGGCTTTGGTCCTGTCCAGTTCATCAGTATCAAAAATTTCATATTCTCTTATGGTCAGCCGATAGTCCCGCACTTTTATTTCCCTCGGCAGTTTCAGAGATCCTTTCCAGACATACGAACTGCTTTCCCTTGCCCCGGAGCTCTGGGGCTTAAGGGTAATTGAAGTTTCTGGAACTTCTTCCCAGCCGATTTCTTCGGGTAGATTGAGTTTCCTCGTTTCGAGAGAGACTTCGACCACTCCCGGCCCGTCAGCCCCGTATCCCCTGTTATACGAAATCCCGGATAAAGTAAAACCTATCTCCGCCAGATTAGATGGATTAAAGGTGACGCCCAGCACCCGCTCAGGCAGAATTTGCCCAAAATTAGTTACCACCACTTTCGACAAATGAGCTCCAGGAACTGAGTCAGGCTGAAATCTGGCCAGAGCCAGTCTGATAAATGGGAAATAAGCCTGACCCGGGTCAAGCTCTAAATCACAATACCAGAGTCCCCGCTCCTTATCATATTCTACTTCATGGCCAACTGCGATGAACTTTTTTTCTTCGGGCATTTCCAGCAGAGGCAGCTCCCCCATTATTTCTACTGCCGCCGGAAAAGCCTCGGGTGATGGATATTCCGGAGGCCAGGTGCTACCTGATTTCCAGATCGGATCAGCTCCCCACATGGTAACATATGGCCTGTATTCCGTAGGCACAGCCGGAAAGTGGAGTGAAACAGGTGGCTGGGTAATTTTTTTCTGGACCTGGGGCCGGGCCTGGACTGGTGGCTGTGTTCCCCCGGCAGTGACGGTTTGATCTTTTACTCCACCTGCCACCACGGTCTTGCTACGTTTTTTGGGCGTAACCCCTAGCCCGGGAGGCAGAATAACGGCCAGAAGTTCGCCTTCGCCCGAAGAATACCAGGGCCTTTCGATATAAACCCGCAAAGCACTTTTCCTGGTGCTCTGTATCTGATTTCGGTCACGTTTCCTCTCCCATTTAAATGAGGGAATGACGTAAGCAATTTTGGGCATGGCGGGCGGAGCCGAGTTCAGTACTTTGACTTCAACTGGCTGGCTACTTCTGGTATAAATAGCTTCCCTGGGCAGTTCGCTGGCTGGAAATTGTTCCTGATATCTGGTCGTCGCTATCAGGCTGTAATTAACCCGTCGGAACCTGGTATCTCCAAACTCCTGCCGATAAACGGGGGTAGGCAGACCAATGACCGCCGCACTGGTTATCGGCCTGGGTACTTGTTGCTGATTATCTGAATCCTCGATCCGTCTCTCCCCTGTCTTTGGAGTAAGTGAGATTGAGTTCATCTCGGGAGTGACGGTCAACTCGAGAACATGAGCCCGGCTTTCAAGAACTTTTGGTTCCGGTTCATTCAGATCGTCAACTGGCTCTGACCAGCTGGCCATCAACTCAACTCTGGAAGTACTCTGGCCATGAATTCCAAATTCCCCTAAGAGAACAGCGGCAGTCTGCCCATAACTTTTCTGAGCCTCCAGAAATCTGGCTTGAGGGCGACCCACTGGCTGAAGGGTGGCATGACTCAGGGTAATCTCTTCAAAAGGTGTTATCAGCCAGTTTTTTCCCTGCAGAGAAATAGTCCTGAGCCGGTTCAGGTCTATTCTTGGTACCTGAAGAGTCTTTAATGTCTGTACCTGTCCTGCGGGCAAGCCACGTGGTGGCTTCAGCACTTTGGGTGGCAGTATTCTTTCTGGCTTTTCCAGCCAGCGATAAAACCCCTGAATTTCGAGATATCTCTCCGGGAAATAGCAGCTGAGACGAAGCCTCACCGACTCTCCCTTTTTAAGATAGACTGTTAGCACTCGCGAAGAATCAGACCAGCGGGCAGGCTGGCTACCTTCCTCCAGTCTCAGGCGGAAAGGCCGGAAATCAGGCCAGTCGCCGACAAAAGGAATCAGCCAGGGATCCGGCGCTCCATAAGGTAAGCCACGCAGACAAACTCCTCTCGCCCAGGGGTCTGGAAAATAGGGTAGCTCAACCTCATCTCCCGGCTCGAGTTCATTAAATCTACCAGCATCTTTCTGACAGATTAGAGAATAAACCTCAGGCTTAAGACCGGCAGGACTATCAAACAGCCCATGAAGTTCAGAGTCAAATTGAGAGATTTTGGGCGGAGCCAGATGCCGGTCAGACGTCTGAGAGGTAGGTTCATTGTCCCTGTCAATAGAATCATTAAAGCTTTTGATAACCAGATGGCTCACCGTCTCGCCCGTTTTTGGTTCCTCTCTGGGGATAATAACTGGAGAAGCAACAGGATCAAAGCGACTGAAAATAAAAGGCGGATTGGCTGGCCCAGGGATTGCCTGCCGATCATCATTGCTTTCAAGCGGCTGACTGTTGCCAGCCAGATCTACCGTTCTAGCTCTCAACCGGTAACCGGTGCCGTAGCGCAGCTTCGGCAGTGATCTGGAGACAGGCTTGAATTTGGTTTCGAGCAAAAAATCACTCAGGGCTTTGTTTTCTATAGTTTGGGGGGTATCATCCCGGTCAATGGTCTTGCCGGGCCTGGTAGCTACCAGACTCCAGCCATCCCAGTGAAACAGAGCTTCGTGAACATAGATTTCATTGGATGATTGATCAGCTGCCTGGGTGACAGCCGGTGATAGGAAGCCTTCATCCTCCAGAGTGATTTCCTTATCTAGCCTGACCAATCGATAAGTTCCTTCTCTCTGGCAGAGAGAGTGCCATTTTTGCGACTTATCGTCCCAGACATCAATCCGATAGCCCTGGATCAGGTCTTCAGCAAAAAGTGTGATTTCTTGCTTCCTGATTAAATCGTTATTGAGTTCGACAGCTTTAACCAGGATTTCAGCTACATTTTTTGCCTGTTCATTTCTGATCACCCCCAGCCCACTTGAACGCAGGCCGGGAAGGTCAGCCTTTTCCCTGGTCTCAGCTGTGTCGGCCAGCTCAGCCGTCTGGAGGGCAACAGCGTCAACATCGAGCTGGATCAGCTCATATCTTTCCTCATCAGCCAGGTTTAGAAAACCATGGACAACTTCAGGTGGCTGCTGGTGGCTGGCAGCTTCAAAAATTCCACCCGAGGCATCATAGTTATAAGCAGTCCTTAGAGTTTCATCACTTCTTCCTTCTGGAATTAATTTAATCCAGCCAGCTGCTGGAAAGTCAGGCGGGACTTCCAGTTCAAAGTCAAGCACCAAACCGAGTAACCTTTCGAGAGCTGGATAGCTGGTCAGGAAGGCCAGAACCTGGTGAAAATCGGGCTGAGGTCGAGTAACAGGGACTCGTTGGGCCATCGGTTGTCTGGTTTTGGGATCAATGGTCACCCTGTTTTTTGGTTTGTAAAATTCTCTGAGCAGATAAAAGTCCCGGGGAGGCTGAGGCAAAGGAGAAACCTGAACAGCTTTGAATTTCTGGCCTTCGGCTTCGCGCCTGACTGACTGAGCCATAATCGGCTGGGTTGTTTTAAGCTGAACGGTCTTAGCATAGCGCTGGTCGGTAATTGGCTTCAGACGAATCTGAGCCAGTCCATCGGTATGAAAAACTCTGGCTATGGGTGGTGGCTCTTCCGGAGATTCAGCTGCCACATTCAGGTACTGAGCAGCCACGAAGGTCATAACATTTCTCACCGGATAGGAAATGACCAGGTTTTTACTGAGGTCAGCCAGCTGGTAGGAGAAAACCGGAGCCTCTGGCTTGAATATGGCCTGCCAGAGTTCCAGTTCAGGCTCGGGAGAAATTCTTTTTATCGCCAGTGGCTCCCGGCTTTTTTTCTTATCATAGATCACCCCGAAATTTAAAGCTCGAACCGTTTCCGGCCAGTTCAGGATATCTGGAAATAAATTCAGGCTGGGCGTTCTCCCTCTGCCCTCCTCTTCCAGGCGGATAGAGACTGCCGCCGACACCTGCAATTTCCCATCTTTTATACCATTAGGACATAGCGTCCATATAACAGTTGATTTTGGCATTTTCATCTTCCCTTTCAGGCAAAGGCCTGACAATAGGCCAGCCAGTCATTCTCTTCCATCAGGTCGCTGAAAAGCGGTGGGGGCGAGGCGCCAAATTCTCTTTCGACATGGAGAGTTACCTTTGTACTGAAAAATAAGAGTTTGATTTTGACGGTGAGCGAAGCCTGACCCCAGACTTTATTTTTTAGTTCTTCATAGTTAAGCTCAAGATAGAATTCAGCTGAAATGCTGATCAGACCCAGGACATCAAGTTCTCCTGTACAGCGCACATAACCTGAAATATTAACGGCGTTTTCTTCATATTTGAAATAGATTCCAGCCATTAAAGCCATCCCGCCGCTGGCCACCCCTAAATTCATGGCAAAACTACCACCAAACTCCAGTGAGCCTTCCACCAGCTTAATACCGTTCGGCTCCAGGACCAGGGAGAAAAATCCTCCACCACCAAACATCGCCACTGTCACCAGGAAGCGATTGCTTTTTTCATTAAAGGCGAACTTCAGAGAAACCGGTTCCCCCGTAAAAGGTAAGCTGATTTCACCGCCGAATTTGAGATTTTGCAGGCTAAAGACGCCAAAACCAACATCAGGTACTGAAAGAGAATAACCCAGTCTAACTCCTTCCGGTTCAACCTTAACCACGGGCTTCCCGCCAAATCCCGACCGGCTGCCGAAGTTACCAGGGAGTGGAATTGCCTTGAGAAGACCTTCGATGAATTTAAAAGGACCACTGAATTCCAGAGAAGCAATTTCCGGGTTAACGTCTGGTTTCTGTCCATTCTGGGCGGTAAAGGTAAAGCTAGAGAATTTGACCCGGACAAAAGTCCTGATATCTTTAATCAAGTCCAGCGTAAAATCAGTTAATTCACCCTTGACCTGATAAGTTGCTTCTTTCCCATTGAAATAGGATACCGCTTCGACATTCAGGGTGAGTCTGGATTTAGACCTGTCGCGGCTAGCTATGAAAATAGAAAAATCATGCAGGCCTGGTGTCCACTTAAGAAAAGTTTTGACTCCAACCGGCAGCTGACCACCACCTTCAAAGACCGGCTCGGTTTTAATTTTGAGAGCTGGAGACAAATCTCCGGCCAGCTGCTGCCCTTTGTCAAGAGCGTCTTTTACTGGACTGGCAAAATCTTCGACCTTATCAACCACATCTTTGAGCAAAATGCCGCCCAGTATTTTGGCCTTGCTGTCAAAGAATTTTTCCGGATAGAATTTACCTTCAACCGCCTCCTTTAGAGCTTCCTTTATATCCTTTTCATCCAGAACTTTCTGGTCAGCGTCTGCTCGTGGACCAGAAGACCAATCTGGCTGCGCTTCAGCCGAAGCCGAACCAATCTGTCCACCCACCGGGCCCAGGATTCTGGATAGCCCAACCAGATAAAAATTCGGCGTAGCCAGACCGCCTGATTTCTCTGCCCGACCGCCAGCTGTAAAATCCAGCAACGGTGGGTTTTCGAGAATCCGGATAAAAATCTCCCCTTTATTGGCTGAAGGGTTGAAGCCATTTTGGATATACGTCTCAGCAAACCTGACAGTGGTCCGGCCTAAACCCAGCAGGTTTTTTAGAGCCGGAATGGCTATAACCGCCCTGTCCATAGCCGGGAAACACATGGGCTGATCGGCCAGCTCAAAAGCCTGTTTGGATCCAGCCTGGACAGCTTCTCTCAACTCGAAAGTCATAGACTCGGTTTCAAAGGTGGTATCTTTTTCCATCCGCTCTGCAGCCAGAGATAGACTCTGCCCGCGAAGGTCAGGTTTTCTTCTTTTAATTGCCTCTTCATCTTTAGAATTATAAACTCCGACTAGGGACTTCAGGCTGGTCGCATCAAAAGCATATTGATTGTCAATAAACATCATCGGCAGCTGAAACTCAATTTCATGACCTTCAACATCAGTTGCCGAAACCTGAAACTGAAAGTCTTTTTTGCCGACTCTTGGCCAGAAAGCCTTCTGGCCCGAATTGGAAAGAACCTGGCTATCTTCAGGGCGGTCGAGAGGTGGTGTCTGGAGACTGGTGATTTTAACCAGCCGAAATGGTATTTCCCGACCTTCGTTGGGCTGAAAAGGAGCAGGAAAAGTCTTCTCCGGCTGGCTGACCGCAATATACATTTTCTGCAGGAGGTAGGCAAAATTCTGGCCATCTGAGGCCTTATAAAATTTTCTTTCAGTTACCTTAACAAGGGAGGCTCGATGACCGAAAGGCAGCAGATAGCCCTTATAGACAACCCGGACATAATGATCCCGGCCCATTGTCGCCAGGTGTTGCCAAGTAACTACCGATAGAGGTGAAACCGGAGACCAGCTACCTATCGAATCAAGCCAGGCTCCAAGAGAGCTGAGCATCATTCTGTTAACCCGGATAGGCTGCGGTTCGTAAGGACTCTGGTCAGGTTTTTTTAGTGTAAAATTACTGCTGAGGTGAACGATCTGGTGACGATCATTTGCGGTCAGGGGCAGACGGACTTCCTCTGATGAAAGAGGGCCGGTCAGGTTATTCAGATCTACATCTGGCGACCAGACCGCTCTCAGGGCTAAATAAGGATTATCTGATTCACTTATCGAGCCATCAGGATTTAGAGCTGCCAGTCTCGTCTGCCAGAGCTCTGTCCAGCCATTAATCGAAACAGGCTTAACCGCATGAACCCAGATATTGTAGACATTTGGTGACAGGATGAGCCGGTAAGGCATCTCAATAGCTGTCTGATTTTTCTGCGGGGCAGCAGGTTTAAGTAACAACCTGTTTAGCTGGCTGTACTGGGCCCGGGCCAGCTGGTCTCTCTGGCTATGAAGATTCTGACCGGCTGGACCACTGGCAACCAGAACAGACCTGGCCGCAGAATTAGAACTTCCTTTTCCAGAAGTGGCAACTCTCCTTGTTATCCGGGAGGAAGCATCGGGTGGCAGGGCGACCGGCACCAAGCTGGGTTGATAAAGGTGCCAGGCTAAAAGAGATTCAAGCGTCAGTGGGATTTCATTGATTTCATCCGGAATGATGAAGCTCAGGCGAGCCGGTCCTGATATCCTTGAAAAGATGGGAGGGGGCTGGGGTAGTTCGGGCTGAGCGGTATCTTTTAGTTCTGGAGTCGTCTCATAGAAGACTTTTTCAGCCACACTTTGCGGCGGGAAATGTACAATCATATAAGCAGGCTGCTGACGATTCTCTTTAACCAGATGAGGCCTGGGTAGATTGAGTACTTTAAAATTAATAAACTCGAAATCCAGGCAGAGTAAGTCGTCCGGTCTCAGGACATTAAAAATCAGCCCCGCCGGCTGGATATCAATTTTCGCCTGGCTGACTATTTTTTTCTGAACTTTTTGCAGCTGCCCAACGAAAGGAGAAGCACCCAATACACCCGCATAAGATAAAAACTTTCTTCTGGTTATAGCTGGCGTCTTTGGTTTCTCGTCTCCCCGGTCAGCTTTCTTAAGGTGAGAATCAGACATCTTGCCCTCCTCATCAGATAAGCAGACTAATTCTCTTTTATTTGGGAAGTTATGCCCTACCCCTTCTGCAGTGTGAATTCTGCATTTAATTTGATCTCTGCCTCAGTTATATTTATATCCTGACAAAAGTCAAGAATATTTTTTCCAGCATTTTTTAATTTGTCTCTTTTAATAAGTTTTGTTATTTATAAAACATAATGAATGAAAAACGACAGCATCAGGTTTTCACCCCGCTCCTGGTAGGTCCCTTAAGTGGCTTGCTGGCTGGGATATGTCTGGGTGAATGGAATGTTCTTCTCGAAAGGCTGAAGGGAAACTCAATTTTTGATTTCTCCGACCTGGCTGGTATTGCCATCTGGCACGGTTTGCTCTGGCTGGTCATCGGCCTGGCTGCCGGCCTGGTCTGGACGATCTGGCTGGCTGTCAGGAGAAGACCACAGCAAACAAATTGTTTAGCCTGGCTTATTATCTTCTGTTATTTTGCTGCCTGGCTTTTAGGCCAGGGTTTTATCAATATTTATATTTTCGCAGGTATTCTGAACCGGTCGGCTATTGCCTTAAATGCCATTATTTTCATTCTGGCTGTGGCTGGCCTTGTCCTTCTCGGACAAAAATTCAAAAAAAAGGCACCCTCATTTAATCTCTTCTGGAAAAGTTATCTGGCTATTCACCTGGCTGTTTTACTGGCTGGACTGGTAGCCCTGGTGACCCCGGCCAATATCCGCCAGCACAGGCTGGGGAATGAAGAACAGGCTTTAATCCCTGTTTCCGGGCAATCAGCTAAAAACGTTGTCCTCGTCGTCTGGGATGCCGTTCGAGCTGATCATTTAAGCTGCTATGGTTATCCTCGCCAAACTTCCCCCTTTCTGGATCAACTGGCCAGCCGCGGAATATTGTTTGAACAGGCCATAGCTGCTTCTTCTCATACAGTCGAATCCATACCTTCACTTCTTTCCTCGACACTACCCACCTCCCACCAGATGAATGACATCACCTCCTATCTTCCCTCGAGCCTCATCATTATCCCTCAGGTTTTCAGGGCCCTCGGTTACAACACTGCTGCTTTTTCCTTTAATCCATATTTCTCCCCGGCCTATGGATACAATAAAGGGCTGGACCGTTTTTTTGCCCCGGATGAATTCTCGGTAAAAGCCTATAAGACGATTTTTGGTCATATTCTCGACCGCTCTAGGCGCCTGCCGGTAGTCGGCCAGGGACTAAAACCAGTTTATCTTCTGAGCCAGAAGCTGGCCACTCTTAGCTTTGGGGAAACCGAGCTGGCCTCAACTGACCCGGAAGCCATGACGACGAGAGTAGTCAGCTGGATTAAAAATCATGCCCATAAGCCATTTTTCCTGCTGGTTCATCTGGAAGGAGGACATGCTCCTTATCTGGCTCCAGCTGCCTTCGTCAAAAAATTCTGGCCAGAAGAAAACCTACCAGAAAGCCAGAGCTGGCCAACGACTTTTCCTCCAAGCCTGGGATTGTTCTTACCGTTTAGAGAAGGTCCGGAGATAGCTGAAGCCGAACGGCAAAAGATGATAGCTCTTTATGACGCCAAGATCGCTTACCATGATTACTGGCTGGGCCAGCTGCTTGAATTTCTCCAGACTGAAAATAAATTAAATGATACGCTGCTCCTTGTCACCGCCGATCATGGCGAAGAATTCTTTGATCACCGTGGTTGGGGTCATGGGCATTCCCTCTATCAGGAGCTCATTCACGTTCCACTCGTCATGTGCGGAGAAAGCTGGTTACCTGCCGGCCTGAAAATCAGCACAACAGTTTCCCTGCTGGATTTATTTCCAACCTTATTCTATCTACTTGGCCTGAATGAGGTCATCAGCTTAGCTTATCCTCTGGAAGGAGAAGATTTGAGCCAGGCGCTTGGTGAGAGAAGAGAGCCGGAGAAAAAACAACCAACCTGTTCAGAACTAACTCAGGGTTCTCAACGGGCCTGGTCGCTCGTCAGTTACCCCTGGAAAATCATCCATTCGGTTTTTAGTTCAGAGGAAGTGACCGAGCTCTATAATCTGGCCAATGACCCTCAGGAAAAAAACGATCTGTCAGCCACTTATCCCGAAGAAACGATGAAGCTGCTGACCTCTCTCCATAAAATAATAAATCTGGCGGGACAAAAGGTATTCAAAAGTCAACGTCGCTGGATAAGCCCGGCTGAAAAAGAGAGACTCCGCTCCCTCGGCTATATTGATTAGCAGAAAAGTCAGCCAGGCCAGTCAACTGATTTACCCCTCAATCAGTCGGTCTGCTAAAAACAGAAGAGAATTAAATACTGTGATTTCTGTCTGCAGTGGCTACAACCAGAAATTAAATCGTAATTCAGATCTGGATGGCCTGATTTTTCTTTTTTCTCAAAATAAGAATTGAATCAACTTTAATCCAGATCAGCCCGGCCGTCAGAATTAGAGTTAGTGGCCAGAGCTGAGGCAAAAAAATGAGGAGAAGGGGAATAACAGTTGAATTAGCAAATTTACCTGGCTGACTGAAATTAAGCTTAAAAACTTTTTGGTCAACCAGATAAAAAAAATCAACTGAAATTAGATCAAACTTAATAAATTGATAGCTCAAATAAAAGTCAATAAAGGCAAAGTTTAGCATGTAAAGAGCAACAGGCAAAACCAGGGCTGGATGGAAAGAAATGAAGTTGATAAAGAAAAAGAGGCTTTCCACCCGATCGGCGATAATGTCTATCTCTGCTCCCAGAATTGTTCTCTGTTTAAAAGTTTTAGCCCAGAAGCCGTCCAGCCAGTCGCCCAGCCAGTGAAGACCGAGACCGAGATAATTACACAGTTCACGGTGATAGACAGCAGCCAGGCAGAAAAACAGAAACGAAGAAAACAAGCGAAGAAGTGTAATCAGATTGGCTCCACTAGCCAGGCTTTCCGGTTTGGTTGATTTGAAGATGGCCATCCTCACCAGCCAATTCTTGTTTATCTGAGGGCGATGTCAATATGCACCGCCACCTGTTCCGATTTTTGATTATTGTAACAGATAAAGTCCAGATTATAAAACCAATGCCCGGCCGGTCAAAATATTGCTGGCAAAGTAAATAATAACAAGAAAAATTGGAACAGAAAGGAGGGTGTTATGCACATTGTCTGGACAATCCTGCTTGGACTGGCTGCCGGAGTTATCGCTAAATTGATCTTTCCCGGTAAAGAAAATATGGGCTGGATCATGACCACCTTGCTGGGCATTGCTGGCTCATTTTTATCCACTTATCTGGGTCAGTTTCTGAAAATTTATGAGCCAGGAGAAACGGCCGGTTTTATTGGGGCTATAATCGGAGCTCTTATCATTCTTTTCATTATCAGCTTTTTTAGAAAAAAGGCCCGCTGATCAGCTCAAGCTCGCTTTTGCCTGGCCAGTGAGTTGGCGGCATCACTGGAGATCAGAGACCCGGGCAGACATGATTCTTTGACCATAAACAAGATAAGTAAGCAGTCTGATGACTACCGGAAATTTTATCTTTATTCCATCCAGGAAGTCTCTTAAATTTCTCTGGATTATAAAATTGAGTCCGGTTAGAATGGAATCAGACATGAGGAGCAAACATATATATAATTTGCCCATTGTTTCCCGCCTGTTTACTATTTTAATTTCGTTTTTAATTTCGTTCTGTCTATTTTCAGCCTGGGCAAGAGGAGTTCCAGAGATGCACAGTATCCAGGAAATTAATCTGCCGGAAACCATTGATGGCTGGAAGATGGAGGGACCGCCTCAGAGAATTGACCACACCACCATCTTTGATTATATGGATGGCGGCGGTGAGCTTTACCTGGCCTATAAATTCAAAAGTCTCCTGGTTTACCGTTATAACAGAGAACCCGAGGAAGAGATGCTGGTCGAAATCTACCAGATGGAAACCCCGGATGAGACGTTTGGCCTGTTGTCTCTCGACTGGACGGGTGAACCCGTCGACCTGAGCTCTGCTCCTGCTGTCCGGTCCGAAAACCCCGTTTGCCCGGATTACACCGCTTTATATGGTGAGGGATTGTTGCGAGCCAGAGCTGATAGTCTTTATCTCCGAATATTAGCTTCGAGAGAAACACCTGACGTCAGGGAGACAATTTTAAAGCTGGGAAAAATCCTGGCTGGCAAAAGCCCCGCTCAGCCTCCACCGGCTATACTCGACGTCGTTGTTCCTTCCACCGACTCTGCCTGGAAAATACGACAGGATAGAACCGCCTATTTTCATTCACATCTGGTTCTAAACTCGCTTTATTACCTGAGTCATGAAAATATTCTAAATTTGAATCACTCCACCGAAGGCTTGTTGATTTGCTTTGAAAAAAAGGAGAGACAGTCCGGGAGCCAGCCGGCTAAACTTATTGTCATCCATTATCCAGAAGCTCCAGCTGCACTGGCTGCTCTCACTTCTTTCTTTCAATCGTATTTGCCTGAAAAGGCAGATCAGGTTGACCTCAGTCCGGGTCTGCTCAAAACAGGCAGTACCAGGGTTGAAGATGGCTGGCTGGGCTGGACATTGTTCGGTAACTATCTGGCTTTTGCCTTTGAATGTCCAGACCAGAAAGCGGTTACTGATATTTTCAGTCAGCTAAACTTTAAAACAATTAAAAGCACCTGAGTAATGGAGGAAAGAAAAGTGAAGATTAAAAAAGAAGTTATAACCAGGAGAGACTTTCTGCGCGGGACGGCCGCTACGGCCCTGGGCCTGACTGTGCTGCCTGACTGGCTCAAAGCCGGGACTGGAAAAATGGGGATCAAATCAGCTGCCGACCAGAAAAGCCTGGTTCTTGTTGTCCGCAATGAACATGTTCTCGACAGCAGCCAGAAGGTCGATAAAAAAGTTCTGGAAGCCATGGTTGGAGAGGTCATGACCGCTCTGACCGGCGAAAAGGAAATGAAAAAGGCCTGGTTAAAACTTTTCAGTCCAAAAGATGTGGTCGGGCTGGTACCAACCTCGGTCATGAACCCGACCCATAATGAACTCCTGGAAATCGTCCAGGAATCTTTGCTGGCGATCGGTCTGCCCGAGGCGAATATCAGGCTGGCCCAGGGACGCTCAGTTGATCTTGGTTCTATCACCGCTTTGATTTCCCTGCCTGGTCTAAAGGCCCACTGGCTGACCGGAATCGGCACAGTGATAAAAAATTACATCTTATATTCTGGCGCTCCCCGAAATTATCATTATGAAGATAGCACCAAGCTGGGCGAGATCTGGCACCTGCCGTCGGTCAAAGGGAAAACCAGGTTAATAATTGTTGACGCTCTGCTTCCGGTCTGTGATCGGGGACCGCAATTTGATCCAAGATACAGATGGCCTTATAAAGGGCTGTTGGCCGGAACCGATCCGGTGGCTCTCGATGCAGTTGGGTTGAAGATCATCCAGACCAAAAGAGACGAACTCAGAGGGGAGCCCTGGCCAATCTCTCCCCCGCCGATTTCGATCGAAGCAGCTGATAAAATTTATAAGCTGGGCCATAGCCGGTTGGAAAATATTGAGATAAGGACCATGGGCTGGGCTCAAGAACTGCTGCTTTAATCGGGCTCCATCTCCTCCGCTGTAGTTTTAGAAGGCATCAGAAATCTTGGAGCCAATTCTCTATCTGTACCTGTCTTTAGATATCAAAAAGTTTGCCAGGGAAAGTGAGGGTATTGATTTTGGGGTCCCGGGGAAGAAGGCGCACGTTTTCAACCTATAGATCAAATAAATGCCCAAAAAGACCGGCTTCCGAAGAAATCTCACACCAGAAAACTAATTATCACAGGGCAAATCCATTCTGATCTGATCTAACCTAAAACAAAGCCCTGAAATAAAAAAAAGTCATCAGGCCAGAAGCAATGAGTCTTATAAGTAGAGAGACAAAATAGCCCAGCAAAACTCCCCAGCCGGCTCTCAGAGCAGAAGATTCACTTTTGCCGGCCAGTAACTCGCCGCTGATAGCTCCGGCCAGGGCCCCAATGATCAAACCAAAAGGTGGAAAGAAAAAGACGCCGATTACCATTCCAAAAAAGGCACCCCAGCTTCCCCAGCTGGTGGAACCATATTTTTTCGCTCCCCTGACTGGCAGAAAATAATCAACAAAAACAGAAACAATGGTCAGTGCTGCCAGGCTAAACAATAGTGGCCGGCTGAAAGTCTCCCAGCCCCGGGCCAGGCCAAGCAAAATAATACCCAGAAAATTAAGAGGAGGCCCGGCCAGTACGGGTAAAATGCTTCCGGCTAAACCAAGCAGCTGAAGCAAAGAACCGGCAACTAACAAAATTGTTTCAAGCATGTCTAACTCGGCAGAAAATATTAGCTTTTATGTTGCCCTTTTCACCGAGCCCAGGCCAGCCAGAAAACTTTTGACCGTCTTGACCGTCATCATCCATATCTATTATTGGCTCCCGGCTTCAGTCTGAAGAAGATAGGGAACAGCATACGGGCCTTCCCGGATGAAAGCCATGGACAGCGGAAGACTTGAAGATTCCCGCCGGGCTACCGCCAGTAGGACCGCCTTCCGGGTCATCTCCGTGGCTTTTTTCACTAATGTCATCGGACTATCTTCTTCCAGCAATTCCAGGCCACTCCTCCCCGGCAGAAGATCGTAATCTTTTCGGCTGATTTCCGGCGAACAATAAATCAGTCCTTCTTCTCCGACTTTTCTTAAAACCTTCCCCCAGACTTCTGGCTCCCACTGGTCTCGGGTAAATTTCCAGCCAGGAGACTGAAGCAAGTTAAGGTAGCCGTCGGGTCCCTGCAGCTTCAGGAGGTGAAGGAGGGTTCTATATTCGGGTGAACCAACCGGGTCAAAAGGATCTCTGTTATTAGCCACAATTATAATTGTGCCCCCTCTTTTAACTGCCGGCAAAGCTCCAGCCGCTGCTTTGGCCGTTTGATAATGATTCTGCCCGACATATCCGCCATGAGTCAGAACCAGGTCATATTCTCTGTCAAGAGGAATAGTTACATAATTCTTGATAAACTGGAAGGCCTGGAGGTTGGACTCAACCAGATCTCCGGCGAACACAGCGGTAAGTTTCAAATCTTTATTCAGAGTTACGTTGATAGAAAAATCTACACCGACTCTCTGAGCGATCTCCAGGGCTTCTTCATGGCAGGGATTACCATCAAGAACGAGATTGGTGGCCAGCGGGTTTTCCAGATACTCAGGACCATGAAATTTTTCTATGGTTTTGACATCGACCAGACCAGGACAGATGGCTTTCCGACCGCCGGAAATACCGGCAAAAAAGTGGCTCTCGACCAGTCCGGTAACTATCTTGAGATCAGAAAGATAGAAGTGGCGGTTAATCGAGAGCGGCGTTCCCCGGCTGGTCACACCCAGCCTGAGGAAAAGGTCCGGATCATCAGCCTTATGATCTATTATTTGATAGTTACTGACGACTTCTGCCCCGTACATGGCCATTTTTTCCTGACCTGTAGTTGGTCGGTGTAAACCGGTGGCGACAATGATTTTAATATTTTCTTTTCGAATTCCTGCTGCTTCCAGTCTTGTGAGGAGTGGAGGCAGAAGACCACTTTCTCCCTGGTACGGAACCGGTCTGGTAATATCAGAGACTGCTATGGCCACAGACAGGTTGCTCACCGGTTTATTTTTTCCCTGGATAATTTCTTCCAGGCGGGGGCTGGCCAGCGGGTAAGAAAGGGCTTCTTCCACCACCTGCCCGGGATGAGCCGCGGGTGGGACTTCTTTCATGCTTAGTTCCTGACAATCAGGCGGGACTTCAATCTCCAGATAGTCAGGGCCAAATTCAATTTGAATCTTCTTCCAGCCTTCAGTTTTAATCGTATCAATCAGCCTCTTAAACTCTGGTTTCATTTTGATTGACTCTACCTTGCCCTGGCCAGGCTATTATCCGGGTTAGTTCTTCCATTTATCTGCTTCATCAGAAGTAACCCGATCATCACCGCCAAACTCATCGACATTAGAAAAATTCCCAGGAGTGCCATCGTTTCCTCTCTTCACTCTCATATACCCGATTCCATTTTACAACCATTCTCCCCATTTTATCTTCAAGAGCGAGTGGAGCTATTTACCTGGAAAGCATCCGTTAGACTTTTAGCGGCTAATGGCTGTTGTTTATTTTCATTTCCCAGGTAACCTCTAAGGCCTTCCGGTAAGTGGCACTGACCCCGCAGTATCTGTCCTGGGACAGCTCGATCGCTCTTTTCAGCTTATCTTCTGGCAAATCTTTCCCGGTAAATTCATAAACGAGGTGCATCTTATAAAATTGTTTCGGGTGTTCTTCTGTCACCAGGCCTTCGACTGTTATCCTGAACTTTTCAACCTCTACCCTCATTTTCCCCAGAATAGAAATGACATCCATTCCGGTACAGCCGGCCAGAGCCACCAGCATCAATGGCTTAGGCGGCGGGCCAAGACCCTGACCACCCGCCTCGGGAGGAACGTCCATTATTATCTGGTGTTCACCCACCGAGGCTTCAAAAGCCAGGCCTGCCAGCCAGTCGGCTACAATCGAGATTTTATTATCATCATCGTTAGAGCTCATTGACGCCATCCTTACTGTTTTTGCCATTTTATTTTACCAGAAGAAGAAACTTTCCAGCCAGATTTATTTCGTCTCTGATTATGCCCTGTCTGGCTGGACCTCAGGCCTCCTGGCTGAACGGTGGACTTACTGGCTGACAGACTTAACCCCCTGAGTTAAAGCCAGTGGCGGATTATATTACATAATTCCGATAGGATTAATATAATTGCGGAGAGGCTAGCTGAGTCAGCAGGTCTTCCTGCCGGCCAGACCCCCAGCCAGTTCTGTTCGGACCACAGGCCAGCAGGATTAATCTAACACCTTGAATAACTAACCGGCTGGATAGTATATTAAGGCAGATGGAAAGACCAGAAATATGTTCAGGTCAATTAAAGCTCCGAGGAGGTTAAAGGTGAAGTCTCACAGGAAAATAATTTCTACTTTTATCTTCGTTTTCATCTTTTTAGTTGCTTCCGGACTGGCGGTCATGACCCTTACTCAGGCTGACCCTGACCGGGACCAGTTCAACTGCTACACCATTCTTGTTGGGAAAAAGGCCAGTGCCGACGGCTCGGTCATGATTGCCCATAATGAGGATGATTACGGTGAGATTATCGTCAACGTCAGAAAAATAGCTCCAAAAAATTATGGCCAGAAAGTTAAAATAAATCTCGGCCAGGGCGGAGTTTATGAGACCAGCGGTCAGGTCAATGGCTTTCTCTGGATTGAGGCTACCGAACAGGAATTTGCTGATAGTTTCATCAATGATCAGGGAGTGGTCATCACCTCCAATAGCTGTCCTTCCCGGGAGGAAGGCGAAGATTTCACCGCTGGCGGAATCGGTTACATGTTGCGAAGAATTGTAGCTGAAAAAGCCAGCAGTGCCCGAGAAGCGGTCAAGCTGGCCGGAGAACTGATCGAAAAATATGGCTACCGCAGTTCTGGTCGGACCTATTCCATTGCCGATAAAAATGAAGCCTGGATGCTGGCCGTTATCAAGGGGCGACACTGGCTGGCACAAAGAGTGCCTGACAAGGCAGTGGCTGTCATTCCTAATTTCTACACCATAAGGCAGATTCATCTTGACGATCCGGATAACTTCCTGGGCAGTCCCGACCTGATTGAATATGCCCGGAAAAATGGCTGGTATGATGAAAAAAGAGATGGGCCTTTTGATTTTAAAAAAGTTTTCAACCGGCCGACCAAAAGAGAGCCAGTCTTTGATGGCAACACGCTGAGAATGTGGCGTGGGCTGTCTCTGCTCAGCGGACAAAAATGGGAGATAACTGATGATTTTCCATTTTCTTTTGAACCAGCCAGCCCGATCACCGTGGAGAAGCTGATGGCCGTACTGCGCGATCACTATGAAGGAACAGAATATGATGCTACTGACGGCTATAAGCTGGGCAGCCCCAATAAAACCAAATTCAGAACAATTTGTACCTCTTCCACCATCAATTCTTTCGTAGCCTGTTTAAACAAGCAGCAGCCAGAACTAATCTCAGCTTTAACCTGGCTGGCTTTTGGCAAGCCTGATACGACACTTTATCTCCCGCTCTATTCCGGGCTGGAAACACTTCCTCCTGGAGCCGGTTTTGGCCCCAACCACCATGATTACGAACTTCTTTATGAGCAGCATTTCAAGCCGGTTGACATCAAGGCGGCGAGCCACGAGCTCCTATCCACCAGGGTTCGGCAGTATGAAAACCTGGTTGAAGCCAATTATGGCCAGAGGATCGAGTTGGTCAGAAAAAACCTCTGGTCAGTTGAAGAGGAATATCTGAAGACCAGCCGGGAATTTGAAAACAAGTTTTCCACTCTTTATACCCGGGACAAAAAAGCAGCTCAAAAACTGCTCACTGATTATGAGCTGAATATTTTCCAGAAAATTATCGGCCTCTACGATAAGCTTCTTGAAGAAAATAGACCCGCTGTTGCCGCCCCGGCCTCAGAACCTTAATTTCACGCAATGAAGATAAAATTATTTCCCGGCGGTGATTCTCTGGATCTTTTCCGCTCGGGGTTTATCTGACATAAATTTCATCAAGCAGGAGCCAGGCCTTTTGACCGGCCCGACGGAAGCCAGCAGGCACAGTCCCGATATTGGTCGCGGTCAGCCTGATAAACCGGGCCTGACGACCTTTCAGGCTGAAAGCCAGACTCCTCGCAGCTGGTTCGCGGCTTTTGCCTGCTTCCGGCTGTGGTAACTTCTGCTCGACCATGGTCTCAAACTTTTTTCCATCCAGGGAAAGCTCAATTTTAACCGCAGCCGGAAGAAAGATGCCGGCATTATTATCTTCTAATAGACTGAGCTCCAGTTCATACACATCCTTCTTTTCCCCGAGATCAAGCACTACCTGCAGGTCCTCACCCTCAAAACCCTGCCAGTTGTCATCGGCAGCCTCTGGCCTGGCCCTGACCAGATCAATTAATGTCTTCTCCTCGGCGGCCCCAATTTTATTTTTAGCCGGTGGATTGAAATAGATAATGTCAGCTACCGGTAACGATTGACTGTAATAAGCGGTAGCTACTACACTTGGCAATCTCACCGGATGAAAAGCCCTTGCTTTTAGAATTTTATTCCCGCTTAGGCTCAGTTCCTCTGTATAAAGTGGTGATTTTACAGTTGGTTCGCTGCCATCCAGTGTATAGTGAATTTCAGCTCCGTCCAGAGGAACAGTTATCGAGACCGATGCTGGTCGGCCCGGACTGACATGAGCAGTAGCTGGCTTTATGACCGGTTCCGGTACCACCGCCCACCTCTCATAATCTTCCTGCTGGCGATCCAGACGATCAAACAGATTTTGGGCTGACTTCGGCTCCCTGTGATCATTTAAAGCAACAGTTAAGGCCAGGATTTTTATTGAGCTGTTTCGGGGCAGAACAATTTCTTTAACTCCCAGCGGCAGGTCGATTTGATATTTAAAGACATAGCCGTAAGTATAAGGTTCATTGCCTTCTTTGCCGCTCAGCGGTCGATGCAGATGAGTGGTAAAAAAGGCTACTTCGTCCTGACGGATATAACCGGGAGTGACACCAACATAAGTAAAGCGATCCTGATCAAAATCAAGACTGGCAGCCGGTCCCTCCGCCCAGAGCCGGTTATCCCACTGACCGATGAAACCAGACCAGTAGCCAACCGGTATTTCTACCTCTTTCTGGCCGAGTCTGAAGACTCCCTTCTGGTTTTCTTCGGAAGCTGCCGCCAGTATATAGAGACAATTGAAATTTCCCGGCGGTAAGCTAATGACCTGGCCTTCACAGGTCAAAGCATTTTTGGCCCCATCAAACTTCGGTCCAAGCTGAAAACTTACCCGGCCAGCCTGAATTGAATCAGGCATTAATTCGGCAGGGTAACTCCAACCGTCGGCTGCAAAACCGCCGTCAGACCGGTCATGATCATAGCTCATGACATCAAGATTATAAGGCAGCTCAACTGATTTGAAGACTGGTCTGGCCAGCTGCTGACCAGGAGAATTTATTTCTACGGCCAGGGTTTTCAAACCATAAGCTTCAAGATCAAAGGTCAGTTTGTTGGCTTTAAACTGAACTTCACCTAATCTATCCTCCACTCCATTAACTTCTCTGGCTGATTTAATAGCTGAGGGAAAGGTCAGGCTGGCTTTTTTTACAGACTCACCTCTCGTTTCCACCAGGCGGGCGATGATCTCTCCTGAATTTTCAGCCTTTTTGAGCGCCAGAATTCTTATTCCCTCCGGCTCAACCGTCAGAAAGCTGAATTTTTTACCGAGTGGCCCGGGATGGGCCTGAGCTTCGAAAGCAATTAAGGGTTGATTAAGCCTCAACGCCTGCTCGCCTGTTCGGCCCTGACGCCAGTCACCCTGGTGGCCGTAAAGGGCATAAAGAATTTCATGCCGGCCAAAATCCTGGGTAGCTTGTTCTTTGGGCCAGCTTCTCACACCCGGGGTGTAGAGGAGAGTGAGGCGAAGGATGTTGTCGGCCGGTTTATCTGAGCCGTATTTACAATCTTCCAGAACCGAGACACCATAGGAGCCAGTTTTATCGGTCAGATCAAACCACAGGTGGGACGGAACTTCAAATTTTTTTGGATCGTTGTTGCCTCTTTCCAGAGTGCCCACCTCCCAGTTATAGGTAGCCATCGGATTAGCTACGGTCAGAGGGAAAACTGCCTTAAGAGAGGATTCGGCTGTGGCCCAATCAATTTGATTGCTCCACTCCACCCGCTCACCGGCTTCTCCGGCTGCCAATCTTATTATCTGGACAAACTTTGAATGTCTCGATTCTCGCTCAATTTTGATGGCTATCCGGGCAGGTCCGTTTTCGAGGACGGTTATTTCCGCTGGACCTTCTACATAGCCAACCGGAGGTTTAATTCTATCTTCCCAGTCCATATTCCAGGCAGGCCACTGCTTTGGTTTTTCATAGTGAAAAGATAAGCGCGCTGGCGAGGCCAGTAATTCTTTTTTGGCCTTCTTATCATAAAGGCTGGATACGTCCCCATCGCGGTTAATCTTAACGATATAGCGCAGGTTTTCCAGACTGGTTTTATCTACCTTGAGGCCAGTGCTTAACCGGCAGGGCTCTGCCGACGGCCTGACATCATAGACGCTGTAACCAAGCGAAGGAACTCTGGCCAGAAAAATGACCTTGAGCTTGTTTCCCTTAATTTCTTTGATCTGGGAAGGAGTTTCCAGGCCATCGGGGCCAAAAACACGACAGCTGGTCACTGTCTCAGGAAATTCTATTTCAGCCTCGACCACATCTTCCCGGTCAAAGGCCAGCGGATTGTATATGGCCAGGGGGCGTCCGGTTACCCTGGTATCAAGAGCGTCAATCACCGTCCCGGCTGAACTTTTCAGTACTTGCTCAAATTGATTGGCAGCCAGGACTTCGTCATTCCAGGAAAACTCATAGGCCCGGGGAATGCTCGTTCCGGGCAGTATATCATGAAATTGAGCCCCGAGAACCAGCCGCCAGGCCTCGTTCAGCCTGGCCCGATCGTAATTGATCCCACCTGTCCAGTCGCCGATAACAGCTGCCGCTTCAGCCGAGTAAGCCAGAAATTCATTTTTCCTGTTCCAGCGCTTCATAGCTGCCTGGGAAGTGATCGATCCGGCCGAGTGATTGGTCAGCAGGAATTCTCCCCGGTAAACAGGTAATTTTTGCTTCTGATCAGGAGTGATGGTCACAAACAGCTCCTCGGCCTTAGAAGCAGCTATCTTTATTTCGCTTTCCTGGTTGCTGGCCAGACTTTTTCCAAGATTAACAACTGAGTCCTCATCCGGTGCGCCACCCACGTCGCCTGTCCCATAATACATATAATCGGCATAAACACCATATTTCTGGCCATTTTCTTTCACCCGGTTCATCCAGGTTTCATTCCTGGTTAAATCACCGGTGATTTTGCTGACATAATCGCCCGGATTAAGGGCAGCTATGACCGATTGCCCATCAGGCCCGGCCCAGACACCAAGGTTAAAAGGAATACCGACCGCCGATCCCCAGGACAGCTTCTGTGTAGAAAAACCCTTCAGGCCGCAGTGGGCCAGGATGGAAGGCAGCGAAGCCGGGAAACCAAAGCAATCAGGTAAAATATATTCCCGGCTGCTGAAGCCGAATTCCCGGCGAAAATAATGAGTTCCATAGAGAATCTGTCGAATAATGGATTCGGCCGAGGGAGCCATCACATCATTTTCTTCCATCGAAGAACCGGCTGGAAACCATCGCCCCTGAGCAACATAGTCTTTAACTTTTTTATACTCTTCTGGATAATATTCATTCATCAGCCGATAGCGGTTAGCACCACTGAAGTTAAAAACATAATATGGGTATTTCTCCAGGAGAGAAAAATTATCAACCATCGTGTTCCAGATATATTCCCTGATCGTTTTCTGATAATCCCAGCGCCATTGAGTATCAAGGTGGGCATAGCCAACAGTAAACAGGATTTTATCACGGCTTAAATCTGGCTTGCCCTGAGCTTGGGTTAGAAGCGGCCAGGCCAGAGATAGGCCGACCAGAATTGAGACAAAAAACAAGGCAGCAGACTTCCTGCCCTTAAAAGTTTTAAGGCTGAGCATAGTAAACCTCATTTAAATTTTTTATAAAAATTCCCTCTTCTCAATTTAAAAAAATTTCGTGCAGGCTGCCTTGAGGTTCAATCATAATATTCAAGTCCAAGGTGAGTGATGAGCTCTTCACCTTTCATATAGCGCAGTGTATTTTTCAGTTTCATTAATTGAATGAACAGATCATGCTCTGGATAAAGCTCGGGAGCACACATCGGACTTTTAAAATAGAATGACAGCCACTCCTGAATACCCCGGAAACCCGCCCTCTGAGCCAGGTCAATAAACAGGACCAGATCCAGGACAATGGGCGCAGCCAGAATACTATCCCGACAAAGAAAATCAATTTTGATCTGCATTGGATAACCAAGCCAGCCAAAGATATCAATATTATCCCAGCCCTCTTTATTATCGCCACGAGGAGGATAATAATTTATGCGGACTTTATGATAAAAATGACCATAAAGTTCGGGATAAACGTCAGGTTGAAGAATATATTCAAGTGAACCCAGCTTGCTCTCCTCCTTGGTTTTAAAAGACTCTGGATCGTCCAGAACCTCGCCATCCCGGTTACCCAGGATATTAGTTGAAAACCAGCCGTCCAGACCGATCAACCGCGCTTTGAGACCGGGAGCAATAATGGTCTTCATCAAAGTCTGACCTGTTTTATAGTCCTTACCAGCGACCGGCAAATTTTGCTGTTTGGCCAGCTCTACCATAGCTGGAATATCAACCGTCAGGTTAGGTGCTCCATTAACAAAGGGCACGCCCGATTGAAGCGCGGCATAAGCATAAATCATGCTGGGAGCAATAGCCGGGTGATTTTCTTTCATAGCTTTTTCTAAGGAGTCGATCGTCTGATGAACAGGATCAGGCTTCATAAAAATCTCAGTCGAGGCACACCAGATCATGACCAGTCGGTTGACCTGGTTTTCTTCTTTAAATCTTTTGATATCATCCATTAACTGCAGGGCTAGATCATACTTGGTCGCACCTTTTTTCTTGTTAGGCCCGTCCAGTTTCTTAACATAATTCCGATCGAAAACAGCCGGCCTGGGCTTGACTGTTTCCAGCTCTTCTTTAATCGGATCAAGGTGTTCCTTTCTCAGCACGCCAGCTTTAAGAGCCGCTTCATAAGCATTATCGGGGAAAATATCCCAGGCACCGAAAACCAGATCGTCCAGTTCAGCCAGTTCGACGAAATCTTTTATCCTGGGTACTCGCTTCTCAGTTCTTTTACCCAACCTGATCGTCCCCATCTGGGTGAGTGAACCAAAAGGCCGGCCCAGCCCACGGCGAACGAGCATGGTGCCTGCGATAAAAGTCGTGGCCACCGCCCCCAGCCCGGGCAGCAGGACGCCTAATTTGCCTTCCGGTTTTTTGATTTCGATTTTATCTTTCATATCTGTGTCCTCCAGGCAGAGATTTTTGAGCTAGAATAATAGAAGAAACATATCACAGGCCGGTTTTTTCTTCAACTCAAGAACTGAGATCAGCTAGTGCCGGAGGTTTTTGCCAGATCCAGATATTCTTTTTCTTGCTCCTCCCATTCGGCCAGATCGATCCTGTCCAGGACAACCCGGCACCTGATTTGAGCCCGATTAAAGGGAACAGGACCGAAAAAAACTATTAACTATCACCAGGCCGAATATTGATATTCAAGGTCTGAACTCCTATAATCTCTAGGCAATGGTCACCTACGAGAATAAAGGATTTAGATTTCTACCTAGAGGTCTGATTGTTTTTACTTTAAAAATCTTTGACCGTCTCTCTCTCTTTTTTGTTAAGCTAAAAATTAGTCCCAACCATCTCAGCCTGGCCGGATTGATAGCCGGCTTGCTGGTTGGCCTTTTTTACGCTCTGGGCTATCCAGCCTGGGCCTTAGTTTTCCTGTTGATTTCCGGCATGATGGATATCCTCGATGGCAAAGTGGCCACCAATGGCAACAGGAAAACCCGTTTCGGAGCAATTTTTGATTCCAGCCTGGACCGGTATTCAGAATTTGCTATATATCTTGGACTTGGATTCTATTTCCGCCATCACTGGATTCTCTGGGTACTGGCTCTGGCTTTCCTTGGTTCGACCATGGTCAGTTATACCAAGGCCAGAGCGGAGGGGCTTGGTCTCCAGTGCCAGCTGGGAATTATGCAGAGGGCCGAACGGCTGGTTCTTTTGCTCCTGGGAACACTGATCGGTCTCATCAGTCAGCGCTTTGATCAGGTCATGATTATAACTGTCATCATTCTTGCCCTGGCTTCCAATATAACTGCGATTCAGAGAATAATATTTGTCTATCAGCAGGAACGTCGGGAAGGAAATAAAATCTAATTCTGCTTACTTGCCCGGCTGATCTTTTTCTTTTTTCCTGAGCTCAATCAGTTCTCTCCGCTTTCTGGCCCAACCCTTCTTTTCGACCTGGCGCGCCCGGGCAATAGCCAGAGCCTCAGGTGAAACATTATCGGTGATGGTTGAACCGGCAGCAATATAGGCACCACGACCGATTTTGACCGGAGCTACCAGTTCTGTGCCCGAACCAACAAAGGTCTCGCGGCCAATGGTGGTCTTATTCTTTTTTTCGCCATCATAATTGCAGGTTATGGTTCCGGCTCCAATATTAACCCTGTCTCCAACCTGAGCATCACCCAGATAACTGAGATGCATGGCCTTTGACTCCTGGCCAAAAACTGTTTTCTTCATTTCGACAAAGTTACCTACCCGGCTGCCTGCTTTCAATCTGGTTTCCGGCCGCAGGCGAGAAAAAGGTCCGACCTGAACAGCCTCTTCCAGGCGAGAACCTTCGATGACTGTTGAACTAAAAACTTTTACCCCGTCGCTGAGCTGGCTGTCAATGATATGGCTGTGGGGGTAAAGGTGGCACTGGCTGCCGATTCTGGTCCGGCCTTCGATTATCACCCAGGGATAAACAATGCTTCCCCGGCCGATCTGAACTTCAGGATCAATCCAGGTCTCTTCCGGCGATAAAAAAATCACCCCTTGCTTTTCGAGTTCGGCCACCTTCAGTCTGGTTAAAATGGAGGCTGCCCGACTCCAGTCAGCCGGGCCCACTATGACCAGAAAACTTCCTTTTTCCTCGTCACCAATCCAGTCAAAACCAAGGCCGTCATAATCCGGTTTCAAATAATCAGTCAGCCTGACCACATCTAATTCACCTGAAGGCTTAAAGCTTTTTTCAAGCACGAGATGTCTGTTCTCTTCATCAAGATTAACCACAGCCAGGCCGGGATAAACGAAATAATCCTCGCCAGCCCGCCCGGCTTCGGTCTTCTGCTTCCCGGCCAGCAAAGTCAGGCGATAGCCATTTTCCCGGTGAGTTTTTAAAGCCTTTAGAAAAATATCGCTACTGACTGGAAAAAACTCGGTGGAAAGAAGAAGCAGGTCCCCTTCTTTTTTTAGTGAAGCTAGACAGTCTGTTAACTGATTTTCTCCTACCGTCTGTTCCCTCTGGATAAACAATAAACGGTCAGTTTTATTTTTTGTTTTTCTGGCTGGTTGAGGCGGAAGCTCGCTGGAAATAATTACTACCCGGTCCGGTCGGAGTTCCAAGCAGACTTTTATCAAATGATTCAGCCTGGCCCGGGCTGAGAGGAGCTCGGGCAGCTTTTCTCCTTCACCGCTTTCGGCCCTTAGCTGGCTGATTAAGACCTGGAGCTTCTTGGTCATGAAAGTTTAACCAGAACTTTAAATCTTTTGTCTTCCCACAGCGGCTCAAAGTCGGTTTCATTTTGAGCCAGAACAGCCAGGGATTTATCTTTCTGAATGGCTTTTTTTAAGGCTTCAAGACTCTCCTCCAGGCGATTACTCTGGACATAAGCAATGGCCATCAGATAATAAATCCTGGCTTCTTCCTTTTTAAATTCAAGGGCTTTTTCCAGCAATTTAAGAGCACCTTCATAATCGGCCTGATTGATTTTCATCTGAGCATAAAAAAGATAGTCTTCGACCGTCTTCAGGTTAACTGATTCTTTTTTCTGGCTTTTCTGACAGATGCTAAGATAAACACGTGCTCTGTCCACCAGTTCATGCTCTTCTGGAAACTTCTCTATCAGGCTTTCGAAAGAAGAAACAGCTTTTTCCAGGTCCCGTCGGCGAAAATCTTTTATTCCCTGACTGTAAAGACTGAGGGCTTTCTGATAATCATCCTTTTTCTTGAGTTCACTCACCTTGTTCTCCTGACCATCAAAGGTTAAATCTCAGGTATTTTACAATAAGCCCGGGTAATTTGACAAGTTTGACCGGCAATATCTACTTAATATAGTCTTTTTAGACTGTAATCTCAGGTTTTGGGCAGAAAATAGGTACAGCAACTCCCCGGCAAAAAAACCGGTGCCAAGACTACCATTCAGATTTTTTTATGTTAGAATTAAAAAGTGAAAGTGCTTCTGACTGAGATCCTGGAAAATCTTTATCAGCAAAAGATCACCCCCGAACAAGCCTTACAGAAACTAAACGGATTTCCTTATGAAGATCTGGATTTTGCCAAGGTCGATCATGCCCGGGAGTTGCGCCGGGGAACACCTGAAGTCGTTTTCGGCCAAGGGAAAACAACCCGGCAGATTCTTCAGATCAGCCGGTCAATCCTGAAAAAAGGGAGTAATCTGCTGATTACCAGACTGTCAGTGGAGGCTTATAAGGACCTTAAAAGGCAGTTGCCTCAGGGAAAATATCACGAGCTGGCCCGCTCACTGACTGTAATTAAAAAGAAGCCGGCAGCTGGGCGGGGGCCTATAGCCATCCTGACCGCCGGTACTTCCGATATTCCGGTAGCGGAAGAGGCTGCTATCACCTGTGATTTTCTGGGCAACGATGTCATCAAAATTTTTGATGTGGGAGTAGCCGGTTTGCACCGCCTTTTGAGCCATTATGATGAACTGCGGCAGGCCCGGATCATCATCGCTGTAGCCGGCCTGGAAGGGGCACTACCCAGCGTGGTCGCCGGTCTGGTCAAGGCTCCGGTCATAGCGGTCCCAACCAGTGTGGGCTATGGGGCCAGCTTTCATGGCCTGGCTGCCCTTCTGGCCATGCTTAACTCCTGTCCGGGCGGAGTAGCGGTGGTCAACATTGACAATGGCTTTGGCGCTGGTTATCTAGCCAGCTTGATTAACCATTTAGAATGAAACTGCTGGAAAAAAATAGTTTATTTGAGGCCGGCTTCTTGACAACAAGCTGCCTCGACACTATCTTATATAAAAAAGGCAGGCCAGTTTTCGGCTGATGGAAATAACCGAAAAAATAAAACAGGTCGCTTCTATAGTTGAAATAGCCTCGCAGTATACTACCCTCAAAAAAAGAGGAAAAAAATGGGTTGGACTCTGTCCTTTTCATTCCGAGAAGACTCCTTCCTTTACGGTTGATGAAGAAAAACAGCTATTTCACTGTTTCGGCTGCGGAGCCGGTGGCGATCTTTTTTCTCTTATTATGGAAAAAGAAAACCTGACCTTTCCTGAGGCCGTCAGATTTCTGGCTGATAGATATCATCTACCCTGGCCGGAAAGCCGCCAGACTTCCAGTCAGACCCGCCTGGAAGAAAAGATTTTCGAAATAAATGAGAAAGCCCTGGCCTGGTTCAGACATAATCTATGGGAAACGCCTGAAGGTCAGGAGGCTTTTAATTATCTGAAAGGGCGCCAGTTCTCAGAAGAGACGATCAAAAAACTCAGACTCGGTTATGCCTTAAACTCGTGGGATTCACTTTATAACGCCTTTAAAACCAGCTACAGCCCCCAGGATCTGGAAAAAGCTGGTTTAATTCTCCGCAGCCAGAAAGGCGGAGAATTTCGTGACCGCTTCCGGGGGCGGATTATTTTTCCTATTTTCACTTTAACCGGCCGGGTAGTAGCCTTTGGGGGTAGAACCATCTTTGACGCTCAACCCAAATACCTCAACTCCCCTGAGACTCAGACTTTCGTTAAAGGCAGCCTGCTTTATGGTCTCAACTTCACCAAAGAAGAGATCAGAAGGGTGGGAGAGCTCGTCCTCGTTGAAGGCTATGCTGATTTCGCTTCGCTCTATCAGGCCGGTATCAGGAATATTGCCGCCTCGATGGGTACCAGCCTGACTCCACAGCAAATAGCCCAGGCCAGACGTTATGCGGCCAGCATCATTATTAATTATGATGGCGATGAAGCCGGAATTAAGGCAGCTTTGAGAGCTGTGTCGTTGTGCCTCGAACATGGTCTGAGAACGAGGGTTTTGCTTTTGCCCGAAAAACTCGACCCGGATGGGTATTTAAGGAAATATGGTCCAGACAGATACCGGCAGTTGATCAAGAAAAGCTACGATGGTTTTCATTTTTTGCTTCGTCATTACAGCAGAAATGTTGATCTCGGTATAGCTGAAGAAAAAAGCCGTGTAGCGAGAATAATTATAGACGAAATAAAGCGACTGCCCGATCCTCTCGTTCAAAGCCAATATCTTCAGCAGACAGCCGATTTCCTCCAAATTGAAGAAGGTTTGCTCAGGAAAATAATCGAAACCGAGTCAAGGACAACTCAGCTCAAAACCAGTCGGGAAGAGGAAGAATTATTCTGCCCGGCCGAAAAGCGCCTGTTGCAGCTGTTGTTCAACCAACCGGAATTGCTGCTGCCTCTGGCCAATGAACTTGAGGCCGGGTGCTTTGCAGGACTACCCAGTGAACCTGTTTTCCGCTGCCTCTGCGAGTCCCTTAAAAGCGGCCGAGCCCTGGACTTTAGCCAGCTGCAGGGATCAATCAGGCCAGGCCTTCTCAGCTATCTATCCAGGACTCTCCAGGAAGAGGTTCCAGACGGCTCTCTCGGTGAAGCCCTGGATTGCCTCAATACTCTGAGAAAGGTTAGCTTGCAGAAAAAACTGAAGGAAATCCAGAGAGAAATAACCTTAAGTGAAAAGAGAGGAGATAAAGAGAAGCTAACCGCCCTGCTCTATCAAAAGCATGAAATAACCAGGCAAATATTAACTCTCTAAATAAATTTTAGAGTTAGCTATATAGAATAAATTTAAATAAAAAAATTTGCCAGCCGGCACCAGGAGGAGGTTTCAAGGTGGCATCTGATGAAAAATATCAGAAGGAAGAAATCAGCCAGTTAATCTCCAAAGGCAAAAGGCAAGGTTTTCTATCGTGGGAAGAGATCGACCAGACTTTTTCTGACGAAATCGGGCCCGAAAATGATTTTGATAACTTTCTATCATCGATGGATAGTTACGGAATCAAAATCCTCGACTCTCAGCAGAGAGAAATTCTGGCTTTTTCCCACAAAAAAAACACCGCCTGCCTTCATGGCCTGGAACGAACAACTGACCCGGTAAAACTATACCTGCGGGAGATGGGCAATATTCCCTTGTTGACCAGAGAAGGTGAAATTTCTATTGCTCGCGAAATTGAGCGGGGTGAAAAGGCCATTATTAAAGCTTTGTCCAAAACCAGACTGGTCCTCAATTATCTGCTGGAAATAGAACAAAGGATAACCGATTATCCCGAAACCATTCAGAAATATTTTGATTTTAATGATGAAGAAGTGGCTGAAGACAAACTGCCTGAAAAGCAGAAAGAACTGATAGAGAAAATAGAAGTCATCAGAAACCTCAGCCAGAAAGTGGACAGCCTGCCCAAAAGCAAAAAATACAATTTTGCCCGCGGACGGTTGATAATCAGGATAAGCCAGTTAATCAGGGATCTCAATCTGCAGCCCAGCCTGAGAGAGGTGGTGATTGAGCAGCTCAAGGACAGATTAAGAGAAATGAACGAACTGGAGTACAGACGGGAACAGCTGAAGACTGGCCTGTCCCGGAAAAAGGAGCCCTCAAATCAGACCAGAGGGAAAATCCTGGCCACCCGGAAAGCTGCCGTCAGGCAGGAACGGCAGCGGAAAGCAGCTGAAAATGAACTCAAGAAAATAAACCAGGAAATAAAAAAACTGGAGAAGGAAGTCGGGCTCGATTCGGCTGCCCTCAAGAAAGCGGTCAGAGCCATCACGATGGGGAAGAGTACCAGTGAACAGGCCAAAAAGGAGCTGGTCGAAGCCAACCTGAGACTGGTCGTCTCAATAGCTAAAAAGTACAGCAACCGCGGGCTGCAATTTCTTGATTTAATCCAGGAAGGCAATATGGGCCTGATGAAGGCAGTGGATAAATTTGAGTACCGCCGTGGCTATAAATTTTCCACTTATGCCACCTGGTGGATCAGACAGGCCATTACCCGGGCTATCGCCGATCAGGCCAGAACTATCAGAATCCCCGTCCATATGATAGAGACCATTAACAAACTGGTCAGAGTCAGCCGGCAATTAGTCCAGGAGCTGGGACGGGAACCAAGCTGTGAAGAAATCGCTAAAAAAATGGATATGCCGGTTAGCAAAGTGAGGAAAATCATTAAAATTGCTCAGGAGCCAATTTCTCTCGAAACGCCCATCGGCGAGGAAGAAGACAGCCATCTGGGTGATTTCATTGAAGACAAAATCCTGCCTTCCCCGCCTGAGGCCGTCATCCACCAGAGCCTCCGTGAACACATTGAGGAAGCTCTGAAAACTCTAACCGATCGGGAGGGACGTGTTCTGAAGATGCGCTTCGGCCTGGGCGATGGTAACGAACATACCCTGGAAGAGGTTGGGCAGCAATTTAAAGTCACCAGAGAGCGTATCAGACAGATTGAAGCCAAAGCTCTGAGAAAGTTGAAACACCCCACCCGCAGTCGGAAGCTCAAATCCTTTACCAACAGCTTCTGACCAGGGCCTTAATTGACTAAGTGGTGATTATCTGATATAAAAAGGCACATGGGCCTATAGCTCAGCGGCAGAGCTACCGGCTCATAACCGGCAGGTCCCAGGTTCGAATCCTGGTAGGCCCATTTTAAAATCAGTTAGTTCGAGAGGCAAAGTGGACGGAGAAGATGTTGACTTTGAAAAGCTGATCCAGCTGCAGGAGCTGGATATATCACTGAAACAGTTGACGTCTGAACTATCTGATATTCCTGGACTGATCGCCGAGATTGAAAAGAAGATCCAGACCAGCTCTGATTATGTCCTTCAGGCCCAGGAGCGGCTCAGCAAAAATCAAAAAAGAAGACGCGAGCTGGAAGCTCAGGTCAAGGATCTGCGGGCTCAGCTATCCAAACTCAAGCATCAATTAAACGAAGTTAAGACCAACAAAGAATACACTTCTTTTCTCAAAGAAATTCAGGAGACTCAAAATAAAATTGACAGCTTAGAAGAAGAAATTATTAAAGAGTTACTGGTCGCCGATGAAGTTGAAGAAGAAATAAGGACAGCCTTACGCCAGCAAAAAGAAGAATCAGAACATTTGAAGCAGGAAATTGAAGCTTTAAATCAGCGCAAGAAGCTCCTTGAAGAGCAAAAGGAAGCCTTAAGCAAAAAGAGAAGCGAATTGCTCCCCTCTATTCCCAAAGCTCAATTGCAACAATATTTGAGCATTGCCCGGAAAAGAGGAGGTATCGCTTTGTCCAGGGTAATTGATGAATTTTGCTCGATGTGTCAGGTAAGAATCAGACCTCAAATGCTTAATGAGATAAAAGACAGGTCAAAAATTTACCTGTGCGAAAGCTGCGGCCGCATCCTTTATTTTGAACCAGCAACCGAAGAATCTGGAGAAGAAGTGGATGGCTCCTCCCGGTAGAGAGTTTTGATTAATTTCCATTAGCGATTATGAACTTTCACCCCCCTGACCTTAAGAGTCGGGGAATTCCTTTTTTATCGATTTAAAATCACGACCCGGTCTTTTTATTGATAGCATAATAATTCCCCTTTTAAACAAGTCAGAACAGGACGACCAGCGGCTTGCCAGCAAAGGTCTAAGCTCAGTCTTCTCGCACCTTGGCTATCGAGCAGACGCGGTCGCCTTCCTCCAGCTGGATGATTTTGACCCCTTGCGTGGCCCGGCTTAACGGTCTGAAATCAGTCGTTTTTATTCTGATGACCTTGCCACTGATGGTAATGACCAGCAAATCATCTTCATTGACATCAACCATAGCCAGGGCCGGCCCGGTTTTTTCAGTTATCTTTAAATTGATCACCCCCTGCCCACCGCGGCGGTGGACAGGATAATCTTCAACCGGCGTCTTTTTACCATAGCCATTTTCAGAGGCAGTAAAAATATATTTATCGTCATCACCGACCACAATCATGCTGATTACCCTGTCTTTTGGCTTCAGACTGATAGCTTTAACTCCAGCTGCCTGACGGCCCATTGGCCGAACATCGCTTTCCTTAAACCTGATCGCCTTGCCCATTCTCGTCCCGATAATAATGTCGTTTTTGCCGCTGGTCAGGGCAGCAGTGAAAATATTAGTCCCGGGCTTGAGATTCATGGCAATAATGCCACCTTTCCGTACGTGCTGAAATTCGCTTAGCCTGGTCTTTTTGATCAGTCCATGATCAGACAGGATCACTACAAACTGGTCATCTCTAAACTCTTTGACAGCCAGAATCGACTGAACTTTTTCTTCCGGCTGAAATTCCAGCAAGTTGGCAATGGCCTTTCCCCGACCCGATGGCCCGACATCCGGCACATCCAGAGCTTTCAGCCAGTACAGGCGCCCCTTGTTGGTAAAAACCAGCAGATAGGAATGAGTCGAACCGATAAATAGATTATCCACCACATCTTCTGCCTTCATATCAATGCCCTTCCGCCCCTTGCCACCCCGGCTCTGAAAGCGGTAGGCACTCAGAGAAGTTCTTTTAATATAACCTGAACTGGTATAAACGATAGCCACATCTTCTTCTTTGATTAAGTCTTCAGCCTTGATATCGGTTATAACCTCATCCCTGATTTCTGTTCTTCTCTCATCCTGATATTGCTCCTTTAGCTGTTTCAGCTCGTCTTTTATAATCTGCAGAACAAGATCATGATTTTTGAGGATCAATTTAAGCTTTTTAATCAGTTCTTTTAGTTCCTGATGCTCCTGGACTATTTTCTGCCTTTCCAGACCGGTCAGCCGCTGAAGTTGCATTTCCAGTATGGCCTGAGCCTGAATGGCGGTCAGTTTAAATTTGCTTATCAGGCCATTCTTGGCTTCTTCAACTGTCTTGGATGACCTGATGAGATCAATGACGGCATCCAGATAATCAAGAGCAATCAGCAGACCTTCCAGGATATGGGCCCGATGTTCAGCTTTTTTCAGGTCATGGCGGGTTCTTCTGATAATCACTTCCTGGCGGTGAGCCAGAAAATAATTCATCATTTCCAGCAGGTTAAGAAGCTTGGGTTGCTTGTCAACAATGGCCAGCATGATGATGCCGAACGAAGACTGCAGGGCGGTGTGCTTGTAAAGGTTATTGAGAATAATTTCTGGTATCTCTCCCCTTTTGATTTCAACCACCACCCTGATTCCCTGCCGATCAGATTCATCACGGATATCGGCTATCCCCTCAATTTTCTTGGTGTTGACCAGTTCAGCAATGTTTTCGAGGAGTCTGGCTTTGTTGACCCCATAAGGTATCTCGGTTATAACTATTTTGTCTTTCTCGCCTCTTTCTCCACCACGTTCAATCGTGCTTTTGGCTCTCAGGTGAATAACGCCTTTGCCTTCCTGATAAGCCTGGCGGATGTTCTGGCGGTTAAAAACATAACCACCTGTGGGGAAATCCGGCCCCGGAATAAATTTCATAATGTCATCCAACGTGGCCTCGGGATGATCAACTAGATAAATCAAACCGTCACAGACCTCAGCCAGATTGTGAGGCGGAATGTTACTGGCCATGCCGACCGCGATTCCAGATGAACCATTGACCAGAAGGTTGGGAAATTTGGCTGGCAGAACTTCTGGCATCATCAAGCTCTCGTCATAGTTGGGAACAAAATTGACTGTATCTTTATCGATGTCAGCCAGGAGTTCTTCGGCCAGACGCGTCATTCTGACTTCGGTATAACGCATGGCGGCTGGCGGGTCACCATCGACTGAACCAAAATTACCCTGCCCATCAACCAGCGGATAGCGGAGGCTGAAGTCCTGAGCCATTCTGACCAGAGCATCATAGACCGCTGCATCGCCATGTGGGTGATATTTACCAATGACATCGCCGACAATGCGGGCTGATTTTTTATAAGGTTTGTTGTGGAGTGTGCCGGTCTCCCACATAGCATAAAGAACACGGCGATGAACAGGTTTAAGACCATCTCTGATGTCGGGGATAGCCCGGCCAATGATGACACTCAGGGCATAGTCCAGATAGGACTTTTTCATTTCCTCTTCCAGGCTGACTACTGATAGGCTTTTGGCTATCGGGGGCGGATTGCCACCGTTCTTTCCCCCACCCTGACTGGTCTGCTCTGCGTTCTCGTTTTGAGTACCGGTCGTTTGTGGCTTTTCCTTGTCCTGAGTCTTATCCTTGTCTTCTCTTTTCCGGGGCATAGTCTTAAACCTTTCTGACTTTCTCCTACCTGGCTGAAGATGTCATTAGATATCGAGATTTTGAGCCAGGAGGGCGTTCTCTTCTATAAATCGCTTCCTTCTTTCGACTTCCTCTCCCATCAAAATAGAAAAAACCTTATCAGCTTCGACCGCATCCTGGATGGAGACCTTTAGCAAAGACCTCTTCTCCGGATCCATCGTTGTCTCCCACAGTTGCTGGGCGGTCATTTCTCCCAGGCCCTTATAACGCTGAATGGTTACCCCTTTTTTGCCTTTTTCAAATAGATAGTCCAGCAGCTTACTTTCATTCTCGACGGTAAAAGACTCGGTACTGTTGATGACCTCATAGGGAGGCTTGAATTCTTCCAGTTCCTTAACGATTCTGAACAGATTTTTATATTCAATTGAATTAATCAGATCAAAATTAATCCTGGTCCGGCTGGCCATCCCATTAACCTGATAGCTGGCCATGATCTCATAGCTATCATATTCATCGTCATAGATGAGTTCAGTTTTAAAGCCAAGGCTATCAATCATCCCCTGCAGCCTCTTTATGTTCTTTTTATCCCGGAGAGCTTCCAATTCACTGATGTTTTCGTTGATGAGCAGGTCAATCAAGCTAGACGGAATATTTTTCTTTTCCAGATAGTTAAGATAATTCTTCTTCTGCATGACTTTGAGAATAAATCTTCTGAATTTTTCACCTTCTAACAGCTCCGGGCTGTCTTTGACACGCAGTTTAAAATCCTCCGAAATCTTTTTAACCACCCATTTTTCATATTCTCGCTCTTCCTTGAGATACTGAACTTCCTTCCCGCGGGTAATCTTATAGAGTGGCGGCTGGGCAATATAAATATGACCATTCTCAACAAGCGGCTTCATCTGGCGATAAAAGAAAGTCATGAGCAGAGTTCTGATATGAGACCCGTCAACATCGGCATCAGTCATGATAATGATTTTATGATAGCGAAGTTTTTCCAGGCTGAAGTTTTCTTCGCCGGCACTGGTGCCGAGGGCAGCAATAATAGTGCCAATTTCCTCATTATGAAATATCTTGTCTTGTTGAGCTTTCCAGACATTCAGGATCTTCCCGCGCAAAGGTAAAATTGCCTGAAAACGGCGATCACGGCCCTGCTTGGCTGATCCACCGGCACTATCTCCTTCGACAATAAATAATTCGGCCAGCGCCGGATCTCGTTCCTGACAGTCAGCCAGTTTGCCTGGAAGCGAGGCTGATTCCAGAACACTTTTTCGTCTGGCCAGTTCTCGCGCCTTGCGAGCTGCTTCCCTGGCCCGGGCGGCCTCAACGGCCTTAGCCACGATCCTTTTGGCGTTGGTGGGGTTTTCTTCCAGATAAGCGGTCAATTTCTCGTTGACCAGCGATTCTACTATGCCCTTTATCTCAGAGTTGCCCAGCCTGGTCTTAGTCTGACCCTCAAACTGCGGATTGCGCATCTTGATGCTTAGGACCGCCGTTAAGCCCTCGCGTGCGTCTTCACCTGAGATACTGCTTGTTCCCACCTCTTTAAGCAGATTATGGGTCTCGGCATAAGTGTTAAGACATCTGGTCAGAGCTGATTTAAAACCGATCAGATGGGTTCCGCCTTCAATCGTATTGATATTATTGACAAAGGTAAAAATATTTTCGGTATAACCGGTATTATACTGGAAAGCGACTTCAACAATGATATCATCCTTCTGGGCTTCAAAGTAAACCGGACGTGGATTTAAAACAGTCTTATCCTGATTTAGATATTGAACAAATTCGAGGATTCCACCTTTGTATTGAAATTCATGGCTTTTGTTTACCCTTTCATCCGTAATGGTAATTTTCAGCCCGCGATTGAGAAAGGACAGCTCTCTCATTCTCTGGGTTAAAACCTCAAAGTTAAATTCAGTTGTGTCAAATATCTCTTCATCCGGCCAGAAAGTAATCTTGGTCCCAGTTTTATTGGTCTTACCTATTTTTTTCAGCGGGGTAACTGGATTGCCCCGTTCAAAAGCCTGGGTATAAATGCCGCCGTCACGTTTGATCTCCATCTCCAGCCGCCGGGACAGGGCATTGACCACTGACACCCCGACTCCATGTAAGCCGCCCGAAACCTTGTAGCTTTTATCATCAAATTTTCCTCCGGCATGAAGAACCGTTAGAACGACCTCAGCCGCCGGTCTTTTTTCCTTGGGGTGCATTTCAACCGGAATACCACGGCCATCATCAATAACCGTCACGGAATTATCGACATGAATAATGACATCGATCCGGCTGCAGTAACCGGCCAGGGCTTCGTCTACTGAATTGTCTACAACTTCATACACCAGGTGATGAAGGCCGTCCGGGCCGGTGCTGCCAATATACATGGCCGGCCTTTTGCGTACCGCCTCCAGTCCCTTCAAAACTTTTATACTATCGGCTGTATATTTTTCATCTTTCATTTCTGGCACCTACCAGGATAAAATTAGGGTTTAAATCGAAGGAAAATCCGGACAACCCTGAGACCGTTTTCGATTTTAATTATAGCTTAAATCACTCTAAAAGTAAAGAAAAAAACGCCGAAAAAACTGCCAGATATTGGCATGTATCATATTTATTATCAATATGTTATCAAAGCCTGTGGCCGCTCTCGGTCATAAGAGGCAAAATAATATCGTTTTTGTTATTATTTTACCACTAGAAAAGACGCAGTTAGACCTTAAAGTTTCTCACTAAAATTTTATTTTATGGGTCCAAAAAGCTTGATTTTTTCCTGCCAGGCCAGCCTGATGAAGCCTATCGCCACTGGTCCATTCTGACCCGGTTGGCCTGGTTCTGGCTATTAGACGAATCAGCCTTTTTTGATCAGAGAGCAGGACTGGCTTCTGATTTTAATTTTTCCGGTGAGGCGGTGGCCAGTTCCATCACCCCCATAAAGAGCAGCCTGGCCAGATCTTCAAGAATTTCTGGATTGATTGTCGATGGGTTATCACGCGTATTATGGTAAGTTGGATAAGGCAACTCCAGCCCGGAAACAGAAAATGATAAAGAAGGAATATTTTTATCCAAAAAGCGGGCCGCATCCAGCCGAGGGCGGGCCACATTACTCCAGTAATTGGTGCCCAGCTGGCGGTGAATGTAACTGGCATTGGCCTTGTCCAGCGGAGCGTAGAGCCAGGGAAAGTTTTTGCCAGCCAGGGCAAAAATTCTGTCGCCTGAACCGACCCCATCGAGATTGATCAAGCCGATAGTTTTGTTTAAGTCGAACACCGGGTGCTCCAGGTAGAATTCTGAACCTTTAACTCCCTGTTCTTCGGCCCCAAAAAAAGCAAACAGGACTGTTCTTTTTGGTTTGACTTCGCCTTTCATCATAGCTTGAGCCACTCCCAGCATCACAGCTACAGCTGAGGCATTATCGTTGGCTCCAGGCATCAGGTCGGGACAGCTGCCCACATGATCCAGATGCCCGCCAATAATTATTATCTCGTCTTTAAGAACTGGATCATGACCTTCCACTTTGGCCAGCAAGTTGTAGCCCAGACCTTCTGGATGATACTCGGTCCTGTTTTTAATGGTAAAAATTTTACCAGTCGCGAAAGACCGAGGCTTCAGACTCTTTCTTATGGCTGCTGCAGTTTCCTGGTAAGTCTGGCCGCTGCCAGCGAAGATATCATCAACAACGCTGCGACCGATGTGGCTGTAAAGGAAACCATCGATATAATCATTATTAGGATTAACTATTGGCCCATAGTAATATAGGAGACCTTTCGCCCCGTGAGCAGCGGCATTTTGAAGCTTATATTGGTGAAATGAATAAGGTCGCCATTTCTTGAACGTTTCTGGATCTTTATCCGGGCTGACTGGCACTTCACTTTCCATTAAAACTATTTTCCCCCGGACATCAACTCCCTGGTAATCATCATAGCCAAGTTCAGGAGCAGTAATACCAAAGCCGACATAAATCACTTCGGCCGTGACTTCCCCTGAGGCTGAAGTCCCACCGGGAAAATACTCATCTTCATAGCGGTAGTATTTTTTTATTTCCCCCGACTTTTTTTTGCCGCCGGTCGCCACGGGCAGGTGCAGTGAAACCTCCCCCCGGTCGAGAACCAGAGTATAAGGATTAGGAAAGGCCTGGAGAAAAGTACCCTGGTCACCGGCTGGCTGGACACCCCAGGAGGATAAAAGAGAGATAACCCAGCTGGCCGCTTGATTAAAACCATCTGTTCCTGTCAGACGTCCCTGGTATTTTTCAGAGCTCAACTCTTTCACCCAGTCGTAAAGAGGCTGACTGGAGATCTGATGAAAAGCCTTAAGCAACTTTGCTTCCTCTTCGCTTCTCTGGTTTTGAGCTGGCAGCTGGCCGGAAGTCAGGAAAAGAGAGAGGCTAAGGATAAGGAATGGCAGAAAGACCGATGGCAGTCGATAATTTTTGCTTCGTTGATTGGTCATGAAATCCCTCCTTGAGGCAAGTCCGGGGTCTGGCCTGATTCTAAGTCCTTATAGCCAGACCTCCTCGTAATATGAAGCCATCAAAAAAGCCAGCTTCAAGACAGAAACTGAGTGCCCTGGAAATTCTGGCCCTGAAGCCAATATCCAGCTGAACCAGAGGTAAAAAATTAAGAGAAAAACTCTTACCAGCAGCCAGCCTTTCATCCTTTATGTCACCAAGAGTTTTATCAGCCGTCTGGGTATATTCACGAGTTGAATTATCAGGCAAAGTCAAAGTCCCGGAATAAGAATATTCATAGCTGGCATCAAAAAAACTCCGGCCGGTGGAAAGTCCGGCTCCAAGTGTGATAAAAGGAGAAATTACTCTGGCTGGCCACAGCTCCCAGCGCAAGTTCAGATGAAAAGATAAAGGTTTGATAATGAATCTGGCCTGAGCCAGGGCCTGAAAATTAGCTGTCTGGTCGAGACTCCGGTCAATCAAACCAAGGTCTGCCTTAACTTCCGTGAAGCTGACTTTCATCGAACTCTTTTCGATACCAAGGCCCAGGCTGAAAGCCCCCTGTCTCCCACCGGGATAAAACCTCAATTCGAAACCAAAATTATGGCCAGGGGCATCATAAGTAATTTTCTGGCTATAACCATTTTCAGCCAGGCCCGGATAATCAGACTGAATCTGAGCCAAAAATCTATCCTTAAGATCACTCTCCAGAACATCACTGACCATATTTTCTACCAGGCCTCTGGCGACATTTAAACTCCAGCCAGAATAGTGAAGACTGAATTCCAGCCGCCCATCAGCCCAAAGAGGCCCGGCCAGAAAAAAGAGTAAGCAGCCCAACCCTAATAACTTAGATTTTTTCATTATTTAAATTCTTATTTACCTCTAGCCTCAGTTATTTTATTTTCACCTGATTATAGATGTCAAGGATAGACTGCGATTGTGAAGCCTCTGGTCAATTTGAAAAATTATAATCTTTTAACTGGCTATTTCAATCGACTTGACGATTTTTTCTTTCACCTTTAAATAATCAATATCAATGATGGTTATTGTCCTTTTTTGGACCAGATGAAATAGCCACCTCCCGGGCTAGAAATTGATTATTCATCTTGTTTTTAAACTTATTGCGATTATTTTCTTTCCATTTTTTTATCAGTTTTCGATCTCAGGTGGGTGGCGGATCAAAATTTGATTATTTTATTCTTATTTGTTATGTTAGACTGAAAAATTGGAGGTGCGATATGAATAAATGGACTTTAGCCGTTATTAGTATCCTGACTCTCTCTCTGGCCTTACCAGCCTTAGCTGCGAATCCCAAGGTTTTAATGAAAACATCTAAAGGGGACATCGTTATCGAGCTTTATCCAGATAAAGCACCGGTGACCGTCGAGAATTTTCTGGCTTATGTTGACAGCAAATTTTATGATGGGACAATTTTCCATCGGGTTATAAAAGGCTTCATGATTCAGGGTGGCGGTCTAACACCTGAAATGAAAGAAAAAGGAACAAAAAGACCGCCCATTAAAAATGAAGCAGATAACGGCTTAAAAAATCTCCGCGGAACGTTGGCCATGGCCAGAACAGCTGATATCAACAGTGCTACCTGCCAGTTTTTTATAAATCTCGTTGACAATGCTTTTCTGGATCATGTGCCAGGTGATCCAGCCAAATTCGGTTATGCTGTTTTTGGCAAGGTCATTAAGGGTATGGAAGTTGTCGACGCCATTGCCAGCGTTCCAACCACCACCAAGGGTATGTACCGGGATGTGCCGGTTGAACCGGTGGTCATCATTTCGGTCAGCCGCCTGGATTAGCCCTTTTTGGTAGTCAGGCTGATAGACAGATAAAGATAAATAAAGAAGTCTACCAAGCGAGCCGGATTGATGTTTAACTGGATTTTTTCCCTGGTTCATTTCTTTCTTTATCTCGGCTTGCTGGCTTATTCCGTTTATTCCGTGTTCAAGGGGCGATGGGCAGCCGGCTTGATTCTGCTGGCTTTCCTTGCGGTCTATTATTTCCTGGTGCTCCACCAGGCAGTCCTAAAAGAAATAAAGAGGAAAAAAGAAAACCGGCCAGTACGAAAAAGTAATTAAGAGGCCACCAGTTCCGCCTGACTGGAGGCGAATGTTATATAATAGCGATTATGATTGGTTATAAAATCAAATAAATATAAGAGGTCAAGAATGAAAAGAAAAGCAGCGATTGTTTTCAGCAGTCTAATTCTAATCTGGGCAGCTGTTGGGCCGCTGATGAGCCAGACGCCAGCCAGATTAAAAAAAGCGGTAACGGCTATTGATCCTATTCTTCCCTATCAGCTGGCCCGGACCATGGCTTCACCGGAGTTTTCAGGCAGACTGACTGGAGACGAAGGCTATACCAGGGCAGCCAGATGGGCAGCTGGTAAATTCAAAGAGTGGGGTCTGCAGCCACTTGACGGTAAGGCTGGTTATCTCCAGTCTTATCCTTCTCCCTATACATTGATTGATGAGGCAGCCATGACTCTTTACCTGCCCGATAAGCCCGCTCAGGATGGGCAGCTGACTTTCCAGAAAGTTGAGTTAAAGCCCGAAAAAGACTTCTTGCCGCTGTTATTTTCTGATAGTGGAAATAAAACCGGGGAACTGGTTTTTGCCGGCTGGGGTATTTCGGCTCCCGAGCTGAATTATGATGACTATGCTGGACTGGAGGTTAAAGGAAAATACGTCCTCTGCTTCCGGGGAACACCAGAACCTGGCCGAGCTGAATTCCAGTATTATGACGAACATCGTACCAGGATGAAGACGGCCAGAGATAAAGGTGCACTTGGCTTGATTTATATCTACCCTGAGGTCCAGGCCAATCCAAATGGTGACTGGCTGCCGGGTTTTATGCCGGGCATGATCAGCGACAAAACGGCTGAGGCCATATTTAAGGAGATGAATTCGACTACTTCTGAACTGAAAAAGGCTCTCCAGACTTACCACCGCCCAATCTCTTTTCCTCTGAAATCAAAGCTGGCCTACTCAGTCAAATCCAGACATTTTCCAGAGGGCCTGGGTTATAACATTGTCGGTTGGGTAGCAGGTTCCGATCCAGAACTTAAAAAAGAGGTGATCATCGTCGGGGGCCATTTTGATCACTGCGGCCGGCACCTGGGGCTCGTCTTTCCCGGTGCCGATGACAACGCCAGCGGTTCAGCAGTCGTGATGACTCTGGCCAGGGCATTCAGCACCAGCCCGGTCAAACCAAAAAGGTCGATTATGTTTGTTCTTTTTGGTGGCGAAGAGATGGGCCTGCAGGGTTCAAATTATTTTGCCGAACACCTGCCAGCTGGATTTACCAGAGTGACTGCTATGTTTAATTTCGATATGGAAGGCGAAGGCGATGGGGCCTGGTGTGGACTGAGTGCTGAGCCTCCAGCTCTCAGGGAGGCGGTGGAAAAAGCCAATCAGGAAATAAACATAATAAGAGGCATTAACATTATAAGAAGAGTCGGAGTCAGAGGATCTGATTTTGCCCCCTTCTTCGCGAAGGGTATGCCAGTGGTCAGTATTGGCTCCAATGGCCCTCATTTAGCTTATCATGGAACAGGTGATACCATTTATCGCCTTAATCCCGAGATTATGGGCGATATTGCCAGGGTTTCTTTCCTTTCTATCTTCTATCTGGCCGATAAATAATTTATATTGAAAGTATGACTGAAAAAGAGTAGAAACCATGAAACTGGCAGCAGAAGGTCTGGTCTTTTACCTTCCGCCACTAATCCTGGCAGCTGGGCTGTTGATTCCAGGTTGGTGGGTAGGAAGTATTTTCTTTTTTCTGCTGGCTGCAGCTCTCGCCTTTTTTTTCCGCGATCCGTTACGCCAGCCGCCAGCCGGGGCCGGGCTTGTTCTGTCACCAGCTGACGGACAGGTCTTGAAAATCGAGCCTTTTGATCGCCAGCCAGAGATAGCCGGGCCGGGCCAGAAAATCAGTATTTTCCTCTCATTGCTGGATGTCCATTTCACGCGTTCACCACTGGCGGCAGAGATTGTCAAAGTTGATTATCAGCCGGGAAAATTTTTTCCCGCTTACCGGGAGGAAGCCAGTAGCCAGAATGAATCAAATACTCTGTTGCTAAAAACCGAAGTCGGCCAGCTGATTTTAAAACAAACAGTCGGAGTTGCCGCCAGACGGATTAAGTGCTATGTTAAGCCCGGAGATCGAGTTGAGGCTGGTCAGAAAATTGGGTTAATGTACTTTGGCTCAAGGGTTGATCTTTATCTGCCGGCCAGTATTGAGCTAAAAGTCACCCCGGGACAAAAGGTCAAAGGCGGTTTGACCATCATAGGAGAAATTAAAAATGAAAGTAAAGATTAAAAGGGCTGTTCCCAAAATATATTTTCTGCCAAGCTTACTAACCCTGACTAATCTGTTTTTTGGTTTTCTGAGTTTAACCGCTACTTTTTATGGTAAATACCGCTGGGCAGCCCTGTGGATCATTTTTGCTGCCTGTCTCGATGGTCTGGACGGTCTGGTGGCCAGAGCAACCAAGAGTTCTTCCGATTTTGGCCTGCAGCTGGATTCTCTGGCCGATGCTGTTTCTTTTGCTACCTCCACCTCCTTACTTATTTATTTCTGGGCGCTGAAGCCAGCTCATTATGCCGGTGTTTTCTTCAGCTTTCTGTTTGCTGCCGGCGGCCTTTTAAGACTGGCCCGATTCAATGTAAAAACCAAAAGTTTGCCTGACAAGAGATACTACCAGGGTTTGACCGTTCCTTCAGCTGCAGTTTTTATCGCTGCTCTGGTCATCTTCCACCCTGCTCCAAATTATGATCTGATGGTAGCTGTTTATATGGCTATCATGGTGGCTATTATCAGCCTCTTGATGGTCAGTTCTATTCGCTACCGTAATTTTATTAACTACTTTGTTAACCGGCCTATTGATATTAAAAGCGCCCTGGCTCTGGCTGTTATCATTGGCGGTTTACTGTTCAAGCCAAAATACCTCTTACTCATTGGCTTAACACTTAATGTCCTGTCCGGGCCTTTTAATTATCTGTGGACCATGTTCAAAAAGAAGTTGCTGAAAAAACGGCCGGTTGAAAAACCTCTGAAAACAGCTGATCAGAATCGTTAATCTCAATTTCTTGAGCTTAACAGTGAAGATGAATCACAGGAAAGTCAGAAGGATAGCTTTATTTTGTTGTCTGGTAGTGGCCATTATCTTAATCTTTTTCTTCTCATCTGATCACAGGAGACAAACAACAAAGAAGGAAACTAAGTTCCCGCCAGCTGACGTCGTTTTAACTGAACCTCCAGTTAAGGTGGAGAAACTCATTGTACCTGCCGGTCAGACAATCACTGACCTTTTAACAACCAGAGGTTTGAGTGTCGCCCAGATACTGTCAATCCGCCATCAGGTTAAGCCAGTCTATGACCTGGCCAGGATTCCGGCCGGTCGGGAGCTAAGGCTTCTTAAACAGGAAAATCAGTTAATTGGACTGCAGCTGGATCTTGATGCTGAACGCTATCTTGATATCAATCTCAGGCAGGATCAAGTAACAGCTAAAATTGTTAATTACCCGGTTCAAAAACAGCTGGTTCTGATAGAAGGAATCATTGAGGATTCACTTATTTCGGCCGTAAATAAGGCGGGAGAACAGGATCTTCTGGCCCTGATGCTGGCCGATATCTTTGGCTGGGAGATTGATTTTTATATTGATCTTAGAAAGGGAGATACCTTTCGTCTTCTGGTCGAGAAAAAATATATCAATGGCCACTTCAGCAGTTATGAGCAAATTCGGGCTGCTTATTTTATAAATCAGGGGCATCTCTACGAAGCTTTTCGTTTTACTTATCCTGATTCTGGTCAGACTGATTATTTTGACTCTAAGGGAAATTCTCTGCGCCGGGAATTTTTGAAATCGCCGCTTAAATATACCAGGGTCACATCCAGGTTCAGTTTGAGGCGCTTACATCCGATCAGGAAAATTTACCGCCCCCATTATGGGGTCGATTTCGCCGCTCCGATTGGAACTCCGGTTCAGGCTACTGCTGACGGAGTCGTAACCTTCGCTGGCTGGAATGGTGGAGCCGGCCGAATGGTTAAAATCAAGCACAGCCATTCTTATGAAACAATGTATTTACACTTGAGCCGTTTGGGACCGGGAATTCATCAGGGAGCCAGGGTTAAGGGGGGACAGATCATCGGCTATGTCGGGTCAAGCGGTGAATCTACCGGGCCTCACCTTGATTACCGCCTTATTTACCATGGCCAGTATGTCAATCCTCTCAGCTGGAAATTTCAGCCGGCAGAACCATTAAAAGAACAATACAGGGAAGAATTTAACCGGCAGGTCTCCAACCTCGCCTGGTTATTATCTTTTCCGCTGGTTTTGTTTAATTATTAACCGACCACGTTCTCCCTGTCTTTAAGGATTCGGCTTTAAACCCAATGATATTAAGCCACTACTGCCAAGCCTCTTCACTCTGTTTACCAGACCGGGATAGATAAAATTTTTAAGTTGACTTTTTTCCCTCTGTCCATTTAAAATCTTTCTTGTCAGAAAAAGATTCGAGGAGGTATTTTATGAAAATCACTATCAGTGTTTTAAAAGCTGATATTGGCAGTATAGGCGGGCACATCAAGCCCAGCCTGAAAGTAATGGAGGCAGTTAGAAGCTATGTTGATTCGAAGGCCAGGAATTTGCTCATCGATTATTATCTAAGTTCTACCGGAGATGACATCGCTATTTTGTGCACCCATACCAAAGGCGCCGGTCATCCCGATATCCACCGCCTGGCCTGGGAAGCTTTTCTGGCCGGAACGGAAGTCGCCAAAAAGAGCGGCCTGTATGGCGCCGGACAGGATCTGCTGAAGGATGCTTTTTCCGGCAATGTCAAGGGAATGGGTCCAGCTGTAGCTGAATTAGAGATTGAAGAAAGAGAAAATGAAGCTTTTATCTTTTTTGCTGCCGACAAAACGGATCCCGGTGCTTACAATCTCCCCTTTTATCTGGCCTTTGCTGACCCCATGTATTGCTCCGGGCTGATTCTCAGTCCCAAGATAAGCCAGGGATTCAAATTCAGGGTAATGGACGTTGGTTATGTTGAGAAGAATAAAACCATTGAACTCAGTATCCCTGAAGATCTGTATGATCTGGCAGCCCTGCTCAGAGATACAGAAAAGTATGTAATTGAAAGCATTTTTTCGCGGGCAACCGGCCATCAAGCAGTATCAATTTCGACCCAGCGCCTTCATAATATCGCCGGGAAATATACCGGAAAAGATGACCCGGTAGCTCTGGTCAGAACACAGGGAGAGTTCCCTGCGACCGGGGAGATCCTGGCTCCCTTTAATATCGGACATTACGTAGCAGGATTTATGCGTGGCAGCCACGTCGGGCCATTGATGCCCTGTCGGCTCAACACGACCATTTCTTATTTCGATGGTCCACCGGTAGTGACTGGAGCAGCCTTTTCGATGAAAGAGGGTATACTGTCAGAACCGGCTGATGTTTTTGACCATCCATACTGGGAGGCAGTCAGGTTGGATGTTGCCAGGAAAGCGACGGAAATAAGACGTCAGGGATTTTGCGGAGCCTCGATGCTCCCCTATTCAGAGCTTGAATATGGTGGGGTGGTAGAAAAGCTTAAACAGCTCGAAAAAAGATTTGTTATCTCTGATTGACTTTTACTGGTTCAGCCTGTATTTTAGCTTTGAAGGCTGACCAAACTGATGACCGAAAGAAAACATCCGCTACCAACAGTAGATCTGATTATAGAAACCAGGCTGCCGGACGGCCGAACGGGGTTGGTTTTAATCGAAAGGAAAAACCCGCCCCCGGGCTGGGCTCTTCCCGGTGGCTTCGTAGAATACGGGGAAACTCTGGAGGAAGCGGCTGCCCGCGAAGCGAGAGAAGAAACTTCTTTAGAGGTCAGACTGGTGCAGCAGTTTCATACTTATTCTGACCCCAGTCGCGACCCGCGGTTCCACACGATTTCAACTGTGTTTATAGCGACGGCCATCGGGCTACCCCAGGGTGGTGACGATGCCGGCCAGGCCAGAGTTTTCAGCCGCGAAGAACTCACTTTTCCACTGGCCTTCGATCACAGCCAGATCCTAAAGGATTACTTTTCCTGGCTGGATAGGCAACAACAAATTTCTCGTGGTTTCTCTGGAATCGAGAGATCAGAATCAATATGGCCAGAAACCACCAATGAAACTGATGATCTGAAAGAAGAAGACCTGGTGGAATTAACCCGGGTCTGGAGCCTGGCTGAGGCTGAAGTGATAAAGAGCTTTCTGGGAAGTAATGGCCTGATGTGTTTGCTTAAAGGACAGATTGTCCATTCGATTTACCCTTTTACTCTGGATGGACTGGGTGAAACACTGGTCCTGGTCCTGAAAAAGGACTTGGAACGGGCCAGAGAACTGCTCGAGGACTATACTACTTCTCAGTCAGATAAATAGCACCTGCCAGGCATTTTTTTACCCTCCAAAATATTTTATTCCCGGCGATGGTTTTTTTCTTGACTTTTATACTTTTCTTTTCTATATTTAAGACCAAATGGGATAAAACGGGACAAAATGGGAAAAGAAGCTACTACTAACCAGTTGATCGGAAGCTACTCAGCTAGACTCGACCCCAGTGGAAGACTGAAGATTCCAGAGAAGTTCCGGGATGTCATAGAAAAAACATATGGCCAGGATGTTTTTATCACCTCTCTAACTGATGAAGCTATCCAGATTTATCCTCTGTCAGTCTGGGAAGAAATGACCAGTGTGGCCAGCGAGGGTGCTCTTCACCTGCGGCCGGATATTAGAAAATTTTTATTGAGGGTAAATCTGAAAGGAAGTCATCATCAGATTGATGCCAAAGGAAGGGTGTTAATCAACCAGACATTGAGAGAAAAAGCCAGGCTGAACACAGAAGTAGAAGTTATTGGTCTGAATAACCACTTAGAAATCTGGAATAAGGATGTCCTTAATTCAGTCATTGAGGAAAAACCGCTGACTGATGAGGATTTTGAAAGTATTGCCCGTCTTGTCCCCCGAGGAAAGACTGAATGACAGGCTATGGGCATACGCCGGTTCTGCTTGAAGAAACCCTGTTTTTTCTTCAGGCTTCAAGGCCTGGAGTCTACCTCGATGGGACTTTTGGGCTGGGCGGCCACAGCCTGGAAATTTTGAAGAGAAATCCCTCCGCCCGGATTATTGGCTTTGACCGGGATGAAGCCTCGCTACGGGCAGCTGCCGCTCAGCTCAAGGATTATGCTGAGCGAATATGCCTTTATCAAGCTGATTTTCGCCAGCTGCTGGAGCTCCATGACCTTATTCCCTGGAATGAAGTCAAAGGGGCTCTGTTCGACCTGGGGCTATCTTCCTACCAGCTGGCTGATCCCAGCCGTGGCTTCAGCTTTAATCTGGAAGGGCCACTGGATATGAGAATGGACACCAGACAAAAAGTTACAGCTGAGAAAATTTTGATGACTTACCCGGAAGATCGTCTGGCTGAATTATTTAAGAAATATGGAGAACTTCACCAATCGAAGCTTCTAGCCAGGAAAATTGTCAGTTTAAGAAAACTCGGCCTGTTAAAGACAACTACTGACTTGAGGAAACTGGTGGAAGAGACTTATCACTGGATTCCTCAGAAAAACCGACTCCATCCAGCAGCCAAGGTTTTTCAGGCACTGAGAATTGAGGTCAATCAAGAGCTGGAGCGGCTGGACACTTTTCTGGAAGAACTCGCCAGGAAGTGCCTGCCAGGGACCAGGCTGGTAGTTATTTCCTTCCATTCCCTGGAAGACAGGCTGGTCAAGACTGCCTGGCAGCGCCTGGCCTCATCAGAAACAGATCAGCCGGTTATAAAAATTCTGACAAAAAAGCCTGTCCAGCCGACGCCGGAAGAAATTGCAGTCAACCCGCGCAGCCATTCGGCCAAATTGCGAGCGGCGGAAAGGATCTGACCATGGTCAGAAAAAAATACTCATGGAAACATGTTCTGCTGGTGGCTGGCCTGGCCATCCTTTTCCTGGGTAATATAACTTTCTATATCTGGTATCAGAGTGAATCAATCAGACTTGGCTATAAAATCCATGATCTGGAAAACCAGTTAGAAAAACGCCAGGAAGAAATCAAGCTGCTGGAAGCCAAGAAAGAAGCGCTGCTCTCTCCCGACCGGATTGACCGCCTGGCTAAAGATGAATTGAATCTGCAGGAAGTTCAACCAGAGCAGATTATTTTTGAGGGTGAGATAGAAAAATGAAGATCGTGGTTGACCGGAGTTCAGTCCTTTCCGGCCAGAACCGGAAGAAAACCAGGTTGATCTTTATTTTACTGCTGGCCTGGTTTCTGGTTATTGGCTTCAGATTGATCGATCTTCAGGTTTTGAATCACAAAAAATTAAAGCAGGAAGTTATTGAGCAGAACCAGGACTTAATTACTATCTGGCCCACAAGAGGTACAATATTTGATCGCCGGGGACGGATTCTGGCCAGGAGCCTGCCAGCTGTTTCCATTTTTTTTTCACCGGCCAGAGGTGAAGATTTAAAAGACCAGCTCAAATCCATTTATGAGCTAAAATCAGTATTGAACCTGTCTGAAACAGAGATTAATCGCCTGGTAAATTCGATAGAAAAAAGGAAAAGATTCACCTGGGTCAAGAGAAAAATCCCTCTGGAACAGGCCGAAAAAATCAAAAAACTCAAACTGAGCGGCATTTATCTGATCAATGAGAACAAACGCTTTTATCCCCAGGGCCGGCTGGCTGCTCATGTGCTGGGTGGTGTCAATATAGATGATGCCGGGCTGGCCGGAGTCGAGTACTACTATGATTCTGCTTTGAAGGGACGAGAAGGTCAGCAGCTCATTATGAGAGATGCCCGGCGGAAAGAATACTACATTGAGCGCATTAAAGAGACCCAACCCGGGCAGGATATCTATCTAACTATTGATTCCAATCTACAGTATCTGGCGGAAAAAGAACTAAGGCAGGCCATAGAAAATTTCAAAGCCAGCTGGGGCACAGTTATCATCATGTCTCCGGCCAGCGGTGAAATTCTGGCCATGGCCAGCTACCCTGACTATGACCCGAACGATTTTCCTCCGACGCCAGAAGCCATGGTCAACCGGGCTATTCAATACACTTATGAGCCGGGCTCCACAGCTAAGGTGGTCACTGCGGCTGCCGCCCGGGAGCTGGCTGGCATCAGCTATAATACATATTATGATTGCCGCACCGGTTCAATTACCTTTGGCGGGACAATTGTCAGAGATCATGTCCGGCTGGGAATTTTGAGCTTCCCCGAGGTGTTCATTCATTCTTCTAATGTAGGCTCAATTAAAATTGCTGAGATTATAGGCGAGGAAAATCTCTACCACATGTTTAAAGCTTTTAAATTTGGTGAGAAAACGGGTATAGATCTTCCCGGTGAGGAAGCAGGCATCGTCCACCCCCTGGAAAAATGGAGAAAATCATCTCTGCGAGTGGCTATTGGTTACGAACTGGCTGCCACTCCCCTGCAGATTCTCAGGGCAATGAATGTCTATGCGACTGGTGGCTATCTGGTCAGACCGAAAGTTGGCCTGATTGGTCCCTGTACGGAGCAAAACCCATCAGATGCCAGTTTGAAGTCAGATGAGTTTCGGCAGCCAGTGATTTCAGAAAAAACTGCTCGCGAGCTGGTGGACCTGGTTTTTAAGCCAGTTGTGGAAAGAGGCACAGGTAACCAGGCCAGACTGGATGGTTATGAACTGGCCGGCAAGACCGGTACTGCTCAGAAATTTGATCCAGCTCTCAGAGCTTATTCTCTTTCCAAGCATGTGGCTTCATTTGTTGGTTTTGCCCCGGCCGACCATCCACTGATTTCCATGATTGTCGTCATTGATGAACCTAAGGGTCCTCAATATGGTGGCCAGGTAGCAGCTCCAGTTTTCCGCGAGATAGCCCGTAAAGCCCTGCTTTATTACCACGAGCTGCCGAAAAAATTGCCCGAAAATATGATTCTGGCCAGACAGACAAAAGAAACAGGAGTTACTGACTGAAATGAGACTTAAAGAACTTCTGGCTGAAATTCAGGTGGTCAGCTTCTGGGGCCAGCCTGACCTGGATATTTCAGGCATTGCCTATTCTTCCCGCCTGGTTGAACCGGGGAATATCTTCGTGGCGCTCAAAGGTCTTAAAGCAGATGGTCATGATTTTATTCCTGAAGCTAAACAGAAAGGGGCAAGGGCCATTGTCTCAGAGCGTCAGAAGCCTGAAGAATTAGACCTGACCTGGATTCAAGTGTCAGATGCCAGGGAAGCGCTGGCTTTAATTTCTGCCGCCTTTTATGGCCATCCAGCACTTAAGCTAAAGACTATCGGCATTACCGGCACCAAAGGTAAGACGACGGTCA
>DAOLNQ010000003.1:3003-211300 GCA_035416665.1 Candidatus Saccharicenans sp. | reverse complement strand
AGGTTAAGGCCTGCCTGGTCAACATTTTTGGAGGTATTGTCCGCTGCGATCTGGTCGCCAGAGGCCTGGTATCTTCAGCCAGAAAGATTGCTCTTAATAAACCGGTGGTGGTCAGGCTCCAGGGTACAAACGAAGCAGAAGGAAGAAAGATTTTAGGAGAAGCCAATCTTCCTTTTTATTTTGTGGAGGATTTTGAACAAGCAGCCAGATTGGTCGTCAATTTGAGCCAGCCCTGAATTTTACCAAAGAGGCAGAGATGAGTATCCTTCTTGACCGGAATTCAAGAATTTTAATCCAGGGTATAACGGGCCAGCAGGCTTCCTTTCACACTGAGCGCATGCTTGAATATGGCACTAAGGTCGTCGCTGGTGTAACGCCAGGAAAAGGGGGCCGGCTGCATCTGGGGCTTCCCGTTTTCAATACAGTTGAACAAGCGATCAGGCAGGAAGCCCCGAATATCTCCATTGTCTTTGTACCACCGCTGGCGGCGGCAGATGCCGTTATGGAAGCGGCCGCAGGTGGACTTAAACTGATAGTTTGCATAACGGAGGGCATACCCAACCTGGATATGCTTAAGGCGAAAAGATTTCTGGCAGAGCAGGGGTCGTTTTTAATAGGCCCGAACACTCCTGGTCTAATCTCACCGGGCCAGGGCAAAGCGGGGATTATGCCAGCCAGCATCCACCGGCCAGGGCCAGTTGGCCTGATATCAAGATCAGGCACATTGACTTATGAAGCTGTGTACCAGCTCAGCCAGCTCGGACTCGGACAATCAACCGCCATCGGTATAGGCGGAGATCCGATAGTCGGCCTAAAATTTGTAGAGTTGCTGGAAATGTTTAAGTCTGATTCCCAAACAGAGGCAGTACTCATGATCGGGGAAATAGGCGGACAGGCAGAAGAAGAGGCAGCCGAATATTTAAGGCAATCAAATTATCCCAAGCCGGTAGCAGCCTATGTGGCCGGACTGACCGCTCCCAGGGGCAAAAGGCTGGGACATGCTGGGGCTATTATCGAGGGCAATGAGGGTTCAGCCCAGGATAAGGTTAAATGCCTGGCTGCGGCCGGCGCCAAAATAATTGAAAACCCGGCATGGATCGGTCAAACAGTTAGAGAGCTGATGACTGAAAAGAAGGGCAATTAAACGGGCAAGATAGAGTTGGGACTGCTCCAGCCCTGGATAACTCAATGGCTTTTTTAATCTCGTCGGATTTAAATTTGGCTTGGCAATAATGAACAGGCGAGATTGCCTTTTGAGATCAGAGATGGAAAACAGGCCGAAATAAATGATAAGGGTGGGATCTTTTAAAATAATAATTCTGGAGAAATAACATGTCAGGAGTATTAAATGAAGTCAGGGAGCAAAGCTCACTGATCAGAATGGTTTCAGCCATTATTCTGTTTTTAATTTTCACTTCGGCCTGTTCCAGACCGAATGAGGCGACCTATTCAATAAAAAAAGAAAGCATCATCACCTACCCTTTTTCCGATCCCGATCCCATTCCGGTCTTTGCTCGCTCCTCAAACTGGGGAGCAGGAGCTAAAATTTATCCCTATTTTGTTTTTAATGGCTTCAGCCATGAATCCAGGCCAGAGGAGTGGACCGTCATTCGTCTGAGGAATAAATATCTTGAAGTCTCGATTCTCCCCGAAGTCGGCGGGAAAGTCTGGGGAGCTAAAGATTTAAAGACCGGGCGAGAATTCATCTATACCAATAAGGTTTTAAAATTCCGGGAAATAGCCCTGCGTGGTCCCTGGACCTCAGGCGGAATTGAGTTTAATTTTGGAGTGATCGGACATTCGCCAGCCACGGCTACGCCCGTTGATTATCATCTCGAGGAAAGGTCAGATGGCAGTGTGGCCTGCACTGTTGGCAACTATGACTGGCCTTCCCGCAGCCGATGGGAAGTGACCATCATCGTTTACCCTGACCGGGCCTATTTTGAGACAAAAACGCGCTGGACCAATCCAGGCCCTTTTCATCAATCCTATTATGTCTGGATGAATGCTGCTATACCGGTCGCTGAGGATTTGCATTATGTCGTTCCCGGGCTCTATCATCTCGGCCATGATTATTCAGTTCCTCTGGATACCTGGCCAGTCGACCGCCAGGGCCGGGACCTGGCCTGGTATAAAAATAACGCCTTTGATGGTTCAAAGAGTTATTTTGTAGTCGGTCAGTATGATAATTTTTTCGGTGCATATTATCTTAATTCGGACGCCGGTTACGGCCACTGGTCTCCATATTCTGATATGCCCGGAAAAAAAATCTGGATCTGGGATTTGAGTCAGGCCGGTGAAATCTGGGTTAACCTTTTGACCGATAATGATGGTCAGTATAGTGAGCCCCAGGCCGGGCGGCTTTTCAATCAGTCTGATCACGGGACTTTTAGTCCGGCGTCTTCTGAGCGCTGGTCAGAAATCTGGTTTCCATATAATGGAATAGGTGAAATGACCGGGGCCAGTCCCCAGGCTGTGCTTAGCCTACAAAAGAAAGGCCATGGTTACCAGCTGGGTATTTATGCCCTGGAAAAACTCAAGGACAGCCTCCTGGTCAGAGAAGGTAACAAAGAGATTCTGAACGACACTATACATCTCAACCCAACCGAAAAGATACTCTTCGAGCTCAACAACATTGCTGAGCCAGAAAAACTTGTGATACTTCTGGGCAAAAAAATAATTCATCAAAATGATCAAAAATCAAAAGCCTTAAGCCGTCCTTTTAACTTTCATCGTCCAGAAGGGGATTCAGCCGAGTCCCTCTATCTGGCGGGTGAGTTATTTCAAAATGAACGAGAACCAGCTGTGGCCTTGGGAAAATACCTTGAGGCTATTAAAAAAGAGCCACAGCATGTTCGGGCTTTAAGCCGGCTATCTGGGCTCTACCTGTGGCGAGGCGAGCCAGAAAAGGCCCTGGAATACAGCCAGCAGGCTCTGAAAATTTCCATGTATGACCCTGAAGCTAATTTTATCTATGGCCTGGCCCTTAGAACATTAAACAATCCAACTGGAGCCAGAGAAGCCCTGGGCTGGGCTGCCCGCCGAGCTGACTATGCCCGGCCAGCTTACTTGCAGCTGGCTGAACTAGCTCTGGCTGAAAAAGATTATACCCTGGCCCAAGAATATGCTGAGCGGGCCTGGGGTTATGCACAGGATAATCCCCTGCCCTTTGAGCTTCTGGCTACTATCCACCGAATAAATGGTAAAAAGCAAGAAGCCAAAAGTTTTATAGAGCGACTGTTAGCCCTCGATCCACTCAATCATCTCGCCCACTATGAATCTTATCTTCTGGAACCTTCCAGGCGTCATCTCCAAAATTTTGTGTCGTCAATTAAAAACGAGTTTCCCAATGAAACTTATCTTGAGCTGGCCCTCCATTATCTGAGAATTGGCCTGGAAGAAAATGCCCTGGAACTTCTTCAGCTGTCTCCATCTAATCCTGAAATTTTAACCTGGCTGGCTTATCTTAACCGTGGAAAATCCAGAGAACAAAGCCAGGGTTTTCTGGAAAAAGCTGCTTCTGCCTCGCCCTACCTGGTGTTTCCCTTCCGGGAAGAATCGATTCCTGTTTTTGAATGGGCCGTCAGCCAGAGACCAGACTGCTGGAAATTTCGCTACTATCTAGGCTTGATTTTCTGGCATAAAAGTCGGATAGAAGAAACCAGAGAGTTATTCGAGAGTCTGGATGAAGCTGATTATTATCCGGTGTTTATTGCTCGGGCCTACCTTAATCCTGACGGGAAGGAAAAATCCTATCGCGACTTTAAACGGGCCAATGCTCTTTCTCCGGAAGCCTGGCGAACCTGGCATCATCTGATAAACTTCGAACTAGCCAATCAGCTGGGAAAAGAAGCTGTGCATCACTCTCTGGCCGGACTGGAAAGATTCCCTGAAAATATTTATCTTCAATCTGATGCGGTTAAGGCTTTGCTGGCCAGCCAGGAATTTCAGTCAGCCTCAGAGCTCCTGGATCGGATGAATGTCCTGCCTTATGAAGGAGCGAGTGAGGTCCATGATTTATTTGCCAGAACTCACCTGCACCTGGCTCTTGATCATATGCTGGAAGGCAACTGGGAAATAGCTTTAAAAGAAATAGCCCGCTCCAGAGAGTATCCAGTGCAGCTGGGAACGGGGCGGCCTTTTGCTCCTGATGAGAGATTCCAGGATTATCTGGAAGCCATCTGTTTTGAACATCTCGATCAAAAAGAACAGGCCCGTCAAAAATACCTTGATATCATCAAATTCAGCCAGAAGTACCCACAAGGGACCTATGCCTGTTTTCATGTTTATGCCCTGGTCAAAATTGGCCAGAAGAGCCAGACTGATCTTCTTAAAGAAACACCACGACTGCCCGAGGAGTTCAGGCCTCAACTCGAAAAACTGCTATAAGGCCCGAAATTATTTCCAGGGCTTATAATCCACCAGCTCCAGAGGATAAGGATTTTCCAGACGGTAAAAAGAGAAGTAATCTCCGGTTTCAGGCACCAGTTTGAACTTAAAGTAGCGAATCAAACCATAATCAGATTGCGGCTCCAGCAAGCAGGGAATCAGGTTGGCTGCCGGTTGAAGGCAGGAAACAAAAAAGTCTCCTCTTTTTAATACCAGGCTTTGCTCTTCTTTTTGTACTTCGATTTTTTCAGGTGCAAGGTAATCAGCTCTAGCCGGCACCAGATCAGTGATGTGGTAAGCTGCTACTTTGACCGGCGTAGCTTTATCTATCATCTGAACCCTGATGCCATGGGCCAGAAGCACATCTATTACCTCCTGCCGATTACCGGGAATAATATAAGCAATTGGCCGACTGACTGCCAGCCTCGATTCCACCCGGGGGAACCAGTTTTTCTCCACTCTGGTGATAACCTTTAGATTGGACGGGCCACGATAAGGACTAATGTCCTCAGCTGTCAAAAAATCACCTGCCTTTTTGTCCACCTTCAGGATACCCCTGATCGGGGATTCAGAGCGAGCGAAGGATTTAATAATCAGTTGAGGCTGTTCCGGGTCACGGACATAGTCCATTTTTAGATGAACCGGGTCGTCAGCCGCTCTAATCTCAGCTCTCTTTTGTAGGTTGGCCCTTAATTCCCGAACCAGGTTAAGCATCTCACCGGCCCGCTCAGCCACCACCTCGGCCAGAGCCCTGATTCCCTGATATTGCCAGTTGGTTCTCGCTTCCAGGGTTTCCAGATCATGTCGCGAGGCTCCTTCCTGAATAAAAGCTAACGTTTCATAAATGCCCAGGCTATTTCGGCCATCATTCAGGTCAGTTGTGCTGTAACGCCACATGAGTTCCTGTTCCTGTCCTGGAGCTATTCTGGCGCCTGATGAAGTATCAAGGCCGATATAATCGCTAACCAGGTATTCGTGAAAGGTAATATTCTTAGATTGAAGCTTGCGCTCGATTCCGGCTAATATTACTCGCCGGGAATAATCCTGAAGCGATTGACTGATATTGAGGTTAGAAACACAACCAACAGAAACACGATAATAATCGTCACCTTTTTCATGAATATCCATCGTGATCTCAGGTTGATACAGATTAAAAAGGCGGTGAATGGCCCTGGTGCTTTCCCCCTCCAGCTTTACGTGGTCACGGTTAAGATCAAGGTCAATCTCATTTTGCCTCACATTAAAAAAATTGCCGTAGGGATTGGCCTGCGGCATGACCAGTATATTTACCTTTTTGAGAAGCGGCTTTAAGTCGCCAACAGCCAGGTCTCTGATCAGACGCAAGGCTGCTTCCTTAGCCGATTGCTCATTGCCATGCTGCGAAGCTATGTAAAGAATAGTGGGTTTCTGGCGATTCAGGGCCTGAGGCTCGGCAGCGCCTTCCTCCGTCAGTAAACAAAGGTAAAGATCTTTAGAAGCATAATCGTCCACCTCTTTTGTTCGACCGACCAGCCTGACTTTCACTACCTCTGATTGACTCTGCAGTCTGGAAAGAAACCTGGCAATATCCTCGTTCTGACTGTAGCTGGCATATCTTACTTCCTCGGCCGGCGTTTTGATGTCAGCAGCTCCCAGAAAAGCAACCAGGTGCAAAACAAAAATAAAGCCAAAGATCGCTTGCTTTTTAAGATTCATGCTTGCTTCCCTCCGCTCATAATCATAATTTGGTTCAATTATTTTCTCTGTTTGGGGCCGGAATATTTCTGATAAGTTTCAGGCCCAGGCTCATTTTAAATCTGAAAATTCCAGCAGTAAAGATTGCCAGACAAAATCGGCTATTTCTTCCTGAAACCGGGCAACTTTTTCAGCCGGTTCTTTCTTTTTTTCCCAAAAGGCCAGTTGAGCCGCTGTTCGCTCCAGTACCTGATCTTCGATCCGCAAAATTTTAGTCAGCAGCCCTTCCCCTCCATAAGTCCTCAAACGAGTCACATTCAAATACTGAGGCATCCGCCCTCTTATATCAGGATAGAGATACTTCACCAGTTGTCGGGAGTGAGCATTCAACTGACAGGTTTCCTGGCCTGGGCCAGAAGCTAACGTCGGGACCTGACCAGCATAGGGCCAGACAGGAATGGCGACCGAAGTGATTGGCTGGCCAAGAATAACCCACATGGTGGCCAGATCAGTTCTTTCCGGGGAAGGAGCACCGGAGAAAACAATAGCCGCCACCGAACTGTTACGATTTATGGTGTCATTGGTATTGATGTACAACGGTCTGGCTGGATCCTGAGGCAAATTAATTGCCAGAGGATAAGAGTGAAGTTTTTCATGATTCAGGTCTCTGGCTGCTTGCTGCAGTATAAAACGAACATCCAGCTGGCCTGTAGCCTGAGCCATCTCAGCCAGATGTGACATTCTCTCTGCTCTGATGAATCCTCCACCTTCCAGATAATCAGGTGAACTATAAGCAAAATTTGTTCTGACCAGATAGCCAAAAGGGGCAACTTTCTTATCGGCAGTATCAAAGCGGGTATAATATTCACTGGAAGTCTCAAAAAACACAGCCCCGCCCAGAGCATCAATTACACCAAAATTAGCGGACAGATCGTGACGGCCTTTTTCCCGCTGCAGTAGCTTTTCAACCTCATCAACTGTAGCACACTCTCCCAGAGCCATCTTCATCAAGACTCCATTATCGGCCCCGTCAAACTTCTTTTGCCGGAGTGCCAGGTCATCAGCCTGAGAATTAATAATAGCCAGTCCTTTTTCATATAACCCACCCCAGATTTCCTGCCCAGAGGCATCAGTGGAATTGATCAGACCAATAAAGTTATACTTTTTACCGTTGAAATACATCAATTTATTCAGGACATTAGAAGCATCGCGATTTTTCCAGAGCAATGGTCGTCCACTGGCTGTTGCCCGGCCGGAAGCTACGATCAGGGTGCAGGCAGAAGCCCTCTCCCCGACCGGCTGAATAATGAAAATCACCAGAGACAAGAATACGAAAAGTAAAGCCTTTCTTCTCCTCATAGTACTTACTCCTGTTTTTTAAGCCATCATAACATTATTATTAGAATCAGAGCCAGAAAAAAGATACTAAAGCCACAGACTTATTTCTGTTAGGGGAAGAGTTCTTATGAGGAGAATTCCTTAACAAGAATAGATCGACGGAAGAACTCCCATCTCTTCTTAAAGCCAGATACAGAAAGCAGAGAAACCCCCTGCTTCCAGCAGCTACGTCTCCAGCCTCTGACCAGCTGGGGCGAGAGGCCAGCAGCTCCTGCCTTATTCTTCTTCGGGTCTTATCCGCCCTTCTTTTACCGCCTCAGCAATAATTTTTTGCTGAATCTGGGCCGGAACTTCTTCATAATGGGAAAATTCCATCAAAAAAGACCCGCGCCCACCGGTAATGGAAGTTAGCGTCGGCTCGAAATCCAGCATTTCCGACATCGGCACCTGTGCCTTTAAAATCCTCATATTTCCCTTTTGCTCCATACCTTGAACTTTCCCACGACGGCCGTTCAAAGCCCCCATAATATCACCCATATAGGCTTCTGGAGTATAGATTTCAACATTCATAATGGGCTCGAGGATGGTCGGCCTGGCTTCTTTCATGGCTTTTTTAAAAGCCATAGAGGCCGCAATTTTAAAGGCAATATCAGAGGAGTCCACCTCATGGTAGGACCCGTCATAGAGAATGACCTTAAAATCAACTACCGGATAGCCAGCCAGGACTCCCTTCTTTCTGGCCTCCTGAATTCCTTTTTCAATTGAAGGAATATAGTTTTTGGGAATTGCCCCACCGAAAATCTTATCTTCGAATTCAAAATCCCTACCACGCGGCAAAGGCTCCATTTTAATTTTGACATCACCATACTGCCCGCGCCCGCCTGTCTGCTTTTTATACTTGCCCTGAACATCTGATCTCCCCTTAATCGTTTCTCGATAAGGAATTTTAGGCGGTTTTAGCTCGACGTCCACATTGTAACGTTTTTTTAATTTTTCTGTCACGATCCTGACATGTAATTCGCCATTACCTGAAATCAGCAGTTGATTGGTTTCAGGATCTCTTTCTATCCTGATGGTTGGATCTTCTTCTGTTATCCGGTGGGTGGCTTGCGATATCTTATCCTCATCAGCTCTGGTTTTAGGCTCGATGGCAAAAGAAATCGAAGGCTCGGGAAACTTAATCGGCTCAAATTCAATATTCGCACCCTTAGCACACAAAGTATCGCCAGTCAGCGTCGCTTTGAGCTTAGCAGTAGCCACAATGTCGCCGGCCTTGGCCTGACCAGCTGGAATTTGCTCTTTACCCTGCAGATAAAATAGCCCACCTAATTTTTCTTCGATCTCTTTATTTGGATTATATACGGTGGCATCTGAACTGATCTTGCCCGAAAAGATTCTCATCAAAGTAATACGACCGGTATAAGGATCCGATAATGTTTTAAAGACCAGAGCAGCCAGTGGTCCCTCCGGCGACAAATCCAATTCTCCTTCCTGACCATTAATCAGGGCTTTTATTTTGCCTTTGTCAAGCGGAGAGGGCAGATAATTGACCACCCCATCCATGATAAGCTGGATGCCGATATTGGTCAGGGCAGAAACGGCAAAAATTGGAAAAAGCTGCTGCTGGAAAACGCTTTTCTTCAATCCCTGGACGAGCTCTTCGTGACTTAGTTCACCTTGTTCAAAATATTTTTCCATTAACTGTTCGTCACTTTCGGCCACCGTTTCCAGCAGCTGGGTATAACGTTTTTGGGCTTCAGCCTGAAGTTCAGCTGGAATCTCACTTTCTTTAAATTGACCGCTTTCATCTTTTTCAAAGATGTAAGCCTTCTGCTGCAACAGATCTATAACCCCCCTAAAATTCTTTTCTTCCCCAATTGGAATTTGCACCGGGATAGCCTGACGGCCAAAAAATTGCTGAATTTGTTCTACTGTTCGATTAAAACTCGAATTTTCACGATCAAGTTTATTAATGACTATAAGCCTGGGAAGTTTCAGTTCTTCCAGCATTTCCCAGACCTTTTCAGTGCCAACCTCAACCCCGGCCACACCGCAGACCACCAGCAAAGCTGAGTCTACTGCCCTTAAACTGGCTCGCGTATCCCAGAGAAAACTGGAATAGCCAGGGGTGTCAATAATATTGATTTTGCGATCTTTCCACTCCACAAAACAGGCGGTAGAATTAATGGAAATTTTCCGCTCTATCTCTTCCGGGTCATAGTCAGTAATCGTATTACCCTTATCTACTCTGGTCAGCCGGCTCGTCACCCCGGCCTCAAAGAGCATGGCTGCGGTCATAGACGTTTTACCGGAAGATCCATGTCCGATGATAGCAACATTTCTTAGCTGTTCCGGGCTATAATCCTTCATCCTAGTTCCTCCCGTGATTGGCTTTCCGAGCTCAAGAAGCAATTCTTGGCTTACAGGCATATATAATAATAAAAATAGCTAAGAGACTCAAGGATAAGGGCCGATTATTTTTCCCGCTTTTCCCTTTCCAGTCTTGACTGGAGAGCAGGAGGCAAAGGACTTTCGAAGGCTAGCCGTTCGTCGCTAACTGGATGTCTGAACGATAATCTAAAGGCATGAAGAAATAGCCGGCTCTCCGATTTTAGCCTTTTCTCTTCAGTCTGACCATAGCGGCTATCACCAACCAGAGGATGGCCGATGGCAGCCAGATGAACCCTGATTTGATGAGTTCTGCCGGTCAAAGGTTTCAGGGCTAAAAAGGTCGAATGCTGGAATTCCTGGATGACTTCATATCTGGTTAAAGCCACCCGGGGCTTGTTGCTTTTAACCGACATTTTTTGGCGCTCAGATGGATGACGCCCAACTGGCAGGGCAATTATCCCCTCTTTTTCTTTAAACCGTCCTCTGGCCAGACCTAAATAGGTCTTTTCCACTGTTCGATCCTCAAATTGTTGCCTTAAGGAATTATAAGCAGTTTGAGTTCTGGCCATGACCATCAAGCCAGAAGTTTCCTTATCGAGGCGATGAACGATGCCCGGTCTCAGCGGAGAGCCAACCTTTTTAATCTCAGGATAATAAAAAATAAGACCATTAACCAGCGTTCCGCCAGTCAGGCCAGCTCCCGGATGGACCACCAGACCAGCCGGTTTATCTATAACCAGAATCTGTTCATCCTCATAAACGACCTTAAGTTCGATCGGCTGTGGTTGAAGCTGGCCGACGGGGGCCTCTTCTTCAACCAGAACTTCTACCACTTCCCCCGCCTTTAACTTCTGCCCTGGCCGGGCGGTTAAACCGTTGACCTTTATCTGGCCATCTTTGATAGCCGCCTGAATTCTGGATCGACTGAGCTCGGGTATTTTCTCTTTAAGATATAGATCCAATCTCTTTATTTCATCAGCAGTGACCTGAAATCTAGACTTGATCATTCTTTCTCTGTTTTAGAATAAGATACAAAGCCAGCCCCACCGCCAGGCCAATCAGACAATAAAGCTGAGATAACGACAGGCTGGTCAGAGCGCTTTCCCCGAGTATAAGATAGGTACTGACATTATGATCCCCTCGGAAATATTCTGTAAAAAACCTGATGATAGAATAATTGATAATATAAAAGCAAAAGACCTGACCGTTAAATTTTTTCTTCTTGTAGATGGCCAGCAAGACCAGAAAATTTAAAAAATTTAAAACAGCCTCATAAAGCTGAACTGGATGCAAAGGCACATTAAGAGGAATACCGGTTAGCTCGTGGGCATAGGTGTTTTTAAAAACTGTAGCCCAGGGCAGCGAGCAAGTGCGGCCATAACAACATCCAGCTGAAAAACAGCCCAGCCGGCCAAAGCCATGCCCCAGAGCGATAGCCGGGGCAATAAGATCAGACACCGGCCAGAGAGAAATCTTTTTTTTCCTGAAATAAAGAATGGCAAAGATTACTCCAAAAGTCAGGCCACCTTGAAAGACGCCACCCGAGCGAGCCAGGCTGATAAGCTCTGACGGATTATGGATATAAAAAGAGAAATGACCGAAAAGAAGAAATAGCTTGGCTCCGATCAACGAGACCAGAATTATCCAGAAGGCAGCGTCAATCAGCTGGTTAGGATCGAAACCGGCTTTCTTCCCCTGAACATAGACAAACCACAGCCCGGCTGCCACTCCTAAAGCCATAAAAAAACCATAGGTATGGATGGTCAGTGGCCCAATTTTAAGCAGGATCGGATACACGCCCTTTACTCCTTAAGAGATCGAACAATAAGAGAATAACACCGACTGTGATGCAGCTATCGGCCAGATTAAAAAACGGCCAGTGAAAATTGCCGACATAAAAATCAAGAAAATCAATAACATAACCACGAAAAAGGCGGTCCAGGATATTACCAACCGCTCCGCCAATAATTAAAGAAAGTGATAGACGGGAAAGAACCATCTCAGCCGGGGTTTTAAAGAAATAATAAGCAACGATCCCCAGGGCCAGAACAGCCCCGAGATTAAGCAGAATCCTGGCCGCAGGATACTGACTGTTGCTCAGAAAACCAAAAATTGCGCCACGATTGTGGACCCGGGTTAAATTAAAAAAACCAGGAATGACCGTCACCACCTGGTAAAGAGAAATAGATCTGGCTATCAAGTATTTGCTCAGCTGATCCAGTATAATCCAGGCTAAGATGAACAGATAATAGAAATGATTTTTTAATTTCATTTATTACTATCCGCCTGGAGGACTTCAAGACAGCGGGCGCAGACCTGGGGGTAATCAGAATTCTGACCGACACTCGTCGAATAATTCCAGCAACGTTCACACTTCTTGCCTTCGGCTCTTTCCACCCTGATCTTCAGTTCAGAACTGGCAGAAGGCTCAACTCTGACCGCCGAAACAATGAAAATCGTCGCCAGGTCAGAGCGGAACTCGGCCAGCAGATCAAAATCTTCAGGGGACGATTCGATTATGAGCTGGGCTTCCAGTGAGTTGCCGACCAACTTGGTCTCCCTGGCTTTTTCCAGCTCTTTCTGAACTTCGGTTCTTATTTGCAGTACCCTTTCAACTTTTTTTAATTTGTCTTCAGTTAGCCAGGCTTCCTTTTCTTCCGGGAAAGTGCAGAGATGGATAGATTCCTCTTTGCCCGGGTAATCTGGCATAGCTTCCCAGGCCTCTTCGCTGGTAAAAGGCAGGATAGGAGCCATTAGGCGGAGAGTATTATTAAGAACCCGGAAAATAGCTGTTTGTCCCGACCTTCTTTCCCGCGAACTGGCAGCTGAACAATACATCCTGTCTTTGATCACATCAAGGTAAAAGGCACTCAGGTCAACAGTGAAAAAGTTATAAAGTGAATGGAAGACAATATGAAATTCATATTCATCATAAGCTTCAATGGCCCGGATCGCTACCTGACGTCCTCTTTCCAGAATCCAGCGATCAAGCCAGTGAAGATCGTCAACAGGAACGAGATCAATCGCAGGGTTAAAATCAAATAAATTGCCGAGGAGAAAACGCCAGGTATTTCGAATTTTCCGATAAGCTTCAACCAACCGCTGCAGTATTTCCTGCCCAAAACGAGCATCTTCCTTATAATTGAGCATAGCTACCCACAGTCTTAAAATTTCTGCCCCATGTTGCTTGATAATTTGCTCTGGCTCAATAACATTCCCGAGAGATTTGGACATAGCCCTTCCCTGCTCGTCAAGAACAAAACCATGGGTCAGGCAGGTCTTAAACGGTGAGCCGTGGCGGGCTCCTACTCCGATGACCAGCGAACTGTTGAACCAGCCCCGATACTGGTCATGGCCTTCAACATATAGATCAGCCGGCCAGGGCAGCTCCGGGCTTTTGCCCAGCAAGCTGTGACTGGCCCCAGACTCGAACCAGACATCAAGAATATTATTTTCTTTTTTAAAGTGGTTCGACTGGCAAACGGGACATTTAGTCCCGGGAGGCAGTAAATCACCTACTCCTCTCTTAAACCAGGCGTTTGAGCCCTCCTTTTCAAAAATATCGGCAACATAGTTCGTAGTTTGTTCATCAGCCAGAATATGACCGCAATTCTCACAATAAAAAGCTGGAATGGGTACCCCCCAGGATCTTTGTCTGGAAATGCACCAGTCTGGACGACCGGACATCATATTAGCAATTCTCTCTTCACCCCAATAAGGAATCCATCTGACCTTTTTAATCTCGTCCAGAACTTTCTTTCGAAGTTCATTCTTATCCATCGAAATGAACCATTGTTCGGTTGCTCTAAAAATGACCGGGTTTTTGCACCGCCAGCAATGCGGGTAAGAATGGCTGATTTCATCAGCCTTAAGCAGGCTGCCATCCCTCTTCATATCTTCAACAATCCTGAGGTTAGCCTCAAAGACATTTAACCCACCATATCTTTCCACCTGGGGCAGAAATTTTCCTTCTTCATCGACAGGTGTATAAATATCGAGCCCATAAGCCAGCCCGGTTAAATAATCATCATATCCATGACCAGGAGCAGTATGGACACAGCCGGTACCTTCCTCGAGTGTTACATAATCGGCCAGGACCAGTCTGGATTCGCGCTCCAGGAAAGGGTGCTTCGCCTTAAGGCCTTCTAACTTCCGGCCAGGGAAAACAGCCAGTTCCTGATAGCCTTCAAGACCGAGCTGCTGGGCTACAACCGGCAGCAATCGCCGAGCAACAATATAGACCTCATCACCCTTGTTCACCTGGGCTGCCACATACTCGTATTCAGGATGAAAAGCAATAGCCAGATTGGCCGGCAGAGTCCAGGGGGTAGTTGTCCAGATAACGATGGAAACCTTTTTCCCTTTAAGAACCGGAAACTCCCCGGACAGATCAGAAAGCAAAGGGAACTTGACATAGATAGAGGGCGATTTTTTTTCTTTATATTCAATCTCGGCTTCAGCCAGGGCAGTCTGACAGTGTAAGCACCAGTGAACCGGTCTTTTCCCTTTGTAAACGTTACCGGAAGCAAAAAAAGCAGATAACAGGCGAAGAATGTCGGCTTCATATTCAGGATTCATGGTCAGATATGGCTTTGACCATTCTCCAAAAACACCCAGCCGTTTGAATTCTTCTCTCTGGATGTCAATAAATTTAAGGGCATATTTCCGGCATTCCTCTCTTATTTCAATAATTGACATGTCTTTCTTTTTAGGTCCCAGCAGCTGGTCCACTCTAATTTCAATGGGCAAGCCATGACAATCCCAGCCAGGAATATAGGGTGATAAATAACCCCGCATGCTTTTAGATTTGACGATAAAATCTTTAAGAATTTTGTTTAGAGCTGTACCTAAATGTATATGCCCATTGGCATAAGGTGGCCCATCATGAAGAATAAAAACCGGTTGGCCCTTTCGGCTGGCTATAATTTTATCATATAAATTCAGAGCATCCCATTTTTTTTGAATCTCAGGCTCTTTTTGAACCAGCTGAGCTTTCATAGCAAAATCAGTCTGAGGCAGATTAAGTGTCTTTTTCAGATCATTTTTGTCAGCCATTGGCTTCTCTCCAGCGGTTACTAAATTTTTTCTATTATAAAACAGGTTAATTGAAACTGCTATATCCCAAAGGGACTTTTTGGAAGAAGTTGGAAAGCGGCCTGCTGCCTGGGTTCAGTTCAGACGAAAATGGGACCCCCGGCTCTCTGGATTGGCCAGGGCGGCCCTGGTTATCAGTAAAGCCACCTGCAGTCCATGCCGCAGATCTACCAGCTCGGGGTCCATGGGTGCCTCTTGATAAAATTTATCCACACGGTGTTGCAGATATTCCAGGTCGGCTCTGGCTCTTTCCAGACGCTTCGTAGTTCTTATAATACCGGCATAATTCCACATAGTTGAACGGATAGTTGCCCAGTCCTGATATATTAAGGCTGGATCAATGGCTTCTTCCCTTTCGGGATAACGCCAGGAACGAATCAGGCCAGGTCTGCACCTCAGCTGGGGTTGAAAATTTTCACTTATATCTCTGGCCGCTCTGATTCCCCAGACCAGTCCTTCCAGAAGAGAAGTCGAACCGAGACGGTTGGCTCCATGGAGCCCGGTGCAGGATACCTCACCCACTGCATAAAGTCCAGAGAGTGAGGAGCGTCCCCAGGTATCTACCAGCACCCCTCCACAGGAAAAATGAGCAGCCGGGACCACCGGGATTGGCTCTCTGGTAATATCAAGGCCATAACTCAGGCAGGTCCGGTAAATATAGGGAAATCTTTTCTTAATATCGACTCTGGTATGTCCGGCCAGATCAAGCAGCACAAACTTTGATCTGGTATTAATCATCTCTTGATAGATAGCCCTGGTAACTTCATCCCGGGGAGCGAGATCTTTAAGCGGGCTGTATTTGTCCATAAAGGCCCGACCATCTCTGGTCTTCAGTCTGGCCCCCTCCCCTCTGACCGACTCCGAGATCAGGAAATTATCAGCCTCCCGGTGATAGAGAGCCGTCGGGTGAAACTGAATATATTCCATGTTGACAATTCTGGCCCCGGCCCTTTGAGCCATAGCATAGCCCGAACCGATAGCTGTTTTCGGGTTGGAAGTAAATTCAAAAACGGCTCCACAACCACCTGTGGCCAGAACAGTATAATTGGCTATAAACTTTTTAACCAGACGAGATTTATTATCAAGAATGTAAGCCCCCAGGCAAAATGGCTCCCGGTATGAAGCTAAGGGATCAGTCAGATGATGAGGACTGGTCAGTAAATCAACAGCAGTGTGATCAAAATAAAGATGAATATTGGGAAAATCCTGCAGGCGCTTATGTAAGGCCATAGCAATCGTTCGACCGGTAGCATCTGCTACATGAAGGATCCGCCGTCGAGAATGCCCGCCTTCCAGAGCATAATCCAGCTTATCAGGCGAAGAACGGGCAAATGGTATCTTTAGTTCTTGAATCAGGATTCTATCTATAGCTTTTTTCCCCTCAGCTACCAGCAGATCAACTGCTTCCGGATTGTTAATATAATCGCCAGCCTTAAGAATGTCCTCTTTTAGTAGTTCCGGCTTATCATCCTGGCCAAAGGAGACTATTCCACCCTGAGCCCAGTAGGTATTAGAACCTTCAATACCGGGGGATTTGACCACTATATTTACTTCCAGCCCCTGTTTAGCTGCTTCCAGAGCAGTAATTCCTCCGGCTATTCCGCTGCCAATTACCAGAACATCTGAATATACTTCTTCTTCAGTTGTCTTATTCATAGTTGACTTTTTCATGTAAATTCAAGGGAAATATCAACTGAACGAAAAGAATGAGTCAGTGCCCCAACTGAAATAAAATCGACTCCGGTCAGAGCAATTTCCCTGACCGTCTTTAAATTAACTTTGCCCGAAACTTCCAGCGGAACCCGGCCAGACACCAGTTCGACCGCCTTTCTGATTTCCTCCAGTTCCATGTTATCAAGCATGATAAGATCAGCTCCTCCCTCCAGTGCTTCCTTGACTTCCTGAAGATTAGTGGCTTCAATTTCTATTTTCAGGCCTGGGACGGCCTTTTCTCTAGCCTTTTTCAGGGCAGGTCTGATCCCGCCGGCTATCCTGATATGGTTATCTTTAATCAGCATCATATCAGACAAACTTAGACGGTGGTTTTTGCCGCCACCAGTTCTTACTGCATATTTTTCCAGCTCTCGCCAGCCAGGAGTTGTTTTTCTCGTGTCAAGGATAACGGTTTTTGTTCCCCTCACTTCCTCCACAAAAGCTCTGGTCAGGGTGGCGATGCCCGATAATCTCTGGAGAAAATTCAGAGCTGTTCTTTCGGCTTTCAGAATGGAGCTGGCTCGACCCGAAATTTGAGCCAGAATGTCCCCGGGAGAAAATTGGTAGCCATCCTGCCTGGCTGCGGCCAATTTGACTTCTTCATCAACCGCGGCCAGAACCCTGACGGCAATTTCCAGACCAGCCAGCACGCCCTCCTCTTTGGCCAGAAAAACAGCTGAAGCCTCAAGACTGGCCGGCACAATGGCCTCTGTGGTTATATCGCCAGCAGGTAAATCTTCTTCAAGAGCCAGAGCAATCAAATTATCAAGTTTTTGTTCGTTTACATCCATAATAAATTGATTATAGAAATTGTCAGCTGGTGAGTCAATGAAACTCCTGATCGGATACTATCTACCCGCTGCTCTTGATTATCTGCCCAATTTGTGCCAGAATCTTCTTTAATTTTTGTTCTGGATATCAATACCATGACCAAGCAGCTCGTGATGAATTCTGTCTGCCCTGCCCCTTTCGAACTAAACACCTCTCTTTTGAAAAAGGTTTTAATGACGGCTTTAAGTCGGGGCGGTGATTTCGCTGATTTATTTTTGGAATACCGGACGTCTCTTTCAATTTTAATGGAAGATGACATTATAAAGGAGAGCGAAGAAACACTGACCGCCGGACTGGGAATAAGGGTGATTAAAAAAGATAGGACAGGCTATGCCTATGCCAATGATTTAGATGAGGAAAAGTTAATTGACGCAGCCAGAGCAGCAGCTGTTATTGCTGACCAAAGAATCAGGCGACCCGAACCTTTCATCTTCCGCCCCATCAGAATAAAAAATCGCGTAGCTCCAGTAAAAAAATTGGCGACGTCTTCCCCTCTGGATGAAAAAGTCGATCTGGTCAGACGGGCCTATCAAGCTGCCTTAAATTTTGATCCAGCTATCAAAAAGGTTCAGGTAGTTTATGGCGAGTCGACCCAGTATATCTGGATATTAAATTCAGAGGGAATATCAGTCAAGGACTGCCGCCCGATGATCAGACTGACCATCCATTCACTCGCTGAAAGACAGGGTCACCGGGAATCCGGCTATTATGGCGGTGGCGGTCGAGTTGGTCTGGAATATTTCAAGAATTCAATGACACCAGAAACTTTAGGCAGAGAATCAGCCCGGGAAGCGTGCTTATTGCTGGAGGCATCTGAAGCTCCGGCCGGGTCCTGGCCGGTCATTCTGTCACCGGGACACAGCGGCGTTCTTATTCATGAGGCAGTCGGACATCTGCTCGAAGCTGACTTTATCCGGAAAAAAACTTCTATTTTCTGGGATAAACTGGGCCAGAAAGTGGCTTCCGAACAGGTCACTATTTATGATGACCCAACCATTCCCGGCTTCCGCGGTTCCTATAACATTGACGATGAAGGAACCAGGCCAGAGAGGACCCTCTTAATTGACCGAGGCCTTATCAAAGAGTTTCTTCAGGATAAACTATCAGCCAGACTGATGGGAAAAAAGGCTAATGGACACGGCCGGAGGGAGGATTTTTCTCACTGGCCCCTGCCGAGAATGAGCAACACTTATCTGGCTCCAGGTGAGTATTCACCTGAAGAAATAATTCATTCGGTCAAAAAAGGATTTTATGTCAGCCGCTTATCTGGAGGCCAGGTAGAAGATTCAGGCCAGTTTACTTTTTCAGTCACCCTGGGGTTTCTGGTTGAGAATGGGCGGTTGACCAGACCGGTCAAACAGGCCACTTTAATTGGAACCAATCTGGATATACTGCAAAAAATAGAAATGGTCGGTCATGATCTGGACTTTGGGCTGCAGACGGCAACCTGTGGCAAAGATAGTCAGGAAGTCCCCGTTAACGATGGCTGCCCAACAATGAAAATTGCCGGGATGACAATTGGAGGGCGCTTATGAAAGCCAGAAAAAGCCGCCATCAGGATCTCAGGCTTCTGGCCGACAGGTTGGTTGGTGCCGGGTTGAAAGCAGGAGCAGATGAAATTGAAGTTACCATTTATGATGGCCATCGCTTCGAAGTTCAGGTCAGGCAGCAACAGATAGAACATCTGGTAGAAGCTGATCCCAGGTATTGTTCTGTCCGGATTTTTAAAGATAAAAGAAAAGCTACCTTCAGCAGCTCAGACCTGAGCTGGTCAACTCTTTATTCATTGACCAAGAAAGCTATCATCAGAGCGAGCCGGACTCAACCCGATGAACTGGCCGGGCTGGGGCCAGCTGCCAGGTACAAAGTTGACGAATTATCTTTAAAACTGGCCGACCCGGCTCTAATTGTCTTAAAACCTGAAGAAAAAATAAAGCTGGCCCTGGAAACAGAAAGAATAGGCCTGTCTGACCACCGGATTGTCAACTCTTTTGGAGCCAGTTTTGAAAGCAGTGAACTTAAAACAATCCTGGTCAATTCCAATGGGTTTAGCGGCGACTACGTCGAGACCGAAGCCAGTCTGAGTCTTGGGCTGCAGGCTGGACGAGGTGATCAGCGGGTGGAAGATTACTGGTTTTCGTCGGCCCGCCGTTGGAAGGATTTATCTTCGCCACAGGAAGTGGCCAGGAAAGCTATAGAAAGAACCGTCCGTCAGCTAAATCCACGAAAAATAAAAACCCAGCAGGTACCTGTGATTTTTGAACCTATGATGACCTCCTGGCTTCTAGCTTTTCTTTTTCAGTGCGTCTCCGGCCAGGCTGTTTATCAGAGGACAACCTTTCTGGCTGATCGACTGGGCGAAAAGATAGGCAACGATAAGCTGATGGTTATGGACGATGGTCTGCTACCAGGAAAACTTGGCTCCAGGCCATTCGATGCTGAAGGGGTCCCAACCCAGACCACCAGGGTTATAGAAGCCGGAGTTTTAAAGAATTTTCTTTGCGATACCTACGCTGGACGAAAGCTCGGGCTGGCCTCCACCGGCAACGCTGAGCCAGAAGGTATCGGGCCCAACAATTTTTATCTGGAACGTGGTGAGTCCACGCCAGAAGAAATGATCAGGTCAACCCGAAAGGGCTTGTTACTGACCAGAACAATTGGCCAGGGGCTAAACCCGGTAACAGGCGATATTTCCCGGGGTGCCTTTGGCCTGTGGATTGAGGAGGGCGAGATTGTCTTTCCCGTGTCTGAAATAACCATATCAGGCAATTTAAATAATGTCTTGAACTCGATAGAAATGATTGGTTCTGATCTTGATTTTTCAAGCCAGATCTGCGGCCCATCTGTCAAAATAGCGGAAATGACAGTAGCTGGTCTTTAAACTTTAAGGTCCGGAGGAAACTTCTGACCAAAAAAATTCCAGTGGGTAACCTGTTGCAGATTTCTCTTCGGGACATGGAGACATCCTTTGTCATCCTTCCAGTACTTAACCGAACCTGAAAACTCTTCGACTACCGGTTGCTCGGCTGGATAACCAAGAGCAATAACCGAATCAATCCGATGGCTGTCAGGCAGCCTGAGGGCTGGCTGAAGCCGTTCACGGTCAACTGAGATCAGCCAGCAGCTACCGACCCCAACCGAAAGGGCACCAAGGATAATGTTTTCGGCAGCCGCTCCTACATCATACTCAAAACCCTTATTTCTGATTCTGGTATTGACCAGAATGATAATATACGCAGCCGGTTCTTGACCTGGCTTGGGATCACCGGCCGGATTTATATAGGCCGCCCAGCGCAGGCAGGAGAAAACTTCCTTTTTTATCTTATCGTCATTCACCACCAGAAATTCCAGAGGCTGAAGATTAGAGGCAGACGGAGCCAGCCTTCCCAGGTCCGCCAGCTGAAAAAGAAGCTCAAGTGGCACCTCTTGAGGCTGAAACTGGCGGATTGTCCTTCTTTTTCTGATCAAGCTTATAAAATCCTCCATCTCAGATACCTCCTCTCCTTTAATTATTCATTCCTGACGGCGTTTTTTCCCAGTCAGGCCTGGTTCTGGTGCTATAAAATTAAAAATAAAATTGACTAACAGCAATAAGAGGCCAGCCGCCAGATACATCTGTTTGAGGCCAATTATCTCTGAAACCCAGCCATAAAATATTGAACCAAGTCCCATGCCTACGTCAAATAGAGAATTATAAAGACTGATGGCCAGGCCTTTATTGCCGCGGCCCATGAAATCTATCAAATAAGCACTCAGGGCTGGAAAGATTAAGCCCTGACCGAAACCACCGAGAAAACCGGTCGTCAGCAGCAACCACTGGCTGTTGATTCTGGAAATCAAAATTAAATTAAATCCAATTAACAGCGCGGAGATAAAGACAATTTTTTTTCGTCCATATTGATCAGACACCCCGCCCAGTCGGAAGCGGGACAGAATAGCTGCCACCGAAAACGCAATAAAGAAAGGCCCAACCCGGCCGAGCTGCAGAGAACTAACCAGCAATGGCATAAAATAAATCATGGCTCCTCTAACCGAGCCATGGACTACTGGCATCAAGCCAATGAAAATCAAAACAAACCAGGCGGTATTCTTCCAGCTTTTCTCCCGGCCAGAAGAAACTTCCTCATCTGGCACATCTCTGGGCAACTCTTTAATAATCAGAACCAGTATTAAAGACAGGACCAGAAAAAAAAGGGCAGAATTAACCAACCAGGGAAATCCCCACCGATTGATGATTTCCTCACCAAGTGAGGGCCCGACAGCATTGGCTATCAAGCCGGCCACTCCAACCAGCCCGATTGATCTGGCCACACTTTCCACCGGAGCCAGATCCGTGCACATGGCAATATTGGCCGTCATACTGATTCCCCATCCCAGACCGGTGATAGCCCGGAGGATAACGGGCAGGTGCCCGGCATCTCTGACCAGATGGAAAAAAGGCATGACGCTAATTAAAATCAGAAGCCCGAGAACCGATATTTTCTTGCCGCCACGTCTGTCAATCAGGCGACCGAAAAAGGGCCGGATTAAGATGGCGGTTACACTGTGAATTCCCATGATCAGGCCGACCTGGCTGGCCCTGGGATTAAACTGCTTTAGAAAAAGCGGGAGTATAAAAAACAGGCTGATAGAAAGATAAAGGAAAAAATAAGCTAAAATTCCAAGAACAAAGTCCAGGGTCCATAACTTGTCTGTTTCCTTGAGACGATTCGGTTCTACCATTGTCGCTCAAACCAGACCAGTATTAAGTTATTTAAATAGCTTAAATCATCGGCCTTGTAAACAACAATTGCTCCACTTCTGTCGTCCGAGGTCCGTTTGACAGACCACAGCTAAAGTGATAAAAATCATCAAATTGTCTCGCGGCAGGATAGCTTATATGAAAAAAATAGCTTTGACAGATAGGGTAACCTTAAAAAGATTGTGGGTGGATGCTTTATTAATCATTGCTGGCTCAATCATTATGGGCATTGGCTATGCCCTTTTTTTGATTCCTTTTCATCTGGTCCCGGGCGGCCTCTCAGGTATTTCCATAATGATTAACTACCTGCTTTCTCTGCCCGTAGGTCTGGTCATAATCATCTTGAACGTCCCGATTCTTCTGATCAGTTATAGATTCCTTAGCCGTAAATATGTCTTTACGACTCTGGTCGGCATGCTCTGCTCTTCCCTCTTTATTGATTTTTTTAATCAGATTCTTAAATGGCCCAAGGGCACAGAAAATATGCTGCTGGCTGCCATTTATGGCGGACTGCTTCTCGGTCTGGGGCTCGGGCTGGTTTTCAGAGGAGAGGCGTCAACTGGTGGTTCTGATGTCATCGGTCTCATCCTCAACAAATATCTGGGCGTATCAGTGGGCATGGGTATTATGGTGACTGATTTTATTATCATCTCGGCTTCCGGCCTGGTTTTCAGGCAGCTGGAGGCACCACTTTATGGATATATTGTACTTTTTATCTCCAGCAGGGTAATTGATCTTGTACTGGAAGGCTGGAATTTTTCCAAAATGGTTATCATTACTTCCAGTGAGCCAGAAAAAATTGCTGATTATATATTACACCGGCTGGAGCGGAGCGGCAGCGCTCTTAAATCACGTTCACTTTACCTCAATCGAGAAGGTGAAATTATTATCACCGTCATCCATAGGAAACAGCTATCCGAACTCAAGGCCTTTATAAAAAGGACTGACCCGGGCGCCTTTGTTATTGTCAATGACACTTATGAAGTCCTTGGCAAGGGTTTTAAAGCCAACCACTCTGTCTAACAACAGACCTGGCTGCTGTTCAGCGCAATTCTACACAGCAGGCTATCCACTCAAGTTTTCTCTTCCAGGGTTGCTCACTTAAAGCTTCAGTTTTTTGATCTCCTGTAAAACCTGGATGACTGATTCCAGATCAACCTGACTCCAGGCCTTATCCAGGCGACTGAGCAGGCCGGCCAGCTTCCAGGCTGTATCAGATCTTAAAGAAGAACCAACCTCTCTTGGACTGCGCACGTGGAAGGGGGCAAGATCACCTGCCGGTTGCCCCGGGCTGGTGCCCGGTCCTGATCGGAAAAGCACCTGATTGGCCTGAGCTAAAAAGTGATCCCTGAGATTTATGAAATACATAAGACAATAGACATCCAGCAAATAACGCTTTTCACTACCGGCAGCCCTGTCGATTTCTTCCAGTAAACCAGCCGGAGGTTCAAAGTCATATATTCCTTTCATAGCCTGAAGCAAACTGTTATCCCGTTCAAAGGCTGAAGGGAGAACCTGAGTTTGGTAATAGTCCTGCAGTTTTTTTAGATCAAAAGGGATTTTTCTGGCTTCAACCTTAGCTGGGGCAACAATCAGAACAGGTCTGGCGCTATTAACAAGATAGACCTCAAGGCGATCATAAAATCCGTCATCATCAGTGTCAAAATACCGTATCTCTCCCAGTCCAGGGCAGCCTGCCATATTTCCGATCTGGCACCAACCTTCCTCTGAACCAAACAGATGAATTCTCTGGTCAAGATCACTATAATAGAATTCAACTGGCCCATTTAAATGTCGGGAAATTTCTCGTCTTATATTCCATTTCTGAAAGTAAGAGGAGGTCCCGGGCAGTCTGACTCTTTCTGGTAGCCAGCCAATTCCCTCCCCTTTTCTGGCTTCCAATGATGCTGACCTGGCCAGTTGGTCAGCGGGATATTCCCGCCAGGAAAAGCCTGTGGTCTCCGATTGATAAGAGTATATTAATTCCTTGAGATCTTCCCTGGGTACAAAATAAACTTCCTGGGGAGGTCGCCTCCAGGGAGAAAAACTCTTCATTTTTTCAAGATCAAAAGCTATCTGTCCCGACAGCAGGAGACCGAAATCATAATTAAAAATTTTTTCCTGGTTATTTTCGCCGGACAGGTCAAAACTCACTTCGAGACTTCTAATCATCAGGTTTTGAAGATCCTTCGACCAAATGTCCAAAGGTTTAATAAAGTCATATTTACTTCCAGCCGGTTGGATCTGGTTACGAATCAGCAGGTCACTGAGCCCATCCTGATTTAGATCATAGCTGGCTTCTGGACAAATATCGGCTGGCCAAAAAGTGCCAGTCTGGGGATTAAAGACATTTTTATAGAATAATTTTTGGCCGGCTAAATTCTTGATAAAGTTGCTTTCGAGTAAATCAAGGGGACTGTTAAATTTAAAAATCTCCCCGATATTATCATAATCAAAACCACCCCAAATTCTGGTTAGATATCCATTTTCATAAAACCTTATTTCCATCCAGTTGGCCTGCCCATCCTCATCTTCGTCGGCATAATCAACCATGAAATCAATTAACCCATCTCGGTTAAGATCATAAAGGTAACAGTCCTGACTGAAGTCGCCCCCGCTGGCCAGACTGTCATTGCCATCATCATCGATCACCCAGACCAGAGCCATTACCTGATAATCGTCCTGGCGTCTGTAACTTTCAGCCCTGACGAGCATTCTGTCCTTAGCTTCACCTTTGTCTGGAACTATGAAATTCTCACCTGTCTTCAGTTTTAAGGCATCCTTCCACCATTTTTTAGATTTGAGGCTGGCCAACCTACCGTCAGCAGACATGGCAGTCTGTTTCATCCACCAGCGGCCAGCCTTTTCCTGACCGGCTCTCAGGGCCACCGGTGTCTTTTCTTCCGAAGCCAGCTGGCCCGGAAGCGACCAGTATAGAATACCCAGGATAATTAAAATCAGGCAACAGCCAAGAGTTGATTTAAAAAGACCTTTTTTCATTGAACAGTCCAAAAAACCAGGCTTAAAGAGTTAATTTAATGCTATTTTAGAAACAGTGAGTTGTCAAACAGAATAATCATTCAGACCAAATGCTTTAACCCCAGGAAAATATGACTGCAGAGCTTTAATTTCTGGTATAATTTTTTTTTACCAATTGAAGGTGAGGTTAACAGCCATGGACTGGTTAAAAGATTTAAAGATTTATTTTAAACCATCAATATCTCCTCTTTACGACCCGGATTTTCTTCCGCTTGGACTCTTTTTCCACTGGTATGAACGGCAAGCAGAAAGTTCCCAGGAAGAAATTGGGCTGGCCCTCGAGCGGGAAAATGGGTTGATCTCAACCTGGAGGACAAAGATCCTTCCTTTGGATGAAAAAACGCTGCCTCTATCTATCAGTTTTGTAAAAAGGCTGGTTAAATTTCTTTTATGGCAAAAGGGTGCCTTTAAAATTTATTTTTATGGGCCGGAAATTATTTATCAGGAGATTAAAAAGCAATATTCCCCTCAAGGAGAGCGAGCCTTTGATGTTGAGCTAATGAGTACAGTTTATGAGCAGCCATTTTCTGTCATCAAAGTCGGGAAAGACAAACTTCCAGAAGAAAGACAGAGCCCTATTTTTCTTGGCGGTCATGTCGATGGCTGCCGACTGGGTTTTGACCTTGGAGCCAGTGATTTTAAGGTAGCTGCTCTTCAAGATGGACAGGTAGTCTTTAGTGAAGAAATTCCCTGGAACGCCCAGGAAGAAGCTGATCCAGCCTATCATTATGAGCACCTGCAGGCCGGGCTAAAGAAGGCTGCCAGCAAATTGCCTGAGGTTGAGGCTATAGGCGGCAGCGCCGCAGGTATTTACATCAATAATCAAGTCAGAATTGCTTCTCTATTTCGCTCGGTTCCGAGAGATCTGTTTGATAAAAAGGTAAAAAATCTCTTCCTGGATTTACAACGCCAATGGGATGTACCTCTGGTAGTTATAAACGATGGAGAGGTTACTGCTCTGGCTGGTTATCTAAGCTTGAACCAACCTGCTATTCTGGGGGTGGCTATGGGTTCTAGCGAAGCCGGAGGCTATATCGATCCTTCCGGCCATTTGCCAGGCTGGCTGGACGAGCTGGCTTTTGCTCCGGTTGATCTCAATCCCAAGGCAGCTCTGGACGATTGGTCTGGCGATCGGGGTGTAGGTGCTATGTATTTTTCTCAGCAAGCCGTAAACAAACTGGCCAGCCAGGCAGGCTTCAATCTTCCAAAGGAGATGAAACTACCCGAGCGGTTAAAAGAAATCCAGTTGCTGACAGAGAAGGACCAGCCAGCAGCTTGCCAGATTTTTCGAGATTTAGGTACTTATCTAGGCTATACGGCCCAGCTCTACTCGCTTTTCTATGATTACCACCATCTTCTGATTCTTGGCCGGGTGACCTCTGGCAGGGGCGGAGAATTGATCAAAGAGCAGGCGGAAGCTGTTTTAACGACAGATTTTCCACAGCTGGCAGAAAGAATTACAATTCACCTTTCAGATGAAAAAAGCCGACGGGTCGGCCAGGCTGTAGCCGCCGCTACACTGCCTGAAATAAAGAGATAAGGAGTTGGAGAGATATGGAAGTTATTATTCAGCCCGATAGCGAACAAGCCAGCCAGCTGGCTGCCAGACTGGTTAAAAAAATAATCATGGAAAAGGACAGGCCGGTTCTTGGTCTGCCCACCGGTAACACCCCTTTGCTCCTTTACCGTTACCTGGTTGAAATGCACCGGAAGGAAGGCTTGAATTTCAGCCAGGTAGTGACTTTCAATCTTGATGAATATGTTGGTCTCTCCCCTGATCATCCGGCCTCATTCCACTATTTTATGTGGAAACATCTTTTCAGCCAGGTCAATATCAGGCCGGAAAACGTTCATATACCTGATGGTCTGGCCAGCGACATGGAAGCTCATTGCCGGCAATATGAAGAGGAGATCAAGGTGGCTGGTGGCCTGGATATACAGATTCTGGGCATAGGCACAGACGGCCACATTGGCTTTAATGAACCGACCTCCTCTCTGAGTTCTCGGACCAGAATTAAAACTCTGACCGAGCAGACCAGAAAAGAAAATGCTACTTTTTTTGGCGCTGAAGAGAACGTACCCTATCATGCAATAACTATGGGAATAGGCACTATCCTGGAAGCTAAAATTTGTCTCTTACTGGCCTTCGGTAAAAAAAAGGCCAGAGCTATAGCCCAGGCCATAGAGGGCCCGGTAACTTCCATGGTAACTGCTTCTGCTCTCCAGTTTCATCCCAGGGCTATTATTCTGCTGGATGAAGAGGCCGCTTCTGAACTGCGTCTGGTCAACTATTATCAGTGGGTTTATGAGCACAAACCAGAATGGCAAAAATTTTAATAGATACAGAAGTGAAGAACCATTTTGACTTAATTTCAGGGCCTGTGATATAAATTTTCGCCTGGCAATTAAGATGGAAAGGACCAGAAAATGCAGCTAAATAGTATTGATTGGCTGATCGTCATTCTGTCGATTTCCATTTGCTTTTTACCGCCGGTTATTCTGAGCCGCCGGGCTGGAAAAAACACTGCTGAATTTTTCACTTCGGGTCGGGCCGCACCCTGGTGGCTGATCGGGATATCCATGGTGGCTACAACCTTCAGCACTGATACACCCAATCTGATCGCCAACATTGTCAGAAATAACGGCGGCGTAGCCGGTAACTGGGTCTGGTGGGCTTTCCTTCTGACCGGCATGATGACCGTCTTTTTCTACGCCAGGTTATGGCGCCGCTCCCAGGTTTTGACTGACCTTGAATTCTATGAGTTACGTTATTCGGGTAAGCCGGCTTCTTTTGTCCGTGGTTTTAGAGCCATTTACCTCGGGCTCTTTTTTAATTGCGTCATCATGGCTTCGGTTAACCTGGCTGCAGCCAAAATTGCCAATGTCATCCTGGGCTGGCCAATGAGCAAAACCCTGATTATCTGCAGTATTATCAACGTGATTTTTGCGGCGACGGCCGGTCTGTGGGGGGTGCTGGTAGTAGATTTAATCCAGTTTGGTATTGCCATGACAGGAGCCGTGGCTGCTGCTATTTTTGCTCTTAAACAACCAGAAATTGGAGGTCTGACCGGCCTTTTCCAGAAGCTGGAAGTCCTCCACCCGCAGGTGATTAACTTTCTCCCCGATTTCGGTGACTGGTCTCTGGCCTTATCCATCTTCATTATTCCTGTCTTCATCCAATGGTGGTCAGTCTGGTATCCGGGAGCAGAGCCCGGGGGTGGTAGTTATATTGCCCAGAGAATGCTGGCCGCTAAAAGTGAAAAAGATGCTCTGTCAGGAACACTCTTTTTTAATTTTGCCCATTATGCCATAAGGCCCTGGCCCTGGATTCTGGTCGCTCTTTGTTCTTTCATTATCTATCCCAGTCTTAATGACATTCATCTGGCTTTCCCCAACGTTGACCCGAAGCTTATCGGCCATGATATGGCCTATCCAGCCATGCTGCGTTTTTTGCCCCACGGCTTCCTGGGCATAATGGTCGCCGGCCTGCTGGCCGCTTATGTCTCTACACTTGTTACTCATTTAAATTGGGGCAGTTCTTATCTTGTTCACGATTTTTACCGGCGCTTTCTTCATCCTGGCGCTTCAGAAAAACATTATGTGAGAGTGGCTCGCCTGACGACAGTCGTCCTGATGATTCTGGCCAGCCTGCTGACTTTCATTTTAGAATCAGCTAAGGCCAGCTTCGATCTAATGCTGTCCATCGGAGCTGGAACTGGCTTGATCTATCTTTTGCGGTGGTTCTGGTGGAGAATAAATGCCTGGTCGGAAATCGCGGCGATGGCCAGTTCTTTCGGAGTGGCCATCATATTTTTTATCCGCGGCAAACTCGGGCATCCCGTCCCCCAGCATATCTCACTCTTAGTTACCATCGCCTTTACTACCGTCGTCTGGCTTCTGGTCACATACCTGACCAGGCCAGTAGAAAAGAGCAAATTAATTTCCTTTTATCAGCTGGTTAAACCGGCTGGGCCAGGCTGGAAAAAGATCAGACAGGAAGCAAACCTGGAGCCATCACCGGATAACTTAACGCTGTGCCTGGCTGGCTGGGTGTCTGGCTGCATATTTGTTTATGCTGCTCTTTTCGGCACAGGGGCTTATATTTATGGCCGCCTGAGCCTGGGCATTTTCTGGACTGTGCTATTTGTGATCAGCACTCTTGCCCTCATTAAGATTATGTCAAAACTCTGGAGCGGAACCAAAAGGTCAAAGGCTTGAACAAAGTTTTAAAACCTATTCCCGGAGATAGAGTCACGTGTATGCTCTAGGACTTGATTCTGGCACCCAGGGGACTAAAGCCCTGGTGGTGGACATGGACAGCGGCCTGGTCGTGGGCGGCGGCTACAGCCGTCATGAGATGATAAATAATCTCAAACCAGGTGAATCAGAGCAATCTCCTGAGACCTGGGTTCAAGCTTTGAAGCAATCAATCAGCCGGGCCCTTGAGAACTCAAAAATAGATCCGGCTGGCGTTGTCTGCCTTGGAGTATCAGGCCAGCAACATGGGTTAGTGGCGCTGGACAATCAACTCAGGCCCATCAGGCCGGCTAAACTCTGGAATGACACCTCGACAGTCAGGGAAACAGAAGAACTTATAGAGGCGGCGGGTGGGAAAAAAGCTTTTATTGATAAAACTGGACTCAGTCTGGCAGTCGGCTACACAGCCTCCAAAATCCTCTGGCTAAAAAGACATGAGCCAGAAAACTATAGCCGCCTTTTTTGCCTCCTTTTGCCCCACAATTATTTGAATTTTTATTTGACTGGCATACTCCATATGGAGTACGGGGATGCTTCTGGAACCGGACTGATGGATATCAGAAGACGCTGCTGGCAGCCAGACATAATCAACCTCATCGATCCAGAGCTTGTTAAGAAGCTCCCCCCACTTTTTCCCTCTGAAGAGCCAGTTGGCTATATAAGAAGCGAAATCGCTCGGGAATTCGGCTTTAATCAGGTTCTGGTCTCGGCCGGAGGTGGGGATAACATGATGGCCGCCATTGGTACAGGCAATGTAGAAGAAGGGATTTTTACCCTTAGCCTGGGCACATCAGGAACAATCTTTGCTTATAGCTCAAAGCCGGTCATTGACCCGGAGGGAGAAATTGCCACTTTTTGTGATAGTACCGGTGGCTGGCTGCCGTTGGCTTGCACGATGAATGTGACCAACACTACTGAGTTATTAAAAGAGCTTCTAAAAGTTGAGAACCAGGGGCTGGAAGATCTGGTTAAAAAGGCACCGGTTGGGGCCAGCGGTCTTGTTTTTCTGCCCTTTCTTGATGGTGAAAGGACACCTGTTCTACCCGAGGCTTCAGCCGTTTTCTTTGGCCTGACCCGCCAGAATTTTAATGCCTCCTGCCTGGCCAGAGCTGTGCTGGAAGGCACCAGCCTGAACCTTAACTATGGATTTAATCGGATGAAGGGCCTTGGCCTTGAGCCAAGGGAAATCAGGGCTACCGGGGGCGGAGCCAGGAGCCAGAGCTGGCTGCAGATCATCTCAACTATCCTGGAAACACCGGTTATAACCCTTAAGGAACCAGAATCAGCTGCTTTCGGGGCTGCTCTGCAAGCTATTTGGTGCTATTATCGCCAGAAGGGACAAACAGTAGGGCTACGAGAAATCGTTTCCAGACTGGTAAAAGAAGGCAACCTGGCTGCTCGACCTGAACCAACTTTACTCGAACTCTATCGTGAACTTTATCAAAGGTACAACTCACTCTGGGCAAGACTCTCCCCTGAGTTTAGCCTGCACCGTCAGTGGTTGAATTCCACCATCTTCAGCCAAAAAGACCGGAGCAGCTGACCCGCATATTGAGGCCGGGCCAGCCTTATAAATTACTAAAATCTTCACTGGTAAGTTCAGTGTTTGTGTAAATCCTTATGCATAATTTTTCTAATTTCACGCAGCCGTTCATCAGCCGGAAGATAAGCTAGCTCATTAGCCATAAATTCATCGTCTTCAGCCTCCAGCATTCTGGCTGTATAGTCAATGATACTGGACGGAAAAGCTCCTTCCCGCTCGTATAATCCTCTTTTTTCCAGGAGAATCCTGGCTGACTCAACGCAGCTACCGGGAAGCCTGGGTAGACTTTCCAGCAGTTCTCTGTTCTCAAAGATATTTCCTTTCACATATAACTTCCTGGCCAGCTCCAGCGGCCGATTTTCGCCCGAAACGGCCACGTCTGGCCTGAAAGCCCAATCAGCAGCCATGGCCATTCCGGCCAGTAGAAGATGGATAAGAGCGCTTCCATCGGGAGACCGAAGTTCCACTGTCTGGCGGCTATCGGGAGAAGCAAAATCGGTTTGATCAGAAGGATTGACCAGGCGAGCCAGATTTTTGACTCCGGTCCAGCCCAATGGAACCCTGATCAAGGCAGAGCGGTTGAGATCACTCCAGCAAATCCTGGTCGGTGCTTCAAGATTTGGTACCAGCCGTAAATAGGAAGAAGATACGGTATTACCAAAGGCAGTTAAAGAATCAGCATAATAACAGAGACCACCAATTAGCCGCCTCGCCTCCTGACTTAGCTGACCATCCTGCCCAACCATGATATTCTTTTCGTCTTTAATCATCTCCAGATGGAAATGCAGGCCGCTACCTGCCACTCCTTCTTCTATTTTGGGTGTAAAAGTGGCAATCATACCATATTTATAAGCTACATTTCTGATCAGCCAGCGGGCCAGCACCAGGTAATCGGCCATATCTTCAATCGGCCGTGGCAAAAACTCTATCTCCAGCTGTTCTGCCTGCTTACCATCGATTTCTTCGAAATCACTCCTGACGTAATCTATATACCCGGCTTCGGTATGAGCATATTTAACAGCCCCGGTGATCTGGGTAACATAACGCATCATCTCATCCAGAATCTGGCTGCTTTTGATAAAAGGAGACATGGCCTGATAACTTCTTTTCTTCTCTGGCAAGTAAAGCCTAGGCTCAAAATTGCCGACGAGAAAAAATTCCAGTTCACCTAGAGCTCTTAACTCTAAACCTGAATTTTTCTGGAATAACTGATGGGCTCTGGCCAGAATATTATCAAGAGTAAAAGGAGCTGGACGGCCATGAGCATCAAAATAACGGCAGACGAAATCCAGGCTCCGATCATCAAAAGGATTGAGAAAAGCCGATTTATAAACCGGGACAACATATAAGTCAGACAGTCCCATATCAACCAGACCTTTATAGATAGAAGAACCGTCGACCCTTTCTCCTTCTGCCAGAACGGTTTCAGCCTGAGGCAGACTGGCTACTGGAATTTTTAATTCTTTCATTTTCCCGTCAAGCCCCAGATAATGGAAAGAGATTCTCTCCAGCTGCTTGGCTTTAATCAGCTTCAAAAAATCCTGACGCTTGAAATCACTAGGCTCCTTATCCAGAATAGCTGAAACTGGATGGCTCAGGGCTAATGCCTGTCGTTCACTCATATCTTTCTTGACCTCCCTCATTATTATTAAAAAAGTCGAAAATTCATTTTAAGAGAAAATCAGGCGCGATAGCAATCTTAATTTCTTTTAGTGTCTCAATACAGCAGATATCTCTGCCTCAATTTATCAAATTCTTTTAGATCCACCTGGAGCTCTCTGGCGATCTGCTCCGGACTTTGACCTGACTCCAGGGCCAATCTAACATCAGAATTGCCCATAATTTTATCAAAATAATCGACATGAAATTCAAACTTATCAGGATACATGTCCCTGATTGTCTTTATAATCCACAAACTGGTCAGAAATGGCCGAAAGACTTCACGGTCAATCACATGCAGCTGGCATCCACCACATCTTTCACCCTGGTATTTGGAAAAAGTTGGAGTAAACCAGGCTTCTCTGAAAATGACTCCGGCCAGATTCAGACTATTAAGCTTCTGAGCCAGATCCCAGCCATCAATCCAGGGGGCTCCAAAAAGTTCAAAGGGACGGGTTGTTCCTCTTCCCTCTGAGATGTTGGTTCCTTCCAGATAAACCTGACCAGGATAAACAGTAGCTGTCTCCAGAGTTGGCATATTGGGCGAGGGCATGACCCAGGGCAAACCTGTCTGGTCAAACCATTCGTCCCTATTCCAGCCTTCCATCGGAATGACCGTCAGCCTGGCCTTTTTAGACAGGAAGTTATCATTGAATAATCTGGCCAGCTCTCCAATGGTCAGCCCATGCCTTAGTGGGATTGGATAAAGGCCAACGAAGGAACTGAATTCCGGGTATTTTAAAACTGCCCCTTCTAAAATCTCCCCTCCAATCGGATTGGGGCGATCCAGAACAATAAAATCCAGTCCCAGTTCAGCGCAGCTTTCCATAGCCAGAGCCATGGTGGCCACATAAGTGTAAACTCTTGTTCCGATATCCTGCAGATCAAAAACCATTACATCTATCTCTTTGATCATCTTTTCTTCCGGGATTTTACCTGCCGACTGAGTATCAAAAGTTCTCATCAGTTCATCTATATTATTGAGCATGTCAGGAGCGGGTTTGAATGATTGTCCATAAAGGCTAAAAACTGGCAGCTGGAATTTTTCGTCATAATAGAAAGGAACATATTCTCCAGCCTGGGCCTCACCTCTGACCCCATGTTCTGGCCCATAAAGAGCAACCAGATTAATGGCTGAATTATTTTTAAGCAACCAGGCGGTGCTTTGCAGCCTGGAATCAACACCGGAGGGGTTGGTCACCAGTCCGACTTTTTTGCCCCTGACCAGGTCGAGATGTTTTTCCAGAAAGACCTCTACACCAGGCTTAACTTTTAGCCCTGCTCCTGCTGACTTTGAGGCCGGAGGGCCACCTGATCGACAGCTCGTCCACAGGCTGACAACCAGAAGAATGCTAACCAGTAAAACTTGTCTGACGTCTCTTTTGAAGTTTTTATAATACTTCGCCCTGCCTTGAACTTTGTTCATAATTCTCTTTCTCCCCGGGATGATTTATTTCTGGATCTCAATTTTCTTCAACACTTAGATTATAAACTATTCATCGGTTTTGAGAAACAATTTTAGCTGCTAGAAGCTTCTGTTGACAACCGGAGTTAAAGGCCTGAGCCGACACTTGCCACTAGATAAAACTTGAATCCAAACTGAGGTCAGAATAGAATGGAAAAGATATCAATTTAAGTCATTTAAATAAATTTACGGGTATACCAATCATGGGAAAAACATGGTCAGGAAAACATTCCATTTTAATTTTTGTCTCAGTTTTAGTTTTAATCATTTCATCGGCACTTATCATCTCCTGCCGTCAATCAGGGCACTTTATCTCCGACCAGGCCTACCGCCAACTTGTCCAGCAGCAATTTGAGAAGCGCCTGGCAGTAGCCGCCGGCCGGCAAGAGGCCCTGCTTGGTGTCTTCAAGGAGCCTTTATCACCAGAGGAAAAGGAAGCTCTGGAATTTTTGTACGCTTTTATGCCGCTAAGTGATCTGGCTAATCTGGATGGACAGTATTTCTTGAATCAGGTTAGATCGGCCCTGAAGGCCAGGGAGTTCTTCTCCTGGGGGAAAACCATCCCCGAAGATATTTTCCGCCATTTTGTCCTGCCCTATCGGGTGAATAATGAAAACCCAGATGAAGCCAGGCAGGTTTTTTTTCAAGAACTCAAAGAGAGAATCAAAAATTTAGATATGTATCAGGCCGCCCTGGAAGTTAACCACTGGTGTCATGAAAAAGTCACCTATAAGGCTACAGATGAGAGGACTTCTGCTCCCCTGGCTACTGTTAAAACCGCTTTTGGTCGATGTGGTGAAGAGTCTACTTTTACTGTTGCCGCCTTGAGAGCGGTCAGTCTGCCTGCCCGTCAGGTTTATACCCCACGCTGGGCTCATACCGACGATAATCATGCCTGGGTGGAAGTCTGGGTCAATGGGCGCTGGCACTATCTCGGAGCCTGTGAGCCTGAGCCAGAGCTGAATCGGGGCTGGTTTAGCGGGCCGGCCAGTAGAGCCATGCTGGTCCATACCACCGTTTATGGCCAGTACCATGGTCCGGAAGAAATAATTACCAGATCAGAGCTTTTCACTCGCCTTAATCTGCTGACTTTTTATGCTCCGACGGCTAAACTAAAGGTTCAGGTTAAAGATACTGAAGGTCAACCAGTACCTGCCGCCAGTGTCGATTTCTGCCTTTATAATTATGCTGAATTTTATCCTCTTGTCAGCCACCTCACTGATGAAAAAGGAGAGGCCAGCCTGACTACCGGTTTTGGCGATTTAGTTATCTGGGCAGAAAAAGATGGGCGGATGGCCTGGAGACAGGTGTCTGGCGGTCAGACGGGCCCGGTAGAGCTGGTTCTTTCCAGCACCGAACTGTCTGGCGAAGAAGCTGATCTCGATCTCATCCCGCCAGCCGCCAGAAATGTTCCGCCATTAGATCCGGCTAAAGTTGAGGAAAATAACCGTCGTCTGCGCCAGGAAGATGCGATCAGGCAGGCTTATGAAGCGACTTTTATAAGTGAAGACAAAGCCCGTCAGTGGGCCGAAGAAAAAGGCTTTCCGTCCGAGATAGCCTGGACTTACCTGCAAAAAAGCCGAGGTAACTGGCCAGAGATTATAAAATTTCTGGAAAGTTTAAAACCAGAAGAAAAAGATTATGGACTGGCTTTGCTTGGGGCTATAACTGAAAAGGATCTGAGAGATACCCCAGCCGAAGTCCTGCTCCATCACCTGAGATTCAGACCGGCAAAAATGGCTGGCCTGGATGATGAAACCTATGTACACTATGTCATCTCACCCCGCATCGGGCGCGAACTGCTGACCTCCTGGCGTTCAGCTCTCCAGCTGAAATTCAGCCAGAACCAGTGGGACAAGTTCCGCGCTAATCCCCAGCTGATAGATGACTGGCTGGAAAAAAATATCAGGCCAGATGATAGTAACTACTATAATGTTCCACTTTTCCCCGACCGTGTTATTGAGCTGGGTCGGGCTGATGATTATTCTAAAAAGGTTCTTCTGGTGGCTCTGGCCAGAACCGCTGGTCGTCCGGCCAGAATTGACCAGGTCACGGGACAGCCTGCTTTTCTTCAAGAAAATAAGTGGGTAGAATTCAATCCAGTTGCTCCTTCAGCTTCAGAAAAGGCCAGTTTAAAGTTGTTTTACCAGACAATAGCAGGCATCAAAAAGCCAGTCTATTATACCCATTTTACGCTGGGTCGGTTTGACGGACATCGTTACCAGACACTCAACTTTGAAAATGATCCAGCCCTGGCTTCATTCCCGGCCGAGCTCCAGCTCGAAGCGGGTCAATACAGGCTCATCTCCGGCAACCGGCAAGCGGACGGTAGTATCCTCTGTCATTTACTGCATTTTAGACTCAAGCCTGGAGAAAAGAAAGAAATCAATTTGATCCTGAGAGAGAAACCAGCTCCACCGTTAGTGGCTGGAACATTGATGACCAATCTTCAAATAATTAAAGCCGAAGATAAAAGTCTGACGGATCTTGGAAGTCTGGTCGGCCAGAAGAATTTTATACTGCTGTTAATCGCACCTGAGCAGGAACCGACCAAGCATTTAATGGACGAACTTCAGACTTTTAGCTCTTCATTCTCAGAGTGGTCCGGCCGCTGTGTACTGGCTGTGGCCAGGGACAGAGCCCCGGCTGGTTTCAAGCCAGACATTTACCCTGGCCTACCAACTAATACGGTGGTGATTTACGATTTTGAAGATCAACTATTTTCGGCCTTAAGTCAGGCTCTGAAAATTGATCGACAAGAACTACCGCTGGTGGCTGCTGTCAGGAAAAATGGTGAAATTATTTTTCATTCGGAAGGTTACCAGATTGGATTGGCAGAACAGTTATTAAAGACTCTGGTCTACCTCAGATAGAGAAAATAATTGAGGATATTTTTGATCAGACAGCTACCAGATGAATCGAGAAAAAAACATTTTTAATTCCATTACTGATTTAGAAAGATATCTAAATGACCGGCTGCAGCGCCCCCTGCCGGGGCTCAGTTCCCAGCTAAAAATGAGCGTCAGGCCGGTATCCGCCTTTATTAACGATCAGGGGAAAAGCCGGCCGGCCTGGCCAGCAGCTGTCCTTGTTCTGTTTTATCCTCACCAGGAAGATATTTATCTGGTTCTCATTAAAAGGAGCGGTCAGGTCCGACATCATCAGCATCAGATCTCATTTCCCGGTGGTCAGCAAGAAGAAAACGAGTCATTAGAACAGGCAGCAATTAGAGAAGCAGAGGAAGAAATCAATGTCGATCCGGCCCGGGTCAAGCTGGTCGGCCGGTTAACTCCTCTTTATATCGAAATCAGTAAGTACTGCCTGTATCCAATGGTGGCCATCACTCATCTGAGGCCGGACTTTCGGCCGAACCCTCAAGAAGTGACGGAGATTATTGAGCTTCCTCTGGCGCACCTCCTCGATTCAAAAAACAGGAAGGAAGAGTGGCAGTGGCTGCGCGGGCAGACAGTGCTGGTGCCTTTTTTTGAATTTAATGGCTATAGAATCTGGGGAGCAACTGCTATGGTCCTGGCTGAACTCATTGACCTGTTGAACGAAAAAGAAAAGCCAGCTGGACTGGCTGATCATAGAAATCTTAGTTAGGAAAAGGAGAATAATTATGCCCCTGGTTGAAATTCATCTGCTGGCCGGCAGAAGCAAAGAACAAAAAAAGGCCTTACTGGAAGCGGTAACAGCCGCTGTCCAGCAATCAATTAATGCCCCCCTCGACACGATTAAAGTCTGGATTCAAGAGTTTCCACCGGATGAGTACATGTCGGCGGGCATTCTGGCTTCAGAAAAAAAGCAAACCAGCAGAAGCCAATAAAAAGGGGGCGCTCCTTAGCACCCCCTGTCCGCAATTAATCTTTTTTCTGACTGACTTTTTCCGAGCTCTAGACCATCTCTGAATTCTGGACTCAGAAGGACACATATAAAGTCAGGGCAAAGGTCCTGGGTGGAGCAAAGGAAGTTGGCATCATGTAGGTCGGCTGATCACCACGTACATCTACTCTTAAAGCAGTCTGGGTATCAAAGAGATTCATCATCCTGGCTTCAATAGTGCTCCTGAATTTGCCCAGAGGAATCTCATAGCTTAACTGCAAATCACAATTAACCCAGGTTTTCGTCCGATGTGAACCGGCCGGTTCGAGGTAGGCAAAATAGTTACCATAATAATCAAGTCCGCGTTTTTCCCAGGGAGCACCGCTCTGTACTCTTAAATAGCCGCCAAGGACAAAATGTCGGGCAAATTCCCAGGTACCGAAGACTTTTAATACATGGGTTCTATCTCCAGATAGAATCCCTTCCCGGTTGGGATCGCTTAGATATAATCCTGGCGCATCTTCAATATAAGAGGAAGCATAAAACAGAGCTGTTCCGGCCTGATAGTCAAGGTCCCAGTTGCCTTCCAGACGGCTCCAGGTATAAGACAGGTTAAATGACCAGCGATCAGCATACTGCCTTTTCAATTCAAGAGTTACAGCTTTATAGGTTCTTTTCGCTTTACCGGTATAAAAATCGGTAAAACCAGTCTGCGGAATAAGAGCCTGTATTTCTGGCGGTAGATTTCCCCAGGACATTAGCTGGCCGTCAAGGTTACCATAGACATAGCTCGAAGGGCTGGTCTCACGGTTGCGAGTCGGGAAATCTTCTATAACATGTTTAACATAGCGATAGTCACCCCAGATTTCAAAACTCCAGTGATTATTCAAGGGTCGGCTATAGCCACCGACGAACTCATCAGTATAAGTCGGTTTTAAATCAGGCAAAATTATCTTGCCTGTTTCATTACCCTGAATGACTGTGGCCAGAACAGTTCCATCAGCCTGAGCGATGTAAGCATCTGTTCTGTAAATTCGGATGGGAGCAGCTGCTCTGGCAATCGAGCGGTTATCCATATTATTGTAGCGTCCGAAACTGGCAAATATCTTATCTCGAACTTTCAAGCTGGGGGTAAAAGTAAACCCTATTCTTGGCTGGATTTCTTCATCAAAATTGAAGGTCAAGAAAGTGTGTTTCTCGTCAGTTTTACTGCTAAACTCATCCCGGTTGGCCAGCAGGCCAAGGGTCAGAGTGAATCGTTCGCCGATGGTAATATTATCCTGAATGAAAAGGCCATAGGTTCGACCGCTGGAATCCTGAGCAGGCTGTTCCGAGTAATAGCGGGCTCTAAAGGCGGGCTGCCCGCTGTAGGTGGTAGTGATAATGCTTCCCCAGCCATTGGCCAGTCTTTCCAGATATTCGCCGCCATTATCATAACTGAAGCCAACTTTAATTACATGGGAATGGCCGGTAAAATCCAGATATTTGGTCAGAACCAGTTTGAATTCATCCCGATAAAAGTTCTGCGTATTATATTCTGAAGCTGCCCCGACATACTGTCCGGAAGCAGTCGCCCCCCCACCAATAAAACCGGCTGCTGTTCTGAAATAACCCATAGTCCAGGGTTCAACATAGTTGAACGGAGTTGGTAGATAACCAAGTTCATTAATCGGAAGGCTTGAATAATTTTCATTGACATGATCATATTTGACTTCCAGCAGAGTTGATTGATTAATTGTCCAGACCCAGGAGGCATAAATAATTCTTGATAAACCGTCTCCATTGACCGCCACAGATGGATGGTCATTGACCCCGATACCGGCATTTTTTTCGGTATAATCATTGTTTCTAATGCTGACTGCAAACAGGTGAGAGCGCCAGGGGTTAGCCGTAATTTTGGCAAATAATTCAGTGGCAGTGTTTTTAGCATCCGGAACCGGTCCAAGATTATTGATCCGGCCGGTCGTCTTGGAATAGGGTAAATTAGCTGAAACATACCACCAGACTTTATCCTTCAATATCGGACCACCAAGCCCGATAGAGGGAGTATACTGATCGTACTTGGTCACCAGATTGGGATCGTGGCTTTTCCAGGTAAAATCAGAAGGAGCAAATATAAAGCGAAAAGTTCCAGAGATGTGGTTAGAACCGGATTTAGTAATAGCATTGGTTACCATACCTGCCGCCCGGCCAAACTCAGCACTAATCCCTCCTCTTTTTATATTTACTTCCTGAATGTCCAGTTCGGAGAAATTGGCGCCCAGAAAACCATAAAAAGGATTGGTAATATTGGAGCCATCATAAAGATAGACGTTATCCTGCTTGTTACCACCGGCATTAGGTGCAAAGTCACGGTTGTCGGCTACACCAGGCGCCAGCTGGAACAGTGATGAATAAGAACGCCCCAGAGGTAATTTCTGAACAACCTCTGATACCCAGTTAGATGAAACCTCAGTGGATTTAAGATCAACCACAGGGGTAGCCGCTACCACCGTCACTTCTTCCTGGATTTTACCCAGGGGATGCATAACGGCATTGACAAAGGTTTCTCTGGCTACGGCTACAATGACCTCGGCAGTAAAATCAATCATTTCAGGGTGAGTAACAACCAGAGTATATTTACCGGGAGGCAGAGCCTGGAAGATAAAGCTCCCGTCTTTTCCTGTTAAGTACTCTCTCCCCATAGGAAGGGCCGGACCAGAAATAACTACGGTAGCATTTTCCAGAGCCTGGCCGGCATCACTCTTGACCAGACCTCTAACCGAGCCTCTCTCCTGAGCCAACCCGATAGAAGCCAGTAAAAAAAGGCTAAACAACAGGCATGACAATAATTTTAATTGCTTTGGCATGAGGACCTCCTTTCCCTCTTCTTTATTTATAACGCCTTCATTTGCTGATGTAAGTTTATATATATAGAAATAATTTTGTCAATAGGCGGTTTACCCCCCCTTGACAGTCAGAAATCCAGTCAACGTTTAATCTGGCCTGTAGCCCTGTCCATAGAGAATCTGGCCCGGCCTTCGATTGGTAAACTGACCGTCAGCCAGTACCTCCTGTCCATTAACAATTACGCTGATAATGCCGCGACTGTATTGGTGTGGATGGGTGAATGTAGCCAGATCCTTGACCTCTTCTGGATTAAAAATCACCACATCAGCAAAAAAGCCAGTTTTGATCAGACCCCGATCTACCAGCCTGAGAGTTTGAGCCGGGAGAGAAGTCATTTTTCTTATAGCTTCTTCCAGGCTGAGAAGCTGCCGCTCTCTGGCATATTCTCCCAGAACTCTGGTAAAGGTTCCATAGCTTCTGGGATGGGGATGGCCAACTCCCACTTTTTCCAATCCGCCGTCCGAACCGATCATGACATAGGGCAGCTTCATTAAGGCCTCGACATCTTTTTCATCCATCTGGAAGAAAATAGCCGAGGCATCTCCTTCTTTGACCAGCTCAATGATCAGGTCAGCACCGGCTTCGGCACTGGCCGTCTTGCCCTGCCGGGCCAGGATTTCCTTTAAATTTTTCCCCTCATATTCAGGGAACTTCTGACATCTCGCAATAAGAATAGCTTCTAGTTTGTCTATTCCCCGACGGGAGGTCAGCCGATTGGCGATGATTGTTTGTTTTACCCGGTTATAAATCTCTGGATCCTTAAGCCTTTCCAGAAATTTTTCATGGCCTCCTTCAAAAACATCCTGGGGAAAGCTACTGGCAAAGCCAGAACTGGTAGCAGTATAAGGATACTGGTCGAGCGTCACCTCCACTCCCCTGGCTCTAGCTGCTTCCACCGGGCGAATAATCAGTTCGAGCTGATTCCAGACATCTTCATCGGCCAGCTTGATATGAGAAATCTCAACGGGCAGGTGGTTTTCTTCCCCGATTTTTATCGCCTCTTCAATAGCAACAGTAATGTTCTTGCCTTGATTACGAATATGAGAAGCATAAAAACCGCCAGTTTCAGCCACCACCGAGGCCAGCTCCACCAGTTCTTCCGTTTTAGAATAAGTCCCGGGAAGATAAGCAAGACCGGTCGACAGTCCAATCGCTCCGGCAGCCATTTCCTGTCGAAGTAAGTCCTTCATTCTGGCCATTTCCTCCGCGTCTGGCTCTCCCATTTTCATACCCATCACCTGGCGGCGGATCGTGTTATGACCGGCCAGCGAGGCAAAATTGCAGGCAATTCCGGTCTTTTTTATTTCATCAAATAGCTTAGTCAATGGAAATTCATGACCGCCACAATTGCCTCCAATTAGAGTAGTTACCCCCTGAGAAAGATAATTTTCGCAACCTGGAATCCGAACCACGTCTTCATCAGCATGAGTATGGATATCAATAAAACCGGGAGCGACAATCAAACCCGAAGCATCAATAACCCTTTTGGCTTGCTCTACAGGAATTTTATTTTTTATAGCCACAATTTTTTGATTTCTTATGCCTAAGTCAGCTCGAAACCAGGGGTTACCGCTCCCGTCAATAATCCGCCCATTAACTATCGCCAGATCATACTGCTCCGGACGGCCCTGGCAGCCAGAGAATACAGCAAAACCGATCAGGCTTCCAATTAAAAGCCAGGTTCTTCTTTTCATTTCTTTATTTTCCCTTCCTTATGTTTATTTTTTATCCCTGTTTATCCAGGTTTATCCGCTTTTTGTATCCTGCGTCTTGAACTCCAGGACCAGGTTAATAACCTGTTTTATCTTAACAAATCCTGACACTGGTCGCCCAGCATTATAATTCAGTTGATGGCAATAAAAAAAAGAGCCTGCCCTTTTGCCGGGCAGGCTCTTTGAACAGCTTCTTCTTGTTACTAAATCAGAAAGAAAATTTGAAGCCAACTCTGGCTGACCAGGCACCATATCTACTAGACCACCAGCCAAAAGCCGGATGAGGATCGCCATCTTCTTCTACCATGGTCAGATAATTGGCAGCAGCCGTGCCATTAAGAATATCCACATCATCAAGCCAGATAGCAGTGCGGTTAAGGTCGGTTACCTTATTCTGGACAGTTTTGGTATTGGTGAAATTATTTATCTGGACGTTGATAGCGGCTGTATATTTACCACCAAATCTTAAAGCATATTCGAGGTACAGATCAGCCCAAACAGTAAAAGGTAAACGCCCCAAGTCAGCTCGATTTTCAGGATAAATATATCTGTTATTCATATTCAACCTGGTACTCAAAGGTAAACCACTGCGTCCATAGGCAGTCAAACCCACTGTTAGACCAAAGGGGAAGCTATAAGAACCATAGGCCTTGATATAATGAGTTCTATCGTGAGGGAGAGGGCCTTTTAGCTCATTACCATATAGATCATACATCATGAACCAGTCATCATAATAGAGCTCAACATTGGGAGCCAATCGCCCACCTTCATCCGAACTGGCCAAGCCAGAGTAATTGCCAGCCACCCGGCTCAACGTGTAGTTAATCCCGCCCTGCCAGTTATGGCTGAATCTTTTTTCCAAGGTAACATTCATCGCATAATATTCTCTTTTAGCTTTCGGGCAAGACCAATACCAGTTAAATTGCATAGGATTAGCTCCGGGGTGCGCTTCGGCCCAACCGGCCGGATCTGCTACCCAGTCAGGGTCAAAGGTGACCAGAAAATCAGCAAATTTTCCTCCCTGGCTCTGCGGACGTGAATATCCATAACCAGGATTGGTAATGTAAAATATTTCCTGGAGAGTGCTTTCCCCCGTAACTGGATCAGTCACCCACTCGAGAGCACCAACGTCGTCAATCGTCCTGATCAAATGCTTCTGGACAAATCTGACGGATAACGAGACATCCTCCAGCAGCTTTTTTTCGACACCGAAAGAAATTTCCCTTTGAGCAACCGGTTTTAAATCAGGATCAACCCGGTCAAAGCTGGGGGGTAAGAAATCGAGTGTTCCGGCGTAAACATTGCCATTTTCCTGGCTGGCCCGATCATTAATCAGGCCGCTGGCTGCTATCTTGGTCCAATCAGGATCAAGGATCGCATAATAATCTCTCTTATGCTTCCAGCCACCAAAGGTCAGTTCAGCCATATAGAGCTTCATGACATCATAATAGATGCCAAAGCTACCGAAAATCTTTAAGCTGGAATCACCGAAAACATCATAAACCAGCCCAAATCTTGGAGCCAGCTTATCGGTGAAATTAAACTTTATAGGCTTCTGGTATTTCGGATCAGACCATTCGGGATCAGTGGCCATCGAAGGCACATACTCGCTTTCCGCTCTCAGCCCGAAGTTCAGGGTTAATCTATTGGCGATTGTCCAGGAATCCTGCAGGTACAGGGCCCAGTTATCACTGTGTATATTCCACAAACCGCCATAAACAGAAGTCCAGCCGCTTCGAATGTAATAATAACCATAGGGTCCATAGTAAGGGCTGGAAGGATCGGCTCCGGCCCCAACCGGATAGCCCAGGCCATTATAGGTTCTGCCCCAATATATTGCTACCCGCGGATGAGGTGCGATATCGGACACATCTTCATGAAGCCTGATATACTGGATGCCGCCTTTAATGGCGTGCTCGCCCATCCAGTTCAGATAATAAGTGACATCCAGGTTAGAAGAGATTTTCTCATATATTCTTCTGTCCGTCTGAAAATAATTGGGACAGCTATCCCAGCCAGAATAACGAATAAGTTCAGGATGCTCTACATAAAATGGATCGCTGGCATAACGACTATTAGAATAGACAAACCAGTAAGTTGAACTGTCCGGTGGCTTAACCTGCTGATTGGTTTCATTCTGGCGGTGCCAGCCAGCTCTCAAGCTGATGAGAAGATTATTGCTGCCAGCATAATCTGCCGTAAAAGCCGCTGTCCAGTTTGGATAATCAAAGCCCTGCTGTTGCCACGGAATATCCGGATCATCTACGCCATCAATATCAGGGATCTCCCCACGATACTTATAGAAATTGTTAACGAAACTGGCACTGAGTCTCAAACCGGTTAGTGGCGCTGCTGTCAGTTTAATCGAGCCATTGTAATAAGTATTCTTGTTTTTGAATTCGTAAAAGGGTCCCTGCCGGGCATTAAAATCACGCAGAGCTTTAGTCTGATAATAAATCGGGTTAATAGAGCCAAAGAACCAGATTTTGTCTTTTATAATATAGCCGCCAAGACTGAATACTCCCTCTGCTCGATAATAAGGATCACGCTTATGGCCGCCATCAAAATAAATATCATCATTGTTGACATACTCGTACAAATCGTCATCATAGGGATTTTGCCGTAGATAATCACGCGACTTGCCCTGCATATAGAGCTTATTATTTTCATAAAAGCCCATAACATCGCCGTGAAAAGTATTTCCGCCAGATCTGGTTATAACATTGACCACACCACCCATTGAGCCACCAAACTCGGCATTATAACCGGAGGCGACGACTTTGACTTCATCCAGCAGTTCAAGAACCACATTCTGGGCTTTGGTCCCATAATGCAGATTAGTTATATCTGCACCATCCAGATACCACATGTTCTCTGCACCAGTGGCCCCATCCATAGAAAAACCACCGGCGATGCTTTCACTCTGAACACCGGGCACGACATTGATCAAGGAATCAAAAGTCCGGCCACGGGGCAGGCTTAAAAAAGTTTCCTTGGTCATGACCTGGCCCTTAACAGTACTTTTCACATCAATCAACGGGCTCTGCCCAACGACTGTTACTTCTTCTTCTATCGCAGCCGGTTCCATGGTCACGTTTAAGACTAGAGTTTGAGATAACTCCAGATAAATGTTTTTTCTAACCAGTTTCTTAAATCCAGGCAGTGTAAAAGTGACTTCATAAGTACCTGAAGGTAAAGCCATTAAGCGGAAAGTACCGTTGACATCGGTCACCGTAGCTGCCTTACCAACCAGTTTCGGGCTGGTAGCCTCAACCGCTACTCCGGGCAGTGGATTGCCCTGATCGTCAACCACTCGCCCGGTAATCTTACCTTCTGGCATGATCTGGGCAAAGAGGGAGATACCGGATAATAAGAAAATGATCAGAATGATTGCTGTTACACATAACTTACTTTTTTCCATCTTTTTTCTCCTAAAATACCTCTTGACCCCTGGAGAAGAATAAATTTTCCTTCCCCAACCGATAAACCTTCAAACTCTGTTTTGGCAGTCATTACACCTCCTGATGAAAATTTAAAAAAATAATAACTATCTTCTGAAATAAAATTGAACGATATCCTCTCTCCTCCCTTTATAGATAAAACTTAATTATCGTGTCTGTCAAGAAAAATATTTAATGTCCAGACTAACTCGCCGATTAGATTAGGGTAGAATCCAGGATATAAAGCAGGAATTTTAGTCTGGTTCACTTAATTGGAAACTTACTGATATTCATCTGATGCAATAATTAAACGAGAATGCCCTGATTAGTTTCAGAAGCAAACCTTAATAAATCCGACCATTTTTAACCGGTGCTTAAAGCAGTGATGGGACTGAAACAGATACAAACCAGAACGCTCTTTGAATTTTCTGCTGGTTTAGATTGAAAGTGCCGGAGGAGGGAGTCGAACCCACACCCGAAGTGAATCGGACTGGATTTTGAGTCCAGCGCGTCTGCCTGTTCCGCCACTCCGGCAAATTATTGATTCTATATTATATATGCCATAGTTTCATATCATTGAGAAATCTACCAGGCCGCGGATCGCCCTCTTTTTGACGGCCCTGTTACCAATTAACCATTAAACTATAAAAAATTTGTGTTGTTTTTTCAAGGCCACGAGATATTTTTCTGGCCGGTTGGTTGTCAACCGTTGATAGCTTTGCTATAAATGTCCTGTGCCAACTGCCGCTAGAAAAGAAAAATTGACAAGAGTATTGTCCAGAAGACAGCCTGACCTCCAGGTAGTACTGGAAGGCGTAACTATTGCTCACAACGCCAGTGCCGTCGCCCGCACCTGCGAAGCGGTGGGTGCATTAAATCTACATATTATCTCCCCGCATCCAGAAAAGGTTATTTTCAATGAGGCCATTACCACCCGAGCTGAAAAATGGCTTTTAATCCATTTCCATCAAACTACGACTGAAGCCTTAAGTATTTTAAAAGGCCAGGGGCTAAAGATCGCCGTGACCACTCTTTCTCCTCAGGCTTTACCCTATACTGCCCTGAACTATTGCCAGCCACTGGCTCTGGTTTTTGGTAATGAAGCCGAAGGAATTTCGACCGAAGCCCTTAGTCTGTCAGATTATAAAATCCATATTCCCATGGTAGGTCTGGTGCAGAGCCTTAATCTTTCGGTCTCCGCCGCTATCATTCTCTATGAAGCCTTCCGTCAAAGACAGGCCCATGGCTGGTACGAAAAAAGAAGACTGCCTGACTCCGAGTTTGAGGAATTGCTAAAAATCTGGCTGGCTAATGACCGACAGCGACACCCTTTTTCTGAAAAGAAATAGCTATAAAGTAAAAAGAAGAGCGGGAAATTAATCCCGCCCTTCCTCGAGAATGGAGCCAGAAACGTCTACTTCCAGTTCCATTTTTTTCCTGTCTCTGATTATTTCCAGAGCTAATTTTTCTACCTTTTTCTTATTTTGAAGGATCCTGGATAGATCGGTCAGAGTTTCAACTCTTTTTCCATCTGCACCAACAATGACATCACCAATTTTTAGACCTGCCTTTTCGGCCGGTCCGCCCCGTATCAGTCTGGCTACCAGCAGACCCCGGCCCTCAGGTACACCAAAGTATTTAGATAATTCTGGAGTTAATTGTTCCAAAAAGATTCCCAGAAAACCATAATTCTGGACACCAAATTCAAAGTTCTGCCCGCCGGGCCTGGGCGTTAAAGGCAGATCCCGTGGAAACTGACGGAAAATATCCGGGAATCGAAGTTCCAGTTCTCGGAAAGCTTCTTCCTCCGGCAGGTTGCCTAACCTGGCTTCTATCTCCAGCATTTTCCCCTGCCTATCTATGGTGAGAGTTATTTGCTGGCCAGGATGATGCCTTCTAATTTCGGAAGCAAACTGATCAGCATTCTTGATCTCTTTCCCGTTTATCTTCAGTACCCGATCACCTGGCTGTATTCTGGCCAGAGAAGCCGGGCTTTCATCTTCGACTTCAGAAATAATGACCCGTTGGTCAGCATCTTCTCTTATGGACACCCCCAGCCAGCCTCTTTCCACCTTTCCCTTTGTCTTAATTTCTTTAAATATGTCATTAAGCATTTCGACCGGGATAGCCATGGCCATACCCAGCGGCGGAGTTTCCATCTGTTCAAAAGGATAACCAAGGGGAGGTGTCTGTCTGGGCCCCGGGAAATATGATCTGTCTCCCGCATAGACACCTCGAAGCAAACCAATCAGCTGTCCCTTTTCATTTAACACCGGGCCACCGCTCATGCCAGGTGTAATGGTGATATTCAATCTGAACCTATCCGCCGTCACCGAACTAACAATCCCCTGAGTCACCTGAATTTGAGACTCAGGAGAAATCCCCAGGGCACAAACCCAGCTCCCCGGAGCCAGGCCGGCACTGCTGCCCATGGAGATAGCCGGCAATTTTTTATTCTTAACATGAAGAAAAGCAATCCTGCTTTCAGGATCAAAACCAAGAAAATCGGCTTCAGCCTGATTGCCTTCATAATCAATAACTTTAAGTTCTTCCTCCCGGGGAGAAATTAAAGCCGTGGTGGCTACATAGCCATCTTTGTCTATAACGACGCCAGTCGCGACCCGCCTCAAACCGTCTCTCACTTCCACTCTGACGACTGAAGGCGAAGCCTTCTTGACAATTTCCCTGACATTGCCGGCGGCAGGAGCGGCCCCAGCCAGGCAGATAGAGGTTAAGCCCAGAATAGTAACTGTCAGTATCAGGAGGCTACAGGCTAACTTGCTGTTTTTCATCTCTTTTCTCCTTATACTCCGACTAATATCTGACCTGCTGGATTAGCGGCCGGTCAGATACCTGCTCCAGAATAAACACGGTTTGAGGATCATCAGTTGCTGTTTTTATTTCGTTTTCGAGATTAAGGGGCTCAACTACCTGGATGACCTCGAGGGGAGACCTTTCCTGCTCAAGCTGCTGCGCAGTGTAGGATGGCTGTTTAGCCCCAGGCTTAATTAAAATAATCGCCATCAAGACAGCGGCAGCTACGCCGCCCAGTCCCCAGGCCCAGCGGCGTTGGCGGACAACCCTGACTTTTTCCTTTTTAAGCCTATTTAATACCTGGTTTTCAAAGTCTTCCGGTGCCTTAACTCTGGGCAGCTGGCTAATATAATTTTTTTCTTCCATTTCCACTCTCCATCCAGTTTAATCGTCGGGTAATTTCAAACCGTAACTCTCATCCTCTTCTCCCCTGTTTTTAATTTCACGCCCCTCTTCCAGCCACCTCCTTAGATATTCCCGACCGCGGCTGATTCTGGCTTTGACTGTCCCCACCGGCAACTTGAGCATTCTGGCAATTTCTTCTTGAGAAAAACCCTCCACATCCTTTAAAATAACAGGAAGCCGATAACGAGGATGAAGCTGCTTCAGAGCCTGCTTTACATTTCTCATTAATCCAGGATCGTTATGGTCCAGAGAATAACTGCCAGCAGAATAGGAATTAGCTATTTCATCGAGCGAGATAGCTGCTTTCCGATTAATTTTTTTTCGCTCGGTGCGGGCCAGATTGGCAGCGATAGCATATATCCAGGAGGAAACAGGAGCTATTGGTCGATACTTTTTAGCCTTAAAAAAAACTCTCAAGAAGGTTTCCTGGGACAGATCAACCGCCACCTGATAATCGCCGGTGAATTGATAAAGGAAGTTTACCACTCGGTCTTTATACATGGTCATCAGCTCAGAAAAGGCCAGTTCATCACCTTTTTTAATCTTTTCCATCAGCTCCTGGTCATCCATTCTCTTATTCATAAACCCGCACCCAGGTAAAAAGTTGCATCCGGTATTCGCTCTTATATATTATTTTCATTAATTATACCCGGCCTGGCAAGCAACTGGCTGCCGGCCATCCCGCCCGGGTGGCCGGAAGAGGCTAAACGGGCTTTTTCAGCCTGGCCGAGGGAACTTTTCGGACCAATTATTCGTCTACCAGGATGACGTGAGTGGAAGTGAAAGAATTAATCCAAGGATGCCTCCAAGGAGAAGCAGGAGCCTGGAAAATGCTTGTTGATTGTTATTCCAAAAAAATTTTTAACCTGGCCTATCAGTTTGCAGGCAGCCGGCAGGAAGCCGAAGACCTGACCCAGGACATTTTTCTCAAACTCTATCATTCACTGGCTAAATATGATTTTGAACATGATTTCACTGCCTGGCTCTTGACTTTAGCCAGAAACTACTTAATTGATGAATTCCGGAGAACAAAGCTGGAAAAATCTCAACGTTTTGAAGCTGACCAACCAGATCTGCCTGCCGCCGATAGTGATAACCCGGAGACCAGGTATTTAAGTGAGGAAAAGGCAGCCGCAGTCAGACAGGCTCTCCAGCAGCTTCCACCTGACTTAAGACTCGTTCTGGTGCTGAGAGAGATGGAAGGCTTGAGTTATGAGGAGATGGCCAGAGAGATCAAAGTTCCCCTGGGGACCGTTAAGAGCCGGGTAAATCGAGCCAGGCTCCAGCTGGCTCAAATTATTATTAATAAAACCGGAGGCAAGGGATGAATTGCCACCAAGTTAGAAAAAATCTTTCAGCCTATCTAGAGGGAGAGTTAAGTCAGGCCAGAGCCATAAAAATCGAGGCTCACCTGGCTGAATGCCAGCAATGCCGGCAGCTAGCTGAAGAGTTAAAATCCATCAGCCAATCCCTGGCCAGTCTGCCAGCAGTTGAGCCTTCACCTGCCCTGCTGAGCAAACTTTACTCTATTCCCGGCCAGGTTGAACTGGAGTCCAGGCCGGTGATAGAAGAACGGAAACGAGTGAGCGTTTTCAGCCGTAAATTCTGGTTGAGCCCGGCTTTTCAGCCAGTTCTGGTCTCCCTGACGGTTATATTGATTGTAGCCTCATTGTTATTTTTTACTCAGCCGGGTCACAGTGTTCAAAAGTCGGTGTCTTTAAGGATTCATCGGACTTACAGCCAGGTGCAAAGAGTTCTGGTCAAAGCAGGAGTGATAACTGACCGGCTAAATGGATACCGGGAGAGCTTTTTGGCTTCTATCAGATCTGATCAGCTGCCAAAGTCTGATCAAAACTAAACTGGAGGTTTAAAGTGGAGGAAAAAATTAAGATTGAAAAAAAACCTGTCAAATCACCGGCCCTGGCCGGTATATTGTCGGTTATATTCCCCGGGGCAGGCGCCCTCTATAACGGCAATTACCTTAAGGGAATAATCATGATCATCGTCTTTGCCGGACTGGTCTCGATTCAGGGCCGCGGCGGCCAGCCATTCGTTGCCCTGCTCCTGGCTGGTTTCTATATTTTCCAGATTATTGATGCCATCAATGAGGCTAAAAGCACAAGAATTCTGACTGAAACGACTACAGCCGGGGCCTCCAGCCCGGCTAAAACAGGTGGCGATAATGAAGTTGCAGCTGCCTCCGGTTCAATTTCCTGGGGAATCATTTTGATTCTACTGGGTAGTCTTTTTCTTCTGGCCAATTTCGATATCATCAGCTATGAATCATTTATAGATTACTGGCCGTTAATCCTGGTCGGACTGGGTCTAAAGCTGGTTGTTGATCACTTTTCCACTAAAAAATCTTAAAAAGAGAGGCAACGATGTCTAAAAAACAAAGAGACAACTTAATCTGGGGCATCATTCTGATTGTTCTGGGTCTGCTGTTTCTGCTGGACAATCTTGGTTTTGATGCCTGGAGATTTCTTTTTAAACTCTGGCCTTTAATCCTGATCATCTGGGGCGCCTATAAATTGTATTATGGGCTGAAGGGACATCAGGAAGTAAAAGCGGAAGTAATTAAGGACCAAAACCTGGATAAAAAAGATGAAAGCTAAGGAAGTTATAATTCTGCTCCTCATTATTCTAGCTGGAGTAGGTCTCCACTATCTCGAGGATTGGGATTCGACTTTAAAAGACACCTGGTTAGATGATTCTTTTGCTTTTAAATTGGGTAACAGATCCTATGAATTCGAAGAAAACCAGAACCTGGAACCTGCTGACATCCTGGAAGTGATTAACAGCCATGGTCAGGTCCAGATTGAAGGCGGCGACTATCAGGACATCAGTTTAACCCTAAAAAAGACCATCCGGGAGAAGAGCGAAAAACAGGCGGCTCAACTGGCTACCGAGCTCAAGCTGCAAACAAAGCGAGATGGTCCAAAACTTATCCTCTCAACTAATCGTAACGATTTCCGTCGGAAAGCATTTTCCGTTGATTTCATGCTTAAAGTACCAGCCTCAACCGTTATAACGGTTTCCAACTCATTTGGTCAGGCCAGGATAAGCGGAGTTAAGCAAGTTGAGGTCCATAATGACCATGGTCAGGTCGACCTGCTGGATATCCGCGGCGGGGTTAAAGCCAGCAATTCCTTTGAAAAACTGTCCTGCCTGGATATTGAAGGAGCATGTCAGATTGCGACCAGTCATTCTCCTGTCTCGCTGGTCAGAATCGGTGGTCCGGTCAGCCTCAAGGCCAGTTTTGAGGAGATAGAGTTCATAGACCTTAAAGACTCATTGAAGGTCACTGCCAGGCATTCGCCGGTCAAAGCCCTGAGGGTAGCAGGCCCGATTGAGCTGGAAAACAGCTATGAACCTGTCTACATCAGCGATTCGGGACCAACCGTCATCCGAGGACATCATTCTGAGGTCGAAATAGATAATTTAAACGGACAAGTCGAAATAGTGTCCAGCTATGAGCCAATCAGTTTAAAAAGAATTAACGGAGACATCACCATCAAAGGCAAAGGGACTAAAATCGATCTGAGCTCAGTCAAGACCGGCAAGATCATTATAGAAACGTCTTATGAAGAGGTTAAACTCGAAAACTTCACAGGAAGTTTAGATTTGAGCCTGGCTCATGGCGATGCTTCTTTATCTCCGGCCAGCCTTGAAGACAATATTTATGCTAACCTGCAGTACGGAGATCTGAGCTTTTTCTGGCCAGCCGGCCAGCTGGCTCGACTCGAAGCCAGGTCCAAAGGAGGAACAATAGACTGGCGATTGCCTCTTCTGCCCGACGAAAATTCCAGTAATGGAGTCAGTCTGGTCAGGGCTTTCCAATCAGCTCCACCCTTCCCCGAGATAAAACTCAGCACCACTTATGGGGATATTAAAATAGTTCAGCCTGAGTCTGGGACCTTCCCGGCTGAGGATGAGCCTGGACTTTAGATTTCTGGAATCCGCAATTTAAAATTCACAGCTTACAACTAAGAGTTCAAAATCAATGGCTGTTCTGGCTGTTTCCTTTCCAACTTTGGTTTTGTTTTGATCTTAAAGGAGTCATGATAATCTGGCTTTAAGCAGGAGGAAACAGTTTCCTTCAAGTTATTTGCAATACAGGTAGTCTATCTATGGCGTGTTACCAACCCGGCCGTCATGAATGCTTGAAGCGGAAATTGGTAATCCTGTAACTCAGCACACCATTGATTTTGATATTGAGGTAAGAAATTAAATTGGTTAAATCTTTTTTGAATTTAGTCACATAACGAACAAATTCAGTCTCTTTTTTATACCTCAACAAATTTTCAAATTCATCCACCTCATCTCTCAATTCCACCAGAAAATGAGTGATGCCGCGATACTGACTGTTGATTTCAATCAACTCTTTACCTGACATCTTATCAAGATCAGGATAAGGTGGCAGAGACTGAAGAATGAGCATGCTTTCAGTGTAAGTCTCATTTATTGATTCTTTAATTTCCTGAAAAAATGATTTATATTCCATGGGATTTTCGAGACGGGCTTCGGCTCGGTCCAGCAGCCGGTCATACTGCTCTTTAACCGAGACTATAAAATCCTTTATTCCCCAGTATTTTCTTTTGAAATTAAAAAGGTCAATGAAATCCCGGCCAATGTAAATCTTGTCTTTATAGCTGGAGAGCAACTCCTTGGGCTCATGGGTATAGAACTTAATTTCAAACTTACGGCCGTCGCTTCCCTTTTCTCTGAACCTGGCCAGAACCAGATAATTATTCTGCTCAATAAAATAGCTGCTCATTTCCAGAATAACCGTATATAGAGCCAGATTTTGAATGACATATTCTTTGAGATAATTAAGGAGGTTTTCTTTTTTGTTTAAAAATTCGATGACGGTCTCGTTCGGGACAGTATTCAAAACAGAATAAGAAGGAGAAATCAGATATAAAACGGGACCGCTGCCCAGTTCAAGATGAAGGTTTTTTAAGACATTCTGGTGAAGGTCATCGTAGAGCATAGGCTGGAGCGGCGGCAGATTGGCTACATCCAGTCCAATCAATTCTTCAATTTCGTTCATAGCCAGCTCCTTCTCATGTCCTCGATTTGAATCTTAACACCCCTGGGATGAAAAATCAAATTGAGACAGGAGCCAGTTTATGAAAAGTCCAATCAGGATTAGCATATTTTGAAGATTCCAGCGTCTTAATCCGGTCCAGGTCAGCGGTCGTTAAAATCAGCTGCTTAAAATTGCAGTTAAAATAGGATCTGCATCCGTCAATAAAATATTCGACCGCTTCCCTGTAGCTGATATTTCTTCCCAGTTCGTCGGCGATAGAAGTCAAACAGTCCTGACGGGCTGGTGGAAGGCCGAAAGAGATAGCCAGCAGGAGGTCCAGCTCCGATACCAGAGGAATTGACCCGTGCTGGATAAAAAAATTGCCCGACCTCTTCTGGGCACTGCCGATAATCTTTTTTCCTCTGATTTCGACTTCGTTTCTGGCCGGATAGGCAAAACAGGGTAAATCACTGCGGGCATAAAGGCGGGAAGTGGAGGAGGCCAGAGAAGGCTCAAGTCCCATCAATTCGAGTCCCTTCATCAGGGCCCCTGATATGAGCCGGTAAGAACCTTCCAGGGTCGGGGTGAAAAAATCAATGTCACCAGAAGAGACGGAATAAGTGACCTCCAGATGATGAAGGACCATTTTCCCTCCAGTCATTCTTCGGACGACATCGACTCCCCGCCGCCGGCATTCATCCAGATTGACCACCCGGCTGATCTCCTGACTGCAACCTAAAGAAGCCGTCGGCCGCAGCCAGGTGTAAAAACGAACATAAGTAGCCCGTTTTTGCTGTGCCTGTTCAAAAAGATATTCATCCACCGCCATATTCCAGCTGCCCGCCAGCGGTTCAGATTCAGATAAAAGAAACCAGTCAGACATGTTGACACCAGTAAAAAAAAGAGCGGGCAACGGGACTCGAACCCGCAACTCCGAGCTTGGGAAGCTCGTACTCTACCATTGAGTTATGCCCGCTCGCTCCGTTGGAAGAGCTTAACAATCTTTCTGTAGATTAAGAGGTTGCCAAACAAAAGAATTTTATCAAATAGATTTACTCTGTCAATAAAGCTTTTTTCCCGGTCTGACTTAACAAATAACCTAAAATATGAAAAGGCAGCAGCTATTGGATTGACTCAAGCCGATAATAAAATATAATAATGGAGAAAAATGGGAGAAGCTAGTATGAGTCCAGATGAAAAAAAGCCAATGAACGAACCAGTGTCGGCAAAAATTTCCAGCCGGGTCGGCACTAACCTTGCTTTTGAAGGAAAATTAACCGGCCACGAAGATCTTGATATTTCCGGTCAGGTCAGCGGCTCAATTGATCTACCGCTCCACGATCTGGTTATTCAGAAATCAGGGCGGGTTAAAGCTGAAAGCATTAAGGCGAAAAATCTTTTTGTCCATGGCCAGCTCGAGGGCCAGGTTCAAGCCGAGCGAATTATCATCAGTGAAACAGCCGTTTTTAATGGCGACATCATCGCCAGTAAACTCTCCGTTCAGAGCGGAGCTAAATTCAAGGGGACAGTAAAAATCTCCAAGGATTATCAGCCTTGACAGCCTGGTCATCTCCAACCAGATTCAGGCCTTAAATTTTTCTGCTATAATATTAAAAAAGCATATTATGGTTGCGTATTTTAATAAAATAAACAGGAAATTACCACTACTGCTATCAGAACGACTCGTGCCCCGGTCAGATGAAAAGCCTAAATTGAAAAGAGGCCGCCAGGTCAGGTTTAACGGCGCTGAATAAACTGGATAAAGATGAAAACATTCCACCTCCATTCAGATTTTTCTCCACAGGGTGACCAGGTTCAAGCTATTGATCAGCTGACCGAAGGTGTCCTGAGCGGCAAAAAGCATCAAGTGCTGCTGGGCGTAACCGGTTCAGGCAAGACTTTTACCATGGCTAACTTAATAGCCAGGATCAATCGCCCGGTTCTGGTCATCAGCCCCAACAAAACTCTGGCTGCCCAGCTCTACCAGGAATTCCGTCGCTTTTTTCCAGAAAATGCGGTTGAATATTTTGTCAGCTATTATGATTATTACCAGCCTGAAGCCTATATTCCCGCTACCAATACTTATATTGCCAAAGAAGCAACCATCAATGAAGAAATTGACCGGCTGCGTCTGGCTGCAACCAATGCTCTGTCTGCGCGGCGGGATGTAATTATCGTCGCCTCGGTATCCTGTATTTATGGCATCGGCGCTCCAGACACTTATTATTCACAGAGCTTTCCTCTGGAAACGGGCCAGAATCTCACCAGGAAAGAGTTACTCGACCGGCTGGTTGGCATTCAATATGAACGTTCCGATGACGACCTTAAGAGGGGTACATTCAGAGTACGGGGAGATATCATTGATGTCTTTCCACCTTACGAAGACTTTACCTATCGCCTGGAAATAGAGAATGGTCAGCTGCGAGAAATTTCGATTTTTGACCCGTTACTCGGCGTCAAAAAACAATATCTCGACCGAATCGTCATCTACCCCAGGACGTTTTTTTCCACCCCACGCTCTTTACTCGAGCAGGCCATTGCCGGCATCGAGCAGGAATTAAAAAAACAGGTAGAGTTCTTCACCTCTCAGGGAAAGTATATTGAAGCTCAGCGAATCGAGGAAAGGACTCTGTTCGATCTTGAGATGCTCAGGGAATTCGGTTATTGCCCTGGTATTGAGAATTACTCACTTTATTTAAGTCAGCGTCGTCCAGGCCAGCCTCCTTACACCCTGCTTGATTATTTTCCCGAAGATTTTCTGACCATCATAGATGAATCACATATCGCTGTTCCTCAAATTGGCGGCATGTATCATGGTGATCGTTCCCGTAAGCTGACTCTCATCGAACATGGTTTTCGCCTGCCTTCGGCCCTGGATAACCGGCCCCTTAATTTCCGCGAATTCGAGCAACGGGTTGGACAGGTCATTTATGTTTCAGCTACACCAGGGCCATATGAAATGAAAAAGGCCGGCGGCCAGGTGGTCGAACAGATTATCCGACCGACAGGTTTAATTGATCCCGAAGTGGAAATCAGACCGGTCAAAGGTCAGATTGACGATCTGATGAAAGAGATTAAAGAACGAGCCAGGCGCAATGAACGAACTCTGGTTACCACCCTGACCAAAAAAATGGCTGAAGATCTGACCCGTTACTATCATGAACTCGGTTTGAAGGTTCGCTATCTTCACTCTGATATTGAAACTCTGGAACGGGTTAAGATTTTGCGTGACCTGAGAAAGGGTAAATTTGATGCTTTAATCGGGATTAATCTCCTGCGAGAAGGCCTTGATTTACCAGAGGTTTCTCTGGTGGCGATTCTTGATGCTGACAAAGAGGGCTTTCTGCGTTCCACTTCCAGTCTTATTCAGACTTTTGGTCGGGCTTCCAGAAATTTAGCTGGCAGGGCCATTCTTTATGCTGATACAGTGACTGATTCAATGAAAAAAGCGATAGAAGAAACCAACCGGCGGCGCCAGATACAGCGAAAATATAATGAAGAACATGGCATTACTCCTCAATCCATCCAGAAAAATATTGACGAAGTGCTGACCAGTGTTTATGAACGTGATTATGTTGATTATACCGGCCTGGCTGAAGAGAAGGACATTTATCTCTCACCCGAAAAACGGCAGAAGAGAATGGCTGAGCTGGAAACTCTAATGAAAGAAGCAGCCCGAAATCTCGAATTTGAAAAAGCCGCTAAATATCGGGATGAGCTCCAGAGGTTAAAAAAACGGGAACTGGAGTTGATGAGTTGAGAGCTAAATCTAAAGAGGTTCATCTGCCCCTGCAAAACCATTGGTATAAATATTAAGCTTATACAAATAACAGATCATGCAATACAAGGGACTCAAACAAAAAGTAAAAGACTTTCCTGACCGCCCTGGCATCTATTTTTTTAAAAATTCACAGGGTGAGGTAATTTATATCGGCAAAGCCCGATCTCTTCGTAACCGGGTAAAAAGTTATTTCTTGCCTCAGCCTGACCTTAAAGTCCAGAATATATTAAGTGAAACTGACGATATCGATTACCTTCTGGTCAGCTCAGAAAAAGAAGCCAGCTTTATAGAAAATAATTATATTCAATTCTATCAGCCAAAATTCAATTTACGGCTTAAGGATGATAAAAGCTTTCCCTTCCTGAAATTAACAGTTAATGATGATTTCCCCGGTCTGTCCCTCACCCGCCGGGTGGAAGACGACGGAGCAAAATATTTCGGGCCATTCAGTCCAGCCGATGACGCCAGAAAGATGATGTCCTTTCTAACCAGAGCCTTCCAGCTCAGAACCTGCCAGAACGCGGTATTCAAGGGCCGCCGCCGCCCCTGCCTGGAATATGACCTAAAAATGTGCAGTGCCCCCTGTGTTGGCCTGATCAGCCAGGAAGCCTACCGTCAGGAAGTTAATCGGGCCCTGCTCCTGCTGGAAGGAAGGAAAACCGAACTCGAGCGACAGCTTCGTCAGAAGATGGATCAAGCTGCCCGCGAGCTAAAATTTGAAGAGGCCGCTCACTGGCGAGACACCCTGAAGTCACTGGAAAGATTTAAAGAAACCCAACGAGTTATTTCGACCGGTAAAGATAATATGGATATCGTTGGTTATGCCCGGGAGGGAAAGAAGGGCGCGCTGTTTATTTTCCATATGCGGGCTGGCCGGATTCGCTCTTCCTCCGGACGGCTTCTTAATATTTCGGCTGAAGATGAACAACAACAACGGCAGGTTCTTAACCAGGGCTTACTGGCTTTTTACGATGGCCAGGAACTGCCGGATAAAATCCTTCTACCGTTTCAGCTCAAAAAAGAAGAAGCTGAAATTCTTTGTTACGAATTTAAAAAACGTAACACGAATGTTAAACTGCTTTATCCTGACAATAAAAAAAGAAAGGTTTTACTGGAGCTGGCCGAACAGAATGCTTTCCTCCTGCTGGAAAAAGAGGAGCAAGCCAGTCCAACTGTTGAGCTGGCCAGGGCCCTTGGTCTGGATCGGCCTGTAGAACGGATAGAAGGAATAGATATTTCCAACACGGCCGGGGATGAGTCAGTCGGCTCGCTGGTGGTTTTTGATTATGGCCAGCCAAACAAGGCAGAGTATCGGAAATACCTGATTAAAACCGTGTCCGGCCCGGACGATTTTGCTTCTATTCACGAGGTGCTTAGCCGGCGGTTAAAAAGACTGATAGCAGAAAATAAGCCCTTACCCGACCTTATCTTTATTGATGGCGGTAAAGGACAGCTGGGGGTTGCCCTGAGAGTACTGTCAGAATTAAATCTCAATTCAATCCCGGTCTGCTCTCTGGCTAAAAAAGAAGAAATAGTTTTTTCTCCAGCTCATCCTGATGGCCTACGACTTGATCCGACCTCAGAGGCGCTCAAACTTTTGCAGCAAATCCGGGATGAGGCTCACCGTTTTGCCATCGGTTTTCACCGTCAGCGGCGGGCCAGAAAGAGTTTTTCTTCAGAACTGGATGACATCCCAGGGCTGGGACCGGCCAGCAAGAAAAAGTTAAGGCTGGCTTTTGAGACGGTGGAAGACCTTAAAAAGGCATCAGAAGAAGAGCTGGCCGCGGTGGTTGGCTCAAAACTGGCTAAGGACATAAAACAGTTCTTAAACGACGTTCACTAAATAAATCTTTGTTCTGACTTCAGTAAAAATTTTTCGATCGACTTTAGCTATCCGGAACTTCTGGTTAAAGCCGAACTGCTACTTTCCTCTTCAGGAACCGGAATCAGAGCAGGCCAGAGTTGAATTCAATGATCAGAATAAAGAAGAAACCAGGCGAATGAGCCAGCTGACCACCACGGCCGCACTGAGGTTCAAGGCTACGGACATTATTGCTACTTTTTTCCCCAGCTCTTTCCAGAGTATACTCAGGGTAGACAGGCAGGGAATAAAAAAAGTGACGAAGGTGACGAAAGTCAAAAGCTGCGTTTTGGTGATAACAGCCATTAACTGGCCATAGCCGACACCGAGAGCCTGAAACATCATCAACAGTGACAGCTCTTTTCGCAGGAAACCAAAAATCAGAGTGACCCCCAGGCTCTGGGGCAGTCCGAGCAGACCGGTAACCAGCGGGGACAGAACAGCATTAATGACCCGATCAAACCGGAGATAGCTCAAGAAGCTGAGCAAAACACTGCCCGCAATCAAAATCGGCCAGGCAAAGCTGACGAATTCCTTCAGATTAAAATAAATTTTCTGCCAGATGCTTTTCAGAGAAGGAACTTTTAAAGAAGGTATCTCCAGGATCAGACCAGGAGAATCATATTTAAACCACCTTTTAAGAATCAAAGCTAAAATAGCGATGACAAAAAAATTAAAGAAATAAAAGCCAAGAGCCCACCACGGACCCAGCAGAAAAGCAATCAGAGCCAGAATGATGGTCGTTCGAGCAGCACAGGGAACAAACGGAATCAGCAGAGCAGTCACAATTCGGTCCCGGCGTGACTCCAGAATGCGGGTAGCCATGATCGCTGGCACATTGCAGCCAAAGCCAAGAATAAACATCGGGACCGACTTGCCATGAAGACCAAGCCGGTGCATAAAAGCGTCCAGAAGAAAACTGGCCCGGGCCAGGTAGCCAGCATCTTCCAGAAACCCCATCAGAAAAAGAAGGGGAATAAAATAAGGGAAAACGATAGCTATTCCACCGCCAATCCCCTGCACCAGTCCGATCAATAATTCAGCCAGCAGGCTGTGACCAAACTGGTTCTCGATGGTCGATTTGATGGTTTCCCAGGGCTGGAGCAACCAGGTCTCCAGAGGACTGCCGACCTTAAAAATCAAATAAAACATCCCGGCAAAAATGACCAGCAAAAAGAAATAGCCCAGCACTGGATCCATAATTAAATTGTCCAGTTTATCAATCGCACTGATTTTAGGACGGGTTACCCGACAGCAATCCTCAAATATCTTCAGGGCTAAATGATGACGTTCAGCCGAAATAACTTCATAAGCAGGAGCATCCCTCAAAGCCGAAATCTCCTGACGCAGGCGATCCAGTTCCCGCTTGAAGGCCAGATTATGTTCAGAGATAAATTTATCAACCGCCAGCATTTCGCCCTCAATGGCCTTAATAGCTGTAAAGCGTTTGTTGGCTACAACAGGAAAATCTTCTGGCAGAATGTCCATGACCTCTGCTATTCTTTTTTCCACCTCCCTGGAATAAAGGGGGGCAATCGGGCGAACTTTTAATTTCAGGGCATTTTCTATAGTCGCCATTAAATTGTCCGTTCCAAAGCCGCGAGTAGCCACTGTTTTGACCACCGGTACACCCAGCTTTTTTTCCAGCTCCTCAAAGTTAATGGTTATTCCCTTTTTTCTGGCCAGGTCTATCATATTGAGGACAACGACCATTGGATATTCCAGCTCAAGAAGTTCCAGGGTGAGCTCCAGGCTGCGGCCTAAAAGAGAAGCGTCAATCACATTAACAATCAGATCAGGTTTTTCTTTGAAAATGTGGGTTAGAACAACTTTTTCCTGAGGTTCATGGGGAGATAAAGAATACGTTCCAGGTAGATCAACAATAGAATAAATTTTCCCTTTCCAGAGCACCTCGCTGTGAACATGAGTAACAGTTGTGCCTGGAAAATTAGAAGTCTGGGCTTTATAACCAGCAATGGAATTAAAAAGAGTCGATTTCCCGCAGTTGGGCTGCCCGATAAAAACGATGACCGGAACTTTATCGTTCATCGCCAGTGGCGACTTCCACCGTTATTTTCTGGGCTATACCCCGGCCCAGGGCTACCCTGGTATCAGTCGTCAAATTTTTAACCAGGACCGGCCCGTTCATCAGAGCCTCATTTTCCAGAGTAACAAGGTCACCAGGATGGAAACCAAGAGCCAGTAACCGGCGGTGAAGCCCCTGACCGCCTCTTATCTCTACAATCTTCAATATCTCACCTTCTGGAGCCTCTGTTAATGAACACAAACCGCCGGTAGGCCCCACGTCCAGTTTATGGTTGTTGTTCTTCTTGCCAAACATATTCATTTGTCTCAGGTCAATTCAATGAGGGTTTATTAAATCACATTTTCGGTTTTTTTCAACTTTTCGGGTCTTAAATCGGGTCAGCCACTTTCTAAGCCAATATTTCCTACCCTGGCCTGCCAGCCGCTTCCCGGCGCTGGTTTTGCCTTATCTTGAACTTTTAATTTGATCAAAATTCTGAGATAATTTTGGCCTCAGGAGGTTATTATGAATAAGTTTCGTTCCAATCGCTTAAAGTTATCTTTAAGCCTGCTAGCCCTCTTCGTCTGGCTGATTTTACCGGTAGCCGCTGACGAGGGCCTGTGGCCCTATAATCTGGTTCCCAAAGATTATCTGGCCAAAAAATACAATTTTAAGGTAACCGATGACTGGCTAAATCATCTGCGTCTGGCTTCAGTCGCCTTTGGAGGTGCCTCAGGTTCCTTTGTTTCTCCCGATGGCCTCGTTCTGACCAATCATCATGTTGGCCGCGGTGCTATCCAGAATCTGTCTACACCGGAAAGAGATCTGATTAAAAATGGTTTTTATGCCAGAACCAGAGACGAGGAGCTCAAATGCCCGGGAATGGTGCTGTCAGTGCTTCAAGAGATTGAAGATGTAACAGAGCGAGTGTTAGCCGCTGAAAAACCCGGGATGAGCCCGCAGGAAGTCATGGCTGCCCGTGACAAAGCAATTGCTGAAATTCAAAAAGAAGCAACAGAGAAATCAGGACTGAGATGCCAGGTAGTATCTCTTTACTCCGGCAGTATGTATAACCTTTACAAATATAAGACTTATAATGATGTCAGACTGGTTTTTGCCGTGGAAAATGATATCGCCTTTTTTGGCGGCGATCCTGATAATTTTACTTATCCACGTTATGATCTGGATATTTCCATTTTCAGAATCTATGAAAATGGACAGCCGTTGAAAACTAAAGATTATTTAAAGTGGTCAACTACCCCGCTGAAAGAAGGAGATCTGGTTTTCTGCTCGGGCAATCCCGGCTCTACGGGTAGGCTTCTGACTTATGATCAATTGCTTTTCCTGCGCGATGTCAGCTATCCCTTTACCATTGAAAATTTAAAGAGAAGGCAAGCCATTCTGCACGAATATGCCAGTCGTGGCCCCGAGCAGGAGAGGATCGCCCGCAATACACTCTTTGGCATTGAAAACAGCTTGAAAGCCACCACTGGCTATCAGTCTGGTTTGCTGGATAAAGAACTGATGGCCAGAAAGCTGGCCGAAGAACAGCAGATCCGCCAGGCGGTGGCGGCCAATCCAGAACTGGCCAAAGAATATGGTCAGGCCTGGGATGAAATAGCCCTGGCTCAGAAAGAATTCTCCTCCTTCTTCAAGCAATATCAATTTTTTGAAAGAGGAAACGCCTTTAATACCGTCTATTTCAATCTGGCCAGATCACTGGTGCGAATGGCAAATATGAGGGGTAGCCAGGGTCGCACGATGGGAGCTGGCGCCGGTCGGATGATGGGCGAAATGAGGCCTGTTCCAGATGATTTTGAAATATTAAAATTAACAGACTCTCTAAAACAATTGAAGGAGCAATTACCTGACGAGCAGGAGACCAAATGGCTGCTTGGCTGCCAATCGCCGGAAGAAGTAGCCCGAGAATTAATTACCAAAACTAGACTCAAAGATCCGGAATACAGAAAAGAATTGATGGAGGGTGGTTCCGAGGCAATTTACATGTCTGATGATCCTATGATCAAACTGGCTTTGATGATTGAACCTGTCTCTCGCGGTTTGAGAGAACGCTATGAAAACAAGGTCAGGGCAGTTGAAGTTAAAAATGGGACGCTGGTGGCCAGAGCTCTCTTCCGGCTTAAAGGAACTTCTATTCCACCCGACGCTACAGGCACTTTGCGCCTGAGCTTTGGTGTCGTTAAAGGTTATGTGGAAAATGGTAAGAAAATTCCCTTCCACACTACTTTCGCCGGGCTTTACGAAAAAGCTCAAAAGTTCAACTTTAAACCGCCTTACAGCCTGCCTGAAATCTGGCTTAAGAAGAAAGCAGCTCTTAATCTCAATACACCTTTGAATTTCGTCGCTACGATTGATTCCATTGGAGGCAATTCCGGATCGCCAGTCGTCAATAGAAAAGGTGAATTTGTTGGTGCCCTTTTCGATGGCAATATCCAGTCACTGCCAACCAGGTTTGTTTATGATGAAAAAGTTGCTCGTTCCGTTATGGTTGATGGCCAGGCTTTAATCGAAGCCTTGCTTAAGATCTATGATGCTAAACCACTGGCTGATGAACTTCTGGGAAGATTACCGGCCAGATGAATAGGTGCAATTCAAGAGTAGATAGATTAAGATGAGAGACTGAAATGAGACCGGGCTTGAGCCTGATGAAATTAATAGAGAAGGTTCAGCCCGGCCTCTTTTTTTCTCTACTGGCTAAAAAAAATGAAAAGCTGGACTGATTATCTCTGGTTTCAAACAGCAAAGAAGCAAGAATTTATCAATATAACTGGCCGTGTAGAGGAAGCGGTTTTAAAAAGTGGGATAAAGGAAGGCTTGTGCCTGGTTAATGCCATGCACATTACCGCCAGCGTCTTCATCAATGATGACGAACCGGGACTTCATCGTGATTTTAATACCTGGCTGGAAAAACTGGCACCCTACTCCCCCCGATCTTATCAACACAATTTGAGCGGCGAAACTAATGCTGATGCTCATCTGAAAAGAACCATCATGGGTCGGGAGGTGGTGATAGCCATAACAAATGGGAAACTGGATCTCGGCCCCTGGGAACAGATTTTTTATGGGGAATTCGATGGTCAGAGAAGAAAACGGGTACTGATTAAAATCATTGGTGAATAAAACAGGTTGACCAGAGCTTTTGACCTGTTGACAGAAGAAGTCAGCCGAACTGGCACAGTTGTTGGCATTCAGTCGGTGAAATAGGCATTCAGGACATATTCCTGCATCATTCTCTGTGTATTGAAAAACGAGCCATTGATAGCAATACAGTGAGCCATAATATCAATGAACTGACTCTTTCTTTTATAATAGATGGGGATAATCTTCGTCTCTAATTTTTCATATATAACTTCGGCCTCGCCTGGTTTGACCTCGTCTTTTTGATTAGACGTGTTTTCTTCAATTGCCCAGCCAGTCAGCCCTTCCAGGTGTCCTTCTACCCACCAGCCATCAAGGACACTTAAATTTGGCACCCCATTCAGGCAGGCTTTCATTCCACTTGTTCCCGAAGCTTCCAGAGGAGGCTGGGGGGTATTCAACCAGAGATCTACACCCGCCGTCATTAAGGCACCGAGATGCAGGTCATAATTTTCAAGATAAATTACTTCTATGTCTCCGGCCAGTTTCATTTTAGCCTGAAATATTTGTTTTATCAGTTCCTTACCCGGGATATCCCGTGGATGAGCTTTACCCGCATAAATGATTTGCAAAGCACCTGATTCCTGGCTTATCTTTCTCAGCCGGTCAATATCTGAGAATAACAGATTGGCCCTTTTATAGGCTGTCGCCCTTCGGGCAAAGCCTATGGTCAGGGTGTTTTCATCCAGAGCGACTCCAGTTTTTTCTCTGACATAAGCCAGGAGCTTTCTTTTGGCTCGAAGATGAGCCAGCCAGATTTCCATTTTAGGAATGCTTAACGCATATCTCAGGCTGAAATTATCCTGCCGCCATATCGGCATGTAACGATCAAAGAGCTCCCGGAAAGGCTCTGAGACCCAGGTAGCAGCATGTACTCCATTAGTTATGGACTCAATTTCATAACCTGCATACATTAACCTTGAGATCTCTCCATGTTTCCTGGCTACGCCATTAACATAGCGGCTGAAATTAAGAGCCAACCCGGTCATGTTGAGAATTCTGCCCTCATAAAGGACTCCATCCAGAGCAAAGAAATCATTGCGGTCTCCCAGGACTTTTTTGACCAGGTCAATTGGAAATTGGTCATGGCCAGCAGGCACAGGAGTATGGGTGGTAAACACACATTTATTGCGAACTGTTTCTTTATCCGAATCTGCTATTGCTTCCCTGAGATTTCTTCTTGCTTCCTCATCCAGAAGCTCAAGGATCAACAGGGCTGAGTGCCCTTCATTCAAATGAAATATTTTTAGATGCTCATAACCAAGAGCCCGCAGCATTCTGACTCCGCCCACGCCCAGAATAATCTCCTGGCAGAGCCGGTAATGCTCATCACCGCCATAAAGAAAATCTGTCAGACCCCGGTCAAATTCGGTATTTTCCGGAAGATTGGTATCCAGAAAATAAACAGGGACCTCAAATCCCCTGATTCCCCTGACATCATACCTCCAGGCTCTGACCTGAACCTGACGACCTTCGATGATTACCGATATTCTCGGCGACTCTGCCTGCAGAAATTGTTCAATTTCCCACGGGTCAGGTTCTTCAGTTTGCCAGCCGTCCGCAGATAGCTTCTGTCTCAAATAGCCCTGACGGTGGATAAGCGTTAGGCCTACCAGCGGAACATTCAAGTCAGCTGCCGCTCTCAAAGTATCACCGGCCAGCACACCCAAGCCACCACTGTAAGTATGCAGATTGTTGTCGATCCCGATCTCCATTGAGAAATAGGCAACAGTTTGATTCCTGTCTTTCTTGTTTTTATTCACCACCTCCTCCTTTCAACTTAGATTCGGCCAAATTTTTCGTTAGATTAGCTCATCGGCTCTGGCTGTATTTTCTGCCCGGCTCTTTGGCCAAACACCGCCAACGTGCTTTCACTGATGGTCCGGCCTCAGCCGCCAGAGTGACAGGCAAATATAATTGACACGTTTTATTCCATGAAAAGTTAGCAGGTAATGTCTTCAGTGTGAAAAAGCTAGGATACCGGCAATCACTATCATAATCTTAATTATAATGAATTCGGTCCTTTTCGCAATATATTTCTTGAGCCGATATCTTAGTATGGCCGATCGGCGAAACAATTTTATTCTAACTTCGATTTAAGCGAATATCTGACAAGAAGCTGGAAGCCTGCTTCATCCTCCTCTCGACAGTAAAGCTTGCCCTTTTTCCAGATTTTAGGTTCACCTGGAAGCGGGATTCTTGTTAAAAACCTGCCCTGCTCATCAAAGATATCAAAAATATAATAGCCCTCTGGTGATTTTTCGAAGGTTTGGACAAGCAGCCAGCCTTCATCACTACAGACAAATCTTTCGCAGCCAGGATGATATGCAAACCGGGAACCCTGATGACTGGGAAGCTTTTGTTTCATTTCATTTTTTTCTTCATCTGTGATCCTGACCGGCTTAAAGGCCTTTTTAACTCGCCGGATAAGTTTTCCATCAGCATCATAATATTCAAAAATATAGTCTTCTGGATGCGAAAATATTACAGTATCTTCCGGACCAATTTGAAAGGACGGCAAAACCATAAAAGGGTCCAGCCCTTTTTGTGGCTCAGGTATTAAATATCTGGCCAGTTCCCCTTTCAGTTTCATTTCCTGATCAAATTTAAGCAACTTAACAGCCGGAATATCCCCGGTCATCCCTGCTTCCAGACCGTAGATGTTGCCACTGGAATCCAGGCTCGTTCCCGGCAGCGAATATTGCCCGATAGAAAACGAGTGTGTGAAACTTCCGTCAAGATTAAAAAATGAAATTTTCCTGGCCAGATCAGAGATCATTACCCTGTCAGCACGAATAGATATAGCCACAGGAGTTAGCAACTCACCCGGTCCCTGACCGCGGCGGCCGAATTTCCTCATAAAGATCCCGGAGCGATCATAAACAAAAACAGCCGCATCCTTTGCCGACAGAATGAAAATGTTCTCATCCTCGTCAATGTCAAAGCCTTCCAGGGAAGAGAAAGCAGCATCTCCGCCGGTGCCGGCACCCCCCACCGTTAGCTCCTTTGCCAGGGTCAGGACCTGCTCTGTATACATCGGCTTGGCGGGATTTTTAATAATGGTCACTCCATTTTCCTCACTGATCGTTCCCCGCCACGTAGCCTTTTCCTGACGGCAAGCTACGGCGACCAGAATAAAAGAGAGCAGCATGGTTAAAAGCAGGCAATTTCTTAGTTTCATTTTGTCTTCCTCTTGCTTTTAACTCTTTTGAGATTATTTATCAACTTACCATAAAAAAGATTAGAGAGGACTCAAGATTTTTAACCTGAAGACCATCTTTCCAAAATCAATTTTCTACCAGCTCAGCTGATTCCTTTTGACCGGAGGCTTCTTATTGACCGGTTAAGGATCACAGCCGGCGGTAGAACCTTATCCAGATAAACCCATTTGACAGGCCAAGCGCCTTCGCTTTTCTTAAAAAAGAAAAAATCAGCATAAACATGCCGAGTGTTATTCTCTTTGTCGTTTCATTTTTCATCCTTGCACTTTCAGGTAAGATTCTTACCCCAAAAAGGCTGCTTTCATTGACTTTAGGGCTGCTTTCTGTTAAAAAATAATAAATGTGGAAAAGTCCTTTAATCAAGATTTTCGGCACTCAAAATGAGCGCACCCTGAAAAAACTGCAGCCTTATGTGGCTGCTATTAATGCCCTCGAGCCCCAGATCAGCCAGCTGTCTGATACCCAGCTTCAAGCCAAAACAGCCGAGTTTAAAGAAAAACTCCGCCAGGGTGCAACTCTCGATGATATTCTGATCGAAGCCTTTGCCGTGGTCCGGGAGGTTGCTCGTCGAACAGTCAAAATGCGCCACTTTGATGTTCAGCTTATCGGCGGCATTGTTCTTCACCAGGGCAAGATCGCCGAGATGAAAACAGGCGAAGGAAAAACCCTGGTAGCTACTCTTCCTGCTTACCTCAATGCTCTGGAAGGTAAGGGTGTCCACATTGTTACTGTCAATGACTACCTGGCCAAAAGAGACGCCGAATGGATGGGCCCTATCTACAAGTCCCTCGGTTTGACAGTCGGCGTGATTCAACATGATATGAACGATGCCGAACGCCAGATCGCCTATAACTCTGATATTACCTATGGCACCAACAACGAATTTGGTTTTGATTACCTGCGGGACAATATGAAGTTCCGTCTGGAAGATCTGGTTCAGCGAGAATTTAACTATGCGATTGTTGACGAGGTGGACAGCATCCTGATCGATGAGGCCAGGACTCCACTGATCATCTCAGGACCGACTCAGGAATCAACTCAGCTTTATTATCGTGTTGACAATTTTGTCCGCCGCTTGCAAAAAGACAAGCATTTTATTCTTGATGAGAAAACCAGAACAGTCAGCCTGAATGAAAACGGCGTAACCGAAGCTGAAAAATACTTTAATGTACCCAATCTTTATGATCTCAACTATATGGACCTGGTTCATGCTATCAATCAGTCGCTCAAAGCTCACTTTCTGTTCAGGCGTGACGTAGATTATATGGTTAAAGATGGCCAGGTCATTATCGTTGATGAATTTACCGGTCGGTTGATGCCGGGCCGGCGCTACAGCGACGGTCTCCATCAAGCCCTGGAAGCCAAAGAACGGGTTAAAGTCGAAGAAGAATATCAGACTCTGGCTTCCATTACCTTTCAAAATTATTTCCGCATGTATAAAAAGCTAGCCGGTATGACTGGCACAGCTGCCACGGAAGCGGCCGAATTTCAACAGATCTATAACCTCGATGTGGTGGAAATCCCAACCAATAAGCCTCTTATCCGCACAGAATACCCCGACGTTATTTACCGTACTGCCAGAGAAAAATGGGAAGCAGTTGTTCAGGAAATAATCGAGCTGAATAAAATCGGGCGGCCGGTTCTGGTCGGCACCATCTCGATTGAAAAATCGGAGCACTTAAGCAATTTGCTTCGCAAGCAGAATATCAAGCATGTGGTCCTCAATGCCAAATATCACGAGCTGGAGGCTCAGATTATTGCCCAGGCCGGAAGGATTGGTTCAGTAACTATTGCCACCAACATGGCTGGCCGTGGCGTTGATATTTTGCTTGGCGGTAATCCAGACTTTCTGGCCAGAGAAATTTTAAAAAAACAGGGTCTAGATCCGGCTAAAGCTACCCCGGAACAATATCAATCAGCCTATGAACAGGCTTTGAAGATTACCAGCGAAGAGCACGAGAAGGTAGTGTCCCTGGGTGGTTTGCATATTCTGGGTACCGAGCGCCATGAATCAAGGCGAATAGACAATCAGTTGAGAGGTCGAGCAGGGCGTCAGGGCGACCCTGGTTCTTCACGTTTCTATCTGTCGCTCGAAGATGACCTGATGAGGATTTTTGGTTCTGACCGCCTGTCAGGTTTGATGGCCCGCATAGGCATGAGCGAAGGCGTTCCTATTCAACATCCTATGGTCAGTCGGGCTATTGAGCGAGCTCAAAAACAGGTGGAAGGTCAGAACTTCTCTATCAGAAAACATCTGCTGGAATATGACGACGTCATGAACAAGCAGCGCGAAACAATTTACCGCCAGCGTCGTGAAATCCTGGAAGGTAAAGACCTGCGTGAATATTATTTGAATCTAATTGACAGTCTGGTCGAATGGTATCTTGACCAGCATGCCAATAAAGAAAAACACCCGGAAGACTGGGACTGGGGAGCTTTGCGGCAGGCAATTTTTTCTCAGTTCGGCTTCGATCTTAGCCAGCTAAACCTTGACCAGGAATCAATCACCTATGACGAACTATTTGAGCAACTGACTGCCGCTCTAAAAGGTCTCTATGAGCAAAAAGAGCAGCTGCTTGGACCGGATAGAATGCGGGAGTTCGAACGCTTGATTCTCCTCCAGGTCATAGATGCTCGCTGGAAAGATCATTTGCTCGAAATGGATTACCTGAAGGAAGGTATAGGTCTCCGGGGCTACGGCCAACGCGACCCGCTCATTGAATACAAAAAGGAAAGCTATGAAATGTTCCAGCAGCTGCTGGACCGGATAGAAGAAGATGCTGTTCGCTATCTCTTCCTTATCCAGCCGGTAATCGAGGGTGAGGAACAACAGTTGCAGCAACGACGCGAGCGTCCTGTGTATTACCAGCGACCACAAGCAGCTGCTGCTGCCGGCGGAGCGGTCATCAGGCAGGCCAGACCTTTGATTCCGGGAAAGAAGAAAAAGCGTTAAATCCAGGCAAGCGGGAGACCCAGATGCTCGATGAAACTTTAAAAGAAGGTTTAACCTTTGATGATGTTTTAATTCTGCCAGCCAGATCAGAAGTCTTACCAAATGAAGCCGATGTTTCTAGCTGGCTGACTAAAAGTATCCAGCTCAAAACGCCGATCATCAGCTCTGCCATGGATACCGTCACCACCTCCAGGATGGCCATTTGCCTGGCCCAGCAAGGAGGCCTCGGTATCATTCACCGTAATATGTCAATTGAAGCTCAAGCAGAAGAAGTGGATAAGGTCAAAAGACATGAAAGTGGAATGATTGTCGAACCGATTACGCTTCGTCCTCAGGACAAGATCCGCCAGGCTATCGAATTAATGAAAAAATATAAAATATCTGGCCTGCCGGTGACTGACGAAAACAATAAGCTGGTCGGGATTATCACCAACCGCGATATCAGATTTGAGAACAGGCTGGACATTCCGGTCTCAGAGGTCATGACCAGAGACCTGGTGACAGTGCCAGTTGGCACTCCCCTGGAGGAGGCGGAGAAACTTTTCCACCAGCATAAAGTTGAAAAAATTCTCATTGTGGACAAGGACTATCATCTAAAAGGCCTGATCACCTACAAAGACATTTTGAAGCGAATCGAATACCCGCTGGCTTCCAAAGACAAGCTGGGTCGTCTGCTGGTCGGAGCGGCGGTCGGGGTCGGTGGAGAGGTGATCGAGCGAGTTTCTGCTCTCTGCAAGGCCGGTTGCGATGTGCTGATAGTGGACACTGCTCATGGCCATTCACAACGGGTTCTCAACACAGTCAAAGAGATAAGAAAGCAGTTTCCTGATATTGAACTCATCGCCGGCAACATTGCCACGGCTGAAGCAGCCGCGGACCTGATTGCTCTCGGAGTGGATGCAGTCAAAGTCGGTATCGGTCCTGGTTCGATCTGTACAACAAGAGTAATTGCCGGCATTGGCGTTCCTCAAGTCACTGCTATTTCTGACGTCTATAAAGTCACCAGTAAAAACAAGATTCCCCTCATTGCTGATGGCGGCATTAAGTATTCAGGCGATATCACCAAAGCTATTGCCGCCGGCGCCTCCACCGTCATGCTGGGCAATCTTCTGGCCGGAACAGATGAGGCCCCAGGTGAAGTGGTTATTTACCAGGGCCGTGCCTATAAAATATATCGGGGGATGGGTTCGCTGGAAGCAATGAAAGAAGGCAGCCGCGATCGTTACTTTCAGGATACTGTTTCTGACTCGAAACTTGTCCCGGAAGGAATTGAGGGGCGCGTGCCTTTTAAGGGCAGTGCTGTTTCTATCATCCAGATGCTGATCGGCGGTCTGAAATCAGGTATGGGTTATGCTGGCTGCCGAACGATAGAAGAGCTGCAGACTAAAGCCAGATTTATCAAGATCACCCAGGCCGCCCTGAGAGAAAGCCACGTTCACGATGTAATTATCACCAAAGAAGCTCCTAATTATCATCTCGAATAAGGCTTATTTAATCTGTTTTATTCTGTTATTTTCATCCAGCAATACGATTCGCGGCTGGTGGGACTTAACCTCCGCTTCGTCCAGGCAACCATAGGAAGTAATAATGATGATATCGCCCTGTTTAATTTTATGGGCAGCCGCTCCATAGACACCAACCTGACCTGAGCCAGCTCGTTCTTTGATTAAATAAGTAGCCAGTCTTTCGCCATTGGTCACATTGTAGATTTCAACCCGTTCATATTCACTCAGGCCGGCGGCGGACATGAGCTCCTCATCCAGGCCAAGGCTACCCTCATAGTCAAGATGGCTAGTGGTGACTCTGGCCCGATGTATCTTGGATTTAAGGAAAAGTGTTCTCATTTTTCGACTACTCCCGAAATAAATCTTAAATTATCAATTAATCTCGTTCGACCAAAATAAACGGCCACCGCCACCAGGGCATCGCCTTCAATAGTAGTCAGTGGCTCCAGAGTTTGCAGATCAACAATTTCGACATAGTCAATTCTGGCCAGCGGTTCAGCTGAAATCAAATTGACCATCTGCTGTCTTATTCTGGCCGCCTCTCTTTCTCCATTCTTTATCATTTTTTCAGCCAGATCCAGACTCCTGTAGAGAACCAGCGCAGCCTGTCGTTCTTGCTGGTTCAGATAGATATTGCGAGAGCTAAGAGCCAATCCGTCCTCTTCCCTGATCAGTGGCATTGGCCTGATTTTTACAGGTAAATTCAAATCCTCAACCATTTTTTTAAGGATAATAACCTGCTGGGCATCTTTCCAGCCGAAATAAGCTTCATCTGGCTGAATCAGGTTGAACAGCTTTAGAACAACTGTGCACACCCCGCGAAAATGACCGGGCCGGGAACGGCCGCACAGCTTATTCTCGAGATCTTCGACCTCAACATAAGTTTTATAACCAGCTGGATACATTTCTTCAACGCCAGGATAAAAAATCAGATCAACACCTTCTTTTTCCAGCAGAGCCACATCCCGCTTAAAGTCCCGTGGGTAGACGTTATAATCCTCGGCCGGACCAAACTGTTTGGGATTAACGAAAATAGAAATTGCTGTTCGGTCATTCCGTCTTTTTGCTTCCCTGACCAGACTCAGGTGTCCTTCATGCAGATAACCCATAGTTGGAACAAAGCCGACCCTTAGACCTTTTTGCTTCCAGCCCTTAATCTTTCCCTGAAGCTCCGCTACCTTACTGGTAACTTCCATTCTCAGCCTTTCCTAATTTTATTTTTCTATCTTGCCTTCAGTTGTCTACCAACCTCAATCATCTGTTGGGCCTGACTTTCGCCTCAGCTTCTCCATCAATGGTCCGGCTATTTCTTTCTTTAGATGATAAGAATGCCCCTCATCAGGAAACTGACCCTGACGGACATCGGCTATATACTCGTTAACAGCCCTGGCAATAATCTCAGACAGATTAGCATATTTCTTAACAAATTTGGGCATATAGCCAGTAGAAAGGCCTAGCATATCATTTACGACCAGCACCTGCCCGTCGCAGTCTGGGCCGGCTCCAATACCAATAGTTGGAATTTTTAAACTTCTGGTAATTTCTGCTGCCAGTTCTTCCGGCACCGATTCGAGAACAACAGCAAAGGCCCCGGCTTTTTCCAGGGCTAAAGCCCCGTTATAAATTTCTTCGGCTTTTTCTTCAACTGTCCCCTGGACCTTGAACCCGCCCATTTTCCTTATTGACTGTGGAGTCAGTCCAATATGACCCATGACCGGAATTTCAGTTTCAACCAGAGCCTCCACCAGCTCCAGTCTCCGGGGACTGGCCCCCTCCAGCTTAACGGCATCAGCCCCAGCCTCTTTAATAAAGCGACCGGCGTTGAAAAGTGAATCAGAGAGAGAAAGATGAAAAGAAAGAAAAGGCATATCGCCGACAACCAATGCCCGGCGGCGAGCCCTGGTCACCGCCTGCGTATGGTAAATCATAGCTTCCATGGTTACCGGCAGCGTGGTCTCGTAGCCCAATACGGCCATACCCAGTGAATCACCGACCAGAATAATATCAAGACCACTCTCATCCAGAATCCTGGCTGTAGGAAAATCGTAGGCGGTAAGAACTGTAATTTTTTGCCCTCTCTCTTTCAGCTGAAAAAGATAGGGTATAGTAACTCTCTCATTTCCTGTTATAGCCATCATATCTCCTTTCTTTATCTCCCGCCTGTCCCGTGGCTGGAAGTAAAGAGTTGAGTCTGGTTCAATGGTGATGAAGCCAGTCCCGGGGCTCCTGGGGAACCTCCAGGCTAGGGCACTATTCTATCACTTTTTTGTTTTTTTAGCTTGAAAACTTTGTGGAATGTAATACAGGCTACCTTTATTGAGCTTTTTTATCTGGTCAATTAAATCCCAGACCTGCTCTTCCTGCGTTAAATCAAGATCGTCAGCCTTAACAACCAGGAGTGGTGCTCCTTTATAATTGAAGAAAAAATAATCATAAGCCTCGACCAGGTCTTCTAAATATTTCTCGGAGATTTTTTTCTCCAGAGGTTGACCTTCACGCTCAATTCGTTTGATAAGTGTTTTGACCGAAATCTGAAGGTAAATAACCAGATCAGGCCGTGGCACCCTTTCGGCCAGAATATTGTAGATTCTTTCATAGACCAACAGCTCATCATCGGTCAGCGTCTGATAAGCGTAGATTTTATCTTTTTCGAAGAGATAATCGCAGATGATGCGGTCGGTGAACAGTTCTCGCTGAACGAGCTGCGCTTGCTGGTGATAGCGATTGGCCAGGAAGATCAGTTGAGCCAGAAAAGCCGCTCCTTCTCTCTCGTTGTAAAAGTCTTTGAGGTAAGGATTTTCCGTTTGGTCAAGAATAAGCTTTCCTCCTATCTTTTGAGCCAGAAGATGAGCCAGCAAGGTTTTCCTTGATTTAAAGACTCCTTCAATGGCCAGATGCCGGCACCTAATCTCCTCGCTGATGTTGGTCATAATCTTCCCTGCCTCATCTGATTTATTTTCAATTCAACCTTTTCGGGTTAACTCTTAGGTTCAAGAGGAATAATCAGCCAGGCAATGAGGTAAAAAAGAACCATGGGTAAAATTGCTGTCAGCAAGGCCAGGCCGACAAAAATTAACCTGATCAGAGAGACATCCAGGTCAAAATATTCCGCCAGGCCGCCGCAAACTCCGCCCACCATTTTTTGTCTGGTTGAACGGTATAGCTTTTTCGCCATTTTTCCCTTCCTAACTCTGGATAAGCTTTATTTTAGCTAATTCAAGTAAATTTACAACCAGAATAACCTGATTTTGACCTGTCGGGAGGGCCCGGTTTATTGACTGTTAGCCTGGTTTATGTTATCAGTTAATCTTAGAGTTACAAGGAGGTTAAGAATGAAAGGCTGGACTGGTCATATATTGAGGATTGATTTAACCAGCAGGACTCATAAAATAGAAACATTTGGCGAGGAATTTGCCCATAAATGGGTAGGAGGCCGGGGCTTTGCCTTAAAAGTTCTCTGGGATGAACTTCGTCCTGGGATTGACCCGCTGGGGCCCGAGAACAAGCTGATCATAGCCGTCGGACCAATTGCCGGTGTACCAGCCCCGAATACTGGTAAGACGGTGGTAGCGGCCAAGTCTCCCCTGACCGGTGGTTTTGGAGATGGAAATCTTGGTACCAGGGCCACCGAACATATCAGAAAATCCGGTTATGACGCTATTATCTTTGAGGGCCAGTCTGATAAGCCTGTTTATGTTTATATCGAAGACGATAAGGTTCAGTATTTTCCTGCTGATGAAATCTGGGGAAAAGGGACCTATGACACTCATGATTATCTCTATAAAATTTACGGCAAAGGCGTTGGCGTTTTATCTATTGGCCAGGGAGGAGAAAACCTTAACCGCTATGCCATGATTCGCAGCCTGGAAGGAAGAGCTGGAGGCAGACCAGGGATCGGAGCAGTTATGGGTTCAAAAAAGCTGAAGGCCATTGTGATCAAAGGCTCCAAGCCCATCCCGGTAGCCGATCCCGAGGGAATGAGAAAACTTGGCATTGAGGATTTAAGAAAAGTAGGTGAAATTAACAAACAGACTGGCTGGTCAATTCAGAGTACGACCGGCGTTTTGTCCTGGTGTAATGAAGTAGCTGCCTTGCCTGTTCATAATATGAGACAGACTCACCATCCCGATGCCTGGAAAATAGATGGTGAAAGACTGAATAACGCTCGGATAGCCACCTACGGCTGCCCTAACTGCACCATGAGGTGTGGCATTGCCATTCGGGATCACGAAGGCCATGAATCAGAGCTCGATTATGAAAACATCGGGACTCTGGGCAGCAATCTGGATATTTTTGAACTCGACCAGGTTGGTTCCCTCAATTATCTGTGCGATGACTATGGACTTGATACGATCTCAGCTGGCGATACCCTGGCTTTCTACGCTGATGCTATTGAACAGGGAGCTATTAAAGGAGACTTCCGGTTCGGCCAGGCTGAAATGGCTAAAAAACTGCTGGGTATGGCGGCCAGAAGGCAAGGTGAAATTGGCAATTTACTGGCTGATGGGACCATGAGAATGTCCAGGGCTATTGGGTCTGGTTCTGAGGCTTATGCCATGCACGTTAAAGGACTGGAAATTTCCGCCTATAACTGCAAATTCTGTCCCGGGATGGCATTGGCTTTTGCCACCTGTCCGCTGGGTGGTCACCATAAAGATAGCTGGGTAATTACCTTTGAGATTAAGCAGACCAAGCGTGATTCTTACGGACCTGAAAAGGCAGCCAAGGTAATTGAACTGCAGAGAATCAGAGGCGGTTTATTTGAGTTCATTGTCGCCTGCCGCTTTCCCTGGATTGAATTAGGCTGGCCGCTTGAACACTACCCGGAATATTTTAACCGGGTAACCGGTTTGAACTGGTCTCTGGATGACTTCTGGAAGATATCTGACCGCATTTATGCTCTGATGAAATTTTTCTGGGTCAGAGAATTCCCGGATTGGGACAGAACCAGGGATTATCCGCCGATGATCTGGTTCGATCCAAGCAACGCTGATAAAGATGGGCCAATTGCCGGCAAGGTGCTCGAACTTGATAAGTTCAATCAACTCCTTGATCACTACTATGAACAAAGAGGCTGGGATAAGAGAGGAATTCCAACCAGGAAAACGGCCGAAGCTCTTGGCCTCAAAGACGAGATAACTGAAGTAGAAAAATATACCAAGCTGGAATAAAATAAAAAAAGAATGTCGATGATAAAAATCACAGTCAAATTAATTGGCCCCCTGATCAATCTGGCGGGCTTTTCAGAAAAAACACTTGAGTTTCCAGCTGAAACGACAGTCGAGGAAGTTCTGGCTTCTCTACCTATTGACCCGCAGCGCCCAAAAATTGTGACCAGAAATGGGCAAGCTGTAGCTCCAGGTGAAAAGCTCAAGAATGGCGACCGGCTGGCTATCTCCCCCATCTATTCGGGCGGGTAAAGATATCAGGTAGTTTTTCAGGAATATTAATAACGGTTTTCTAACCAGAAGTTTCCTCAACAAGTTGCCAGTCACAGAGAAGCGAGGGAAGTACTTTTTGTAGCCAGCCACTGCCCAGGACACAAACACTCAAATACGGGGCGGCGCATTTACCTTCCTGCTAAAAAACCCTCGACCGCCTTGAGCCTATCAGGAAGGCCAGCCCACCTTCTGCTCTCCCTGAGCAATCGTTGATGTGCTTCCCCTCTCGATGTGTTTCCCCTCATTGCCCGCTGCCAAAATCAACCTGACCAGCTCCGGCCAGCAACTCTTTATAAAAACATTTGTTCGGGCGATTACCAGTTGGCTAAGGCGGCAGAAAGGCTTATCATAATTATTTTGATAGCAATAAATGGCTGGTACTGCCAACAAGAGCTTCAAAAATTCATAAAAAGATAGGCCATCATTAAGAAGGAGAAAGAGAATGGAAAATGAAAGCTCATCAATAAAGGATGATGTTGAACCGGTTTTAGTCGGCGGAGGTTTCAGGCCGGCCAGCTTTTCGGAGACCTTTCAGGCTTATAACCCGGCCACCGGTGAAAAATTGCCTCCTCTCTACCCTGTTTCCAGCTGGCGAGATCTGGAACTGGCCCTTAAAGAAAGCCGACAGCTGGTGCCTGAGCTGGCCTCGACCTCCCCGGAAAAACGAGCCAGATTCCTAAGTCTTTATGCTGACCTGCTGGAAAAACGAAGATTAGAAATAATCTCCAGAGCTTACCTCGAAACTGCCCTGCCGGCTGAAGCCAGGCTCAATCAGAGTGAGTTTCCCCGCCTGATCAATCAGCTGAGACAGGCGGCTGCAGCCTGTGAAGACCGAAGCTGGTGCCAGGCTACGATTGATACCAGGTTAAATATCAGATCAAAATACGGGCCGCTCGGCGGAGTGGTGGTGATCTTCAGTCCTAATAATTTTCCTCTGGCTTTTAATGCCGTGGGCGGAAGTGATTTGGTTAGTGCCATAGCTACCGGTCACCCGGTCATTGGCAAAGCTCATCCCGGCCATCCCGGAACGACTAAACTTATGGCAGAGTGCCTGCTGGAAGCGCTAAGAGGCTCTGGCCTGCCCCTCTCGACGGTTCATATGCTCTACCATTTTAGCTCTGAGGACGGCTTCCGCTTGGTCAGTCAGCCCGAAGTAGCCGCCATAGCCTTTACTGGCAGCAGAAAGGCGGGCTTAAAATTGAAGGAGGCGGCCGACCGGGCTGGCAAACTATTTTATGCAGAAATGAGCAGTGTCAATCCGGTATTTTTCCTGCCGGATCTAATCAAGGGAAAAGCCGGTTTTCTGGCTTCCGAGCTTTTTGCTTCCTGCTCCTCGGGCAGCGGTCAATTCTGCACCAAGCCAGGGCTGGCTATTTTTATAGATGATGAAAACAGCCGTATCTTTCTGCGACATTTAAGGCAGGTCTATGCCGAACCTCCTTCCGGCTATCTTCTCTCCCCTGCCGTCCAGGACAATTTAGCCGAAGCTATCGCCAGGTTAAAAGAGGCCGGAGCCGAGCTTCTAATTGGCGGTCAGCCTCTGCCAGGGCCGGGCTTTAGATTTGAGCCAACTCTTTTTGCCATATCAGGAGAAAACTTTTTAGAAAAACCAGCAGCTTTTCAGACTGAAGCTTTTGGCACACTGGCTGTAGCCATTCTGGTTAAAGAGGCCAGTGAGATGATTAAAGTTGCCGAAAATCTCGAAGGCAATCTGACTGCTGCTATTTATTATTCAAGCTCTTCAACTGCAGATGAGAAACTTTATCGCCAATTAGAGCCAGTGGTGAGGCTAAAAGTCGGAAGACTATTAAACAATAAAATGCCGACCGGGGTAGCTGTTTCACCAGCCATGCATCACGGCGGACCATATCCAGCAACCAATCATCCTGGATTTACTTCAGTCGGTATTCCAAGCTCTTTCCTGCGCTTTGCTGCCCGCCACTGTTACGATAATGTCTCTGATGAATATCTGCCGGAAGAGCTGAGAGCCAAAAACCCAACTGGCCGGATGTGGCGCCTGATTGATGGCGCCTGGACCACAGAAGATATTTAAAAAAAGTTGCCTTTTCACCTGGGGTGTATTTACCACTACCCAGGCCGTGCCGCTATTTGCTTTTTTAATACTATTCCTGGCAAACCATAGAGACTGTTATTATTATCAATACTGAGAATTCGGTTCAACGGCCAGCTCAGGTGTTGACAGTTTCCCCGCAGCAAAAAGAGTATTGAATTCTATAAAAAGTGGATTATTAGCAGGACAGATATATATTTAACAGGCAGCTGGCCGACCAGAGAATTCAAAAAGAGTTCCTATTTTTCAAGGCCGTAATTTTTCATCTTATAGCTAAGTATTCTCTCCGTCAGGCCCAATATTCTGGCAGCCTGACTCTTAACGCCATGAGCTTTTTCCAGGGCTTTTTTAATTTCTCTGATTTCCAGGGCTCTCACTTTTTCAGGCAAAGGCTTTGAGCTTTCCAGATCCAGCTCTTTTTCTGAGGTCGTCTCCAGAAAAATCGGGAGGTCAGAACGGGTAACGATTTCGTCTTCGGCAAAGACCACCGCTCTTTCAATTATATTTTCAAGCTCCCTGACATTTCCCGGAAAATCGTGGTTCAAAATAAGCTGCAGAGCCTCGGCTGATATTCCTCTGATCTTTTTCCCTTCGCGCTCGGCGTAGAGCCGGAGGAAATGGTCAACCAGGGGCGGAATATCTTCCTTTCTCTCTCTGAGAGGCGGAACATTTATCCTGATAACATTCAGCCGGTAATATAAATCGCTTCTGAATTTTTCTTCACTGACCAGCTTCTCCAGGTTTCTATTGGTGGCAGCAATAATCCTGACGTCAGCTTTAAGTGGCCTGGTTGAACCAAGCCGATAAAATTCTTTATCCTGAAGAAAACGAAGCAGCTTGACCTGGACCGAGGGTGCCAGCTCACCTATTTCATCCAGGAAGAGGGTGCCACCAGAAGCTGCTTCAAATTTACCAATTTTCCTTTCAGTCGCACCGGTAAAAGCTCCCTTCTCTGCCCCGAATAGTTCACTTTCGACCAGCGTTTCAGGTAGAGATGGAATATTGACAGCCAGAAATGGCCCTGAGCTTCTTTTTGAAGAAAAATGAATAAGCCTGGCAATTAGATCTTTGCCGGTGCCTGTCTCACCGGTGACCAGGACGGTGGCTTCACTCTGAGCGGCTCTGGAAATAAGCCTGGCTACTTCCTGCATAGCAGCTGAAACAAAAATAAAATTTTTGAAACTGAACTTCTCCTCCAGGCGGTTTTTGAGCTCAAAGATTTCATGCTGAAGTTTAAACCGTTCTCTGGCTCTATCGAGGACCAGCAGGAATTTTTTGAAATCTATAGGTTTAACCACATAGTCATAAGCACCCTGCTTGATAGCTTCAACAGCAGTTTCGATTGAAGCGAAGGCCGTCACCATAATCGGGGTAATTAAAGGATTATAAGCGAGTATATCTTTAATTAATTCCAGGCCTGATTCCTGGCCGAGCTTGTAATCAACCACGGCTATTTCTACTGGATTCGTCTTAACAAGTTCCAACGCTTCCTGCGGGGCCGAAGCTGAGATAACTTCATATCCTTCTCTCCGGAGATTTTTGGAGATAAGTTCCCTCTGCAGATCATCATCCTCGACGACTAAAATAACTCCTTTAGCCACTTTCTCCTCCTGGCAGTTCAACTTTAAAAACTGCTCCGCCTCCTGGCCGGTTGCTGGCTGAAATCTTCCCGCCATGGGCGGCCACAATTTTACGGCTTAGATAAAGCCCAATTCCGAAGCCAGAGCTTTTACTGCTGACAAATGGGTCAAAAATTTTTTCAGCCTGTGTTTCTTCAAGACCAGGGCCAGAATCTTGCACTTCCAGTATAAATTTTTTCTTCCGGGCATAGGCCTTCACACTGATCAGGCTTCCTGCCGGACTGGCCTCTATAGCATTTTTCAGAAGATTGGCCACCACCCGGCTGAAAAGCAAGCGGTCAGCAGTTAGCTTTAATCCACCTTCGGTTTTGAGATCAAATTTCAGGTTTTTCTCTTCGGCCAGATTTTCCAGTTCTTTAATTTCTTCTTCGATTACCAGAGCCACTTCAAACTTTTCCGGAGAAATAGAAACCGGTTTTAAAGCTTCAGAGAAACGGTCAACCAGGGAGGCAATTTTTTCTACTTCCTTCTTCCCTTTTTCCAGCTCTTGATTAATTTCGGGTAAATTCAGAGACTGCCAGTCTTCAAAAAGAAGAGCCAGGCTGTTCAGCGGATTTTTAATTTCATGAGCAACACCAGAGGTGTAAGCCGAGATCTCCTTAAATTTTTCTTTTTCTTCTGCCTGGCGCGCAGCTTCCGCGGCGGCCTGCTGGTAGGAGCGGTGCAAGCGGTAAAGTCCAGCAAAAAGCACCAGCCCGGCCAGAGCTAAAGCCGACATAATATACCAGAAATTCCTTCTGGAATGAGTCAGAAGTAAATCCAGGCTTTTCAAAGAATAACCAAGGTAAAAATAATATTTTCTCCCATCAGCCGTGGTCAGAGCTGAGTAATGATTGAAAATTTTTCCTTGCGGTGAATCAATAATCCATAACTCCCCGGGTGGACGTTGTTTTTTGGAAAGTGGAAGATAACCTTCAAACCGGGAAGTCCAGTCCAGGACATTTTCCTGACCGTCCAGGATAGCCATAAAATAGATGTCCTCAGTTGCCTGATAAGGAGTCAGAACTTCAGAAGCCGGTAGCCCTCGCTCGAGCCCCGCCCGAATGCTTTCTTTAAGTATCAGAGCAGTGGCTGACAGCTGGTCGCTGGCCAGTTCTTGCATTTTGGCTTGAATATATTGGCGGTTTAAATTAGAGAGCAGGGTAAAAAGCCCTACGACCAGCAGAAATGGAAGTACAAAAAAGAGCAGAAATTCCCTTTTTCTCATCTACTAACCTGCGTTATCGATAAAGCGAAAGCTGCCTCAACATTTTCAATTATCATTTATCTTAAAATCGGGAACGATACGATTTTCTTTAATCGGTCCTTGTCGTTGAGTTCCCTCGAACATTATCCACCCAGCTCAACAATAAAACCGCTTTACCATGATGTTTGGCCACAGCCCGGGTAAGTTCAAAAATCAGTATATATCATTTTAGCTCTGGTTAAAAAGATAAGCTCAAAGAAAGGTTATCCGCCTCTTTTTCTTTGCCGGCCCTGACCACCGCTCCAGGCCGGGAAACCGCGGCGATCCCTCAAAGTTATTGTCTGGTTTTGCAGCCTCATTTCTCTGGCCATGATCAATTTCTTCTGACCACCGTTAACTTCTGCCAATGAACCAACCAGTCTGATTTTTTCCCCTTGATGAAAGTCAACCTGGAAAAACCAGGCGGGAGCCGTCTCTACCTCATAGATTTCACCGGAATTTTTGTCTTTAACTTGCAGAATCAAAAAACTGGCTCTCTTCTCGTACCGCTGCTCGAACCGGATATCCTCAATCTGGCCTTCAATAGTGATTTCCCGGTCAACATTATAATAGGGTAAACCGGGCCTGGCCTGAGGCCGGCCAGCCTGCATCTCGCCGGCCAAAAGAAAGAGGCTAAACATGGCCAGGATTATTATTGTTTTGATTTTGAAACGCTCAGGTTCCATTTAAGTCCTCCACTGATAAAATTTCCTGACCAATCAAACCAGGGATCATTCGAGGCATTACTAATATAAGAATAGGAGACAAAAAAGGAAACTCTGGCCAGGTCAAGTTGAACCAGGGTACTAAGCTGATGCCTCCTGTCTTCTCTTATCACCCCGAGACTAACACCTTCCAGATCTAGGCTTTCCAGCCCAGGAAATTCCCGGTTTAGATAATCATACTGGATTTCGGCTTGAAGCCGATCGGTCAGACTGGCTGTTAATTTGACCTTCAGGCCAGTCCCCTGCCAGCTAAAAAGGTCTGAAGTTGGATTTTCCACGCTATAATATTCATCGCTGGCGCTGAACGGGTTTTCTCCCTTTAGATTCCACTGCTTCATTCCTCCCAGACTCAGGCCTACCCTGTCACCCAGACCCTGAGCCAGAAGACCGCTGACTGTCACCATCTGGATGCTCCGCTGGTCAGTATAATAAACTGTTTGATACGGTATCCCTCGCAGGCTATAACTTCCTCCCTGCTTATAATTATCGGCCGGATGGCCGTGTCCTCCACCTGGTCCACCCTGTTGAGCGACAAAAAAGCCCGCCGCCTGATTAATTGAAGACCGGCTATGGACTGAAGTACTGCTTGAGATCGTAGCTACTGGTGTTGTCTCTTCCTCAATTAGAGCGATTTCGCCAGGGTGATAAAAATATTTGTAACCATAACTGGCTTCAACTTTAACGGTTGTTCTGGTCTTAAAATAATGATCAAGTGACAGGTTAACCATCTCTGAAAAATAGTCAAATATACCCAGCTGGTAACGGCGATAAGTGCTTTGTGATTCAAGCCTTAAAACTGTAGCCGGGGTCAAATAACTTTTAAAACTGGCGATGAGCTTTAAACCAGCATGATTAAAATTATTATACAGGTCACGGAAAAGGACACCTTGTCCTTCGGCGGCTAGATAAAAAGCGCTTTTAGACCCGGCCGGAATAAGATAATCAACCCCGAGCTGCCCTCCAATTGAACTCAAGCCTGAATATTTATAAAGATAATTAAAATCCAGGCCACCGTAAAGAGATAAAGAACTGGAATCACCGCCAAAAGAGAGGTTGCCAGCTGTTAGCCAGTCAGAGACAGGTTGATAAGTCTGAAAAATGTTAGTGGTTGAATGCTGGACGAGAGAAAATTGGACAGTCCCGGCCTGAATTAGGACTGGTCTTAAAGAAAGGAGGGCCAGCCAGATGACCGAAAAAAAGATATATTTATTCGGCAGCCGTTTGGGCCCTGTCTTTAACTTGATTCTTGATTTTATTCTAATTGATTTCATATTCATTCTCCCCTGATTCTCACAGCCCGGCTAAATTCTGGCCGCTGGAGGCAAGCTTTACCGGCCTCTGTCATTTTAGCCTATAAGAAAATTATAAAACAGGGAATTCAGAGGAGGAACTTCCTCCCCTGAATTCCTTTGTTTTCTACTGGCCTTCAGGCTGACTGAAGTTTCATCACTCAGCATCTTTTAAACCCTATTTTTTGCCCTGGCGGCTGGCTTTGCCTTTGGGACCTGTCCCATCACAGAACTGGCTGGTCAGGCTGCTCTGAGTCCGGAAGGAATTTCTGGCTGCGGCCATATTTCTGGTCGCGTTTTTATTGGCCAGCATTTTTCCCTGGTTGCCTTCGGGAGAACTCTGATAGCCAGTTCCGTCTTTAGGAGCTGTCCAGTCTGGATCCTGGCAATTAGGAATCCCGTCATTATCATGGTCACGGTAAAAATCATTTATCCCATCGCCGTTTTCATCGACAAAATAGGGACCAGTCTTGACTCTATTTCCTGGTCTGGACTGTTTCTTAGTTCTGACCTGAGTGGCATTTCTCTCTTCTTCTTTTGTCATCACCCTGTTCTGATTCTGCACTTTTTCCTCGTTTTTAATCTGGGCTTTTTCTTGATTGCTTTGGACATTAGTTAGAATATGTTCAATTTCTGGTTTGCCTGACCCATCTTTATTAATAGTGATCTCATTTTGAACAGCCTGGTTTTCCACCCGGTGTTGAATCTGCAGCTGGTGCTGAACCTGGTTCTCTTCCCCATTTATTACTTCGACTCTATTTTGAATTTGATTCGTCACCCTGGTTTGTGATTGAGAATTCGGGCTGGCTTCGTTCTCTATTGTCTTTTCTACGTCGGCCCTGACCTGCTCTTTTGTCTGTTCTTTAGCCTGCTTCTTGACTTGTTCTACTACCTGCTCTTGCACCTGAATGTTAGCCTGGACTCTGGCTTTTTCTTCAGTCTGGGTTTTAGTTTCCTGTTGGGTATTTTCCTGAGCATAACTCAAAGAAAAAACCAGCAACAGGGCTAAAACACCCATGGTGACTGTGGTTAATAAATTTTTTATCCTCATGTTTGACCTCCTTATCATGACTTTCACCCCTGATATATGCAAGCAGCGTGCCAGATACTAAGTGATTGATAATTAATAAGATACAGATTAATATAGATGGCTTTCCCTGACATCTTTGTTCCCTCTCCGACAATTTTGTCGCTTCTGGATCGGCCCTCTAGATTTGAATCTGAAAAAGGACGGTGGTAATCTTTTTATAGATATTTAAAGGAGGTAAGGGATAATGGGCAAGGTAAAAGATTCAAAATTAACCATCCTGACTCTTGCCCCACCGGTTCAAACCAGAAGAGAGTTTCTTAAGAGTTCAGCTGTGGGTGGCTCTGCCCTTCTTCTGAGCAGTTTATTTATCAGGAAAGTCTCAGCTCAGGAGGCCAGTCGTCCCCGCTATGCTATGATTCTGGTCGATTATAATAAATGCACTGGCTGCCGGACCTGTGAGACGGTTTGTTCTGCCTTTAATAATAAAATCAAAATCGGAGAAGAGGAGCTGCCCGGATTGGGGAATCCCTATCTGGCTAACATCAGGGTGCAAGCCTTTAATCCTGATGTTGATATCCCTGTAGCCTGCTTAATGTGCCGGGATAATCCTTGTATTGAGGCCTGCCCGGTTGAGCCTGATCCCAAAACCGGTAGAAAAGCTCTTTATCGCGATGAGAAAACCCTGACTATCAAGAATGATAAAAACAGATGTATCGGCTGTCAGAGCTGCGCCGATGCCTGCCGGGCAAAAAGAGTCGGGGCAATTATTCCTAATCCACAAACAGGTAATCCGGAAAGAATGTGCACTCTATGCGATGGTGACCCGCAGTGTGTTAAATACTGTCCTTATGGAGCCCTGAGCTATGTAGTGGGTCAGATTGATGGCAGGCATTACGGCCTGTCTCCTGAGAAAATAGCGGAGAGATTGACCGAGCTCTGGTATTATTACCAGCCGGCGAGGTAAAGAGGGAAAAGGCAGGAGGCCAGAATGGAAAAATTATCCGGCTATCATGGAGTCATACTTGAAATTGATTTAGCTTCAGGCAAGATAGATAAAAAACCGTTATCGCCGGAAGATGCCAGAAAATTCGTTGGCGGTCGCGGCCTGGGGATGAAGATTCTCTGGGACAGGCTAAAAAAACCAGGACTCAATCCCCTTTCCCCGGAAAATCCTTTAATTTTTATGACCGGCCCCTTCTCTGGTTTGCCTGTTCCCTCGGCTTCAAGAGCTTGCGTTGTCACTAAATCGCCCCACACTTCACCCCTGAAATCGAAATATAAATCCGCTTCCACTATCAGCTATGCCAATGTGGGCGGATTCATAGGTCCTGAAATTCGATTTGCCGGTTATGATGGAATAATCATCAGCGGTAAAGCCAGCTCGCCGGTCTATCTGATGATTGATGATGATAGAGTTGAGCTCCGGGAGGCTAAAAAATTCTGGGGCATGAAAACCGACGAATTTGATAGAAAATTGACTGAAGAACTTGGAGATAGACGATTCAAGACCTGTTATATCGGCCCGGCTGGAGAAAATCTGGTAGAATATGCAGCTATCCTTCACACCGCCGCCAGAGCGGCCGGGCGGGGCGGCACCGGTTGTGTCATGGGTTCCAAGAACCTTAAAGCCATCGCTATTAGAGGCACCAAAGTTCCGCCCGTAGCCGACCACCAAAGATTTATCTCTCTTCTGGAAGAAGCCAGGCAGGGATTTAAAGGGGCAGCTTTGACCGAAAGCTGGAGAAGATACGGGACAGCCTCTTCTATTGTGACCTCTTCCGACGCTGGCACTCAGGCTGTTAAGAATTACCGGGAAGGGACATTCCCAGAGGCCGACAATATTGGCGGCATCGCGGCTGAACAAAAAATCTGGGTCAGGGATTTAGCTTGCTTTTGCTGCCCGCTGGCCTGCAAAAAATCAGGGGCGGTAAGAAGCGGCCCATACACCGGCCTGGTTCATGACGGGCCAGAATATGAAACAGGAACCATGCTGGGGGCGAACCTGCTTATCTCGGACCTGGAAGGTCTGATGAAAGCAATTTACGACGTCGATGATTATGGCCTTGACCAGATCTCAACCGGCAATGTTGTCGGTTTTTTAATGGAAGCCTATGAGAAAGGCTATATTGATTCGGCTTTTCTTGACGGGCTTGACCTCAGATGGGGCGACGTACCAACAACAATTCAACTTATAAGAAAAATTGCAATGAGAGATGGCGTGGGCGACCTGGCTTCTAAGGGGGTGAGAAAGCTGGCAGAAAAGATCGGCCAGGATTCACAGAAATTCGCCATTGAGGTCAAAGGTCATGAGCTGGCCGGCTGGAATGTTCATGTTTCAACCGGCAGAGCAGTCTGTTATGCTACTGCCAACCGGGGAGCCTGTCATTTAAATGGCAGCAATCCAAGGGCCCAGAACAATACGGCCATGAATGACTGCACCGGACTGTGTATGTTTGCTCAGGGTGGTTTCCGGGCTGGTCTCCTCAGAGAGCTGCTGAGTTCAATAACCGGTGAGGTCTGGACAGAAGAAGACTATGAGAAGACGGGAGAACGGGTTTATAACCTGGAAAAAGCTATAAATTACAGGGAAGGGTTCAGACGGGAGGATGATCGCTTGCCCGATAGATTTTTTGAAGAACCGCTGACTGTTGGTCCTAAAAAAGGGGCTGTTTTAAACCGGGATGAGTTTTTAAAAATCATGGACAACTATTATAAAGAAAGAAGCTGGGACATAAAAACAAGTAAGCCCGGCCTGGAAAAGCTCAAGTCCTTAGGCCTGGAATTTGTCTTGAAGGAAATCGGCAGTTAATAGGAGTTCTCCCAGATCTTCTGAATGCCACCATACGGATCATACACCGCTGCAAATACTCTGACCCCATTCTGATCTGTCACCACCCTGGTCGAGTTCACCTGGTCTGAAGTATAGTAATAAATCTGGCCAGTCTGGGGCTGATACTCTGCCAATAACCTATCTCCTAAATAAATATAATCCCTCAGGCATTCACCAAGGCCATTGTATTCAGCCAGAAGTTTCCCGTCAAAAGAATATACATAGTATGTCCCGGTCGAACCCACCGACAGAATACTGGCTCCTGTATTGGTAATAACCGCTGTTCCACCAGCTTTACTTATCTCAATGGTTGAACTGCTTACTTTGCCCTGAACAGGTGCATAAGTACTACTTCCCCCAGCTCCCCTTCTCTCCCCTTTTATAAACCGCCCCGTCCGAAGCTTTAATATCCTCTCCACCTATAGTTCCTATATATAATCATTTACTGGCTTGAATATTAAATGTCGGGTTTTTGCCAGTGCCCAAAAATGTCTGCATAAACAACATCGCCGATGATATGTTCCATTTTTTTAAGTTTATATACCAGTTTCTCGCTGTCTATATCATAGAACAAAAATAAATCCTTCTGCAGATAAATTGAACCATCATATACAAGTACCATGAATTTCTTTCCCTTTAAATCACTTTCAGGCAACTTCACCTTCCAAAATTCACTAAGAGTCTCGCCTTTTACCCCGCAGATTGTTCTTGAAGGTTCCCCCAGCAATATATAAGCCTCTATTTCCTCTGATCCGATTTTAATTTGATCAAATCTTTTAATACTGGCATTGAATTTAATAGATTGAACTGCATATATAACAACGGCTATAGTTACCAAAACTATCAATACCCAGCAGCAAAAAGGTCTCTTTTTTCTCATCTTTTTAATCCCTGATCTGCTCTTTGCCGAATCCAATATTCATGGATATGCCTCCACCAGCTCTTAGCCATAAATATCCATCGATTTAGTTGAGGAAACATTTCCTCAATCAATCTCAACCATCATTCCTTCCGGTAGTTCTAAATTCAAAACAATTGGAATGAAAGAACATATAATCAGTGCCACTAAAATAAAATAAAAGAGCCATATCCTTACCTTCCCGACAACTGACTTTTTTTCCTCTGGCCCTACTTGGATTCTCTGTCTTCCTGCATACCAGGCATAGTACAGGACCAAAGCGTAAACGATAGAGCTGAGAATTCCATTTGGTGCAACATATTTTATTGCTATCCAAATCCCATCACATAATAGAACAATAAACAGCACAGAAAAAATTAGGGGGACTCTTGGCAGCTTGTATCCTGGCCAGATAAAAAAGCTCCCTATTATTATAAGTGTTAGCCCAATCGTCAGCGTTCCTAAAATGCCTATTATTCGAGACAGAAAAATAATATTATCAACTGTCATATTACTTGATTTCCAGGTTTTGAACGCTTCTCCAAGAATCTTTATTCTGGGACCTATCAAGTCTAATTCAAATAGGCGAATGCTGTTGATCATCTTCCCACAAATTACCAAATTTATGGCTCCCCAAAGCTGATAGCCCAGACCAATAAAAATTTTCTTCTTCAATGGCTGCATATCCTTCTTCTGGTCTCTCTGATTTGATGGCATATATTTCTACATTCTTGTAGTTAAGCTTAATTCTTCTCCGGCAAAAGATTTATACAAAGATTCATTTTATCGCTATAAATCATCATCGTGACCCAACCCTTCATATGTTCCCACCTCAGAAGAGACAACTGCTTATCTTACCTGCCTTATTTATCTTCATAAACCGTCGGAATAAGTCTCATCATATAGCTAAACTTATCACTATAAATCATCATCGTCTCATATCCTTTTTGATGTTGCCAGCTCAAAAGCACTGTTATGGCTGAATCAGGATCAAAGCCCACAAACCTCCAGTTGTTCTGGATACATGATAAAACCTCATCGGAACCAAGTTCTACCCTTAATGTCTTTTTTATATTTTCAGTTGGAAAAAGAGCTTGAACAAACCTTGGACGCCCTTCACGATCTATATTCATAACATAGCAAATCGTAAAATGCCCGCTTGCTAAGCGTAAGATTCTCTTAACATTGAAACATTCCAATGAAAATTTAATATTAAACTGACTTTGATCATTCGCACTCTGTTTGGCTTGGCCATCTTGAATAACACCGTTCTTATTTGTTAAATTCGCTATTTCACTCATATTCCCCTGCCAAGCAGAATCTTCTGGACATTCCATAGCTAACGAAGAAGGTTGTACATTTCCATCACCTGAAATCGGGCTTGTCACAAACAATAACGAACTTGCAAACAAAATTACTATAACTCTCCATGAACGCCCTGACATTTTAATACCTCCTCTATTTAATTAACCCAATATACATTTTAAGAAGCCATTCCTGTCCAATCCTTTGCGACCAACACAGCGTCCATACAGGTAATGCGACCAAGCACGGCCATCTAACTCTTCAGCTAACGTCTGTGCTTGTATAGACTCATCGCTTATGTTAGCGCCATAGTATTTAATATTAACCATAATATCTTCTTTCTGACCATGCCTCGGTGCTAACATTATGCCCTGCGTTCCTTGCTTCGCCAATTCGAGAATGATATCCACATTAATTTCGTTTCGCCCATCAACATAGATTACCTTAATAAATCATCTTTCCCCAACCGGCATTATTCATCTTCACAAACCGTCGGAATGAGTCTCATTACATACCTAAATTCATCGCTGTAGATCATCATCGTCTCAAATCCTTTTGGATGTTGCCATCTCAAAAGCACTGTAATGTCTGAACCAGGATCGAGGCCGGTAAATCTCCAGTTGTTCTTGATACATGAGTAGACCTCTTCTGAACCAAGTTCTCCCCCTAATATCTTTTTCATATCTTCAGTTGGGAAAAGAGCTTGAACAAACCTTGGACGCCCTTCATAATCTATATTCATAACATAGCAAATCGTATAATAAGCACTTGCTAAGCGTAAGATTTCTGGTGTCTTAAAGCAGTCTAATGAAAACTTGATATCGAACTTACCTAGACCATTCACACTTTGCGTCGCCTTAGTCTGATCATTTTGAATACTGTTATTCTCATCTATTAGAACCACCGCTTCATTTATAGTCCCCTGCCAAGTAGAATCTTCCGGACATTCCATAACTAACGAAGAAGGTTGTATATTTCCATCACCTGAAATCGGGCTTGTCACAAACAATAACGAACTTGCAAACAAAATTACTATAACTCTCCATGAACGCCCTGGCATTTTAATACCTCCTCGCTCTGATTAACATAGTATATCTGTTAACGAAGCGCTCTAGATCTAATCCTTCTCCCCCAGAACCGCGTTCATGCAAGTAAGGCAAACCTTGAACATATAAGTAGGCATGACCATATAGCTCTTCAGCTAACGTCTGTGCTTGAAACGACTTATCAGTCATGTTAGCTACTGCACAAAGTATATAGTCTTTAACATTAACTATAATATCATCTTTCCGACCATGCCTTGGTGGTAACATTATACCTGGCGCTTTTAGGTCCTCTAGTAGTCGCAAAATGATACCTGCTTTAATTTCGTTTCGCCTGTCAATATAGATGACCTTGTCGGTTACAGAAACCATTATCTTCTGCGGCGAATCGACTAATTGCATTAACGCTATATAGTTTGTGTTATCCGTCTTGATATTCCGATTGACATCAATTAGCCCAGTCTCTGCGTTCCAAGAAATATTCTGAGCTAGAAACGCATCGCCCATCGTCGCTTTAATCACCTCATAACCAGCCTGGTCTGTCCGAACAACAGCTCCATCAGGATCCCAATAGGTTACAGGGTTGTTGTGGCAGAATGCATACAAATTCCACAGTTGGGGATTCTTTAAGGCAGCGTCTTTGTTTATTACCGGATCCGGACTTAGCCAGCGGTAGTAATAATTCCCATAATAGCGGGCTCCAAAGTAGTCAAGATTTGATTCCGTATCCCTCTCCTTACCTGAAAACTTCATCGCTGGTGAATAGGAGTTCTCCCATATCTTTTGAATGCCACCATACGGATCATACACCGCTGCAAATACTCTGACTCCATTTTGATCTGTCACCACCCTGCTTGAGTTCACCTGGTCTGAAGTATAGTAATAAATCTGGCCAGTCTGGGGCTGATACTCTGCCAATAACCTATCCCCTAAATAAATATAATCCCTCACGCCTTCACCAAGCCCATTATATTCAGCACTGCCGTTACCGTTAATCAATGCCTTTATGTTTCTTAACAATATCAATCTGTTTTTCTTCGATCAAAATATTTTGATTTTAATAATAATAAAACAGAATTTAGTATCATCGGGCTCAAGAAAAATATCAACGCAGAAATTAGATCTGACAAGTCATTAACGTAAAACAATATATTTTTATCAACAATGAGACAAACAGTCATTATAAAACTTGAGAGTGCTCCAACTCCAGGTAAATTCTTTACTGTGATCTCGAATATTGAGCTAAAATAAAGAGCACTCCACCAAGCAGATAAAAGTCCATATGCTTTTCTGCTCGGGCTACCATTAGAAATCCAAGAGATTAGATGATAAGTCAAAATCCAAACAACTGCATATAAGATTGATATCAATAATGTCTTCCTAACTTTTGTCGGAGCAACCTTCATTGATTATCTCCCTATCGTACAGAAAGGGGAATGATTTTATCCGGGTCTTTCTTAATGTCTAAAAGAACCATATTTGTTAGTTCATTACCATACTTGCCTCCGCCAATGTCAATACAGCCCCTTGATCCTGGCTCTTCACCTCCATGAAGAAAGAAGTCTTTTCTACCAAACGTGTCTGTATCTTCCAAAGGAATTATGCGAACTCTCCAATCTCCCCAATCTCCAGCGAGGTTCCTTATCCAATCCCATATCTTACCACGATTGCTTACATCCTCTGAATGTATCTCATACTCACCTCTGGGGATAGGTCCAAGATTCTTCTCTCTTTCCATCTCAGGATTATTCATACCCTTGCCAAGCCCAGAAGTTGCAGGGACTTCGTATGGCTCTACTCCTGGCCTCTGCGGATCTACATAGAGTATGCCCCTCGCTACATAAAAAATAAGTTCTGTTAGACCATTCGGGTCCCAGTAGGTCACGGGATTACCGTGGCAGAATGCATACAAATTCCACAGTTGGGGATTCTTTAAGGCAGCGTCTTTGTTTATTACCGGGTCGGGACTCAACCAGCGGTAGTAATAATTCCCATAGTAGCGGGCTCCAAAGTAGTCAAGATTTGATTCCGTATCCCTCTCCTTGCCCGAAAACTTCATCGCTGGTGAATAAGAGTTCTCCCAGATCTTCTGAATGCCACCATAAGGATCATATGTAGCAGCAAAGACTCTGACCCCATTCTGATCTGTCACCACCCTGGTCGAGTTCACCTGGTCTGAAGTATAGTAATAAATCTGGCCAGTCTGGGGCTGATACTCTGCCAATAACCTATCTCCTAAATAAATATAATCCCTCAGGCATTCACCAAGGCCATTGTATTCAGCCAGAAGTTTCCCGTCAAAAGAATATACATAGTATGTCCCGGTCGAACCCACCGACAGAATACTGGCTCCTGTATTGGTAATAACCGCTGTTCCACCAGCTTTACTTATCTCAATGGTTGAACTGCTTACTTTGCCCTGAACAGGTGCATAAGTGCTACTTCCCCCAGCCCCCCTTCTCTCCCCTTTCACAAATCGCCCTGCCCGAAGCTTTAATATCTTCTCAGTCTCCTCCTCCCTTTCTTCTCTGCTTACCCTCTTCGCCCTGATACCAAAGCTCTCATCGCTTATATCAAAGGGGTATCTATCGGGCATGGCCAGGCCCTTGCTAAAACTATAACTTGCCCCCTGTCCTGAACTCAACCTGAGTGATTTTAGCCCTGAAGCCGATTCCATGACATTTAGCAGCGACACGGATTCCTCTTTTCCCTCATCAAGCCTCCTCATCAACCACCCGCCATAGCCCAGCTCTTCATCTGAAAGGTAATTTTCAAATCTCTCTTTCCATACCGGCAAAAACACTGGCTCTACCGTATCTTCTCTTCCTAAATTAAATACTGGATGCCAGACCTTCACTATCAGGTCATCCACCAAGACTTCTGACTGACTCCCTGGCACCGTTGATATAACTATTTCAGGATAGGCTTTGGCCGGGAATTTTAGCTCCATGGGAACATCCTTGATTATCTCTTCCCCGTCGAAAAAGACATTAGCAGAGTTTGTTACCCTGTCAAAAAGAACCTTCAGGTGATGCCACCTGTTTATGCTTTGACTATTCTTCTGCGTCTTCTCCTCTAAATAGTTGCATTTTATCAAGTGCTCACCGTTTATGTCCTGCTGAAAAGCTACCGAGGCACTCCATATTCCATTGGCCTTTTGATCGGGAACGCTTATATTCATTTTGAATTGTTCCCCAGAATAAGAGGCTTTAGACTGATCGAGCTCATTAACCTTAAAGCTTGCCTCAAAGGATATCACTTGTGGCTCAAAAGACTGGCCTTCTGCCGAGGAAATTCGAACCAGGCCTGATGGTGTAACCACAGGGGGGACACGCCATTTGTATTCTCCAGTGTTTAAACACTTGTCGCTTATTTGACGATAGGTTGTGCCATTGTCAGGGGAATATTCTATATTAAGATTTTGGACTCCTAATCCTCCTTCCCATTTAATAGGAGTAATAGAATTGGCTCCAATATCAACACTTCCATCAGGAACAGTTACAATTATATTGGGTGGAGGATTTTCTTTCAGGATGACAAAAGCAGCAAGGTTAACAACATATGGATTTTCGTCGGAATCATTATTACTTATACTTATTTCAGCCATTTTAGGCCCGGAGGTCGCCGGATAAAGCCTAATAATAAAAGTTGTATTTGCTCCAGGTTGAATTGAAGAAGTTGACGGTTGAACAATATAAAACTCATCTGCATTCTCGCCCGAAAGCTCCACCAAGGGATTGCCAGTCAATAGTAGCGGTATTGAGCCAAGATTATTTATAGTAAAAGTAACCCAAGCTGGGCCCTTAACCGTACCAAAATTATAGTTCCCCCCATTTTGTGCCTGAGGTATATCTATCTCCGGACCGCCAACAGAGACAATTCCGCTTAAGATAATCTCATAGGGGTTCTCATCTGAATCGTTATTAGCAATCGATAGCATTGCCGTCTTGTTGCCACTCGTCGTGGGTAAGAACCTGACAACGAAGGAGGAAGACGAGCCAGTGCTGATCGGAGATACTGGCTGCTGCGTGACTGAAAATTGGCTGGCATCAGTTCCAGATATAGTTACTGCTGGAGTTCCAGTCAACAAAAGTTGAGCATCTCCAAGATTTTCGATTGTAAATGTTTTGTCCACGCTTCCATTAATTGGCGCTGTAAATTCAACCATTTGTCCACCTGGCAAATCCGCTCCGTCTAACTTAAGATTAATCTCGGCAACAGGATTGGTGCCAATAAGATTAAGATCATAAGGATTTTCGTCAAGATCATTATTGGCAATACTTATGGCCGCATTTTTAATTCCAGCCGAGACAGGTGAAAATCTAATGATAAAATCGCTAGTGCCGCCTGGCGCAATAGATGCTGTCGGCTGTTGAACCACAGAAAATTGATTGGCATCAGCTCCGGTTATAACAACAATTGGTGAACCAGAAAGAGTCAAGATGGCATCGCCAAGGTTTTCAATTGTGAAAGTCTTATCCACATAAGATCCGGAAGCAGAGCGGAATTCAATCTGGCTACCGTCTGGAATGTTATTCGTGCTAACTCTTATGTTCATTTCTGCCATGGCTGGCAAGGCTTTTATTCTAAGACCTCTCTCATTGTAAAAATATTTTCCTTTTATTTCGCCTCCATAACTCAAGCTTGATAACCGGTTGAGATTATCCCACTGATATTGATAGCCGGAACCAGAAATAAGATTTCCTCTTGAATCGAAGGTAAAATCAGATGGCTGGTTTTTTGAGTTATAAGACTTGATAAAAACCTGGTTACCATTTTCTTTAACCTGAGTTAGGTTTCCATACTGGTCATAGTTATATTCAAAATTATTCACTCGGCCCACACCTGCGGGGGTGTAAGTAGCAGTTTTTATTCTATAGAGCTCGTCGTAACTAAAGTTAACATTCAGATTTGGTATTGTATCGCTAATACCCATAATATCTCCAACCGCATCATATGTATAAGTTGCTTTATAAAGATATATGCCAGCTTTGGCCAGACTGGCTGTAACTAATTGCCCAATAGAATTGTAACTAGCATTGTATTCTGTCGCATTTCCTGAGACGCTTATGGCTGTCGGTTGCTTACCAACTCCATAGCTAATCTGGCTCACCAAATTCTGCCCGTTAAAGGCTGCTGTTTCTGGCATATTCAAACCATTATTGGTATAGACAGCACTCTTGCCATCGGGATAAATGACCTTCTTTAAAATGTTATTGGCATCATATTCATATTGCAACGTCTTGGAACTAAGCCCGGAAATAACCTGCACTTCTCCAGTCACAGAGCCAAAGGAGTTGTAAACAATATTATTTCTTTCCCATCCTTTATTACTATAAATCCTGTTTACTCTACCTTTGGAATCATACTCATAATTTATAGTCTCGTCTGAAGCAGAAATCTTCTTTAATTGATTAGACGAATTGTATTCATAGCTGACTGGGACTCCACCAAAGCTCTTCTGAGATAACAGATTTTCACTGTTATAAGTATAGGTTACTTGACCTGTTTCCGGATGTGTTTCTGAAAGGACGTTATCAAGATAATCGTAGGAATAACTTTGAGTCCTCTCGTTATTATAGACTACGGATAACAACCTTCCGACGGCATCGTAAGAATAATTAGTACTGGCTCCAGATGGGTCTTTCAAGATTGAAATCAAACCAGGTAGATAACTGAATGTAATCTCGGTCTGTTTATTAAGTGCATCCTTTATGGTCGTTTTTGTTCCAGCATAAGTATATGTAGTAATATTGTTGAGTGGATCTCTTATCTGGGTTATTCTACCAGCTGCATTATAAGAATAGACATATTCGTCAGAGGCAGCGGTTACCCCTTTGCTTTCTTTGATAACTCTTCCTTCTGCATCGAGAGTTTTCCTGTAATAAAGTGTCAGGCCATCACCCTGCTCCTGATAGCCAAGATCTCTCCCCATACCGTCCCAATATTTTACAACCGTATGATTACCCTGAGTGATATTTACCGAATTTGTCGACCAGGAAGCCTCTATATCATTGAAGGCAGATGGAAGATCAACTGAACTTATTCTCCCGAGATCATCATAAGAAAAATAATAGGTGGCCCCATGCTGATTAGTCTCACTCATAATAGAGCTATCATATTGTGAAATCGTCCGGTTAAACTCAACGTATCCTGGTTTCTCCTTCTTGGCCAGAATCCCATATTTATACGTATATGTTTCTGTCCCCGAATTGTTCCCTGGAGGATTAATTGTTATGATTATAGTCTTTGTGCTGGTGTTCTCGCTATAAGTATAATCCCATGTTAACTCGGTTGTGCTTGTCCTCCTACGTTTTACCCAGTCTAAAGCACCATAATTTCCCTCTGTAGCATAATAGGCAAAATTACTTTCCTTCTGAAGAGAACCGCTTGAAGAATAGATTCGTTCCCGACTGATATAAGAAAGCATATTCTTATTGGCAAAATTGGAATTCTGCTCAAAATAATAATTTAATAATTTATAATATCGCAAATTGCCATTGCCATAATAGTTTATTCGGCTGGGCAGGCCGTATTTTATCAAGCTAGAATTATATTCATATGTTTCTTTGCTTGAGCTATCCCCAATCAGGGTCCTGGTAACTGAGTCCAGCAGAGGAGCTTTTATAGGGCCAAGATTAAGAGAAGTCACTATCCATAACGAATCAGAAACTTGCTTTGATGTCCAGGTATAAATCTCTGAATAACTTCCATCACTATATGTCTTTTGCTTAATTAAACCTATTTTCCAACCATTATTATATATATCGCTGCCCATGCCCGAATAAACAACACTCGTCGTAAATTGAGGGCCCTGAACAGTAACTGTTCCATCTACACCGTTAGCATAAGAAGGATAAGAATATGTCCAGATGCTCGCCGTCTCACTTGCATTGAACTTGATTTTTTTCTGGGTAACTACTCTACTAACATAAGAAGTATTATAGTAATAAAAATTATGGTCTCCATAGGTATATTCCATTGTGCCACCGTAACAGGTATTAATTTTAGTTAACTCATAAAGCGAAGAATTATATTCAAAGGTAGAGGCAGGAAGTTCTGGAGGGTCATAGCTTAGTAGTTTGTAATAATATTCACCGGTAAAGGTTCCGACTGAATAATAATATGAGACGGTTCCCCCATTAGCATTCTTTACATCAATCCTGGTTAGCTTGGGATTGGTAGTCCCCTCGCTGATAAAATTGACCACTCTGCCCAGGCTATCTGTAATCTTTTCGATAACAGGTAAACTGGTTTTATAAGTAATATCAATATGATGTCCATAAGAGTCTTCTATTTTTGTTACCAGTCTGACTTGCTCATTGCCAGTATAATAGGTAATAGTTCTCATTGTCCCAAAAGTCCAGACTGTTCCGTCCTTGAAGTATAGATAATAATTGGTTCCATCCTGCGTCAGCTTAAGAAATTCTCGAGTAATATATGAACCCGAAAAATCTAAGCTTGGATAAGCAGTTTCCCAGCGGCCATCGGGAAATTCAATTACAGGAGTCTCATTCGAGATAAAATTAGCATTATGGAGCCTCCCCATATGTAAAGACCAGCCAAGGCCAACCCAGGAATAAGGTTCCAGCTGTAAGGTTGCTGGATTTCCGGCGATACGGTCTTTTACTGTTTTCGAATTATAAACACGATAGATGTTTAAATCAAAACCATTTGGACCCGGAAGATGAATATCAAGAAAACGAAGCGTTAAGTTACCGGTAAATAAGTCAATATTTTCTTCAGGGACCGCGCCATGCAGACCATGTTCACCAATAATTCCAATCCGGTCAAATATCCCCATAGAACCCGACTGAGCAAATAGGTTATTACTAAATCCAGATAAAAGAAAAACAATAAGAAGGAAGAAAAGAAGGAAAAAGACATTCTTAGGACTTATCATTCTCTTACGCATGGTTACTCCCCTTTATTTGATTGTTGACAAACCTTGGCTGGAATAATTATGTCAAAGGCCTGTAAAATACCAAATTTGAAGGTTAGACTTCCAGCCCCTTCTGTCATCTGACTCCACCCAAGCTAATACTTGTTTTTAATGTATTAAAGTAATCATCTTCTTGTCAAGTCTTATTTTTTCAAAATCTAAAATTAGCTTCAGACGAAGGTTAGAACAAGAATCTGATAATTTGAGACGTTCTTTAAAACATAAAGTTTGTAACGAAAAATAACTGCGATAATCACCATGACCGTTTTATACATGTGAATGCAATTACCAGGTTCAAGCCGCAACAAAATGAAATAGATCACTAATTAAGAGCCGAACATAGTAATCCAATTAGAAAAACAGTTTCATATTTTTGCGGATTTGTTATAGAGAAGTTCGATGACCAGATTAGCTTGCAGATTAGCCACAATGCCAACCCGCGGAGCCATGGGACTTACTTTCTCACCGGGCTCGCTTTCCTCATCCCCGCAGAGATAAAGTTTTCCCAGTCTTCTGGTCCTGAGCTTATTATTTTTTCCAAAACCTGAAATCCCCGAGGCAGCAACAATTGGTCGATCGGGAAAAAGGCTCAGCCAGGTATTGATTAACCTGCTCTTCTCACTGGCCAGGTCAAAGGCCTCGACCATAATCTCGGCTTCTGAAAAAAGTTTCTTAAGATTTTTGGCAGTGATTCTAACCGGATGAACTTCATACTGAGAAAAGGGATTTATTTTTTTAAGGTTCTCAAGCAGGGCTTCTACTTTCAGCTGTCCGATCTGATCCAGAAAATAATACTGCCGGTTGAGATTTGATGGATAAACCCGGTCCAGATCAGCAATAATGAGCTTACCCACGCCCGCCCTGGCCAGCGAAACGGCTGCATTTGAACCCAGACCGCCTGCTCCAGCTATTCCAACTACCGCCTTTCTTAGTACTGACAGAAGCTCCGGATCATGTCTCGAGAAAAATTCCTTTTCAAGTTTTTCAAGCTCTTTTAAATTAAGCTCTTCCCGGCTTTTCATCTTTCTCGCCTGTTTTAAACTTAATTTCCACTCTCTGAGGATGTTCGGGTAGGCCTTTGAGCGCCCGGAGCTGGCCCTTTATTGTCTCGGTCAGCATACTCTGAACAAATGGATTGAGAGGCACTCTCCGCCCATCAACTTTAAGTTCAGCCAGTGGCTCAAGCGGTTCAAGAACATTTATTAGAAAATCGGCCAGTTTGGCAGTCTCCGCAGCCTGGAAAACAGGATAGCCGGGGGAAACGCCAAAAGGCTCATCAGCCACCACAGCTATCAATTCTTCGGGCGCATTTTTTCGATCGAAGTCAGCCGCCTTTTGAAGCCTCCAGATTTTTTTAAAAGCACTTTCTTTTTGGCCGCCCTCAACCAGCAGAATATCTACCTCTGCGAATCGTTCCAGAGCTATATCCAGCAGGGTTTGACTGGCTTTCTTTTTTTCAATGGTAAAGATTTTTTCAGGCGTTAAAACCGTCGCTGCTTCTGCCCCGGCCGCCATAAACTGCCAGGAATCCTTACCCTCTTTATCAAGCTCCACTTCCTCACTGGCCTTCTTAAGCACTCCACATTTCAATCCGTGCTGATTTAATTCCTTAATCAAGGCCGTGATCAGCCTGGTCTTACCCGAGTCTGAATTGCCCACAATGGCTACGGCTTTCATGGCTTTCTCCTTCCTGGCCCCCTCAGGCTTCATCCTTAAAATGGCTATGAGCCGACTGCTGGCAGTCTGAGATTTTCTGACGAAGAATTTCTACCGCATGGCCGAGGGCCGGACAGACTGCTTCCAGATTCTCGACCGCCCCGCTCACACTTCCTGGCAAATTGATAATGAGCGTTTGCTTTCTGACGCCGCAGACCGCCCGGCTGAGCATGGCCATGGGGGTTTTTTTTAAACTTTCGGCCCGCATGGCTTCAGCCAGGCCCGGAACTTCCTTCTCCATCACCTCGCGTGTCGCTTCTGGAGTTATGTCTCTGGGCGAAAGGCCGGTCCCACCGGTAGTTAAAATAATCTCTGGCGAGTTCTGACAGTCACACCATTCCATAAGTTTTTGTTTAATGGCTTCTTTCTCATCGGGTACAATTGCCATCGCTGTCACCTCACCGCCTCGCTGAGTCACAAAGTTTTTGAGTTCAGGCCCGGTCAAATCAGGCCTTTCTCCGCGGGCAGAACGGTCAGAGATAGTCAGGATAGCCAAATGCAAACCGTTTAGTTCATCTGCTTTGTCTAACATAGATTTTATCTCCGGCTTTGATTTTACCGCCTTTTATGACTTTCACAAATATTCCTTCCCGGGGCATAACACACTCGCCAACCTGCCTGAAAATGGCACATTTCGTATGGCAGGTCTTACCGATCTGGGTCACCTCCAGAACAACACCCGCCTCAGTTTCAAGCACTGTCCCTACCGGAAGATGTGGTAGGTCGAGGCCGGAAGTGGTGATGTTTTCAGCAAAATCACCAGGACCAACCTCCAGGCCCATTTGCTTCATCTTATCAATACTTTCCAGGGCGAGAAGGCTCACCTGCCGCAGGCCCGGCCCGGCATGAGCATCACCCTCGAGGCCCTGGTCTTCAATTAGAACACCTTCCTGGCCAGGCTTTTTGCGCACACTTTTCCGGCGGCTGATATTGACTGAAACCACCAGGCCTGATGGTCTTTCCCTGCCCTTTTCTGAATTTGGTTGGACTTCTTTTGTTTCATCTTTCTGGCCAGCCGCTCTTTCTAAGTTCGAGTCCATCTTTCTCTCCTGATTTATCTTGTCTGCCAGCTTTTTTAATTTAAATGTCTTCTCGGCTGATCGCTTATTCATTACCAGTGGAAATCGCCGCTTTTCCCGCCAGATTTAGAAATTAAATGAATCTCACCAATGATCATTCTTTTATCAAAAGCCTTACACATATCATAGACAGTCAGGCAGGCTACAGCCACGGCAGTCAGAGCTTCCATTTCGACTCCGGTTCTATCCACAGCCCGCACCGAGCTTTTAACTTCAACCAGATTTCTTCCCGGTCTGGGATTAACTTCGACCTCAACTGAAGTAATTCTCAACGGGTGACAGAGTGGAATTAATTCGGAGGTTTTCTTGGCTGCCTGGATGCCTGCCAGGCGGGCAGCGTTCAGGACGTCACCTTTAGGCAGCTTGTTTCCGGTGATTAGCTGCATAACTTCAGCTGAAACTTTAACTTCACCTCTGGCTTCAGCCTGGCGAAGCGTTTCTGGTTTTTCGGCCACCTCCACCATCTTGATTATTCCGGCTTTATCTAAACTTTGATTTTTAGTCCGCCCTTCTTTTTTTCTGGTCATTTTTTTCTCCTGATTCTTTTCTTTCATCTGAATCTATAAGACTGCGTAACATTAAAATAGCCGTTCACCCTCCGACGCTTCTTAATCCCTTGCCGTTCATCTGGCCATCGGCTTCCTGCCAGCTGCCAGGCTTCTCAGCCAGGGCCTTCTTCAGGAGAGCGATAACTTCCTCATCACCGGCCCCATGCCTCAGCACCTCTTTTATATCATAAGACCGGGTAGAGAAGAGACAGGTCCGAAGCTGTCCATCAGCCGTCAGCCTCAACCGGTTGCAGGCTCCGCAGAAATGCTGGCTGTAAGGAGCAATAAAGCCAAAGGTTCCCTTCATCCCGGGTAACCGATAATGATGGGCAGCTGGGCCCGAGCCTTCGACAAAAACCGGCTCGAGTTCAGCTTCTTCGATCAACCTGTTATCCTTAAGTTTCTTAAAAATCTCGGTAGCTGAAACAAATAGACCTTTAACCGGTGAAAAATCCATGAGTTCAATAAACCTGAGATGAACAGGCCAGTTAAAAGTCAAATTCATAAATTGACTCAGGCTCTCCCGGTCATCATTAAAATCTCTAAGAATAACGGTATTGACTTTGACCGGATTAAAACCCGTCCTGACTGCCAGCTCGAGGCCGCTTAAAACCTGACTCAAACCATTGCAGCCCGTTATTTTCTGATATTTCTCCCGGTCAAGAGTATCAAGAGAAATGTTTATCCGCCGCAACCCGGCCTCTTTTAATTCGCTGATGTATTTCTCGAGAAGAATTCCATTGGTGGTGAGAGAAACGTCCTTAACCCCGGGCAAAGAAATTATCTGGCTGATAAACCGGGCAGCACCTTTTCTCACCAGCGGTTCACCGCCGGTCAGGCGAAAACGGTCAACTCCCAGCTTCAAGGCCAGCCTGGCTAGATGTAAGAATTCCTCGTAGGTTAAGATTTCACTGTGGTCAATGAAACTGAAATCACTTACTCCACGGCAATAGAAGCAGCGCAGATTGCACCTGTCAGTTAATGAAATTCTCAGGTAATTTATCTGTCGATTATATCCATCGAGCATCTATCCAGACCTCAACCTGTATTATTACTATACTCCAACTCGGGCGCTTTATATAAACTCTCTCCTAAGGCTAATCCAGAGTCCCAAAAGTTGCGTCGAACTATTTCTATCCGTTGACATCCTTTACCCCAGACAAATTTTCATAATGAAAAGACCACTTGAAATAAAAGGGCCCAGCTGAGAAACAGGACCTCTCCAGGATTTACCAAGCGCCATCCCATGTTTCTGTATTCCTGATTTCTATCTCTCCTTCTTCATCAAACCCCTCTACCACTCTACCAGATGGACTTTGACTTTTGTCCCTTCAGGTAGAAATTCAGCTTCAGCCGGAATAAGGGCCAGTCCACCTGTCATTAGAAAACTGGCCATCATACCTGATTCCTGTTTCCCCAGGGGCCTGGCCAGCCACTCACCGTTTTTATTTTCGAGATTCACCCTTAAAAAGTTAAGCCGGCCAGCCTTTTTCTTAACAGGTCCGGTCAGGCTGGCTTCAATGTCAACCGGCCAGAAATTTTCCTGACCTGAAACTTTTTTAATCAAGGGCCTGACATATTCTTCAAAGGCAATCATCACTGCTCCTGGATTACCGGGCAAGCCAAAAAACCAGCGCGGCTTCTGACCCTGGCGCAGAAAATAGAAAGCTAAAGGTTTGGCTGGCTTCTGAGCCACCTGCCAGAAAATTTTTCTGGCCGACATTTTTTCCAGCGCTTCTTTGACCAGGTCATAATCGCCAACCGACACTCCGCCGGTGGTTATAATCAGATCAGCCTTTTTTACCGCCCGCTTCAAAGCGGAGATCAAAAACTTAAGGCTATCTTCCACTTTTTCCAGGCTGACCAGTTCCACCCCGCTTGATTTTAATAGAGCCTTAAGAATAACCGCATTGGAATTATAGATTTTTCCTGGCTGAAGCCTCTCGCCCGGCTCACACAATTCGTTACCGGTAATTATGACCGCTACTGCCGGCCGCCGGTAAACGCTCACCTGGTTAAAACCACAGGCGGCTAAAAGACCAAGCTCCGGCGTTTTAAGCACACTCCCCTGGCGGATGATTATTTCACCTTTCTTTACATCCTCGCCCGCCTCTCTGATATTTTCTCCAGGCTTAATTTGTCTTTTAATCAAGATTTGACTGCCCTGTCGCTCTACCTCTTCCAAGGGAACAACAGCCTCAGCTCCGGCTGGCACTGGAGCACCGGTCATGACTTTAACCGTCTCCCCGCTCCTGATCTTTTTTCTAAAATAATCGCCGGCCGGTTGGGCTGCCACCAACTTCAGACTGATATAATTCGCGCCTCCTTTTCCTGTATCTCTTTTGGTATCCTCGCTGCAGATAGCATAGCCGTCCATGGCTGAATTTCGGAAGGGTGGAACATTTATTTTCGACCTGATGTCCCGAGCCGCCACCCGGCCCAAAGCCTCATCAAGGGTGACTCTTTCCTGTCCCAGGACGGCCGCTTTTTCAATGACCAGTTTCCTGGCCTGTTCATAAGGTATCATTCTCGTTTCCCTTCATATGTTTTTCATATATCTTTATTTTATCTTTTTCATCCTATTTTTTTAAAATCCGTAACTGATTCTCTGGCTTTCCTGGCCCACCGATTCAAGGCGCTGCCACCGTCAGGGCTGAGGCCTTAATTCCAGCCCAAACCTGTTCTCCGGGCTGCAGATTAAGTTCCTCCAGAGAGGCTCTGGAAATAAGCGCCTTCAGGTTAAACCCGCAATTAACACTGACCAGTATCATCCGGTCAAAAGATTTAATTTCTTCGACTGGGCCGTAAAACCAGTTCCTGACACTGGTCCTGGGCCTGTCCTTGGTAAGAATAACTTCCTCCGGCCTGAAGGTTAAAATTACCCTCTGGCCCGGTAGAGCCGAACCATAAGCCTGGATAGTCTGCCCGTGAGCTGAAATTTTAAGCAGGCCCTGCTCTTCGCCGACCGCAATTCCTTCCACCAGAGTCTCATGGCCAAGGAGCCTGGAGATATCAGGTGTGGCTGGCCTGGAGAAAACTTCCTCCACCGGCCCGGCCTGAACTATTTCGCCGTCAATCATGACCATGATCCGGTCAGCTAAAAAGGCAGCTTCATCGCGGTTATGAGTGACCAGAATGGTCGTTGTGCCGGTTGATTTCCTGATGCGGGAAAAATCTTCCAGGAGAAGATCCTTTAAGTCCACATCCAGGCCGTTAAACGGTTCGTCGAGAAAAAGAAAATCTGGCTGAATAATGAAAGCCCGGGCTAAATGAACCCGCTGTTTTTCGCCACCAGACAGTTCAAAGGGCGAACGGTCAAGATAGGGCTCAAGCTGAAAAAGGCGGGAAATCGCCTCGAGCCTTTTTTCTTGTTCAGAAGATTCAAGCCTCCGGAATTTAAGCCCCAGCAACAAATTATCCCTGACTGTTCCTTTGAAAAAAACCGGTTTCTGCAGCAAATAGACCGCCCGGCGGCCCAGCTCGGTCCGATTGCCATCGTTGACCAGCCGGCCTTGATAATATATCTCACCGCTATCAGCTTCCTCCAGCAGGGCGGCTATCCTCAGAAAAGTGCTTTTCCCGGCTCCATTAGGTCCGAATAGAACCAGGCACTCCCCTTTTCTCAGTTCAAAAGACGGAACGCTAAGAACCCAGTTTGAGCCCCTGGTCAGTCTCAGCCCTTTTATTTCCAGTTCGGTCTTTTCCACTTTGTTTCTCCGCGGTGCTGGATTGACGTCAGGAGCCAGTTAACCGTAAAACTCAGAGCTAAAAGAACCAGGCTCAAATAGATGGCGGCCGTGAAATTACCCATTCTTGTTTCCTGAACAATAGAGGTGGTCAGAACCCGGGTATAGCCTTTGAGGTTCCCGCCAACCATCATGACCGCTCCAACTTCAGAAATGACTCCGCCAAAAGCGGCAATCAGGGCAGCCAGCTGCCCCAGCCTGGACTCGTTGATGAGAATTTTAATCATCTGGAGACGCGAAGCCCCTAAAGCCCTGGCCTGAAGGAGAAGCTCGGCCTCAACCTGTTCGAAAGCCACAAATGACAGGCCGGCCACGACTGGAAAGGCGATGATAAACTGGGCAATAACCATAGCCGCCGGCGTATAGATTAATTGAAGAAAACCGAGAGGCCCATTCCGCCAGAAAAGGAGGGCAATAAACAGGCCAATGACTACCGGCGGCAATCCCATGCCGGTGTTAATCAGCGAAATAATAAATCTTTTCCCCCGGAACTCCCTTAAATATAACCAAATGGCTGAAGGCAAACCAGTCAGAAAAGCCAGCAAGACGGCCAGGCCAGAGACAGTCAGGCTGAGCCAGGTAATCTGGAGAAGTTCAGGTAAAGACACTATCTGTAATCCTTCTTTATTTTGTTATTATATGATTTAGTTATCATCTGCTGTCTTTATCGCCGCCAGCTATTATAATAGCTTTTCTCCTATTTACTTATCTACTGCCCTGCCTTAAAGTTTTCTATCCTTAAATATTTTATCTTTCGGCAGTCAAGGGGTTTAATACCTAATACTTCTATGTATAAAAGCCTTTCATATTTTTTTTAAATTCTTATTCCTGAAATAAAATCAGTCTTTTTGATTTTAATTTGACCTGCTCTGGCTATTTAGTCTTAACGGCTTAAACAAGCCAGGAAATTCAGTTTCATTTTTATCAGTTGTAAGAGAACCTGGCTCCTGTCCAAAATCCCTGATTAGCTGCTGAGCCGCGGGAGAAACCAGAAAATCGCTGAAGGCTCTGGCTCCAGCCTCATTTAGCCGGCCACCTCGCTTTTTCAAAGTAATAACCGAATAGATATTCTTATAGTTGTCATCGGAAGTCAGAACAGCCAGTTCCAGTCGGCCTTTTTTACTCATCTTGTAGAAAGTTGGAAAATCAGAAAGAATATAAGCTCTTTTTTCTGAGGCTATGAGCAGGCATTCGCCCATCCCCTGGCCAGCTTCGATATACCAGCCGCCCTGAGGCTCAAGACCTATTTCTCTCCAGATTTTTCTTTCCAGAACATGGGTTCCAGAATTATCGGCCCGGCTAACAAACGGCTGCTGTTGGCTGGCAATGAGTCTAAAAGCTTCTGGAAAAGCTTTTCCTTTTATTCCAGCCGGGTCAGCCGGCGGCCCGGCCAGGATGAAATCGCTGGACATTATTTCCCGACGTTCTTCACCATAGCCTTCAGCCATAAATTTTTCTTCCAGTTCTGGAGCATGGACCAGAAGAACATCAGCCACCTGACGCTTGCCCATTTCCAGGGCCTCTCCGCTACCCACCGCTATAACCTTAACTTTATAGCCCGTAGACTGTTCAAAAACAGGAACAAGGACATCAAGTAAACCGCTATCCTGAAGGCTGGTCGTGGTGGCAATAATAAGATCGCGGGAAGAGCCGGTTGAGCCAGCCTTTTTTTCTTCAGACGTTGCCGTGTCTATTTTATTAGCAGGATTTGGCTTCTGGACCACTCTCCAGGTAAGGAATGATAAAAGCAGAATTAAAATAAGAAAATAACAAATTCGCCGGCGGTGCTTCTGGCCATTTTGCTCGGCTTTCTTATTTTCTTCCTGATTATAAGACTTTTCGCTATTTTTCATTGTCGTTCAAGCCCTATCCTCTCGCCATCAGCCCTGTCTCGAGCCATCCTTGGCGGTCATTATCTGATATAAAAAGGCCAGACTTTTGGCTTAAAAAACTGGCCACCGGAATTTCATCTCAGACTCCTGGCCACAGCGAGAAGCCAGGCCGTTTCGAACCTGACTTGGTCATTTGTCATTTCTATCTCTCGGACTTCAGGCCCGCTTGCCAGGAGTTAAACTTTTAGTCTTAATTTTATCCCAATAGTCGCAGTGATTCAAATTCTGAGGTCTGAGCTATTCCGGAGCATTATTCTAGGCTGAGCGATTAATTTATAAATATCCTGCCCAAATAGATAGGCTCTCATTCCCCCGTCTGACTTCTTTGAACGGTCTAATCTTTTAGATATTCTCTTTGATAAACCTCTATTTTCTGGTTGAAAGTAACCGGGTCTAAGGGCGATACTCTTACAGTTGGCCAAGCTGTCTTTAAATGATAAGGCCTTAAGCAGCCATATATAAAAAAATTGAATAAAAAGCAGGTTGAATTATATTATTCTATAATAAATTTTTTCTGATTAGCTTTTACGGCCAGAAAGGAGAGGCGATGATGATTGAGAAAAAAAATTCAGTCTTTTCGGTTTTAATCTTAGTCATTCTGGCCACTTTTTTAATTTCCACTATTTCGGCTGGAGCCAATCCCACCGATAAAAAGAAAAAAGAAGCTCTGGCTTCTATCGAAAAACATAAAGCTGAGATTATCACCCTGAGCGACCGGATCTGGCAGCTGGCTGAAACAGCCCTGGAAGAGACTCAATCATCCAAACTCCTGGCGGATTATGCTGAGGCTCAGGGTTTTAAGGTTGAACGGGGTGTGGCTGGCTTGCCAACTGCCTTCATCGCAACTTATGGCCAGGGCCGGCCGGTAATTGGCGTCCTGGGCGAGTATGATGCCCTCCCGGGACTATCACAAAAGGCTCAACCAGTCAAAGAAGCCCTTCAGCCTGGAGCACCCGGGCAGGGCTGCGGGCATAATTTGTTGGGGACAGCCGCTTTATCCTCAGCTCTGGCTATCAAAGAATTAATCGAGTCAGGAAAACTTAAAGGTACCATCCGCTTTTATGGTACACCGGCTGAGGAAGCTACTGGCGGCAAGGTTTATATGGTCCGGGCTGGCTTATTTAATGACCTTGATGCCTGCTTGACCTGGCACCCCGGCCAGGAAACAGAAGTATCAGTTGACGGGTCTCAGGCCATTGTCGAATTTATCATTGAGTTTTTTGGCCGGGCAGCTCATGCCGCCGGCGACCCCTGGAATGGCCGGAGTGCCCTCGCCGCCCTGGAATTATATACTACCGGACTTAACCGGATGCGTGAATTTGTCAAGCCAACCGTCCGGATGCACTATTCAATTCTTAATGGCGGAGATGTCCCCAACGTTGTTCCGGCCTATGCCAGATTGTGGTGCTGGCTCCGCGATTCAAAAGGAACAGGAGTCCAGCAGCTGATGGACAGAGCCCGCCACCTGGCTGAAGGAGCAGCCTTGATGGCTGAAGTCGAACAGAAATTGACCGTTCATGGGGGGAACTGGGAAACTCTGGTTAATCTGACCGGTGAAAAACTAATTTCCAATAATATGAACTGGCTCGGCCCGATAAAGTTTACACCTGAGGAGCAGGAATTTGCCAAGGAGATCCAGAAATCGCTGGGGCTTGAGCCCAAAGGACTGGATGAAACTATTCAGCCCTGGGCGGCGCCCAAGCCTGATCCGGAGGGAGGTTCAACCGATGTGGGCGACGTCAGCTGGCAGGTACCGACTTTAAGTTTTAATGTGACCACTGCCCCGCTGGACACACCCTGGCATGCCTGGCCGGTGGTAGCCTGCGGCGGAATGTCCATCGGACATAAAGGCCTGATTTATGCCGCTCAGATTCTGGCCACGACCATGGTTGACATGTACGAAAACCCAAAATATATCCAGGCCATGAAAGAAGAGTTTGAACAAAAAAGAAAGGGTGTGGTTTATAAGCCCTTTGTCCCTGAGGGACCACCGATCATCATTAAAAAGTAAAAGCTTCTATTTATTTTTCAACCGTAAAAAATTTCCAGTGAGCTGAAGAGCCAGAGAAGAAGGATCAAGGTCATCTCGATTGGCCAGAATAATAATGGTCAGGCCATCTTCATAGAATCGCTGGATTGTTGTTCTAAAACCGTTCGTTTCACCATAGTGCCAGGCTCTCTGGTGTCCTTGCCAGGGATTGAGGAACCAGCCAAAGCCATAAGCAGCCGGCTGTCCGTCAGGCCCAACCGGGCCTCTTCCCCTGACCTTGACCGGAGTCAGGGCCAGCTTCTTTTCCTCAGCTGACAGCAGTGTTTCACCCCGCCAGGCCTCATCCCATTTAACAAGATCCTCAACTGAAGAATATATCCGGCCATCGCCTCTGGTGGCCGAGGTCAGGCTCTGATCCTGAATTTCCCAGCGGCCGGCCACCCTGGTATGACCGTAAGCCCGGTTCTGCACAGTATTTTTAGTTCGTTCATAGAGGACTGTGGTTTCCATCCCCAGTGGGGCAAAAATCCTGTCATGCAAGAATTGATCCAATGGTTGTCCTGAAGCCTTCTCAACCATGAGCCCGAGTAGAACATAGCCGGAGTTGCTATAACTCCACTCCTCGCCGGGCCTGAACTTCCCCCTTCTCTGTTGTTTCAGCAGCTCCAGCACCTGGTTATCAGTTATTTGCTGTTCTTCAATTGTTCTGGCTGGATCAGCCGGTGGTAGCAGGTCCTCATAATCGGGTATACCTGAGGTGTGGGTCAAAAGATGCCTGATGGTAATGGCCTGACCATAAGCCGGGAAATCCGGAAAATAATCCTTTAAGCTTTGATCATATTGCAGCCGCCCATCCCTGGCTAACAGCATAACCGCACAGGCTGTAAACTGTTTGGTCACCGAGGCTAAGCGAAAATTGGTTTTAGAGGTAATTGGCTGAAGGGTTCTGATATCAGCCACCCCAGCCGTATAAAACTCTGGCAGCAGGCCATTTCTTATGACCACTGCCGCCAGACCAGGTTCGTTGTTAGCAACCAGCCCGGAAAAGTATTTATCGAGAGATTCTTGCTCGGTCACCTTCTGCCTCCCCCTGAGATATTTTGACTCCAGACCGCTTGCCACCGGCCAGGCTGCTGCCAGACAAATAATAGAAATAATAGCTGGAAGGAGAAAAAGTTTGGACAGGTTAGCTATTTTCACCGATGCTCCTGCCAAAAATGAAAATCAGCCGGCTTTTTCAAGTCAGCCCTGGCTAATTAGAGTTCCTCCGGCGGAAATAAGCAAAACCCAGAAATAGCCCGCCAGTTAAAAGGATAACCACCCCCCAGATTAAATTGACATTGAGACCGAGAGATTTTTCATAGATGTGGCGCGGACCGAAAAGGCCATAGAGCAGAAGGAGCAAACCATAAAAGCTGAGAAGGCTGCCCAGGGGAATTTTCAGATCAAAAAAATGAGAACCGCTTTTTTTCTCAGCCATAACATCACTTCCTTTTCACAGCCATTTTATTTAATTGTAAATTACCAGAATATTATATTCAAAATAACCATAACAATCAGGGCGACGGAACCCCAGACTTCAGGCCGGCGCCAGAACATCTCCGAGCCTTTTGTTCTTGGGGTCAGGCTGTAAACCAGGCCCTTCAACTCGGACTCAGCTTTTTTCCTGGTAAAGAAGCTGACCACAATCGTCACGACAAAATCAGTCAGCCAGGCCCACCAGGCCTGGAAAAAGTTAGCCGCCATTTCACTCGAGTAATGGATGACATTTAACTTATAAAGCAGATAATGACCGGCAGCCGCCACGATTCCCGAGAGCAGGCCAAAAAAACCGCCCCAGGGAGTGGCTTTTTTCCAGAACATACCTAACAGGAAAGTAGCAAAAAGCGGTGCATTGAAAAAGGAAAAAATTAGCTGCATATAATCCATCAGGTTAGGAAATGACTGAACAATATAAGCGGTGCCGATGCTGAACAGAACACCGAAGATGGTAGCCAGTTTACCCATCATCAGGTAATGTTCATCTGGCATATTTTTCTTGATGTAGGTTCCGTAGATATCATAAGTCCAGACGGTGTTAAAAGCTGTCACGTTACCGGCCATGCCTGACATAAAACTGGCTAAAAGACCGGTGATGGCCAGACCCAGAACACCGTTGGGCAAATAATGGGCCAGTAAAAGGATCAGAGCCGAATTATAATCGGGAGTAGCTGAGCCCTGTAGAGCAACTGAATATTCAGGCAGAATAGCCACCGCTATAAGACCCGGCACAACGACGATCAACGGAACCAGCATTTTGGGAAAGGCGGCCATAATCGGCGTCCGGCGCGCAGCATTGATGTTTTCTGAAGCCAGGGTCCTCTGCACCACCAGAAAATCTGTTGTCCAGTAGCCAAAGGACAGAACAAAGCCAAGCCCCAGCACCACTCCCATCCAGTTGACTCCCATCGGATTGGCCGCCGCGCTGCCCATGTTCTTCCAGGCATGAAGAAAGGTATCAGGGAGTTTAGCCGCCAGACCTGAGAATCCACCGACCGCTTTGAGACCAACATAGACAACAGGCAGCAGCCCCAACCAGATCAGAAAGAACTGGATGACCTCGTTATAGATAGAAGAAGATAGTCCACCGAAGAAAACATAAATTAAGACCACGCCGGCTGACAGGAGAATGCTGGCAGTCAGTGACCAGCCCAGCATCATTCTAAAAATCAAAGCCATCGCATACATGCTGATGCCACTCATCAGAAGGGTCATAATAGCGAATGAAAAAGCATTTAGTCCGCGGGTGGCTTCGTTATATCTCAGCTTAAGATATTCGGGGACACTTCTGACCCTGGTATTGTAATAAAAAGGCATCATGAAGATACCCAGGAAAACCATGGCCGGTATAGCCCCAATCCAGTAGAAGTGGACGGTTAAAATGCCATATTTGGCGGAATTGGCTACCATCCCGATCACTTCCAGGGCACCCAGGTTGGCTGAGAGGAAAGCCAGACTGGTTATCCAGCTGGGCAAAGACCGACCAGAAAGGAAAAAATCCTCGCTGGTCTTCATATACTTTTTCAGAGCATAGCCAACAACAATGGTTATAACTACATAAGCAGCCAGAATGAGGTAGTCAATCAAATTCAGACTGATGATTGGATCCATTTTTCCTCCAGTCACCACAATTGAAAGCGAGTATCCATCGCCCTTATTTTTTAACTCTTATCTTACAGTCTATCAGGCTAAGCCCAGCTCCTGGTCAATAGCCTGCATGGCCTCCAGGCAAATACCAAGAAATTCATCCAGGGTCAGGCCAAGATTGGTACATTTCTCTATTTCTTCTCTTCTGGCTCCGCGAGCAAAACCTTTTTCCTTAAAGCGCCGCTTTAGAAAGTTAAGATCAACCGCCTTCAGCTTCTTAGAGGGATGCATCAGGGCGGCGGCAATGATCAGACCGGTCGTCGGGTCAGCCGCATAGATAGACCAGTCCATAGCCGATTGACACGGTACCTGCCCGGCATGAGCTTGAATCGCCTGCAGAACTTCAGCCGGCAAATTATAAGGGGCGAGCATTTTGACTGTCTCCTTAGTGTGAAGTTCCGGACTCTTTTCAGTCACTTCATAATCAAGGTCATGCAGCAGACCGGCCAGACCCCAGGTGTCTTCATTCCCGCCCAGTCTTCTGGCCAGAGCCCTCATACATTGCTCAACGGCCAGGCAATGCTTGACAAGGTTCGGCTGATGAAGATGCTGCTGTAATAGTTCCAGAGCTTCCTCTCTTGTCATCTTGAGCTCCTTTCTATTCGAATCTAGTTTAAAATTCGAGTGATATTATAGCTCAACTCAGCTTTTTCGGTCAGCTTTTTATCTGATACTTTAACGACAATCGTATACCGGCCTTCTTTCACCGGCAACCAGGCCCAGGTGTTGCTGGTTGAAGCTTTTCTTCCGAGCTTTTCCTGGCCATCGGCTGTCCGTAAGTAGAATTCATATTTCGGTCGACTAAAGCCTGAAGTTCTAACTGTTATTATAATCCTCTCTCCGGGGGCTTGAGGCGAAGGAGGTGTGGCCTCAATAAAAATCTGCGGTTCTTTGACCAGAGCCACCACCAGGCTTTTATTCAAAACATAGTCATAAAGCCCGACAGCCAGAAGATCCCTCGCCCCGGACTGCCCGGCAGTGGGCCTTAAAACCAGTTCAGTGGCCAGCTCAGCTGGAAAAATTGTTTTTGAAGAATTTTGAAGTGAATTCAGTTCAAAACCAAAAAGCACATTGTCAAGGGAAGGGACAATTATTTCATCAGAAAAAATCAAAGGTCGGCCACCAGGACGGGCTGGAATTGCTTGCCAGTTTTGAAGATGACCACGAGCCAGGCTCAGTTTATAAAGCACAGCCCCCGAGGTCAGAACATAAAGATTTTTTCCCTTGATTAGCAGATGTTCTACTCGCTGGCTACCCAGATTGACCGACCAGCTGGTTTTTTGTCTATGAAGATTATATTTTATGATACGGCCCGTTTCAGTTCCGATAAGGAGAGCATTATCATCGGGCGAGCGGCCTAGCAGGCTGACCTTTTCTGACGGTCCATACACTTCTGACACTAGACCGGTTTTCTTATCCAGGCTGATAATCGGGCCAGTATCTTCCTGACAGAAAAGAGAAGAAACTCCCCAGGCCGGAGCGACAGATGGATCAATAATCAGGGAACTCTGCCAGATAATTTCGCCTGAAAGAGGCCGCCTGGCTTCCTGTCTGGATTGGCCGAGAAGGTAAAGCAGTCCATCATTTTCAACAGGCGGAAAGACCAGATCAAAAGCAACCGTGATTTTTCTGATTATGTCGCCATCTCGACTTATCAGCCAGACTGCAGAGTCTGAAACCAGCCAGAGCCCATGGCTACCAGGAAACGGAGGCCAGACCCATCTTGCCCCTGACTCCACCGACTTTATAATCTGACCACTGTCCGCCTCAGCCAGCACCAGCTGTCCTTGTTCGGTTGTCCAGATAACCAGCTGGTTATCTAAAAAAGCCAACCCCAGGATTTTACCTGGCCATTCTTCTTTCCAGAGAGTGGAAAGAGAAGGCATAAAATTTTCGCTATTCGAAGTTCTGGCAGTCAGTCCGGGCTCTTTTTCTTTTCTGGCTGTAACCAGCAATTCATCAATCCTCACCATGGAATAGCCGCGAGCACTCAGTTCATCCAAAAGCTGCCCCAGGCGGTTATAAAATTTATCAGTTCTGGCTGGAGAAGTGCCGGGATGAATTAGAAGAATAAAGCCATTTAAACCATGAGGATCACTTTTTTCATAGCTCAAAATTCTCTGATAAATCTCTTCTGAGGAAAGATAACTGGCATCATCAGGAGTAGTATAATCAGCATTAGAAGAGGTTCCGGGAGTGAAATTAACCAGGACGAGGCCAGCTTCCTCGCTCCAGTTAGCAATTTCCTGGTTATACCATTCATAAGGCGGGAGAAAATAAGGAGAAGTTTCTTTGTTGAGTCCAAAGCGGGCCAGCTCAATATAGTTATTTTCCAGGTCAGAGAAAAATTCAGATCGGCTAACCAGAGTTTTCTGACGGTCCTGCCAGTCGCAATAAAGAAGATGGCGGTCAGAATGAGGGCCAACATAATGTCCGTCTTCTATCATCTTTTTTACTAAAGGCGAAAATTCGGGCTGGCGCAAAAAGTTGCCGGTTAAGAAAAAAGAGGCTTTGATTTGCCGCTCTTGGAGCGTGGAAAGAACCAAAGGCAGGCCCTCGCCATAGCTATCGGCAGTAAAGACCAGAGCCAGGCGTTTTTCACTGACCGGACCCCTGATGATAGCTCCTTCCACCCTGGTAAAACTTCTTTCCAGAGCCCGTTGGCCAGCTGGCTGGTAGCCGGGAGCTGCTAGAACTAAGGAGGAGGAACCTGCCTTGCCCCCCTGGGCGGCGCCGAGCTGAAGCCATAAAATTAACATAAAGGAGACGCAGATGGTGTTTATAATGATCGCGGTTGCTGAAATGGATACTTTCCTGTTCCTCTTTTTGCCTTTTCTGGTCGTCATTAGCTGATACATTAACTTTTTCAGGACTATTAAAGTTAGTTTCGATTTTAAATTAGAACTTCCCTTTTATCAACCAGGCTCTTCATTCCCGGCCTTTATTTTCGCCTGTATCGGATGTAATTGCAGTTAAAATTTGCTGGTGGGGCCGGCCTGGCTGGATTAACCAATAAGCCAGGGCTTTAATCTTTAATAAACGTAATAAATTAGCCAGCCGCGGCGGCCACTAGAGTTTTGGAGCTGCAGGCATTTTAGGGCTACGTTTGCTTTTCTGTCTTAGCTTTACTAATTATTAAGGCACTGATATCATTTAAATTATGGTTAATTATATTCTGGTCTATAAGATTCGAAAACTGGTCAAAGAAATATTAAAAGAAAAAATTGAAGAGGGGGAAATAGCCACTACTCCCCGTTCCTGCCTGGGTTGCCTGGCTGATGAAATCGGCTGGGAGGTTTATTATCTTATCAAGGAAATGCAGGATAAGAAGAAGGGAAGCAAAAACAGCCAGATAGAGATGAGTGACCGGCCAGAAGAGGAATCAGGGGAAAAATCAAAAACCCCGCTGCAGGGCAAAGCCCAAAATGAGGCCAGCCCTGATGACAAAAGCTCTGAATTAAGAAGACAGGAAGAAAGCCAGTCCACAGAAAAAATTACAGATAAAGATTAAAAGCAGAGAGCCAGCTCCTGATGATGAATCCCATCGCCAGTAAGAGTGAGCTTATTCTTTGGAAGCCTTCTCTTGCCTGATTTTTTCCTTCAGAGCTTCCCACCAATCAATCCGTTTTTTGATTTCTTTTTCAAAGCCGAGATGACCTGGATGATAATATTTTCTACCTTTCAGTCTTTCTGGAAAAGTTTCCATGTCGGTCGTGGAGACTGGACTGTCATGGGCGTATTGATAATCCTGGCCATAGCCTATTTCCTTCATCAGAGGGGTAACTGCATTTCTGATATGAAGTGGAACGGGCTCAAAAGGACTTTCTTCGACTTCTTTCATAGCCTGGCCAAAAGCAGCATAAACTCGATTACTCTTCGGAGCTGAAGCCAGATAAACGACCGCCTCAGCCAGAGCCAGTTCGCCCTCGGGTGAGCCCAGAAAATCATAGGCTTCTTTGGCTTGAAGAGCTAAGGCCAGAGCCTGAGGATCAGCCAGTCCAATGTCCTCAGAAGCGAATCTTATCAACCGTCTGGCGATATAGAGCGGATCTTCTCCGGCATAGAGCATTCTGGCCAGCCAGTAAAGAGAAGCATCGACGTCCGAATTTCTGAGGCTTTTATGCAGAGCAGAAATAAGATTATAGTGCTCCTCACCGCTTTTATCATAAACAAGCGTTCTCTTTTGAAGAGCCTCTTCTATCTCCTTGACGGTAATTTCCCGGCTGCGGGTCAGGCTGGCGGCTATCTCCAGAGCATTAAGCGCTCTCCTGGCGTCTCCATTGGACTGATCATAAAGAAGCTCCAGAGCCTCCTCGCTTATTGTTAGATGCAGCTGGCCCAGCCCGTTGATTTCATCGGTCAGTGCATCATTGATAATTTTCCTTAAGGCTTCTTTATCCAGGGGCTTAAGAACCAGTACTCTGGTTCTTGACAGCAAGGGAGCGATGACCTCGAAAGAAGGGTTTTCGGTAGTTGAACCAAATAGAATAACATCTCCTCTCTCCACATAAGGAAGAAAAGCCGATTGCTGGGCTTTATTGAAACGATGGATTTCGTCAATAAATATTATCAGCGGTTGACCGTACATTTTTTTCTGTTGCTCGGCCTGGGCCATGACTTCTTTTATTTCTTTAATTCCGGAAAGGACAGCACTGAAAAACAGACAGTTCAGTCCAAAATGCCTGGCCAGCATCATACCCAGGGTGGTTTTGCCCGAACCGGGTGGTCCCCAGAAAATTATTGAGACCAGCTGACCCGACTCAATCAGCTCGGTCAAAATCTTGCCCGGACCTAGAAGATGCTCCTGTCCATAAAAGCGGTCAAAAGTTTGAGGCCTCATCCTCTCGGCCAGAGGAACATGCCTGGTTTCCCTGACCTGATTTTCTTTATCCTGCCTGTTGTCCCGCCTGGCCATATCAGTCCTTTATACTCACATCTTTTAAGCTGTTAAGATCATCATTTACCTGTTATTTACCTGCTGCTTTCAATTTATTATGGGCCAGGTTTCATTTAATGTAAAGAAGCTAAAAACCTTTGTCACCAGGTAACAAATCAGTTAAAATGTCCAGAGGAGAAGTAGAAAATGAAAACGATCAAGTCAAAGGTCTTTATTTTCCCCGGGATTTTAATTGCCTTGTTAACATTTCTGTCTTTTTTACTGTCGCCCATTGCCGCTCAGGCTCAGGGCCGCCCGAAGGGTCACCTGTTTATTATCGGGGGCGGCGATCGCTCGGAAGATATGATGAAAAAATTCATTGAGCTGGCTTCGAAAGCTGGCCAGGGCCGGATAGTCGTTTTGCCTATGGCCAGTTCAACGCCCGAAGAAACAGGCAAAAGCCTGGTAGAAGAGTTTCAGAATCTGGGAGCCAGGGATGTCGTCTTTTATAACTTTACCCGGCGGGAGGCTGAAGATTATGCCCGGGCCAGATGGCTCACCGGCAGCGGCGGTATCTTTTTCTCTGGAGGAGATCAGTCCCGAATCACCGAAGCGATTCTGGATACACCTGTCCACAAGACGATCCTGGATCTCTATCAGCAGGGGGCAGTTATTGGCGGAACCAGTGCCGGGGCAGCAGTAATGAGCGAGCTGATGATTACCGGTGACGAAGCCAGAAAACCAGAAGAAGGCCATGAATTCGAGACAATTGAAGCCGGCAATGTTATTCTGGCCAGGGGATTAGGTCTCATCAAAACAGCTATTATCGATCAGCATTTTGCGACTCGCAAGCGGCATAACCGTTTGATCAGCGTCATAGCCGGACATCCAGAACTGCTGGGGATAGGTATTGATGAGGACACAGCCATTATTGTTTATCCTGATCAGTCCTTCGATGTTATTGGCAACAAGAACGTCATTATTTATGATGCCTCTAAAGCTCAAATAACTGCTGGCCCACGACGTTCAATTGGCATTCGTGGCCTGATCATGCATGTCCTGCTGCCCGGCGAGAAATTTTCTATCACCAGGAAAAAATAAAGAATAATTCGCACCTTGTTAAAAATCTTATGCTGAAAGCTATTTTAAAATTCAGAGAGGGCCGAAGCTGATTTTCTGTTTAATCAGCATCTGTCAACTTTCAGCAGGTTGGTACTGCCGGTAATACCTGTGTGGGTACCGCAGGTAATCAGGTAATTCTGGCCGGGCTGGATAAAACCTAGCTGCTGGGCCAGTGCCGGTCCTTCCTTTAATATTTCATCTACTGATTTAAACCTTTCAACCTGGCAGGGATAAACTCCCCATTTGAGATTTAAAAACCGCAGGGTTTTAAGGGAGGGGGTCAGGGCCAGTACAGGCTGAGCTGGTTGATATTTGGAAATAAGGCAGGCGGTTTTCCCGCTTTCGGTAGCAGTAATGATGACTCTGGCTCCCACTCTCTCTGCAATTTTTTTGACAGAAATAGCAATCGCCTCCGGGACCACCAGTTCATCTGGTTCCGGGCTGGTTTCAATCTGATGGACAAAAAGGTCGGAATTTTCAGTTTCCAGAACAATTTTTCTCATCATCTTGACAGCTTCCACCGGGTATTTGCCGGCCGCCGTTTCGTTGGAGAGCATCAGGGCATCGGTTCCATCAAAAACAGCATTAGCCACATCATTGACCTCAGCTCTGGTTGGCACCGGATTTTCGATCATCGAATTTAGCATCTGGGTAGCAGTAATAACCGGTTTGCCGCAACTTCTGGCCAGCGAAATGATCTTTTTTTGAATGATTGGAATCTTTTCCAGCGGCAACTCGACACCCAGATCACCCCGGGCGACCATCATCCCCTCCGCCTCGGCTATAATTTCTTCCAGGTGATTGACTGCTTCCCACTTTTCAATTTTAGCGATAACCGGAATAGTTGTCCCTGCCTGCTCCATTAATGATTTGATCAGCATCAGATCGGCCCTGGTTTTAACAAAGGACAAGGCTACGAGATCAACACCAGTCTCAAGGCCAAAAGACAGATCCTGCTTGTCTTTGTCAGTCATGGCCGGGATAGATAGCTGGCTTTGAGGAAAATTAATACCATTATAACTGCCTATTTCTCCACCTTCGATCACCCTGGTGATTATCTCCTGAGCTGTAACTTCTCTGACTTCTAATTTAATCAAGCCATCATTGATATAAAGAACCTCCCCCGGCTTAACATCTCTTATGATTTCACCATAGCTGATGCTGGCCTGGTGGCTGTTGCCCTTTACTTCCCTCTCGGTCAGGATAAATTCGTCCCCTTCCTTTAACCAGGCCCGTCCCCCTTCAATTTCTTTCAGGCGGATTTTGGGACCCTGCAGATCTTGCAGAATAGAAACATTTTTTGCTGTCTCCTTAGACATAAGCCTTATATTTTCTATATTCTTTTGATGCTCCTGATAAGTTCCGTAGGAAAAGTTCAGGCGAAAAATATCAGTCCCAGCTTCAATTAATTGCCTGATAGTTTCTGCCGCCTGACATTTTGGCCCGATGGTGACTATGATCTTGGTTTTGACTAAGCCGGACATTTTATCTACCTCAAGAAACTTTCTTTTAAGTTATTTTTAGCATAAATCAGGCTGAATGGAAACCACTGGTAGTAGCCAGACATTCTTGACGGCTCACCAGTTAAATGTTAGAGTTTTGATGAAGTTAGCTCATGAATCAAGACTCAAAAGTCCGGGACATAAATCCAGCCATCAGCAAAAAACTTGTTTTTTCGGCAGCTGAAGTCTGCCGGCTGCTTCAAATCGACCAGGCCACCCTTCAGGCCTGGGAAAAAGAGTTTCCGGTCTTTTTTGCCGGCCAGACAGCCAGTGGTCAGGCTGTCTACCGCCAGAAGGATGTTCTTATCATCTCCAGGATTAAAGAACTGCTGGGAGAAGGCACACTAACCAATGCCGGAATAAAAAGAAAAATTGAAGAAGAATTCGGTTTAAAGACAGACCGTATTCCCCCGGAAAAAGCACTGGCCACCATCAGTCAGATAAAAGAAGAATTAATTGAAATTTTGAGGGCTCTTGAAAAAAAGCAAAAAAAAGGTTAAAGTAATTTTCACTTTTTGAAATATCGGGACGTGGCGCAGCCTGGTAGCGCACATGCTTGGGGTGCATGGGGTCAGCGGTTCAAATCCGCTCGTCCCGATTTTTTTATAAGATAATCAAAACAAATGAATAAGTCTTCCAGTATATCAGCTAACAAAAAGAAACTAATTCTCCTGACCAATGATGATGGCTATAATTCTCCGGGGATAATTGCCCTGGCGGAAGAATTGAAACCTTATGCCCGGGTATATATAGTTGCGCCCGACCGGGAAAGAAGCTCCATATCACTTGCCCTGACTCTGAGACAACCTCTTCGAGCTGAAAAAGTGGGAGACAATGTTTTTGCCGTTGATGGTACTCCGGCTGATTGTGTCTATATCGCTTTAAAATATGTCCTGCCTGAAAAACCAGATTTTCTTATTTCTGGCATGAACCTGGGAGCCAATCTTGGCTGTCAGGATGTTTCTTACTCCGGTACGGTAGCTGCAGCTCTTCAGGGAACTTTTATGGGCCTTCCTTCCCTGGCTGTATCTCTTTTGAGCCGCAACCACCGGCAATACGATTTTGAGCAGTCAGCTGCTCTGGTCAAAAAAATAGTAGAGGCTCTTCAGGGAAAAAAGTTTCCACCACGGGTTTATCTTAATATCAATATTCCTCCCTTTCCGGTCAAAGGGTTAAAAATCTCGAGGCTGGGCGAAAGGCGTTATGCCCCGGAGCTTATTAAAAAGAAAGATCCACGAGGGAAAACTTATTTCTGGATTGGTGTAGGTCACCCCCAGGCCGTTGGTCCAAAGAACTCAGATGTCCATCTGGTGGACGAGGGCTGGGTCTCAGTCACTCCCCTGCACATTGATAGAACAGCTAAGACGGTCCTTGATAGTGGATTTCTTTCTGAACTGCTGAATATCAGTCTGGAATAAGCGATAAGAACCGCTACCTGTTAGCTGATCAGCCTTCCGGCCTGTCAGGTTCTCCGGTTGCTGATGCTTTGCTGCCTTTCCGGCTATGAATATAGCTGATGGCTGCGGGGATCAGCGAGATGACAATGATGGCTATAATCACCAGGGAAAAATTTTCTTTAACTACCGAGATATTGCCAAAATAGTACCCGCCGAATAAAAATAGAGCAACCCACATGACACTGCCAACCAGACTGTAAATCAAAAACTTAAAATAGGTCATTTTTCCTATTCCAGCTACAAAGGGAGCAAAAGTCCGGATAAAAGGCATAAAGCGAGCGATGACTATGGTTATAGAACCGTGCTTTTCATAAAATTCATGGGTGCGGTTAAGATAATTCTTATTAAAAAGACGGCTCCTTTCTTTCTTAAAAATTTCTGGGCCAATTTTATAGCCTATCCAGTAGTTACTCAGGTTGCCCAGAAAAGCGGCCAGACTGAGTAACAGGAAAAGGTTGATAATATTCAGGTCACCGATGGCAGCAATCGCCCCAGCCGCAAACAGGAGAGAATCACCGGGAAAAAAAGGAGTTATCACCAGGCCGGTCTCGGCAAAAATGACCAAAAAGAGTACAAGGTAGGTCCAGATTCCAAATTGATCGATGAACTGGCTAATATAGCGATCAACGTGGATGAGGATATCAATAAACTTTTCTATAAAGTCTATCAATTGTTTTTTGTCCCGATTTTGTCTAACCCTGTGGCCTCAATTCTGTCCACAGTTATGATTAACTATACACATTTTGGGCAAAACTAACAAGGAGGCGGAATTATTATTCATTTTCTGAACTGATTCTCTACTGACCCGGAAGGATTGCCTCCAAACTGTGACCTCTATCCTTATTAAAGGCCTGGAATCTCTGCTATAATTTGAAATGAACACTTTAAAGGCCAGCTCAAGCTCGGGGCACGAGCGGTGTTAACAAAAACCATGAATAAAGAGTTTTTTATTGAGAGAAAACTGGCAGCAATAGAGAGGGCTCTGACCAGACTTTATCCCCGGGCTTCCAGCTGCTGCCTCTGTCCGCGCTGTTGCCAGGTTAATCGCCTCAACAGACAGACAGGTGTCTGTCAGACGGGAGATCAGGCTCGGGTTTCAACCAGTTTGCTTCATTATGGTGAAGAGCCTGTCCTTAGTGGCCAGGGTGGACAGAGCAGCGCTCCTGGCTCCGGGACCATTTTTTTTGCCGGCTGTAACCTGAAATGCCTGTTCTGCCAGAATTACCAGCTGAGCTGGCTGAATCAAGGCGAACTGGTTAGCGATGAACAGCTGGCCGGGTTTATGCTTAACCTTCAGGCTCAGGGTGCACTCAATATCAATCTGGTTTCACCAACCCACGTCATTTTGCCTGTGCTCAGGGCCCTGAGGATTGCTTATAGCCGTGGGTTGACGATTCCCATTGTTTATAATTCCAATGGCTATGACTCAATTGAGGTCATTGAGGAACTAAGAGGGATTGTTGATATCTACCTGCCTGATCTGAAATATATGTCCTCGGAATTATCAAAAAAATATTCGGCGGCACCTGATTATTTCGAGCAGGCTCATCTGGCTATTGAGGAGATGTATTGTCAGCAGCCCGAGCTCATTCTTAATAATGAAGATATTGCCACCCGGGGCTTAATCATCCGCCACCTGGTTCTGCCCGGCCATTCGGAGGATTCTCTGGAGATCGTCGATTGGATAGCTAAAAACCTGTCCACGACGGTCGGGCTAAGCTTGATGAGTCAATATCATCCTTGCTTCCGAGCCCCAGCCGAGCTGCAGCGTGAAGTTAGCCGTCAGGAATACCAAAAGGTCATGTCTCGCGCTGCCAGTTATAACTTCAGTTATCTTTTTCTCCAGCCTGAACCTTTCCAGTCTGAAGAGCATCTTCTACCTGATTTTGGCCAGCGGACACCTTTCCGCTGGAAATAAGCAGACCTCCTGCGAGATAGACCCCTACTATCTAGATTAAAAAACTAAGATTGGCTATCAAGCCCGATCAAACGGGAAGTTAAGCCGGCGTTCCCTGTTTTTTATTCATAGACCAGTATTTCGACTCTTCTATTCTGGGCCCGGCCTTCCCGGGTCGAATTATCAGCTACCGGTACCGAACTTCCCAGGCTGACTACCGACATGCGATAAAGCGGGATCTGATAGGTTTTATACAGATACATCATGACTGCTTCAGCTCTCTTCCGACCAAGAGCCAGATTCACCTCTTCCGGGCCAACATTATCAGTGTGACCCTGAATCTCTATATAGACTCCCCTGTTTTCCTCAATCAACTGCTGGACAAATCTGTCCAGAGCAGCTCTGGCTTCCTGGCTGAGCTCGGCACTGTTAAAGGCAAATTTAGCTTCATTGTTGCTGAGAGTGGCTTTCATCACCAGATTGCCTTTAATCATGGTTTTGACTTCTTCAATCTTGCCATCAACCTGTTTAATCTGACCATTCTGCTGGTTAATCAGCTCGCCAATGGTAGCTAGTTTTTCATCATGCTCTCTTATTCTCTTCTGCGTCTCTTCGACCTCGGTGGAGAGACTGGCTACCTTTTTATCCACCGACGAGACCTCAGTATTGACAAATTTTTTAGAAGCACATCCCTGGACCAGCAGGAAAGCCGCCAGAACCAGGACAATTGACCAGCTAAGACTTTTTTTCATTCGATTTACTCCTTTTTTTTGATTTAAGAATAAAACCGAAGCCTGATCGCTTTTGCCTGTTCTTATTATAGTCGCCTGAATGAAGTTTTTCAGCCGGATTCAAAAAAATTGTTCTCCTCTACCTTAGTAGCCCTGACGGGTTCTGATCCGGTAATTCCCTTTGCTGGTTATAACCAGGAGTCGCCGATAACGGTCATCCTCGCGATAAGAGGTATAACCAATGATATATTGATGGCTCTGCTCCTTCTTTATGTCATAAATTGAAGCCAGTAATTCTTCCATATTATCCAGGAAAAAAGCCCGTCCACCGGTGGCAGCAGCAAATAAATCCAGAGTTTGAATTATTCCAGCCGGTGTCTGGCTGGCCGATTTTTTATGCCTGGCCAGTATTTCCTCGGCTTTTGGTATCTTATAACCTATAACATAAATTGGCACCTCCACTCGTCGGGCAATGTCCAGAGCCTCTTCAGCTGAAGCTTGACTGTCATTCTCCAGGCCATCAGTAATTAAGAGAAGTGCCCTTTTTTCATTTTTAGCTCTGATCGCATACTGAGGAGAAGCAGCCACTGCATCATTTAAAGCTGTTTTGCCATAGGCCTCTTCTTTGTCCAGAGCAGCCAGAAAAGCCGTCTTATCTGTCGAATGACCGGCCGCTACTTCCACCTGACCATCAGCAAACACCAGAAGAGCCACTTCATCCCGGGGAGACAGGACTTTCTCAGCCAGTATTTTTAAAGCTTGCCGACATTCTTCAAATTTATTATCCAGAGCCATGCTCCCGCTGACGTCCAGCAGGACAGTCAGACTCAGAGGAGCTCTCTCATCATGCTGAAAATAGCTGATAGTCTTTTTTTCGCCATTCTCATAGATGATAAAATGTTCTTCTTGCAGGTTATTAATATAACGCCCACGATTATCCTGAACTGTTACCGCCAGAGTCACTGCATTAACAGTCACTTTATAAGCTGGTTTTTCCACCCGTACCTGGTCGGTCTTTTCCTGAGCGAAAGCGGTGAAAGGGGAAAAAAGAATAAAAATCAGGGCCAGCTTGGCTGGCCAGAGCAGAGAATTCCTTGATATGATCATTTTTAAGTTTTTCTCTCATCGCAATTAATACAGCAGTTTTCAGGCTGAATTATTTTAGACTTTCTGGCCGATGTTTGACCACTTCTGCTTTGACCATGTAGATGACATCCTCAGCAATGTTGGTAGCGTGATCGCAGATCCGCTCCAAATGCCTGGCCACCAGCAGGAGAGGAATAGCCCGAGGAACAGTAGTGGCGTCTTTTTTCATATAATCATTTATCAGTTCTGATTGAACCAGATTCCTTAATTCATCAGCCTCATTATCTCTCAAAATGACTGAGCGGGCCAGATCTGTATCTTTATTGACGAAGGAATTGATGACATCCCGGACCATGCCCTGAGCCAGAGTAGCCAGCTTGGGAATGTCAATTAAAGGTTTGAGCAGCGGCTGGTCAGCAAGTTCTAGCACTCGCTCGGCAATATCAACAGCCAGGTCAGCTATCCTTTCCAGATCGGTTGTTATTTTCAGCGACATGACCACAAACCGCAGGTCAGCCGCCGCCGGCTGGTAGAGCGCAATTATATTCAAGCACTTCTCCTCTATTTCCAGTTCCATATCATCTATGCGCCTATCTCCTTGAATAACTGCTTCTGCCAGTTTTCTACTCAGCTCTCTGAGGGCTCGAACCGATAGCCCGATAGAGTCTTCAACTTCCCCACTCATCTCCAGAATCTTTTTATTAAGTTCTAACAATTCCTCATCAAAATATCTGGTCATTTATTTCTCCTCAATTTTCTTTTAACACCACCTGTCTCTTCTTCAGCCAAACCTCCCGGTGATATAATCTTCAGTTCGTCTATCCCTGGGACTAGTAAAAATTTGATCGGTCTGGCCAAATTCAACCAGCTCACCCAGTAAAAAATAACCGGTATAATCAGAGACCCGGGCTGCCTGCTGCATATTATGAGTGACGATAATTATAGTATACTTTTGTTTCAGCTGATACATTAAATCTTCGATTTTAGCCGTGGCGGTAGGATCAAGAGCAGAACAGGGTTCGTCCATCAAGACCACCTCGGGTCCTAGCGCCAGAACCCTGGCGATGCATAATCGTTGCTGTTGTTCTCCAGTCAAACTCAAGGCATTGGCTTCCAGGCGGTCTTTGGTTTCATCCCAGAGATTGACAGCCTGCAAGCTATGGAAAAGCCTTTCTTCCATTAAGGTTCGATCCGTCTGACCGTGAACTCTGAGTCCATAGGTGACATTATCAAAGATGCTAAGAGGAAAAGGATTAGGACGCTGAAAAACCATGCCGATTCTTCTCCTCAGTTCCAGCAAATCCGTATCTCCATCAAAAATATTTTTTCCGTCAAAAATGACCCGGCCTTCAGTTCTACTTCCTTCAATCAGGTCATTCATGCGGTTCAGTGTCCTGAGAAAAGTTGATTTGCCGCAGCCAGAGGGACCGATCAGAGCTGTAATTTTTCTGGCCTGGATATCAATATCCACGTTCTTTAACGCCTGAAACAGACCGTAAAAAACCTGAAGCGACCTGACCTCAATTATATTTTCAGATGTAACCAGTTCAGACATTTTCTATTTCCTCCGGGTCTTCATTCTTTCCTGTGACTCTTCTCATCTTTCTAACCACTTAGCTCTATTATTTTATCTCCGTGGCATTAATCATTTTTTTGCTTTTGGTTAATTTTGGTTTAAATAATTTAAACGTTGCTGCTACCTGGTAGCAGTTAATTTTCTCCTTTCTAACTTTTAGCCGAATTTTCCCTCAATATAATTTTCTGTGCGTTTATCAGAGGGCCTGGTAAAAATAATATCCGTTTCATTCACTTCCACCAGTTCGCCCATCAGGAAAAAAGCCGTCCGGTCGGCCACCCGAGCAGCCTGTTTCGTATTGTTAGTTACCAGAATAATTGTATAGTCCTTTTTTAGCAGCCGCAGTGTATCCTCAATTTTCATGGTGGAAATAGGATCAAGGCCTGAGGTCGGTTCATCCAGCAGAATATACTCAGGTTTAAGGGCCAGAACACGGGCCAGACACAGCCGCTGTTGCTGACCTCCGGAGAGCTTTAAAGCACTGGTTTTCAAGCGGTCCTTAACCTCTGCCCATAAGCCAGCTTTTTCCAGGCAATCTTCAACCAGCCGGTCAAGTTCCTGGCGATCAGTCTGACCCTGAAGTCTGGGGCCGAAGGCGACATTATCATAAATGCTCATGGGCAGTGGAACCGGCGTGGCAAAAACCATTCCCAGTCGCCGGCGCAGGGCAGCCACTTCCACTTCTGGCTGATAAATGTCAAGCCCATCAATTAAGATTCTACCCGAAACCCTGGAACCTGGAACAAGATCATTCAGTCGGTTAAGGCAGGTTAAAAAAGTTGACTTACCGCTTCTGGCTGGCCCGATGATGCCCAATATTTCCTTCCGGTAAATGTCCAGATTGAGATTCCTCAAGCTCGGCTGCTGGTCATAAAAATGGCTGAAATTTATGACCTGGATGGCGACCTCTTTCATCTTCTACCTGCCTGCCTTTTTGGTTAGGACGGAGCCATATTCATTTTTGTTTATTCCGACGATGACCTGCTTATATATTTGCCCATTAGATAATAGGCAACAATATTAATAAGAAGAATGGCAATAACCAGAACAGCCGCTGTTCCATAAGCTTTGGACATGGAAATACCTTCCCTGGCCAGAATATAAAAATGAACAGACATGGTCCTGGCTGAAGAAAAAATCGATGAGGGAAGATGGAGAGCACTGCCAGCCGTGAAGATAACCGCCGCCGTTTCTCCAATGCTTCGTCCTATACTCAAAATTACACCGGTGACAATGCCGGGAGCAGCCGAGGGCAAAACGACTCTGGTCACGGTTTGCCACCTGGTACTCCCCAGAGAATAGCAGACCAGACGATAAGCAGCTGGGACACTCTTAATCGCCTCCTCGCTTGTTCTGATAATGGTCGGAAGAACCATAAAAGCCAGGGTCAGACCACCGCTCAAGATTGACCAGCCAAATTTTAGCTTGTTGACAAAAAGAATAAAGCCAAAAAGCCCAAAGATAATGGAAGGAATGCCGGCCAGGCATTCAGCCCCAAACCGGATAATCCTGGTGACTGTCCCTTCAAAGGTATATTCGGTCAGGTAAATAGCCGTGCCTACTCCCAGAGGCGTGGCGACCAGCAAGGCAATAAAAGTAAGATAAATAGTAGCTACAATAGTTGAGAAGATGCCACCCTCTTTCCCCATATGAGCAGGATTTTTGGTCAGGAATTCCAGGCTGAGTTGAGGTAAACCATTTTTCAAGATAACAACCAGAATAAACACCAGCACCAGAACGGCAACAGAGGTCAGCAAATAGAAAAAAAATTGGACAACTTTTTGTTCGACTCTCGGTTTTAGCCTGAATTTTCTGGTCACTTTTCCCCCGATTATCTTCCAGGCTGTTTTCTGGCGGCCAGATTGGCCAGGAAATTGAGAATCATAATAATAACAAAGAGAACAACTCCAGTCGCAAATAACGCCTGACGGTGCTCACCACTGGCATACGCCATTTCCAGAGCGATGTTCGAAGTTAAGGTTCTAACCGGAGCCAGCCAGGAGGCGGGTAGATCGGCAGCATTCCCGGCCACCATAATAACTGCCATCGTCTCGCCGATGGCCCTTCCCATGCCCAGAATAATCCCCGCCACCAGACCCGAACGAGCAGCTGGTAAAACTACCATCCTGACCGTTTGCCACTTAGTTGCTCCCAAGGCTATCGAACCTTCACGGTAAGAATCAGGAACAGCCCTGATGGAGTCGATGGAAATGCTGATAATTGTGGGCAAAATCATTATACCGAGAATAATTGAAGCAGCCAGAACCGATAGGCCCGGCCCGCCCAGATTTTCTCTGATAAAAGGCACGAGAAACATCAGACCTAAAAAGCCATAAACAACAGAAGGAATGCCAGCCAGCAATTCGATGAGTGGTTTTAGAAGACGCGAGAGCCGGCGACTGGAAAACTCAGTCAAAAAAATGGCACTGGCCAGCCCTAAAGGCACACCAATCAGCAGGGCCCCAAAAGTAACCAGAAGTGAGCCAACAATCATTGGCAACAGGCCGAAGCTTTTTTCCGATGGATACCAGTCCTGGCCAAAGAGAAAATTTTTCAGGCCATATTTCGCCATGACGGGCAAACCCTGCTCAAAGATAAAAATCGTAATGACAGCTAGAACTGTGATGGCAGTTAGAGCTACCATCAACAGACTTAGTCTGATCAACCGGTCATTAGGTTTGGACTTGCTCATCATCTTATTCCCTTAGTCCTGGAAACTTCCTGCAGCAGCAATCTTTTTAACAGGAATAAGTCCCTCCTGTGGCAACCTCGACTGTATGTCATCTGATAACACAAAGTCTATAAATTCTTTTATAAGGCCTCGTGGCTCTTCCCTGACTAAAAACAAAAACGGCCGTCGAAGATGGTAATGACCTTGAGTAATGGCTTCTTCTGATGGCCGCAGGCCGTCGAGGGCAATAGCCTTGACTCTCTCATCTACCAGACCAAGAGATATAAAGCCAATTGAATGGCGGTCACGGCTAACAATTTCTCTGACTACTCCATTGGAATCTTCTACGATGGCCTTTTTACTGATTCTCCTTGAGCCCATGACCATTTCCTGAAAAGCTCCACGGGTGCCTGACCCTTCTTCCCTGACCACCACAGTTATGTCCTTATCAGTACCATTAAGAACTTTCCAGTTGGCAATTTCGCCGGCAAAAATGCTTCGAACCTGATCCAGGCTCAGATTATCAACAGGATTGGAAGGATGGACAATAATAGCCAGACCATCATAGGCTACCGTAATTTCAATCAGATCCTTTTCATCTTCTTTTAGCTCCCTCGACGACATTCCAATATGAGCCGTTCTCTCTTTGACAGCCATAATGCCACTGCTCGAACCGCCGCCCTGAACATTAACTGTTACCTCTGAATGTTTTTCCATAAAAAGCTCGGCCCATCCATCAGCAAAGGGCTGGATACTGGTTGAACCAGCAATGACAATTTCGTTCTGACGAGAACCAGATTTACAGGCTGAAATGCTCAGCCAGCAAAGACTGGCCAGAATCAAATAGACAGCTAAAGATAAAGCTCCAGTTATGGTGCGGCAGTTTAAGTGAATATTCAGTCTGCCTCGAAAAAATGATTGAAGACCAGTCTGGCGATATTTCTCTCTAGACTTTTTTGACTCAGAATTCATACTCAGCCATTCCAGTCCTTAAGCCTTCATCTCCAGCAACCAAATTCAAATATTTCTGGGCAGAAATTAAGGTTTCTGCCTAAGGGATTATCCTTTAAAGTTTTATTATACCTGAGTCAAGAAAAAAGGAAAGTAAGAAATTAACTCCGCTCAGAACCGCATCCAGCTATGTTCAGGATGATATTTTTTCCAGTTCATCCAGCCTTCTCTCAAATATCTGCCTTTTTTCTTCATACTCCTGATAAACCTGAATATATTCCTCATAAAGTGAATCAAGTTGGTGGCGATGGAGATCAAGGTCACGGGACAGACGAACTACCTCTTGACCGCTGCCTTCAACCGAAGCCTCGATTATCTTCTGAGTTAACTGACCGATTTTCCCTTCAGTCTCTTCAATGTTACATTCAAGCTCATTGACTCTTTCTTCCAGTGGTTTTAAACTGCGCGATTTTTCGATAATGACTTCCGACCGAAGCTTTCTCAGCTCACGGGGAGAGAGCTTAAAGCGGAACGAAGCTCCTTCCGTCGGCAGCTCGGCCTTCATTGTTTCCACTGAAAGCTGGCTGGCCCGGTCAGCAATTGCTGAACCATTCTGGCTGTTTCGCCGCCCGGCCTCACTGTCAGCGTCCGCTTCGGCTTTTTCTTCGCTCCAGCCAACTTTTTGCAAGAAACTCTCATAGTCACCTTCAAACATCTCTGTTTTATTGTCCTGAAAAACAACCAGCCGCTCAGCCAGAGCCCGCAGATACATCTCATTATGGGTAACCATAACCACTGCCCCGTCAAAATTATCCAGTGCAGCCAGCAAGGCATCGCTCGACTCCAGATCAAGATGGTTGGTAGGCTCATCCAGCAACAGCAGATTGACCGGTCTGGCCAGTATTTTACCCAGCAGCAGTCGGCTCTTCTCGCCTCCTGACAGCACTTTGATTGGTTTCAAAGCCTCTTCACCTTCAAACATCAAGGTAGCAGCAATCTGCCGAACACGGGCCGGTTCAAGCTGAGGATTGGCCAGAGAAATCTCTTCGAGAACTGTATTGTCGTTATTCATCTCCTCTGCATATCCCTGCTCATAATAACCAACCTCAACCGACCTGGCGTAAGTTATCTGTCCAGCCTCGGGCTTAAGAAGACCAGCCATAACTTTAAGCAGAGTCGTCTTGCCACGTCCATTACGCCCGACGACCATGACCCGGTCTCGAGCTCCAATCTGAAAACTCAGTTTCTCAATGATAGGTTTCTCAGGACGATAAGAGAAGCTCACTCCCTCCAGACTCAGGGCATACTTATGGTGAAAGGGCTTTTCCTGAAAAGCAAATTCCATATTCTTTATCTTTTCGAGTCTTTCTCTTTTACCCATTTTTTCAATATACTTCAGGCGAGACTGAACCAGGCCGGCCAGACGGGCTTTGGCCCGAAAGCGGTTAATGAAAATCTCCATTTCCTTGCGTTTCCGCTCATCATTAACCCGCGTTTTCTCATAAACCTCTTCTTCCTGAGCGATCTGGTTATAGTACTTTTCGGTATTTCCTTCGATTTTTCTGACCTTATGGCGATGAAGGCCAAGAATGTGAGTGGCTATCCTGTCCATAAAAGCCCGATCATGAGTGATGAGCATTAATTCTCCTGGCCAGCTGAGCAGGAACTTTTCCAGCCAGCGAATGGAAGTAATATCCAGATAGTTGTTTGGCTCATCCAGAAGCAGCAGGTCATAGTCAGTCAAAAGAAGCCTGGCCAGATTTAACCTGACCTGATAACCGCCAGATAGCTGAAAAGGATTCAGCTGAAATTCAGAGGATGAAAAGCCCAGTCCGCTCAGTACTTTTTCGACGCGCCACATCTGATCGGGTCCAGGGCTGAACAGGCCGCGGCTGGCTTCCTCCAAAACTGTGGATTTTTTAAAGTCAGGTTCCTGCTGTAAATAACCAATCCGGTAATTCTTAGGAATGATAATCCGGCCCTCATCTGGCTCTTCCAGGCCAGCCAGCAGGCGAAAAAGGGTTGTTTTGCCGTGGCCGTTTCGGCCTACCACTCCCAGCCGCTCGCCACGATTGAGACGAAAACTGACTTTATCCAGCAAAATTTGCCGGCCATAACTTTTAGACAAACCTTCAACTGCCAGCATGAATGTTTTAATCTCCGCCTGTTTCAGGCAAGCTGATAAATAAGCCCGGGACCCGGTTCAACCCGGGCCCCCCAAGCTTAAATGATAGCATCTTTTTCAGTCAGATGAACGTTTCTGAGTTGCTAAAAACCCAGCTCCTTCATGACATTGGTAGCACCTGAAAATTTGTCCGTAACAAAAAGGACATATCTGATATCAACACTGATCGATCGTTGCCATTCCGGAATAATAAAATAATCACCGATCACACTCTCGTAGGTCATATCAAAGATAATCCCTACCTGCTCTCCTCTAGCATTAAGTGTTGGCGAACCAGAGTTACCACCGGTCACATTGGTGGTATTAAGGAAGCAGGCTGGAACATCCTTCAGGATCGGATCTTCATAACGGCCGAAATCACGTTGCTGGTAGAGCTGTTTTAACCTGTCAGGAACACGGAAGGGTTCGACCCCGGTTTCTTTTTCCATGACTCCCTTTAAAGTTGTAATCGGCTTATAAACAACCGCATCCCGCGGGATATAGCCTTCGACCAGGCCATAAGTAAAGCGAATAGTACCGTTGGCATCAGGTGCGAGTTTACCACCCTTCATTTCAAGCAGGGCAGCCTCATAAGCCTTCTTCAGGTCCTGCCTTTGCTGGCTCCAGGCTTTGCTTTCTTCGCGAACCACCTTTAGCTCCTTTTCCAGTTCAGCGGCCAGCAGAATGAAAGGATCATTGGTCTTAAGCAGTTCAGCCGGCTTAAGCTCAAGCCAGGCCAGTCTTTTTTCGGACGATCCAAGCTGGGTTTGTTGATAGAGATTATCAACATATTCTTCAATTGCTTTTTCTGAACCTTTAGCAATTAACGGTCGGAAAACAGCTGGAATTTTTTCAGGCGACAGGCCCATCATTTTTTTGAGCTGATGTTTAAAAAACTCGCGGTCAGTCTCAAAGACATAGCCCCTTTCAGCCAGCTGGATCCGCTGCTTGATGTAAGGGAAGTTGCGGTCCTGATAAGCGGGCTCGCGATCTTTATCGGGTTTCTGCCGCTCGTTGACCGTCCGGTAGATAGTATAGGCCTGAGATAGAAGAGTTGAGCCGAAATAAGGGCTCATGATACTACTTAGAAGTTCATTTTTGGCTGCATAATTTTCATAGCGTTTCATAAATTCAGCCATCTGCTCCAGGACCTGACCATATTTTTTCTGCCTTTCAGGTGAAGAATTGACCCAGTTGACAAATTCCTTTTCCTGCTCTTTCTTCCTGGCAATTAAATCAATCTTCTTCATACCCTCGACTTTACCTTCCATATTTTTAAGCGAATTATAAAGACCTTTGAGCATACTGGCGTAGCGAATTTCGGTTTCTTTATCACCTTTGCTGGCTGTCTCAATGAACTTAATAATATCTTTATATTCCTCAATCCGCTTGACCATGGAATTTAAATCAGACTCAATTTCAGCTGCCGTGTAGTTCCGGTAAGTCCGGCCAGGATAACCCATCACAAAAGTAAAGTCTCCTTCCTTAACGCCCTCTGGCGACAGCTTTAAGAAGACTTTAGGTTGATAAGGAACATTATCCGGACTGTAGTCAACACCTTCTCCTTCCTTCGAAACATAGGCCCGCAAGAAAGAAAAATCGCAGGTATGGCGTGGCCAGATCCAGTTGTCAGTTTCCCCGCCAAAATTGCCCAGATCGAGAGGCGGAACATAAACTATCCGGATATCTTTGATCCTTTTAAAGCGAAATAAAAAATACTGGTTGCCACTGTACATGGAGGCAACGCTGGCCCGGATATCAGGTCCCTGTTTTTCTGCTTCCGCTATAATTTGATTGACCGCTTTTTCTATTGCTTCGTATTTTTGGGCAGGAGTCATTTTCGGTTTGACTTTAGCTAAAACCCGGCCAGTTATTTCTTCATAGCCGAGGAGAATGTCAGCGGTATAACCCTGAGCTGGGATTTCCTCGCTCCGCGTACGAGCCAGAAAACCATTAGTAATATAGTCGTTCTCCTTGCTGGCTGCCCTCTGTACAGCCCCAAAAGCAACATGATGATTGGTAAGGATAAGACCCTCAGGGCTGACAAATTCGCCTGTTCCTCCTCCCAGGTTGACCACCGCACTCATTAGACCCGTGCCATCCAGCCGAAAGAGGTCATCAGGATTCATTTTTAGCCCGAGCTTTTCCAGATTAAGCATCTTCATTTGATGCGGCAGCCACATTCCCTCATCGGCCAGAGCCGCCAGCGGCCAGATTACCAATCCGATAAGCAAGACAGAAATGATAAGCCTGGTTTTAAATTTCATCCTGACCTCCTGACCTTAATCTTTTTATAAATATATCCTTAATTGCTCTGTTCATTTATCCCTTATAGCCAGGTATATCGCCCTTTAGAGGCCGAAGCCTGGTTGAAGAACTTCGTCTTTATGTCCATAAGCTAAAAACGTTTAAATTCAATCCGGCTTTCATCAAAATGATAATAAGCAAAAATTTCAATTTATTCAACTCCTGCCTGTTCTCACAATGACCTCAAGAACAGAGTTTTTGACTCCTTTGACCGAAAAAATGCTAAAATCACCAATCATGGGTAATCATAGGTGTTCGTGGGGAGAGCAACATGGAAGATAAAAAAAAGGTATTAATTCTATTCTGCGGGGGAACAATCGTCATGGAAGAAAAAGAAGACGGATCGCTGGCTGTTCCCGATAGTCAGGATTCGGCCATTAGCATTCTCCGGAACGTTGAACCGAGGCTGAGCACCATCGCTGACTATGATATTGAATTCATCGCCAATATTGACAGCACCAATATCACCCCGGCTGACTGGGATAGAATGCTTTACCAGATAAAAGCCAAATACCAGGATTATGATGGCTTTGTTATCACTCACGGAACGGATACTATGGCCTACACCGCTGCCGCCCTCAGCCTGGCGACCATCGGTCTGGGAAAACCGGTGGTCCTCACCGGCAGTCAGATTCCAGGGGAAAAAATTGAAAGCGATGCTCGCCGTAATCTGGTCAATGCCTTCCGCGTAGCTATAATGGATATTTCAGGAGTGTTTATCGTCTTCGACGAGAGAATAATCCTGGGCTCAAGAGCCAGCAAGGCATCTGAGTCGAAACTGGATGCCTTTTTGAGCGTCAACAGCGAAGATGCCGGTGAGATTGCCATAGATATTAAAATAAAAGATTGGGTTAAGAAGAGAAACAGAGAACCCCATCAAGTTGAAATAAGGCCGGGCTTTGAGTCCAATATTTTTGTCTATACCCTGAGTCCGGGTTGTGACCCGCAGGGTCTGGAATTTCTACTTGATGATCAGAAGTTAAAGGGTTTGATTATCAGAGCTTATGGGACTGGCAATATTCCTTATGGCTTTGAGAATTTTTTCCGGAAGGCCAGAGAAAGGCATCTCCCCGTTATCATCACCTCTCAGTGTCTCCATGGCAAGACGCTGATGCCTTTGTACGAAGTTGGCCGAAAGGCTTTGGAACTGGGAGCCATTGAGGGACATGAAGAAAGTCTGGAGTCACTGTGTGTCAAATTGATGTGGGGCCTGAGGCATTTGCCTGACCAGATCGAAAGTCTGATCTGACAGCATTATTATGATTATTATGGCCGGATAGGTCAGAGATATCTAATCTGAAGGCCTGACCTCTTTTCTGGATCAGGAATAAAGACGAGAGTAGCGGGGCCAACCTGGTCCTTAATTCAGAAGTCGACTCAAAATGGGCCCCACTTGAATAGAACCGGCGGGATTAAAGCCAGCAAGCTTAATACCGAAAGAATCAGCATCAGCGGGAGGAACCACTTTGCCCATTTTTCCCAGGGTATCCTGGCTACACCCAGAACCCCCATGGTCACGGCTGAAGTCGGCAGAACGGGATTGATAACTTCACACAGCTGAAAAGCCAGAACTGAGGTTTGTCGGGTGATACCCACCAGATCACTGAGCGGAGCTATGATGGGCATGGTCAGGGCAGCCTGAGCTGTGCCGGAGTGAACGAAGAAATTGATGACGGCCTGAACTAGAAATATTACCTGGGCAGTTAAAATCGACGGTACCCCGGCAATGATATTAGCTGCTCCCTGGAGGATGGTATCCAGGACAGTTGCTTCTCTCAGGATAATCAGGACAGCCCGCCCGCAGGCAATAATGAGCGACACATTCATCATATCTTTGGCCCCATCCAGGAAATTTATAGCTATGGTTGAGGCCTTCATTCTGGCCAGAAAACCTGAGACCAGGCCAATACCCAGAAAGAGAGCAGCAATTTCTTCCATGTACCAGCCTTTAGCCAGAATACCATAGATTAAGAAGCCAATTCCCACGAAAAGGGTAGCAATAATCAATTTCTCAGCGGTCCCCCACTCTGACCTCTGAGTCGAATTTTCCTGCTGGAGAAGACGCTCCCGGTCAAGATCATAGACCGGGCTAAGCTTCGGATTTTTCCTGATTTTTTCAGCATAAACCATCACAAAGGCAATTCCCACCGCCGTCATGATGAACCACAGAATAAGCCGATAACCGAGACCGGAGTAAAGGGGCAGCTCAGCCAGTCCCTGAGCGATGCCAACCGTAAAGGGATTGAAAAAAGCGGCAGCAAAGCCGACTGCCGAACCTAAAAAAGGAATAGCCACCCCGACAATTGAATCATAGCCAAGAGAGAGAGCAAAAGGAATAAAAATCAAGACAAAAGGAATTGACTCTTCAGCCATCCCATAAACGCTGCCGGCCAGGGAGAAGACTAACATTAAAACAGGTATGACCATAATTCTTAGTCTGGGGTTCCGACCAAAAAAATCGGCCAGACGACGAATGCCAGCATCAATCGCACCGGATCTGGTCAGAATGCCAAAAGTACCACCAAAAATAAAAATCAAAATAATAATTAAAGAAGCATCCTCAAAACCGCGGATAGGAGCAATTAGCAACCATTCCGGTCCCAACCATTTTTTTTCGACCTGATGGTAGGTACCGGGGACCGTCATCAGCCTGGTCTGACCCTGAACAGTCTTTTCGGTCCGCTGGAACTCACCTGACGGTAGAATTAAAGCTAAGACATAAACCAGGATGACCAACCAGTAAATTAAAACCAGTGTATGAGGCAACTTAAAACTTCTTTTTTCCATCTGTTTCCATACCGGTCAAAAAGTTATCTCATTTTACCCGATTGAAAGCTAAAGAAGCAAAACTTTTGTTAAATTTATTAGCTTCTCCGAGCTATGTCTTCTTCAGGGTTAAGAAAAAAGTTTTTGATTTTAAAAGCCCCAGGCCAGTTTTGACCGGACGAAGGCCTGGCGAAACGATTTACCGGCTAAAGCTGGCACTGATAAACTTCAAACCATCAAGAAGGCCTGTTCGCCAGTAGCTCCAGGTATGACCACCATCCCTCATCCTGGCTTCATGAGGAATCTTCCGATCACGCATAGCCACATGCAGAGCAGCGTTGCCTTTATAAAGAAAATCATCATCACCGCAATCTAAATAAAACCTGACCTGTTTTATTTTATCAACTGGTAAGGTTTTAACCAGCTGCAGGGGATTATAACTCTGGAAATGAGTGGTCAGCCGCTCACGGCCTTTAAGCCCGGGGCCATAAAGCCGGGAAAAGATCTGCTCATAAGTCTTATCATCGGTAGCGATTATTTCTTCATCTGTCCAGACAGCTGCACTGAAGGCAGCAGCGGCCGCGAACAGATCGGGATGGCGCAAGGCGTAAATTAAGGTTCCCCACCCGCCCATTGATAAACCTGCCACGCCTCGAAACTCTCTGGACGCTCTGGTTCGATAATTAGAATCAATATAAGGTATGAGTTCCTGACAGAACATGTCTTCATAACGCACCTTGCCCTGATAATCATTGATGTACCAGCTAACTCCCCCATCCGGCATGACAATTATTATCGGCGGGAGCTCACCGCAGGCAATTGCTCTATCCACGATCAGATTTACCTGGCCAAACTGAACCCAGGCCATATCGTTATCTGTATAACCATGAAGGAGATAGACAACGGGATAGCGCCGGTTAGAAAGATCATAATCAGGGGGAAAATAGATGGTATATTTGACTTCCTGACCAAGGATCTGACTCGAAAATTTCAGCCCTTCCTGCACTTTTCCGGCAGGCTGAGTCTGTCCGATTTCAGGTAAAAGCAAGCCCAGGATTATCAGAGCCAGAAATAAAATTTTCTGACCTTTTGTTCGATTTTGTATTTTCTCCATGATTTTTCCCTCCTATTCTTATCTCCTACCTGTTTTTATTCGGCGCTCAGGTTTTTGGCATTATATTATATTTTTAGCGGTCCTTCTATAAAGTGCCAGAGAACTCTATGTCTCGTTATCTCAGAATGGGGTCAGCCCCACTATTTGCCATTAGCCAGGTAGCAGGCGGCGTTTGTTAAATTTATCTTGAATTTTACAATAGATAACTTTATATTCTGGCTGTAACTTTCAGAAGGGTAAAATGTTTTAGTCTTAAGGAGGGAGTGGAAAGATGCAAAAAGAAATTTCCGGTGTCATCATAGAGTGTGTCAAGGGCAATATCGCCAACCAGCCAGATGTTATGGCCATTGTTAACCCGGCCAATGCTCGCTTGCAGCCCGGGGGTGGCGCAGCTGGAGCTATCCATGAAGCCGCGGGCCCTGGTCTGGAAGAAGAATGCCGGCCATTAGCCCCGATTGAGCCAGGAGAGGCGGTCATTACCAGCGGACACCACCTCCCCAATAAATATGTCATCCATTGCCTTGGCCCTGTTTATGGAGTCGATGAACCAGCTGAGGAACTTCTGGCCAGCTGTTATCGCCGCGCTCTGGAACTGGCTGAAGAACACCAGATTGAATCTATTGCCTTTCCGGCTATATCCACCGGTTTCTTCCGTTTTCCTCTGGAAAAAGCTACCAGCACTGCTCTGAAAACTGTGCTGGAGATGGTGCCTCGACTTAAATGGGTAAAAAAAATCCGCTTCGTTCTATATACAGATTCAGACCTGGACGTCTATGAGGCAACGCTATTACGTTTAACTGCCAGTTAATTTTTTAGTGGATGTTGTTCGTCAAAGAAAAATCATGAGTAGAAAAGTAGTTCACTCTTGGCTCCCTACCATTATTGTTTTAGTATTGTTTTAGCCCCGCTGACCGGCTCCTCGGGTAAGCGCCAGCTGCCGAGATCAACCCTCGGTAATCTCGACCAGTTGATAATCCTGCCTGCCAAGTCCTATTTTTTCTCCGTGGGCCAGCTGAATTGACCAGTCAAGATTATAACCCTGACGGAAAGCATCTTTACCAGCAGCCTGATTGACCAGATCAATTGAAGCCCGGTCGAGAGCTACAGGATCCAATGATCCTGCTATCCCGATATCCTGGACCACCCCGGCCTGGTTCCTGGCCATACAATCACAATCCTTGGTAACCTGGAGCATAAAATTGATAAAAGATATTTTTTCTCCGAAATGATTTTTGACCGCCAGGGCATATTCGGCCATTTTCTCTTGCAGACGCCGGGAATCCTCATCCCATTTCATCTTGATGGCTCCAAAGCGGCAGACGACCAGACACTCGCCACAGCCAATGCATTTTTCATCATCAATAATAGCCTGATCTCTGGTTTGCCTGATGGCTGACGCCGGACAATAATCAAGACAGACTCCGCAATTCCGGCACTGCCTGGCACTAACCCGGGGGTGGACAACCGAATGCTGATCGAGTTTGCCGGCTCTCGAAGCGCAGCCCATCCCGAGATTTTTAATGGCCGCCCCTACCCCGGTCTGAACATGCCCGGTAACATGAGATAAGCAAATCATGACCTGTGAACTGAGAAAAGCACTAGCAATCCGTGAGCTTTGTACCCGGCTCCCGTCAACTTTAAGTTCTACTTTCTCCCGGCCAACCAGCCCATCAGCAATGATTACCGGTATTTTGACTATTTCCTGTCTGAAACCGTGTTCCCAGGCCAGCCGAAGGTGATCAACCGAATTTGACCGACGGCCAACATAAAGAGTGTTGCTGTCGGACAAAAACGCCCGCTCACTCTTCCTCAAAACATCATCAATAATCCCGGTCAGCCATTGAGGTTTAATATGACCGGTGTTATTTTTTTCACCGAAATGAATTTTTAAAGCGACGAAATCTTCTGCTTCTATTCTTTCGTTAAAACCGAGAGCGCGATAAATTGCCAGAGCTTTCCTGGCAATAACCTCTGGCCCCTCTTCTCGGCTGGCTTTTACAAAATACACTTCTTTCTTCATCTGGTACCTCTTTACATTACATTCAGACCGAGTCTGGTCAGATAAAAAATCCTAAATCACGGCCGTTTATTTTATCAGAAGAGACCTGACTGTTTCCACTCCGTCCCCCAGAGAAACTTCCCCGCCCAGAGCCAGCAACGTTTTCTCCAGAGCATCGAAGGCAAAGATAATATCTGCCCTGGTTAAATTACCCATATGGCCCAGTCGGAAAACCTGTCCGGCAGTTGGCCCGAGTCCCCCGGCCACCACCACTCCAAATTCCTCCAGCTTCTGTCTGAAACTCTGATCTTCTATTCCATCTGGATAACTAACTACGGATAGGGTTGAGGCCAGACAGGTTTCATCCGTGTAGATTGAAAAACCGAGCGATCGGAGGCCGCTTCTGATGGCCGAGGCATAACGTTCATGCCTTTCGAAGCGTTTTTCCAGTCCTTCTTCCAGGACGAGACGGGTAGCTTCATAAAAAGCTCTGATTTCATTGACGGCCGGGGTGGAAAAATATTTTTTGGGATTTTCCATCACCGGCAGCCAGCGCAGGATATCAGCATAATAAGCCTTAACCTTCGGCAGTTTTTTCCTTTTGTCCAGAGCCCTTCTCGAAAAAACATCTATGGCCAGCCCTGGAGGAGCGCCCAGGCATTTCTGAGCGGCGGTTAAAATAACATCAATCCCCCAGCTATCAAGATTCTCTTCAACTCCTCCCGTAGCGCAAACGCCATCCACCACCAGCAGGGCTTCAGGCGCTTCTTGTTTTATCACCTCAGAGTAAAGCTCAATTGGAGCACAGCTACCTGTGGCTGTGTCAACATGGGTACAAACCACCACCCCGTATTTGTGTTTTTTTAGTTCAGCCCTTAGCTCATCGGCACCGACCACTTTCCCCCAGGGACTCTGTATTAAGCGGTATTTTAGATCAAAGGCTTCCGCAATTTCCGCCATCCGCTGACCAAAATATCCCTGAGAGAGAATCAGCACATGATCAGAGTCGGCGGTTATGTTCAATAAAGCTATCTCCATGGCCAGTGTTCCCGCGCCGGCCAGGATAAAAGGCTGACCATCCTTGGTCCTGACGATTTTCTTCATATTCTCTACCGCCCCACTCAGCGCTCCAACCGTTTCCGGACTGAGATGCGAGACAGTAGGCTGGGACAAAACTTCCAGAATCCGGCCATCAACCGGTGTCGGCCCCGGGATTAAAAGAAGTTTACTTTCTCTCATTTTTCTCTTCCTTCGGAAAATTTGGTCTTATTTGCCTTCTATTTTTCTCCAACTGCCCGGGAAAATCAATAGCTATCCGGACATTCAATTGCATTAATAAACACCGGTAGTATAATTGGAACAGTTTTCAAAAGGAGAAATATAATGGCCTCAAAAAGGGTTTTAAAACGGCTGTCACTGCCTGTTCTGCTAATTAGCATTCTGACTCTGGCCAGCTTAACCTGCCGGCCGGCCCCGGCCAGACAAGCTGACCTGATAATAGCCGGAAAAATTTTCACCGGCCTTAATTCACGACCTTTTGTCGAGGCCCTGGCCGCAGGCGGTGACAAAATTCTGGCTACTGGCAGCCGGGAAGAAATTAACCGTTATGCTGGCCCCGAAACCAGGATAATCGAGCTGGCAGGAGGAGTGGCTATCCCGGGTTTAATCGATGCCCACACCCACTTCTCTTCTGGCGGCCAATCACTCATCGAGCTGAGTTTCCGAGGCGTTGATTCGGTTGAAAAAGTTCAGCAAATGATAGCAGCCAGAATTAAAGAACTACCACCAGGAACACCGATTTTTGGTCGCGACTACGATCACACCCTGTTTCCAGGCCAGAAATGGCCTGATCGGTCAGATCTCGATAAAGTCTCTCCTGACAATCCTGTCGTCATCCGTCGCGTCGATGGGCATTCAGCCTGGCTTAACACCCTGGCCCTGAAATTGTCGGGCATCGATAGCCGCACACCTGATCCTTTTGGAGGCGAAATCGTCAGAGATCAGGCCAGCGGCGAGCCGACTGGCATTTTAAAAGAATCAGCGATGAACCTGATCAAGATTGAGCCATCCATCAAATCTTCCCCTGAAGAAGACATCCTGAGGGCGCTGGATCATGCCCGCCGGCTGGGCCTGACCGGAGTTCACGCTTCAACCGATCTCAAAGAACTGGAAATTTATAAAAAGCTTAAAGACGAAGGCCGGCTAACCCTTAGAATCTATGCCTGGCTGCCTGTCGAAGAAATGGATCAATGTCTGAAACTGGGCCTCAGGCAGGGACAGGGTGACGAGTTCTTAAAAATAGGTTTTCTCAAAGCCTTTATTGATGGAACCCTTGGTTCGGGCACAGCCTTAATGTTCGAACCTTTTGCCGATGTTCCGGGTCAATCAGGCCTGGCGCAGTATTCAGAGCAAGAATTTGATGAACTGATAGATCGGGCTTATGCCAACGGCTTTCAGGTTGGCACTCACGCAATCGGAGACAAGGGAGTTAACCTGGTCCTCAAGGCGATAGAAAGGGCAGAGAAAAAGCATGGTCAGAAAAACCTGCGTTATCGGATAGAACATGCTCAAATCATTAAGCCTGAAGACATAAAACAATTTAAGGAACTCGGGGTAATTGCCTCCATGCAACCAACTCACTGCACCACCGACCTGCGTTTCTGCGAGCAGAGAATAGGCCTGGAGAGATCAAAGTATGCTTATGCCTGGAGATCTCTTCTGGAGAGCGGAGCCAGACTGGCCTTTGGCTCTGATTGGCCGGTAGAGCCGCTTGATCCACGCCGTGGGCTGTATTCAGCTGTGACCCGTAAGAATATTGAACATGACTTCCCTGAGGGCGGATGGTTTCCAGAGCAAAAGCTTACTCTGGCCGAAGCCATCGAATGTTTCACCTCTGGCTCAGCCTATGCCTCGTTCGAGGAGAATTTAAAGGGAACACTCGAGCCCGGTAAACTGGCCGACCTGACTGTTTTCGGTCTGGATATTTTCAGCCTTGAGCCAAAAGCTATTTTAACTGCACCTGTCATTTATACCATAGTCGGTGGAAAAATCGTCTATCAGGCTGAAAATAATTGAGTTGCTCCAGGGATTTTACTGGCCATTATTTTATGTTCGTGGGCTGTGGGTATCTTTCCTCGAGATAAGGCTTTATTTCTTCATAAGAAGAAACAAAGGTCGCCCCAGCCAGTTCGGGTGGTGTCATAGGACCCTTTAAAATAAAAACTCTGGCCAGACCGGCTTCCCTGGCTGCCTGTAAGTCGTAGTGGGTATCGCCAACAGCCACAGTTTCATCTGGTTTGACCTTAAGCTGCTCCATGACTCTGATAAGTGGAGCCCCACTGGGCTTATAGAGACCACTTTCCCTGGTCAAAGTGAGATCAAAGGTCAACTGGAAGCGCTCCAGCAGGCGCCTGGTATTTTCCAGGTTATTATTGGTAACAAGAGCTGTCTTGATCCGGCGGCTCGCCAGCCAGCCAAGGAAGGCTTCAGTCCCCGGCCTGAGCCTGGCCAGCTCTGTCTGCCGGCGTTCATGAGCCTCAAGGACAGCATATTTTTCCGATCTGTCGGGTTCAGGTAAGCTATCAAGATAAGCCAGAATTGATCCGCTGCTCAAGCCCAGTTCTTGCCTGATAGCAGCCCAATCGTAATTATTTTCAACTATGGTTCCATCCAGGTCAAAAATAACCAATCTGGTCTTCATTTTTACTTTCTACCACTGGATTTATATTAATCGGCAAACGGCCAGATGGCAATTGTCAGTCTAAAACTTCAGGTGAGGTCAGAAGACTAATTCTTGCCGTCAATCAAACTTTGTAGTTCATGTCCAAATTGACTATTATTCTGACCAGACAGTTCAAGAAGATAATAGAATATAAAACTTGTTGATTAGTATTAGAATAATTGATAGAATTTAAAACGAAAGTACAAGCCAATGTTTAAGAGAAGGGAGGAATTACATGGGTAAATATCTTGCCATCTTTTTCGGAATAGTGGCCATGGTGGCTGGTGTCTATCTGTTAATTTTTGTCTGGTGGCGTGAATTCTGCCAGGTGGTTTTTGGCTTTATTCCGCCCATTCTATTTTTCGGCGGCTTGATAGCTATAGTGGCGGGGATCTCGAGCATTAAAGATTCTATCCGGCAGAAAAAGCTGGAAGCTGAAACCAGCGCCATGCAGGAAGAACAAAAAACAGAAGAAAAGGCTCAATAGCTTATAAAAATCTTTATCAGGCATCACGACCAGCTAGAAATAGATATAGTTAAGCTCAAAAAAGTCAGGAAAAAGTGAGTTATGTTCTGACCGGTGTGGTAAGTTTTATCCTGGCTGTTCTGTCCCAGTTCACGGTGACGCTTGACAGGTGCTTTCTTCAGAATAATTCTGCCCTGTTACCTGCCCTGATTTCCTCGGATTCACCAACTCTGATTACTTTACCGGAGCCAATCCTGATTTCAGATTGCTTTTCTCCTGCTCAGAGTTTGCTCCTGCTGACCGGCATCCTGGATAGAACCTCAACTGTCGAATTTATTCTTGACCCGGCCAATCAAATTGTGGCCGACCGTCAGGGAATGATTATTCAGGCGCGCTGGTCTTTTATTGATAAAGCTACCGGGCGCAAATATCTTTTCTGGCTTTATTTTTATCTGACACCAGTCAATGAGCAGCCTGGGAATGAGGTTACCAAATTTATCATAAAAGAAATAAGGGCGGAGAGGCGTTAAATGAGCCGCCAGTCAAGCTTACGGTTCTGGCCTGAAGCTTTAAAGGGCCAGGGACAGTGCCTGCTGCGCCTGACCATTATTTTAGTTATTTTGTCGATCATCCTGGCTTTAATTTCTGCTTTCTGGGTTAACCGGCCTGGCTCTATTTCTGAAAAAGCTACCCTTTCTAATTTAAGCCGGGCCAGAAGGGATATTCAGCATGATTTTTCCCGCCTTCTCGATCGTCTGCAGAAAAGGCAAGCTCAATTTGCAGCCCAGGCTTTGCCTTCTGATCCAGGAGCGAGATTTGAATTTTTCAGGGATAAAAACCTCAATCCAGCTCTGGAAGGAGTCGCCAGCTTTGATGAGAAACTTAATCCTGAGGTCTGGTATGGAAGTGTGGCTAATTTAAAACCTTTAGCGGCAAGTCAGGATAAATTTTTAGCCGATCTTCTGGCCGGAAGCTTTGTGATTCAGGATAAGGCTTCCGCTTATCTGGTTAGTCTAAAGGCTGCTGGCCAAAATAGCTATCTGGCCATTTTTGAGTTGCTGGCTTTTGAACCCCAGTTTGAATCATCCTATTTGCGTCAGTATCTCAGGTTAAAATCACTCAAAAAGACAGGGGCCGATATTGATTTCTGGGAATATTATCATGAGACAGAAGCCCTCGACCGTCTATTTGAACGAAATCAGGATGCTTATCTGAGTCAACAAAGAGAAGAACGGGAAAGCCGGACACTTTATTTCCCGCTGAGAAACGAAAAAGGCAAAATTCTGGCCACGGTGACCTTAAATTCTTATCGTCTGGAAGGCCAGAGGTTAAATCCAGACCAGATAATCAAAATCCTGGCTATCGTTCTGGCCATATTAGCCTTGATTTCCTTTTTATTCTGGCTTGGTCAGCCCCGGACCCGGTCTTTCTGGACGGGGAAACCGGTCGACTGGCTATTAGCCATAATTGGGCTTATAGCTATAAGATATCTGCTATTGCTTTTGACAGCAGTCAAGCCGTTTATTTATTGGTCCGTTTTTTCTCCCCAGGAAGCGGGTTTTAAAACTCTTGGCAATCTAACCAGTTCTCCTGGCGATATTTTTTTGACCAGCCTTTTGATTTTCTTTTTGGGAGCCGCCAGCCTTAAAACCCTTAAAAACTGGGCTGGCCCCAATTCCTGGTCCTGGCAACAGCGCCTGACCTCAGCCAGCAACAGACATAAAGTCCTGGCCGTCCTGACCGGGACTCTTCTTTTAGTCCTGGGCTTTCAGATCTTTATCTGGACTCTGAAAAAAATAGTGGCCAGTACCAGTTATAATTTGATCCAGTATAATTTTGGTCTAGCCGCACTTTTGATCTATTTTAGCCTGTTCCTGGCTGGATTGAGCTTTATCTTCTTTCCTCTTCTTATTTTAAGAAGGATATTTTTGACTGGCTGGCCAGGAACAATTTTCCGAGTAGTCGGTTTAGTCTCAATTGTATTGTTCGGGTGGCTGGCCCAGCTGGTTTTCCGACAGGCTGGATGGGGATCGCTCCTGGCAGTGTTGTTCTTGCTGATGCTTTATTGTCTGGCTGTTTTAGTCAGGAGACCGGGGACCTATCTGGTACTGGCTTTGTTTCTTATTGCTCTTGTTCAGTTCACTTTCGCTCGAAACTTTACCGCTAAAAAAACCAGGCAACTTACTCAGGATGTTCTTGTCCATCTGGTTTCTTCGCAGAAGACCTGGGCAGAAATGGCCCTGAAACAATCGCTTCTGGAGCTACAAAGAGAGATCAGGGATATCGATGCTTTTTTCCGTTATCCAGCTGACCAGGATTTTGCCCGTTCACTCTGGAACAAAACCTACCTGGCCAGACTCAACTGGAATTCCTGTCTTTATCTCCAGTCCAATGATCGAAAGGTATTATCATCATTCGCCCTGAACATGCCGATTTTTGCTGACCAGACTGACGATCTGGAAGTGTCAGTTGAGCCTGTTTATACCGAGCAATATCTGGAAATTCTAGGTCAAGAGCGTCATTTTTTAATCGGCTACCAGGATTTCGCCATTGAGACTGAAATTTCTGGCCGGCTGGTTATCTGGGTCAGTCTCGACCCAACCCTCTTGCCCTTCATAAATACTGCCAATCCTTATTTTGAGCTTCTGCGATTAAATACCCTTCCTTCCCTTCAGCACTTTCCTGTTTCCCTGGCCATTTTTGATGCAGAAGGCCAGCCACTCTTTCGTCAATCGCAGCCGGTTTTCTCTCTTACCCCTGAGCTCAGACAAAAGATAAAAGGGCAACCGGCTGGTCTCTGGACTCTTCTCAACATTAACGGCAAAAATTATCACGCTTATTGCCTGACTCTCGGCAATGACCATTTTTATGCTTTCTATCAGCCAGCAGAATCAAGCCGGCAGCTGATTACTGGTTTTCTTAAGCTTTTCTTTCTCTTGATGATTTTTTCTTTTTTGCTTTTCATCCCGATGGCTGCCAGAAGAAAAGAATGGAGGCCTGATCTCCATTCTTTTTCAGCCAGGGTATATTTAGCCTTTTTTACTGTGGCTATCGTCCCCCTCTTTTTCTTTATCTTTTTTACCCAGGCCATGGTCGAAAGAATATTCGCCGATCGTTTTGTCAACGAAGCTACCAGCCGAGCCTATTTTGCACGCAGTATCCTCTATGATTTTACCAGTCTGCCTGAGTCAGCTGAGCAACAGCCGGTCGATTTACCCGAGGATCTGGTTTTCTGGATCAGTTCTACTATCAATAATGATGTCAACCTTTATCGAAAAGGAGTATTTGTTTCCTCCAGCCGCCGGGAGTTTTTTGAAACTGGGATTTTATCTGATCTGATTGACGGTGAGGTTTACAGTCGGATTATCTTTGGCCATCAGCCTCTGGCCGTCAGCCGAAAATCATTTGGGCAATTTTCTTACCAGACTCTCACCATCCCCTATCAATATCAGCAGGAAATTTATCTTTTGAGCCTGCCCTTCCCCTTTGAAAGACAGGAAATATCGCAGGCTACCGGCGAACTGCTGGAGTTTTTTATTTTCTCCTCAATATTCTTTATTGGTCTAATTGCCTTTTTTGCCAGCACCATCAAAAAGATGATCATCATTCCGATTAATAAATTAATCAGCGCTACCCAGGAAGTTGGCCTGGGCAATCTCGACGTAAAAGTTGATCATCAGGCTCAGGACGAATTAAAAAGCTTAATCGATGGCTTTAACAGCATGGTTGAAAATCTGAAAGCACATGAAAAAGAACTGGCTGAACTCAGTCAGAAAGTGGCCTGGGCGGAAATGGCCAGGCGGGTAGCTCATGAAATTAAGAATCCACTGACTCCTATCCAGCTGTCAGCTGAACATATCCTCAAGGTTCATGAAGATCAGCATCCAGAATTTGATCGTATTCTTAAAGAATCGATTTCATACATAATCTCAGAAGTGGAAAACCTGAGGCGAATAGCTCAGGAATTTATGACGATTGCCAGGGAATCAGATTCACATCGTGAAAAATTTGATCTGGTCAAGCTGGTGGAGGAATTGCTTGAGCCTTACCAAAGCACTCTGGAAGGGCGGATCAGTATCATTCTTAAGAAGTCTGGAGAAGATTTTGGGCTGACTGCCGACCGGGAAAAAATAAAGGTAGCTATTCGCAATTTACTGATTAACTCGATTGAAGCCATTAAAGGCAAAGGACAGATCGAATTTACCCTGGAAGCACAACCTGAGGCCATCAAACTGGAAATTAAAGACAATGGAAGCGGAATTCCAGCCGATATCCTCGAGCGCGTTTTCGATCCCTATTTCTCAACCAAGGAAAAAGGCACCGGCCTGGGACTGGCCATCTGCAAAAGAATTGTGGAAGAGAATGGAGGATCAATTAAAATTGAAAGCCAGCCAGGGCTGGGGACAAAGGTGATGCTAACTTTTCCGCGGGTAGTTGATCATCAGTCTGGCTGATTATGGCCCTGGGGCAACTGGCTTTTTCTGGCCTTCAAATTATTATAATCAGGCACCGGTTAAATAAAATATTATGGCTATTCAGACAAAATGGTATAATCTGAAATCTGATCAGTGTGGAGAAATTAAATGAAAAGCTTGGTCATCTACTTCAGCCAGACAGGCAATACCAAAAAGGTAGCCGAGGCTATCTATGAGGCCTTACCCCAGCCCAAGGAATTAAAAAAACTGGCTGAGATAAAAGAAGCAAAATCTGTTGCCGATTATGACCTGGTTTTTATCGGTTTCCCGGTTCATTCTCATAGTGTTCCTTATCCGGTAGATAATTTTCTTCGGCAGCTGCCCCCTGGCCAGAAAATTGCTATTTTTATGACTCATGGCTCAATTCCAGGCACCAGGTTATCACGCGAGGCACTGGAAGAGGCTTTAATTCTGGCCGGAAAAGCCAGAATATTGGGCACTTTTACCTCCCGCGGCCAGGTTTCCCCTGAAGCTATAGAAATACTCAGCCGGTCTCCCGAGCATGAGTTGTGGACAGAAATGGCAGTCACTGCCCGGCATCATCCCGACCAGAATGATCTGGATGATGCCCGGTCTTTTGCTCGCTGGATATTAAGCCTGGCTGCTCAGTCAGAGTGAAGTCAGGTATCAACCGACTTTAAATTCAAAACAGATGAGGTCCAAAACTCAGAGATGTTTAATTCTCTCAAAACCGGAAATGCCGGTCACCTTCAGTTCCTCATTTGCTTCCCTTTCAATCTGGTCCAGGAGCAGGTTAAGACCAAGAGTATCAGAAGCCATGTGCCCGGCGACAATTACGTTAAGTCTGGCTGACTTGCATTTGTCCAGTGCTTCTTCACTGAAATGCATCCCAACCAGAGTGCTGACACCGGCCGCTACCTGCTGACTGAAAATGTCCTTTGGCCCTTCTGTCCCACCGGTCATATCGACATAAATTTTCCCTGCCCGGCCATCCTCTGAACCATGGAGAAGACGCGGCGGCACAGCCTGCCGACTGGATTTTTTATATTCTGGAATTTCCTTCAAGATGGTCAGGACATCTTTGAGCCTGGCCGGCTGTTTTTGCTCAAAAAGGTCAGTAAGATATCTGGCTACACAATTGTCAGCGACCGTATGGAGGCAGATCATCGGTAGATGGAGAAGGCGGGCTACATCTACAGTCCGTTGGTGATTGAGCGGCAGAAACCTTCTCTCAACTTCGGCTTTTCGTTTCTCCATCAACTGTTCGGCCAGACTGGGAGTGACACCTGCCTGAATGTAAAGGTCAACCTGAAGTTCCATCACCTGGTAAAGCTGGGCCAGGGCTCGACCCTCTGGATGGTGGGCCAGAATCAAATCGAACTTATCTGGTCGCTCCTTATTCAGCACATGGGCCAGCAGCACTTCGCCCACTTCCATATCAATTCCAGCCAGCAGCTGCTTGACTTCCAGTTCGGGATCGCCAGTCAGTATCCGGCTGTCAGCATAAGGATTAAAAAGTACATCGAGGTCAAACTCTTCCTTTTCTTCCTTGCTTAACTTCTGGTACTTTCCCTTTTGAGTCTCAAGCAGTCTGGTAATTTCCTGAGGCGGGCGTAAATCATTTTTGATGCCCGTGGCCACTGCCCTTTCATAAAAATCTCTGAGTTTCATTTTTTCTCCTTAGACTAAATTGCCATTAATGGCTAAAACCCGGCCCGGCAGGCAGCGGCTGACTATCTTCAGGTTCCACCCGCCTGGTTCTCTTACCCGTCCTTTGGTTTTTATCCGACCTGGTCGATCTGGAAAGTGATAGTAAATGGCCAATTTTGCTTGGCCAGGCTCAGGTTCAGGACAGCTGCCTTTAAAACTGACTGCAGGCGATAGCTCATAGGTTTTTACCACTATACAAAGTATTAGCCTTTATAGCAAGCTGCTCAAAATCAGTCAGATTGAACTCTTATTTGACAGAAATGAGTCGATCAGATAAATTGGAAGAATGCTTGGCCGCATCATCCTGATAAGCATCCTTTTTTATATCATTTACCGACTAGTCAAGTTTTTTCAAAGACTGGGAGAAACCAGCCCACAGAAATACCGGAAGCGAACTCAGCCTGGCAGTAAAGTGATGGTCAAAGATGAGATGTGCAATACCTACATACCGGAAGATGAAGCATTGAAGGAAGTTAAAGACGGACATACTTATTATTTTTGCTCACCAGCCTGCCGTCAAAAATTTATTCAGGAAAGAAAAAAGAAACAATAAAGATCGACAGTCAATAGCCTGAAAATTCAACTGAAAACTCAGAAAACTCTCCTCTATATTCTTCCCAGAAAACCTCCACCTTTTCTATCCTGGCCAATCTTGGCCCCTTCCTTAATTCGGCCAGGAATTGTTCCAGCTGCTCACATTCGCCTTCCGCCACCACTTCAACCCGACCATCATACAGGTTTCTCACCCAGCCAGTTAACCCCAGCATCCTGGCCACATGCTGGGCTAAAAAACGGAACCCAACTCCCTGCACCCGACCGGAAATATAAGCATGCAACCTGGCTTTCATGACAAGATTTTAACATACTACAAGCAGAAAAAATAAGAGCTGGAAGAGGTGTCAGAACACCTTCCCTTGATAAAGTTATAATCTGCGGCTAACGACAGGTTGATGATTTATATAATTAAGTTTTCTTGGTCCGATTGATTTTTGGAACCAACCTGGTCAGGCTTTCTTTAACCTCATTCCTGGCCCCGTCGGAAAAGCTGAGCGGGTGATAAAGGCTGTTAAGGTAAAGTGAAACCTGGTCATCATAATGTGGACTTAGAAAATGACCACTTTCCCCTGAGGTTAAAACCGAGAGCGAGCGGTCAAAATCGCCTAAATCAAAAACCAGCCGACCGGAGGCTCCAGCCACCGTTTTATAGTTGAGCCCGCTATGACTGGCCCGGACAGTCTGGCCATCGCCAATCATCGGATATTGACCAATGTTTAAAAAGCTTAAATACCATTTTTGTCCCAGGGTATGTTTATAGCTCAGGCCATGGAGTTTGGCCCAGTCCCACTTGTTCTTGTTTTTACCAAATGTTTGAGTCAATTCCTTTAAAGCTTCCAGCATGGCTTTTTCCATGATGTCATCTCTGGTTTCTTTAGCCGGCGTTTCGCTTCGATCAAACCAGGTAGAGTCTGGCTGGTCAAGAATTCTTTCCAGCCCGGCCTGCCGACTCTCCATGTATCTGATAAGATCTTGATAATAAAAGCTGAAATCATCACTAAAAGTCAGCTCTTCCAGTTTTTTCCAGTAAACTTCATAGATAGCCGGAGCCAGTCCCTCTTTTACCTCACCTGACCACTGGAGCAGGATCTGCCTGGCCTCTTCCGCCGCCGAATCGCTCATTTTAATCTGGCTCAGGACCTGTTTGAGCCTGGCCGCCCGCCTGGAGAAGACATCATTCTGAATGGCCGTCATTTCCTGGAGTGAGTTCTGGCTGTTAGCCTGAAGCAACTCTTCGATTCTATTTTTTCGATCGGGTGATATCCAGTCAAAGCCCAGATAATGAGAATAATTTTCAGGCATAATATTATTATTGGCAGTCACAATCAGGCCAGATGGTGGATTATAAATATTCGGCTTATCCTCAGGCCTTAAATAACCGCTCCAGTTGCTGGCTTCCCGCCAGCCAGGATAAGGATAGATCGCACTTTCCTTTGATCTTATTGGAATTTTTCCGGAGAGATAATAGCCAATATTCCCGCCTGTATCGGCATAAACAAAATTTTGAGAAGGATTATCGAAAAGTTCTGCTCCCTGAGAAAAATCAGACCAATCGCTGGCTGTATTGATCAAATACAAGCCCTCGGCGGTTCGGTCACCTTCATACAGAGTCCAGCGCAGAGAAATAGGCAGTTCGCAATTTAAGAGGAAAGGATTAAGAATCGGCCCTTCTTCTGTCCAGCTAACGGTTATTATTCTGGGATTCTTTTTCCCTCTGATTTTAATGGTTTCGTTCCTTTCGGTTAGAGGTTTCCATTCATTCTGACGCAGGTAGGATTTTTTCTCCCAATTAATGTTTTCAATATACAGGTCCTGAACATCAGCATAAGAATTAGTTATACCCCAGGCCAGATGCTGGTTATGACCGATAATCACCAGCGGGACGCCAGGAATGGTCAGACCACTGACCTTAAATTCCTGGCACTCCAGCCCCATTTCCAGCCAGATCGGCGGGACATTGATCATGAGATGAGGATCATTAGCCAGAAAAGGCTGACCGGTAGCAGTGAGATTTCCAGCGATGACCCAATTATTGGAACCGGCCCCGGGTTGATCTATAAGTTCTGTCAGACCGAAATTAAGAACATCCAGCTTGACTTCTGGATCGGGTAGAAGATTCAGTCCGGGTTCAAGCAGTTCAACCGCCTTGGGCCCAGCTGCTCTGATCAGGTTTATTCTGGCCAGCTCTGAGGTGTAATCCGCGGCCAGATACATGGCCAGAAGATGTTTTATAGACAGGCTGTCTTCAACCGTCCAGGGCTCCGGTCTAAAGCGGAGCAAAATAAATTCTGGTGGCCAATCCCATTTTCTCTGGCGGATGTAAGCATTGACTCCCCTGGCATAAGCTGAAAAAATCATCTTCATCTTTTCTGGCAGTTTTTCCAGGTCGCGCTCGATAGCCACAGGTAGCCCCAGGACCCGGCTCCTCAGGTCATAATTCAGGCCAGCTTCTCCCACGATTTCAGACAGACGTCCCTTAGCCAGACGCCTGAACAGCTCCATTTGCCATAGTCGTTCTCTGGCCTGGATATAGCCGGCAGCCAGAAAGAGGTCTTCTTCGCTTTGAGCTTTAAGGTGAGGCCCACCCCACCGATCCCAGGTAACCGAGACCTCGGCCTGGAGCCCCTCCATGACCAGGCTCTCTTGAGTTTTAGGCTGGGAAGAAGATAATAAAAAATATAGTCCGGCAGCCAGACCAAGGACCAGTAACAAAAATGAGAGAAAGACCTGCCCTATAAATCTTTTTATTTTCATTATGCACTTCCTAATTCGGCCAGGGATGGAATCTCTCGCCTGGCCCGGGTTGAAACCAGACGATCAGCTTTTTTAATAATTTTTTCTGGAAATTTTACCCCCTGTTTTTGAGCAGCCTCTTCGTTGATAAAGAATCTCAACCGATCAATATACTGGAATGGAATGCGGGCCGGACTTTCACCTTCCTTTATCCTGATAACCAGCTCAGCTGTCTTTATCCCGATATCGGTGAAATCAAAACCCAGGGAGGCGCACGCCCCGAATTCGGCTCCGGTCGAAAAAGCTGCAAAAAGTGGAATTCTATTGGCTTCGGCCAGTTCACCTATCAAATCGAAATTAGCATTAATAGTATTATCCGAAACAGGAAATAAAACTTCCACCTGTTGTCTGACCAGGGTCTGGACAGCCTGAACCAGGTCCTGGGCAGCAGAAATTGGTTGAACCATCACTTCCAGACCATATTCGGCCGCAGCTTCTTCCATTAATCCCAAATAATATTCAGAGTTTATCTCAGAAGGTGTCCAGATGGTGCCAATTTTTCTGACCTCCGGCTTTACCTGGTGGATAAGTTCGATGACCTGCTTGATAGGAGCGGTGGAGCAAACCCCGGTAATCCGTGGGTCATGGTCAACAGCTGTTCTTCCTGCCTTGATAATATAAGGATTAGCCACCGCGGAAAAAACAATTGGCATATTCCTGGTTTCAATCATCGCTGCTTGCAGAGCCGGAGTGGAGATAGCCACAATTAGATCAACCTCCGGGGCAAGTTTCCTGGCCTGATCAGGTAAAATGGAGACATCGCCGTGAGCCTCTTTCAATTCTATATCAATTATTTCCTGTCTTCCTTGCTGATATTCAAGAAGTTTTCTGTTCATTGACTGAAAGACTTCCCTGGCTGACGGTGAATCATAGGCAAGAAGAACACCCAGGCGGTAGCTGACCAGGGATTGTCCTTCTTTTAGCTGTTCTTTCTGACAACCGGTCATAGTCAGAAACAGACAGGTCACCGCCAGGATAATTTTCATAGAAGAAAGACGTTTGGTCTCAAGATTTTTTCTCATCAGATACCTATTTATCCCAAACATTTTTTATTCAGTTATTTTTCAGATGAAGGTTTATTCGCGCCGGTCAACTCCTGCCAGCGAGAGAGCTGGATATTGCCACCCGATACCAGACCAACGACCTTTTTACCGCTAAAGAGTTCAGGATAGGCCAGCAGGCCAGCCAGAGACAGAGCACCGGCTCCCTCTACCACTTCTTGATGATGTTCATAAATAATTTTCATTGCCTGCGCAATATGTTCTTCTGAAACTGTCAGCCAGCTATCAGCATAATGCTTGATGAGATCAAAGGTCATTGAATCTGGCTCCAGACCGCCGGCCACAGCTTCGGCGATAGTCGGTTTTTCCGGAAAATCATTATTCAGGTAACCCAGACTCAAGGAGTGCTTTATAAAGGCCGAGTTCTCAGGCTCAACGCCAGTTATCTTTATAGTGGGCTTACTCTCTTTTAGATAAACGGCTATCCCCGCCATTAGCCCGCCTCCCCCGACAGGCACAACTACTTCTTCCACCTCTGGCCAGTCCTCAAAGATTTCTAGTCCACAGGTGCCCTGTCCAGCAATGACCAGTTCGTCATTGTAAGGGGAAACAAAAACCTGATGGTTAACTTCTGCTGTCTGACGGGCTTCCGACTCCGCCTGCTCACAGGGGCCATCAACTAAAATTACCTTCGCTCCGGTTCTCTCCAGTTTCTGGCGCTTAAAGGGAGCGATGGTGGCCGGGACAAAAAGGGTTAGCCTCAGGCCTTCCTGCTGACAGATATAGGCAGTGGCCGCTCCATGATTACCGGTCGAGGCTGCTACTACCCCCCGCCCCCGGCAGTCTTCAAGGTTAGCCAGAATCTTTGAAGCTGCACCCCTGATCTTAAAAGAACCAGTTGGCTGATGGCTTTCCCACTTAAAATAAAGCTGGCCGCCGAGTACAGCCGAAAGACGCGGTGAAAAAGTCAGATCAGTATGAATCGCATATCGCTTGAGGCGCTGGTTGGCTTCCTCAATCAAGGCTTTATTTATTTTTTTCATTCAATTTCCAGTTATTTTATCTTTCATCAGATCGAGTTTTGCCTTTCCTGTTTTAGCCATTCTATCCCAACTGAACTCTTAGGCTTCGCAAAAATTTCCAGCCATCTTCTTATACTCTGCCCTCGACGCTTACCTTTTACTTATAACATACCATTAAAATTTGACTCAAGCTTAATCTTTGCCTATAGTTTAACTTTATTTCAGAAATATCTGCAGATAAGGATAAAGACTATGGCGAGCCAAAAGCAAATCAGCTCAAAAGAAAGATCAGCCCAATTTAAGGGCCTGGTTGAAGTTTATACCGGAGACGGCAAGGGTAAGACCACCGCTGCCCTCGGTCTGGCTTTCCGAGCGGCTGGCCATGGCTTCAGGAGTTATATCGGTCAATTTTTAAAGGGGCAACCCAGTGGTGAGTTACAGACAGCGAAAAAACTTCAGCCACTGATCACCATCGAACAATTCGGCCGCCAGAAATTTATCAAGGTAACTGAAGATTTCGAGGAAGAAGATTATCGCCTGGCTGAAGAAGGCCTCAAAAAATGCCTGGAGGCGATGCTTGGCGGTCAGTATCAAATTGTCATCCTGGACGAAATCAATGTTGCCCTGAATCTGGGATTGATCAAAGAAGAAGAAATGCAGAAGTTTCTCGACCAGAAGCCGGAAGCTGTCGAAATCGTTCTGACCGGAAGATATGCTCCCCGGTCAATTATAGACCGGGCCGATCTGGTGACAGAAATGGTTTGCCGGAAACATTACTATGATAAAGGAGTTAGAGCCAGGAAAGGTATTGAGAAATAGTGATCTTCGTATTAACCAGCTGGTTCAGAAGATGATGCAAATGCCCGCTGGTCAGAAGCAGACGATTACCTTTTCAGCCAGAGGAAATCAGCATCCATATTATCAGCCTTGCCTGTTCCGGCCAGGTAGGCTTTTAGCAAACATGGCAATAAGAAATATCCAGATAGCGCTGCTTCACCCTGTCCCTGACCAGGCAAATCGGTTCCGTTTGTTCCCCGCCTCATGGCCACGAGTTCTGGAGAGGGAGGGTGACCTTCCGACCTGGCAGTTCAGTCAAAACTTGCGCGCCGGATAGTAATTGCCATTTAATTTTTTGTATTTATAATAATTCAGTTGTCAAAAGAAAGTGATATCATGAAACTCACCAGAGATAGATTTCAGCAACTTGTCCAGGAATCAATGAAAGTGATCCCGAAGAAATATCTCAGGCAGATAAAAAATGTGGCTATTCTGGTCGAAGATTATCCACCACCGGGTCAGAATCTTCTGGGGCTCTACCACGGCGTTCCGCTGAATCACCGCGGTTCTTATTATGGCAATGTACCTCCCGATGTTATAGTATTATACCAGGTCCCGATTGAAAGCTTTTGTTCGACCGAAGAGGCGGTCAGAGAGAGGATTGAAGAAGTTCTGCTCCATGAAATTGGTCATTACTTTGGCCTGGAGGAAAAAACACTAAGAGAAATTGAAGCGAGAAGAATAAAAATAATCGCCAAAAAGTCTGAAAAGGAGAAATAAGATGGCTAAAATTTTAAAAGGTGTTTATGCTGCTCTGACCACGCCCTTTGTTAATGGCGAGGTTTCGAAGGAAAACTTCAGGGAAAATATCGAAAAATTTAATAAAACCGGTTTAACCGGCTATGTTGTCCTCGGCTCAACCGGAGAAGCTCCCTTCCTCGACGACCAGGAATCAGAAGCTCTTATTCTGGAAGCCAGAAAATCAGCGGACAGAGGAAAAGTAATTATTGCTGGCACAGCCCGTGAATCGGCCGACTGGACGATAAAATTCACCAATCGCCTGGCCGAAGCCGGGGCTGAGGCTGCTCTGGTCAGGCCGCCTTCTTATTACAAGGCGAAAATGAATTATGACGCCCTCCGGGATTTTTATCTCAGGGTAGCAGATGGTGTTAAAATCCCGGTCATTCTTTATAACATTCCCCAGAATACACAAATTCAGCTGCCGCTGGAGCTGGTGGTGGAGCTGGCCGGTCACCAAAATATCATCGGTCTGAAAGAAAGCGGTGGTAATATTGCTTTTCTGGGTGAAGTTATCAAGAAAGTCCCGGCTGATTTCTTTTATTTTACTGGCTCAGGCAGTGTTTTTTATTCGGCCTTAGAGCTGGGTGCTTCTGGAGCTATTCTGGCTTTAGCCAATGTTGCGCCGGAACTATGTGTTAAGCTTTATGAGTTATTTCAAGCCGGCCGAAAAGACGAAGCCCGTGAGCTTCAACATCAGCTTATTCCGCTCAACCGGGCTGTGACTGAAACGTACAGCATTGCGGCTGTTAAATATGCTTTAGACCGCCGTGGTTTTTTTGGCGGCCCCTGCCGTTCTCCCCTGTTGCCACTGGAAGAGAAAGCTAAAAAAACGATTGATTCTCTTTTACATGAGCTTAAGATTATTAGCTGAAAAGGCGGGGTTTCTAATAAAACTGAACAAAAGGATAAGCGCCAGAGCCAGAACTGATTAGATTATCAAGCCGAAAATTTAAAATAAAAGGCAGTCAGGCGTTTCCCGTTTTAAGGCCGGGCTTTGCCTATTTCCTCATGTAGCATGGAAAAGTTCGAGTAGAGCGGGTTCGGGATTGTCTTCATACAATATTTGATTCTTTTCATAGAAAAAGTAGCGGTGATAAAGCCAGAGCCCGGCGATAATCAAAATAATAACCCCATAAAAACCGATCAATCGGGAGGGCCTGGCCAGGAAATAGGGTTCAATCCAGCGCGGGATGAAAATATAGCCAAGGAATAACAGAACATAAACAATCCAGAAAATATAGAGCTTGCTTTTCCCTGGAAGATAAGAACAGGCAAAAGGAAATTTCCGGTGCTGGAAAAACAGGGCTTCCACCAGCAAAACAGCCAGAGCCAGGTCATAAAGGCAATGAAGGCCGGAAGTGGTCCAGTTCCAGATAAAACCATAAAAAACAAAAAGCAGAAGATAGAGCGGAATAAGGGCAAAAACGAAAATACTTTTCCGCAGGGCTGAAAAATAAGACCAGCGCCGCGGTGTTTCTGTTATTTCAAAAATCCAGTTAGCTTCCAAGTTGAGCGGGATATTGGTGGCATCTCTTATTCCCAGAACCAGGAAGAAGCTCAAAACCAACGGCAGAGAAAGCATATTGCCCGATTGAGCTTTCCAGAACATTTTCCCAGTGGAGACGATCATAATAAGACTAATGCCGAAACCAACACTTAGATAAGACAGAATCCTGGTGCGGTGGAGACGGCTGCGTCTCAGGGCACTCCCATAAAACCAGAAAACGGCCTTTTCTGCCGGCTGTCTTAAAATCGTCAGATTAAAGAGTGGTTCAGCCAGCCTTCGTAGAATTGACGGCCGATAATGTTTGGCTCCTTCCGGTGATATTTTTTGGAGGTGCCGGCTGTAGGAAATTAGAGTAATCAGAAAGAAAGCAGCCACCGCTATGACCAGAGCTAAAATCGCCCTCCAGGCCAGCTGGCGGAAGAAGGGCTGGCGGTTTCCCTGCAAAACCTCATAAAGACCGGTAAACCAGAGCGGGGGAAAGTTCATCATCAAGGTAGTTGGACTCTCCTGCAGGGCTTTAAAGCTTTCAAACTGCTTTTGAATAAAATGCGTATCCATCAGGAAAAAATAAAGAATAAAAATATGAACGACGATCAGGCTAAGACGCAGCAGATCTGAAATCCGCTGAAAGATTTTACCCCGAAGAAGGATATTGAAAAACCCGGCAATAAAGCCCAGGGCAAAAAACATAAAGGCACTCGCCAGAAACATAACGAGAAGATGGGTCAGAAATAAGATAACAGTGGATAGAAACCCAAAGTAACTGGCCTGCCCTAAAAACAAGACAAAAACAATTGACGACAGGGCATTAAGACCGATTGCAAATAGCCCGACAAACAGGACCAGGCTGGCAAATTTGGCAGAAAAAATGGTCAGCGGTTTTAAGGGCAGAGGCATCAGATTCAAAAAATCCTGCCGGTCAAGAAAAATCACATCCCAGACAAAGATGGTGACGAGCCCGATGAGAAGCATGATCAGGCTGGTAAATTCCGAGATTTCAGCCCAGGCCTGGGGTTTGCCAGGGATAACAAGGTAAACAAACAAAAGGTTATCAGCCACATAAGCTGGAAAAATTGACAGGATAGCTATGATGCTTATTACCTTGCCAGCCATCTGCTCTTCAAAAAAGACGGTTTCATTCAGAAAAAGACGCTGGAAGAAATGACGGGTTAAAACGACAAAGGAAGTCTCTTTGAACTGAAGCTTTTTGAGGCCATTCATATTTTTATTTCAGCCGACTTAAGTTTCAGGCATTTTTCTTCATCAAAGAAAGTAACTCTGAAGCTGCCACCTCCGGATCTTCCTGAACAACTAACTGATTAAAAACCTCTTCCAGTGATGGAACTTTCATCAACTGACGCAGATTCTCGACCGAATCATCCGCCCGAACCTTACCCTGATAAAGAATCAGCACCCGACTGGCCACTTTTTCGACAATGTCCAGAATATGCGAAGAATAAATGACAAGGCGGCCTTCAGACACCAGCCGACGCACCAGTTTTTCAATAATCAGAATGGTGGAAACGTCCAGCCCTGACAATGGCTCATCGAGGAGAAGAATCTCCGGGTCATGAAGGAGGGCAGCCGTTATTAAAACCTTCTGGGTCATGCCTTTAGAAAAAGAGGCAATCTCTGAATACATATCGCCAGCCAGGTCAAAGACCTCCATAAAGCCTTTGATTTTGGCTTTAAGAACTGATTCTTTCAGACCGCGCAATCTGCCCACCATGAGCAGATAGTCATAGGCGCTGAGATGGGAATAAATAGCTGGTTCTTCTGGCACATAACCCAGCCTTTGCTTGAACCAGACCAGATTCTTCCAGACATTACGTCCGCCATAGAAAATTTCGCCTTCTGATGGCTTGAGCAGACCGGCAATCATTTTGATGGTGGTGGATTTGCCGGCCCCGTTCGGACCAAGATAGCCGACCGACTCCCCTGGTTTGATCGTAAAACTGATGTTATCCACGACTTTTAGAAACTGATACTTTTTGCTTATCCCTTTTAGCTCTAACATTTTCGACCTGGTTCGAATATATCACTTCTGACTCAATTCTAACAATAAAAATCCTGGGTTAAAAAGCACTGGCGCCTTAAGAAAGGAGCTGCTATCTTTACCCTCGGCCTCTGCCCCTTATCCGTGACTATAATGAGTGATAGATTGATCCACGGTTTCGCCGCTTAGTTCTGATTCCGTAGAAAGAGGCGGTGGCTCTTCTGCTAAAAATTTCTAAGGCTGCTTAAGATGATAAACAAGATTAATATAAATAGGGAACAGCCAAAATCTTCCATTGTTTAAGTGTTTTAATGATATAAGAGTTAACTACTTTTCAATTGCGGGCAGAGGATCTATCTCCAGCTCGGACCATTTTTCTTATTGTAGTTTTAAGCCTCGTCATGAAGCCAGGACCCCGGGCTCCCCGTCGCTCAGGTTGAGGTCTAGCCTTTTTCAGCTAATCCAGTTCTGTCTTTTAAGCCCTTTCTTCGCGATTAGAAGCCCGTAATTAATCCCAGACCGAACCGCAAGTGCTTGGGCAAATCACTCTTAAAAACATAGGTAGCTTCAATCGTCGCCCGGACATTTCTTCGTAAAAGGTAACCATAATGGAGGCCGGCCGAAGTGTAATCCAGGTCGGGCTGATCTGAATCAACCCAGTTAAAAAGCGCTACTGTATACCAGCGCGAATCATCGCCATGAGGAAAATAGAGCAGTTCAGCAAATCCACCCTGGGTTTGAATTTTCTCCGCTTCGGCTATTAAAAAGTAGGGATTCTTATCCTCTCGATAAAGGTATTGCGCGTTGAACTGGAATTTAGGCTGAGACCAGGTCAGGTCCCCGCCAGCCATCCACAGGCTGTCATTGACGTTATCCTGCCGCTCCTTCCCGACATAGCCGAAAGCCCCGGCTCTGAGTTCCGGCGATAAATCCTGTGAAACTCGCAGCATAAAGTTCTTATATTTATCATTATCAAAAGTTCCAAAATCATCGACTGGATCCAGGCCCATGCCATTAACGACCTCCAGCGTCAGGTCAGTACCAGTAGGCAGCCCATAGGTCAGCATTACTCCCCGGTCATAGGTCAGATCAACCCTGGCCTGCCCGACTTTAACTCCATAAATTCGGTAATCTTCATAAGTTAAGCGCAACTCTCTCTTAAAGAGCGGGTCTGCCACCTGAAATTGGCCAACAAAAAAGCCCAGGTTAGTTTTGAACAGATTATTGAACATGAGAAAAGCGTCTTCCAGCCCGGCTATCTCGCCTCCTTCGGTGAAAATAAAGTATAAATAATAGGAAATGTGCTTGGCGATTTCTCCACCTGACATCAACTTGATGATATAAGGCGCCGAGAAATCAAGCCGCTTATTGTGAGCATTGTTGAAACTCAGAAAGCCATCAAACCGGATGGCAATAGGCAGTTCTCTCAAGAGTGAAAGCGTACTATCGCCGGTATCAATATTATAGCGTGGTGTTTCTTTGTCCTTAATCACATAGCCATTCCCGGCAAACTCATCACCATAGGGCTTGAGGCGTGGAAAAGGGTTATGGCAGACCTTACAGCTTATACTGTATTTGCGGGCAAAAGCCGGAATTGACCAGGCTTCGGAAGCCAGAATAAAAATTAAAACCACTGAGAGTAAAATCATTCCTGTAAGCTTTTTCATTTTTTCTCTCCGCTAAAAGTCTTCAGTCGACAACATTTATCGTCGTTTGGTGCTTGTTTACTTCAATTACCTCTGTCTCATCAGCCGGGACACCCAGAAAATCGGCCACCGGTTTAACCAGACGCTGATAATAAAGGGTGGCCCTGACTGTTAAGGGTCCAGCTGGAACGTTATCGGGCAGAGCAAAGGTACAGGTTTCGATCTTGGTTTCCTTCGGACCAATTCGATAATCAACACCCTGGCTCTTGGTGTTCCATTGCTGAATGGTCATCCTTCCCTGCGGATCAAAATAAGGCAGGCGGAAAATGCGGTCACCGGCTGGCACACCATCTCTCTGGACCCCCTTAAAATTCGGGTCGTTAAGAGCTAGACCCATATCCTGATAAGCCAGGGTGTCAGCAGCAATGGTGTATTCTTCACCTTCAAAGCCTTTTTTATCGACGGGCAGATGATAAACATTGCCTTTGGCATCAACTGCTTCAACATGCATCCAGACTATTCTGTCCTCAACTGAGCCGGTCGGAAACTTATGGCCGGTCTTCTGGTTAAATAGAACAATCGTGAATTTAACTTTGTCTCCTGGTACCGCCTCATTGACATCAGGATGAATTCTTAGTTCAACTGTCCCCCGGACTTTACCCGGATCATGAGCTCCATGGAATAGATGCTGACGGACGTCAGGATAGGCAGTCCCCATCGAAGCGCTCTTGCCTGGAGCATAGGTCATATGACAATCGTGGCACTTAACCCCTTCTTCAGCATACGGCCCGGCTTTCCACTCGAGATGAGTAGATTTAACCCAGACACCATAGGGGCTTTTTTCATTATGACAGGTTCCACAAAAATCAGCCTTAGCCAGAAAATCCGACTTGACTAAATTATGCTCAGGAGAATTGGCATTCTGCCGCGGCCCATACTTATTCTTGCCCGGCTCCGATACCCAGTTAAAATTAAACGGGGTATCACCAGCCATTCCTGTTATGGTATGACAAACTTCGCAGGAAACAGATTCATTAGCTCTGGTACCTTTGGCCGGAACGGCCGGAGGAATATCGCCGGCTAAAAAGGCCAGGGGTGTGTGGCAACCGTTGCAGCCAGCCTTAACACCGGCCACCACCGGGTCTTTTTCAGCCTGGGGAACAGCCAGCTTGAAATATTCAATTTCGTCCCAGTGATGGGTATAGGCCTGAGACATCATGGCCTGCTTCCACTGCTGGTAAATATCATTATGACATTGAATTCCGCAGAAAGCCGGAGTCTGATAGTCGCTATATTTTCTTGAGCCGAGGGCTTCATCTCCAGCCTTTTGCAGGCTGGAAGACGTTATTAACCCCAGAGAAATAGCCAGAATAAGGGGTAAACCAACTGCTAACCATCTCGAAAATTGTTTCATAATGCCCTCCTTTCTCTCTCAATTCCCTATATATCCTATATGTTAAGTAAAGCAAAACCCGATGTCAAGTTAAGAGAGTTAAAGTGCTTACCGACGTGGTTATAAAGTCCGGACCTCAAATCTAATAAGACCTTTATAGATCAGAAACAGATTAAAAAAACAACCGCTGGTTTTTATCCATTTTAAGTCAGTGATGTCTGAAGTTAGGAATATGGACAAATTAACCGGGCTCTCCCCCTGGTCAACCAAGAAAGATTAAAAAATAGACAATGACTATTTTTTACGCAAATAGTAATTCATAAATGCCTAAGTGACTATAATCCGCCTGTGTCTGTCTGCTTGTCTTGTTATTTTTTTTGGCCCCGCGGATAATTTGGACCTGGCCCAAACTCCACGGAGGGTGTGCTCCTGACCGGCTGCGGGAATAAATCCATTAACTGAAAGACCTCAGCCGGGACATCTGTGGTCACCTTCAAACCCAGCTGGCGGGCGACATCAACAGAAATGGGAAAATCATGAGTCCAGTGTCCCCTGGTTAAAGCATCAGAAATTCTTTTCCTGTCTTCTTCAGAATAGCTATCAGGTAACAAATCAATAATGCTGTGTTCCAGCTGACTGATAGCTTTTTGAGAAATGTCGGCCAGTATTAAAGTCTCGTCGTCAATTTCGGCTATGGGCTTCTGCTTGAGGACATTGACAATAGAGGGAGCAGGATATTTATCTATTTGAGGATCAACCGGTCCCAGTACCGAATGCTCACCCATGGCTATCTCATCGGCAGCCAGAGCAATCAGCGTTCCGCCTGACATAGCATAATGGGGCACATAAACAGTAACTTTTCCTTTGTGGCTCTTAATTGCTCTGGCAATTTGCAGGGCAGCCAGAGCGATACCGCCTGGCGTGTGGAGAATTAAACTGATAGGGGTATCGGCATCAGTTGTCTGGATCGCCCGGATAACCTTTTCCGAGTCATTAATATCGATATAGCGCATGACGGGAAAACCCAGAATGCTCATCGTTTCCTGACGATGGATGAGAGTGATAACTCTGGATCTTGTTTTCTTTTCGATGCGAGAGATTACATTCTGGCGTGAGGCCTTAAGAAATTCCTGTTTGATCAGCGGCTGCAAAGCCGAGATCATAAAGAACAGAATCAGGATATCGAAGAAAACATTCATTTCCCTCTCCTTTTCTTTGTTTTATTGAATAAATGAGACTGCCACCAGTCAAATTCATGATCTATGTTTATATGCTATCAAAAGAAGTCTTTTATATCAATTAAGCTCATCAAAAGCACTTAATTTAAATCTTGCCGGCCCTCAGATAATTATCCGGGAGAGCTATTCTTAGCTTTTAGTTCTGCCGACTATGATAACGGAGGGCTGATCTTTCCTTTAGTCATCTTTATTTCCTGCCTTTAAGTTAAAAAAGGCGCAGCCGTGCACCCGGCGTTGACTGCTCGCCCCCTGCGGACCTCGCTTCCCTGAAGCTCCGGTCAGGCTGACTGCCACACAAGAACCCGACTGCTACCGTTGCTACCTTCCGGTCCTGGCGGGGTTAACAGCTGGCTCTTTGCGCAGGGCCCGAACCTTCATCACCCGGAAAAGCGAGCCTGGCCAGAAAACTGACAGCCTCGGCCGGGAATTCAGCCCCACTGGAGCGGGTTGTGGGTACAGGGCACCGCTAGCTCCCCGCTTAGCACGGCTACCTTAAAATTATAGCATAAAGTTAAGAAAAAACCCGACAACAGTTAGTAGAAAAGTTTTCCTTGACTATTAATTTTCATTGAGATAAAAGATAATCAAATAAAAGATTGGGTTTTTCTCAAACCCAAAGGAGGGCAAATATGGGCAAATTAAACACACTGGATTGGATTTGCCTGATTCTGGTCATCGTCGGGGGCCTTAACTGGCTGCTGGTTGGATTATTCGAGTTCGATTTAGTAGCAGGCATCTTTGGAGCCATGTCCACACTGACCAAAATAGTTTATATTCTGGTTGGCCTTGCTACCCTTTATGTATTGATTCTCCTGGTGCCAAAGATGGGGAAAAAGGCAAAAGCTTAGGTTTTCATCTGAATTAAAAACTCAACCCTTCGGCTATCAGCGGCTAAAGTAAAATTTAGTGTTTTGCTCTGACTAGTGGTAGAGGTCAGGAAAAGTAAAATCATAATAACTTTTCCTGAGAAGGCTCTATTTGATAGCTACAACGGTGAATTGTGGCCCAGGTATGAAGCTGCCAAAAAATTGTCGCTCGCCTCTGGCGAAGTTTAGCCTGTGTTTAGTTACATCCCTTCCGGGTAAAAGATGGCATTCAGCACAAACTTATAGGTGCCGTGAGATTGAGCCCGGTGTTGGGCCCTGAAGCCAATAAGAGCGATATGCCCGTTGCCGCTTTTAACATCCACCACAGCTGCTTTCCGGCTAAGATAGTCTTCACCCAGCAGCCAGCCACTCAGCAAAATATTATCTTCAGGATAAAAAGCCACGACTTTTCTATTCATCCTGGAAGAAGTCGGTGCCCAGGTGTCAAGAGCCAGACTCTGATTGAAAAGAGCCGCTGCTTCTTCGCTTAGCCCATAGCCAAGCGGCGTGGTATTATCGACTTTGAGCCTCAGAATAGAGACTGGGCAGAAAAATTTGTTGCGGTCAACACCACTCAGCGAATTTCTGGCCGGAGCGCCCAGCTCACTCATGGCCAGTTCGCTGGCCTGATTAAGAGTGACCAGTATTCCGCCGGCCTCGACGAAAGCTTTCAGGGCATCAACTCCCTCCTGCCCGATGCCTCCTTCGTATTCGGGCGGCATTTGACTCATAAAAAACCGGGCCGATTGCCCTGGACGCTGAAAGCGACCGGTTTTAATAATTTCCGGATTCTCGCTGGCCAGAATAATGACATCGAAGCTCGCCTTGAGATCGACTTTTTTGGCCCTGGTCCCCTTAAAATCCTGATTATGGAGGACAGTATAGGTGAAGCCTAAATCATCGAGCATATAACGCGTCCAGCCTTCATCGGCATTACCGCGCCACGACTGGTAAATAGCAAGTCTGGGAAATTTAATGGAGGCCCTATCAATAGAAGATATATCGGCAACAGATTCAATTGAAACTGGCCACTTTTCCAGTAGCCCGGAGAGAGTCTGAGTGACAGCCGGCGAATTTTTGATTAAGAAAGCTCCAGCTGGTAACTCTGCCTGTCCCACTTTAATTCCATTTTTTGCCCGCCACATTTCGGCTTTATTCTTAAGAAGACCAAAAGCTACGGCGTAAGAAGCATTAAGCCTGGGATCGAGGGCCAGGTAAGCTGAATCAGGTATATTGGCTTCAGGATATTGAACTCTATCCACTTTATTCAGTGCCGCCTCAAAAGGTTTATCAATCTGATCACAGCGGACACCCATCTGAAGAGGCAGCGTCCAGGCAGCATTGTCATAAGGGGGAACGGGTGGACCTCCCGGATACTGGCGCAGATCAGGATATTTTTGTCTTTCCAGAAGCGCCCAGGTATAAGCTTTATTGGGCTGGGCAACCAGAACAACAAAAGAACCGGCCGGATAAAACCTGCCATCGGCAATAAAATCCCTGGTGGCCTGATGCACTTCTACTCCACCCAGCTGCAGAATTTCAATCATCTTGAGGGTGGTGAGATAGTCCGGTTGGTCTTTAGTGATGACAAAGGCATAGGGTTGATTGCGGTCTTTAACCTCGATACTCTGCTTTGACATCAAATAGGAGTTATAAAGAAAATCCTCTTTGTTCAGCCAGGCTGTCTTGACCAGGCTTTTCGATAGAAGCAGCTCATAGTCAACTATATCACGCAGACGCCACCAGCCACCTGGCCAGGGATCAAGAAAATCCATTCTTTTTTCATAATAGTCTTTTGAAACTTCTGTTGGTTCAATGTAAATTGGCGTTGCTACTCTGACCGAAGCCGCCTCACTCAGCAGGCCGACTACATTATGCAGCCAGGAAGTATCATCACAGGAACCAATCCACCAGCCGGTGTAGCTCCGGCCATTAACCACACCTTTATAGCCATGTTTCTGCAAATCATAGGCCATATTAACACCGCAGAGATTGACGCTCCGCCAGAGCAAGGGCTGGATATTGGGCAGAGGTGGATCCATAAAGGGTGGAACAAAGATTCTGGCCCCATTAGAACCCATCTGATGTTCATCTATATGAATCTGAGGAAACCACTCATGGTAGAGCACACGGGTGACCGCCCTGGTTTCGGCCAGATTCAGCATGAAGAAATCGCGATTGTCATCATGGCCGGCATAATGATGGTAAAGCCAGGGCATATTGCTGCCTTCATACTCAGTTCCGAGATACTTACGATACCAATCGACAACCATCTGCTGGCCATCAGGGTTGATGGAAGGACAGAGAAGAACAATAACGTCATTGAGAGCTTGCTTCATATCGAAAAAGGCCGTACCGGTGATAAGGTCATAAGCCAGCTCCATCGCCATTTGAGAGGCAGCTATTTCGGTCGAATGGATGTTGCAGGTAATAAGCAAAATGGCCTTACCTTCCCGGGCCAGCTGCCGGGCCTGTTCGGGTGTTAGACCTCTGGCTTCCTTCAAGCGCCGCGCAATTTCACGGTAGCGATCGACGTTTTTTAAATTATCTTCACTGGAAATAACAGCCATGATCATGTCTTTGCCCAGGGTAGTCTGGCCAATATTAAGAACAGTGAACTGTGAAGACTCTTTGTCCAGCAGCTCAAAGTAGGCTTTAATCTGATTGTAATCAGCGAGTTTTCTATCCTCGCCAACTCTGAAACCCAGAAATTTATCAGGCGGCGTCTGAGCTGAAAGAAAATATGGGAAAACAAAAATGACCAGTGATAAAACTATAAATATGACTGGTTTTAAGCCGCAAAATTTTTTATCTAACATGACTCCTCCTAACTGCGAATTAATATCTTATTACTATTCTGGCCGTGGCAAGTCAATCAAAATGGGGTCGGGCCAGCCGATTTCTTTTATTATCAATCTGTTATCAAGCTCTCTTAGAATGCTATAACATCAGAACCAGACTTATGGTTAATGTTCTGATCAATTTATTTAGGTTTTTACACTGATAGGAAAAGCCAGAAAATCTGTAAAACGCTATTTTCTGCAGGTTAACCCGACCCGACAGCCCAAGCTCCGGCTCCTGCTCTAAGCCCTCAGCTCTCAATTGTAGAGTGAAGGCAAGAGACACGAAAAAACATTTGTAGCATCTAAGAAGAAGAAGAAATATAAAAAGACTAATTGTTAAAGCCCAAGCAAATCGACGGAAGTAAAGCAATAAAAAATGAACGAATTGAAAAATACGGCCATGATATTTATGAGCCGTTAATAAAGGGTCCTCAGGTTATTAGACTTAGATTACTGACCTTATATTTGTTATATTATTGATAATAAAAGGAATCCGCTGGCCCGACCCCATTAATCGCGAGAATTCCGGATGAGAATCATCCGCAGCAGCTGGATAGCGGCCATGGCGGTTGAAGCTACATAAGTCATAGCCGCCGCTTTCAGCACGCTCCTTGCTCCATCAATCTCCTTGGCATTCAGAAAACCTCGCTCCTGAAGTATAACCAGCGCCCGGTGGGAAGCGTTAAATTCAACAGGCAGAGTGACGACGGTAAAAAGAACCGCTGCACTGAAAAGCAGAATACCAATATCCATCAGGACACTTGGACCATGCCCGCTAAACAGCAGACCGATGAAAAAAAGTGGAAAAGCCAGATTCGAGCCAAGACTGGCCACCGGGTAAATAATATTCCTCAAAGCCAGGAAAGCATAGCCCTGAGCATGCTGGATAGCATGACCGGCTTCGTGAGCAGCTACACCCAGAGCGGCGATCGACGAACTATCATAAACATCTTCAGATAACCGAAGTACTTTGGCCTTCGGATCATAATGGTCAGTCAAATGGCCCCTGGTTTTTTCTATCCTGACTCCATTAGCCGGGCTGTATTTTAAAATTTCACCAACCGCCTCGGCCGCGGTCAGTCTCGAAGAAGAGACAACCTGGCTGAATCGGGAAAAGGTCGATTTAACCTTGTTCTGGGCATAAATAGCAAAAATAAAAACTGGTATCAGCAGCCAGATCGTGTAATCAAAATAAAACATCTCATTTCCTCCTGAATTTTTATTCTACCTGAAAAATACCGCCCGGTAAACATGTGCCCCCCAATAATAATAAATATCCACTCTCTACCCTGGCCAAAGGCGTTAGAATTAGCCCCCACCAGCCAGGCTGCCTTGTCTAGATTTACCTGACACCTTCATTTTTCCAGCACCTTGATGGCCCCATCAATGTTTGACACATCCAGGATAACCGAAATTTTGTCGGCTACCTGACTCAGGGTGCCATAGCAATATTCAACGTTAATCCCTTCATCACCTATCTTCGTCGCCACTTCGGCTAAGGCCCCCGGCTTGTTTTCAAGATGGACCAGCAGAACATCCCGGAGCTCGGTCGTATAATTCAGCTTGCTCAGGATTTTGACCGCCTTATTGAGGTTTTTAACATAAATTTTAGCCGTATCCTGAAAAACGCCAATAGCTTCGACATTAATATCATTTTCAGCTAGCTGGCTCAGCATCTCTCCCAGAACCGATGGCTTATTTTCGAGAATAACAAAGATTTCAGTAATTCTTTCAAAGTCCATAATCGCCTCCCCTATCCCAGATTTTTTCCCGATCATTCTCGCCAGGCATAAAAATCAAACTTATATTTATTTATTAGCTGATTAAAAAAACTTTTTCAACTGAATTTTATTAATAATCTGGACTTTTCTATCCTGGTCTCGAGACGATAGTTCATCAAGAGTGGCTAATAGGCTTCAATTCAATCTTAAGTGATAATTGCTTAAAAATTACCAATAGTAAAAAAATACATTTTCTTACAGAAAAAACAAGCGGAGCACCCAATCAATCCGACCTGGTTCTCCCCATCAGGTAAGATTGCCTGGTATTTCACTAAATCAATTAAATGTTCACAAATTATCTGGGCCGATCTTCATTATCCTCCGCATTTTGGCCATTCATATTTCTTACTTTCGCCGAGAAGCAAGCCGCAAACACTAACTAAAAAATATAGTTGCTGGCTAACGCCTTAAAATAACTTAAAATAACCAGGCTAATTCTAATTTTTTCTTTTCCCCAAAAGAAAAGATTAACAGAAGTTTTCTCTGACTCCCAATATCGGTCTTATTGCCCTAAGCCTAAGACTTTGTCCTATCTAATTTAACATATGCTCTTCATACCCAAAAAATACACGGCTATAGTAGAACGACCCTAAAAACTCCTGTAAATATTTTTCCTGGTCAGGAACTGACGGTAAGACAAACAATATTACTTTTTCTTTCGAAACGCCAACTAAACACGGGCTTATCGGCGGCCTAAACTTCTTATATTTACTAACTGGTTCAAATTCGAATCTAGCACCAGTTATCTCCTTAATCTTCTCGCTGTCCTCTATCTCCTCGTCAGGAATTATGCCCCTGACAATATACTCCGGTGGCAAATTGTTGAGAACATTTATGACCCTTAAACACTGAGGGCAATCATGAGAATGAAAATATAAAAATAAATAGAATGGTAATACCTCATTATTTTTTGCCGACTCAGGTTCTAATGGGAATTCTGGGTATGAGCTAAGCTTATGGTATTTATAACAAAAGCTTAGAGCTACTATTAGCGAGCAAATGAGGAACAGTATTATCAGATTTTTCTTCATCTCAGCCTGTACTTATAGACCGTATAAACACCTTCAGTGCCTATCGACTCTTCAGAGAGGCAGTAAAGTATTTTTTTGTTCCTATCATAATAGAGATTAGGCCGCTCAGAAGTACTACTGAAATTTTCTAAAGGGGCTTCTTTGAGAAAGGTTCCATTGTGATCATATATCTGGAGAAAAGAGTTCCACCTTGAAGTTTTGTTGTCAAAATTGGTATAAACGATCCCCACCATGTCTGAATCCGCAAAGACCTTACATACCCAGGACATCTTTTGAACCCAACCCCTATATTCTTTTGAATTATGTTCATTATAAGCTTTTTTAAATTCACGAGAGACTTTAGGCTGGATATATTTTTCGGTCTTGCGCGAAAATCTGGTGTGGGCTTTGGTAGTCAGGTCAATTTTGATGATATCCAGGTTAGCCGCCCAGACGAAATAAACGTTATCTCCAGAGTAGTCACAGTACTTCCACGGGGGTAAGATCATCCAATCGGGAAAATCCGAGGGATTCGTTTTTTTAAGTTTATCAAAATCCACCGGCTTTTCATTTTCCCCCAGTTGAAGCTCAAAGGGTACAAGATGATCACGGCTGCCTCTCGTAATATCCAGAACAAAGAGGACGTAAGCAGTAGGAGAAGGACTATCTTTAATAGGCATTCTGGCTATTAAAACCATATCCTTTTCATCTATCAATTTTGCGTCCATAACTGAAGTTACAATTGTCTGCTTAGTCTGCTGAAATTTTAAGTCTTTATCAACACTATAAATATACAATTTCTTGGTGCTGGTATCTGAAATGAGCAATTTCCCATTTTTATAATCGTGAAGCCAGGGGTCGGCAAATTCATCTGGCCCATAGCCTTTCCGGCCAAAAACACTGAGTGCCTTGCCTTCCTGATTAAAGATCTTAAAATCCGAAGCCCGGATATCACAGACGACAATAAAATCGTCTTCGGTAACGACAAAACCACGAGGAAATCCAATAAAAAAGCCTTCTTTCTGAACAAGCTGAACTTTCCCTTCATAAGTTATTTCCAGGGCAGATAGAGAACTTGCTATAAATATAATAAAAATGCATACACCTATTACTCTTTTTCCCATCTCATTCCTCGGAAGGCTGAAGGAATCTTTCAGTTCCTTCAGCCTTCATTCAATAGATTTAATTACAGCAATCACCAGAGCCTACATCACGGCACCAACAGTTGTAACACTCATATTGCCAGCATCTCCAGCCACCAGGTCCACAGGTGTCATCGCCAATCCACTGCCCATAAACTTCCGGCGCTGAAGCCCTTGCTTTAGGAGTGAAATTTGGGACAGCAATAAGAGCCGAAATAGTGATTAAAAGAATAAGTACCCCCACAAAAACTTTTTTGCGCATTGTTTTGCCTCCTTAATCATAAAAATTAAATTTAAATTTTCCCATTTTTAGCGTTGCCATACATAAAAAATCGTTTTTAACTAATAGCGCACGTCTGCCTCGGCTTGTCTTTTTCATTTCCCTTTTTTTATAGGTTAAAAAAAAAAAAACATCTTTGTCAAGTATTTTTTTAACTTTTTATTTACGCTTGAAAAGTGATCAGTTAATGATGCATTCCTGTTATAGGAGAAATGCATAGAACAGATACGCAAGCATTTTAGTACTGGGATGCCTTTTTGTTTTAGACAAAAAAGAATTGTCAATGCTGATCGGCATGTAGAATTCTATAACCACCAAAATCCCTCTCCCCGAGCTCCATCGGCCAACAAGTAGATATCCACCTCATTCCAGACCTCAAGCGCGGCGCCATGGAACTTCGACCATAGTAGAATAACCAGTTCATTAACTCCATTACCTTCCCTCTAATAAACTCCCCGAGAATTCTCTTTTCAACTTTGGCCAAAAGCTCATTACTACTAATGGAAGCAAATCAACACCAATATTATCAGGTTTTTCTTCATCTCAGCCTGTACTTATAGACCGTATAAACACCCTCAGTGCCTATCGACTCTTCAGAGAGGCAGTAAAGAGTTTTTTTATCCCGGTCATAATAGATATCAGGCCGCTCATACGTACTACTGAAATTTTCTAAAGGGGCTTCTTTGAGAAAGGCCCCATTGTGATCATATATCTGGAGAAAAGAGTTCCACCTCGAAGTTTTGTTGTCAAAATTGGTATAAACGATCCCCACCATATCTGAATCCGCAAAGACCTTACATACCCAGGACATCCTTGTATTCCAATCTCCGTATTCTTTTGAATTATGTTCAATATAGGCTTTTTTATATTCAGAGGAGACCTTTGGCTTTATATATTTTTCAGTTTTCTGCGAAAACCTGGTGTGGGCTTTGGTGGTCAGGTCTATTTTGATGATATCCAGGTTAGCTGTCCAGATGAAATAAACGTCATTCCCATAGTAGTCACAATAAATCCAGAATGGTAAGATCATCAGGTCCGGAATATCCCAGGGATTTCCTTTGCTGTTGATTTTTTTAAAGTCAACTGGTTTTACATTTTCTCCCAGCTGAAGTTCATAGGGCAGAAGGTAGTCACGGTCATCGTCATTTATATCTATAGCAAAAAGGACGTAAGGTTTATCAGCATTTTTATCTGTGATAGGCAACCTGGCAATTAATATCTTTTCTTTTTCATCCATCAATTTTGCGTCCAGAACTGAGGTTACAATTGTCTGCTTAGTCTGCTGAAATTTTAAGTCTTTATCAACACTATAAATATACAATTTCTTGGTGCTGGTATCTGAAATGAGCAATTTCCCATTTTTATAATCGTGAAGCCAGGGGTCGGCAAATTCATCTGGCCCATAGCCTTTCCGGCCAAAAACACTGAGTGCCTTGCCTTCCTGATTAAAGATCTTAAAATCCGAAGCCCGGCTATCACAGATGATAATAAAGCCCTTTTCGGTCACCACCAAACCTCTGGGAGATCCAATAAAAAAGCCTTCTTTCTGAACAAGCTGAACTTTCCCCTCATAGGTTATTTCCAGGCCATGCGCAGAACTCAGTATAAATATAACCAGGATCCACCCACTTATTAACCTCTTTCTCATCTCTCTTTTTCCTGAGACAAAAGAAAATCTTTTACGCACTTCTTTGCCTCCTTAATCACTATAATTAAATTTAAATTTTTCCATTTTTAACCTTATTCTATATAGAATTCGCCTTTAGCCAAAGGCATACTCCTGCTGACCCCTTGTCTTTTTCATTTTGCTTCTACTCTTAAAATAAGAGCAAAGACACACATTTTGTCAAGTATTTTTTAACTTAATGAATGGTTTATAATTTGACCTATATCTTCAGTGGCTTATACAGGCAAAGGCCAAGTCTTGCTCTGACCTTGGCCAGAGGTAGGAACCAAACAAATAGGCTTTCAGGCAATTTACTTTTTTTTCTCTCGCCGGGCGTTTATTCTTTACTGACTTCTAAAATATTTTGCCTGGGTTGAGAATGCCCAGAGGATCAGCGGCTTGCTTGATTTTCTTCATCAGTTCAATCTGGCCTGCTTCCATGGTCAAAGGGAAATAATTCTTTTTATAAAGGCCAATACCATGCTCGCCCGAGATAACTCCGCCTCGCCTGGCTGCATCCTGGAACAGTTCCTGCCTGGCCATTTCCAGTTTGTCTTTTATCTCCTCAACATTAACCGGCACCATCCGCCCATTTTCATATTTAGCCTTCATCAGATGGGTATGGACATTGCCATCGCCGGCATGCCCGAAAACGGGCAGCCACAAACCGTATTTTTGAGCAACTTCGTGAATTTTCCTGACATGCCCGGCTATTTCCGAGCGGGGCACACTGGTATCCAGGATGTCAATGGTCTCCTTTTTTATAGCTTCATAAATCTCCGAGCGGATTTTCAAAACTTCATCCTGTTTAGCCGCCGTATCAGCTACAAAAACATCCAGGGCTCCATTTTCAAGCACAATATCAGCTATCTCGTCTGTCATTTTCCCCAGATCGTCTTCTGAGTCAGCATCAACAATGATCATCAGGTGCATGTCTCCTGAATGAGTTGGCCAGTTAAGATGAAGATGCTCTTCTGTCAGCCGGAGAACATCCAGACCGGCAAATTCGACAGCCATGGGCAAAATGCCGTGGTCAAAAATGAGCGGCACATTATCTATGGCTTGCTCAATATTGTCAAAAGGAATAACCATCGTCCGGAGAAAAGTCGGCCTGCTCATCACCTGAACGATGGCTCTGGTAATCACTCCCAGCGTACCTTCTGAGCCAATAAACAAATTCACCAGGTTATAACCAGAAGAATTTTTGATAAGCTTCCCTCCGGGGTGGATGACTTCGCCGTCGGCCAGGACGACTTCCAGCCCTTTAATATAGTTGCGAATTACCCCGTATTTGACCGCCCGGCTCCCGCCGGCATTGGTGGCAATCATCCCGCCAAACATAGCTCCCTCATCTCCGGGATGAGGCGGAAAATAAAATCCCTGCTTTTCGACCTGGGTAATAAACTCGCCCAGAGTTAGCCCGGCTTCGACCACCGCCACCTGGTTTTTCGGGTCAAGCTCCAGGAACTTATTCATTCTCTGGAGACTCAGGACGATCCCGCCATAGACCGGCACGCAGCCCCCAGCCAGACCGGTCCCGCCGCCCCGCGGCGTAACGGGCAGCCGGTGCTCGCTGGCCAGCTTTAAAATAGCCGAAACTTCTGCGACCTTCCCTGGTCTGACGACTACCTCCGGCTGACAGCCAGCCGGCTGGCAGACATACTCGTCATTAGCATAGACGCAGACTTCCTCCGGAGAAGTAATCACGTTATTATCGCCAGCTATTGATTTCAGCTCACCAAGGATGTCCTCATTAATTTTCCCGTACATGGCCCACCTGCCTTTTAAATTAAAAAATAATTGCTCCAGATAGACGCCGGTTGTGCATACATTTTACATTTTTCAGTTTTTGACCCGTTAGCTTTTTCTAACCATTATTATATTCGTCTGAATTTTCATTTTTCTTGTTTTGCCATCGGCCAGACCTGCGATCAGGCCAGCAAAGATTTAACTGCGGTTACTATCGCTGCCGCCTCTATTCCATATTTAGCCATGAGCTCTTCGGGACGTCCTGAGCGAGGAATATCTCTGATACAGAGATGCTTCCAGAGCTTTTTTTCAGGCAGAATAAGAGCGATCGCAGTCCCCAGCCCGCCCTGTTCAAAATGATCCTCAACTACCACCACCCGCCCGCCGGTCTCCTTGGCTGATTTAATTATCGTCTCGGAATCCAGCGGCTTAACCGAATAGGCATCAATCACCCTGATGTTTATTCCATCCTTTTCGAGAAGCTCAGCTGCCCGCAGAGCCTCATGGACAGTGATGCCAGCGGCCACTACTGTGACTGCATCCTGCTCACTTTTTTTGACCACCTTTGATCCACCAATCGGGAATTCCTCCTGGGGAGAATATAGAATTGGCGTGGCTGGCCTGGTTGTTCGGATATAAACCATTCCTTTGTGCCTGGCCGCTTCTTTAACGCATTTTTCAGTTGATACTCCATCAGAAGGATAAAGCACAGTGCAACCCGGGATGGGCAGGAACATGGCTAAATCTTCCAGTCCCATCTGGGACGGTCCATCCTCGCCGATGCTGACCCCAACATGGGAACCACACAGCTTGATATTAGAAAAAGAATAAGCAGCCATTCTGATCTGATCATGAGCCCTGGTCAGGAAAGCAGCGAAAGTGGCGGCAAAGGGCAAAAAGCCTTTGGCCGCCAGGCCGATCGCCATGCCGATCATATTCTGCTCGGCTATGTACGATTCAAAAGCGCGGTCAGGGAAAGAAGCAAAAAATTTATCCGTATAGGTTGAATTTTTCACATCACCGTCAATGACCACCACCCGATCATTAACCCGACCAAGTTTTTCCAGAGCCAGTCCGTAAGCCAGTCTGGTGGCAGTTTTATCTTTATAAGAAGGAAGCTCGAACTCAAAGTTGTTTTTCCATTCTGGTCGCTTGACTTTTTGGCGACTTCTTACATATTTTCTGGCCTCAACTTCAGGCATCGGTCCAAGTTCAGCTAAGGCCTTTTCCAGCTCTTCCGGTTTAAGCGGCTTGCCATGCCAGCCATTCTTATCTTCGATAAAAGACACTCCTTTGCCTTTTATCGTTCGGGCTAAAATGACTTTCGGCTTTGTTCCCTGGCGCGTCCTGGCCAGAGCCTCCATTATTTTCTCAATTTTATGGCCATCAACCTGATAAACTTCCCAGCCAAAAGCCTGAAACTTTTTAGCATAAGCCTTTAAGTCATGCTGGTGCATGGTTGGCTCGGACTGCCCCAGACGATTGACATCGACTATAGCCACCAGGTTTCCCAGCTTAAACTCACGCCCGGCATTGGCCGCTTCCCAGACTGACCCCTCGGCGCATTCCCCATCGCCCATCAGCACAAAAGTCCTGGCTTTGACCCCGGCCAGCTTTTGAGCCAGGGCCAGTCCAACCCCGATAGACAGCCCCTGGCCGAGAGAGCCAGTGGCCGCTTTGACCCAGGGCATACGCGGTGTCGGATGCCCTTCCAGGTCGCTGCTGATTTTTCTCAAGCCAAGAAGTGAATTTTGAGGAATAATTCCGGCCTCAGCATAAGCCGCCCAGAGAATAGGAGCAGCATGCCCTTTGGACAGAACAAATTCATCATTTTCCCAGGCTTCAGGATCGCGGGGATTATAACGCATTTCATGGAAAAAAAGGCAGGCCATAATCTCAGCACAGGACAGACAGGTTGAAGGATGGCCAGAGCCAGCGGCCGTGGTCATCTGCAGTGAATGGATTCTGAGACGTTTGGCAATTTTCTCTAAGATAGAAACTGAAGACATTTTTTAACTCCCGAAAAAAATTAGCTTCTATTATATGGTGAATAAGAGCCACTCTCAAGTAGAGACTTTCCTCAAAACTGAGTTTCAGGACGGATAGCTCCAGGCCAGCTGAATTGATGAAAAGCTCAATTCCCGCCCGGCGGAATCTCATCACAACTAGTTCTTTATTCACCCATATGAACCAGCAGCCCTTTGACTTTAACTACTCTAAACATGTGGAAAAAAAGAATCAGAGCCAGAACAAGATAAACAAAGTTCAACCCAAAAGATTTAAGAAGATAACCGCTCGGGAAACTCTGGCCCATGATTACTGCTCGCATGCCTTCAAAGACATAGGAAGCAGGGACATAGCTGGCAATTACCTGAAGAAAATGGGGCAAGACTGAAACCGGGTAAAAAACAGCTGAAACCGGCTGGAAGAGAACAGCAATTCCCCAGGCTAAGACTTCTGCCTGCTGACCGAATCTCAAGATAAAGGCCGTGGTTAAAAGGCCAATTGACCAGCCCATGATAATCAGATTAATCATGAAAGGCAAAAGATGAAGCCCGATAATAAAAAGATTAAAAGAATAGAGCAGCCAGGCCAGAAGCGAGCTGACCAGAAAAACGACCACTACTTTAAAGAGAGAAACCAGCATCAGGGAGACGAGGTATTCACTGATGGTCAGTGGACTGACAAAAAGATTGAGAAAATTTCTGGCCCAGACCTCTTCCAGAAAAGAAACAGATATACCTTGCTGGGAGCGAAAAAGAATATCCCAGAGGATTAAAGCCCCGAGGAAGATAGCTAAAAAATTGGGTGTGGTTTGCCCCTGTGAGGTAAGCTTGGTGATGTAAACGCTGACAAAGCCCCAGAGGAGAAGATCTAACAGCGGCCAATAAACTATTTCAATTAACCTGGTAAAACTATGGCGATAAAGATAGGTGTGACGGAGAAACATAGCTGAGATGCGGCGGAAGCTCATACCTCTACCTCCCGGGCAATCTTTAAAAAGACCTCTTCCAGATTTTCGCCGCGAAAATGCCTGACCACCTCGGCTGGTGTCCCCCGGGCAATAATCTCACCATGGTGAAGGAACAGCAGATGATCGGAGATAGCCTCCATTTCCCTCATGTTATGAGAGGTATAAAGAATAGCCATATTTTTTGTCTTCTTAACCTCAATCAGGTAGTTTCTGGTTCGATCAGCAATATCCGGGTCAAGACTGGCAGTGGGTTCGTCCAGAAGCAAAATTTCAGGGTCATTGATGAAAGCCTTGGCCAGGTTTAATCTCGTCATCTGGCCAGAAGAGAGCGTTCTGACTGCTTTATTGGCTGAATCCTTTAAATCAAATTGTTCAATCAGGGCGTCTATTTTCTGCCTCGGTTTCTTGACGCCATAAAGCCCGGCAAAAACCATCAAGGATTCTCGCACCTTAAGCGAATAAGGCATGGCAACATAAGTCGAGGAAAAATTCATCCTGCCCAGGATCTTTTCCCTCTGTCTCGACTTTTCCGGGTTCAGCCCAAATATCCTTATCTCACCGGAGGTGGGCAGAGTTAAACCAAGTAACATATGAATGATGGTGGTCTTACCCGCACCGTTAGGACCAAGGAGGCCAAGAATTTCACCGCGGTAAAGCTCAAAGCTAACTTCCTTAACTGCTTGAAAAGAATTAAATGATTTTGATAATTTATTTACTTCTAGCACTGGTGAACTTTCGAGTCTCACTTTTAACCTCCGGCTGAACAGCCTGATTGACAGTGGCAAGAGAAGATGTATTTATAGTATAGCAAAATAATAGGGATTTGTCTAATAGACTGAGGTCAGTTCATTTATTTTATTTTCAAGATGTTAGCAGCGAGAATTCCATCCTGCAGGCAGTGCCTGAAGTCCCACCTGGCAGGCGTTAGTTTCGCCACCAGCCACTCTTAAAGTCTGCCTTTTCTCTGCCTGGTTCTTCGGACCTCTACGCCTGGATGAACATGAACCATTCTTTTGAAAAACTGCCGCTATTAAGGCCTTCTCCAGAAGGACAACACCTGGTTAAAGGCCGGATGGAAATATCTCCAGCGCCCGTAGGCACTAAAAAGAGCGTAGCTCTCCTCATAACTTATTTAAAATATCAAAGAACTTCAGGCAGAGAGACTCATCTTAAAATCTGATATGGGGCAGGAATATCCTTTCATAAAGAGCCAGAGCATAGCTATCGGTCATGCCAGCCACAAAATCGGCTACCCTTCTTTCCAGTGGATCTCCCCTGGGGTAATTTTTAACCCCATCACCTGGGTTTTTGAGTAAATATTCATACAGTTCTTTCACCACTTTCCTGGTTTTATTCAGTTCTGCTCGGGCTTCAGAATTGAGGTAGACCCGATCGTAAAGGAAATTCCTGAGGTCAAGTAAGGCCTGATAAATTTTATGACTCATGGCAATTCGTTCCAGTCCAACCTTCAGGCTGGTTTCGACCACATCGGTGACCAGACGATCGATCCTGGTAGCATGAAGTTTGCCCAGTGTCTCAGTAATTTTAGAGGGAATATCTTCCTCTTTGATAATACTCGCTCGAAGGGCATCATCAATGTCATGGTTGACATAGGCAATAACGTCTGAAACCCGCACAATCTGACCTTCCAGCGTGGCCGGCCTGCCTTCCGGGTCATCGTTCAATATTTCTCCCCGCCCTTTGGAATGCCTCAGAATTCCATCGCGGACTTCAAAAGTCAGGTTAAGACCTTTGCCTTCATATTCAAGTTTGTCAACCACCCTGAGACTTTGCTCTGAATGACGGAAGCCATCGGGCAAAAGCTCATTTAAGATTTCTTCTCCGGCATGGCCGAAAGGCGTATGCCCCAGGTCATGGCCCAGGGCGATAGCTTCAGTCAGATCTTCATTCAGGCGAAGAGAGCGGGCAATGGTGCGGGCAATCTGGGACACTTCCAGCGTATGCGTCAATCTCGTCCGGAAATGATCGCCAAAAGGTGATAGAAAGACTTGAGTCTTATGTTTTAATCGGCGAAATGATTTGGAGTGAATAATCCGGTCGCGGTCCCGCTGAAAAGCAGTTCGCAGAGGATGAGGTTGTTCTGGCCTTAGCCTGCCCTGGCTGGCCGTACTCAGGCAGGCTTGAGGGGAAAGAACTTTTCTTTCCAGCTCCTCGATCTGTTCTCTTATATTCGCCAACCTATTGCCTCCATTTCCAGGCTGTTTTTCCCCGGTCTGTTTTATGGATAGAAATTTCTTTGTTTTATTTTTAATTTTATCTTATCTTAAAACTAAAATCACTACCTGTCCAGGCACCCGGCTTCCAGAGCATCTTCTTTCTGCCTTGACCATTCCGGCAACAAAGTAGTATGGTGGAAAGAGTTTTTTTATTTTATCCAGACTCTGAAATTTAATCGAGGAGAAATAGATGATTGGAAATATTAAAGTTAAGAGTCAGCCGCTGGCCAGAGTTTTGTCCCTCCTGTTTGTTTCTCTTTTACTCACCCGTCTGTGCTTAGTCCCATCGCTTCAGGCCAGCCCGAAACAAGAAGCAGTTAAACCGCTCGCCCCCCAGCCACTGGAAATTAAAGACATTCTGGCCTGGAGAAGCATCAGTTCGGCCCAGATATCAGCCGATGGGAAATGGTTTGTCTATTCGCTTACACCAAATGAGGGAGATAGTGAACTGGTTATCAAAGAGGTTGATGGAAGCAGAGAATACCGATTTAGCCTGGGTGAGGCCCCCAGAAATCTCTATGATCTTATTATCATCTCAGATGACTGCCGTCGGCTGGCTTTCATCTCTTACCCCTCTTTTGAAGAGACTAAGAAACTGCGCAAAGACAAGAAAAGGATCGAGCCCAAAGCTTCCCTGGTGGAGCTAACTACCGGTCAGAAAACAGACTGGCCGGGCGTGCGGAAAATCGCTTTTTCCGGAGAAAGTTCGACTTATCTCGCTGTTCATCGTCTGGCTCCAGAAAGCCAGGAAAAAGATAAGGACAGATGGGCAGGTTCAGACCTGGTTTTAAAAAATCTCCACTCAAGTCAGGAGATGAGCCTGGGCAACATCTCTGAATTTGCCTTTAACCGCTCGGGCGATTGGCTGGCTTTGGTGGTTGATGCCCGGGATATGGCCGGTAATGGTTTAATACTCAAAAACCTCACCAGCAATGAACTTCAGGTCCTTGATTCCGGTCATTTCTTCTACAAAAACCTGAAGTGGGACGAAAAAGGTCAGGCCCTGTCAGTACTTAAGGGCCGCCAGGATGACAGATACCAGGACAAACTTTATGGTTTGTTGGCTTTTAAATTTGAAAAAAAATCCAAGCAGCCACAAAAAATTGAATATGAACCAGAAAAAGATAATACGTTTCCGGCCGGCTTTAGCCTTAGCCCGGATTTTACCCCTTACTGGCTGGAGGATTATCAGGCCCTGGCTTTCGGCATAAAGCAGCTTAAGGCCAAATCCTCGCCTTCTGCTTCCTCGGAGAAAAAAGAACAGGCGGAGAAAGAGGTCTCCACTGCCGCTAAGCCTGATGATATTGATGATAGCGACCTCCCCGACCTTATCCTCTGGCACTGGCAGGATCCCAGGCTCCAATCCCAGCAACAGGTTGAAGAAGTCCAGGACACCACCTTCAGCTATTTGTCCCTTTATCGCCCGCTGGAAAAAAAGTTTGTTCGCCTGGCTGATGATAATCTACGCCGGGTGGTCTTAGGCAGCAAATCTGATCTAGCCATTGGTCGCGATCAATCTCCATATGAACTGGAATTCAGCCTGACCGGTGCCAGTTATCAGGATATTTATGTGGTTGACCTCAAGACAGGAGAAAGAAAACTGGCTCTCGAGAAAAATCGCTGGTCGTTCGGTCTTTCTCCCGACACACGGTATTTGCTTTACTATCAAGATGGACATTTTTTCAGCTATGAACTGGCCACCGGCCAGAGTTATAACTTAACGGCCGGCCTGCCCGCGTCTTTTGCGGATGAAGATGTTGACTACAACGTGAAATTACTTCCCGATATACCTTTCGGCTGGTCAAAAGATAGCCACTATGTCCTTCTCTATGATGGCTGGGATGTCTGGCAGGTAGAAGCCCGCGGCCGTCAGGGCTTTAACCTGACCGGAAATGGTGTTAAGGATCAAATCCGCTACCAGCGGCGTTTCATCCTTGATCCGGAAGAAAAGGGCATCGATCTGAGCCAGCCGCAATACTTTCTGACCTATGGCGAATGGAACAAAAAACAAGGCCTAACCAGAATTGAAGCCGCCAGAAAAACAGTTAAACTTCTATTCTTCGAAGATGCCCAGTTCAACCGGCTGCTGAAAGCTAAAAGGGCTGATCGCTATCTTTTCACCAGGGAGACTTACCGCGATTTTCCCGACTTTTATGTGGCGGATGCCTTGCTCCAAAATGCCACCAGAATAACCGAAGCCAATCCCCAGCAAAAAGAGTTTCTCTGGTCCTCAGGAGTACGACTTATTGATTATGTCAGTGCTAAGGGTAAAAAACTTCAGGCTGCTCTGTTTCTGCCGGCCGGTTACGAGGAAGGCAAAAAATACCCAACTATAGTTTACATTTACGAACGGTTGTCTCAGAACCTGAACCGCTATTTTCTCCCTACCGCCAACGGTTTCAATAAATCCTATTACACCAGCCAGGGATATGCCGTTCTGATGCCCGATATAACTTATGTCCTCAATGATCCGGGCCAGTCAGCAGTCTGGTGCGTTCTGCCGGCCGTCGAAGCAGCTATTGCTTCGGGAGTGGTTGATGGGGAAAGAGTTGGACTTCAGGGTCATTCCTGGGGCGGATATCAAACAGCCTTTCTTATCACCCAGACCGACGCCTTCCGGGCAGCTGCCGCCGGTGCCCCGCTGACCAACATGATTTCCATGTACAGTTCTATTTACTGGAATACCGGGATGACCAATCAAGCAATTTTCGAAAGTACCCAGGGCCGCTTCACCGGTGGTTACTGGGAAAATCCTGAGGCTTATATCAGAAATTCTCCTGTCTTTAGCGCCCAAAGGGTAAAAACTCCTCTTTTACTCCTTCACAATGATAAAGATGGAGCAGTTGATTTTAACCAGGGAATTGAATATTACAACACCCTGCGGCGGCTGAAAAAGCCAGTGGTCATGCTGGAATATGTCGGCGAAAACCACGGACTGCAAAAACCAGCCAATCAGAAGGATTATACAGTCAGGATGAAAGAATTTTTTGATCATTTCCTGCTGGATAAGCCAGCTCCTGACTGGTGGGAAAAAGGCGTCCCCTACCTGAAGCTCAAGGACCATCTGAAAGAGCGGGTGAAACAGCTCAAAAACAGCAGCGGTAACAGATAAGGGCAGGAGAACAAATTAAAAATAATAAATTAAAAAAAGTAGCTTAAAAATTCTAGAAAAAATTGAAAAGATTACAGGAAATTCAGCTGGCTCTGCTTATCATCAAGGTGTAAATTAATTTCTGGAATTGATATCCTGGTAATAGGTGAAGCGAGCACAGGAGGGAAATATGACCTACTCCCATTCGGCACTGGAAACTTATGAAACCTGCCCGAGAAAGTATAAATTCTCCTATCTTGATCATCTGGCGCCAGAAGAAGAAAGCATCGAAGCTTTTCTCGGCAGCTGCTTCCATGAAGCCATGGAGAAGCTTTATCGTGAACTTCCTTTCCGGCTGATGAGCCTTGATGAGCTTAAAGCTTATTATGAAGACACCTGGCAGAAGAATTTCAAGCAGAAGATGGAGAAACTAAAGATAACCGAACCAGACCGGACAGCAGAAGATTATTTTCGGCTGGGCTTAAAGTTTCTAGAGGACTATTACCAGCATTATTATCCCTTTAACCAGAACAGAATTCTCGGGCTGGAGGAGAAGCTGGAAATTGACCTTTACGGCGACGGGCGCTACCGTTTAATCGGTTTTGCTGACCGCATTGACCAGACGCCAGAAGGCATCATAGAAATCCACGATTACAAAACGGGCTCAAAGTTACCGCCCCAGGAAGCGGCCGATACCGATCGCCAGCTAGCTCTCTATCAGCTGGGCATCAAGCAGAAATGGCCCTGGGCAGAAAGGTTCAAACTCGTCTGGCATCATGTTGCTTTTGACCAGGAAATTTCCTCCACCAGAACACCGGAACAGCTGGAAGAGCTGAAAAGGAGAATCGCCGAACTTATAGACAAAATAGAAGCTGACCGGGAATTCGAGCCGCGGGAAAGCGCGCTCTGTGACTGGTGCGGTTACTGGTCTTATTGCCCGCTGAAAAAACACGCTGTCAAACTCCAGAAACTGGCAGCTAACGAATATCTGGGAGAAGAAGGAGTGGTACTGGTTGATAAGTATATGAGCTATCTTGACCAGAAAAAACAGGCCGAAGAGCAACTTGAGAAGCTGAAGGAAGCAATAATTAAATATGCTGATGATCAGGAACTGGCCAGAATAAATGGCAGTCAATATTCTCTGACCCTGACCAGGAAAGATATCATCAGATTTCCCTCCAGAGGTCGGGCTGAAAGGCAAAAACTGGAAGATATTCTAAGAGAAGCTGGCCTGTGGTCTGCTCTGAGCAGCCTGGACCTTAACAGCCTGGAAAAAGCTATCCTGGAAGAAACCTTAAGCCCGGATATTCTGAAAAAAGTTAAGGACCTGGTCTCAAAGGAAAAACTGGTTTTGCTCAGACCGGGCAAAAAGGCAGATAACAAGGACTGAATCTGGATTTATTTGCCAGCAGTTCTGGTTGCTGAAGCGTTAATCTGTCGGCTCAAAGGCCTTCTCTCAACTGTTTTCACCACTGCTTGGAAGTCTGTTTTAATGACGGGAATATAAAATTTTTGATGCCCTTCCAGTTCTGTAGCTCAGACCTCTTCTTTTATTTCTTTTAGATTTTCAGTCCACTCTGGCTTGGGTCCTCTCAGATAAGAAATAAAGGCAGCGATGATGGTGATAATCATGGAAATCAAAAAGGCATGTCTGGCTCCAGAAACAAATTCATTGACAGCCAGACTGGCCGAGCCAGCTCGATGACCTGCAAACAAATCTTGCATGGACTGGATATTTATACTCGAAGAAACAATGGCCATGGACAGAGCAATGCTGATGACCTGGCCGGCGTTGTTCATCATGGTTCTTGTTCCAGCTGCTATTCCCCGCCTTTCCGGGGGCACCGAACCCATTATTTCGCTGGTGTTCGGCGAATTAAACATCCCCGAACCAATACCCATAATGATCATCCAGACGACCAGTTCACTAAGCGAAGTCTGAGGCGAAATACTGATAAAGCCCAGCAGGCCAAAAGCTGAAATTAAGAGTCCCAGTGAAGTTAACCCCCTGGCCCCGTATTTATCGGAGAGCGTGCCGCTGATCGGCGAGACTATCATCATCGACACTGCAAATGGAGTCAGGAAAATTCCGGCCTGTAAGGGATCCATACCTTTAACACCCTGAAAGTAAAAAATTAGAAGGAAAGTAACTGCACCTCTGGCTATACCGTTGAGCAAGATGCTGCTGTAAGCAAAAGCCAGGATTCTGGTTTTAAACAATCTTAAATCTAGCATGGGCTGCTCTGTATTGTTTTCTACATAAACGAAAGCCACCATAATAAGGACAGAAATGGCAAATAGCAGAATAACCCGCAGGCTGGTCCAACCAGAAAAGCCGCCGAATGATAAAGCTACCAGAAAAAGCAGCAAGCCAGACGTAAACAAAAGAGTTCCTGCCCAGTCAAATTTTTGACCGCGTGGTATCTTAGCCAGTTCTTTTAGCTGAATAGCCGCCCAGATGGTGCCCACAATTCCAACCGGTACATTGACATAAAATATATAGCGCCAGCCCAGATGAGAAAGAAAACCACCCAGAATTGGACCAATAACAGAGGCGATGCTGATGACCATACTGTTAATGCCCAGAGCTTTGCCCAGCTCGTTCTTGGGGAAAGCATCAGTCACAATAGCCGTGCTATTGGCAATCATCAGCGAACCGCCTACTGATTGTATTAATCTGAAAATTAAAAGCTGCTCACCGGTTTTGGACATTCCACATAAAAGCGAGGTCAGTGTGAAAAGAGCAAAGCCAGAGACATATAGCTTTTTCCGACCAAACATATCAGCTACTCGGCCGATGGAAGGCACAAGTATAGTCAGACAAAGCATATAGCCCATGACTATCCACATAATAATAGAAAAGCTGGTATTCAAGCTTTTCATAATATCGGGCAGAGAAATCATCAGCATACTGCCACTTAAAACAGAAAAAAGTGCCCCGAGTGTTGTGCAGGATAAAGCAATCCATTTATATTCAATCTTTTTCATCCAAGTTCTTCCTTTCTAACCTTCTCTCCCAGGCTGCTCAACCGCATCAGCAGATCCTCAAATTTTTTTCTGGTGGCCAGCAGCTGACTGACTTTTTCCTCAATTAATTTAATCTGCCCCCTGATCATTTCGATATAACTATTGATGGTAGCCGGGCTGGCTGTCTCCGCGGAAAGAATATTTTCTACTTCTTGATCTAATTCCAGAGCTTGCTTGATCTCGGCCAGGCTAAAAGCCAGCGCTTGCTTCAGAGAGACAATGCTTTTAATTTTTTCTATATCTTCCTCAGTATAAAGCCGATAGGCAGATTCGGTCCTCTGCGGACAAATGAGGTTTAGATCCTCATAATATCTGATGGCCCTTTTAGTCAGGCCAGTAATATTAGAAACCTGCTCGATTTTATAAAGTTTATCACTCATGGCAATTCCATTGTTTTATGGATTTTACACTTGATTAACATTAACGTCAAGGTTAGCCCTAAAAAATCAACCTGTTCTGAATGAAACTCGGGGCGTCTGTTCTATTAACAAAAAGGCGCTATGACTCTAAGCAAATCAAATAGCCATATTGGGAATTAAAATTTCTAATAGTTATTATTTATTTAAATAAAGGCTAAAGTCTGAATAAAAGAAGTTGAGTGAAATAAAAGCTTTAAGTATAATATTTGGTCTCAAAGTAATATCGGTCTAGGCCAATTAAGCAATGGTGACTGACAACCTGGAATATATTCGTCAGAATGTCAGGGCTATTTTGCAGGAGCTCCCGCCTTCGGTCGAGCTGGTGGCTGCAGCCAAACAACAGACACCAGAAAAAATTATGGCTGCTATTGAGGCAGGAGTAAAGATTATCGGTGAAAATTATGTCCAGGAGGCGCTGGCTGCTTACCAGGTCATCGGCCAGCGGGTCAGCTGGTCTTTTATCGGTCATCTTCAGAAAAACAAGATAAAAAGGGCGGTAGAGATTTTTGACATAATAGAGACGGTGGATTCAGTTGAACTGGCCGAAGAAATCAACAGAAGAGCTGCCGCCAGAGGTAAGGTCATGCCCGTCCTGCTTGAGGTAAACTCGGGACGTGAATCTCAAAAGTTTGGGGTCTTCCCGGAAAAAGCAGAAGAGCTGGCCCGATCGATGGCCGGGCTGTCTAACCTGAAGCTCTCAGGGCTAATGACTATGGGTCCAGCTGAAGGTGACCCGGAAGAAGCCAGACCCTATTTTCGCCTGACGAGGCAGCTATTTGATTATCTCCAGCAACTCAACCTGCCTGGAGCCGATTTCCACATTCTGTCCATGGGTATGACCAATTCCTACCGGGTAGCTATAGAGGAGGGAGCGACCAGAATCCGCCTGGGAACCAGAATTTTTGGGCCGCGTCAGTAGATTGTTGAATACATTCGTTTTATTCTGATAATCTAAGATTTAAATGAGTTGAGGTGACTGATGAAGAGCAGGTGGTTGGTTGTAATTGGAGCTATTATTATTCAGGTCAGCCTGGGAGCTGTTTATATCTGGAGCGTTTTTCAAACCCCGCTGCAGACTTATTTTCCAGCCTGGACTGAAAGCCAAGTAACTTTGCCGGCTCAAATTATTCTGGCCTGCTTCGCTCTGGCCGTTATTATTGCCGGACGCATTCAGGATAAGGCTGGACCACGGCCGGTGGCTATAGCTGGCGGGTTGATGCTGGCTGCCGGTTTAATGCTGGCCAGTCTGACCTCCCATTTTCCGCCCGATAAGGCCCTCTCCTGGTTGATAGTGACCTATTCAGTTATTGGCGGTCTCGGTATCGGTGCAGCTTATGTTTGCCCGATCGCCACCTGCGTTAAATGGTTTCCGGACAAAAGAGGCCTGATTACCGGTCTGGCTGTAGCCGGTTTTGGAGCTGGGGCTTTCTTTTTTGCACCTCTAGCTAAGGGGTTAATCGCCGGTGATTACTATCAGCTTTTTGGAAAAAACCTCTTTCCTCTGCCTGCAGCTGGATTGTTTAATACTTTCCTGATTTTTGGCCTTATTTTCCTTATTACTGTCGTTGGCGGTGCTTTCTTATTAAAAAATCCGGAACCAGGTTACCGGCCACCTGGCTGGAACCCACCGAAAGAAATGACCGTTGCCGGTCCTTCTAAAGTCAATTACAGTCCTGCTCAGATGTTTCGCACCTGGCAATTCTGGCTTCTCTGGTTGGCCTTTTTAGTTGGCTGCGGCAGTGGTTTGATGATCATTATGAAAGCTTCGCCCATCTGGCAATCACTGGCTTTATCCAGCTTAAAGGATGGAGTCGGGAACATCAGCCTGGAAAGTATTGCTTCTGCCGGCGCCCTGGCCGTCTCCATCCTGGCCATTTTCAATTCTCTGGGAAGAATTATCTGGGGAAAAATATCGGACATGGCCGGGCGGCGTCCGGCTATGCTGGCCATATTTTTTATGGAAGGCCTGTGCCTTCTGCTTTTGCCTCAGATGCAGGCCTTTTCATCTTTTTTAACAGGCATTTCAATTATCGGGCTGAGCTTCGGAGGGCTACTGGCTGTCTTACCGGCCATTACTGCTGATTTTTTTGGTCTGGAGCACTATGGTGCCAACTATGGCTGGATGTTTAGTGCCTACGGAGCAGGTGGCCTGCTCGGTCCTTATCTTGCCGCCCGCCTGATGAAGACCTCAGCTATTGTTAAAGTCAGAGAGTTTCATTCGGGCCAGGGAGAACTGGTTAAAACCCTGGTGGTCGGCGATTACTCCCAGGCTTTTATAATAGCCGGTGTGCTCTGTCTGCTGGCCGCAGCCGCCATGTTAATTCTAAAACAGCCAAAAGCTGAAGAAAATCAGCCAGAGTCTCTCTGAATTTTTTATTATCACCAAGCCAGACCCGGAGAGTAAATTACGATCGGAGCCTTTTTAATAAAATGAAGGGTCAGCCTTATCTTCCTTCGCTGTTTGTTAAAACAGGAAATTCTGACCTCGCCCTCGATTTCTGGCCAGAGAATATCAATCTTCCTCAGCTTTGAGCGCTGCTGAGTCTTCCCTCTCGTCCTTTTCTTCATTTTCCACATTTTCCAGCAGCTCAGCTTCGGCCTCGATCACGCCGGCTTCCAGCCCTTCTGGCTGGACCTGTTTTTTGATGATTTCGATCCGGCGCAGGGGTTTCTCCAGTTGATTTCTGCGGGTTGAATTCAGGATCTGAAACTCGGCCTGGGCTTCATCGATTTTTTTGCCTACTCTTTCTAAAGATTTGACAAAGGCCTGCCACTGCTTATAAAAGGACTCCAGCAGGTTTAAAATCTGGCCGGCCGTATTCTGCAAATTAAAATTCTCCATGGCCTGACGGATAATGGCCAGAACTGCATAGAGAGTAATTGGAGAGCAGAGAATGACTTTTTTCTTCAGAGCCTCATCCAGCAGGGCCGGGTCACTTTCATTAATAAAGGCATAGACCTGCTCATTGGGAATAAAAATCAGGACATAATCGAGAGTGTTGTTTTCGAGATCGATATAATTGCGAGTGGTCACCTCTTTTATTCTGGCCCTGGCATCTTTCAGAAACCGCTGCTTATAATCTTCTTTTTCCCGATCATTGGAGGCTTCCTGGTAATGGAGATAATTATCCAGGGGGAATTTCACATCCATATTTATCTTCCGTCCTTGAGGCAGGAAAAAGGTATAATCGGGGCGTGACTCGCCGCTGTCACTTGTGGCCTGTTTCTGATAATTCAGCCCTTCAACAAAACCCATCAGCCGCAGGATATCTTCAGCCATTCTTTCGCCCCATTGACCGCGGGCCCGGGTATTAGACAGGGCCTGCCGCAGTTGATTGGTAGTTTCCTGGAGGCGGCTAGTTTGTTCCAGGGCCTGCCGCAGCTGATTGTCGAGTTGACCAAATTGAGTTGCCCGCTCGTTCTCAAATTTAGTTATTGAATTCCGGAAATTCATCAGGTCAGCTTTAATTCCTTCGAGCGTCTGGTCAATCAGCTCCTTCTTTCCTTCTAGTTCTTTTTTGCCCAGCTCTGCCTGACCATTGAATTTTTCATTGGCCAGTTTTAAAAACTCGTCAGTATTTTTTTTGAGGGCCTCCATAGAAAGAAGGCCAAAAGAGTCACGCACCCTGTTAAGCAATATCTCCAGTTCCTGTGTTTTTTCCGCCTGGGCCTGAGAAACGAGCTGCTGAGCCAGAGCTTTATTCCTCTTTTGATAGAAATAATTAATAATAAGGACAAGAATCGCACCGAAAGCAGTTCCCAGAACAAAAGCTAATAATAGATTCATCAAATATTCTCCCTTTCCTGCCAGGTTCACCAACGTTTTTTAGATTTAGTGCTGGCTCAATTAACAGGCGGACTGGCCAGGTGAGTTTTTTAATCCAGATCTGTCTCCCCTTCTGGGCCTGTTCCGCTCACGGCCCCGTAATCATCGTCCAGCTCGGAACCAGAATCATAATCAGAAAAAGAAGAACCTGAGTCCTCTTCGGCCAGCTTCTCACCGGCTTTTTCTTTTTCAGCTTCAGCCAGAGCTTGATCTATCTCTTCCTCAAAATCGGGACCCAGTTCATCGCCCATTTCGCGGCCAAATTTTTTCATCCAGCGGGCCAGGCTTTGAGGATCGTTTTCATCCAGATCACCCAGCCGGGAGGGATCAGCCAGACTTTCCAGTCGTTCTTCCTCTGATTTCAGCACGGCCACCCTGGAAATTAGCCTGACCAGATCAGGGCTACCGCAGTGCTGACAGCGAGCTTCAAACTGGCTTTTAATAGACAGGAGAAGAAAGGATGATTTCTGACCGCATTGGCGGCAGCGATATTCATAAATTGGCATCGTCAATTCCTCCGTTATTCACCCTTTTCCTTTTTATAATTTATAAGAAAACGACCTGCAGAGCAAGTCCGGTTCAATAGAAATAATTGATCAATTTAGCCCGGGCAGGTCATTGAGCTGCTGTTTCTTTTTCTATCCTGACTTCGAGAACATATTGTTTTAAAGAGTCAATGATGTCCGGTGGCAATTCAAAAGCCAGTCTGGGATACTGAGGAAGCAGAACTTCATAAATTACATACTCACTAATTTTCCCGGCTTCAATGGCTCTTTTCAGAACATTTAAATCAGGATAATCTTTGAACTGCTCTGGAGGCTGGCTGCTGAGGTAGCCATATTCGGCCGCCAGCGACTCCTCTTCTTCTCTTGAATAAAGGCCCGCAGACGCCGGCTTACCCCTGGAGGCAGCGTAACCTGGCTCATACGTCCATAAGGCCTTGGCCATGGCATAGGCTAACCAGGCCGGGGCGGCGCTTATCACTACCTGATTATCTCCAGTCTTTTCGAGCTTATATTGCGGATTGAAGACCCAGTCCTCGACCTTTAGACCGCAACTTTTATAGATAAACTCCCTTGATTTTTTCATTCTGGGATTATTTCTGTTGAAAATTTGAGCCAGAGTCAGCTCTTGCAGGGCGCGTTCCTTCTCGCCTTTAGCAACCAAAGCGTCAGCCAGAAACCAGTGGGCCATATAGTCAGCAGGATTGGCGGCCAGGGCCTTCTGATACCACTCCACCGCCTGATCAAAATCCCCTTCGGGCTCATAGGTTTGCCCGATGTAAGTCATGATCACTGCCACTTCTGGCTGACTGGCCAGAGCCTTAAGGTAATATTCCCTGGCCTGCCGGTCACTGTGATTTCTAAACTCCTGTTCAGCTTTATCCAGCCAGCTCTGCGTCTCTGGCTTTATCCGGTATTCCTCTGATTTTATTTTGCCCTCTTTATCCTGACGATACCAGTAATTGGAGGTCAGCCGATCCGAATAATCGGGCGGAGGTATCTTTTCCTCCAGGATCCTGATCTCATACTCAATTTTTGATTCCTGCAGCATTTTCAGAATTTCAAATGGTGTATGGAGCTGCTGCTGACCGAAGGGCAAATTTAATAAAAATAAAAAAATAGCTGACAGAGAAACGGCCTGGTTCATTTTGTCCTCCCCTTAAGACCTTTTACCCCAGGCTGACAGGCAATGTCAAACTAAAAATGAGCTGGAATCGCCTTTCCTGAACCAGGCCACCCTTTCTCGCCGGGTCGGTCCATGTTCCACCGGACCGTCAAGTGGATGAACTCCTCAGCTGCTAGCTGAGTTTCCCTCAGGCTCAATCAAGCAAACAAGCTTTCTCTTTAACCAACCAAAACGGCTGTTGTGGCCACCACCTAACTCGATATTCTCCTTCTGCTATTCGATGGCTGCTTTTTGCTGATTAACTTTGAAGAAGAAAGCCGGGTCAAATTTCGGCTGTCGTTCAAAAGTATAAAGGCCATTGACTTCCTGTTCGATATCATAGAGCTGGGTATAGCAAAAGCCGGCTATTCGCCTGTTAAAGAGCAGAACTTCGGTTAAAGCCTTATAGCGTTCCAGAAATTCTTCCGAACTCCTGGGCCGGTCACCATAGCCCCAGGCTTTATCATCCTGCTGTCCAGGGTTCCACCAGATTCCGCCATATTCGCTCACGAAATAGGGCTGCCCCTGATAAGGAGTATGCCGTTCTCTACTGCCATTGACGAAAACCTTAGGTGGCGAAAGAAGAAGGCCATCGTAGGCTTCTTTAAACTTAGCCACATTCTGTTCATAATTGTGAGAATCATAAACATCCGGTATGACCAGATGATAGCCGCCAGAAGCATCGATCATAAGTCGCGTTGGATCGAGAGCTTTAGTCAGATGGAAGATACTCTCCATCACACCGGGAAAGTTATCACCCCAGCGTTCATTAAAGGGGCACCAGCCGATGATGGACGGATGGTTGAAATCTCGTTCGACTGCTTCCAGCCACTCAGACTGAAAAGTAATGAGAGCTTCAGGGCGGCTTAAATCGAGTCCCCAGTCGGCAAATTCTCCCCAGACGAGATAGCCCAGGCGGTCGGCCCAGTAGAGAAAACGCCGCTCAAAAACCCGCTGATGCAATCTCGCCCCATCGAACCCCGCCGCCTGAGAAATTTCTATATCATGGCGCAGCGCTTCATCAGAGGGAGCAGTATATATTCCATCGGGATAAAATCCCTGATCGAGAACAAGGCGCATAAAAAGTGGCTTTTTATTAAAATAAATTTTCTCGCCGCGCGCTTCTATCTTTCTAAGACCGAAGTAGCCCTGGACGCTATCTACAGCCGGGCCAGAAGCAGCGGTGCTCAATTCCAGAGTAAAATCATAAAGATAAGGGTTTCTGATGTTCCAGAGTTTTGGATTCTTCAATCTGACCACAAAGCCGGTTAGTCGCGCCGCCGGTCTTGTTTCTTTAAAAACGATTTTCTGACCATCGGCCACAGCCAGGGTCAGAAAGCCGCTGACCGGCTCCTCATTGAGATAAACCTGGAGGACAGCCTGCCCGTTCCGGAGGTCAGGATAAACGCGGTATTTTTCTATTCTCACCGCCGGGACCGGCTCCAGCCAGACTGTCTGCCAGATACCTGTTGTCCGCCGGTACATGCAACCATAAGAATAATAACGCTCACTCTGTTTGCCGGACGGCTGACGCCCGCTGCGGACATCATCCCGGCATCTGACAACCAGGACATTCTCCTTCTGCTGACAGAGGTCAGTAATATCAAAGGAAAAGGGAGTATAACCGCCACGGTGAGTTCCAGCTTTCTGTCCGTTAATCCAGACAGTTGTTTCATAATCAGCTGCTTCAAAATTTAACTTGATTCTCTGTCCCTGCCACCCCTCGGGAATGGTCAGCAGTTTTTTATACCAGACAGCAGCCATGAAATCGGTAAAGCCAATTCCGGAGAGTTTACTTTCCGGCGCAAAAGGAACAAGAATTTTCCGATCAAATCCTTCTCCCTGCGGCAGCCCCCGTTCTTCGCCTGAATCAGATAAATCAAAGGTAAAATCCCACTCGCCGTTTAAATTGAGCCAGCTTGAGCGAGTGAAATCAGGACGTGGATATTCCGGTCGAGGGAGAGATAAACTTTCGGCCGAAGCCTGAGATGGGACAGAAAGATTTAAGTCGATGCGGCCCGATCCGAAGCGCCTTTCTTCGCCACTCTTCTCTGCTCCGGCCAGAAGCAGCGAGTTCAAAAAGAACACCCCTACCAGCAAGAGACCAAGCGTCACAGACAATCTTTCCTTCCAGCTTTTTCCCCGACCTGATTTGAAATTATTCTTCATTTTTTCCTCCACGGCCGATTTAATCTGAAATCTATTTTAAAAAATGTCGTTAAATGTACCGTCAAATATCTAGCAGGCAAAAACATTGCAATTAAAGTTTACCCGGGCTGCTGGCGACCAGGATAAGCTCAAAATCAGTCGAGCTCTTTTTTATATTCATTCCTTTAGCCTGCAAATAGGCCTCAACTGCCTCCAGACTGACGCCGGAAACTTCATGTTCATCTCCCTCCAGGCGATGAATTTCAGCCATCATGGCGAGACCGCGTTCATTAAAATCACTTATGACCAGCCGGCCGGAGGGAGCCAGCACGCGCTGGAGTTCATCCAGGACACGATAAGGGTTTTTTAAATGATGAACTAAATTAACCGCAAAAATGATATCAAAGGAATCATCCGCCAAAGACAGCTTTTCTCCATCTTCTTGCCTGAGCTCCACCAGCCCGGCCAGACCATGGGCTTCGAGGTTCTGACGGGCAAACTCCAGCTGCTCAGCTGATTGATCAAAACTCACCAGCCGGTAGCCTAGCCTGGCCAGATTGAGGGCTAAATGCCCTCGACCTGTTCCGGCTTCAAGCATCCGGCCAGCAAGTGGCCTGGCCGCTTCGATCACAGCCAATCTTTCCCGGTCAAGGTCATATCCATATTGTGCCTGAAGTTCCTTTCTTCTGGCTATTTTAGACAGAACCTGACTGCCCTCTTCCCTGTTCTCTGGTTCCATTGTTCGCCCTACCTTTTCCGAGTCCAGCCTTTCAAGGGTGTTTATAAACTACCTGGCACCTTTTCAGCCTTTTTGTACGGCTACAAATCTTCTTAAAAAGCTCACCGCTCGATCGCAGCGACGGAAAACCGGCAGTCCATGATCTTCGAGATAAGCGGCCAGCGGATCATAGAGCTCACCGGCATCAATATTGATTATGAGCGGCTTATCTGTCTTCTCGAAGGCTCTGAGGAGATAACCGGCCAAACTATTTTCGGCATAGATATTTTCTGCATGGCCTTCACCTGGCGGTAAAGTTTGAAGAGCAGCCGTTACAGGAACAATTGAGACTACGGCACAGTCAACATTCTTTTCTTCGAGCAGAGCTTCGACACAGGCTCCGAAAGTGGCATCATCGGCCATCGGTGTCACGTCCAGAGGATTATGGACATCCTGCAGGCGGTCAATACCAGCTGGCGCCAGGGCCTGATTTATCTTCCTGACGGTTTCCACGGAAAATTCAGCCAGCACCAGCTCGCCATTTTCTCCCCGGAGACTATCGGCCATGATCACTGACTCAAAGCCGGCATTGGTCATAAGACCAACTCGATTCCCGTTCACTTTCTTATCAGCCAGATAAGCCAGGCCCTTGATCAGGCTTTCAAACTCATCAATGGTTTCGGCGACAATCATTCCGGCTTGAGACATCAAGGTCGAAGCCACCGCATAGTCGCCGGCCACTGAAGCTGTATGACTCGAGGTCGCTTTACGTCCTTCCGGACTGCGTCCGGCTTTATAGACCACAATTTTCTGGCCCGCGGCAAGACACTTTTTCGCGGCGTCGAGAAGATTCAAGCCATCTCCAGGCTGAAGACCTTCCAGGTACAGGGCGATGATTTTTACTTCCGGGCGGCCCTGAAGATACTGCAGATAATCGCCCGCGGTCAGATCCAGCTGATTGCCGATAGAAATTGAATAGACCGGTTCAAGACGTCCTTCATTGCTCATCCTGGACAGCATAAAGGCGCCGCTCTGGCTGACCATGGCCAGGCCTGCTTTGACACCCTGCGGTCTTTTGAGTTTGTAGTCCGGAATAAAAATGCTGTCATATCTTCCCGGTTTGGAAATAACGCCCAGGCAATTCCCGCCATTAACAACCGGAACAATTTTCCCTTCCTGCCTTTTTTCTTTTAAGAGATTTCTCAGGCTGGCTTCCAGGCCTTCAGTTCCTGCTTTTTCACCCAGGCCGCCGGCAATGACAATCACTGAATAAGCCTTCTCATGCTCAACCAGGTCTTTCATCACCGGATAAACCTGTTCCGCTCCCAGCGAATGGATAAAAAGATCCACCGTCACCGGCAGCTCAGCCACACTCGGCACACAGCGGCAGCCTTCGATCATTTGAACTCCTGGTTTGACCACATAGATATTTTCCGCCGGGAAACCATTCTTCAGAATATTGTTCAGAATAATATGGCCTGTATTCATCTTCTCCGAAACGCCGATAATGGCGATCGTCTGAGGCTCGAGGAGCTTTTTAATCTGCTCGGCCGGCCTGACCGTCAGTTCTATTTTACGTCTGGAAAAACGGCACAGACCATCGAGCGGTAAAAGGTTACCGTCAGCCATAACCAGCGGATTGGTTTCGAGCTCTTCAATCGTATAGGTTTCCTTCTGATTGAAAAGAGAAAAACTCTGTCCGATAATCTGAAATATCTTGATTGCTTCCAGAAGTTTTTCAGGTTGGAGAAGAGGTTTTTGTCCCCGGAATTCTTCGGCTATTTTGCCATAAATGGCCGTCCTGGCCAGGATGGCTTTCATCACTGTTGCCGGCAGCGGCGAGGAAGGTAAAATAGCCAGATTATGGCCAGTTTTAAAATGAGCATTTAAATATTCAACATCCAGTCCACCACCGCCAAAGGTAATGACCGGGCCAAAGTCATTGCTTGTCCTGAGGCCGAGAAGTATCTCTGAGCCGAAGCCAACCTGAAGATAATTCACACGCTCGACAATTAAAAATCCGCGGATTGATTCTTCCACCTCCGCCGGAGAAATCTTATGGCTTTTATCCAGGCGAGAAAAGGCCACACCCACCCGCTTCTTCATATCGTTTATGGCCAGTTCAATCTCGCGCCTGGAATTTTTGACCAGGGCTACACCACCCACGTCAGACTTGTGCTGAATAAGAGGCGAAACAACCTTGACCACCGCCTCTTTACTTTTAATTTTTTTCAGGTCATCAGCTTTGAGTTTTTCTCCACTTTTTAAAAAGATATGAGATGGAACTTTGAAACCAAAAAGCTTTAAGAGCGCATAGACCTCAGGTTCCAGCAGAAAATTTCTACCCTCACTCTCTGCTCTTTCCAGAATTCTTCTCGCCCGCACTGAATTATTTTTTTCCATTTTAACTGGCCTCATTTTATTTATATAAATTACCTCTCCCGCCAACTGTGCAGAAACTCAGGACTGGCTCTCTGCCGCCTGGCGGCCGAGGTCAAAAGCCTTAAGATTGGTTTCCACCACCTTCTCGCCTTTTGACTGGAATAAAACCCTGATAAACTTTTTCAGATTGTCCTCATGAAGAGGAAGATAGCGGGAGGCAGCTCCGAGGACAACCATGTTTTCCGCCCTCATGCTACCCGCCTGTTTGGCCAGCTGGCCAGCTTCAATCAGCCAGCTTTCTCTGACTTTTTTTATCTCTCTGAAAACCTCCTCAAGGGGTGGATAATCGGGAATATTGACATAAGGAGTGCGGCTGGAGATGACTGTCCCCTCCGGTTTGAGAAAAGAAAAATAGCGCAGAGCCTCGAGCGGTTCCACACTTAAAATTAGATCAGCTTCTCCCAGCGGGATAAGCGGACTGAAAATTTCTGTCTCAGAAAGTCGGAGATGAGACTCAACCGCCCCGCCCCGCTGCGACATGCCATGAACTTCCGACTGCAAAAAATAAAGTCCTTCTGCCAGGGCTGCCTGATCAATGACAAAAGCTATGGATAGAATTCCCTGGCCGCCAACTCCGGAAATTATAATGTTATACATGGTCCCTGGCTCCTTTATTTGTTACCAAGAATCTGGATGCATTCTCGCCGGGCGATGATCACCGACAGGCCGTGATAGGCCAGTTCTTCTTTGATAATCCCGACATTGAGCTGGTGATTTCTGGGCAAAGGGGTGATGACCCGGATATGCTCCGGAGAAACTCCCAGTCCAACCAGCATTCTGTCCAGCGGTTGGCCTGTGCCGAAGCTGGGTTGAGCACCGGTCATGGCGACCGTACTGTTATCAAGGATGACAACGGTCATGTCGGTCTGAGAATAGACGGCATCAAGCAGTGGCGTTATACCCGAATGGGCAAAAGTCGAATCGCCGATGACGGCTACCGAAGGATAAACACCGGCCTCGGCTCCTCCCTTGGCCATCGACACGCTGGCTCCCATGCAGACGCAGCTTTGAATCGCACGGTAAGGTGGAAGTGCACCCAGCGTGTAGCAGCCGATGTCAGAAAAAACGTTGCCCCGCTCATAACCCTGCAGAGCTTCATTCAGAGCTTTGAAAGTATCGGCATGAGGACAACCAGGACAGAGCTGAGGCGGTCTGGCCGGCAGTTTGAAATCACCCAGGCTGACTCCATTCCTTACCGGCAGCCCGAGCACCCTGGCCACGATCTCTGGCCTCAGCTCACCAGAGGCAGGAAGTGTTCCATCCATCTTACCTTTGATGACCTTACCGGGAAGGCCAGTGACGCCGCGGATAAACCGTTCTAAGAAAGGATAGCCTTCTTCTATGACCAGAATTTCATCCACCTGATCAATCAACTCGAGGAGCTTTTTCTGAGGAAAAGGATAGGTTGAAATTTTTAGAAAAGCCGGCCTGGTTTCGAGTCGGTTGACAACTTCACGAAAATAACTGGCCGCCAGACCAGAAGCAACGACTCCAAGCCGCTGGCCTGGCTCGGGGGGAGAAAATTGGTTAAAACGACATTCTTCGGCGTATGACTGCAGATCTTTTTGCTTCTGCAGCAAATCACCATAGCGACGCCTGGCATTGGCCGGGAGGAGAGTCCAGTCCGGCCCGTAGCCATACTTAAAACCCTGATTTTTCCCTCTTGGCTCTCCTACCGCCACCGGCGCCCGACTGTGGGCCAGCCTGGTGACCAGTCTGATCATTACCGGCAGGCCGAATTTTTCTGAGAGGTCAAAGGCTTCTCGCGTTTGATCATAGGCTTCCTGGTGACTGCTCGGTTCAAAACACAACAGGTGAGCAAAATCGGCATAAAAGCGGTTATCCTGTTCATTTTGAGAAGAATGGAAGCCAGGATCATCGGCTGTGACGATGACCAGACCGCCGTTGGCTCCGGTGATAGCGGCATTGATAAAAGGGTCAGCAGCAACATTGAGACCAACATGCTTGAAGGAGACCATGGCCCGCTGGCCGGCAAAGGAAACGCCCAGGGCTTCTTCTGTAGCTACCTTTTCATTGACACACCATTTGGCTACAAAATTTTTGCCACCAGCTGATTGCCTGATCAGAAATTCCATGATTTCTGAGGCCGGTGTGCCTGGATAGGAATAAGCAGCGGTTAAACCGGAGTGGATAGCTCCAAGAGCAACCGCCTCGTCGCCCAGTAAAACAACTTTTTCCATTGATCCATCCTTTAGTATTTTTGTAGCAGAATAATTTAATTTTTTGCCTTGATTGAGCCTTCAGCATACAATTTAAGTCTTTCTGCTGTCAAGAAAGATTTAATTTGTCAAATCACTATAATTCCTATAAAATTATGTTATATTACGGTCAGCTAGCTGGTGGCTGGCTGAAGTCACCGGACTACTGGCCAGGAGGCAGTCGATGTTTAGGATTTCAACCAAAGGTCGCTATGGCACCAGGCTGATGCTGAACCTGGCTCAGCATTATCAGGATGGCCAGAAGGCCCGTTCGCTCAAGGATGTGGCGGCCGAAGAGGACATTTCTATCAGATATCTGGAACAGATAATCATCCCCCTTCGCGTTCACCGGCTGGTCAAAAGCGTCCGCGGAGCTGGCGGTGGTTATACCTTAACCAGACCGCCAGCCGCCATCAGTCTGAGTCAGGTACTGCTGGCTGTTGAGGGCAATTGCTGCCTGACTGATTGCCTGGAAGAAGGCAGCCAGTGCTCCCGAATGGCCACCTGTGCAGCCTATGAGATCTGGAAGGAAGCTACCCGTATCATGAAACAGTATTTTGATTCGGTTAGCCTCGAGGATATGGTCAAAATAGCCGAAAAGAAAAGCCGGCGAAAGTCACGCGGCCCAAAGTAACCGAATACTTATGACTAACAGGCAGGTCTCCAGTTGATAAGATTTCTATCATCATTGAAGCTGACCATTTTCCTTCTCAGTCTGATAATTCTACTCTCGGTTATCGGTACTCTTATCCCTCAGGGAGAGGACCCTGGTTTTTATCAGACTTATCTGCCACGCTGGTCAGGAATTATCTTGAGTCTACAGCTGGATCATCTCTATCGTTCTTCTCTTTTTCTGAGCGTAGCTTTTTTTTTCTTGCTTAATATTCTTTTTTGCTCGCTGAGGCAATTACCTGTTAAGCTCAAACAACTTCGGGGCGAGATCAAATTTATCCCGCCCGGAGTTCAATCGGTGGCGGTTAGAAAACTGGCTTCAAGTTTCTCAGATTGGTTCGAAGCCTCGCCTGATTCTCTACTCGCCGAACTCAGACAAAGACATTATCAGATAAAAATAAAGAAATCGGGGGAAAAGAAAACCCTGCTGGCTCAAAAAGAGAGACCTGGACTGTTTGGACCGGAGATAGTCCATCTGGCTATCATGATAATCATCGTTGGCGGTCTGATTTCAGCTCTCTTCAGTCAGAGAATTGAACTGGCTTTAACTGAAGGTCAGACGGCTGACCTGCCCGGGAAGAATTTCTCCTTTCGCCTCGATCGGTTCACCATCGATTATTATCCTGACGGCTCGATTAAAAGCTGGAAAAGTCTGGTCTCTATTCTGGAACAGGGCCAGGTGAAGAAACAAAAGATAATAGAGGTTAATCACCCCTTAAAATATGATGGCCTAAACTTTTTCCAGATGAGCTATGGTTTTGACTGGGACAGGACAAAGGTGGAGCTCGAAATAATAAGTGGTAATTCGGCTGTCAGACAGCTGACCCTGAAAGTTGGAGAAAAGGTTCAGCTTGACTCCAGCCTGACTTTGAGTCTTCTAAATTTTATTCCTGATTTTACCCTCGACCCGGGAGGTCGGCCAACCAGCCGTTCGGCTGAAGCCAATAATCCTGCTGTGCTGGTGTTGGTATCGAGAGAAGGAGCTCCGGTTTATCAGGGCTGGCTTTTTTATTACCATCCAGAATCGAACCAGATACAGCAGCAACCAGGTTCAGAGCTGGCCATTAGCTTAAAAAAGTTTGAAGCACCACTCTTTTCTGGCCTGGAAGCAGCCAGCGATCCCGGTCTGAATCTGGTCTGGTTGGGCTGTGCTCTTCTTTTTCTTGGACTTCTGGCCTGTTTTTATCTTAATTATCGCCAGATGGTTATTGGCCTCAGGCCAGGAGAGAAGCCGGTATTTTCAGCTCACAGTCGGCATAATCAAACAACTTTTTATCAGGAACTGGAGAGGCTGCTCGAAGTCAGACCGGACAGTGCTATAAATTCAGACAGGAAAAACGAAGGAAAAACGAAATGAATGAATTTCCCCTGCTGCTCATTTCTTTTATCATTTATATTCTGGTCATGCTCTCTGGCTTTGCTTCTTTTTTCGGTTTTAAAGCTAAATGGTCAAGAATATCTTACACACTGGCTATAGCCGGCTTTGTTGTTCAATCAGCTGGTTTGCTGGTTAGAACCATAGTCAGTGGCCATGCTCCTTTTACCAACATGTATGAGTCAATAAATTTCCTTAGCTGGTCTTGTGTGCTGGTTATTATTATTTTTCAGCGTAAATTCAGACTGGAAAAGGCCTGGCCATATCTCTGGCTGCTCATCGTCGCCCTGATGGCTCTAGTCTCCTCGCCCCTCCTGCCCAAAAACGTTACCCCTCTGGTTCCTGCCCTGCAGAGCTACTGGCTCTGGCTGCATGTCTCGGTGACTCTCCTGGGAGAAGCTTTCCTGGCAGTGGCTTTCGTGGCCAGTATACTTTATCTCGCCGCCGGTCGTAGCTCGGCCGGGAATTCAGAAGCTCAAAAAAAACAGGAAAATTATGACCTTATTGCCTATCGAGCAGTAGCCGCCGGTTTCCCACTTTTTACTCTCGGTGCCCTGGTTTTTGGCATGATCTGGGCCAGCCGGGCCTGGGGCCGTTACTGGAGCTGGGATCCAAAAGAAGTCTGGTCGCTGATTACCTGGCTTTTCTATGCACTTTACCTTCACACCAGGCTGGTTATGGGCTGGAAGGGAAAAAGATCGGCTCTTATCGCCATCATCGGTTTTCTGGCTGCTCTTTTCACCTTTTTCGGCGTTAATTACCTGCTGTCCGGGCTCCACAGTTATGTCTGATTAATACTGAAATGATTGGTAATCAATAAGCAAACGGTCAGTTTCGAGTGAGCCTTTTCCAACGACAGTTGATAGCTATCGGCCCTTTTTTATTGAATAGTTCTCTCCGCTGCCTCAATGGTATTCATCATCAGCATGGTAACCGTCATCGGCCCAACCCCACCGGGGACGGGCGTAATGGCCGCAGCTTTTTCCTTGATCGCTTCAAAATCACAGTCTCCCACCAGCCTGAAGCCTTTGGCCGCAGCTGGATCGGGCACCCGGTTAACACCAACATCAATCACCACACAGCCCTCCCTTACCATGTCAGCCGTGATGACTTTTGGCGCTCCCATAGCGGCCACCAGAATATCAGCCTGCAGAGTATGTTTTTTTATGTCCCTGGTTCCGGTATGACAGACTGTGACCGTGGCATTGGCACCCGGTTTTTTCTGCATGAGTAGAGCAGCCAGAGGTTTACCGACAATATTACTCCGCCCGCAGATTACCACATGCTGGCCTTCCGGACTGTATCCACTTCGCACCAGCATCTGCTGAATCCCATAAGGAGTACAGGGCAACGGGCAGGGCTCGCCCCGCAGGAGCTTGCCAACATTAACCGGATGAAAGCCGTCCACATCCTTTTCAGGCGATATAAAATTTATCACCTTGTCGGGATTCACCCATTTAGGCAGGGGCAATTGCACCAGCACACCATGAAAACGTTGATCCCGATTAAGACGGTCAACATTTTTTAATATTTCCTCTTCGGAGGCATCACCGGGCAGGCGGACAGTCTCTTCAAAAATGCCAATTTCTTCAGCCGCTTTAGCCTTGGCGGTCACATAAGAAACCGAGGCTGGATCTTCGCCGACCAGAATCACACCCAGGCCAGCCACTACCCCTTTTTCTTTAAGTTTTTGAGCCCTCAGTTTTAATTCCTCTCTGATGGCTGCCGCCACTTCTTTCCCGGATATTATTTTTGCCGGCATTTTTTCCTCCTACTCTTTATTTTTTATTTTTTGTTGTTTTCAAACGGTAGTTTGCAATTTTCTATAAAGTCTCGAGAGGTCTCTAGCCTGTCTTATGTCTGCCAATCAGGACTATTATATATAATTCTTTATCAGGCTACTAAGAATTTTCTCATTCCGGCCAGGCCACCGGGCTGATTTTCTCTTAAAACTGTCAACTTTTCACAGCCATCTGCCCGGGCACTGTTACATCAAGAAGTACTTATCTGGTTATCATGCTCTTCTCTTTCCTCTTCGCCCAAAAAATTGAGCTCTTTCGACAACTTTCTTACACAATTATTTCTGGAGTCTAAAATGAATATATTGCCTTGATTATCTGCTTTGACATCAGCGATATCGAAAAAAGCTCTTCTCTTTTATTCTCCGAGCCTATCTTGCCTTTCAAGATAAATTCAAGCTCATATTTTCCTTGATCGCCAGGCCCACAAAAGGCCGGGGCACAGAACGAAACGATAAAAACGATGATGATAAAACTTCGCTTTTTTTTATCATCCTTAACCGATATTATACTTACGGCTATTTTATTACTTTCCGGGCACTTTTTGGAGTGGCTACGGCCGTTTCAATTAAATCAAAAGATTTTTTCTCTGATTTCGGGCTTTATGATTATCAAGCTTCGCGTCAAGCTTTATTCCGGCGATTTTTATTTTTCTCTTTACCCAGAAAATACCAGTTGATCAAAAATATTATAGCCAGGCCGGCAGCGGTTATT
>DAOLNQ010000003.1:0-2903 GCA_035416665.1 Candidatus Saccharicenans sp. | reverse complement strand
ACCCAGAAAATACCAGTTGATCAAAAATATTATAGCCAGGCCGGCAGCGGTTATTATGATTTTAACTGTCATGGTCTCTTCCTTTTTCTTCACGTCTCCTTTCCATCAAATTTTAAGCCGGCGGAGCCTCAGAGAGTTAGAAACTACCGTCACCGAGCTAAAAGCCATAGCCAGAGAAGCAATCATCGGATTAAGAGTTATCTGGAAAAAAGGATAGAGCACGCCGGCTGCTACCGGCAGGCCAATCAAATTGTAGAAAAAGGCCCAGAAAAGATTCTGCCTGATAATGCGACTGGCCTGACGGCTGAGTTTTAGAGCCGTAACCACTTTCCTTAAGTCACCACTGACCAGATTGATATCAGCTGATTCGATGGCTATATCTGTACCAGAGCCAATGGCCAGACCAACATCGGCCTGGATCAGGGCTGGAGCATCATTGATACCATCACCGACCATGGCCACCACCTCACCTGCCTGCTGGAACTTTTTGATAATGTTGAGCTTTTCTTCTGGCAGAAGGCCGGCATAAACTTCATCCAGACCCAGTTTTCTGCCGACGGCAGAGGCCGTTTTCAGATGATCTCCGGTCAAAAGAATAGTTTTAAGTCCCATTTCTTTAAGTTCTTTAATGACGGTTGGCGCTTCTTCTTTTAATTCATCAGCAACAGCTAAGAGTCCGAGAAGCTGGCCCCGGTCAGCCGAAGCCACACCCACCAGCGTTTTTCCCTGATTTTCCAGTTCTTCAATTTTCTGATTAACAGCCTGGCTCCAGTTAATGCCAGCCGCAGTTAAAAAGCGGAAATTACCCAGCAGGATTTTCTCTCCGTTGACTTTAGCTTCTAATCCCTGCCCCTCCCTGATGATAAATTCTTCAGGCTCAGGAATCGAGAGGCCTCCTTCCTCAGCTTTTTTGACGATAGCTTCGGCCAGTGGATGCTCTGAAGCTTTTTCAGCGCCGGCAGCCAGCTCTAAGAGCTGTTCAGGGCTGATTCCTGCCCCTGCCACCACCTCTGTCACTTCCGGCCGACCTCTGGTCAAGGTGCCAGTTTTATCAAAAAAAACCAGGCTAACCTCGGCTGCTTTTTCCAGAGCTTCCCCGCTTTTAATCAGGATGCCGTTTTCCGCCGATCGACCGGTGGCCACCATCACCGCCGTTGGCGTGGCCAGACCCAGAGCACACGGACAGGCGATAATCAGAACCGAAACAAAACTTAAAAGAGCCCGGGTGAGAGCTGGCTCGGGACCAAAGTCAAACCAGATGATAAAAACCAGCACGGCCAAAGTCATAACCACCGGGACAAAATAACTGGCGATCTTATCGGCCAGCCGCTGAACCGGGGCCTTGCTGGCCTGAGCTTCCTCCACCCTCTTTATAATCTGGGCCAGAACAGTCTCTTCTCCGACTTTGGTCGCTCTGAATTTAAAATAGCCTGTCCGGTTAATAGTAGCTCCAATTACTTCATCCCCCGGCTGTTTAAAGACAGGCAGGCTTTCACCGCTGATGGCTGATTCATCGACTGAGCTTTGCCCCTCCACCACCTGGCCATCAACCGGGATCTTCTCCCCCGGTCTGACCACCACCAGATCACCGACTCTGACTTCTCTGGCCGGAATTTCCACTTCCTGCCCGTTTCTAATGACTCTGGCTGATTTGGCCTCGAGCCCGGCCAGTTTCCTCAAAGAGAGAAGTGTTCTGCTCTTAGCTCCGGCTTCCAGATAACGACCGAGAAGGACGAGAACAATGATCACGGCTGAAGTATCAAAATAGACATCGGGCTTAAAGCCTGCCCGGTAGAAAATTCCTGGTAGGAGAGTAGCCACCACTGAGTAAATGTAAGCAGAAAGAGTCCCAACACTGACCAGGGTATTCATATCGGCCGATCGGTGGCGAAAAGATAGCCAGGCACCCCGCAGAAAAGTCCAGCCTGAATAAAACTCAACGATGGTGGCCAGAAACCAGAGCCAGTAGTGATTGGCAAAAAAGGGCGGCAACCAGGGAAAGATGGACTTAAAACTGCCCAGTAGAATAAGTACGGCCAGAACTGCCCCGATCAGGAGCTGTCTTTTTAGCCGGGTCAGCTCCTCTTCCGCCTGCTTCTCTGCCTGGCTCAGCGGTTCTTGGCCGACTTCTTCGGGCACCTCATAGCCAGCTTCTTCAATCGCTCTTTTTATCTGAGCCAGGTTCACCTCACCTGGAATAAATTCCACCGCTACCCTGCCCAGAGCCAGGTTAGCCGAGGCTTCGACCACCCCTTTCAGGGACTTAACAGCCGATTCCACCCGCCTGACACAGGCTGCACAGGACAGACCTTTGACCGGTAACTCGGTTTTCTCCACAATAGTCTTATAACCGAGCATGTCAATCCTTTTGACCAGCTCGGCTTCATTGACCTTCTGCCGGTCAAAGACGATCGAGGCGAGATTAGTGGCGAAGTTGACCGAAGCCTCTTTCACCCCGGGCGTTTCTCCCAGAGCTTTTTCTATTCTAAGAGCACAGTTAACACAGTGCAGGCCGGCAACTGGTAGATTGATTCTGACCAGTTGTTGTCTTCCGGCTGGCTTTTTCTGATTGTCCATATCTACTTTTTTATCTTCGGTCATTTTTATTCCAATCTGTTCGACTTCCAGTTATTTTATAATAGCCCTATTTTTAGGCTATTCAAAAGTTATCTCCAGATATTTGTCCAGAACTCTAGCAGAATTTATTATACATTATTCCGATAGGAATAGTAGCAGCTTTGGTCAAACTTTCTTTTCCGGATAAAAGGGGGCTGGTTTCTCTTCCAGGCACAACAGCCGGGAAGCGCCATTTTGCCCGACCAACTCCTTTTAGCCAGAAGAGAGTCGATCCCCGGCGTTTGCTTGCCTATTTTAATTATGCTAAAATTTTGTCAAGGATTCGA
>DAOLNQ010000002.1:0-258071 GCA_035416665.1 Candidatus Saccharicenans sp. | reverse complement strand
TCAGGAAAAAGTTTGGCACCTATGAGCTTGACGAAATCATAGCTTATACCCTGAGGTGTTTCGGACAGGGCTTAAAAGTGGCTGTTGAAATCAGCCTGATGGCAGCTGATGCCGGGTTGATCAGAAGTGGTGAGCCCTGCCTGTCTCTGGGTGGAACAGAAAGAGGAGTGGACACAGCTGTTCTGCTGAGTCCTGTTAATTCTCAGAATTTTTTCGATTTAAAAATAATGGAAATCCTGGCTAAACCAGGGTTTTACCAGGCAGCTGAAGAATAATAAGCAAAGGGTAGCCACCTTTCTTTATTTCGGCTAAACTAACACCGGTCAATAAATTAAGAGTGAAGAAAGGAAAGGACGATTTTAAGGATTAACAAGTTTCTGGCCCAGGCCGGGGTGGCTTCCAGGCGGGAAGCTGACCGACTGGTGGAGGAAGGAAGGGTGCAGGTTAACCGCCAGGTGGTCAGGCGCCCCGGGACTCTCGTCGACGAAGCCTCTGATCGGGTAGAAGTTGATGGAAAGCCGGTCACTCTGCCTACCACCAAAGTTTATATTCTTCTAAATAAGCCTTCTGGCTATATCGTCACCATGAATGATCCTCAAGGAAGAAAAACGGTGACTGAGCTTTTACCGTCGCTGCCTTTCCGACTGTTTCCAGTGGGCCGACTTGACCGTGACAGTGAAGGTGCTTTGCTCTTTACCAATGATGGTGAGCTGGCCAATCGCCTCCTTCATCCTCGCTACGGATTTAAGAAAATTTATGAGGTCAAAGTTAAAGGTTATATTAGCGACCAGCAATTAGACAGGTTAAAGCGCGGAACTTTTATCGACGGACGAAAAACAACTCCAGACAAAGCTGGCTTGATTTACAGAAACAGGCAGTATTCTTATCTGAGGCTGGAAATTCATGAAGGGAGAAAACACGAGGTTAGGAAAATGTTTTATGCGCTTGACCTGGACGTAAAAAAATTGAAAAGAGTAGCTCTGGCCGGTCTGACCATCAAAGGCCTCAGACCTGGTTTTTGGCGTTATTTAAAAAAAGAAGAAATTCTTAAACTTAAAAAGCAGGCTGGACTGATCAGTTAAAAAATCACAACCACCTTCTCTTTTCATCTGTTTCCAATTCGGGCACCTGGCGGCTGGTTTTTTTCTTCTGACGTGTTATTCTGAACCAGTCGGCCGCTCTTCTTCCGCCTCGCCTTCAAATTCGCGCCAGGCCAGAGCCAGTCGTTCCAGTTCCTTGTCCACCATGTAATTTACGGTACCCTCTTCAAAACTGCCATCTGCCTGTCTTTCTCCAGCTTTAACTCCAGTCAAAATCTCCAGCCCTTCATCAATGGTTTTGATGGGATAAATATGGAATTGACCATTTTTAACGGCCTGGACAACCTCTTCACTCAGCATCAGATTGCTTACATTCTGATAGGGGATAATTACTCCCTGGGTCCCGGTTAAACCTTTAGCCCGGCAAACAGCGAAGAAACCTTCAATTTTTTCATTCACTCCACCTATCGGCTGAATCTCGCCTTTCTGGTTTAAGGAACCGGTTACGGCCAGGTCCTGACGGAGAGGCAGGCCAGACAGGCTGGATAAAATGGCATAAACTTCAGTTGAGGAAGCACTGTCTCCATCAACACCCGAATAGGATTGCTCAAAGGCGATACTGGCTGACAGTGCAAATGGTTTATTCTGAGCATATTTTCCTCTTAAATAACCAGCTAGAATCAGTACGCCCTTATTATGGGTTTTGCCGCTCAGGTCAGCTTCTCTCTCAATGCTGATGACACCAGCCCGACCCATGGAAGTCCTGGCGGTGATTCGGGTAGGCTGACCAAAAGTCAATTCACCTGTATCATAAACAGCCAGACCATTGACCTGCCCAACAGTCTTTCCCTGGGTGTCAATGAGAATAGTCCCCTCTTCAATCATTTCTCTAATTTTTCTTTCTACCAGATTGACTCGTTCTACTTTTTCTTTAATAGCCGTCTGTACATCCTGACGAGATACCAACTGGTGCCCATTTTTTCTGGCCCAGTAATCAGCTTCTCTTACCACGTCGGCAATCAGATGGAACCTGGTTGATAATTTTTTCTGGCGGCCGGCCTGCCGGACTCCAAACTCAACAATAGCTGCTATTCCATCACGACCTACCGGCTGTAATTTGTCCTCATTGCTAATTTTTTTGATGAAGGTGGCATAGTCAATGATAGTCTTTTCGGTTTTTTCCATTTCGCTGTCAAATTCAGCTTTGACTTTGAAAATCTTTTTGAAATCATCGTCAAGGAAATATAGAAGGTTATAAAGATAGTCGTCTCCAATCATGATGACCTTGACATCGCACTTGATTGGCTCCGGTTTCAATCGTTTAGTAGAAATCAGAAAGGGAGAAACAGGATTCTGGATTTCATATGTTTGATAGCGAAGGGTACGTTTAAGAGATGCCCAGACCCCGGCTTCACTCAACACATCCAGAGCATTTAAAACCAGATAACCACCGTTGGCTTTGATAAAAGAACCGGCTTTAATTTTGGTAAAATCAGTCTGGCCAAGGCCAAAATGACCATAGCTGTATTCTATAGTTCCGAACAGATTGATGTAATTGGGTGTTATCTCCATAATAACCGGTGCACCCTGGAGATCAGAATTGTCCACCAGCAGATTGACCCGATAGTCGAGGAACGGATCAAATTCTTCTGGCTGATTTTCATCTTCAGTTTTTTGGCCCTTGAATAAATCCAGGTCTTCCAGCAGATTCTTTTCAATTTCTTCCAGGTAACTCTGGACAGCCGGGAAAGGCAGCCCCTGTCTCAGATCATTCAATCCGCCTTTGATCAGCGGGCTGCAGACCTCTATCTCCTGATTTTTCAAAAGCAGCTGAGTTTCATCGTCAATAGCCTTGAGCTGGCTGATGACCTTTTCCAGCTGATCGGTCAACTGACTGTATTTTTTCTTTAGTTCTTCCAGTTTCTTTTTGGGGAACTTGTCTTCTTTGGCCAGAGCTTCCAGTTTATTAAAAGGGGTCGGTTGCCCCTCGATAACCGGTAGCAAGTCGGGCCGGGTAAAAAGACCCATCTGAACCTGAATAACAGCAAAGCCTTCGGCCGAAACCAGATCGTTGAATTTCTGCAGCACTTCTCTTTGCTTTCGTTGCTGACTATCAACGATGCTCTGCTTTCTCTCCTGAAAAAACTGACTTTTGAGTAATTCTGGAATGTTAGCTTTTAGCATATTAATCAGCCGGTCCAGCCCATCACTCAACAGGCGCCCTTTACCGGCGGGTAGGGACAGAAAAAGGGGTTCTTCCGGTTTTTTGAAGTTATTCACATAGAGGAGATCGTCCGGCACCGGTTGGCCAACTTTGATTCTCTCCAGAAACTTTTTGATGGTGGTAGTTCGACCTGTTCCGACCAGACCGGTGATAAATATATTATAGCCACGGCTTTTAATTTCGAGACCTGTCTCCAGAGATTTTAAAGCCTTTTCCTGCCCGATAATACCTTCGCAGGCCAGACATTCGGCTGTTGATTCGAAAGGGATGAGTTCCTCCGGGCATGACCAGGCCAATTCTTCTGGTTTAAGCTCATAAAATTTACTGGTTGGTTTCATTTTGACTCCTTCTAGATCTTGCCATTATTTTACCTTTGATTTAAACAGTGGTAAAGATATTTGTAATCCAGATGAAAAAATTAGATGAATTTGATAGAATTTGTAAAAATTTATCAAAGGGCAAGGTGAATGAATAACCTGACCATCAAGCAGGTTGAAAGTGATGGCGAATTAAGAGCTTTTATCAATTTTCCCTGGAGGGTTTATAAAGACGATCCCAACTGGGTTCCTCCTCTCCGTCTGCAAATTAAAGAAAAGCTTAACCGAAAGAAGAATCCATTTTTTGAGCACGCCGAGATGGCTCTTTTTCTGGCCAGGCGGGGCAAAGAAGTAGTCGGAAGGATTGCGGCTATTATTGATTTCAATCACAATGAATATCATCAGGAGAAGGTTGTCTTTTTTGGCCTGTACGAGAGCCTGAATGACGAACAGGTAGCCAGATTGTTGCTTGAAACCGTCATTGACTGGGGGAAGAAGAGAGGCATGGAAATCTTGCGGGGACCGGTTAACCTGTCCATGAATGATGAGTGTGCTTTCTTGCTGGAGGGCTTCGATAGCCCACCGACGATCATGATGCCCTATAATCCGCCTTATTATATTGAATTGATGGAAAAGTGCGGTCTGACCAAGGCTAAAGACTTATATGCCTATTTTATGGATCGTAATCATGCGACTGAGCAGCAGGTCAAGGAGGTAGTGGAAAAAATCAGACAGGCTACTTCTTTTCAAATGAGGACAGCTAATCTCGGAAAGATTCAAGAGGAAACAAAGAAAATTGCTTATATCTATAATCAGGCCTGGGCGAAAAACTGGGGGTTTGTGCCCTGGACCGACAACGAAATGAAGTTTATGGGGAAAAGTTTAAAGGCTTTGGCTGATCCCGACCTGGTCATTTTTGCCATGCACCGTGGTCAGGAAGTTGGCTTCGCCTTCGGTCTGCCCAATTACAATGAAATCATCAAGAGCCTTAATGGTAACCTGTTTCCCTTTGGGATTTTTAAGTTTATGTTGAACAGGAAAAAAATAACCGGCATGAGAGCTCTGGTTTTTGGCGTTTTGCCCCGGTATCAACGAATCGGTTTGAGCTATTTGCTGTATGACGAACTGGAAACGAGGGCCAAGGCTAAAGGCTATCAATGGGCTGAGACTTCCTGGCAGCTGGAAGATAATGAGGCTATTAATAGATTTACTGCCTCTATAGGTGGTAGAATATATAAAAAATACAGGATTTATGAGAAAAGATTTATTCCGTTAAATCAAGGAGAAAAGAATGAAAGTTTATGAAGGTAAGCTTCAGGCCCGGGGATATAAAATTGCCATCGTCCTCAGCCGTTTTAATCAGTTTATTTCTGGCCGTTTGCTCGATGGCGCACTCGAGGCCCTGGACAAACTGGGCGTAGAAGAGGATAATATCGAAGTTTACAAAGTTCCCGGTGCTTTTGAAGTTCCGCTTTTAGCCAAAAAACTGGCCGCTAAAAAACAGGTTGACGGCTTGATCTGCCTGGGAGCCCTGATCCGTGGCGACACACCTCATTTTGATTATTTGAGTTCTGAAGTAACCAAAGGTCTATCCCAGGTGGCCATAGAAGAAGGCTTGCCCATTTCTTTTGGGATTCTGACTGTCGAGACGGTAGAACAGGCTATCGAGAGGGCTGGAACCAAAGCCGGTAACAAGGGCTATGAAGCGGCTCTGGCCATCGTCGAGACGATAAATTTATTAAAGCAAGCCAAATTGGGCTGAGCGACCCCTAGAAATTTTAACCATGGGAAGTAGAAGAAAAGCCAGGGAGTGTGCTTTACAGATTCTATTCCAGCTGGAATTTTCTCCTGACCGGTTGGAAGAAATACTACAGGATTACTGGTCAGCCCAGCCTGTCAGGCCAGAAGTCAAAGAATATGCGACCTGGCTGGTGGAAGGTATAAGACAGCACCAGGCAGAAATTGATCAGACGATTGAAAAAGCTTCGGAGAACTGGCGACTGGACAGGATGGCCATGGTCGATAGGAATATATTAAGAATGGCGGTTTTCGAGTTGATTTTTGAAAAAACCCTACCTCCACCTATAATTATTGATGAGGCTATTGAGGTAGCCAGAAAGTATTCCGGTCAGGAGGCGGCCGTTTTTGTCAACGGCATTCTGGACGGAATTTACAAGAGCCTTCCAGAAAACAGAGCAGAGAATAAAAGGGCAGGTGATAATTCAGTTAAGAAAGAGGAAGAAAAATGAGCTCAAGTGACCTTAAAAAAGAAAGTGATTTCCGCCTCGTTCAGGAAGAGCTGTCTGATCAGGAGCTGGTCAGACTGGAAAAATGGAAAAAATTGAGAGAGAAGGGGATAGATGCCTTCCCTCACCGAGCAGAACAGACCCATTCGGTTTTTGAAGTGGTCAGGGACTTTTTCCATTTAAGTCGGGAAGAATTAGAAGAAAAGCAGTATCAGGTTAAAGTGCCAGGCAGAATTATAGCTATCAGAAAAATGGGCCGGGCAACTTTCTTTCATATATCTGACTTCCGCGATCGGGTGCAGGTGTATCTGCGGGAAGACCTGATCGGCCCGGAAAACTATGAACTTTTTGATCTGTTTGACATCGGTGATTTTATTCAGGTCGAGGGAAGGCTATTCCGGACAAGAACTGGCGAGTTGACCATTCTCGCTGAGAAGATGATTTTTCTGGCTAAATGTTTCCATCCTCTACCCGAAAAATGGCATGGACTGCAGGATATCGAGTTGCGCTATCGCAAACGTTATCTTGATCTGATCATGAACCCCGAATCAGGGGAGACCTTTAGAATAAGAAGTGAGCTAATCAAAAAGATACGGCAGTACTTTGATGAACGTGGCTTTATCGAAGTTGAAACTCCGATGATGCATGTTATGCCGGGTGGAGCTCTGGCCCGCCCTTTTAAGACCTTCCATCAGGCGCTGGGGATAAATCTATATCTGAGAATTGCTCCCGAGCTCTATCTCAAAAGACTGGTCGTCGGTGGGATGGAAAGAGTCTATGAAATTAATCGTAGTTTTCGAAATGAAGGAGTTGATTCTCAGCATAACCCGGAATTTACCATGCTGGAGTTTTATCAGGCTTATATCGATTTTAATCAGCTGATGGAGATGACCGAAGACCTGTTTCTTTTTCTGGCCAGGGAGATTCATGGCCACGAAGAATTGCCCTATGGCGATAACTTGATTTCCTTTCAGAAGCCCTGGCCCCGGCTGAAATTTAAAGAGGCCATTCTCCAGTACAGCGGGCTGTCTGCAGACAGACTCGAGGATGAAAAAGAAATGATGGAGCTGGCTGGCACTCTTACCCCGGAGGCGAAGCCAGCCACCTATGCCAAAGCTCTTGATATCATTTTTGACAAAATGGCTAAGGAGAAAATTATTCAACCAACATTCATTATCAATCCGCCCAAAGAGATTTCTCCGCTGGCCAAAGCTAACCGTCAGAATCCAGCCGAGGCTGACCGTTTTGAGCTGTTAATAGCTGGCATGGAACTGGCCAATGCCTTTTCTGAGTTGACCGATCCTTTCGAGCAGAGGCAGCGTTTTGAAGAACAGGCAGCTATGAGGAAGACAGGAGATGAAGAATCACATCTGGTTGATCTGGATTATGTTGAGGCCCTGGAATATGGTTTGCCTCCTACTGGCGGCGAGGGCATCGGCATTGACCGTCTGACCATGATTTTTACCAACCAGAAATCAATCAGGGAAGTTATACTCTTCCCTCTGCTAAAACCAAGATGAGAGATCCAAGGTGAAAGCTGGTTTTGAGCTATTTGTCGCCAGAAAATATTTGACCGCCCGTCGAAAGCAGGCTTTTATTTCGGTCATTACTTTTGTTTCTGTTCTGGGGGTAACCATTGGAGTAATGGCTCTGGTCATAGCTCTTTCTTTAATCACAGGTTTTCAGGAAGATGTTCAGGAGAAGATTCTCGGAGCAACTTCGCACCTGATGATTTCTGATCTGGCCGGCGAAGGTTTACAAAATTATCAGGAACTGGCGGCCAGAATTGAAACGTTGCCCCGGGTTCAGGCTGTTACCCCGGTCGTTTATAATACCGTCCTGATTACCGGTCCGGCTCGCAGTGCTGGTGCCCTGTTAAAAGGAATGGATTTCAGACGAGAGAGAGAGGTAGCAGATTGGCTGAAGCAATTGCCTGCCGGCAATCTACCGGAAGATGATGAAGCCCCGCTGCTGGTTTTGGGCAAGTCTTTGGCTGCTTCGCTGGGCGTGTCAGTTGGGGAAACAGTTAATGTTTTAATCCCTTCCGCTCATTTGACTCCGGTCGGGCTGTGGCCCAAAGTTAAGACTTTTAAAATCTGTGGCCTTTTTGATTCTGGTTTATACGAATTCGATTCATCAACAGCTCTTGTTTCTTTAGGCCTGGCTCAGAGAATTTTTAATTTGCCGGCCAGGGTAAGCTACCTTCAGGTTCGAATCGAGGATATATTTAAGGCTGATGAGCTGGCTGAAAAGATCCAGCAGATAGCTGGACCGGGGATTTATGTCACCACCTGGATGGAGCTGAACCGTTCTCTGTTTTCTGCTTTGAAACTGGAGAAGACGCTTCTTTTTCTAACCATCACCTTAATTGTGGTAGTAGCGGCGCTGAATATTATTGCCAGCCTGGTTTTACTCGTTATGGAAAAAACCAGAGATATCGGTATTCTGATGGCTATGGGTGCTAAGGCCAAACAGATAAAAAAAATATTTTTCTGGCAGGGGGCAATTATCGGGTTGGTCGGAACGGTTATTGGCTTGAGCCTTGGTCTTATCTGGTGCTGGCTGGCCAATACTTTTAAGCTGATCAAGTTGCCGGTGGATATTTATCAGATTGCCTATGTGCCTTTTAGGCCGAGGCTTTTTGATCTGGCTCTGATTGTTCTGGTGACTCTGGCCATAACCTTTCTTTCCACTCTTTATCCTTCCAGGCGGGCAGCCAGAATTGATCCGGTTACAGCCTTAAAATATGAGTGAGAATAAGATGATCAATTTGACTGAAAACAGCTGGCCGGTTATCAAAACAGAAAACCTGGGTAAAGCTTATCCGTTGCCCGATCGAACCTGGCTGCGGGTTCTCGATGGAATTAATTTTGAACTTAAAACTGGTGAACTGGTAGCCATCATGGGGGTATCAGGAGTCGGCAAGACGACTTTCCTGAATATTTTGGGCGGGCTGGATCGTCCAACCGATGGCCGGGTTTATTTTGAAGGCCAGGATTTAATGACCAAGAACCAGACAGAGGTAGCTGAGCTGAGAAATAAAAAAATAGGCTTTGTCTTTCAGTTTATTTATCTTTTGCCTGAATTTACCGCGGTGGAAAACGTAGCTATTCCCCTGATTATAGCCGGGATGGACAAAAATCAAGCCCTTAGCCAGGCCCGAAAAGGCCTGGAAGAAGTGGGTATGGACAACCGGTGGAATTTCCGACCAGCCCAGCTCTCAGGCGGCGAGCAGCAAAGGATTGCCGTGGCCAGAGCCCTGATTAATGAACCCAGGCTTCTTCTGGCTGATGAACCTACTGGTAACCTCGACTGGAAGACAGGAGAGACGATTATTAAGCTGATAGTCGAAATGCACCGCCGAAAGGGTTTATCGTCAATAATCGTTACTCACAACGATAAAATAGCCCGTTTCTGCCAGAAATCTTATCTGATGGAAGGGGGTAATTTGAAACTTTTTGAAGGAGAACAGGGTTAAATAATCTATGGCCTGCGGACTATCCTGGCTGAATGGATAAGTAAGTCTCTCTTTGAAAATCGACAGGCATTATGGTATAAGGTTATCCCATGAAACGATTGAATCTACTGGTGATGATTGTTTTACTGGCAGGTGTTCTATCTGCTCAGGAAATTGTTGAAAAAATTGAAGTGGTTGGTAATAACCGTATTTCCAAAGACACCATCGTCTATTATCTGACCTGTCGGGAGGGGGATTATTATAATGAAGCCCTGCTCAAAAAAGACTTTAGAGTTCTCTGGTCAACCGGTTTTTTTTCCGATTTAAGGATTGAAGAAGAAGAAGGTTCACGAGGCAAGATAATAAAAATCTATGTTGAAGAAAATCCGGTTATTAAAAATGTAATTTTCAGAACAGGTAAGAAGGTTAAAGAGGGAGACATAGTTAATAAACTCAAAGAAAAAGATGAAAATATTGTTGCTCATTCTTATTACAGCCCATATAAGGTCCAGAGGGCTAAGAAAACTATTAAAGAATTGCTGGAAGAAAAGGGTCTGCAAGTTGCCCGCCTTGACACTGAATTGGTCAATAAAGGCAATAATGAAATTGACTTAATATTTAGAATTGATGAGGGTCCCAAGCTGAGGGTAGGAGAGGTTGTCTTCGTTGGCAAAAATAAGGTACCGGATAGTTTTCTGGTTCAGGCCATGAAAGACAACCGCGTTCATAATTTGTTTAACTGGATTTCCAGCAAGGACGTCTTTAAAAAGAATAAGCTTGAAGAAAATATCAATGAAATCAAAAAGAAATTGCAAGAATTTGGTTACATGGAAGCCTCGGTTGGCGAGCCCAAGATAGAAGAAATAACCAAGAAAACGGTCTTTTTCAAAAATCAAAAAATGATTAGAATTATCATTCCGGTTGACCCGGGGCTGGTTTACCGGACGGGGGAAATCAAGGTCGAGGGCAATAAGTTTATAACCACCAACTATCTGTTGAGCATGGTAAAGCTTAAACCCGGTGAGATTTATAGTTCCAAAAAGAGGGAAAAAACCATCGAAGATATGGGTGAAATGTATCGTAATTTTGCTTTTCTTTATGCCCAGGTGATTCCAGTGGAGAATCTTGACCCCAAAAATAAGATAGTCAATGTCACCTTCAATGTGAACGAGGGGGAAGTTGCCTATCTTCGCCGCCTGAATTTTGTCGGCAACACATTTACTAAAGACAAAGTTCTGCGCCGGGAAATGATGCTCAGAGAAGGAGATCGTTTTAGCCTGGCTATGTTTAAAGATAGCATTCTGAGGGTTAAGCAACTTGGTCTGGTAGATGTTGAAAAAGAGCCAGATATTAAGCCCGATCCAGAGGATCCCACCCAGATTGATGTCAATTTAAATGTTAAAGAGTTGCAAAAAAACAATATTCAGTTCAGTGCTGGCTATAGTGGTTACGAGGGAACTTTTGTCGCTTTTAGCTACTCAACGGTCAATTTTCTGGGAGGCGGCGAGACACTGGACCTAACCCTCCAGCAGGGCAAGAGAGTTAAGAACTATAGCTTCGGACTGACCGAACCTTATATTTTTGATCGGCCAATGACTGTTGGTTTTAATATCTTTGACCGCAAGATAAATATACCTTATCTTTACAGCCAGTATTCCAAAGGTATTTCGCTCGTATACGGTATGAGGTGGATTGAATACTGGCGTTTTAACTTGAACTATACCTTTCAAAAAACTTCTCTGGAGACACCCGGTTACGAAGACTCAAGTGGCTATTATTACTATAATCCCTATTATTATCCTGGCACCTATTACGTCAGTGCTATTGAACCAGTGCTTTACCGTTCAACAATAGACAGTCCACTAACCCCCAGCCGTGGCACTTCCTACACAGCTTCTTTTAAATACGCCGGTTCCTTTCTCGGTGGTCAGGTCCATCTGGTGCGGCCGAGGGTGGATCTGGCTCATTATCAACCATTTATTGCCAATCATGTCCTTGGTTTCCACGTCGAATATATGGTAGTCAAAGGCACCAAAGGACATGAAGTACCTTACTGGGAAAGATTTTTCCTGGGTGGTGAACAGTCTATTCGTGGTTACGATTTTTACACCATTGGACCGCGTGACGAGAATCAAGTCTTGATCGGCGGGCAGAAATCACTGGTCATGAATTTCGAGTATATCATTCCCTTTGGCGGGCCTCTCTACGGGATCGTCTTCTATGACCTGGGTAATGCCTGGCTGTCCGGCCAAAAAGTGAGTCTGAAAGATGTCTATACCTCGACCGGCCTGGAAATAAGGGTGTTTGTTCCCGCACTGCGGGTGCCCTTCCGTCTTATTTTTGCCTACAACAATAGAAAAATATATGTTGACGAGTCAAATTTTGCTTTCCGCTTTGCCATTGGAACGACATTTTGAGGTAAAGAGTTTCTTTCCTTTTTAGGCAGAAAAGTGTAAAATTATAAAAACATAAAAATGTTAGGAGGAGCTAGATGCCCAAAAAACTGGCGACATACTTATTAGTTCTATCCATGATGGTAGTTGCTTTCAGCCTGCTGGCTGAAGCCCAGCAGACTATCAAAGTAGGAATTATTAATTCCCAGGAAATTCTGGAAAAGTCGATTGAAGGCAAAAAAGCTATCGCTCAGCTTGAAGAGAGAAATCGTAAAAATCAGCAGGATCTATCCAAACTTGATGAGCAGATCAGGCAGTTAGAAACCAAGTTAAATACCCAGCAACTGACCATGACCCAGGAAGCCATTTTATCTTTAAGTGCTGATCTTGAACGGAAAAGAACAGAAAGGCAGAGAATGGCTGAAGATGCCAATCGTGATATGCAGGAACTTCAACAGAGGTTATTTCTGAAGATCCAGAGCGAAGTCATGCCAGTCATTGCCAAACTCGGGCAGGAAAAAGGTATTGATGTTATGCTTGATCTAAGAGCCAGTGGTGTCCTGTATTTTAACCCTGCTATTGATCTGACTGATGAAGTGATCAAAAGATATGATGCGGGTAAATCTGTGAAATGACCTTTTAGCCGGACATAATGAAATCAGAAAAAATTGAGAGATTTCTGCCTCACCGCTATCCATTTCTATTAGTTGATCGAGTCCTGGAGCTAAAGCCGGGGGACAGTATTCTTGCTTTGAAGAATGTCACCTATAATGAACCTTTTTTTAACGGCCATTTCCCAGAACGAAAAATTATGCCCGGGGTCTTAATCGTTGAGGCTCTGGCTCAGGCCGGAGGCATCTTACTCTATCATTCTCACCCTGACCCCGAGTCAGTCTTCGTCGTTCTGAGTAAAATTGAAGAGGCTAAATTCAGAAGGACAGTGGTCCCTGGCGATCAGCTTAAGTTATCAGTCAAGATGTTGAAGCAGAGGGCAAACTTCTGCACGTTTGAAGCTAAGGCTCTGGTCGAAGATGATATTGCCGCTGAAGCTAGATTGGTGGCAGGTCTGTTGAAAAAAAATGAGCTGGATGAGAAAATCTAATTCTCAGCTACTCTTTTCTTTTTGATTCTTGACAATCTGACTTTCAATTCGACCGGTTATTTCAATATGAACAGTGAATCTTCCAGGCCAGAATTGTAGATAACCTCGTTATATTTAACCCTGGCATATTCAACTCCAGCCTGCTTGATGGTAACGTCAAAAGGAAACATAATCTGGCCGACTTGTCGATAATCTGCCAGATGGTTCTCTGTCTCTACCTGTCCGCCAGAAGCATCGGCCCCCATGCTCCTGGTCATATAAGGGAGATAAGTGCTGGCTTCAATAAAAAAGGTAATAACATCACCGTCGGAAAATTTCTGTTCCAGTACATAGCATTTTTTACCGTCGACAGTTTCTTCTCCCCTGTAAGCATAGGTAATACCATATTTATTCGGTTCAAGCCAGACCCGGTTGCCCAGTGCTTCTCTCTTCATTCCTTTGGCTTGATCAGGAGTAAGGTCTAGAACATCTCCAGTTTGTAGAGTGGCAACCTGAGCCTTCTCCCCATTATAGACCTGGACGACGCTATAACCTTTGACTTCCATTTCCAGACGGAATTTATCGGGTTCTTTCTGATAGATAGTCATGGGAATGGACAATCCAAACTGGATGATCTCCATGGTGCCCGTTGCCTTCTGGTCTTTTATCCCGGAAAGGGCCTCTCGACCACCCATAGCGGCAATCATTTTCTCCAGAATGTCTTTCTCCACCTGGGCTCCGGACGGCAATATATTGACCGCCAGAATAAACAGAACCAGAGAAATAGCTAACCTGGACAATTTATGTTTCATGTCATCTCCTCTTACTCCTTAGAACCATTCTAATTATAGACTAAGTCTAATCGCAAAGATAGAAAGAATGACTGGAAAGCAAATTACCTGAACGGGGGTGAGGGGAGAGATTAAAAATCATCTAAAAAGGTGATTGTCAATTGAAGAATCAGAATATATCTTAATATCAAAAAAAGGCGTAAGACAATGATCTGGGACAGAGCGGAGGACCGCTATAAGCTTATTTTTAATGTCATTCCAAATCCGGCTGTCCTGCTTGACCTGGACAACCGGGTGGAAGCCATTAATGATGCCTGTATTGAATATTTCCAGGATCAGGTTCCAGCCTCCATTGTTTTCGGAGAAAAATTACCAGTAGAAAAACTTTTTCCCTGGATTACCAATGAATTGACTTATTTTTTATCTATCACCAGTCCAGAGTTTGCCTTTGAACGGGAAATTGAATGCCCTAAAGGACTGGTCAATTTTCAGATCAGGCTGAAAAAAATTCTTGATCCTTATGATATTCATCAAAATACACTGATTCTTTTAAACGACATAACCTCCGCCGTCGAAGCCGAAAAAAAAGTGGCCAGGGCGAGAGACTTTTATTTAACTCTGTTCGAGGAATTTCCGGCTATGATCTGGCGGGCCACAGCTGATGGACAGTTTGATTATTTTAATCGTGCCTGGCTGGTCTTTACCGGTCAAAGCCTCGAGGAACAAAAAGGTTTTGGCTGGGCCCGGGGGGTACCAGAAACCGATCGAGAACGCTTTATTAATGTTTATGCTGAGGCTATTAGAGAAAAGAAAGCCTTTGAAATAGAACTAAGACTGAGAAGATATGATGGACAGTTCCGCTGGGTTCTCAATCTTGGCCAACCGTTTTATAGCCTGGAGGGGGATTTCGCCGGATTCATTGGAACCTGTTATGACATAACTGAAAGAAAAATGCAGGAAGAAGAATTGTCCTATCTGGCCATGCATGACCCGTTGACCGGACTTCCCAACCGCCGCATGATGGAAGTGGTTATGCCTAGATTGGTGGAACAAACCGAGCTGGGGATAAGCAGCGCTTTGTTTTTAATGGATCTGGATAATTTCAAACAGGTTAATGACCGCTTCGGTCACATGGTCGGAGATGAATTGCTGATTGAACTGGGCAAAATATTAAAGAGACAGCTCCGAGAAGGAGATCTGCTGGTCCGGCTGGGTGGTGATGAATTTGCTATACTGCTTGACGGGATTGAAAAAGGCGAGGCCGAGCGGGTGGCCAAACGCTTGCTGGACAGTGTGGCCAATCATCAATTTACAACTTCGATTGAATCAATCAAACTCTATCTGAGTCTTGGGGTGGTGCTGATTTCTGATAAGAAAAGCCCAGAGAGTTTTATTGCCCTGGCCGATGCCGCTATGTATCAGGCTAAAGAGAGCGGTGGCAATCAATATGTTTTTGCCAGTTAGGGGCCGGTTAAGCCTCGCGTTTTAGCCAGGTCTGTTCCCTCCAAAAATAATTTCTTGTCGTTTTTTAATTTTTAAAATAAGATAAGGCTAAATAACAAGAAGCCGGATGAGGATTATGCACTCTGCCGGTTTTCGAGCTTGACGATCAAAATCCGACTGGTTGAGTTTTTTCAGCCAGAATTTGAGGAGGTGAGATGAAAGTAAAGAGACTATCAGGCCTGGCGCTGGGCTGCTTTTTACTGGTTATTGGTTGCGGCCACTTGTCAGCTCAGGCTAAGACCGCTTCGGTTATTTCGGTCAAATCGCCCGGACAAAAAGTCGAATTAAAAATAGGACTCAAAAACCAGATTTCATACTCAATTTATTTTAATTCCAAAGAAATTATCAGCCCTTCGCCTGTTTCTCTGACCATTAATGATAACATAGTCCTGGGAAAGCGTCCTGTTCTGGAGAATGTCAGCCGGACCAGTGTCAATGATAAGATTTTACCCGCAGTCAGAGAAAAAAGGGCAGTAGTGGTTGATCGTTACGAACAGGTCAACCTCAAATTCCGGGGAAATTTTGGCTTGATATTCAGAGTCTATGATGACGGCGTTGCTTACCGTTTCTATACCGGCTACCGGGTGCCGATTAAAATTAGAGCGGAGGAGGCGACGTTTACTTTTCCCGATAATTATCATGTCTATTTTCCCTTTATAGCCAGTCTTCATACCTCATTTGAAAGCGCCTATAGTTATCTCCCGCTAAAAGATATTGGTCCTGACCGCTTTGGCTATGCGCCTGTGGTAGTTGAATTAAATGACGGATTCAAGGTGGCCGTGACTGATGTAGCCGTTGATAATTATCCGGGCATGTTCTTAACTGGTAATAAGGAAGGATTAGCCAGGCTGATCGGCAAATTTGCTGCTTATCCAGCTGAGGAAAAGCTTCGCCAGGGTAGCGACCGCGAGCTTGAAGTTGTTCAAGAAGCCAATTATCTGGCTGAAACCAGGGGTAACCGCCAGTATCCCTGGCGCTTGGTTCTGCTGGCTGAAAATGATGCTCAGCTGGTTAGCAGCGACATAGTTTTTCGCCTGTCTCCGCCGACCGAACTGAAGGATACGACCTGGATCAAACCAGGGAAAGTAGCCTGGGATTGGTGGAATGCCCTTAACCTTTTCGGGGTCGATTTTAAGTCCGGAATAAATACTGAGACTTATAAATACTATGTTGATTTTGCTTCAAGATACGGTCTTGAATATATAATTCTTGATGAAGGCTGGTCTGACCCGGCTGATCTCTTTAAAATTAATCCGAAGCTGAATCTCGAAGAAGTGGTGAGATATGCTGAATCGAAAAAAGTAGGCGTCATCCTGTGGTGCGTGTGGTATACGCTGGATCAGCAAATGGATCGAGCTCTGGACTATTTTCAGAGAATCGGAGTTAAGGGAATCAAAGTAGATTTTATGGATCGTGACGACCAGAAAATGGTTAACTTTTATCGGCGGTGTGCGGAGGCCGCGGCTAAACGCCGGCTGCTGGTTGATTTCCATGGTGCTCATAAGCCGGTGGGCTTGAGACGGGCTTTCCCCAATATTCTGAATAAGGAAGGTGTCCTCGGCCTTGAAAACAGCAAATGGGCGGCTACTGTTACCCCCGAGCATGACCTGTTAATTCCATTTATCAGAATGATCGCAGGCCCGATGGATTTTACTCCTGGAGCCATGCGCAATGCTCAGGAGAAGCAGTTCAGGCCAATTTATGACTTGCCCATGAGTCAGGGGACGCGCTGTCATCAACTGGCCATGTATGTCATTTATGAATCGCCCCTGCAAATGCTCTGTGATTCGCCATCAAGCTACTTGAGGGAGCCTGAAATTATGGAATTCCTATCTGTTGTCCCCACCGTCTGGGATGAAACCCGTGTTCTGGAGGCTAAAATCGGAGATTACCTGGTGGTGGCCCGCCAGCATGGTGATGACTGGTATCTGGGCGGTATGACTGACTGGTCGCCCCGGACGATCGAAATAAAGGTTGATTTTCTGGAGCCGGGCAAAAAGTGGATAGCAGAAGTCTGGCAGGATGGAGTAAATGCCGACCGTTATGCTGGCGATTATAAAAAATTGAAGTTTGAGGTGAATCCGGCCGATAGCTTAAAATTAAACCTGGCGGCCGGCGGTGGTGTAGCCATTAGATTTACACCGGCGAGATAAAATTTTAGCCAGAACCGTCATAATTCAAGTGGTCTGAAGAATCCAGACCGGCGGTGGTTTTCTGCTCGAATTGAACTGGCCGGGCAGACGGTCAGGCTGCAGGGACCCTGGCACCTTGACAATCACCTGACGGTTAGATATATTAACTTTCTATTTTCCAGCCAGCACAGGTTGTATTTAAGTTATGAAATGGTAGATTATATTGAGGTCAAAAGGAAATCTACGTTAATTAAAATGTTTGAACCTGCCAGCTTTTAACTATCTCCTTAATCCCCCTGGGTTACAAAAATAAAATTAAATATAAAGAAAAAAAGATGAAAGCTCTAAAATACCTGAGTGTCATCCTCTTGACTGCCTTATTTCTTATGGCCAGCCCGCCGGAATTCGGCCGTGATGTTGATTTTTTTCATGGATATATTATTCCGCGGCCGGTTATAAAGGTAGGGCTGCAGACCGGCTTGAAACAGGCATCTATCGGTGCTTCGGCGGGTATGAAAGTTTATGAAGTTGGACATGAATACCGGCTTCTGGCCGATGAGGCCAATGAAGTTGCCATCAGAGTAGACCGAGAAAAATTGTCAGAGAAATTTACTCTGCAAATCGGCCAGTCGCGCGACAGACAGGAAGCAGAAATGCTGGCCACTATTTTAAACCTGAAACTGGAGAATGGGGTAACCGTCAGCAGCCAATCAGATTCGGGTGGACCTATCTACATAATAAAATATGGCGAGTTTTTGACCAGGGGACAGGCCCTGGCCGCAATCAAGCAGCTGGAGGCCCTAGATCTTAAAGATGTCTGGATCTTAAAAGAAGAAATAAGCCTGCCTGAGCCAGGGACGGCCTGGCTGCAAATTGATCATCGTCTTTTATCACTCAGGGCCGAGGCTGATTTATATTTTATTCCAGCCCAGCAGGAAGGTTATTTGAGCCTCAATGGCCGGAATTATCGTGGGATATTTCTTTTAAAAAATACGGCCAGTGGCTTAAGTTTGATTAATATTCTCAATCTTGAAGACTATCTCAAAGGCGTTGTGCCTCTGGAATTGTCGCCGGATACCTTTAACGCTCTTGAGGCTTTGAAAGCTCAGGCCGTGGCGGCCAGAACTTATGCTCTGAAGAATATGGGGCGCTACCGTCACCTCGGTTTTGACCTGACCGATACCCAGAGTTCCCAGGTTTATGGAGGTCTATCCGCCGAGCGTCCTTTAAGTAACCAGGCGGTGGAAGAAACAATCGGCGAAGTTATTACTTATAAAGGACAGCTAATTGATGCTCTTTATACCAGCACCTGCGGCGGGATGACCGAAGATGCGGAAAATGTTTTCTCTGGCCAGCCGGTTCCTTATCTAAAAAGCATTACCTGCAGTCTGGAGAAGCAACCGGAGTGGCTGATCGAGACCGGACAAAAGGTTCCGGCCGCCAGGATCAATGATCGGGATATCAGTAGCCAGATTGCGCCCTTGCTGGCTCTTGGATTGCTTATACCGGGAAATGAGCCAGATTATTTTGCTAAAGCTGCCACCGGTGCCGAAATAGAAAATTCGCTGGCTATTGCCTCCAGTCTGAAAAAAATCAACAGCAGCCGTCCAACCGGTCAGAGCCCAAAACTGCCTTCAGCCTCTGTAAATTTCATTGAGCTAAGCCACTGGCTGATTTCTTATTTTGGCTGGCAGGAAAAAGCCGCCAATTTTGTTCTGGAGAGTGAGGCTAAATATTTATTGCAGGACTCACCTCAGCTGTCTGAGCTTAAAGGCAATGAACGGAAAGGCCTGGCTTATCTCATTCAATCAGGGATTTTTCCTTCTTATCTTCGTCAAAGCAACCTGAAGGGAGAAGTCAGCCGGTCTGAATGGGCTTATATTCTCGAGAAAAGTTTATCCTGGCTGGATGACTTCCGACATCAGGGGTTGTTTATTGCTGCCCAGGGTGACCAGATTGAGGTTATGGATGGAGGCCTTGGGGAAAAGCGAAGGCTGCTGATTCAGCCCGATCTCTATTTGCTAAGAAAGATGGAGGAGGGGACTTTCCCGGCCAGCCGGCTCAATCTGCTGGGTGGAGAGAAAATAACCTGGCTTGAAAAGGAAGGGCAGATCAAGCTGCTACAGGTTGACTATCCACCGCCGACCAATGTTCTTGATCGGGATTCGGTTTTCAATCGCTGGACAGAACGAGTCAGGCGGGACGAACTGGAAAAGAATATTCATCGTTATTATCCTCACCTCGGCCGATTGCTTGATCTTAAGGTTGTCCGTCGAGGCCGCTCTAACCGTGTGGTTTCACTTCAAATCATTGGTGATAGCCAACAGGTTAATCTTGTCGGCCTTAGAATCAAATGGGTCTTAAGTTTAAAGGACACTTTGTTTTATCTGGACAGAGAGTTTGACGCCAGCGGACAGCTGACCCATTTTATTTTTACTGGCCGTGGCTGGGGACATGGAGTGGGGTTATGCCAGGTAGGTGCTTATGGCCTGGCCAGGGCTGGGGCCAGCTACCAGGATATTCTCAAGCATTATTATCACCAGGTAAAGGTGGAAAAGATCGATTAAGTTGCCTGAAAAGAGTTGACATCTTTTTTAATTAGGAATAAAAACTTACTTTATTTCCAAAGTCAATCCGGGAAGGAGCCTGGTTGATGACTTATCTTCAAGCAGCGGTTCTGGGCCTTCTTCAGGGACTGGGTGAATTTCTTCCAATTTCCAGCTCAGCTCATCTGGCAGTGGTCCCTTTTCTTTTTCACTGGAATTATCAGGGGCTTGAATATGATGTGATGCTGCATCTGGGCACTCTCCTGTCTATTGTGTGTTTCTTCTGGAAAGACTGGATTCAAATCATAAAAGAAGGTTTCAGTCGGCCGAAGACTCCGGAGGGACACTATCTCTGGTATATTCTTCTGGCCACCATTCCTGGAGCTCTGGCTGGCTATCTTCTGGAAGAAAAAGCGGAAACAGTTTTCCGGCAGCCGGAACTGATTGCTTTTAGCCTGATTTTTTTTAGCGGGTTGATTTTTCTGGCTGATCGTCTGGCTAAAAACCAGAAAAGTCTGGAAAGTCTGACTCTGGCCGAGGCCATGCTCATCGGGCTGGCTCAGAGCCTGGCTATTCTACCCGGTGCTTCCCGGTCGGGAATGACCATTATGGCTGCTCTTTTCCTTGGCTTCAGGCGGCAGGATTCTGCTCGTTTCTCTTTCTTGCTGTCAACTCCGGTGATCGTTGGGGCGGCTCTGCTGGAGTTGCCTCAAATTTCCTGGAGTCAGATTAGTGGGCCTTTTATAGTTGGGTTTTTCACTTCGGCTCTGGTAGGGTTTTTGTCTATAAAGTTTTTGCTCTCTTTTCTTAAGACCAAAACCCTTTTTCCTTTTGTTATATACCGGTTAGCCCTGGCCGGCCTGATTCTGGCTGTTAGTCTGTAAGGCTGACGGCTGGTTGACTTGAGACTGGCTGTCCTTTATACTACTCAGGCTTAATTGAAAATTTTATGGGAGGACAAGGTGAAAGCTCAAGCTTTATCTTCAGATCGGAAAGAAGCCAGAGAAAATCAGACACCATCATCAGGCCTGTTTTTTAAGGTAAAAAAAGTCCTGTATGAGAAAAGATCAAAGTTTCAAAAGATAGAGATTATTCAAAATGATTTTTATGGGCGTGTTTTGTTTCTCGATGGCCTGGTCCAGACGACCGAACGAGATGAGTTTTTCTATCATGAAATGCTGGTTGAGCCGGCCCTCTGCTCGCATCCTGCTCCGGAAAAAGTTCTGGTCATCGGGGGCGGGGATGGGGGAGCACTACGGCACGTTCTGCAACATCCGGTGAAGAAAGCCTGGCTGGTCGAAATTGACGAAGAGGTCATTAAGGCCTGCGAACAGTATTTTCCCTGGTTAGAGGCGAGCCTGTCCGATCCAAGGGCCGAACTGGCTATTGCTGATGGTTTTGATTTTATTCAAAATACCAGGGATAAATTTGATGTTATTCTGGTTGATTCATCCGATCCAGTTGGACCTTCAGCCATTTTGCATCAGCGTGATTTTTATTTTAAGTTGAAAAAGATTTTAAAGCCGGGAGGTATTATTGCTGCCCAATCGGGGTCACAGATCCTTCATTTAAAAGAACATGCAGACAAGGCCAGATTTTTGAAGAAAATGTTCAAAGTTAGCCGCTTTTATTCAGGGCCGGTTCCCACCTACCCGGTTGGAACCTGGTGCTACAATTTTCTCTCCGACCGGATTGACCCCCTTAAGGTAAAAGAGTTGAGAATTCCTGCTGGTCTCAAATATTATAATGAGGAAATTCACCGGGCCGCTTTTGCTCTGCCGGTATTTTTCCGGCAGGCTATCGGCCTGAGTTGATTTAAGTTCCAGCTGTGTTATGGTCAGCTGCTGGCCAGTTCCAGACACGTTTCCAGGTAGTTCAATAATCTGAAAAGCTCTAATCAAAAGAAGCGAGCTAGCTTTGTTTCTGTTTTTCTTTTAACTGTCCATTAAAAGATTAAAAATCCAAAAAAGAAAAAGGGGAACTTCTTATCTTAAGTTCCCCTTGCTGGTTCAATTAACTGTAAGGGTTTTATGCCCCTTGTCTAACAGCTTTCCAGGTAGCGGTACCAAAATCCCCCATCTGGACTTCGCCACTCATATTATTCTTGTCCTGGATTTTACCTTTGTAGGTGGTGGTGAACTGACCCCGGGGGGTATCTCTGGTAATGGTCCATTCGATCTGGTTACCTTTGACTGTGCCTTCTCCCGTGACATCGCCTCTGGGACTTTTCATGGTCACTTTTAGCTTCTCGCCTTCCTGGGTGAAAGTGACCTCATTTGACCTGTCTCCTCTCTGGGTGGTGACGGTCATGGTCCAGTTGCCGGTGACATTGATTTCCTCAGCCAGGGCCAGCAGCCCGCTGAGAGCCACTAACAGGATTAGAACCGAAACTTTTTTCATGTTGAGCCTCCTTTTTGATTAGACGCAACAGTCCCTCTTTTCTTCCAGGCCAGCCGGTGACTTTTAACCTGGATAAAATAGGTTGCCCCGGGCTTTTTTCTCTTGTAAAACTCTGAACATATCGGAGGTCATTCTGGTGAGGTCATAATCTGGCTGCCAGCCCCATTCTTCCCGGGCAGCACTATCGTCTATTGATTCAGGCCAGGAATCAGCGATGGCCTGTCTGAAATCAGGCTGATAAGTTATTTCAAAATCGGGCAGATGCTTTTTAATTTCTGCGGCCAGTTCAGCCGCAGAGAAAGACATAGCAGTAACATTGAAATTAGAATGATGTTTCAGCCTCGAAAAGTCAGCTTCCATTAGATTTATGATGGATTTCAGGCAGTCAGGCATGTACATCATAGGCAGCCTTGTTTCCGGGCGCAAGAAGCAGGTATATCTCTTATAAATTACTGCTTCATAGAAAATAGCCACAGCATAGTCAGTGGTTCCACCTCCTGGCAGAGCTTCATGGCTGATAATTCCTGGAAAACGGCAGCCACGGACATCGAGATTAAATTTTTTTACATAATAATCAGCCAGATGCTCTCCAGCCACTTTGGTTACTCCATACATGGTGGTCGGGCTGAGGATCGTGTCCTGCGGGGTATTCACCCGGGGTGTCAGGGGGCCAAAGACGGCAATAGAACTCGGGCAAAAAACCTGCTTGACATCTAACTGGCGGGCGGCCTCCAGAATATTGAAAAGGCCACTAATATTGACCTCCCAGGCTTTTTGTGGATTGTTTTCTCCGGTAGCCGAGAGAATGGCAGCCAGATGATAGATTTTTTTAATTCTATATTTTTTAATGATTGCTTCGAGCTGGCTTCTCTGAGTTACATCCAGCTGTTCAAAAGGGCCAAGCCGAAGATTTTCAGTTTTTGGTTGGACGAGGTCAGTGGCAATGACCTTTTCCTGACCAAAGATGGCCCGCAGAGCAGGTACCAATTCGGAACCGATCTGACCGGCCGCGCCGGTCACCAGAATAGTTTCAGTCTCAGCTGTCATCTTGGCTCCTGTTATAAAAATTGGAATAAGATGAATTTTATATCTTTAGTAGCTGCACATGTCAACACCAGCTTATTCCCAAGGGGGAGGCTGACTGCTGTTTTTGCTCTTTTATGATTTTTATGGATAATGATAGAATAAAAAAATTAAAGATTAATTTAGCGGGAGGATTAAATGAGCGTCGTTGTCGATGGACATTTGACTGTCGAGCAATTGGTCAGTGTGGCCAGGGGGATGGAGAAGGTTGAGCTCCATCCAGAGGCTCGCCAGCGGATTAACCGCTGCCGTGCTTTGCTTGAGGAAAAAATCAAAAAAAATGAAATTATGTACGGGGTGAACACCGGTATTGGCGAACTGGCCAATGTGGTTTTGACCCCCGAACAGGTAGAAAGATTTCAAAGATATATTGTTTACAGCCATGCTGCTGGCTATGGCCAGCCCATGCCCCAGGAAGTGGTCAGAGGAGCTATGCTCTCCAGGATCAGCTGTCATGCTCATGGCCATTCAGGCCTGAGGCTGGAGGTGGTGGAAAAAATAGTTGAGTTGTTAAATAAGGGGGTGACGCCTGTCGTCTGTGAAAAGGGCTCGGTAGGAGCCTGCGGTGATCTATCTCCCATGTCCCAGATGGCGCTGGTGCTGATGGGTGAGGGCGAGGCTTTTTATCAGGGGGAAAGATGGCCGGCCAGGGAAGCTCTGAAAAAAGCCGGAATCGAGCCGGTGATTTTTCAGGCCCGCGATGGTCTGGCCACCATCAATGGTTCCAATATGATTACTGCTCTGGGAGCGCTGGAAGTTGACGATGCCTGGCGGTGGTTAAAGAATTCAGAGATAGTGGCGGCTATGACCCTGGAAGCTCTTAATGCTAATATGAAAGCCTATGATGAACGGGTTCATAAGGTCCGGGGATACCCTGGAGCTATCACCTCAGCTGAAAATATCAGAAAAATAACTGCTGGCTCGGAGCTACTGGCCCAACCCGGGAAAAAAGTGCAGGATGCTTATAGCCTGAGGAGTGTTGCCCAGGTGGTGGGAGCGGCCAGAGATTCCTGGGAGTGGGCCAAACGCATGATAGAAATTGAACTTAATGGAGCGGCTGATAATCCGATCTTTTTCCCTGAAGAAGAATTGGTTTTGACCGGAGCCAATTTTCAGGGAGTTCCTCAGGCTCTGGCTCTCGAATTGCTGGGGACAGCTATTACCACGGTCTGCGTTCTGTCAGAGAGGCGGTTAAACCGGTTAATGAATCCAAATTTAAATGTTGGACTGCCAGCCTTTCTAACCAGAGGCGCTGGTATGTTTTCCGGTTTGATGCTATCACAATACACTTCTGGCGCCCTGGTCTGCGAAAACAGGGTATTATGCACGCCAGCGGCTACCGGTTCGATACCAGCGGCAGCCGATCAGGAAGATTTCGTCAGCATGGGCATGACCACCGCTCTCAAGACGAGACAAATTCTGGATAATGCTCAAGCCATTCTGGCTATAGAATTTATAGCTGCAGCCCAGGCTCTGGACTTTCGTCAGCCTTTAAAACCCTCTCCGGCAGTAGAAGCGGCCAGACAGGCCATCCGCCAGTATGTAGCTTTTCTTGATGAAGACAGGCCCCTTTACAATGATATCAATAAAATGAAAGAGGTTGTTCAGAGGGGAGAAATCCTGGCGGCGGTGGAAAAAGTTACCGGTCCTCTGGCCTGAAGCTCCAGAATAATAAGTGAAGTGTGGTCAGCTTAAAAAGACAGTTTAAGCCGGCCTTTTGATTCATAGAGATCAATAAGGAGAGCGCAGTGATGTCAGGCAGAGTAGCTTTAATTACGGGGGCTACAGGTCATCTGGGCCAGGCTGTGGTCAAAAGACTGAGTCAGGATGGCACCACCCTGGCTATTCATTATTACCAGAATGAAGCTCTGGCCAGAAAACTCAGGGAAGAGGTTGAGAGTCTGGGTGGGCAAGCAGCAATTTTGCAGGCTGATCTGACGCAGGAAAGCGGGGCAGAAAAGCTCATTCAGGAAGTAATAAGTGTTTTCGGTCAGCTCGATATTCTGGTCAACATGCCCGGGGCTATCAGCAACAAGCCGTGGGATAAACTCAACCAGAGTGATTGGGAAGGCATTTTTAGATCCAATCTGGAAAGTTCCTATTTTTGCCTGAAACAGGCCTTACCAACCATGCGGTCCAGAAAATGGGGGAGAATTATTAACATTGGCTTTCACCTGGTTGAACACCTTGGCTCATTTCCCGGGATAACTCCCTATGCGGTGGCTAAAACCGGTCTTCTCATCCTGACCAGGACGGCGGCTGTGGCTGAGGTGGCTAACAACATCACAGTCAATATGGTCTCGCCCGGGCTGATGGAAGGAGGCAATCTGCCTGCCGGTTTGAAACTCAAGCCTGGTCAGATAGGAAAAGCAGAGGATGTAGGTGAAGCGGTAGCTTTCCTGGCCTCAGAACAGGCCCGGGCTATTACCGGTGTTAATTTAATTGTGGCCGGAACCTGGAAGATGTAACTCTCTCTGTAAGTCAGCTATGTTATAATCATGTTGCGCTTTTGGCCTTAAATTTAACCATGGAGATATAAAAAGTGAAAACTGCTAAAAGGGCAGTTGCCTGGAAAAAATTCTGTCTGACGGCTCTTCCTCTGGCGGCCATGATTTTTTCCTTTTTTGCCTGCCAGACTGAAGAATCACTCAAAAAAAGCAGGATTGAGCAGCTGGAAAAGGGTCTCTACCGGGCGGTCTATTTCAGGGGGCAAGTACCTGAAAAACTTAAACTCTCGGATCGCCTCCAGTTTTTTAAAGTTCCTGGAATAAGCCTGGCGGTAATTGACAAGGACCGGATTGATTGGTTTAAGACCTATGGCTACAAAGATATCATTAAATATGAGAAGTTGACCCCAACCACGATTTTTCAAGTTGGAGAGCTAAGCCAGCCAGTGGCGGCGGCCATTGTTCTGGCTGAGGTAGCTAAGGGGCATTTGGAACTCGAAGAAGAGGTGGGCTCATATTATGAAAATCTGATCTTTACCGGTCGGAAATTCCGGCCGCAGGGGAGAATATCTTTTACTCTATCACAGCTCTTAAGTCATTCAGCTGGTTTTTATCCCTGGACCTCAGCCGGTTATCCACGAGGAGCTGATCAGCCCGATTTAACTCAGGTTTTAAAGGGAGAAGAACCGGCCGGCAATTTTTTTAGCTGGCGTGGTTTCGATCAGCAGGCCGGCATCAGGTATTCTGATTTCAATTATGTCCTTTTGCAAAAATTCCTCGAAGAGAAAACAGGTAAGAAGCTGGCGGAGCTGGCCAGGGAAGATATATTCGAGCCGCTGGGAATAAAAATGACTGGCTGGAGTTTACCGGAAACGACTGACGTAGCTACCGGTCACGCCAGGGAAGGCCAGGCGGTGGAAGGTGGCTATTATCATTATCCAGAAGAAGCTGCTCGCGGTCTATGGTCAAATCCTCTTGATTATCTTAAATTTGTACTGGAAGTTATGGACTGTGCACGGGGCAAAAGTGGTGGTTTGCTGCCCCCTGAGCTGGCCAGGCGGATGCTTTCGGCTGATCCCCGTCAACCCGGACTCGGATTCAGGCTGGAAGGCGAACGGGAGAAGTTTAAGATTTATATGAAAGGCAGGACCCACGGCTTCCGCTCAGTTCTGGTTATTTATCCAGCCCTGGGGCAGGGGGCGCTGATCATGGCCAACAGTGATAATGGCGGTCTGCTGCTGGATGAAATTATTCGAGGGCTATCAGTTATTTATGACTGGCCCGATTTTAAGCCTGAAGAAAAACCTTTATATCGGCTTGATCCCTCTGTTTATCAGCAATATGTTGGGCGCTATGAAGTCAACGGTTCATATTATCTGGATATCAGCTTCGAAGATTATTACTTAGTGGTTCATCCTACAGGTCAAACGATGACCAAATTTTATGTTGAGACCCAGACTATATTTTTCTCAGTCGATCCCTTTCTGCGCATCAAATTTAATCTGGATGATAGTGGCCAGGTTACCGGCTTAACTCTCTGGCAGGAAGATTATGAAATCAGAGCTCGCAAAATCAGCTAAGCCTCAATCCGATTGAACCAGGGTCAACTGAACTTTTCTTTTCTGTCCATTTCTTTCCAGGGTCAAAGTAACGGTATCACCTATTTTATAATTTTCGAGCAGGTTATAAAGATCATCAAAGGAATTTACTTTTTTCCCGTCAACTTCTTTGATGATATCCTGGATAAGGATACGACCGAAGCGGCCGCGGGTTAAGCCTCTCATACCCTTTTTATAAGCTTCAGAGCCAGCCGGCACTTCGTAGATGATCACGCCTTCGATGCCTAATCGCCGGGCGTAATTATCAGGGAGGTAGGTCAGACCAAGACCTGGACGGATCACCCGGCCGTATTTGATGATCTGGGGAACGATTTTTTTAATTGTATCAACCGGTATGGCAAAACCGATACCCGAGGAGGCCCCACTTGGCGAGATAATCATGGTATTCATACCGATCAGTTCACCAGCCGAATTTAGCAGTGGCCCACCGGAATTTCCAGGATTAATTGAGGCGTCGGTTTGAATCATATCCCTGATCGTTACTCCACCAACGCCGGGCATGCTTCGGCCCAGGGCACTGACAATGCCAGCAGTTACTGTGTGGTCAAAACCAAAAGGATTGCCGATAGCAATAACTTTCTGACCAACCTGCAGACTAGCCGAAGAGCCTATTTTAACCGGATATAAGCCTTTAAGGTTGCCTTCAATTTTTAGAACGGCAATATCTTTGGCCGGTTCCTTTCCGACCAGCTTGGCCTGCCGCTGATTCTGATCGGGCAGGGTAACACTGAAAATATCACCATCTTCGATGACGTGATAATTGGTAATGATATGTCCCTGATCATCCCAGATAAATCCGGAACCTGTGCCTCGAGGAATTTTTTCTTCCGTCCAGGAAAAGAAGTCAACGACCAGTTTAATATTGGTCACATAAACAACAGAGTTTTGAGTTCTCTTGACGACAGCAATGGTGTTTTTTTCTTCTTCAGTCAGCTGGGCTGCAACTTTTGCTGGTAAAACAGCTAACCAGACTAAGCAGAGGAAAATGAACAGGGCAGGACAGAAAAGCTTTGTCTTTTTGAAGGTCATTGGTTTTGTCCTTTATAATAGACTTATTAGCTTTATTTAACGATATTAAGGTCTCAATTTCAAGCCGGAAAAAACAAAAATAATCGAATCAGGAGGAAGGCTGGCTATTTGGCCCCAAAGTATCTTTCATTTTTGGGCAAGTAAAATAGAAAAATAAGCAGGGCAAAGAACCCGGTCAGAATAAATGGAAACCTGATATTAACCAGGTCGGACAAAAAACCACAGATCAAGGTTATTAGAGCCCCGGAAATAAGCTGGATGTTGGAGACCCAGCTAAAAGCCAGTGTTTGCTCCTCATCCCTAACAGTTGAGCCGACAAAGGTGTGAAGAGAAGGGTAAGTCATGAGCATAAATCCACCGAACAATACCAACACAACGACCGACAAAACTTGATTGGTAGAAAAGCCAATGATGAAAAGACAGATGGTTGCCCCGGCCAGGCTGGTCAGAAAAACTCTTTTGCGGCCAAAACGACGACTCCACAGGCCATAAAGAGAACCGGTAACTGTTCCCAGTCCAATCCAGAAGGCGAGATAAAGCCCGGTTCTGCCCATGGGAATATTAAAATTGTTGTGAAGCAAAGACGGGGCAAAAGTAATGGTTACCCACCAGCCGCTGCCTGCCAGGAAAAAGCCCGGAATTAAATGGCTGATTCTTTTGAGGACTGTTGTCCAGCTCACCGCTGACAGATCCGGTTTTATCTCCTGGCTGGATGAGACCTGTCTGATTATAGAAACGCCAGCAGTGGTCATAACCAGGCTGATCAGGGACCACAAATAGAGAGGAGTTTTCCAGCCAAAATGCTGGGCGAGGTAACCGGTGGTAATAAAGGCAACCAGTGCTCCCAGATTGCCTGAGCCGCTCTGGATGCCCATGGCATCATCGAGTTCCTGGCCGGAACCCGTCCTCGAGCGGGAAATCCAGGCGATGACTACCGGGTGATAAAAACTGGTCACAGCCCTGAGAAAAATGTATAGCAAAAGAAGGAGGCCAAAGGATTGAGCCAGGGGAATTAGGAAGTTAGCCAGGGCAATACCCAGTCCGCTGATCAGCATCAACCATTTATATTCATATTTAAATGATAGCCTGACCACCCAGAACTGGAGCAACAAGGTCGTGATCAGTCCCAGATTGGAGAGCAAACCGATTTGAGAGTATTTTCTGATGAGGAAAGCCTGGCTGTAAAGGATGGGGAAAATGGTTGGAGTGACAATAGTAGCGGCATCGGTTAGAGCGTGAAACAAAGAAGCAGAAATAAGTATTCTTTTTTTCATCATTCTATCTCAGCCTTGATTAAACAGATAATTTACCACCGGCCAGCCAGGCTGGCAAGGGCAATGAGGGTTAAGATCGGGCAACTTTGAGCCATGATAAAATATGGCAAAAAGGATCTGAACTAAGTTTTCAGTCTTTACAATTTATATGAGGTCGTTAGAATTAAAAAAGACGGAAACGAAGATTATCAAAGTTTGTGGAGATTAAAAAGTGAGTAAAAAAATAGTTAATTATTCTGGTTGTTTTGTCTGCGGTGAGGATAATCCAGTCGGTCTTAAGCTTGATTTTTTCTATGATGAGGGAAAGCAGCTGGCCTGGACCGAATATCAGGTTGGAAGGCAGTATCAGGGCTATCGGGATATTATCCATGGTGGGATTATCTCCTGTCTTCTGGACGAAGTCATGGTTAAGGCCATCATGTATGAAGGAATCCTGGCTGTAACCATTAAATTGACTGTTGAGTTTAAACAGGCAGCCAGGATAGGTGAGAAAATTAGAGCAGAGGGCCGGGTGACCAGGCGACCGGGTAAAGGTTTTATAACAGAAGGCAGACTTATGGGCGAAGATGGGCGACTGATCGCCACCGGAAATGGAATTTATTACCGGGCCGAAGGAGAACTGGAGCAAGAGCTGGAGAAAAGCCGGCCTTAAGCAGGCGTAAACCGGGTTAATATTTTCATTTGCTCAGGCCATTAATTTAAAATTAACAACTTCGGATTCTGACTTTAATTAGCACTGATCGAGCGCCTGTTCAAGATCAGCTTTCAAGTCTTCATAAGCCTCACAACCAACTGACAGGCGGATGAGATCATCGGTAATACCTGCTTTCTCTTTCTCTTCTCTGGAAACGCCGGCATGAGTCATACTGGCTGGATGCTCGATTAAAGTTTCAATCCCGCCGAGAGAAACGGCCAGAGTACAAAGTTTAACGCTGTTGATTAGCTTCAAACCAGCCTCATAGCCTCCTTTAAGACCAAATGAGATCATTGAGCCAGGGCCTTTCATCTGCTTTTTCATCAGTTCAAATTGAGGATGGCTGGGCAGGCCGGGGTAGTTAACCCAGGCGACTTTGGGATGGGATTCGAGCCAGGAAGCTAATTTTCCGGCATTGTCCTGAGCTTTTTCTACACGGAGATAAAGTGTCCTTAAACCGCGTAAAACCAACCAGGCTTGATGTGGGTCCATAGTTCCGCCCAGAAGATGAAGAACGCTGGCCAGCCGCTTATAAAGCTCCTCTGTTTTGCTGATGATAATTCCACCAACCACATCGGTGTGACCGTTGATGAACTTGGTGACGCTGTGGAGGACGATATCAGCCCCAAGTTCAAGCGGGTTCTGAAGAACAGGTGAAGCAAAAGTATTATCCACGACCAGAATTAACCCATGTTCCTTAGCAATCTGAGCACAGCCCTGGATATCGGTTAGAGCCATGGTCGGATTGGCCGGGCTTTCAATATAAAGAAGCCTGGTATTTTTTCTTATTTTTTTCTTGATTTCATCCAGGTTGGAGGTATCAACAAAATCGGAGGTCACTCCATAGCGGACAAATTCAGTCTCGATAATTGTTCTGGAAGCTCCATAGAGAGCAGCAGTTCCGATCAGGTGAGTGCCATTTTCGAGCAAAGAAAAATAAACTGTCGAAACAGCGGCCATACCGGTGGAAGTAGCCAGAGCCCCAACACCTTTTTCCAGGCTGGCGACTGCCTGTTCGAGCGCTTCAATAGTAGGATTACTAAGGCGCGTATATATATATCCTTTTTCTTTACCGGCAAATAATGCCGCTCCCTGCTCGGCACTCTCAAAGGCGAAAGTCGAGGTCTGATAGATAGGTGGGGAGACACTGCGAGTGACTTTATCTGGCTCATAGCCAGCATGAATCACCTGAGTTTCTAAATTTCTTTGGCTTTTATCTTCCATATTTTTTTTTACCTTTCAGCTTCCGGCCATGAAATCCGGCGAAAGCAGGAGCCATATTTTCAGAAATATTTTTTTATTCGGCCGCTATCAAACTTGCCCGCAAAATATTAGTATAGTTTAAAGCTTTTCTGGCTTTTTTACTTACCTCTGGCCAAATCGATCATAATCTTAACTTCCTGGACCATCTTCTCTGTGTCGCCTTCAAAGCCGATGACCTTGAATTTAATTTTGCCTTTGGGATCAATGATGAACTTGGTTGGAATGCCAGAGACGCCGTAGTCAGAAGTTACTTTATTAGTAGTATCCATCAGGACATAAAATGGATATTGATTTTTCTCCAGAAAATCTTTGACCACCTGCTCTTTGTTGTCCTCATCCTGCCAGCAATTAACAAAGACAAAAGCCACATCCGGTTGCTTCTGGTATTCTTCAACCAACTGCTTCATGCCCGGGAATGAGCCGAGGCAGGGCCCACACCAGGTTGCCCAGAAATCAAGAATTACTACCTTACCGGCATAATCACTTAACTTGACGGTTTTACCTTCAAGATCTTTCAATTCAAAGGGCGCGGCTGGCTCGTTTATCATCTTTTTGGTCAGGTCGGCTTTCATCATTTTAAGGGCTGAGTCCTTAAGTTCGCTTAGATACTTATCCCAGCCTTCTTCTGATTGGTGAAGACCAAGATAAGCCTGCTTGAGAAGGTCAGTTAACTCTGGGTTAATAAACCCTTCCCGGCCATATTGCTCAATTACTGAAGTAGCCTGAGCAAAATCCTGATTGGCCAGAAGAGCCCGAGCATAGTTAGCCGTAAGTTTTGAGTCCTTGCCCTGGCTCAATTCAAAAGCTTGTTTCAAAAGCGGCAGAGCCTCACTGGTCTGGCCCTTTTTCATTAACAACTGGCCTTTCAGGCCGAGGAACATGGGCATGAGATTTTTCTCCAGATCCTGGCTCCAGTCTTCCTCGGTGTAGTAGCCAGGTTTAAACCTGTCAGGCTGACTGAGCTGCTCCCTGGCCAGACCAATACCCTGATCAATGGCCTTTAAAGCCAGTTCAATCTGGTCTGGATTCTGACTGGCCTGAGAAGCAATGACATAGAAGTAATAGGGCTGAGCTTTATCCCGGTTGTCCTCAAGGAATAGCTCGGCTTCTTCCAGCTTATTCTCCCGGATCATGGATTGGGTCATCATGCCGACAATCGATTCAATATATTTTGAATCAGGAAATTCTTCTTTAAATCTGGCCAGAAAATCAATCCTGGCTTTAGGATCCTGAATGGTTTGGAATTGCATCAGGGCCTGAACCTGGAAAAAGTCGCCTTTGGGGTTTTTCTGGGCCTGCTGATAAATAGCCATAGCTTTTTCTTGATTTCCAAGCTGAGCATAATAACCATAAATGGTGCTCAGAGCTGAATCATCAAGTTCCGGCAGATTGGAAACTTCGTCCAGAAAAGCTTGTGCTTTCTTTTCCCAGTCTTCTGGCTTCTCAGATTGAAGGAGCCGAAGGTAACTGTTGACGAAGTCTTTTTTGATGGAGGGGTTAGCCTGGAAATCTTCTTCAGTCAACTGCAAAGCCTTTTTCAAGTCCTGCTCCACTCCGATTAGCTGACCCCAGGAGGTATAAGCCAGGGCCAGGCCAGCCTTGTAACCGGGAATAATCTGACCGGAGGCATTATAAAGAGGGAAAAAGTATCCCTGGCCATTATTCGTATCCTCATTTTTTTCATCCAGTTTAACCTTGGCTGCCAGGCCAAAGGCAGTTTGATCGATTGAACAGCTGCCAGTCCATTTTTTGCCAGATTTGACCAGCTTAACGGGAGTAACTGAGGGTAATTCCTTGGAAAAAGAATAAACATAAAGGATAAATTGGTTGTTGCTTTGAAACTGCTTGTCAGCTGGCACATAAGAGAAGGTTATGGTGTCTCCTGGCTTGGGCTTGGCCGGTGAGATGGTCAGCTGTGAAGTAGAACTGCTCCCAGAACAAACAATGAGCAGACTGGCGAGCAGAACCAGGGTCAAGGACAAAGAAAATGATTTTTTCATCTTATTTCCTTTCATTTAAAAAAGCATTATCTCAGATTAGCGAGCATTTGACAAATCAGCAAAAATCTTCTGCTACCTATAATTAAGGCCCTTTTGATGGCCACCCGGGCGGTCAAGTTTATCTGCGATTTGAGCTGGTATTTCCTGCCACCCGAAGGGTTGCTTTAAAAGGCAGGCGGGTCGGGCGGAGGCAAGCTTCATCATTACAGGCCTGATAACGAACTTTTCCTGCCAGTTCAACGGTACTTTCTTTGACCGTCGGCTTTAATTCAATTTTAAGTTTGACCTCGACCTGGCCTTCATAAACAGACAAAGGCTTAGTGGCGAATTTGAATTTTTTAACCTGGGGCTCAGGGAAAATTATTTCTTTAATTTCAAAGGTCTCTTTGTTCTCGAGCTCGATAGAAGTTGGAACGAGCAGCTCGTCGCCTGGCTTTTCTGAATTTATATGAAAACCAGGTAAAATATGGAGCTCAAGCGAGAGTTCAAAAACCTGGCCAGGGCGAACCGGCCGCTCAAGCGGGAGGACTTTGACGGTGACAATTGGCTCTTCAGCCTTTGTCTTTTCCTGGGGAAAAGGGGAGGAAAGGCTTACCGACAGAGAATAAGCAGATCCAACTAAAAGCAGGCCAAGCAAAAAAACACAGCTTCCACTTCTTAATCGCAATTCCCTTTTTACCTCCATCTTAAAGTTAAATAAAAAATTTTTGATTTAGAAAATAAAAATTCACCAACTGCAAAAATTATATAACAACTAAAGGAAACAATTAAAGGACAGGACAGACGATGGAGGAAACTAAATTTTCAGGAAAACGACGAAACCTGATATACTAACAAGCGAGATAAGAGGAGGCAAGAGGTGAAAAATTGGTCTAAACTGATCTGGGTGCTGGCTCTTTTACCCTGGCTGATTGCCGGGACAATATTTTGTTCAGCTGGAGGTTCGGTGAATCATAAAATTAAAAGCGAATTAGTCAATGAGGAGAGTCAGAAGGGTGAAAAGGAGCTTTTCCGGAATGAAGAGAACATTATAGCTTCAGCTTCCAATCAATTCGCCTTTGATCTTTATTTGAACCTTAAAGACAGCGAAGGCAATATTTTCTTTTCACCTTTTAGCCTGTCCACAGCCGTGGCCATGACCTATGAAGGAGCTAGAGGTCAAACCGCCCAGGAAATCAAGCAGGTTTTTCATTATCCGGATAGTCTCGAGGTGATGAGAGAGGAATTTGCCGAGATTATCAACCTGATTAATAAAAAGGACAAACAATATGAACTTCACACGGCCAATGCTCTCTGGACGCAGAAAGGGTATCCGCTTTTAACTGAATATGTCAGCACGGTCGAAAAATATTACGGCGGGAAGGTGACTGACCTGGACTTTGCCCGGGAAACTGAGAATTCACGCCTTATAATAAACCACTGGGTTGAGGAGCAGACCAATAACAGGATTAAAGATTTAATTCCGCCCGGCGTTCTTAACCAGCTAACCCGCCTGGTTCTGACCAATGCCATTTATTTTAAGGGCAAGTGGGAAAATCAGTTCTTTCCGGGCAACACCAGAGAGGAAGAATTCATGGTCACCCCGGAGAAGAAAGTTAAAGTGCCGATGATGTCTATCAGGGAGAAACGATTCAACTATCTGGAAAATGATGAGCTGCAACTGGTAGAACTTCCTTACGCTGGCCAGGAAATATCCATGCTGGTTCTCCTGCCTAAAAAAGATTTGAAAAGCCTTGAGCCGGGCCTCACGGCCGAGAAGCTAAACGAGTACAAAAAGCAGTTGAGATCCGAAAAGATTGATATTTATCTACCGAAATTCAAATTTGAAACTAAATACATGATGGGCGGGAAAAAGGGCATCCTGAGCAGAATGGGCATGCCCACCGCCTTTTCCCCGACCGAAGCAGATTTTTCCGGGATCAATGGGCGGCGGGATTTTTATCTGAGCGAGGTCGTCCACCAGGCTTTTGTTGAAGTCAATGAGGAGGGGACAGAAGCAGCCGCCGCTACGGGCCTGGTCGTCGGGGTAACTATGGTTGTGAAAAAATTGGTTTTCAGAGCTGACCATCCGTTTATCTTTATTATTCAGGACAGAGCTACCGGCAATATTCTTTTCCTGGGCAGGGTAGTTGACCCCTCAGCGAGCAAATAACAATCTTCCTTCAGTCCGCAAATAGGAATCCTACCCTGGTCGGCTGGAATCGGAACAAGCTGGCTTCTGACATTACTGCAACGGGGAGCCTTGCTGCAACTATTTGTTTTTTATGAATTTATAGCCGTTTATCCTCTATTGCTATTTGTTCAATAATCAGCATTATCTCTGCCTCTCTTACCATTATCTCCAGCGCGGCCATGAGACCGTCGTCAACAATGAAATTTTCTCTTGACAAAGGCACTGGCCGGGATTATTTTATAAATGGTGAACAAAATGGTTAACAGAATTAAAAGGACACTGACTCGAAGGCAGAAGGAAATTCTGGAGAAAATCCAGAATTTTATCCTTGACCATGGCTATGCCCCTACGGTGAGGGAAATAGGGCAGATGACCGGCCTGGCCAACCCTTCGGCTGTCTTCAAGCATCTCCTCAGCCTGGAAAAGAAAGGTTACTTAAGGAGAGAAGGCGGCGAGCTGCGGCTCACTTATCTGCCGGATGCGGTCAATCAGGTCCGCCTTCCCTTAGTTGGCCTGGTTCCAGCCGGTAGCCCGCGTGAGATGTTTGATACCTTAGGTGAGAGCGTGGAGATCCCGGCCTGGTTCGCCGGGCGGAAAAGTGGCAATCTTTTCTGCCTGAAAGTGACCGGTAAAAGCATGATTGATGCCTACATTGATGACGGTGATTTAGTGGTCATAGAAAGGACGGAGACAGCTAATTCGGGCGAGATGGTCGTAGCTCTTCTTGAAGATGGCACGGTAACTCTAAAACGCCTTCGCCGGGAAAAAGACCGGGTGCTGCTGGTTCCAGAAAATCCAGCCTTTAAGCCGATTGAAGTTAAGGAAGTCCGGATTGTTGGCCGGGTAGCCGGTGTGATTCGAAAATATTAAGTCTTTAAAATCAGGGGAAAATGATGCGGTTACCAGGTGCTCAGTTTTCCAGCTGTCAAAAAAGGCGTTATATAGTCCATATTGACCTCGATGCTTTTTTTGCCTCGGTGGAGGTGCTGCTCAATCCTTCCCTCAAGGGTAAACCGCTGGTGGTCGGTGGCCTGCCGCACGAAAGAGGGGTAGCCGCTACCTGCTCCTATGAAGCCCGTAAATATGGCGTTCATTCCGGCATGCCTCTTCGCGAGTGTTATAAACTATGTCCAGAGGCGATTTTTGTCCGGGGTAATTATCATCTGTATCAGTCTTTTTCTGAGAAATTTTTCCAGATTCTCCATGACTACACACCTGATGTGGAAGAAGCTTCGCTGGATGAAGCTTACTTAGAGTTTACCCGCTGTGGCCAGTTATATTCTTCTTTTACAGAAGTCGCTAAGGACATAAAATGCCGGGTAGAGAGGGAAGTTGGTCTGAGCGTTTCGGTTGGAGCGGCTTCCAACAAAATTTTAGCCAAGTTAGCCACCAGGCGAGCCAAGCCGGGCGGTTTCTTTGAGCTTCAGCCGGGTGAGGAAGAAGAATTTTTGCGCGAGCTGGATATTTCCGCCATTCCAGGTATTGGCCCTAAAGCCCAGGTGATGCTCCGGCTACTCAATGTCCATAAAATAGCTGATCTCTGGCGGCTGCCGCTGGCCACCCTGCGTTCTTTGTTCGGCGTGATGGGCGATGAACTTTATCTTCTTTCCCGGGGTATAGATTACCGTCCGCTTCAAACCCGGGGAAAGTCTGAATCTTTCTCCAGGGAAACCACCTTCCTTCAGGATGTCTGGGACCGGGATCTCCTGCTGGCTCATTTAGCTTATCTTTCTGACCGGCTGGCTCTCACCTTAAGGCAGGAAAAATTTTATGCCCAGGTGATTGAGGTTAAAGCCCGCTACTCTGATTTTAAGACAGTCAGTAAACGCCGGTTTCTGTCCATGCCGGTCCAGGAGATGAACCGGATTTACCGCGTGGCGGAGGAATTATTTCTCGAATTGTGGGATAAATCGCGCCTGACTCTTCGTCTGGTCGGGGTTAAAGGCAGCCGGCTGGTCGAGGAGCGCCATCTTTCTCTTTTTGAGTTTTACCAGGAAAAAGATGAACGCCTCTCTCAGGCTCTTGACCGGGTGCGTGAGAGGTACGGCTTTACTGCGGTTCTAACCGGCCGGGAAAAAATGCTGGGTGAGGTTTATGAGGAAGATAAAGGCCGCGGCTTTATCCTGAAAACTGCTTCTCTTACCAGGTGAGCCCAAAAATGTTTATCCCTTTAAGAGTTCATTCAGCTTTTAGCCGGGGAGAAGGCAGCCTGACCTTAGAAGAACTCGTGCAATTTGCAGAGAGAAATCGCCTCCCGGCAGTCGCCCTGACCGATGTGGCTGCTTTTTATGGCTGGGGTAAGTGGCAGGCTCTGAGTGAAGGGTGTGGCTTTAAGCCTGTCTTTGGCTGCGAACTTGAACTGGATTTTCCAGCTAAAGGTAGCCGCTATGTTTTTCTCATCAAAGAGAAAAAAGGCTATCACCGGTTGCTCGAGATTTTTAACCGGCGGGAGTTTCTGGAACCGGATGGACTCGCTACCATTTTTATCCTGCCGGAAAAGCTGCCTGTGTCCGAAGTGGAACTCGAAGAGTGGGTGAGTTTTATTCGCCAGATTGGGGAGCGGGCACCGGATGATCTTTATCTTGGCTGCGGACTTAACAACCTGCCCGGCGGCGAGTGGCTCACAGCGAAAACGGGGCTTCCTCTTCTCTGGACTGAGCCGCTGAAATTTCTGACCAGCGCGCCGCGCCTTGTTCTCCTCCGGGCGATAGAGAAAAAAATTCCTTATCCGCCAGAACTTAAAAGGCTTTCGCCACTTCTCAGGAATTCTGGCCCGGAACAGGAAAAAATTGCTTTAAAAAAATATGGCGACCGGGTCAAACCAATTTTTCGCCGCCACCAGGAGCTTACTGAAAAAATAGATTTCTCTTTTAAAAATATTGTTCCGCCTCTTCCGCCTGACCTTTTCCCTGTTTCCCTGCGTCAGGTGATTAATGACCGGTTATCCAGGCTGAAAAATCTCAGCTGGGAAGAAAGAGACCGGGCGGTGCGGGAGCTTCAGGTCGTTGAAGAGAGCGGTTTTGCCCCTTATTTTCTCGTTGTTTGTGACGTGGTGGAATTTGCCCGCCGCCAGGGCATCTACCACAATCTCCGTGGCTCGGGAGCTTCTTCCTATCTGGCCTATCTTCTGGGCATTTCCCGTCTTAATCCGGTGGAGTATGGCCTTTATTTTGAACGCTTTTTAAACCGCGGCCGGCCTGATCCACCTGACTTTGACCTTGACTTTGACTCGAGCCGCCGGGATGAAGTCCTGGAGTATGTGCTCAAGCGTTACGGGACAGGAGAAACCGGGGCGGCTTATGTCTGCAGCCTGAAAAATTACCGGGCGCGCTCGGCCCTTTATGAAACTGCCCGGGCTTTTGGCATCTCGCCGGAAGAAGCCAGGACGATGAGCAAGCGGGTGCCGATGTTCGCCGAGCCTGATTATTTGCGGCAGATGCCGCCTCAGGCCGGCTGCCTGGACATCTGGAAACTGGCTTCTGAGCTGGACGGTGTTTTCGCCGAGATTTCCCTCCATGTTGGGGGTGTAATTTTGACTCCGGCGCCAGTTGATCGCTACTTGCCACTTGAAAAATCAGCCAAAGGACTCCTTATGTGCCATTATGACCGGGACACGGTGGAAGAACTCCAGCTTATTAAGCTTGACCTTCTTTCTACCCGCGGGCTGACAGCTATAGCCGAGACCAGAAAAGCTCTTCATCTTGAGCATCTTCCGCCCGCTGACCGTCAAACCTTTGCTCTTCTCCGCGAAGCGAAAACAATTGGTTGCTTTCAGGTGGAAAGCCCGGCCATGATGAATCTTCTCCGCCGGATGAAGCCGGAAAACCTGGACGATTTAATCCATGCTCTGGCTTTAATCAGACCTGGTCCGACTGAAAGCGGGATGAAAGAAGCTTTTCTGAGGCGACGCGAGGGGAGGGCTTCTCCTTCAGACCCGCTGCTGGCTAAGATTCTCCCCGAAACCGGCGGCCTGATGTTTTATGAAGAGCAGGTGATGCAGGTGGCAGAAAGGGTGGCTGGTTTCCTGCCGGAGGAAGGAGAACTTTTGCGCCGTCAGCTAAAAAAGCGCCGGGTGGATGAGGCTTTGCGCCGGAAATTCTTTGACCGGGCCGAAAGCCGCGGCTATGCTCAGGCTGAGATTCAGGAGCTGTGGCAGAAGATGGAAAAATTTTCGGCCTATTCTTTTAACCGGGCCCATAGCGCCTCTTATGCTCTGATGGCTTATGAAGCCGTTTATCTTAAAGCTCATTATCCTCTGGTCTATATGGTGGCGGTGCTCAATGCGGCCGGTGGTTACTACCAGCTTCCGGAATACATTGAGGAAGCCAAGAGGCTGGGCTTAACGATCCTTGGCCCGGATGTCAATCGCAGCGGTTATCGCTTTGAGGTCGAAGGGAAAGCGATTAGAGTTGGCCTTGGTTCCATCAAAAATCTAACCACCAGGAGCCTAGAAAAAATCATCAACGAGCGAGAGAGAAATGGCGTTTATTTGTCGGTGGAAGATTTCCTGAGGCGGGTAAAACCAGGTCAGGGCGACCTGCTGGCTCTAATTCAGGCAGGAGCTCTTGATTCGCTTGAACCAAACCGCAGCCAGCAGGTTCTGCACTATTTTCATGGTGTGTCAGAAGTCGAGGTAGCAGACATCAATGATGAGGAGAAGAAAAAACTTCAGCTGGAGAAACTGGGCTTCCTGCCGGCTGGTGACCCGCTCGAGCTGCTGGATGGCCGGCGGCCGCCGCTGCGGGTTGCTCACCTCAGAGAATTATCCGGTCAGGTGGTCGAACTGGCTGTGCGGGTAGTAGATGCCCGGGAAATCAGAACAGCCAAGGGCTTGACTTATTTTTATCTCTTTGAAGACGAGAGCGGGCAGGTTGAGGGTGTGGGCCAGAGGAAGGCTCTGGCTTTTGGCTCACCTCCGGTGTGCTTTCTTAGAGGGGAAGTGCGGCTTCAGTCTGATGGCTACCCCCGCCTTATAAACTGCGCCTTCTTCCATAGCTTTTAAACCTGGGGGAAAAACTCAGGGGGATCCTGGAAAGATGAGATGAGCTGATAAAGATAACAGAAGCTTCTATTCCTATGCCTTATTTTCCTGATTGGTCTTTGCCAGACCATTGATACAGGACACCGCCACTTCTCCTGACCTGAAAATTTCCCATTAAAGGACAGGTGTCCCTCAGAATGAACAGCGCACTTAGCAGGAATCTGGGCAGATTGGGGAAATTTCTCTGGCACAAAAGTTGCTGATTTCAGGGCAGAAAGGTTTAAGATAAATTCATACATTCTTAGATGGGTGAAAATGAAGCTTGAGGTCTTTAGGGCTTTATCGAGAGGGAGAGTGTCGGCCAGGAATAGGCGTTCACGCTCGCTGATCGTAATTATCCTTGTGGCCTTGCTGGCTGTTGGCGTTTTCGTTTCCTTGCTGCCAAACATGGGACAAGGGCAGGAAAAGGTCAGGGATAACCAGCAATACCAGGTCAGTGTCATCAGAAAGCTCATCTATGTCATGGTGACTGATGATAAAGGCCAGCCAGTGACTGACCTGAGCAAAGAAGACTTTATTCTTTATGATAATGGTAAGGAGAAGCTGCTGACCGAGTTTGAGAATCACACCATGTCTCTCCCGGCTGAAAAGAAAGGACCCGAGCCTGTCGTCGAAAATAAGCCAGAAGAGAAGGTACCGGCCCCGCAACCTCTTCTAAACCGCATCTTCCTCTATTTATTTGATTTAGTATTTACTGATCAGGGAGGATTTAAATTAGCCCGGGAGGCAGCGCTTCGCTCTCTTGAGAAAGAGCTTGAGCCGGACATGCTGGTTGGGGTTTTAACCTTTTCAGGTGGCCGGGTTCTCAATGTTCTGCATCAGCCTGACCGTGACCGGGAAGGAGCACGACGGGCGATTGAGTCTATTCAGGCTAAAGATATTATGCCACTGGCTCCGAGCCGCTTCGAAGATAATGGGTTTAAAATGGCAGTTTCAAGAAGCGCTGATGAGGCCTATTCAAGACCTGTTTTTGGCTTCAGCCAGAGGTCAAGTGACTTAATGGAAGGGAGGATTGTTGCTTCCAACTTCATCTGGGCGATGCAATCCCTTGCCCAGGCACTGCGTTATGTTCAGGGTAAGAAAATCATTCTTCTTTATTCTAACGGCATCCACCCGGTCTATCTTGGTCGTGGTGCCTATGTTGATAATGGCAATGCGCATCTCGGGCAGGAATATGAACAGCTCTGCCGTCAGTTAGCTGATGCCAACGCCTCAGTTTTTCCAGTCGATACTGAAGATAATACTTATTTTATAATTCCAGAAGCCAGAAAAGGAGTTCATTCTCTCCAGGAGATGGCTTCAAAAACCGGTGGCCAGTACACCGGGACAATCTATGCTGCTCCCAACCACATTGAGAAAATTGAGACCCTAACCGCTGCCTATTACGTTCTTGGTTATCCTGTTCCGGAAAGCTGGGACGGCAAGTATCATGAAATCAAGGTGAAGGTCAAAAGACCTGGCTGTCGGGTTATCTTTCAACCTGGCTATTTCAATCAAAAGCCATTTTCTTCCTTTTCAGAGCTGGAGAAAAAGATTCATTTAGTTGATGTGGCTCTTTCACCCAAACCACTCTCTGGTGAACCGGTGAGGTTTGCTATGGAGGCTCAGGTTAAATCGCCTGCGCCACCCAATAATATTCAGATCATAGCCAGGCTTCAGGTGGAGGAGCTGGGGGAAGTTGTTGGTCCGAGAGTGGAAGCAGTCAGTCTTCTTTTTGACCAGCTTGATCAGATAGTTGACAGCCGGCGTATTGAGCTTGATCTGACCAGACCTGAGTATCGCCAGAAACCTCTCTCCATTCAGAGTGAACTTTCAGCTAAACCAGGAACTTACAAGTGCCGGCTGGTCATAAGGAATATGGAGACAGGCAAGTCAGCTGTGTCGGCAGCTTCTGTCACCATCCCCGGGCCTGATAAAAATTGACATCTAAATGGGGTCGGGCCAGCGGATATTGTGTATAATCAATAAGATAAATGCTTAAAGAATAAAGGCCTGGAAAGATAAGGTGAAATCATCAGACAAGGTGGCCATATGATAAAAGAAATAAAGGAAATGAAGAGCAAGAAGAATAACAGGTGGGGCCGGCTGTGGCTGGCGGTTCTGAGTCTCACCGGACTGATGTGTTGTATCAGCATGGCGGCATTCACTTCAATAGATCAGGTGACGGTAGTTGAAGGAGGAGGCTATTTTCCAGTGGCGGTCAAGCTATCAACTGGCGAAATTCTGGCTGTTATCAGGGGTGGGGGCGCTCACCTTAGCCGGGCCGGGCGTCTTGATCTGGTCATGTCTGATGATGGCGGCCGGACCTGGTCCAAACCCCGGACGGTTGTTGACGGTCCAGAAGATGACCGTAATCCCGCACTCGGTCAACTGGCTGATGGCACAATTCTTCTGGCTTATGTGGTCCTCAGCGGATATGAGGCTGACGGGCAAAGACTTCCTGAGGAGGGCTCGAAATGGGTTTTCGATGGCGTTTATGTCATCCGTTCAAAAGACAAGGGAAAAACCTGGACGAAACCTGAACTGAGCCCAGAGATTCATGCCTTTTATGCTGGCCGCGGAGCCGTCTCGCCCTATGGAAAGATTATCCAGCTCGAGGATGGCACAGTCATCATGGCGGTTTATTTCGATTTTTTTGACGAGCGCGGAAATCAAAGCTACGTCTTTCGTTCAAAAGACGGCGGGAAAACCTGGGGAGAGCCTTCTCTAGTTGCTGAGCATTTTAATGAAACAGCTGTGCTGGCCCTCCCCGATGGCAGTTTACTGGCGGCTATGCGTTCGGAGAAAGGCGGGCATTTAGCTGTGAGCCGTTCCGAAGATGATGGTAAGCACTGGTCGCCGCCCTTCCAGATAACCCAGGACATGGAGCATCCGGCAGATCTTATACAGCTCAAAAATGGACAGACTCTCTTGAGCTATGGGGAGCGTAATGCGCCGATGGGAGTTCGGGCTATCTTCAGCCGGGACGGCGGGAAAACCTGGGAGTGGGATAAAAAGATTATAATTTCCGCCTCAGCACGAAATACTGACTGCGGGTATCCAAGCTCGGTTGAAGTGGATAGGGGGCAGATTGTCACCCTTTATTACCAGGTTGATGACCCGAAAAATGCCCCGCAGAGCGCTAAATGCCTGGCTGCCCGCTGGAAGATCCCTGATTAAAAGTCCCTCTAAATGGGGTCAGACCAGCACCTGTCGTTTATAATCAATTCACTTTTCAATTTTCAATGAAACTGTCAGAAACTCTTTAATTATTGTTAGAGAAATCGTTATAATCTTTTCAAGGCTAAAAAGGAAAGGTTCCATTTCTTAAGACTGAAGCTTTAAAGGAGAGTAGCTGATGATTGAACTAATTTCCGATTCTTCCAGACCTGGTCATAGACTGCTTGATTTGTGCGCCTGGTGTCGGAAAAAAATTTCAGCCATTATACCTGAGATAATCATTTTCTTTATGGCTTTACTTTTGGCGGCCAGTTGTTCCAGTCAAAAAGCAGAGATAAGGCCATTAGCTGCCTCCAGCCAGCCGCTTTTTACCATTGGCGATGAGGGATCCGGTCATTATTATACCTGGATTGGTTATTTGGCCGGTGAAAATGGTCTTATTTTTGCCTGGGATAAAGTAAGAAGTGAGCAGATAGATGCCTATGATAAAAATGGGAATTTCTTATTCTCCTTTGGTAGAAAGGGTCAGGGCCCGGGTGAATTTCAAGCCATCGGCTGTCTGGCAGTTGATCCCGATGGCGATATCTGGGTAAGCTCAGGTTTTGGCCGGCCTCTGGAAATATTTACAGCGGATGGCCAGTTTAAAAATGAACTACGTCTTCCAGCAAACCTATCTGGTTTATTCATTGACAAAATTAGTTTTGACCGCGAAGGGAATCTTTATCTTTTAGGTGGGAATAAGGAGAAGAAGATATTAATCTATAAATACGATAGCCAGAGAAATCATAGCCAATTAATTTACGAACAAAAAGAAGGCCATGGGAGCTCCATTGCCACCTTTATCCCAGATTTTGCTCTGGATGAAGCCGGGAATATTTATATAACTGATAGTTTTGACTATCTGGTTTATAAGTATTCTAAAGATGGAAAGCTGGTTAAAACCTTTAAAGGGAAGAAAATAAAGAAGGAACTCATTACGGAGCAGGATTTTAATGTCTTTGACAATGACATGAAGATCATCCGTTTCCCAAATTCTGAACGTATCTTACAGGAACTAAAAGGGCCCTCACGCTATTTTCCGGCAATTTTTGGCTTGAACATTGATGATGGGAAAATATATGTCTGGACTGGCCAGCGTGATGATAAAAAAAGATACATTGTAGATGTCTACGATCTGAATTTTAGCCAGCTCGGCCAGGCCTATTATTTCAATTTTATCAGATACAATCTGGCTCAGATAATGGATGGCAGGCTATATATAGCTTATATTGAAAATTATGATCTTGAGGTCATGAAGCAGCTTGGCCGGTTCTGTCTTTCCAATACAGCTGATAAGTTGAATGTTTATCCGATAAATGGGGTCGGGCCAGCGGATATCATTCATAATCAATAAGATAGAGGCTTAAGGGAAGCTAAGGTGGCGCAGCAGCTAACTTACCATTAGCTCTAAGCTGAAGGCCGCTTCTCCTAATCGCTCACCTCAGGGAATTGCCGGACAAGTGGTCAAGCTGGCTGTGCGGGTAGTAGATGCCCGGGAAATCAGAACAGCCAAAGGGCTGACTTGTTTTTATCTTTTTGAAGATGAAAGCGGGCAGGTTGAGGGCGTTGGCCAGAGGAAGGCTCTGGCCTTTGGCTCACCTCCGGTTTGCTTTCTTCGGGCTGAAGTGCGGCTTCAGTCTGATGGCTACCCCCGCCTTATAAACTGCACCTTCTTCCATAGCTTTTAAACCTGGGGGAAAAACTCAGGGGGATCCTGGAAAGATGAGATGGGCTGATAAAGATAACAAGTGCTTCTTCTCCTTTGCATTTAGTTAGCAATCCTTCCAGTAATGCCTTATAATCTCTTCGAGCCATCGTATGTAAACTCCTCCTTTCTTGAGATTAACTTCTTTAAAAGGAGATTCTACGATGGCTCACTCCTTTAATCCAATTTACAAACTTCCTTATACACCAGCTCTCTTTTTTCAAAGTCATTTTTGTGGTAAGAATTTTGGCTCTGGTCATAATTATTATCTCGGTCTCTAGTCTCGGCTGTCCAGCACGTCGGGACCAGACCTCTCTACTCCTCCATCAGCCCTGCATATTATGTCTTAATCTGAATGAGAAAAACATTTGACAGCGTCTGAAATAAGTCGTTTCATTATAGTAATGATAAAAAATAAAAGATGAAGCATATTCAGACCTCGTCAAAAAAATAACCATCAGAAAGGAGAAAGTTATTGAGAACTTATTCAGCAGGGGTGAGACTTTTGTCTGAATTTAAAAAGGTAGCTCTAATTTGTACGGTGTTTTTGGGCCTTTTAATTTTATGGCCGTTATCTGCTCCGGCTCAGGAACCACCTCAGTGGCCGCAGGTAGAAAGTGCCCGCCTCATAGCTTACCAGGTGACCGGGCCAGCCAGTGAGCGGCTCAACTTTATCCTCATGGCCGATGGATATCAGGCTAACGAAGTAGATAAATTTCTGCGGGATGTGGACAGAAATCTGGCTGTCATGTGGACTATGGAACCGTTCCGCTCCTATCGTTATTACATCAACATCTATCTTCTTGAGATCGTCTCTAAGGATTCAGGCATTCGCCGCGATCCTAGCGAGGATGCCCCACCAGAAGTCAGGGATGCTAAAAATACTGCCCTTCGCCTCTGGTACCAGGATGGACTTACCAATCCTCTGGCCCGAGGTGTAACCTATGGACCTGCTCCTCTTAACTCTCCTCCCGGAACTCGGACTGGTGCCCAACAGCGTACCTGGTACCTCAAAAATTATGTTGAGCCAGAACTGGGCATACCGGTTGAATCCCAGAATATTCAGACTCTGGCCATTGCCAATACCTTCACCTATGGTGGTATTGGTGGTTTTCATGCGACTACTACCGGCGGCTCACCGCAAGGCCCGCTAGTTTCCATCCATGAGCTGGGCCACTCGCTTGGTCTTATCGCTGATGACTATCCTTATATCGAAAGGAACGTCTGGAGGGGATGCTGGACAGGCGGAGAACCGGACTCCTTCAGCCACACTATTTACACCAGCACAGAAAAGATGATCGCCGACCAGCACAAATGGTGGCGCTGGATTGGTGAGGATAGTGCTTCGTCCGGCAGTCCCATTGGCCTTTATGAGGGTGGTAACACCTGGCCCTGCGGTATACGGCGAGCCAGTGAATACAGCATGATGCGCTGGACAGGCTACCACTTTGATGTTGTTCAACGTGAGCAGATGACCATCAGAATAACTGGTAGGCGCGATGCTAACTGTATGCCACTGGACCATACTCCAGAAGGTGAGGTTGGTCCCAAAGACGTCATATGGGTCGAGCCTATGCATCCCCGGTATCATGAACTGAATATTACCTGGCGGGTAAATGGACAGTTAATAGAAAATCACAACAGCTCTAATCTGGAGCTTTCTAAACTAAGTCTTAAAAATGGCGACATCATTGAAGTTACCGTTTCAGATCCGACTGATTTTGTCCGTGATCCGAAATGGATAAATGGACCCAGGTTGACTCAGACCCGCCGGTTTACAGTGGGTAAATCTCTGCCTGCGAAGGAAGTATCAGCCAAGTTTACCAGATCAACACCGACCATCAGACCGGTAAGCGGCCAGGAGGTCGTCTTTGTGGAGACGACTCATCCCTCAGACCGGGTGCTGACGGTAACCTGGAGTCTTGATGGCCAGGTCATCCCAGATACCAATAACAGTCGCTGCCTTAACCTCAGCCAGCTCAATCTGCCCGAAGGCACTTTCCAACTTACTGCCACTCTGGCTGATCCTGCTGAGCCCAACGGCCAGACAGACAGCCTTACCTGGTCAGTTGACAACGTTCTTCCGACAGCTCCACGAAAGCTTTCTAAACCCCTGACCACCATTGCCGACCAGGTGGAACATAATGTTTACTTCAATGAATTTGAAATGCTGCTTGAGCCTCAAGATGATCAGAGCGGTTATGACCAGCCTCTTTATGTCGCTGCAGAATTCCAGCTGAATAGAGGTGGTTGGTATAATTATTTTGGCTTTCCTGATAAACCCATGGGCACACCGTTTAAGTTTACCCACTCCGGCCTGGACGTCAGGGGATTGACCTATGGCAATCTTGGTACTGGCGGACACGCTAAGGTTCCCTGGGAGCAGCTCTATCTTGACCATGAGATTTTTGGTACCTTCTGGCCCGGCTTTGGTACTCATACCGTCGAACATCGGGCTATTGACCCCGCAGGTAATATCGGTCTACCTGGCATGTTCAAAGCCACAGTTTTACCTGGAAAATCGCCTGAACCCACAAACATTGTGACTGGCCAGCATAAAGGAAAGCTGGTAGTTGAAAAAGGTGTAACTCTCATTGATGGGGCAACTATCAATGGGGACGTGGTGGTTAAACCGGGCGCCTCTCTGGTTGTGTCTGATGGCTCAAACATCAAGGGTGATTTGCAGGCTGACAGAGCTGCAGTTATTCACCTCTTCGGCGCTACTGTCGATGGGAAGGCTACGATCTCCGGAACTAATGATGACGTAATCATAGCCGGCTCAAAATTCAAGCGGACACTGACTGTCACTGGCAACAGATGTCAGGTGGTCAAATTTCTGAGCGGCAAGTTGCACCAATATGGCGTTGCTCTGGTTGGGAATGTAATTGCCGGTGATCTGACTTGCCTCGATAATAATCCGGGTGTGACCGACTTTGGAGCGCCTAATAGCGTGAATGGAGCTAAAAAAGGTCAGGCTACCGGGCTATAGTTTTCAAATTTGTTAGAGTAGCTTTTGCCGCTCAGACTTAGAGCCTGACGTTGCGAATCATCCCGGTCTCAGCTGCAGTGTCTGAGGTGAATTTGTTAATAACCGCGACTACCGGGCCTTCAAAGTATTGCTATCTCCCTCACTTGTTTGCCTGGTGGATGGCATTGAATAGCCTGGCCTCATTCTGGTTTGCCTCCTGCAGCTAAAGAGCGTTAATGGCTGTTGCCGGAAGATCATGAGATGAGGCGACCGCGGTATATATCCGGTTAAATACCTTATCGAATCTGACCTGCAGGTTTAGCCTGTGTCACATTCAGTGCTGTCCGAACCTTTGATACAGCTACACCTTCCTCTGCTGCCGGTTGTAGCCAGCGATTACTGCTGGCGGCCAGTTCTTTTCATGATGCGTACTGTAGCCAGAAGTGTCATCCGGTAGTATCTAAAATTCGGCTTTTTTAATTTTTTTCATTTTGTTGAGAAACTCTGGTCTTATATACCCGGCCCATCCCAACATAATGAGTTGAAACTTGTTTGTTATAAATATTTGGGATTTGTGGTTGAATATTATCAACTATTACCATATCTCCTCTCATCCGGGCCGCTTGATTGCGCAGGTCATTTTTCAAGAAATTTAAATCAGTGTGAGAACGTGTATGTATTTCGCCAATCAAAATCGCATCTGGAGGGGCTTCAGCATGAAAGATAAGGCTCACCTTCTCACCGGCTGAAGTCAAAGCATATTGGGCTTTATAGTGCTTGTTTGAGTAATAAAGATAGGTCAATGCAGCAGCCAGAATAACAGAGAATCCTATTATTAGGGGTGTGGTATTAAAAGACGATCCGTCTCCAGAATTACTGAAGCTCGCTGAAAGGTTAGAGTGAGATGTCTGGGAAGAGGCAGCTGGCTGTAGATCTATCTTCGAGTTAATGCTCAGCAGGCAGCCTGTTTGAAAAAACAGGATTAAAGAAATGATCGTCGCCACGGCGATGATTGGTCTCATTTCTCTCCTCCCCAAGCTGTCTTAACAGAAGAGAAAAAAGCCGTCAATCTAATCTCAAAACTAAACGTTCATACTTATTAAAATGCGAAAAACGTGCCAGAAATTTTAAGGATAAAAGCTCTTAAATGACCGAAAATTTGTCTACTTTTCAGGACGGTTTGTGTCTTTTATAGCACAGATAAGGTGATGGTGAATTACCGGATATTTTCGGGCTTTGATTGATTTCCCAGGCTAAACACAGGATCTGGACAAAATAGTGTATTTATAATCAACCTGTCATTCTTGAGTCAGATTAAGTTCATAACGATTGGCTATCAAAGGTGAACTCTATCTTATTTTATCTTTGTTAGACACCTTGCTTTAGTATCTGCTACATGGAGTAGCCCTTTCAACTTCTGGATTTTAGTCCAGTCATTCCGCATGAGTTTTGTTCTGGCCCTTTTGGAGAATTGAAAATTGGTCAGAGTAGAGAGGTAAAGGATAATGAGTTGAGATAGCAAAGGCCAACGGGTCAAAACTGCCCGGTTTATCTCTTAGGATGGCCGACCTGGCAGTTCAGGTGGTAGATACTGGTGAAATCAGAATTGTTCGAGGGTTGCCTTCTTTTTCTGAGGATGAAAACCGGTAAATAGAAGCAATAGCCAGAGAAAAAATCCGGCTTCTGTCCTAACTCTGGTTTACTTTCCCCGGGAGCCCGGTCTCAGAATAGAAGCCCTTCTATCCTTATAAATAGTGTTTTTCTGGAAACTTTTTATTTACAAGCTGCCCAGCAGAATTTCTTGTGGAATATCACGCAGGTTAAAATTGGAAGCCATACTACGGCAATAGGCACCGGCCATTAAGACGGCCAGAATTTGTCCGCGCTCCGGACAGGGCATCAGCCTTTCTACCCCGAAAACGTCGCCTGTTTCGCACAGATGACCGGCCACAGTTATTCTGTGTTTCTTTCCGCCATTAACCTGGCTGGCATTGACAATCTCGTGATAGGCTTCTTCATAAATAGCTGGCCGGGGCACAGTGTTATAGGTACCGGCGTTAACGCAGGCGAATAAATTTCCGTAGCTTCTTTTCAAGTATTCAACTTTAACCAGAAGTACGCCAGCTTCGGCCACCAGGTATTTTCCCGGCTCAACAATGATAGAGTTTAATCCCAGCCTGGAATTTTCCACTCTGTCAACAATGTAAGCAGCATATTCTTTGAGCGGGAAAAGCCTCTGGTCCGGGCTGTATCGTGGCCCAAAACCCCCGCCAAAATCCAGAAACTCAAGATTAAAACCAGCCATTTTCAATTGCCTGGCTTTTTTTATCATCCGGTCAACTGCTTTAATCGCCACCGGAAAGTCTTCTTCACTCCAGCCTGAACCGAGGTGCTGGTGCAGACCAACTGTCAAAAATTTTAAGGAGCGTAGCTTTTCAAAGGTCTCTATAACTCTGGAATCTTCTATTCCGAATTTAATTGGTGTTCTATCGGAACTTCGTTCCCCAGCAGTCACCGTCTTACTGGAGAAGCCCCGTCCCAGCCCGGGATTCCAGCGGACCGAAACTCTAACCGGGTTCTTAATCTGGCAGCGTTTTCTGGCTGCTTGCAGCAATTCTATCTGTTCATAGGCGTCAATATTAATGGTTACACCGGGATGAGCCAGCACCCGCTCAAAATCCTCCTGACTGATTGAAGTGCCGGTAAACATAATCCTGTCTTCGGGGAAGCCGGCCTGGATAGCTTTTTCGACCTCGGCTGGTGACACAGCATCAATCGCTGCCCCTTCCTTAATCAGCATTTTGAGCAGCCCCGGATGAGAATTAGCTTTCAGGGCGTAGGCAATTTTCACCTCGATTCCGGTTGGAGCTGGCTCGAAAGCCTGCCTTAGATACCTGTAATTAGTGGCAACTTTTTTTAGACTGTAAACATAAAGGGGAGTGCCATATTTTCTGGCCAGTTGTTCGGCCGAAAAATTCTCTAAATAAAGCTTGTTTTGTTTGACCTGTAAGAATTCATTTTCCCACCAGTTCATTTTATTATTCCTTTTTTCCTAAGATTAAAAATAAAAAATTAATAAATGATACACACTCTTTTTGTCCCGGCTATTATGATCAATTATTATTTCCGGGATTGGTCTTAGCTTTAACGATATCACCTCCTTTCGTCTCGTTCTCAGTCTGGTTCTCAAAGATATTTTTCTGTCCTTTTCCCAGATTTTCGGCCAGTTCTTTTAATACCGGATATTTTTCCAGCAAAATCGCAGGGACATTAAATTTTTCTCCAGTCAGCATGTTTTTAATCTGAAGGGCGTTGGCCAGTGCCTGACCTCGATAATGATTGTTGGTGATAACAAAAACGTGATCACTGCCTTCAGCCAGCTTTTTGATCCGGCCGACCCAGTCTTCCAGCTCATCTTTTGAGTAGAGATAATTATAGCGGTCATCGCGACCGGCGTCTTCTCTGAACCAGTCCTGGTAGTTGCGGCCATGAAGTCGTACATACGAAAAATCCGGGTTAGTCACGATAGCTGAGGGCTTGATAGAATGATGGAAGATAGGTTGATCGATATTGCAAAAAGCAACTCTTTTTTCTTTAAGAAAGTTATAGAACTCAGGCCGATCCCAGGAAGAATGTCTTACTTCCAGGGCTAAGGGAAATTCTGAAAAAAGGCTTAACAGCTTTTCCAGATATTCACGGTTTTCCTCAGAATTGATAAAAGACCAGGGAAATTGCATCAAAATGGCCGCCAGCCTGCCGCTCGCAGCCAGTGGAGCAAGGCCTCTTTTAAACTCATCGGCTGGCTGGACGGAAAGATTTTCACGCTGATGGGTAAAAGCCTGGAGGAGCTTAGCGGTAAACAAAAAATCCGGATAGGACTGAACCCGCCTTAACCAGGAATAAGCCATCGAGACTGAAGCCGGCCGATAAAAAGTTAAGTTTATTTCCACCAGGTCAATCAAGCTGGCCAGATAACTCAGCGGGTGGAATCCCCGTCCCTTAACTTCTGGATAGACAAGGCCTTCCCAATCTTCATAACTCCACCCGGCGGTGCCGACATAATACTTCTTCATGTTATTTTGTTTCATTTTAGTCTGTTTTCTCAACGGCTTCAACTCAACAAATAGAACTGAGTGTTTAAGAGCAGTAAATATCAAACCGGTGATTATGTTATAATCAGGGCATGCTGGACTTAAAATTGATTCAGGACAATTTTGAGGAAATTAAAAAGAAACTGGCCAGTCGCGGACAGGCTCAGGTTCTGGCTGATTTAGAAGAAGTTTATCACCTGTCAGCTCAGATTAAGGAGCTGGCCAGGGAAGTTCAATCAGGCCGTGAAAAAAGAAACAGGATCTCTGATGAAGTTAAAAAGCTAAAAATAGCCGGGCAGGATCCTGCTGCTCTAATTGAAGAATCACGACGGGTTGGCGATGAGATTGCCAGCCTGGAAAAAAAATCAAAAGAGTTAGAGGAAAAACTAAGAGCGTTGCTTCTTCGCCTGCCTAATATTCCTCATGATTCTGTTCCCGTAGGAAAGACGGCCGAGGATAATGTGGTGGTCAGAGCCGTCGGGGCGCCGCCAACTTTTGATTTTGAGCCCCAACCACACTGGGATATCGGTACAAATCTCGGGATACTGGACTTTGAGCGAGCGGCAAAAATCGCTGGTTCTAGGTTCACCCTCTATTTTGGAATTGGAGCCAGACTGGAAAGAGCTCTGATCAGCTTTATGCTCGATCTCCACACGAAAGAAAGAGGTTTTAAAGAGGTCTTACCGCCATTTATTGCCAATGAGGCGAGTTTAACCGGCACGGGTAATCTGCCCAAATTTGCCGAAGACCTCTTCAAACTGGAGGGCTATGACTGGTATCTTATCCCGACGGCCGAGGTGCCATTAACCAATATCTACCGGGGAGAAATTATTGAAGCGAGGAAACTGCCGGAGCGTTTGGTTGCTTATACTCCCTGCTTCCGGAGTGAAGCAGGTTCCTATGGTAAGGATATTAGAGGCCTGGTTCGTCAGCATCAGTTCAATAAAGTGGAAATGATGATTTTCTCATTGCCTGAAAAATCACTTGACGAGTTGGAATATATGACGTCCTGTGCGGAGGAAGTTTTAAAGCGTCTTGGCCTGGCCTACCGGGTAGTAGCACTTTGCACCGGGGACATGGGTTTTGCCAGCGGGAAAACTTATGACCTTGAGGTCTGGATGCCGGCCAGAAACGGTTATATGGAAATTTCTTCCTGTTCCGATTGCTTTGATTTTCAGGCGCGCCGGGCCCAGATTAAGTTTAAAAGAGACCAGAAAGCGCGGCCTGAATTTGTTCACACTCTTAATGGATCCGGACTGGCGGTTGGTCGGACTGTTAGCGCCATCCTGGAGAATTATCAACGACAAGATGGCTCGGTGGTTGTGCCTGAAGCTCTTCGCCCTTATCTGGATGGACTTGAAGTGATCAAGTGTTGAAACGGCTGACGCTGGCCGGAATAAGCCTGAATTCTGATTTGCGTTGGCCAGCGCCTAAGTGTAACCACAGGAAATCCAGAAAGAGAAAAAAAGAAATAGCTTATTAAGAATTCTGCCTGGTCAGAAGCATATTCATTATCAACTTCCGATCAGGGTTGCGCGATAACCAGCTACCATAGTTGCGGCTGTAGCCAGTAAGCCCTAAAAGCTCCTCCAGCACCTGGTCCTTGCCTTCTTAAAGCTCCTCTGATACTTACCGGCTAACTCCTTTAACACTGCCCTCTTAACTTTCATCTCTAAACCCCATGGCTTCGCCTCCTGGCTATTCTCTCCACCGAATTTAGCTCCTAGACCAGCCAGAAAGCAAAAGATTTTCGTCTGGATTTTCTCGTGAAGCCGCGAATCAGTTTCATGTAGATTTTAAGTGACGCAATTCAGGCACTTGTCATCTCTGGTGTCTCAGGTTAAAATAACTTTTTCCCGGAGGGATGGCCGAGTGGTTTAAGGCGGCGGTCTTGAAAACCGCATTCCGGTTCCCCGGAACGGGGGTTCGAATCCCTCTCCCTCCGCCAGCTCATGATTCCTGTTATATTTCCAGATTAAAATTAAATAAAAGAACCCGCCGTTTTTCTTTGGAAAAAACTCTTATATGATCTCAAGTTAGTTTTAACTACCTGAAGCTAAAGAAATTAAAGCCCGCAGGAGCTTAAAGCCCTCCAGATAATCCTGGGTTGAAAAAGATAATGTTCTGGGTGCCATTCTCTTGACTCCAGGAACTAGCAGGCCAGCCTCAGCCTGGTTACTATTATGAAAATTGACTTCAAATTGATAAGGAGGCTTGAGCTGGTAAGGTTTGAATTTTTCCAGAGAAGAGAGAGCCCTTTTGGCGCCTTCTTTGAGGTCAGCCAGAACTTTTTCCCTGGGAAAATTTCTGGCAGCGAAGCGTCCGACGGCTTCTTTGACCGGCAGAGCCAGGAGGTCGCTGCCCAGAATTTCTTTTGCCTGGCGGCAGGTTTCGTTGTCTCCGGTCAGCATGATCACCGGCACCTGATGATAACCAGCGATAGCCCCATTGATCCCCAGCTCGGGCATTTCTATTCCATTGATTTTTATCGAATAAATAACTGCTCCGGAAATGGTGTGATCCAGAATAGCCGGAGCCGAGCCCGCCCGGGCATGGTAGCCGACAAAAATGCAGGCCTGGAAACTGGAATCAATTCCTTCCATCATGGACAGCGGCTTGGGTGAGCCGGAAATAAGACTGGCTCTTGGGTCAAGTTCACTGGCGATGATATTCCTCATGCTGCCATGCGAATCGTTGACCACCACTTCCGTTGCCCCGGCTTCAAAGAGGCCTGAGAGAACAGCGTTAGTATCTTCAACCATCCATTTTCTGGCCAGCTGATATTCGGGCGATTCAGCTGAACATTGATTGCCATGGACCACACCCCAGATGCCTTCCATATCTACCGAGATAAAAACTTTAAGCGGTTTTTTGGCTGGAGTGGTAATTTTTCCTTGAGCCTGAACTGAAATTGCCAGACATATGATTAAAAGCAAGCTTATTAAACCGGTGCCAAGAATGTTTTTTTGCCCTATGCTCATCACTCCTCCTTCTGGTTTGATATCTTTAAAAAGAATCGTACCAATTTTATTTTGAAGGCTTATTCTGCCTTAAAAACAAATAAGGCCCTGGCCTCTTAAATTTTACGTGGAGGCCTTACTCCGCTCCTTTTTTTCGTAACCTTCCTCTATGATCTCTTCGAGCAAACGACAGCTATCCTCAATAAAACCAGTGCAATATTTATCGAACAGGTCATGTTCGGAAGCCAGCTCCCGTCCTTGAGGTGTTTTCAAGCTACAGCCAATAAGATCAGAACAATTAATTGACCCATGAAGTTCAGTGAACCGGCGGCAGAATTCCTGCGCAAGGGAATAGGTCAGATCTTTAGCTGCCAGGTCTTCTGCCTGGCTGCGGCCAAAATGAAGACTTATGACCAGCAGGGCTCCTGTCACCGCTCCACAGGTGAGCCCCAGATGAGATATCCCTCCGCCTAATACCTGAGATAATTTCAATGCTTTTTCTTCCGGCAGGCCTTGCTCAACCGCATATGGGGTGAAAACTGACTGCGAGCAGCTGAAGCCTTCATCAAAAAGCTTTCTGGCTCTCTTTTGTTTATCTGACATTTGTTTCTCCTGGCAATTAAAATTTGCAAATCTATTAAGAGCAAACAGCCTCAGGTACCAAGATTAACATTCTACTTAATAGTCATTTCAGTGGTCAACTTATTTAATTGGATGGAATCTTATCATCTCAAGCTGCCGAGCCAGGATAATCGCCAGAATTATAACCAGTTCATCGTGACCACTGGCAGAAGTAACCGATAATGGTTAACTCGGTTAGTATGAAACTGAGACCCTGGCTTGAATTAACCAACATCGTGGTCTAAAAGCGTCTTTCTTCAGTTTTTTTTAAAGCGAAAAAATGCTAAAATACTCACGCCTCGATTGCGGAGAGGTGCTGGAGTGGCCGATCAGGGTCGCCTGCTAAGCGATTGTACCAGTGAAAGCTGGTACCGCGGGTTCGAATCCCGCCCTCTCCGCCATCATTATTAAGTCCTTATGCTAAGGTTTATTGAATAAAACCCCGTTTCCTCAGCAAGGGCTCAATTCTGGCTTCCCGACCACGGAATTTGATATACTGCTGCAGGTAATCAACTGTCCCATATTTTTCCAGAATTTCCTGCCTGAATTTGAGGGCTGTTTTCTGGTCGAACAGACCGCGTTCCTTGAAGGCTTCAAAAGCGTCGCTATCCAGCATTTCCGCCCAGATGTAGACATAATAACCGGCAGCATAACCACCAGAAAAGATATGCTGAAAATAAGTGCTTCTGTAGCGGGGAGCAATGGCCTCAATTAACCCGATTTTATTCAGCACCTGGCGCTCGAAATCGTTAACTTCATAGTCTTCTTTAAAGACAGTTTTATGCCAGTAGAGATCAAGGAGAGAAGCAGCCAGTAGCTCAGTTGAAGCAAAACCCTGGTTAAAGAGTGAGCTATTACTGATCTTCTTAATTAGCTCATCAGGGATAACTTCGCCGGTTGCATGATGTTTGGCATAAAGCTTAAGTAGCTCTGGTTCAAAAGCCCAATTTTCCATTATTTGAGAGGGAAGCTCGACTCCATCTCTGGGGACAAAACGATTATTGTATTTGCCCATGGAAAGAAGCGAAGCCAGAGCGTGCCCAAACTCATGAAAACAGGTCTCGACTTCATCCAGCGAGAGTAGGGCCGGGATATTTCCTGTTGGCCGGGTGAAATTGCAGGTAATGGTGACCAGAGGCGCCACGCGCTTGCCATTCTCAAAGCTCTGCCTGCGCAGACTGCCTGTCCAGGCACCGCTTCTCTTCGTCGGACGCGGGAAGAAATCAAAATAAAGAATTCCCAGATGCTGGCCGTTCTTTTCTTTGACTTCAAAGACCATCACTTCTGGATGATAGACAGAGATATCATTTCTTTTCTCAAATTTCAGGCCATAGAGCTTGCCAGCCAGGGTGAAAATTCCATTCAAGACATTATCGATAGAGAAATAAGGCCGGATTTCATTGTCTTCGAGATTATATTTTTTCTTGCGCAGTTTCTCTGCGTAATACCACCAGTCCCAACCCGCAATTTTTATGCCAGCGCCTTCTTCATCGGCTATCTGCTGCATTTCAGCCTGTTCGGCTTTGGCTTTTTCGAGGGCATATTTCCAGAGATCCAGGAGGAATGACTCCACTCTTTCCGGAGTTTTAGCCATGTTAACGTCTATTGAATAGTGAGCATAAGTTGGGAAGCCGAGGAGATTGGCTCTTTCTGTTCGCCGGGCTATGATTTTTTTGATTATCTCTTTATTGTCATATTCATTATATCTATCCCCACGGCTGAGATAGGCTTTATATAATCGCTCTCGCAGCTCTCTATTCTGGGCATACTGAAGAAATGGCGTCATACTGGGAATATGGGTGGTAAAAACCCACTTGCCTTCCAGACCGGCATTTTTCGCTGCTTCAGCCGCGGCTGCTACTACCTCTGGCGGTAGACCGGCCAGGTGTTTTGGATTCTCGATGACGATCTTTATGCTGTTTGTTTCCTGCAAGAGATTATTGCCGAATCTTAAGGACAGCATAGAAAGTTCACGGTCAATTTCACGCAGTCTGCTCTTATCCTCCGGTGATAAAAGTGCTCCGGCCCGAACAAAGTCCTGATAGGTTTTTTCCAGTAAAAATTTCTCTTCCTGACCCAGCTTTAACTCATTTTTGCGGTCATAGACGCTTTTAATGCGAGCGAAAAGGCGATCGTTGAGATAAATACTGGAGCGATGCTGGGTGGTCAGCGGAGTAGCTTCCATGGCTATTTTCTGCAGCTCGGGCGAGGTATTGGCGCCCTGTAGAGTTCCGAAAACTGCCATTACCTGGCCGAGCAGTTTGCCGGTCCGATCGAAAGCCAGAATGGTATTCTCAAAAGTTGGTGGGTTGGGATTATTGATAATAGCTTCAATTTCAGCTTGCTGAGCTTCTATTCCTTTCTTTATTGCCGGTAGAAAATGCTCATTTTTAATCAGGTCAAAAGGAGGCGTGCCAAAAGGCGTCTTGAATTCAGTTAAGAGCGGATTGGTTTCTTCCTGAGCCGCCAGATGGGAAGGGAGAATTAGAGTCAAGGCCAGACCAAAGAGAACAAGAAATGTTAATAACCAAACTGGCTTTTGAGAAAACTTTTTTACTGGCATGGTTTATCTCCTTTTTTATTTTTCTTTACAAAAATTATAAATTCTATTTGCCTGAAAAAGTCAAGACCAAACCTGGCCTGGCCCCGGCTGATAGTGACCCTTTTTATAATTTAAAGGTTGTCTGGATAAGACTATCCTGATAAGCCCAAATAAAATTTTTCTGACCGGACAAAAGCTAATTGACAAGGTTTAATCTGGTTTTATACATTGGAGCTAGCCCGGCGGGAAGGAGATATTAAATGAAAATTAGTCTGGAGAAGGCCAGGCCAAAAAATCATTTGCTTAGATCCATAAGCTATTTGGTTCCAGCCATCGTGACGATCTGGTTTTCAGGCTTCTCTGGCTGCAGCCGGCAAGAGATGACCGTTGATATGCTGTCCTCAACCAGAGAAGAACTGGCCAACCCTCCAGTTGAATACCGGCCAGTACCCCTCTGGGTCTGGAATGAGCGGATGAGTGATGAGGTCATTAATGAACAGCTGACAGACTTTAAAGATAAAGGCTTTGGCGGAGTCTTTGTTCATCCTCGTCCCGGTTTAATTACGCCTTATCTTTCGGAAGAATGGCTATCACTTTTTAAAGAGGCAGTCAAAACTGGCCGAGAACTTGGACTTAAGGTCTGGATTTATGACGAAAATTCTTATCCTTCAGGTTTTGCCGGAGGGCTGGTTCCGGCCGCTTTGCCGGAGGTGGCTCGTTCTGGACTTCGAGCTATCAGACAAAACCTGCCGGATTTAAGCCGGGCAGACGATCTATTTTGCCTTCTCCAGGAAAATGGTGGCAGCTTTCTTGATATAACTGATAGGGTTAGAGCGGGTGAAAAGGGTTGGCCAGAAGGAAATTACTGGCTGCTGGAAGTGGTCAAAGAAAAGCCTTCACCCTGGTATGGAGGTTTTACCTATGTTGATTTAATGCGGCCCGGGGTAACCGAAGCTTTTCTCCATTTGACTCACGATGCCTATAAGCGAGTCTGCGGAGCTGAATTTGGTCAAACTATTCCTGGCTCCTTTCAAGATGAAGCCGAGATCGGGCCAGCTGGTAGTTCATGGGCAGTCAATTATACCCCCGCCCTGCTGACCGAATTCCTGAAGCGCCGGGGCTATGATTTAAAGACTGAACTGCCTTCACTTCTGATTGAAAAAGGTGATTTTCGTCGGGTAAGGCATGATTTCTATCTTACCTGTCTGGAGCTGTTTGTAGAGAATTGGGCCAGGCCCTACAGCCGGTACTGTGAGGCGAATAATCTTATTTTTACCGGTCATTACTGGGAGCATGACTGGCCGGTACCGCGCAATAATCCAGACAGCCTGGCTCTCAATGCCTATGCTCAGCAGCCCGGCATTGATATTCTGATGAATAACTGGTCAAGATTGCCCCAGGCTCAGTTTGGCAACTCACGCGCTGTCAGGGAACTTGGCAGCCTGGCCAATCAACTTGGCCGGCGGCGGACTCTTTCCGAGACCTACGGCGCCAGCGGCTGGGACCTGACCTTTTTTGATCAGAAAAGAATTGGGGACTGGGAATATGCTCTTGGTGTTAATTTTCTCAACCAGCATTTATCTTATGTGACCATTGTCGGTGCCAGGAAAAGGGATCATCCCCTATCTTTTTCCTATCACGAGCCGTGGTGGCCGGCTTACCGGCTGATGAATGATTATTTTGCGCGGCTATCAATGGTCATGAGCCGTGGCCAGCAGCTTAACCAGATTCTGGTCATTGAGCCCACCACCTCGGCCTGGATGTACTATTCACCGGCTGAAAAAAATGAAAAATTTGAAAAAATTGCCGTTGATTTTCAGAACTTCGTTCACCTCCTGGAGCGAGAACAAATTGAATATGACCTTCTGAGCGAATTTATTTTAAAGGACCATGGCCAGTATCAGGGTAAGAAACTCAGGGTGGGCCAGAGGGACTACGACCTGGTCGTCCTTCCGCCTGGCCTGGAGAATCTTGAACAAAGGACGGTGGAACTTCTAAAAAGTTTCCTGGAAAGCGGGGGAAAAGTCATTTCATGGGGAGAAAAAGAGCTACTGGTGGACGGAAAACCCTCTTCGGTTTTAGCTGAGTTCAAGTCCTCAGGCAATTTTGAACAATTGGAATCAACTTCACTGGCAGGGGAAAACCTGAAGGCTGTCTTTTCAGCCCGTCTTAAGCCAGCTATAGAATTCAGCCAGCTAAGTGGCGAGGATATGCTATTTCACCAGCGGCGCCAGTACAAGGACGGGCAGATTCTATTTCTGGCCAATATCAGCCCGACCAAACCTGCTGCTGGCCACATAAAACTCAAAGGTCGCAGCCTGGAGAAATGGGACTTAATGAGCGGACAAACCAGCTATGTTCAGGCCGAGCGCAAAAGAGGCTGGCTTGATTTAAAATTTAATCTTAAGCCCGGGGAAAGTCTGCTTCTGGCCATCTATGACCGAAAGCAATCAGGACAGACTTCGGTCTCAACCAGGGTTGACTACGAAGAAGCAATAGAGGAAGAAATAAAACTCAAGCCAGAATCAATAAGAAGGATGGATCCCAATGTTTTGACCCTGGATTATTGTGACTTAATCCTGCCTGGCCGAACAGCCCGGGATCTTTATTTTTATGAAGCCCAGAGAAGGGCTTTTAATTTCCATGGATTTGACCGTAATCCCTGGGATTCGGCAGTACAGTTTCAGGATGGTCTTGTTTCCAGGAATCATTTTCCGTCTAATTCGGGCTACAGTGCCCAATTTCATTTTTCCATTCGACCTGGAGTTGATTTGAACTCTCTGCAACTCGCTGTCGAGCGGCCGACAATTTTTAAAGTTGAAGTTAACGGCCGGCTCTTAAAACCAGAGGAGCGAAGCTGGTGGCTTGATAAATCAATTGCTGTTTACCCCTTAAGCCAGGCAGCAAGAATTGGTGCGAATACGGTGACGCTCATTGCCAAACCATTTGATTTACTGGCTGAACTCGAGCCGATCTATGTTCTGGGCAATTTTTCATTAGAGGCAGCCAATCGAGGCTTTATTCTTTCTCCGACCAGAAAACTTGAACCCGGTTCCTGGAAAGAACAGGGCTTGCCGCTTTACGGACAGCGCGTTGAATATCAAACTTTTTTTAAGCTTTCTGAACCACAGCCATCTGCTGATTTCTACCTGCATCTACCTGACTGGCTGGGGGCTCTGGCTGAAGTTGTAATCAACGGGGAGAAGGCCGGATATATTATCGGTCGTCATGATTATTTACCTCTTAGGTCGAAACTTAAAACTGGTCTTAATCAAATTTCAGTTATTATCTATGGAACCTTGAAAAATACCCTTGGTCCCCACCACTTGAATCCTCCGGCCGGGCAGGCCTGGCCCGCAGCTTTTCAGCGCGCGCCGGAGGGTGGACAACCAGCCGGATCGGAGTATAATAACGAGGATTACGGTCTGGCCGGAGAGATGGTTATCATCCGGCTAAAAAATAAATTAAAATAATTGGCAGCAGGTCTTAATGATCCATCAAAACGGTTTTGATAGTGAAGTCTATTTAAAAGAGCAGGCGGCGGCCATCTCCAGGCGGCTGTCGCTTTTCCCGGAGCGCCTTTATCTCGAATTTGGTGGCAAGATTTTGAATGATTTCCATGCAGCCAGGGTCTTGCCTGGTTATGATCCCAACGTCAAAGTAAAGTTACTGGAATCTCTGAAGGATCAACTTGATATCATTCTCTGCATTTATGCTGGTGACATTGAAAGAAGGAAACTGCGAGCGGATTTCGGTATTACCTATGATGCCGATGCTTTGAAATTAATTGATGATCTGGCTGATTGGGGGCTGACTGTTTCCTCTGTTGTTATCACCCGTTATGAAGAACAGGCTTCAGCCAGGATCTTTGCTAACCGTCTGCAGCGCCGGGGAATCATGGTTTATACTCATCGCTTCACCCGCGGTTACCCGACCGATATTGAGACAGTAGTAAGTGACCAAGGTTATGGAGCTAATCAGTTTATCGAAGTCACCAAACCGCTGGTGGTGGTCACCGGTCCTGGACCGGGTAGCGGGAAGCTGGCCACCTGTCTTTCGCAGCTCTATCATGAATATCGCCGTGGACGGCGGGCAGGCTATGCCAAGTTTGAAACTTTCCCCATCTGGGACTTGCCGCTCAAACATCCGGTTAATGTTGCTTATGAAGCGGCTACGGCTGACCTGGGTGATTTCAATCTGGTTGATCCTTTTCATCTCGAAGCTTATAACCAGCGGGCCATCAGTTATAACCGGGACGTTGAAGCTTTCCCCCTTTTAAGACGGATTCTGAGCAAAATCTCTGGTAATGGCTTTATTTATAAGTCGCCCACCGATATGGGTGTCAATGTGGTCAGCCGGGGAATAACCGATGACCAGATAGTGCAGTCAGCTGCCCTTCAAGAAATTATCAGGCGTTATTTTCGTTATCAATGTGAGTTTCTTTTAGGCTTTAGCGAGCAGCCAGCCGTAGAAAGGGCTGAATTATTGATGAAAGAGATGAACCTCAAACCAGAGGATCGACCAGTTGTTGTACCTGCGCGGGAAGCAGCAGCTGAAGCCAGGCTTAAGAACAAGGGCCATAATGGAATTTATGTCGGAGCAGCCATTGAATTAAAGGATGGACGGATCGTCAAGGGTAGTAATTCGCCTTTATTACATGCCGCTTCCAGTGCAACTTTAAATGCCTTGAAAATCCTGGCTGGTATTCCGGACCACATTCATCTTTTGCCACCTGCCGTACTGGAAAGAGCTGCTTATCTCAAACAGGATATCTTCGGGGGTAAGGCTCTGAGCCTCGATTTAACTGAGGTGCTGACCTGTCTGGCTATAACTTCCTCGGCCAGCCCGGCCACCCAGCTGGCCCTTGACCAGTTAAAAGAATTAAAGGGCTGCGAAATGCATCTGACCCATATACCAACGCCAGGGGATGAAACTGGCTTGAGGCGGCTTAACCTGAATTTGACGAGTGACCCATTTTTTGCTTCTAAGAATCTGTTTGCCTATTAAAATTGAAGTTGTCGTAAGGAAATCCGGACATGAAGAGGGTAGTAAAAACCGTCTTAAGAGCAGTCTTCAGACCTGATAAGAACCGGCAGTTATTGGAAAGCCAGCTGACTTCGGGACTATGGACAAGAGCCTTTTCCGGGCTGCTTCTTCTTGGCCTGATGTTTGGCCTGACCTCGATTATTCAGGCTTTTAGCGGGAATATTCCGGCTATACCTTTAACTTTGCCTTTAGGGCTGGAGAACTATTTTTTCTGGCAGGCAGTTATATTTGTTCCCTGGCTGGTCCTGAGCTGGTTCCTGGTCAGCTGGTTAGCTGGTCTGACTCTGGGGATGTTCGGGGCGAAAAAGTTTAGCTGGAGGCAGCTCTCTGCCGGGCTGGCTCTTGGTTTTTATCCTTTTTTATTCTGGCTGTGGCTACCTCATTTTTTTACCTCGGTATTGTACCTTATTGGTATGTCTCAAAAAGAATGGGTAGATCTTCTTTCCAATCCTGGCTGGTTTCAAACAGTTTATATAAGTCTGGTAGTTATTGCTCTTTTTTCTGGCTGGCTGGCTACCTGCCTGACAGTCAGTGGCCGAAGGTGGGTAAAAAGGGGAACCGGCTTGCTGGTCAGCAGTCTAAGTTATCTGGTCTGGGTTTTATTTATTTTTGTTCTGCTGCGTTGAATCGGGGAGGTCCAATGGAGGTTTTGATTAGAAAATTTAAAATAACTGACTATGAAGAGGTTATAAATCTCTGGCAGCTCTGCCAGCTGCCCCTTAAACCTCAGGGTCGAGATAGCCGCGGGCAACTGGAGCAGCAAATAAAGCTCGACCAGGTCATTTTTCTGGTGGCTGAGAAAGAAGGGAAAATTACCGGCACGGTTTTAGCGACTCATGATGGGCGGAAAGGCTGGATTAACCGTCTGGCTGTTCATCCTGATGCCCGCCGGCAGGGTCTTGGAACTCAATTGGTAAAAAGAGCGGAAGAGGAACTGGAGAAAAGGGGCTTGAGCCTCCTGGCTGCTTTGATTGAGGAAGACAATACAGCTTCCAGGCAATTGTTTGCCAGGCTTGGTTACGAACCGCACCCCGAAATTATATATTTTTCTAAGAAAAGATTCCCTGAAGCTTGAGATAACTTTAGATCGCTAAGGATAAAGGTGATTTTTAGGCCAGGAGTTCCTAGAAGCCCTGGCCAGTTGGTGTATGATATAGAACAAGATATAAATAGTAATAATGTCACTTCAGGAGGAACAAATGGCAGTTAAAAAACTGATTGACGAAATTTTTTGGGTTGGAGCCGAAGATTGGGACCGGCGGTTGTTTGACTCGCTCATCCCATTACCCGATGGAACCAGTTACAATGCCTATATTGTCCGGGGTCGAGATCTAACTGTCCTGATAGATGCTGTTGATCCGACTAAAAAAGATATTCTGGCCAGCCATTTAAATGATTTTCCTAAAATTGATCTGGTTATAGCCAACCATCTCGAGCAGGATCACTCCGGTCTAATTCCCTATGTTCTTGAGCGCTATCCTCAAGCCAGACTGCTGGCCACGCCGGCTGCTAAGGATTTGATTATCACTCATCTTCATGTGGCAGAAGACAGAATAAGGACGGTGGCTGATGGAGAACGTCTGGATCTAGGTGGCCGGACCATCCGCTTTATCCATTTTCCCTGGGTTCACTGGCCAGAAACCATGCTGAGTTATCTGGAGGAAGATAAAATTCTTTTCAGCTGTGATTTATTTGGTTCTCATCTGGCCTCTTCTGACTTACTGGTTAAGGATGAAGAAAGGATTTATGAACCTGCCAAACGTTATTTTGCTGAAATCATGATGCCATTTAGAAAAATCATTCAGAAGAACTGGCCGGTGCTGGAAGGGCTGAAAGTTGAACTTATCGCCCCCAGCCACGGTCCTATTTATGACAGGCCAGCTTTTATCCTCGATGCTTATAAAAAATGGATAGCTGATCAGCCTGAAAATTCAGTCCTCATGGTCTGGGTAAGTATGCATGGTTCAACAGCCAGAATGGTTGACCATCTTACCTGGGAACTGGCCGGACGGGGAATTAAGGTTATGCCTTTTAATCTGGCCGTGGCCGATCTCGGACATCTGGCTATGTCGCTGGTTGAAGCGGCTACTATTATTGTAGCTTCGCCAACTATTTTGACTGGCCTCCATCCGCTGGTAGCGGAAGCTGTTTTTCTCGTCAATGCTTTAAGGCCAAAGGCTTTATTCGCCGGTTTTATTGGTTCCTATGGCTGGAAATCAAGGGCTTTTGACCAGCTAAAAGCCATGCTCGACAGCGTCAGATTTGAACTATTAAACCCGGTCCAGATCAAGGGAGATCCGCGACCGGAAGACCTGGCGCTTCTGACCAGACTGGCCGCTGATATCTACCAGAAACATCAAGCAGCAGGATTGATTTAAATCACCTTCTTATCTCAGCCAATCAGCGCGGGTGTAGCTTTCTCTCAGCTGATTTTTACTTTTTAGCGTTAACCAGGTTGTTCAAAACAGCATCAGCCAGTTCTTCTCCTGGTGTTGGGTATTTTCTTTTTTGGACCTGATTTTTTAGCTGATTTATCCAGGCGTTGATCTGAGGTAACCGGTAAAAATTAGCGGCATCTGCTCCTGATTCAGAAAAAACATCAATGGACACAGTGTAGGGGATACCGGTTGATCTTAGGTTCTGGTTGTCCAGGATCTTAAGAAGTCTTTCCTTTAGCTTTAAAGCTCCGGCCTGACCCGTGTCAGGTAAAAGCACCAGAAATTCGTCGAGTTCGATTCTGGCCACGAGATCAACTCGCCTGGTGGTTTTTTTCAAAATAAAACTTAGATTGGTTAAAACCCGCTCACCGGCTTCCTGGCCAAAAGTCTGAATTATTTTCTCGAAATAATCGACATCAATTCTCAACAACGATAGATCATGGCCATATCGCTGGCAGCGATCTATTTCTCGCTGAAAATAAGTAAAAAATGTCCTGGGGTTATAGGTCTGGGTCAGGCCGTCATAATCTTCCAGCTGCTTTAGCTCTTTAACCAGGACCAGTCGCTCCAGAGAAAGTTCGGCAAAGTTGGTCAGAGTCTGAAGCAACTTGAATTCCTCCAGGGAAAAAGCCATCTTCCCGGGGCCCTTGATAAGATAGATAAGGCCAAAAACCACCTTTTCCACCCGAAAGGGAACGGCCATCAAGCTTTTTATTTCGATTTCTGGCAATCGGTCAATTTCAGAGTTGAATCTGGGATCTTCTCTGGTATCGGTGATAATAATATTCTGATTGGTTTCAGCGGCCAGGCCGCCAACTCCTTCGCCCTTTCTGACCAGCCTGTCTTTTAAATTTTCTGCTTTTTCTCCAAGGGTTAAAGCATACCTCAGATCCCCCGTAGCCTGATCCTTGATCAAAAAGCTGGCCAGTTCAGGCTGGCAGAAAGAAACTGCTTTTTGCAGCAAGCGGAGAAGCAGATCATCCGGGGTTCTGGCCAGACTGATCTCTTTAATAGACTCATAAACCTTAGTCAAACTGAGGTTTTCCTGCTGGATATCTGTGGGCCCGCCCCTCGTTTCTTCCATCGGTTAATTATTATCAGAATTAGCTTTTTATTTCAACTGCTTTAAAATCTTCAGGACCAGCTGGCCAGTCAGTTAGAGCACTGGCTTCAATCAAAAAAAGATAATTAAAATCGTTGTTGCGGACAGCAAGTTGGTTTTTACCTTCCAGCTTTTGACCAAAAAACAGTTTGATAATTTTTTCCTTATCGTCCTCACTTTTAGTTTTGACCGTGATTTCATATTCAGGCTTATCCAGCCCGTACTTTTTTGAATCTTCTGGCCGGTCAATGAAGTCCACAGCTTGAAGATATTCTAATTTTCGCAAAAATGATTCGACTTTTGAACTGTCAGCCAGCTCTTTTTGTCCAGCCTCGGAAAGCAGATACCACTCTTCCCGTTCCTGGCCTTTTTCGCCCGATTTTTCCTTTATGACCTCAAAAAACTTATCTCCCTTTTTTATGGTCAGGCTGGTGGCCTCCCAGCTATTAAATAAAGCCACCTTTTTTTCTCTTAGCTCGCTGACCGGTCGGGCCAGGTTGTTTATCAGTTGGGCTTCTACCTCCACAATTCCGGCCAGCTGGGAGCTTGTGGCCAGCGCTTTTTCTTCTTTTTTATTGAGGTTTATGACCAGTTCCTGGCCATCAGCCAGAATCAATTTTAGGGTGTACCCTGGCCGGTCCAGACCGCTGGCTTTTAAATCTTCCGGTCTTTTTTCTTCTGCCAGAAAGGTTTTGGCTTTAACTGTCGACAGATTACTCAGGATAGAGTCAATCTGGGAAGTTGAGGCTAAGGCTTCGATCGGACTGGTGAAGTACCAGTTCTCTTCTTTTTTGATTAGCTTCCAGGCAAGGTCTTTAGAAATCAGTTCTATTACCTGGACCTGGTCCGGATCAAATTTGACAATTTCCTTGCTTCTTAGATCAAAAAGTTTTTTATCCAGGCTGTTCTTCAGATAGCCGGGCAAGAGGACGACCCTGGTTTCGTCAGCCCTTTTTGCATAAAGAGTTCCGTCGAGCGGGTTTTCCATACCGGTCAAGATCACCACTGGCTCACTTTGCCCTTTTAACCAGATTCTGATTTCCTGTTGATTAAAACCGTATTCTTTTAAATCAGCCGGCTGGTTATCAACAACATGCTCAATTCTCAAATTGGACAGAGTTTCGACCAGGTTGTTAACTTCATAACTGTCTGCTTCCGTCATCAGCGGTTCAATAATCTGCCAGTTGCCCTGTTCGTCTCTCTTAACGGTGATGGAAGTCTGGGCTGTACCCGTTAACTGGACCTTCTCAATATCGCTGACCTTGAGATCGGTCAGCATTTCCTGCTTTTCTCTTTCTTCTTTAACTGCTTTTGATTTATTTTCAATCAGCAGAACTCCAGCCAGAGCTAAGATGAATATAATCAAGAGAATGATGGTAGTTTTGAATCTCATAGAGATCTCCTTCTAAGCCAGACGCCCAGGCCAATAAACAGGACCAGAGCTGGTAGCAGGACGATCGAGATAAACATCAGTAAACGCCCCTGACTGGGCGTCAACTGAATCGTTCGTGGTAACTGGGTTCTCGGTTGAATCGAAATGAGGTCTTCTTCTTCAGTCAACCAGTTGACTGTATTGAGAAAGAAATTGCCATTACCCGAGAGGTTGTAGTACTTGTTGGTAATAAAATCCGAGTCACCAAAAACAGCCAGTCTTAATTCCCGGTTGGAGGAAGAGTCTGTTTTCTCCTTATCAGCTGCCTCCTCCGGCTCATTTGGATTACTAATGGTAATTTTCTTGCTGCCAACCACGGCCAGGGAAACCGGTCCCGCCTTATCTTTTTCAGGTTCAAAAGAAACTTCTGGCTGGTCGAGCTGCCTTTCTGACCAGGAATTGCTGCTGGTTTTGGCCAGTGAGGTCAGAATCATACCCTCAGGCCTGGAGTCGGCGATATTTACTGACCGGGCTAGAGGGTAAAAAGTAGCATAACGGAAATTTCTGGTGATCTCGTGATTCTCGTATTCGGTCACAACTGGCATAAAATAATCACCACCTAGCAGGCGCGAAACCCGATCAACAACGATATCATTTTCAATGCTGAGACCATAATCAGCCAACCAGGTTTCTAATCCGGTCTCGGTTTCTGGATCAATCATAAAAAGAATCCGTCCACCCTGGTCAAGATATTGTTTCAGGGTGTCAAGCTCATTGGGAAGAAGTCTTGCCTTTGGCCCTGGGATAACCAGCAGACTACAGTCTGCCGGGAAGTTAGCCGACAGGGCAAGAGGTAGCTTTTTTACTTCATAGCCAATCTTTTCCAGTTCGCTCCTGACTGTGCTGAAGCCGCTATCACCGCTATCTTCAATGGAATTTTCTCCGTGTCCTTCCAGAAAATAAATAACCTTCTTCTTTTCCCTGGTAAGCTTGATGATAGCGTTGGTAATATCTTCTTCGGAAGTGGTCGTAATCCGGTTTTCTTTGTCTCCGAGTTCAAAGACAGTGGTGCCATCCTCAGTGATACCATACTTTTTTACCAGTCCAGGATTTTTATCAGGATCGATGAATTCGTACTTAATTTTTGGCGAATGATAGGCATAAATTTTAAGCAGGTTTTCCATTGTTGCCCGGCCTGGATTACCTTCGCGGAAAAAGGCTTTAATAGTAACTTCCTGTTTCAGGTTTTTGACTATTTTAATCGACTGCTCAGAAAGACTGTGAATTTTAGCTGCCGTAAAATCGATCCGGTAGTGGTGTCTGGCCAGGAAATAGTTAACTATGATCAGCAGTCCCAGCACCAGGATGATGATGAGCAGCAAATTTCCGGAATAGATAAATGAACGCCGCTGGAGGCTTTCCTTAAGGCTGGACAGATTAAGGAGAAGATAAACAATGAGCAGAACCAGGCCGGAAATTGCCAGAATAAGCGCAACTTTTCCATATTGAGGCCAGATAAGCAAAACAAGGGAAGCAACCAGGAGTGCCAGTCCAGCATAGTTTAGATATTTTTTTAGCCAGCTCATGAGCTTACCTCCACCTTCTGGATTGAATGACTGAATGGGTCAGAAAAAGACCAAAAAAAGCGAAGCTCAAGTAATAAACAAGATCAGTGGTATCAAAGATTCCCCTGGTCAGACTATCAAAATGCTCAAAAAAGGACAGATAATTGAGGACACCCTGCCATATTCCATGAGCCGAATAACTAACCCAGCTCAGAACCCAGAAAAGAAGAAGAGTCCCGAAGGTCAGGACGGCAGAAACAATCTGATTTTCAGTAATTGACGACCAGAAGACTCCCAATCCTAAGAAGGCTGCGCCCATCAGAAACAGGCCGAGATAACCAAGGAGAAACGGAACCGTCTCTGGATTTCCGTATATAAAGGTAAAGAGCACTGGAATCGCACTCAACAAGAGCATGATAAAAAGAACTATAAGGGAAGCAAGATATTTGCCGACAATTATCTGCGTGATCGATAAAGGCGAAGTAAACAGCAATTCCTCTGTTCCCATTTTTTTCTCTTCAGAAAAAAGTCTCATGGAAAGAAGGGGCAACATCAACATCAGAACTATGCTCAGATTATTGAAAAGAGGAGAGAAAACCATCTGATTGATATTTATCTGCTGGTAATAATATGGATTTTGAGCCATTTGGGGGGCAATGGAATTAAACCAGGAAATCAGGCTGTAGAAGAAAAAACCGGAAAGAAGAAGAAAGGTAAAGATGATGATATAGGCAATGGGCGAGGTGAAATAGGTCAGTAATTCTTTTTTTATGATTGACCAGACTGCTTTCATTGTTCTATTCCTCCTGAGACAATTCTCAGATAAAGTTCTTCAATGGTTAAAGCCAGAGAGCGCATTTCAATTAAACCAAGCTGATGTTCAAGGCAGCATTTGATAACCTCATCACGCCGGTCCAGGTTTCTATCCCATTCAAGTCTGATTTCTTCCCCTTCCCGGACTGCCTTTTCCACTCCGGGCAGTTGTCGAAAAAGATTTAAAACCTCATCCTCGGCTTTTTTAAGCTTTAAATAGACTCCATCTTTCTCACGGTAAGCGCTGGTTAACTCGGCCAGTCGCCCGGCAGCCATCAGCTTACCTTCATTGATGATGACCACACCATCACAAACCTGAGTAACTTCGGCCAGAATGTGGGTTGATAGCAGGACGGTATGTTCACCGCGCAGAGATTTGATAAGTTGCCTGATTTCAACAATCTGAGCCGGGTCAAGGCCAATGGTCGGCTCATCCAGAATAATCACTTTTGGATTGTGAATTAAAGCCTGGGCAATACCCAGCCGCTGCCGGTAGCCACGGGAAATATTCTTGATGAGCCTTTTTCTGACTGCTGTTAGGCCGGTAGTTTCCACTGCCCGATCAATGGCTGCTTTTTTCTGGTTTTTTGGCACCTGTTTAATTTCAGCTACAAATCCCAGATAGGCTTCAACGGTCATTTCAGGATAAAGTGGAACAGTTTCCGGCAGATAGCCGATTTCTTTTTTTACCTCTTCTGCCTGCTCAAAAACATCATAGCCGGCCACTGAGGCTTTCCCGCTGGTCGCCGGGAGATAGCCGGTCAGAATCCTCATGGTGGTGGTTTTACCAGCCGCATTTGGCCCCAGCAAACCCCAGATCTCGCCGGCCTCCACTTTAAAGCTGAGATCTTCGACTGCTATCAGATCGCCATATTTCTTTTGCAGGTGTTGAGTTTCTATCATTGGCACCTCCTCAGGCTGTCAATAATTTTATAAAATTTTTTGATTGAGGTAAAAGCTACATCTTATCTGGAACCTGGATTCCCAGGAGGCCCAGAGCCTGATTTAGAATTTCATGAGCAAAATAGATCGTTTTCAATCTAAAGGTCCTGAGTTCATGGTTCTTTTCGGCCAGGACCGGATAACGATGATAATAACCATTTATTTTCTGGCAAAGATTAAAAGTAAATTTGGCCAGGCCAGAAAACTCCAGGGTAGCAATGGCTCGCAGAACTTCTTCGTCGAGGGTTGAGCCGTAAACAACCAGTTGCCAGAAGTCACGAGCTTCTTCCGGACTTAACTCTGACGGACTGAATTGACTGTTAGCTATGGTCTTGAGCAACTCCTGCCCCGATATACCAGTCCTTTCTTCGAATTTATGGAAAATGCTTCTCAATCTAACTGCAGTGTATTGAAGATATGGACCGGTTTCACCTTCAAAATTCAGAGCTTCATCGAAATCAAAGATAAGCAGTGAATTGCGGGCATACTTAAGCATAAAATACCTGACTGCGGCCGTAGCAATCTGAGCTGCTATTAACTTTTTAGCGGCTGGTTGGAGGTCAGGATTTCTTTTATCAACCTCAGCCAGCGCTTTTTCTTCCAGCCTGTCTATTAGATCATCTGCCTTAACACCCAGGCCTTTTCTTCCTGAGACCTCAAGAAAAGAGCGTTCTTTATCTTCCTCCGACAGGTCTACCTTTATCTCTGACAGGCTCCGCGGAGACAGAGCTACCATTTCATAAGAAAAATGGATACTTCTGGAGGCTTCCTGCTCATAGCCCAGGGCTTTAAGTCCCTGGACCACAACTTTCTGAAGATAGGACTGGCGAACATCGATCACATTGTAAACCTTACTCCCTCCGCCAAAATGAACATCATAACCGGTTGGCTCTCCGGAAGAAATCCAGATGGTATGGTCGGAAGTGGTGGCAAATGGCTCATAATAAAAATCCTGCCCGAGCAACCCAAATTTCCAGAGCTGATAGGCAATATCTTTACCAACATAAGTCACAGTGCCATCGGACCGCACAATAATTTTTTCCCGTTCTTCTTCTCCCTCGAGTTTCATCACCCAGCAGCCGGTGGTTTCGCCTTCGGTCGAATAATAAATTGCCCCTGCTTCTTTTAATCTGGCAAAAGCTTTTTCCCAGAATTTAAGGCGGAGAATGCTACTTTCGCAGGGCAGGACATCATAGGTGATATCCAGCCGGCTCATGGTGGCCAGGTGAGCCCGCAAAATCCGCCTGGAGACCAGCTGGGCGTAGTCAGCTTCAGGCGAATTACCTTGCTCGATTTTTTTAAGGATTTCTGCTCTCCGGTTGCGAGCCTGCTCATTTTCACCCAGATATTTCGAAACGCGGGCATAAAGATCCCAGCAATAGTAATCAAACCGGTCAGCCATCTTCTCAATTTCGGCTAAGGACTTTTTCTCCAGTTCAAGCAGGCCAAAAACCACATCAACAACCTGCACACCTGTATCATCAATGTAATTCTGGACCTCAATCCGCTCACCTTTATAACGAAGACATCTGGCCAGCGTATCGCCCAGACAGGCATTACGCAAATGGCCAACATGGGCTGCTTTGTTAGGGTTTATATTAGTATGCTCGACAATGATTTTTTTCTCTTCTGGCTCGAGTCCGCTTTTTCCCAGATTTCTGAATTTTTGTTCAAAAAAAGACTGACGGTCAAGGTAAAGGTTGATATAGCCAGCACCGGCTATATCAATTCGCTCCACCCCTTCCAGACCGGATAATAGCTCAACTGCTCTGGAGGCTATGGCCCTGGGATTGGTTTTCAGTTTTTTGGCCAGAGGAAAAGCCAGGGATAAAGCCAGATCTCCAAACTTTTCATCAGGGGTAGGTACCAGTTCAATGTCATCCAGGTTGACAGGCCATTCGCCTTTCAGCCGCTCAGCAATTTCTTCCCGCAATTTCTTTTTCGTCTGATACATAGTGATTGTAATTATAACAAAAATCATCCGGCTAACAAGTTGTGGTTTTGCTTGAAAAAGAGTATTGGTTTATGATACTAAATAAGCACGGTAAAGCATTAGATTTAGAAAGGAATCAGCATGAAAAAAACCAGGTTAAATCAGGTTCATCGAGAGGCTGGCGCCCGCCTGATTGAGTTTGCTGGATGGGAAATGCCAGTTGAATACCGCGGCCTGATTGAAGAACATCTGGCCGTCAGAACAAAGGCCGGTTTATTTGATGTCAGCCATATGGGTGAAATAATGGTCGAAGGTCCAGAAGCTCTGGCTCTCGTTCAATACCTCACTCCGAATGATGCCGGCAAGCTGTTGCCCGGGCAGGTCCAGTATTCTGCGCTGACCACGCCCCAGGGAACGTTTGTTGATGATTTGCTGGTCTATTGCTTATCAGTGCCGGACAGATACTTGCTGGTAGTCAATGCGGCTAATACTGATAAAGATTTCACCTGGATAAAAGAGAAAGGAGCTGGCTTTAAGGCCCGGGTAACCAATGAAAGCGATCGCTATTCTCAACTGGCTTTGCAGGGACCGCTGGCCCAGGAAATTTTGCAGCCACTGACCGCAATTGACCTCGGCCAGATGAAATCTTTTAGTTATGCTTATGGGCAGGTGGCAGGAATTGATAGCCTGGTTTCCAGGACCGGTTATACCGGTGAAGACGGTTTCGAAATTTACACTACCTCAGAAACTCCAGAGGTGATCTGGAAAGCCATTGTGGCCCGGGGCGAGCCTTTGGGACTCCAGCCAGTCGGACTGGGAGCCAGAGATACCTTGAGGCTGGAGGCCAAGTTAATGCTCTATGGCAATGATATCAGTGATAAAACAACTGTTCTGGAAGCAGATCTAAAATGGATTGTTAAATTTCAAAAAGGAGATTTCCTGGGCAAGGTGGCTTTAGAGCAACAACTGGCTGAAGGATTGAAAAGAAAACTGGTTGGGTTTGAAGTTGTTGATAAAGGCATCGCTCGTCCACATTATCCAGTTTACATGGGCGGGCAAAAGGTATCAGAAGTCTGTTCGGGTAGCTACGGGCCTTATGTTAAGAAAGCCATTGGACTGGTTTATCTGCCGATCGAAGCTACAGCCATCGGGACTGAATTTGAGATCGGTATTCGGGACAAGATGGCGAAGGCCAGAGTTGTGCCCACACCCTTTTACAAAAGGGAAAAAAAATAGATTCGATAGAATCAGAGAAAACAAAAAAGGAGGAAAGGATGTATCCTGAAAATTTTTATTACAGTCAAGACCATGAATGGTTAAAAGTGGAAGGTGAGGAAGCTGTGCTGGGCATCACTGATTTTGCTCAGAAGCAACTGGGTGACATAATTTATGTTGATTTACCGGTGGTTGGGAAAACCGTAGAGGCCCACCAGACGCTAACGACGGTTGAATCGGTCAAATCTGTCTCCGATGTTTATTCACCGGTCGCTGGAGAGGTTATCGAAGTCAATCAGCAGCTGATTCAAACACCGGAACTCATTAATCGCGATCCTCATGGTGAGGGCTGGATTTTAAAATTGAGATTAAAGGACAAAGCTGAACTTAACAATCTAATGAGGGCCGCCGATTATGAAAAGTATCTGGAGGGCCTAGAGCATTAAAACTATCAGCCTGCGGGCTGAAAACTGAATTTATTATATACGGGGGCAAAAAATGAGTTATATTCCCATCAGCCAGGAAGACCGGCAGGAAATGCTGGCCCTTCTAGGTCTCAATTCGGTCGAAGGGCTCTTTAGTTCAATACCGGAGGAAAACCGGCTTAGAAATCTGCTGAACCTACCGTCTGCCAAATCAGAACCGGAGCTTCTTAGTTATTTTGAAGACAGAAGCAAAAAAAACACTTTTGATCAATATGTCTCTTTCCTGGGAGGTGGAGCTTACGATCATTTTATTCCGGCTGTGGTAGATTATTTAAGTTCGAGAGGCGAATTTGTCTCACCTTATACGCCTTATCAGCCAGAAGTCAGTCAGGGAACCCTCCAGGTTATATTTGAATATCAGACACTTATCTGTCAGTTGACCGGCCTGGAGATTGCCAATGCTTCTCTTTATGATGGGGCCACAGGCGCGGCCGAGGCAGTCTTAATGGCCAATCGGGTTAAAGATAAAAAAAGAATACTGGTAGCTTCAACAGTTAATCCTCAGTACCGGCAGGTAATCTATACCTATGGAAAAAATCTTGGTCTGGAAATCGTCGAACTGCCCTATAACCAGTCGGGGCAGGTGGAGATAAGGGGACTGCAGGCGGCTTTAAATGAAGGAACCGCAGTCCTCCTCTGTCAGTCGCCTAATTATTTCGGGGTGATAGAGGATATCAAAGCGCTGGCTGAGATTGTTCATGAACGGGGAGCCATGCTGACCGTGGCCATTTCAGAACCTCTGTCTCTGGGCTTGCTGGAAGCGCCAGGAAAACTGGGGGCAGATATAGTTACTGGAGAAGGACAATCTTTTGGTCTGCCTTTGAGTTATGGTGGTCCTTATTTAGGTTTTATGGCCTGTAAAAAAGAATTTGTTCGGCAGCTGCCAGGAAGAATTGTCGGTCAAACGGTTGATGCCGAAGGCCGGCGCGGCTTCGTTCTGACTCTTTCCACCCGAGAGCAGCATATCAGAAGGGAGAAGGCTACTTCTAATATATGCACGAACGAGGGGCATTGTGCTCTTCGGGCCACGATTTATCTTGAAACCCTGGGCCGGAAAGGCCTGAGAAAGATGGCCTGGCTTAATGCCCAAAAAGCCGCCTATGCCTGCGAGCAGCTGACTTCTATTCCCGGGGTCAGGGCCAGATTCTGCGGACCGGTTTTTAATGAATTTGTACTGGAGTTCCCCCGAAGCTGGGAGGAAATAAACCAGAAGCTCAAAGACAGAGGAATTCTGGGTGGACTTGGCCTTAAAGAATTTCCCGGCCTTGACCAGTGTGCTCTGATTACTGTTACTGAAAAACACAGCCGGGAAAAGATTGATCTTTATGTCCGGGCTCTGCAGGAGGTCTTAAGATGATCAACGTCATTCGCGAACCGCTCATTTTTGAAATAAGCTCGCCAGGTAAGACAGCCTTTAAGGTGCCTGTACTGGATGTGCCTGAGAAAAAAGAGCTTCTGGCTGGCCTGCCTCTGCGGGCAGACATTGAAGGTTTTCCAGAAGTTTCAGAAACTGAAATTACCCGGCATTTTACTCGCCTGTCTCAGACCAATTACTGTGTTGACCTGGGAATTTATCCTCTTGGTTCCTGCACGATGAAATACAATCCGAAGATCAACGAGAAAGTGGCCTCACTTCCCGGTTTTACTCAAGCTCATCCCCTGGCTCCGGAAGAACTGGTTCAGGGAAATCTGGAACTGATGAAAACTCTGGAAAAACTGCTGCTGGAAATTACCGGGATGGATGCTATTACTCTTCAGCCGGCAGCTGGAGCTCATGGTGAGCTGACCGGCATGATGCTGATCAGGGCCTATCATCAAGCTCAGGGCAACCCTAGAAAATATGTTCTCATTCCGGACTCCGCTCATGGGACCAACCCCTCTTCAGCTCATCTCTGCGGTTATACCGTCAAAGAGATAAAATCCAACGAACGTGGTACTGTCTCGGTTGATGATCTGGCCAGGGAAATGAATGAGGAAGTGGCGGCTTTGATGCTGACCAATCCCAATACACTGGGAGTCTTTGAATCGGATATCTGTCAGATTGCTGAGCTTGTTCATTCTAAGGGTGGATTTCTCTACATGGATGGTGCCAACTTAAATGCTCTGGCCGGGATCACCAGACCTGGTGATTTAAAAGTTGATGTCATGCATCTTAATCTTCACAAGACCTTTTCCACTCCGCACGGTGGGGGAGGGCCTGGTTCCGGGCCGGTAGCTGTTAAAAAGATTCTTGAACCATTTTTACCGGTGCCGGTAATCGAAGAAATAGGGGGCGCCTACTATTTAAACTACGACCGTCCCCAGACAATCGGTCGGGTTAGAAGTTTCTACGGCCAATTTCTGGTCGCTTTGAAGGCGCTGGCTTATATCTTGAGCCTGGGCCCGGAAGGCATAAAAGAAATGGCCGAAACAGCTGTCCTTAACTCCAATTACATCAGAAAAAATCTTGAAGGTCTGTATGAATTGAAATATGATACGCCTACCCTTCACGAGTGTGTTTTTTCTGATAAGTATCAAAGAGAATATGGAGTTACCAATCTTGATATTTCCAAGCGACTGCTCGATTATGGTCTTCATCCGCCGACCATGTCTTTCCCGCTGATTGTTCACGGTGCTTTGATGATCGAGCCAACTGAAACAGAAAGCCGCCGCGATCTTGATCTTTTCATTGAAGCTATGAAAGCTATTGCCCGGGAGGCTAAAGAAAATCCAGACTTGCTGAGGACAGCGCCTCATATCACCTATGTCCGCCGTTTGGATGAAGTTCAGGCAGCCCGTAATCCGATCCTGAGATGGGAGAAATAAGCATAAAAAGAATAAAATCCCTTTTTAATTGCTGATTGAAGAAGATACGATAGACCGATTATTTATAGTCGAAGGAAGCAATATGATGAGCATGCAGAATTTAATCCTGGCTTTGTCTCGTTACTGGGCTGGGCAGGGCTGTTATCTTGCCCCAACCTATGATCTGGAAGTGGGAGCCGGGACGATGACCCCTGATACTTTTTTCCGGGTGCTGGGACGAAAACCATGGCGAGTAGCTTATGTTCAACCTTCGCGCCGCCCGACTGATGGTCGTTATGGTGAAAATCCTCACCGGGTCCAGAAACACTTCCAATTTCAGGTGATTGTGAAACCTTCCCCGCTGAATATCCAGAGAATTTATCTGGACAGCCTGGTTTCTCTGGGTATCAATTTATCTGAACACGACCTGAGATTCGATGAGGATGACTGGGAGTCACCGACTATTGGTGCCTGGGGAGTTGGCTGGCAGGTCATGCTGGATGGCCTGGAAATTACCCAGTTTACCTATTTCCAGCAGGCAGGTGGGCTGGAACTTTTCCCGGTGTCAGTTGAAATCACTTATGGTCTGGAAAGACTGGAAATGTTTCTAGAGCAAAAAGACAACATTTATGATCTAAAGTGGTCGGATGATGTCAGTTATCGTGATCTCCGCTTCAGAGAGGAGAAAGAATTTTCTATTTATAATTTTGAGCAGGCTGATATAGCCATGTTGCAATCGTCATTTAATGGTGCCGAGAAAGAAGCCCGGCGGCTGATTGACCAGAAGCTGCTGCTTCCCGCTTATGATTATTGTCTGAAATGTTCGCATCTGTTCAATCTGCTCGATGCCAGAAAAGCTATCAGTGTTACTGAAAGAGTCAAAATGATTGGCCAGATCAGAACTCTGGTCAACCAGATAGCCCGCCTCTATGCTGATGAGGAAGGAGAAAACTGATGGAGTTCCTGCTGGAGATTATGACTGAAGAATTACCTTCGTCGCATGTAAAAAGTGCTCTGGCCCAGCTCGAAGAAAAATTTTCTGAAGAGATGAGGAACTCCGGACTGGAGACCTCCGAACTGAGGGCGATTGGCACCTGTCGGCGTCTCGTACTGGTAGCTGATCTCGGAGAAAGACAGCCTGACCAGGAAGAGATAGTGACTGGTCCGCCGCGGACAGCCGGCCTGGCTCCTGATGGTAGCTTTACTCAGGCTGCTCTGGGCTTCGCCCGTTCTCAGGGCATATCAGTGGATAATCTTCAGGTTCTGACCACAGCCAGAGGGGAATATCTGGGGTTTAAAAGATTAAAAAAAGGGAAGTCAACGCCCGAGATTCTGGAAGAGAAATTACCTGCCTTGATAGCTGCACTCAGTTTTCCCAAAACCATGCGCTGGTCAGATAAATCATTTCGTTTTTCCAGGCCGATTAAAGGTCTTCTTTGTCTCTTCGGCGGGCAGATAGTCAGGGTATCGCTGGAAGGGCTGGTGGCTTCCAGCCAGACTTACGGTCATTTCATTCATCGACCACAGGAGCTTTCTGTTCACAGTTATCAGGAATACTATCAGGCCTTAAAAGATAATCTGGTGCTGGTTGATCCGGCCGAAAGAAAAGAGAAAATTTTAGATGGATTTCAAAAAAAGTTAAGCAGCCTGAAAGCTCAGGTTTATCCTGACGACAGGCTCCTCGAAAGATTGCTGTGGAACATTGAATGTCCACTGGTCATCATGGGTAGTTTTCCTGAGTCCTATCTATCTTTGCCGCTGGAAGTATTATCAACGGCCATGAGAGAAGGACAGCAACTTTTTTCTGTGGTCAGGGGCAAAAAACAGTTGCCTTATTTCCTGGGTATCGCTGATGCTCCGGCTGATCCTAAAGGCTATATTTTAGCCGGGAACGAGCGGGTGCTGAAAGCCAGACTGGAAGATGCCCGATTTTTCTGGGAAAATGATCTAAAAGTCAGCCTGGCCGAGCGAGCTGATCAGCTGTCCGCGGTCATTTTTCAGGAAAAACTTGGTAGCTATGCCGATAAAGTGGCCAGAGTGGAGGAACTGGTCAGTTATATTGCTGACCGCCTCAATCTGAGAAATATTAAAAAAGATCTTTTAGAGGCTGCCAGATTGTCCAAAGCTGATCTCCTGACCGAAATGGTCCGTGAATTTCCTGAACTTCAAGGTAAGATTGGCGGGATATATGCTCAGCGACAGGGCTGGTCAGAGACAGCCAGCCGGGCGATTTATGAACATTATCTGCCAGTCTCCTGGGAAGATCCCATACCGGATTCAACCGGCGGCGCGATTCTATCTCTGGCTGATAAACTGGATACAATAGTCGGCATAATTGGAACCGGTTATGCTATCAGCGGCTCATCTGATCCCTACGGCCTGAGAAGAAATGCTCTGGGTGTGGTCCGGATAATTCTGGATAAAAAGTTCCATCTGTCTCTTTACCGTCTTGTTGATAAGTCGATTTCCCTGCTGCAGAAAAAATTGACACTGCCGGCCGAACAGGTGAAAACAGCCTGTCTGGAACTAATGGCCGGGAGGGTAAGGTTTATCTTCGAAAAGAGAGGCTATGGTTATGATTTAATCACTGCTGCTCTGGCTCCTGGCCTCGACTATCTTGATTTTACCGAAGCCAGGATCAAAGCTCTAAATAGCCTCAAGTCGAGCAAAAATTTTGAACAATTTATTTTAATGGTCAAAAGAGTCAAGAATATTTTAAAAGAGGCGCCCAAAAGCAGGTTGGATCCGGCCAGGCTCAGCGAAAAGGAAGAAAAGGAATTGTATTCTGCCTTAAATATCATCAAGAAAAATGCCGAGGAGATGATGGTCAGAGGTGATTTTGCTGGCGCTCAGAAAATAATATTTCGCCTGCAGGCTCCCTTAAACAATTTTTTTGACCGGGTGCTGGTCATGGCTGAAGATAAAAAGATTCGTAATAATCGCCTGGCTTTGCTGTCTCAGGTTCAGTCGCTGATTGATCAGCTGGCTGACTATTCGCAGATTGTTGTAACCTCGGAGAACTCTTGAGTTGACTGGCTACTTCAGCTCAGGTTCCAACTGCTTCAGGAGCTTTCGATATCATACTCATCCGGTTGAGCAGTCAGGTCAAGTTCCTGGCTGGCGAATTTTTGTTCCAGAGAAATTATTTTGACCAGATTGCCAGGGTAATTTTGAGATTTTTTCTCACCATAAACATTGAACTGGACACCTGCCTCAAAAGGATAATTTCCTTTTTTATTCCGGGCTGACCAGCGGACTTTTCCGAACAGGCTAAGAGGAGCCCGTTCGCCAGGTATTGATAACTGAAGAAGTAGCTTTGTGCCCGGCTTAAGACGCTTCTGGCTGACAAATCTTAGCCCGCCGCGGCTCAAATCCTGCAAAGGCAGAAATTCTTCGTCAAAAGACTTTCTTTTAAATAACCTGTTTTCTTTTCGGTAAGAGACGGTTGCTCCTGGAATTTTAAATCTCTGGCTAATTCTTTTTTCTGCTGGATAGATTTCGCTCGACACAGTGGTCTCTTATCCTCTGCTCCCGTTTTAACTCTACTTATAATTCAAAACGCAGAGAAAGTCAAAAAAATTAAAATTTCTAGTGATGATAACGGGAGTCAAAAAGGTTCTGGCCTTAATCTTTTGTTGTAGAAAGGAAGCTCCGGTCACTCTCTTATCAATAAGGGAGAACTTCAGGCTTTTCTGCCTTTAATCTAACTTCAACCTCAGTCCTGACGGCCTGTTGCTCTGGATTTATAAAGGCAAAATTAAGCTCGGCCTGTCGATTATAGATGGCCGGCGTAGTCTCGGGGGGTTTCTTCCTCCAGTCTTTAACTGTTTTGACAATAGCGGAGACGGCATCTATGATGGACACCGCTCGCATTGGATACTGGTCTTTCTGTGGAACCAGGTATGGTTTGGTACCAGGCGGATTGGGTGGGGGAATATTTATTTTGACAGGAACTTTTTTCTGAAGGTATTTACTGGACTTATAAATTAGAGTGTCACCAATATAAAGGGCTACTTCACCTTCTATGTCTTTCAGGGGAGGGGTATTTTGCCTCAGAACAGCCAGCTCTGGTTGACCGAGATTCCTGTGCCTGACATTAAAATCAATGACAATCCTTTTTCTGACTGTCACCAGGCTGGTTTTAAGAAAGACATCCAGCTTAATCGTAAAAGGTTCTTCATAAGAAAAGGGTAGGGGAAGCTGAATTAAATGGGAGCCCTTCGACCACCAGCCACCGAGCAGTGGCTGTCCCTCCAGTTGAATTTTATAATAGGCATCAGCCGACAGGTCAAAGCCCAGGCGGAGCATTTCAGGGATAGTCCGCGGTTCGGCTGAAGCCGGGACCAGAAAATTAAGATTGGTCAAGAGGGGGTAGTCTCTTTCCCATTTTCCCCAGAACTCCTGCCAGGGATTGAATACGCTGAAGTCTAAAAATTCAAACAAAGGTTCAGCCAGATTATATTCTTCAAAATAATTAACAACAGCCTGTTTTTCCTTTTCGGTCTGCCCCAGCCGATGATAAATATAAGGAAGAATGGCCAGGGCCTCCTGGCGGTCAGGTTCAGCTAAGGAGGGCAGGCTGTTTTCCAGAAGTATTTGTGCTTCCTCCCATTTTTCTTCTTTGAGATACTGATTGATATCTGTTTTCCAATCAGCCAGGGCCAGGGACGGAGCTAGCAGGTAAAAAACAATCAGATAGATAACAGTCTTTTTCTGGTCAGTCATGATAGGTAAAAATCAGATAAAATTCGAGACTTTTTCCCGGAAAATCAGGTGGCAGAGGTGGAAATGGTGTACAGAGTTTAACCGCAGCCACTGCCGCTTCGTCCAGCACCGCACTGGTAGTGGAGGTGGTAATTTCTAAGGATTGTAATTGTCCCTCTCGATCAACCCTGATCATTAGAGCCACTATCTTTTCCTTTGGCAGGACAGCTACCTGTGGCAAACTCCATTTAGCCTGAATTAGATTGATGACTTTTTCTGCCCAGGGTCTGATATCGTAACTATAGCCACTGCCGCTGCCAGAGCCAGCTAATCCCCCGCCTACTCCGCCACTACCAGGGCCTCCTCCAGCTGGTGGAATAGGCTTTCCAGCCGGGGTAAAGCGCAGATTTTTCCCTGATCGTTGATAAGCCTTAGGATCGACATATCCAAAAAGATCAGTTCGGAGTCCGGGCGTCGTTTCTGTCCCTCCGGTTTCTTTTTCACCTTCCGGGTAAACCGGCAATTTAAGGCTGAAGTTATAGCGGCCAGAACTCTTAAATCTGGTAGAAAGGTTCATTCTGAAACCCGAGGGTGGATTTATTTCGTTTCTGCCGGCTGCCAGATAAGCATCAAGGTTAAAAGGGATTGATAGTTGGTTGCCTTCCCCGCCTGCCTGCCCGCCTTGAATTCCGGCAGCACCCCCACCTGGGCCAGAGCCACCACTGCCACCCGCTGGTTGTTGACCGCCGCCAGGGCCGCCCTGGCCTGGGCCTGGTGCACCGGGCTGACCGGTACCAGGTTTTTGACCCGGACTGGCTGAAAATAAGTCTTCGCTGACCGGAGGCTGGTTTATAACCTCTTCCAGGTTAGAAGGAAGTGATACCGGTGGATAGCTGGCTATGGTTACTTCCGTTTCACGACCAAAGGGTAGTATATTGATCAGGATTTTGGCCTGCCTCAGATAAAGAATAAGAGCTAGGTGAAATAACAGGGCTATGGATAGACTGATAATCTTTATTTTTAAATCTGATTCTTCAATTTTTTCCAGCCAGGATTTAAACCGGCTGAGCAAACTTGATTTAGTTATTTTCATTAAAGACTACTTAAAGTCAATTTACAGCAAACATTCTTATAAAGGTATTATATAAAAAGTCAGTGGCAGATATAAAGTTGCATAGAAAAATTCATGTTACCGGGAAAAATTTATTACCAGTAGATATATAAACCCGAAGGAATTCATAATAATTAACAGATAGAAAAGAAGATTTAAGCCGAGAAGTGGTATGAAGATTGAAGATGCCAGCAAAGCGCCCAGAAATGAACCAAAAAGGTCAAGAGCATAGCCCAGCCCATAACTGGCTCGAAGGTTGAGAAGCAGAACATTGCTTGTGGAAAAAATTGCTCCACCTAAAATACCCATCATCAACAGTAGAAAATAATAGATAGCTTCAATTTCTGAGGACAAAGCCCGCCGGCTCAGCACCAGGAGAAGAACCAGGCCGGCCTGGATGGCCATCAGCAGCTTTAAGCTATCTGTTTTTTTCAGTTTTTGAGCCAGTTTTGAACCGAGGTAAAGCCCGAACATAAACATAGTAAATAGAAGTGAAATTCTGGCATAAATAAATCCCAGCTTGGACTGAAAAGCCAGGATAAGGCCAACTTCAGTCACCATGGTGGTAAAGCCCATCAGCCAGAGAGGCAAGAGATAAATGGCTGAATTGGCTTTTTTCTTCAGGCTCAAAATAAGCATGGTTAGCAGCAGGGTTATAAGGGGAAAATCAAAAAGCCAGAAAGTCCGGATTTTATTGAGCTGGCTGAGCACTTTTAGCTCGGATCCTCTGAATTGCTTACTCCACAGAACAGCTGAAAAGAAATAGCTGATAGGATGGTTATCATAATTGAGGCGTGGCCGCTCGACAGCCCGAATACTGTCCATTAAATATTGCTTTTTGGCCGGATTAAGCCGGCTGCGCAGGAATTCTGGACGGAAAAAAACGGTCTTTAGTTCGGTCTGCTGCCATCTCTGACTCAAAATCTCATCTGAATCGTCAATCGGTCCCTCTGAAGCCAGAAAAATATTACTGTCTCCTGGTATAACTCTGACGATAGGGAAAATGCTCTTTAAAGAATAATAAAGGCTGGCCAGAAGTTCAGCCTGTTCACTGGAGATATAATTCTCAGAAGAGGGGACAATAAAGGAAAAGACTCCATCAGGTAGGAGTTTTTCTTTGACCAGGGCAAAAAACTCAACGGTGTAAAACCTGTTAATCTGGGCCGAAGAGGGTTCTGGTAAATTACTGATGATGACCTGGTAGCGATGATCGGTCCGACGAATAAAATGGCGACCATCCTCAATATAAGTTGTAATGCGCGGGTCAGTCAGAACAGCTGCTGCCTGTGGTAAATAATAACGGGTCAGTTCTATAATCTCCGGGTCAAGTTCCACATAATCAACCTCAACCTCAGGGCAGGCAAGAAGTAGCTCAAGGCTGCCATTGAGGCCACCTCCAATAAGCAAGATATTTTTGGCCTGGGGACGCTGCAGAACAGAAAAACAAACCAAGTCTTCGGCTAGCTGTGGATCAGGGTAATTAAAGACCAGCAGGCTGTTGCTATAAAATGAATATTGTTCCTCGGATTTGATTACCTGAAGGCGGGAATAAATTGAATCCCTGGAAGCCAGCAGTTCAAAAGGCTGCCAGGTCACTTTCTGGGAAGGAAAATCAAATAACCAGAGGGACAAAGCCAGAAGGCAAACGAAAAAACCTGTAGCTCTTGTCTTCCAGCTTGAGCTGGCCAGAGCTATAGCGAGCGAAATTAACAGGATAACCACCGCTGCTGCCTGCCAGTTGGAAAAATAGGGGATAAGAAAAAGGTAGACAACGAGCCCGCCGGCGGCTGAGCCCAATGATTCCAGCTGGTAGACTCTGAGAAGTTGTCCATCCGACCAGTGAACATTAGCAACAAACAGAGCCCCTAGAGGGAAACTCAAAAAAATCGAGATCAAAAAAGAAATTATTAGGACCGGGAAAAAGCCGGCTGCCTCCGCTGGAAGATAGCCGGCAAGAGGCCGGAAGAACCGCAGCCAGACGAGCAGAATAACGAACAATATGAGAACAGAATAATACATTCCCGACGGGCTGAATCTGGCCGGGATACTTTTTTTAACCAGCCAGCTGCCCAGACTGCTACCCAGCAGCCAGAAGGCCAGAACAAGCCCATAGACCAGTTCATTGGCCAGCAGGCTGGCTTCGAATTCACGCAGGATCAAAATTTGAAAGGAGATGGCTATAAAACCAAGAAGAAATGGATAGTAGCTTCTTCTCAGCTCCAGACTCCGGGAATGATCTGATGGCAGTGACGGCATTTATTACCGCTCAGGCTGTTTTTTTTGATGGTATAACCATATCTCTCGATTACCACCTGTCCACAATTGGGGCAGTAAGTATTTTCACCTGGATGACCGGGCACATTGCCCAGATAAACATAATGTAAACCTTCCTCGAGGGCAATATCCCGCAGCCTTTCCAGGGTGGAAATAGGTGTCGGCGGCAGATTTTTAATCAGATACATGGGCTGAAAACGAGAAAAATGCAGCGGATAGTCGGGACCAATTTCTGTTTTCAGCCAGCGGGCCATTTGCCTGATCTCTTCTGCTTTGTCATTGAGAGTTGGGATGACCAGGTAAACTATCTCCAGCCAGACCTTAGAGCTGGCAATTTGCTTGATCGAATCCAGGACTGGCTTCAGTTGCCCTCGAACATAATTGGTATAAAAATCTTGGTTAAAGGCTTTTAAGTCAATCTTTATAGCCTCGACAACCTTGATTAATTCAGCCAGCGGCTCTGGATTGATAAAACCATTGGTGATAACAGCATTGCGCAAACGTTCTTTTCTGGTTTCAAGGCTGGTGTCGTACATAAATTCATAAAAGATAACCGGTTCCGAATAGGTATAAGCCACAATCGGACAATTATAGCGGGCAGCTGCCTCAGCTACTGCTTCAGGCGGGAGATAGCGACTTTGCACCTGTTCCGGCCTCATCTGAGAAATTTCCCAGTTCTGGCAGAACTTGCAGGCCACATTGCAGCCGGCGGTCGCCAGAGAAAAAGCCATGGCTCCAGGCAGAAAATGGAAGAGGGGTTTTTTTTCGATAGGGTCAATGTTGTAACTGGCTACCTGCCCATAAACCAGCGTATAATATTTGCCGTTCTGATTTTCGCGAACACCGCAGAACCCCCGTTCCTTATCTCCGAGCTGACAGAAGCGCGGGCAGAGGCGACATTTTATTTCCCGATCAGGGAGGCGATCATAATATCTGGCTTCAACCCGCGACAGGCCAGCAGCTGTCCTGGCCTCTGTGGCCAGAAGTCTCTGTTGGCCTGTTCGCAGAGAATTGGAAGTCAGCAGCCAGCCACTGCCAGCTGCTGTTCCTTTTAAAAAATCACGACGACGCATCCTTGCCTCTCCACTTATTATACTTCTTCTTCTATTATCTCGATATTATCGAAATGAGCCAGGCCCAGACCCAAGTTTTCAGCTGTCTGTAAATAGGTTGGTTCCCGTCTTTCCTCTGACAGGGCGGGCAGCCCTTTTTTCGCTCGTAAATTTTCAATTAGTTTCCAGCCGACTGCATCTACAGCTACAGGGTCGAAGCCAAAAATTAACTGATTGGTCTTTTCATTCCACTGGAGATGGTAAGATGGCCCCCGATGATACTGAACCCGCAGAGCATCGAGAATGGTCAGCCGGTGCTTTTTTCTGATTAAATCGATCTCAAACAGGTCAGCCAGATAAGGATCGCAATTGCTGTCATGGTATTTGTTGGGGTTGTGGATGGCACCAAAGTAGTTTTTCATACCTCCCGTTATCCCCGCTATTCCGTGATCCTTAAGGAGAGCCAGACTGATAGCTGAGTCAACCAGTTCAGCCTGAATTCTGGAAAAAAGACTGGCTACACTCCGATTAATCACAGGCTGAGATGTATAACCAATCCCCGAGCTGTCAGTTCCCATGATTCTAAGGCTACCCACTGATCTCGAAAGTTTATAGCCAGCCTCCTTCAACTCTTCGTTGGTTCGATCCCAGATGATGATCTTATCTTCGTGGCCCAGAGTCTTTCCCAGCCACAAGCCCAGGGTAACAGCCATTTCCGGATAGGTACTGATAGCCCTCCGGCCGATCGTATTAATTTTTATACCGATATTTTCCGCTGGCTGGAAGAGTTGGCGCAACGCTTCTTCAGCCTGGTTGCTGCCGGTCAAAATTTCCAGGCCTTTCCTGAACATTCTCAGCATAGAACTCGGGTCGGGCAGACCATTGGCGGCCAGAGCTCGCTCTGATCTGATTATAACCACTCTGGCTTTTTCCATGATTCAAACTCAAATTCATGATTATCTATTATCCCTGAATTGTCAATTCGAGCTGACTTTCGCGGTTGCTTTAAACAGACAAAAGTTATATATTTTTGTCAGGCGGAGGACGAAATGAAGAGACCACCGGGTCGGGATCTTTTGTATGTTCTTATCCTGATACCACTGATGAGTCTATTAGCTTTTATTGGTCAGGGATGGGCACAGTCGGGGGCTCAAACTACGGCTACAGCCAGAGATATAAGGTCGTTGTTGCCACGAATCGATGGCTGGGAATTAACTGAAGATCCCCAGATGTACAATCCTGATACCCTCTTTGAATATATTGATGGAGCAGCCGAAGCTTATCTTGGCTATGATTTTCAGCAGCTGTTGGTCGCAAATTATGAAAAGGAGGGGACAGAGAGTTCTGTGACTGTTGAAATTTACGACATGGGTTCAGCGCTTAATGCCTTTGGAATTTTTAGTTCCGAACGTTATCCGGAAATACCTGAGGTACCCTTTGGCCTGGCTGGATACCTGGAGGGAGAAGTTCTTAATTTCATTTCTGGTCCCTATTATGTCAAGCTAATATGCTACAATGGTGAGGAGCAAACAGCCGATTATCTGAAAGAATTTGCCGGGGCGGTAGATGGAAAGATTAAAGATAAAGGCAGCTGGCCAGTTCTGTTTAAGCTGTTTCCGGCAGCTAATTTAATAAAAAATTCTGAAAAATATATTAAGAAAAATTTCATGGGTTTTGACTTCCTGGCCAATGGTTATGCGGTCAGTTACCATCTGGAGGGGAGTCAATATGAGGCTTTTATCATTGAAGCTAAGACAGAGTCTGAAGCCAGTAACTCCCTTCAAAAGTTACTGGATTTCTATTCTGGCGAAAAAGCGCCTTTTGTTCAGGAAGGGGATAGGTATCGCCAGGTAAATAAATATGGTCAGGTTATCCTGATCAGTCAGGTCGGGAAATATCTCTTTGGCCTGAGCCGGGTGCCGCTGGCCCTGGCTGACCAGGCCGTCCAGATCTTTAATCAGTTAAAAACGAATCTAGAAGTAGCCAGGTAACTGAGCAGAATTGACCGGATTAGGAGATCAATGGCTGAAGTCACAGTGACCGAATCAAAGCTGACCAGGGTTTGCCTGGTGATTCTAACTCTCTTTGTTCTGGGCATCTGTTTCAAGCTGGCCAGGCCGGTTCTTGTTCCATTTTTCCTGTCTTTGTTTATATCTTATGCAATTTCTCCTTTGCTGGATTGGCTGATCAGTCTTAAGGTTCCCAAGGGTCTGGCTATTACCCTGATTGTCGTTGTGACATTTGGTCTTCTTTATCTTATCGGGCTAATTCTTTACTCCAGTGGGAAACATTTTGTTGCCTCTTTGCCTGAATACATTCAAAAAGTAACTGTCCTCTTGACCGAAATCAGCAGCGGTCTGGATCATCTCCCTTTTAAACTGGATGTTCCCTCCATCATTGGCCAGATCAACCTGGAAAAGGTTACCAATGTTCTGTTTGGAACGCTCGGCTCCTTTTTTAATTTTCTGGGCAACCTGATTTTGATCTTTGTTTTTATTATTTTTATTCTGGCTGGCCGTGATAAACTGGCCGACAAAGTGGCCAGGGCTTTTGCGCCAGAAAGAGCCAGTTACTTAAGCCGGGTGCTTTTAAGTCTCAACAGCCAGATTCAAAAATATCTGGCTGTTAAAACACTGCTCAGCATTATTAATGGCACCCTGGTCTGCCTGATTCTGATCATTTTTGGTGTAGATTTTGCTCTGCTCCTGGGTTTCCTCACTTTCGTCCTTAACTTTATTCCATCTTTTGGTTCGATTATAGCTACCATTATTCCTACTCTGGTCGCCTTTTTGCAGTTTGGCAACTCACTGACTCCTATCTGGGTGCTGCTGGCGATTGGCGTCACTGATTCTATCCTGGGGAATTTCGTTGACCCCAAATTAATGGGTCAGAGCCTCGATTTAAGCCCGCTGCTTGTCCTGTTCACTTTGATTCTCTGGGGCTGGCTGTGGGGTATTGCCGGTATGGTTCTGGCCGTTCCGATTCTGGCTGTTTTGAAGATTATTCTGGAAAATATACCTTCAACCAGATCCTGGGCCATTTTGATGAGTAAATGACACCAGCCTGGTCTGGCTTGGTCGATTAAAACCGATAATGCGGGCAGCTCCTGAGCGGAAAGAGCTCCATTCAGTCTTTGGTTTCCAGACCATTTTTGTCCTGATTAATAATGAAGGCTTCGTCCGAAATTGTCTGAAATTTCTCTTTATATAGTTTTTTAAGAGCTTTCTGGGCTGCTTTCTGCTCGGCACTTTTTTTGGACGGCCCCTTGGCACTGGCCAGGATTTCCTGCCCTGAGCTAACGGCAATCGTAAAAACTTTTTCATGCTCAGGCCCAGATTCGTTCACTGTTCGATAAACGGGACCGGGCAGCTGGTGCTGATTAAAATATTCCTGCAAAGCCGATTTGAAATTATTAATTTTAAAATTGGCTGGTGGCAGATTTTTGAAATACTTCTTGACAAGTGAGCATAAAACCAAACTGGCTGTCTGATAGTCACTATCGACATAAATAGCCCCGATCAGTGCTTCCAGGGCCCCGGCCAGAATACTTTTCTTCTTTCGCCCACCGTTCTTTTCCTCGCCTTTGCCCAGCCTGATCAGCTTGTTAAGACCGAGCTTTCTGCCCAGAGCAGCGAGAGAGTTGGTTGAGGCCAAAGTGGATTTTAGTTTGGATAACTGTCCTTCACTTAAACCAGGGTAGCTTTTGAACAAAAAATCAGCCAGAATCAGGCCGACCACCGAATCACCCAGGAATTCCAGCAGTTCATTGTCCTGCTGTCCGAGCTCGGGATGTTCATGAGCGTAGGAGCTATGCACCAGAGCTTGTTCCAGCCAGGCCCGGTTTTTGAATTTATAATTTAGCTTTTTTTCAAGGGCTGTTATAGTCATCTCAATCAGCCAATTAAAATCTTATCATAATTTTTATTTTGATAAACAGGCTGACCGGAAAAGAAAGTCATGACAATTGAACCGGTAAAAGCGGTACCAAGAAATGGCGTGTTGTGACTTTTGGAAGCCATTGTTTCTTGGCTGATAGTTGTTTTCCCTTCCAGATCAATAATGGTCAGGTCGGCCAGCTCTCCTTTTTTTATTCTTCCACCACTTTTGAGGTTGAGCAGCTTAGCCGGTCTGGCTGTGAATGCTTCGATCAATCGATCCAGCGGGAAACCCTCTTTTTTGACCAGGAGATCTAGCAAGGAAGGAAGCGCAGTTTCCAGCCCGTTTATTCCAAAGGGAGCTTTTTCCAGTCCAGCTTTCTTTTCATCTTCGGTGTGGGGAGCATGATCAGTAGCAATAATATCAATTAACCCGGTCTCAAGGGCCCGGCGCAGAGGTTTAACGTCTTCTTCTGTCCTCAGAGGGGGATTGACTTTGGCATCTGGATTACCGGTCAGCAGGATTTCTTCTGTCAGCAGTAGATGATGCGGTGTGACTTCAGCCGTTACCGGCACACCTTCAGCCTTTGCCCAGGCCAGGAGATCAACTGAGCCTTTTGTACTCAGGTGAGCCAGATGAACGGGCCAGCCGAAGTCTCTGGCCAGAATAATATCTCTGGCCACCATGATCTCTTCGGCTGCAGCTGGAATACCACCAAGCTGCAGGAGCCTGGAGATACGTCCTTCATTGATGACTCCATTTCGGGAAAGGCTTTTCTCTTCGCAGTGGTCAATAAGCGGCAGACCCAGCGAAGCCGCTATCTCCATGGCTTTTCTCATTAAAGCCGAGCTGGTTATTGGCTGGCCATCATCCGAAAAGCCGGCGGCCCCGGCCGATGCCAGTTCAGCCATCGGGGTCAATTCCTGTCCCTGTTCTCCGCGGGAAACCGAGGCAATGGGCAAGACCCTGACTGGGGAGCCTTTTCTGGCCCTGTCTATAATTTCCCGGGTGATTTCGGGCCGATCATTGACCGGCCTGGTGTTTGGCATGCAGCAGATCGTGGTAAAGCCACCCCTGGCCGCAGCCCGGCCGCCACTCTCGATGGTTTCTTTATGCTCCTCCCCGGGCTCTCTAAGGTGAGTGTGAAGATCAATCAAGCCAGGCGTTATTAACAGGCCTTCCGCCTTTATTATCCGGTCGGCTTTCTCTTTCAGGTCAGGTTTTATTTCTGCTACCCGTCCGTCAAGCAGCAAAAGATCGAATTGACCGTCTATTTTTTCCCCTGGATCCAGAAGACGCCCCTTTTTGATCAGCAGTTTCAAATCAGGCTCTCCTTCGCCCTGATTGCTTTGCCCCTTTATTTTTTGTTTAACTCTTTTTTTGGCTCGGTAATTAAAACTTCATCTATTTGATCAATTTCTTTCAGATGAACTTCCACCCGCTCGCGTCTCGAGGTTGGAAGCAACCGTCCCGTATAGTCTGGCCGAATCGGTAATTCCCGATGTCCCCGGTCAATAAAAACAGCCAGCTGGATTGTCCTCGGCCGGCCCAGATCAAAAATAGCTTCCATGGCGGCCCGGCTGGTTCGACCGGTAAAAATGACATCATCCACCAGCACGACGTCTTTCCCGTCGAGATCAAGCTCGCTGTCGACCTTAGCCAGTTTCTGCTTCTTTTCGTTTGAATTAAGATCGTCTCTATAAGGGGTAATATCCAGAGCGCTGACCGGAATATCAACGCCTTCATTCTGCTTCAAAATGTCAGCCAGCCGCCGGCCGAGATAGTAACCCCTGGTTTTAATGCCGATGATTACCAGGTTGTCCAGCTCGCGATTTCTCTCAGCTATTTCGGTGGCCATCCGCAAAAGAGTCCGCCGGATTTTGCCGCTGTCCATTATTCTGGCTTTAACCTTGGCCTCCATATCATCTTCTCCGTAAGAAATTTAACACAATATATTTGACTAAAAGAAACTAAAAGTCAAGCTATCTATCTTCCAGACAGAAGCGATCAGACCGTCCCCTAAAAAATTTTCTGGCCAGGTTAACATCTCTGGCCATAGCTTCTTTCAAGGCCTGAATCGAATCAAATTTTTTTTCTTCTCTAATCTTTTTCAGGAGGAAAAGAGAGACTTTCTGTTGGTAAACTTTCAGGGCAATATCCAGCAGATGGCTTTCAACTTGCCTGACTGTTCCTCCTACAGTTGGCCTGATTCCAATATTTGAAACTGAGGGAAATATCTTCCGGTTGATCTCTGTTAGAGTAATGAAGACACCGGCCGGAGTAATCTCATTTTCTGTTTCAAGGTTGATGGTTGGAAAACCGAGCCGTTGGCCCAGCTTATCACCGCTTACCACCCGCCCGCTGATTTCGTAAGGGTGGCCGAGGAGCTTATTGGCTTCTTCTATTCGCCCGCTTTCCAGCAGCTTCCTGATCAGGCTCGAGCTGATCGGGCGACCGCCGCTTCTGGCCGGCTCCAGAACTGTGACCTTAAAACCGAACAGATGGCCAAACTTTTTTAAATCATCAACGCCGCATTGCCGCTGATGACCGAATCTAAAATTACGGCCGACCACCACCTGCTGGATTCCCAGACTATCTTTTATTATCTGGCGTGCGAACTCTTCCCCGCTCAGTCTGGATAGTCCGTTATCAAGATCAAATAAAAGACAAACATCAAGGCCGGCCCGCTCGAAAGACCGAAGTCGTTGCTCCAGGGTCTGAATCATTTTAATCGGTCGGCCATTTAGCGCTTTCTCTGGATGAGGAGAAAAGGACAGGACGCCAGCCGCTACCCCCTTCAAACTGGCTTCAGCCTTGACCTTTTTTATGATTTTCTGATGCCCGCGGTGGAAACCATCAAATATTCCTATGGCCAGAACGGAACCGGCAGTCTCTGGCCTGACCCTCCTGGACAGATGGTGGAAAACTTTCATCAGACTAGAGTTTAATGGCTTGAGTTTTATTCAGGTAATGCATTTTAAGTTGAGAAAGAACTGCTTCTAAAAAATTTTCTTCCTCTGGCTGGAGATTACCTTTGGTCCGGTCTTTGAGCAGATCCAGGAGGTCTATTAAGCGGCGGGCATAGTCTAAATTTTCTTCCATCTGGTTGGTTTGAGGGTTTTCCATCAGACCCAGCTTCATCAGGGCCTGAGTGTAGAAAGGAAAAATCAATGAACTGAAATCAAGCGGAGGCATAAATTCAATTTCTTCTTGATCCTTTGACTCTTCCGACATTCCTTTTCCCCTGATTAATTTTTAGCTTAAATCACCTGGTTGCAAAACTCTGTTATTTAGAGTAGCTTACGAAGCTAAATAATAGCTATAATTGGCTAAAAATTCAAGAGAGGTTAGAAGATGAAGAAGAGCCGGGAAGCGGCCAGACAATTTGAGCAATTACTTGAGATTATGGCTTGCCTGAGATCGCCCCGGGGATGCCCCTGGGACAGATCCAGAAGTAAGGAAGAAATCATCAATTATTTTCTGGAAGAAACCTATGAGGCAGTTGACGCTCTGCGCTCGAATAAGGTTGAATCTGCCCGAGAAGAACTGGGTGATGTTCTGATGGAAATAGTCTTTTTGACTCTCTTTTATGATGAGGCCGGCCATTTTTCCATGGCAGAGGTTATAGAGGGCATTAATCAGAAAATGATAAAGCGGCATCCTCACGTTTTTGGTCCGCTAAAAAAGGCTAGCCAGAAGGAAATTGTGGCCGACTGGCAGCGTCATAAGATGGAAGAAAAGAAGAGAGATTCAATTCTGGAAGGAGTGCCAGCCTCGGCTCCGGCTTTGCTCTACGCTTTTCTCCTGGGACAGAGAGCAGCTGCCCACGGGTTTGACTGGCCTGCAGCCGGTCAGGCCTTAGAGAAAGTCGAGGAAGAACTAAACGAGTTACGTCAGGCTCTCCGGTCCGGGAAAAAGGCAGAAATTACCGAAGAGCTGGGAGACCTGTTTTTTTCTCTGTGTCAGGTGGCTCGCCTTCTTGGCTGTAATCCTGAAATAATCCTTCGCCAGGCCAATAAAAAGTTTGAGGCCAGGTTCAGGCAGATGGAGAGAGAAATAAAAAAGCAGGGTAAGAAACTGAGCAGTTGCTCGGCCGAAGAGCTGGATCAGGCCTGGGAGAAAGTAAAAGCCAAAAAAATCAAAACTCAGTCTGAGGCCAAAAAGACTAAAAATAAAGCCGGTAAAAAAACGTGACGACAGCCCTCAGGTTCTGATTGCTCAGTCCGCCTGCTTATTATTATCTGTCAGGGCTTCGGCCAGTTTCTCTTTTTTCCTTAGAGTCAGGCTGGCTTTGATAAAATCATCAAGATCTCCATCAAGAATACGGTCAACATCGCCAGTTTCCAGCCTGGTTCTGAGGTCTTTGATCATCTTATAGGGGTGAAGGACATAAGAACGAATTTGATTCCCCCAGGCAATCTCAGACTTGTTATCTTCCAGTTTATCCAGTTTTTCCCGTTTTTTCTGTTTTTCAATTTCATACAGCCGGGCTTTGAGCAGTCTCATAGCTGTTGCCTTGTTCTGGTGTTGCGATCTTTCATTCTGACACTGAACAACAATGCCGGTAGGCAGGTGGGTGATTCTAACCGCCGAATCGGTGCGGTTGACATGCTGGCCCCCTTTGCCGGAGGAGCGGTAAGTGTCAATTTTCAAGTCATCAGGGTTAATTTCGACCTCGACATCATCTTCAATTTCTGGATAGACAAAAACAGCGGCAAACGAAGTATGGCGCCTTTTGTTGGCATCAAAGGGGGAGATTCTGACCAGGCGATGAACACCTGATTCCTGGCTCAATAAACCATAAGCATAATCGCCTTCCAGGCGGATAGTGGCACTTTTCAGTCCTGCTTCTTCTCCAGGTTGATAATCCACTACCTCTGCTTTAAAACCCTTTCGTTCAGCATAGCGAAGATACATGCGAAAAAGCATCTGGGCCCAATCCTGAGATTCTGTGCCTCCGGCTCCTGGGTGAATGGTCAAAATGGCATTTCGAGTATCATCCGGGTCAAAAAATAAAGTTCTTAACTGAGCCGTCTGTAATTGCTGCTCGAACTGATCCAGAGCTTCGTTCAGTTCGTCTAAAACCTTATGGCCCTCTTCAGCCAGCTCCAGCAGAACTTCTATTTCTTCCTTTTTGTCATGAAGCTTCTTATAAAGGTTGATTTCCTTTTCCAGCAATTTTTTCTGCTGCTGGCTGGCTTGATATTTTTTCTGGTCGGACCAGGTGGCAGGCTGAGATAACTCAGTGTTTATCCGTTCTAATTCAAGTTGTTTATGATCCAGGTCAAAGAAAACCTCGAATTTCGTCCAGTTGCTGGAATAAATTCAAAGCTTTTTCTTTTTTCTCTGAAAGTAGCTCAATCAGGTTATCTTCGGTCACTTTTCTTTCTCCTGCTCAGACTCAAAATAGGGGAAAAGAAATCAATTGTCAAGACGAGTGGCTGACCGGCTTAACCAGGGCTGCCGTTCAGGCTAAGTTTAGATTCTTTTCTATTTTATTGGTGAACAACAAAATAGCCGGGGTTCTTGACGCTTTTTCTGGCTATTTCATCCATCACTTTTCTGGCTTCTTCCCTGGTTGCATAACCACCGACCCAGACGCGATAAACCGGCCGACGATCAGAAGGATAAGGATCCTTAACAACCGTTTTGTAACCCTGCTTGTTGAATCGGTCAGCAGCCAATCTGGCACTGGACAGGTCATTAAAAGCTCCAACCTGGATAAAATAGCTTCCCCCGCTGCTCTGAGCAGGTGAACTGACAGGCTTTTCAACGCTGGTTGTGGCTCGTGCTACCGACTTCTCAGCCTGGACAACAGACCCGGCGGCAGAAGATGGGGGCGAGGTGGGAGTACTAGCCTCAGTTTGCGGCGTTCTGACCTCGGTCGTATCAGAAGTGACAGCAGGAACAGTCTTAGCCGGAACTTCAGCTGGGCTTACAGCCTGGGTTTGAGCAGGACTGGCAGATGTTTCCTCGGCTGGAGGTACTGGCTTGTCCTGATTAACTCTTTCTTCAGTTTTGGTGGCCATAAGGCTCCGGGCAGCCAGCTCAGATTGCTTTTTACCAACCTGAACTCCCATGAAGAAAATAACTGTACCGAGAATGATTATGCCTAAAATGATGAAGACCAGAACGGTTGTCGAGACCTGGACTTCCCGATAATCTTTCATGGTGGTTATTTTTTCTCCTGTCCTCTATCAAAGGCCCTGAGGATTTCCATGGGCAGCGGGAAAACAATAGTTGAATTCTTTTCAGAGGCAATTTCAGTCAGTGTGCCCAGAAAGCGAAGCATAATGGTCTGCGGATTTTGAGAAATGATTTCGGCCGCCTTGGCCAGTTTTTCAGCCGACTGATATTCACCTTCGGCGTGGATGACTTTAGCTCTTCTTTCCCGTTCAGCCTCTGCCTGACGGGCAATCGCCCTGATCATATTTTCAGGCAAGTCGATATGTTTGATTTCCACCAGCTCCACTTTTATTCCCCAGGGATCAGTGTGCATATCAATGATTTCCTGCAGCTGCGCGTTTAATTTTTCTCTTTCTGACAGTAATTCGTCGAGTTCGACCTGCCCGAGAACACTGCGCAGGGTTGTTTGAGAAAGTTGAGAGGTGGCGTAAAGATAGTCCTGGACCTCCAGCACAGCTTTCAGCGGATTTATTACCCTGAAATAAAGAACAGCATTTACCTTGACCGAAACGTTATCTTTGGTGATAACATCCTGAGGTGGTATATCCATGACAATCAGCCGCAAACTTATTCTCATCATCCGATCAATGGGCGAGAAAACAAAGATCAAGCCTGGCCCTTTGGGTTTGGGCAGCACTCGCCCCAGCCGGAAAATCACACCGCGCTCATATTCTTTCAAAATCTTGATGCAGTTTAATAGATAAAGAACAACGATAATAGCGACAATTACTGGAAAAGTAATCATTTCTACCTCCTTTTGACAGGTAAAACCTGTCGCCCTAAACCTTTTTAACTTTTAAAGTCAGATGGTCCTGTACTTCCACCACCTGAACTTTATCTCCTTTTTCGATCTTATCATCAGAGACAGCCCGCCAGATACTGCCATGGACAAAAACTTTTCCATTGGGAGAAAGAGAAGTTAAAGCCTGGCCAATTTCTCCTACCAGACCTTCCTGGCCAGTCATGGCCCGCCGTCTGTGGGCCTTGATAACCAGGTATACCAGCAGAATAAAGATCAGGGAAACGCCCAGAACAACCGGCACTATAAATTTGAGGCTGGGACGAAGTTCGGGTATAGGCGACTTTATCAAGATCACCGATCCTAGAAACAAAGATATAGCTCCACCCACGGCTAAAGCTCCATAACTCGTGATTTTTATTTCCAGAATAAAAAAGACTGTCCCGAGAAGAATCAGCAGAAGGCCAACATAATTGACCGGCAAGATTTGAAAAGAGAAAAGGGCCAGTAGCAGGCTGATGCCGCCGATTACCCCGGGGAAAATTGCACCCGGGTTGGCAAATTCGAAATACAAACCAAGCAAGCCCAGCATCAACAGAATATAAGCCAGGTTGGGATTGGCTATAGCCATCAATAAGTTTTGTCTGAAAGTCAGAGGCAATTCAACCACTGGCTGATCTTTTAAATTGAGCACCTGGACTTCGCCATTAAACCGCTTAATTTCTTTACCATCTAAGGCCTCAATCAGCTCCTGTTCATTCTTGGCGACCAGATTGATCAGCTTGCCGCTCAGGGCTTCCTGCTCGGTATAGCTTAAACTTTTCCTGACCGCATCTTCAGCCATCTGAATGTTTCGCCCTCTTTTTTCGGCCAGGGTCCTGATATAGGCAGCTGCATCGTGCGTAACCTTTTCTTCCATAGTCTTGTCCTGCCCCTGGCCTGAGGTTCCGATGCTCACCGGATGGGCAGCGCCAGTTGAAGTGCCTGGTGCCATGGCGAAGATGTCACAGGCCACTGAAATGAATAAGCCGGCGGAAGCAGCCCTGGCACCAGCCGGACTAACATAGGCCACAACGGGCACTGGCGAGCTGATGATAGCTTCAATGATCTCGCGCATGGAGGAATCGAGCCCTCCCGGCGTATCGAGTTTGATGATAAGTAGTTCTGCTTTCTCTTGACCGGCCTGTTTGATCGCCTTAACTATGATTTCGGCTGTTATCGGGTGGATCGGCTCTTTAATGGTGACGGTGAGAATCCTGGCTTCGAGGTAGACTGAGCAGGAAGCAATCAGCAACAAAAAAAGAACGGGAAAAACAAACTTCTTCACAACAACCTAATTATATGAACTGCGATTTCATTAGTCAATTGATTATTCAAGAGTCACTTGCTTGACATTTTGGCTGTTATAAACTAACTTTACTCTATTAATTTCATATCCAGGAGACTCAGGAGTTGGCTGATGATTAAGAATGATATTGCCGACCGGCTGGAGAAAAAAGGAAATATAAGCCGGACGAAAGCAGTCTATCTGGTAGATACTATTTTAGACTCGATTAAAGAAGCTTTGCTAAGAGGGGAAAAGGTCGAGGTCAGGGGTTTTGGCAGTTTCCGCGTGGTTCCCAAAAAATCTGGATATGGCCGTGATATCAGACGCAATAAACAAATGGCAATTGGCGGTGGCCAAAGAGTCAAGTTTCGCCCCGGTCAGGACTTCAAGAGGCAATTAAAGAAACAGCCTGATAAATAATCATCACTTGAGATCGGGTTGATGAGCCGCTAGCTAATCTATTTCTCTCAGGAGCTTGCCCAGCTTTTTTAATTGCGAATCATGATAAAGCCGGAGATAAAGCTCTTCGGTTTGTTCGACTGTTTCCACTAACGGGCCAGAGGTGTCGATTGAATAATCAGCCAGCTGGATCTTCTTGTCCAGCGGCCACTGGCTTTTAATTTTGAGCAAAGCTTCTTCCGGTGAAAGGCCATCCCGCTTAATAAGTCTTTCTACCTGAACTTTGGGCTGGCAAAAAGTCAGAACGATACGGTCGTAAAAGAATTGATAGCCAGCCTCGAAAATGAGAGCAGCTTCGGTCACATATATTTCATAATCTCCTGATTTTTCCAGATAGGCTACCTTTTCCCTGACTTTATTTAAAATCAAAGGATGGGTTAGATTATTTAAAGTTTCTCTTTCTTCCGGTACTTTAAAAATGATTTTACTTAGCTTCTGACGGTCTATTTTTCCGTCTGATGTCAGTATTTCCCGACCAAAATGATTAACCACAGCCAGGAAAGCTTCCCCTCCTGGCTGCATCAAGTCCTGAGCCAGAAGATCAGCATTATCAATATAACAACCTTTTTCTCGAAGGATATTGGCTACCGCTGTTTTGCCAGTGGCAATCCCGCCCGTCAGGCCAACAATTAGCATAATTAACCGCAGAAATTGAGCCGATGCTCAGTCTTCAACCTGAAAGCGAAAATCTCGTTTAAATCTAACCGCCACGCCCTGTTTCCTTCCCTGCTTTTCTTTTTTTTCCAGCCTGACCGTTTCGCCGTCCAGGCATAATTTGATTTTTTTACCTTCAGTAAATTCGGGAGGAAGTTCAATGGTCAGATTAACTTTAGCACCGACTACCAGGTCGGAATCAAGAGAAAAATAAGCTCCGGTTGAGGAAATATTTTCCAGGATGGTTTTTTCTGCGAACTTTTTCCCTTCAGGCAGCTGGCCTTCAATTTCAGCCGGTAGAGGAAGTTCAAAACGCCATTCACGCCGACGATTGACCTCGACCGGTGGCTTCTTAGCACCTTTAACTTTTCTGGGGCTCTTTTTATTTTTGGCTTTTTCGATCATAGTTCCCCCTCATGGTTAACACTAAAACAAGGCCGAATTGATAGCATAGAGGGCCAGTTGCAACCGGCTGTGAGTGTCCAGCTTGGAATAGATACTCTTGATGTGAGAGCGGACAGTATTCTTGCTGATAAATAAAATTTTGGCTATTTCCTCGTTACTCTTGCCCTGACCGATCAGTCGTAAGACTTGAAATTCAGTTGAGGTTAACTGATCAAGAGTTTTTTCCTTCATGTCACGTCCAACAACAGAGATGATCCTGTCCATGATGCTTGACATTTTATCTCTCGGCAGCCAGATTTCTCCACGATTGACCACCCTGACGGCTTCACCCAGCTGGCCTGGTGGATCATTGAGATCAAAATAGCCGCGAGCACCGGCATTAATCAGGTTGATAATTTCCTCTTGAGAAGGGATGTTGCCCAGGAGAAGCAACTGCGTTTTGATCTGAGGCTTGATTAACTCTTTGATAGCTTTGCAGATTTCTTTCAAATGGGGCAGAGGTTCAAGATGAGCGAATAGAATCACCTGCGGCTGAAGCTGTTTGATAGCCTCCATCAGACTGTCAATAGTTCCCTTTTCGACGGCTATAATTTCAATTGACTTGTCCGGCTCAAATGCCTTTAAAATGCCGGTTAAAATAAGATCAGACGGACAATAAATCAAGACGCCAATTTTTTCAGGTTTAGCCCTTGGTGGCTGACTGTTAGCTTTGACCTGTTTCTTTTTCGGCATGCCCTTTTACCCCTCAAAAAGATTAATCATTCCGATAAAATTAATATAATATAAAAAGTCAGGTGTCAAGTTAAAAGCGTGCTTTTCTCTCTGATAATGGTGGTAATTAACAAAAAAACGGCCAGGGAAAAAGGCAGCCGAGGAAGCTTTAAAAGGAAATCAGGAACAATTTGATTCAAGCTGCGATGAACAGATTTGAGACCGCAGCTCAAACTTATAATCAAGCTCAACTGTGACCAGCTGACTGGGTTTTTTTTGTCCGTCGAGCTCCAGCCGGGCCACCTGGCCTTTAATTTCAAGTCTTAAGGGGTGAATCAGGAGGGCGGTGGCTGGTATATTTATAGCTATTTTCAAAGGGCAACCTATCCTGACCGGCGTTTTGAGCAGAAACGTTACTATCTTTGAATTGATGGCTATTAGTTCAGTCTCTTCGCGGAAGCTCTGGCCAGAGGCTTTTTCCCCCTGGACCAAAGCTGGAAGGGAGAGCTGAAGTAAACGCTCTCCCCGCCAGTCTCCGGTTGCGTCTTGGATGGAGGATTTATTTTCAGTTCGTCTTAATTGTTCTTTCATGACGTGGCCATTATGCCCTCAGCCGGTCCTGGTAGCAATCGCTCACCGGGATGAAAAAAAGGGTGATTTTTTGGGTTCATTTCTCACCTGCAGTTACTTCAGCTGCCACCGTTTGGTCTCATCCTGTTTATTAAGACGCTCAAAGTACCAAGTTTTCTCATCGGCCAGCCTGAATGTTTAATTTTCTTCTGCTCCAATAAAATATCTTGACTCCAGTTTCAGCCTGACCCTCGTCCCCTGTATACCGGCGAGGGCTGATTGGACTGCCTGCAGGACGGTACCTCTCAAAACAAGATTTAATGGCTGGCCATCAGCCAGTTTGGGGGGAAGGGGAATGACCAGCTTTAAAATTGATTGCCGGTCAACTTTGGTCTTAAGAAAAAAGACAGCCTCTTCGCTGCTGATCGAAGCCAGCCTGGATTCCTCAGAGAATTCATGCCCGCAAGAATCAAGGCCTGATACTTTCAAGGGAAGGGACATGGCAAACTCCCTCTGGCCAGTTAATTTCGGGCTGGCTCCGGCCCCATCCGGAGCGGTAGTTTTCTTCTTCATGATAACCGCTTCCTTTTCCTTTAAATTTATTCTTGATATCAACTTAGCTTATTAAGTTTTATTTTCAATCATCACTCGGGATGAAAAAAAGGGTCATTTTGGCCTCACCCCCCGACCTCCTATCAGTCAGGGCCAGGCCTTTTCCTTGACAAAAAATCAGTGGCTGGATAGAATTAGCCGGAGCGCTGGAGGTAAGACTAAATTGGAAGAAGAACGCTTGGTAACTCAAATTACTCCCAAAAGTGAGGATTTCTCTCGCTGGTATCTGGATTTAATTCGTCGCACAGAACTGGCCGATTATGCTCCAATGAAGGGGATGATGGTCATCAGACCTTACGGTTATGCCATCTGGGAAAACATTCAAAGGCTGCTGGACGAAAGAATAAAAGCTACTGGCCATGTGAACGCCTATTTTCCTCTTTTCATTCCAGAAAGCTTTCTGCGTAAAGAGATGGAACATCTAGAAGGTTTTGCCCCGGAAGTAGCCTGGGTAACCCACGGTGGAGATGATGAGCTGGAAGAACGACTGGCGGTCAGACCGACTTCCGAAGCTATTATTGGTTTTATGTATTCCAAATGGATTAAGTCCTGGCGTGACCTGCCCGTTTTAATCAATCAGTGGGCTAACGTTGTCCGCTGGGAGAAAGTGACCAGACCCTTCCTCCGGACAACAGAATTTCTCTGGCAGGAAGGGCATACCGCTCACGAATCTTATGATGAGGCTCAAGCCGAAACGCTCCGTATTCTTGATTTGTATCGGGAATTTGTCGAAAATGAACTGGCTATACCTGTTATTTCCGGGCGCAAGACTGATCGGGAAAAATTTGCTGGAGCAGTGGCTACCTATGCTATCGAAGCTTTGATGTCTGATGGAAAGGCCCTTCAAATGGGAACATCCCATAACCTTGGTCAGCACTTTGCCCGGGTTTTTAACATCAGGTTTGAAGATCGCAATCAGAGCCTTCAATACGTCTGGCAGACTTCCTGGGGTGTTTCTACCAGATTAATTGGTGCCCTGGTAATGGCCCACGGAGATGATTCCGGGCTGGTTTTTCCACCCAGGGTGGCTCCATTACAGGTAGTGATTGTCCCGATTTCCATCGGTAACTGGAAAGAAAATGTCTTACCGGCAGCGGTTGAACTGAAAAACAGACTGGCCAGAGCTGGCCTGAGAGTTTTGCTGGATGACCGGAGTGAATATACACCAGGCTGGAAATTCTCTGAATGGGAAATGAGAGGAGTCCCGCTACGTCTCGAAATTGGTCCAAGAGATGTAAAAAATAATCAGGTAGTTGCCGTTCGCCGCGATCATCAGGAAAAATCAGTTATCAGTTTAGATGGCCTGGAAGAAAGGGTAAAAGAAATTCTAACCAGCATCCAGGCATCTCTATTCAACAAAGCCCTGGCTTTCCAGACAGAAAATACCCGGCAGGCTTCTTCTTATGAGGAATTTAAGTCGGTTATAGAAAATAAAAGAGGGTTCGTCCAGGCGGGCTGGTGTGGCTCGGAAGACTGCGAGGCCAAAATAAAAGAAGAGACAATGGCTACCATCAGGGTCATCCCGCTGGATGAAGAAAAAGACCAAAAGGGGAAATGTATTTTTTGCCAGAAAGAAGCCAGAACATTAGCCGTTTTTGCCAGGTCTTACTGATTGCCTTTTTGTTTATAACAGTCGATCTGGCAAAAAATATGGAGGGGAAGGGCGTGGTGAATTCTAATTCTGACGATGAACAGGCCCGCCGCCATATGGTTGAATATCAGATTAAAGGGCGGGGCATCAAGGATAAGAGGGTTCTGTCGGCCATGCTCAAGGTGCCCAGGCATCTATTTGTCCCGGATGAGATGAAAGACCTGGCCTACCGTGACGAGCCACTGCCTATAGGTTATGGCCAGACCATTTCCCAGCCATATATTGTGGCTTATATGACTGAAGCCTTAAAACTACGGCCAGAAGATAAAGTGCTGGAAATAGGTACTGGCTCTGGCTACCAGACGGCCATCCTGGCCGAACTGGTCAGAGAGGTGTATACAATCGAGCTTATTCCCGAACTTTCCCGGCGAGCTCAGGAAACTCTAAAAAATCTTGGCTATACCAATATCGAGTTTTTGATTGGTGACGGCTCTAAGGGCTGGCCAGAAAAGGCTCCTTTTGATGCCATCCTGGTCTCGGCGGCTCCAGCTGAAGTGCCTCCAGCTCTGGTTAATCAGCTTCAAGTCGACGGTCGTTTGATTCTCCCCGTTGGAACTGATTCTCAGGAACTGGTCCTCATAAAGAAGACAAAAAAGGGTCTGGAAAAGACCAGGCTTATTGGGGTTCGATTTGTGCCCTTGATTATAAAGGATTGATTCGGGATAATAAGCGGAACTCCAGTTATTCAGGTGAAAAGATGAAAAGACAGTTCTTCCAAACAATTCCAGTTAGCTTGTTCTTATTCTGTCTCGTGCTCTGGACCCAGCTTTACTGCCAGACTGGCCGCCGTGATAAATATATTAAGGTCTTCTTTCCTAATGGAGAAACAGTGACGGCTGAACTGGCAGTCAGTCCGGCAGAAAGGGAAAAGGGTTTAATGTTTCGTCAGGAACTTAAAGCTGATCAGGGCATGCTATTTGTCTTTGAAGAAGAAGACCAGTATACTTTCTGGATGAAAAACACGTTAATCCCGCTCGATATTATCTGGCTTAACTCCCACCGCCAGATTATCCATCTGGAGGAAAATGTTCCACCCTGTCCGGCTGATCCCTGCCCGAGTTATGGCCCGGACAAAAAGGCTCTATACGTTCTGGAATTAAGGGCTGGACGAGCCAGAGAGCTGGGATTAAAACTCTATGACCAGCTGGAATTTATCCTGCCAGAATGGGTAAAAAAATAAGTCCGGATAGAAAATTCTATTTTTCTGTCGTTTGATAGATAAGCTGGGGTTTTTTACCAGGAGCCTGGCCGTAATAAAAAAGCCATTTCTGGTAATATTCTTCTCCATCATAGATCCTGACCGACTTGTCCGGTGAGGAACTTACCACTCCGACTATCTGTGGCCTGGAAATCTTTTTAAGCCCGGCGGCAGTAACCACCAGTAACCTGTCGGTTCCACCGCCGCCCGCCTGGGCAGAAGCAGTTGGTCCACCTATCACCGGGGGGATCAACAAAAGATTCCATTCTCCACTCTCGGACATCGGATCCGGGTACGGCCGCCGCAAGCACTTTTCTTTGACTAATTCCTCCAGAGACTGGGGGTAGGAACCGGGCCTTTTCTGCTGGTAAAGCCTGATTGCCTCGACATATTGCTGACCTCTAAAAATGAGCTCTTCTTCGTTTTCTCTTTTAAGCTGGGTCTCGAGGACAGGAACTGCTACCAGTAAGCCGACAGTCAGAGCGAAGATAATAATCAACAAAAAAATCAGAATGTAACCACTGGTCTGGTTGACAGACTGCCTGATTATCTCCGGTCTCAGGCTCTGCCTGACATTTGCCCTGTGTTTCTTCATTCTGTCTTCTTTGCCCGCTTAATTTTAGACTGGCTCTCCAGCCAATACTGGCCGGCCGAGCAGGACTTATTACCAGGTATTATAGAAGGAACCATCAAGGGCTCTGGCCTCTGAACCGGATTTAACATCAATCACCCCCAGGTTTTCAGACGGAACATATTCATCAGCTGGCGGCATCTCCCTGATCTCGATCCAGGTCTCGTTTGAGCCGGTAATTGGATCAATAGGCAGAGATTTCAGATAATTTTCTTCGACCAGGGATTGGAGGCTGGGCGGGAAGCGGTGCTTATCCTGATAATATTGATCTATTAACTTGCGCATGATGAAAAGATTCTCTTTTAAGACTGCTTCTCTGGCTCTCTTGACTGAGATCTGGTACTGGGGGACAGCCAGACCGAGCAGGATGCCGATAATACTCAAAACGACCAGGATTTCAATCAGAGTAAAACCAGAGGCTTCCTCTTTTCGGCTAATCCACATTTTTCACCAATCCCGGTATTTAGTCTTGTTTAGAGCTGTGGCCTGACTCCTGGTATAGATATCGTAGACATTTTCCCCACCCCAGGAATCGGAATCAGGATCGTCCTGATATGATCTGAGGCCCCATTCATAGGAATCAGTCATTGGGTCAAGGGGTATTTTTCGTAAAAAGCGAACCAGCATTTTTCTGGCAGTTTTTCGACCGTATGAATCAGTGACTTCCTGCTCGATTTCAACGCCCTCGACCAGAGTTTCCAGATCCGGGGGATAACCATAGGAATCTGGATCAACTTTAATTTTCTTTTCATCAGCCAGTTTTTTGTAGTCATCAATGGCCTGTCGAATAAGCCTCAGATTTTGACGCAGCTCTATCTCTTTTTCCCTTTTAACAGAAGTAGTAACAACAGGCATGGCCACCGCGGTCAGCAGGGCCAGGATAGACAGGGTCACCACCATTTCCAGCAGGGTAAACCCGGCTGTTCGGCCCGAGGAAAATGGCTCTGATTTTCCTCTCATCATATTATGCTTTTAATCTGGCTTTAGCGACGATTTCGGTCATTTCTGGAATGATGGCCGGAGAAACCATGACTGTGGTGGTCGTGTGAATCTTCTCGTTCTCTCGGCTGAGATGGGCCTTTGGCTGCTTGATCTCCCTCTTCCAGAGCCTTTTTGCTCAGCCGAATCCGGTTATTTTCTTCATCAATATCAATCACTTTAACCGTAACTGTCTGTCCAAGAGAAATCTCATCCTTGATGTTTCTGATGCGATAGGGAGCAACTTCTGATATATGCAAAAGTCCAACTATATTCGGTAAAATTTCAACAAAGGCGCCATATTCTTCCAGTCTGACCACTTTGCCGGTATATACCTGACCAACTTCCACTTCAGTGGTAATTTCTCTGATCATCTCGCGAGCTTTTTCAGCCGCTTCCATATCGGTTGAGGCAATAGTTACCTTTCCTGTTTCTTCAATATCTATCTTGGCATTGGTCTGAGCCACTATCTTTTTGATCATCTTACCGGCAGGCCCGATAACATCAGAGACCTTTTCAGGATTGATGAACAAAGTGATAATGCGGGGTGCATAAACCGAGATTTGAGGTCTTTGAGCTGGCAGTACAGCTTTCATTTTCTCCAGTACCTGGAGCCTGGCTTCTCTCGACTGCTGGAAGGCTTCACGGATTGTCTGGATGGGCAAATAGGGAATTTTGAGATCCATTTGAATCGCGGTGATACCATGTTCTGAACCGGTCACCTTGAAGTCCATATCACCATAATGATCTTCAAGTCCGGCAATATCAGTCAGTAAGGCATAGCGTTCGCCTTCTTTGACCAGGCCGACGGCGATGCCCGCCACCATCATCTTAAGTGGCACCCCGGCATCCAGCAAAGCCAGGGTTCCACCGCAGACCGTGGCCATGGATGATGAGCCATTCGATTCCAGAATATCAGAGACTATACGAATCGTATAAGGAAAAGTCTCTTCGTCAGGAATGGCGGGTAGAAGGGCCTTTTCGGCCAGAGCTCCGTGTCCTATTTCGCGTCTGCCCGGAGCTCTCATAAAAGAGACTTCTCCTACGGAAAAAGGCGGGAAGTTGTAGTGAAGCATGAACCTTTTTTCAGCTTCTTCCCCCAGACCATCCAGTCTCTGGACATCTTCGAAGGTGCCAAGGGTGACTGTGGCCAGGCTCTGAGTTTCGCCGCGGGTAAAAAGAGCCGAACCATGAGTTCTGGGCAACAAGCCTACCTCAATGCTGATTGGCCTGAGCTCGTTAAAGGCCCGACCATCGGCTCTCTGACCTTTATTTAAGACCAGATCTCTGACCAGCTTTTTCTGCAAATTATAAAAAATGTCTTTGGTGGCAGAAATTTCTTCCGTGTTTTCTTTGGGGATTCTGGCCAGCAGACGGTTGAGTATCTCCTGACTGGCTCTTTCACTGGCTTTTTTCTGTTTGATCTGAATAGCCTGTAAAAGGTCAGCCCCGATCTCATCTTCAATCTGTTTAATTTTCTCTGCAGCCGGGGGATTGAACTTAACTTCAGTTTTGGTAATGTTCAACTGACTGAAAAGCTCTTTCTGAGCAGCTACAATTTTTTTTATCTCTTCCTGGGCCAGTGTCAAACCTTCCACTACTTTCTCTTCTTCCAGTTCGTTCGCTCCGGCTTCAATCATACAAATACCATCTTCGTTACCGGCCACCACCATGTTAATCTTCGATTTTTCCAGTTGAGAAGCGGTCGGATTAATCACAAACTGATCATCGATCAGGCCAACTTTTACTGCTCCCAACGGAGTGGTAAACGGAATCTCAGAGAAGTAGAGAGCAACTGAAGCCCCGATGATCCCCAGAGTATCAGGCTCATTTTCGAGGTCAGCTGAAAGAAGCAAAGCCACGATCTGAGTATCCTGGAAATAGCCCTCTGGAAACAGAGGACGGATGGGGCGATCAATCATTCTGGCCACCAGAATTTCCCGTTCTGAAGGCTTTCCCTCACGTTTAAAAAAACCGCCGGGAATTTTGCCGGCCGCGTAGGTATTTTCGCGGTAGTCAACAATCAACGGCAAAAAATTCTTTTCTCCGGAGATTTCTTTCCTGGAAGTAGCTGTGACCAGCATGATGGTATCACCATAGCGAATAAGTGCCGAGCCATCAGCCTGTCTTCCGACCCTGCCGATTTCTATTGATAGATTACGGCCACCGATTTCAATATTGATATTATTTGACATGTTTTAACCCGTCTTTAGATTTAGCGGCAACAAGCCTATTTCCTGAGGTTTAATTTGGTAATAAGCCTCTGATACCGCCCTTTATCTGTTTCTTTCAAATATTCCAGCAGCCTCTTTCTTTGCCCGACGAGTTTCATCAAACCGCGGCGAGAGGTATAGTCTTTCTTGTGGATTTGAAAGTGGTTGATAAGTTGATTGATTCTTTCCGTCATCAAGGCCACCTGAACTTCAGGCGAGCCAGAATCAGTCGGACTCAGTTGATTGTCCTCAATAATTTTTGATTTCAATTCCTTTGTTAACACTAACTTTCTCCTTGTTTTTTCTTTCTGATGATAGCAGAAAACGATTTTTTTGTAAAATATTTATAATTTGAGTTTAGACAGCCAGTCTGATTGAAAATATGACTTAAATCTTCCTGGTTAAAATTGCCTTTCTGGCCAGAAGCTGCTGGGCATGCTTGGAGCGCAGGCTACCCTCAGATTTTTTAATAGATTCCAGCTGAGCTTCTATTTCGGCCAGGGTCAAGCGATTAATCTTTTTGTTCTTGTTGCCCTTTTTTTGGTCAGTTTCAGCCATAAAATAACCTCCCGAAATCTTAGATAGAAAAATAACAAAAAAATGTCTGCTTGACAAGGGGAAAAGCAGGAGGCCGGCGGCTGGTTGGATGGTTTATAACTGGTAACTGAAGTTAACAGACATCAAACCGGGCAGGACTGACAAGGAAACAGACAGACGGTCGGTTTTTTTGGCTGGCTGAGAAGCCTTATGGCTAATTTTACGTCCGATATAATAGCCCAGAAGGCTGGAGGCAACGACATCTGAGGCAAAATGTTTGTCAAGAATCAACCGGGAAAGAGAAACCCCGGTAGCCAGACTATAAAAAAGGACTTGAAGATAGTGTTTTTCCGTTCTAGAAGAAAGGGTACTGGCCAGAGCCCAGGCGGCTGAACTATGTCCGGAGGGGAAAGATTGCCAGTCTCCCTTCAGAGTGAAGGGATGAAACGAACTGGAGCCTTCAAGGGTATAGGGTCGGGCTCGCCCGCTAGAGATTTTGCCAGCCTGAACGATAAGTTCAGTAATCAGCAAGCTTTCGGCCGACAGCAGGCAAGTCTGTCTGATAGAGGACGAGTCGGTTAGTTCCCCGGCTAAATAACCGACAGAGATGGCCCCGATCAGGCTCAAAGGATGACCAAGATCAGAAAAAAATCTGGAGATTGAAGTCAGAGTGGCAGGGTGGCTGTCAGCAATCCAGTCATGGATGGAGCTATCCACCGGCCACCAGGCCAGACTGGCGGTCAGGCTCAGGCTAAAAGTCAGCCAGTCGTTTTTTCCCCACCTGCCAGGTGAGGTCAGAATTTCGCCGCTGTCGGTCAGGAGCTGGCGGAAGAAGGTTCCGTTTAGACGGTCAGCCGCCTTTGTTATCCTGGCTTCGACCCTTATCGCAGACAGAATAATCAGTAAGCTGAGTAAAAAAATGATGGCTTGCTGACGGCGGGCAACAGCCAGAAAACTTTCTTTTTCCTCTTTCATTCTGATCGACTTGATCTACTTGCCTGATTTTGCCTTATTTAGATAATAAAAAGCAATTTAGTCCTGATCTTATCCTGCTCTTCCTGATCCGGCGGTAGCCATGGTTGTAATCTTACCGGCTGTTGACAGCCTGCCAAAAAATTTCTGGCAGATGATGGCAACTGCCTGTTTCTGGCCAGCTTGAATAATATAACAAAAATTGCCTTAAAATTAATATGTTAGCAATTATATACCAGTGGAGATCTGATGTCTGGCTTCCCCGGATCCCGTGGCAAAGAAGGACTCTATCACCCCGGCCATCAAAAAGTAACCTGGCCAATCAAGAAGACGGTAGTTGAAACTCCACCATCTGGTCACGATCGCCTCGATCTTCAAAGGGGTAAGATCCGCTCCGCCTCGAGAATACTCATGACTGGTGGCCCTGGCTGAATGCCTGCTATTATTCATTTTGCCTGGCTTAAATTCAGTTCCTCCGGCTAGAGAATATAATGCTTTATCTCAAGCTTTCTTTAAGCTTGATAAAGTCAACCTGATTTATTATGTTAAAAAGCTGGAGAAATAAATGAAAAGAGAATCAATTCTGAGGCGTGAATTTCTAAAAAAGGCCGGCCAGGGCTTGATCAGTATATCCTGCCTGAGCTTCTTTTCTCCGGGTTGTCGCCGGTCAGAGCTGTCCGGTGATTATGATCTGGTCATCAGACAGGCTTTGGTTTTTGATGGCAGCGGCCAGCCGCCCTTCCGGGCCGACGTCGGAATCAGCGGTAATTATATAAAATATATCGGAAAAATAGGGAAAAACAGCAGCCGGCGGGAGCTTCTGGCTGAGGATCTCTGCTTGAGTCCTGGGTTTATTGATGTCCATAACCATACCGATATTGAGCTTCTGGTCTGTCCAACAGCCGATTCACTGATCAGACAGGGGGTGACCACGGTCATCGGAGGAAATTGCGGTTCGAGCCGCTTTCCACTTACTCCCGCCATGCTTCAAGATGAAGACAGGTATCTCAGCCGGGAGTTCGGCCTTAAAGTTGACTGGCAGGACCTGGCCGGCTTTTTCCGGAGGCTGGAGGCAAAAGGCCAGGCCCTAAATTTTGCTACTCTCGTTGGGCAGGGCACCATTCGAGCAGCGGTCGTAGGCTACAATAACCGGCCGCCTTCGGCACAAGAAATGGACAGAATGAAAGAGCTGGCCAGCCAGGCCTTGCAGCAGGGAGCAATTGGTATTTCGACTGGCCTCGAATATGCCCCCGGGAGCTTTGCCTCAACTGGTGAATTAATCGATCTTATGAAGGTTCTCAGGGGAAATCAGGGGATATATGCCACCCATATGAGAGATGAGGAAGACGAAGTCCTGCCAGCAGTTGATGAAGCTCTGAACATTGCTGAACAGTCCCGGGTCAGGTTAGAAATTTCTCATCTTAAAATTGGCTTTCCCAGGAACTGGCCACTAATTGACCAGCTTTTAGAAAAATTGAATCAGGCCAGGGCTCGCGGAGTCGATTTCTCGGCTGATGTTTATCCCTATACCGCCTGGTCAACCGGGCTTAGCATATTTTTCCCTCTCTGGGTCAGGGAAGGCAAAAATGAGGATTTTTTGAATAGATTGCGCTCACCCGAACTTGAACCAAAATTGAGGGAAGCCATTAATCAGGCTGAAAGCAATCTTGGCTCCTGGAATAAGGTTTTGATTGCTTCGGTTGAAACAGAAAAAAACCGCCAGTTAGAAGGCCTTGACCTTGAGCAGGCCGCTAAAGGGAGAAACCAGGATCAGGATATGTTCTTATTTATTAGAGATCTGCTGCTGGAAGAGCGGGGTCAGGTGTCAATGGTCTGTTTTGGCCTGAGTGAAGATAATCTGAAAAAAATACTTCAGCAGCCATTTACCTGTCTTGGCTCTGACGGAGAAGTAGCTTCAACTACCGGACCTTTGTCCAAAGGTAAACCTCATCCCAGGTATTATGGCACTTTTCCCCGGGCCCTGGCCGAGTATGTTAGAAAAGAAAAAGTAGTGCCACTCGAAACGATGATTAGAAAAATGACGGGGTTTCCCGCTGAAAGATTTAACCTTAAGCAAAGAGGCCTGGTCAAGCCAGGTTATCTGGCTGATCTGGTCCTATTTGATTACGAAAAAATTCAGGATAAAGCTACCTGGTCGGATCCTCATCACTATCCGGAAGGCATACCTTATGTTCTGGTCAACGGGAAACTGGTGGTGGATGAGGGTCAAATTACAGGCCAGCTACCGGGTAAAATCTTAAGAAATGATGGGCGGGGCCAGGTCATCTGATAGATAAGATAAAATAAATCTAAGGGGCTAATCAGAAGTCGGAGGTGATTGATTATGGTTGATCATAAGTTGAATTCTCATTCCTGGAAATTAAGTTTTAAAACTGTCGGTGGTTTTCTTTGTCTGATCTTTTATCTAGCTGTCTATGGGGCCCTAGCGGCCAGGGCTGAGGTTATTCAGCTGGGAGCCAGAACCGGTGATCTGTTTGAACTCAAGGCCCGAAAATTCCAGCCAGGTGAACCGCTCATTCTGACCTGGCTGGAGAAAAAAAGTGAGCTGGCCACCATTGATTTCCGAGGTGAACATTATGAGCTAAAAGCCAGGCTCGGGCAGGCCGATTTCATATTTCTCGGTCTTGATCTGGGGGTAAAACCAGGACGGGAGACTTTGCATATTACTCTCTGGTCGGGCAGGTCCGAACAGGATCAAATTCAGGCAGAGCTGGAGATATTGGCCCGGGATTTCCCTAAAAGGAAGCTGAGTGTAGATCCAAAGTATGTTCATCCGCCGCGGGAAGTTCAGGAAAGAATTAAGAGAGAAGCTGAAATTCTTGCTCAGATCTACGGGCAGATCAGCTCCGAGTGGCTGGCGCAGGGAAAGTTTGAACTGCCCTGCAATGGCCAGCTTTCCCCTAATTTTGGCCAGCAGAGAATTTATAATAATGTGCCTCGTTCCATTCATGCCGGGGTTGATATTGCTATTGCCTCCGGCCAGCCAATTAAGGCGGCCAACGATGGGCGGGTAGTCCTGGCCTCTAACCTCTATTTTTCAGGTAATACGGTGATCATCGATCATGGCCTCGGCCTTTATACGGTTTACTGCCATATGTCGAAGCTCCTGGTCAAAAGGGGAGTAATGGTCAGACAGGGTGAGGTTATTGGGCTGGCTGGTTCAACCGGTCTTTCGACCGGACCGCATCTTCACTGGGCAGCCAAAATCAACGAAGCCCGCATCGATCCCTTAGCCCTGCTGGAAATTGAATTTTAAGGCAGCTTGTTCTGTCCGTTAATGTTTTAGGTAAGTGGCCAGCCAGTCAAGAACAGTCCCCCACCAGAGCTCAGCGTTAAGTGGCTTTTGAATAAAATGATCTTCGTCCGGGAAATAGAGAAACTTTGAAGGAACACCCATTCTCTGCAGCGAAGTGAAAAACTGCAAACCCTGCTCCAAGGGGACCCTGAAATCATTGGCACTGTGGATCACCAGGCAAGGTGTCTTAAAATCTTTGACATAAAAGCTCGGAGAAAATTTCTGGTACATTTCGGGCTGATTCCAGGGTGTTCCATGATATTCCCATTCCGGAAACCAGAGTTCTTCGGTGGCTCCGTATTCTGAGCGGAGATCAAAGACGCCAGAGTGGCTGACCAGACAATCAAAAATATCCGTCTGCCCCTCAATCCAGTCAATCATATAGCCGCCGTAAGAAGCACCAGCTGCTCCCAGTTTGTCTTTATCAATAAATGCATAATTTTCCCGCAGGTAGTCAACCGCATTAATCAGATCATGGTAGGGTTTTCCTCCCCAGTCACCGCTGATTGAATCGGTAAAGGCCTGACCATAGCCTGGACTGCCATGAAAGTTGACCAGAGCCACAACATAGCCTGGAGCGGCCATCATCTGGGCGTTCCAGCGATAATGGAATTCATCCTGCCAGGCATTCTGCGGTCCGCCATGAATTAAGAGCAGCAGAGGATATTTTCTGGCTGAGTCAAAGAAAGGCGGACGAAGGAGCAGGCCATGGATTTTATCGCCCTCTGAGTCAAAATAAAAATCCTCAGCCGGGTTCATCTCCAGGCTGGCCAGCAGCTCGCCATTGATGTCAGTTAATTGTTTTAGCTTCCTGGTTTTAAGTTCGAACGAATAGATATCATTTGGATGATTAAGAGTCTGTTTTACCAGATAGATAATTTTACCATCAGGAGAAATTTGCAGGCTGCTGACCATCTGACCTGCTAAAATTTTCTCAATTTTGCCGGTGGCCAGTTTTAAGGCGAAGAGGGCTGTTCTGGCTTTTTCTTCACTCAGACAATAGATGGTCTGACTATCTGGTGACCAGATGAATTCGCTCAGAGAATAATCGAGATTCTCTGTCAGGTTAATGATGCTTTTTTTCTGGCGGTCATAAAGGATCAGGTCTAATTTATCAGCTTCGAAACCCGGGCGGTGCATGGCTCGGTAGGCTAAATAACGTCCGTCAGGTGAATACCTAGGATCGATGTCATTCGCCCGGCTTACTGTCAATTTTTCGATGACCCGTGCCCCAGTATCAGTCAAGAAAATGTCATTGTTGGTGCCGAGAGCCAGCCTGAATTCGGGATCAATATTGCGGACAAAAGCAATTTCTTTTTCATCGGGGGAAAAACTAAAGTCAAGATTTCCACCCAGAGCCAGGGGCGGGGTATCATAGTCGCCAGGAGTTAAATCAACCGGTTGACCACCGTCCAGAGGAAAAAGGAAGAGGTGACTGCGGGTGCCATCAAACCAGCTGTTCCAGTGGCGGTAAAGCAAATGATTGTAGATTCTGGCTTTAACCTGGTTTTTTTCTGCAGCCTCGAGCCACTGACGGCTGGTTTCGAGGTCAGGTGCCTCCGGGAAAACAGCACTAGAAACGAGTAAATAGCTTCCACTCTTTGACCAGCTAAAGGAGCCCACCCCGGCCGGAAAATCAGTCAATTTTCTATCTTCGCCTCCAGCTAGGGTCCTGACCCAGATCTGGGGGGAGCCGCTGCGAGTAGAAATAAAAGCCAGTTTTTTCCCGTCGGGAGACCAGCGCGGGAAAAAGTCGGCGGTGGGGCTGGAAATCAAACTGGTTGCTGTTCCACCTGAAGCCGGTACAATCCAGATATCACTATTGCCCTTGTTTTTCTCGAGATCCATAACGGTAACAACGAAAGCCAGTTGCTGGCCGTCGGGAGAAAGTTCTGGATCAGACAACCGTTTTATTTTGATAAAGTCGCCAAAGGTCAGAGCTTTTTTCTCGGTCACCGCAGCCTGACTCAGACTGAGGAGAGAGAAGATGGCCAGGGCCAGCCAGCAGGCCAGCAATTTTTCTTTCTTTCTGATTTTCATTTTTCCTCCCGCTTTTTATTGGATACCCGAGCATTATAGACAAATAAGATATTTCAAGCAAAGTAATAAAAGACAGATAGCCTGTTCGAAGGATAATCGGTGCTGACAGGCATTTTCTGAGGTCGATCTGTTTTATCTTTTAAAAAATGCTAAAATAGAGGCTAAAAAAATGAACTTTTATTATGCTCTTTACGTCAAAAAGAGAAGAGATAAGGCTACCTGATGAAGGTTGAACTTAAAAATATTCATTTTTCTTATGGGTCAGTCAAAGCCCTGAATGGTATTAACCTGGTTTTAAACGAGGGAGCGACCGGGCTCCTCGGGCCCAATGGAGCCGGGAAAAGTACGTTACTCAAAATTATGCTTGGTTTTCTCACTCCGGATGAGGGGGATGGCCAGGTGCTTGGTTATGATTTAAGACGAGAACAGAAATTTATCAGACAGCGGGTCGGCTATATGCCAGAAGATGATTGTTATATCCCGGGGATGGATGGCGTTTCGTTTACCGCCTATTTAGGGGAATTGTCAGGCATGCCCCGCCAGGAAGCAATGAAAAGAGCCCATGAAGTTCTCTTCTATGTTGGTCTGGGAGAATCACGTTACCGGCTGGTTGAGACCTATTCTTCCGGCATGAGGCAGCGTTTGAAGCTGGCCCAGGCTCTGGTTCATGATCCAAAACTGCTATTTTTAGACGAACCAACTGCCAATCTGGATCCAGCCGGCCGCCAGGATATTCTGGAATTAATCGGGGAAATAGCCAGCAGTAAAGACATCAGCGTGCTTCTCTGTTCTCATCTGCTGGATGATATAGAGTCCATCTGCACTGACATGGTTATTATTAATAAAGGTCAGATTGCCGCCAGCGGACGGATAGAAGATTTAAAGATGATCAACTACCGCTTGTACGAACTTAAGATTAAAGGGGAGCTGTCTGCTTTTAGACGGGAGCTGGAGTCGGCGGGTTGCCGGCTGGAAGAAACCGAGGACAGATTGATTAAGATCTATACACCGCCTGATTTTGATCAGATGGAAATATTCAGAGCAGCAGCCAGAAATGGTGTCCAGGTCAGGCAGTTTGCTCGCAGTCAGAGTAGACTAGAAGATTTGTTTGCCCGGGTGGTGGGAGTTGATTGATGAGCTCAATTAGAGAAAAAGGTTATCATCACTGGGATGGTCAGTTCCTGGACAGGCCTCGTGCCTTCTGGCCGATTAGCAGATCGGGTATCAAGCTGGCCTTCGGCCGCAAGCACTTTAAGCTGGGTTATACCTTTTCTTTCCTGCCCGCCATGATATATGGGGTTATTGTCTATATTTCAGAAAGATTGGAGGATTTTAAATTTATCGCTCAAGGGGGCGATAAGCTGTTACAGGTTAATCCTAATTTTTTTAAATCTTACCTGACGCTTGATCTACTTTATTTTGCCATTTTGATCCTGATGTCCATGGGAGGAGCAGGCTTGCTGGCCGATGATTTCCGGCATAAAGCGGTCCAACTCTATTTCGCCCGTCCACTGACCAAAGCCGACTATTTGCTGGGCAAAGCCGGGGTGGTCATCTTTTTTGTTGGTACGCTGACTCTCGTTCCGGCTATCTTGCTCTATATTCTCAAATTGCTGTTTGCCGGCAGTTTTGCCTTTTTTCTGGAATATCCCTGGCTGATTTTGTCTATTCTGGCTTTTTCGCTGTTTATGATCCTGTTTTTTACTGCTTTTATTCTTCTGGCTTCATCTTTAAGCAACAACCGTAATTATGTTATTTCAATTATCTTCGGTCTTTACTTTTTTTCTGAAATTTTGAGAGGCATTTTCTTTGTCATTTTCCGTTCTCCCTTCTCGGCCCTTTTTTCTATGGCTGCTAATCTGAAACAGGTGGCAGCCGGCTTCTTTCTGGTTAAACCGCCTTATGATTTTCCCTGGTATCTGTCCTTCCTGCTCATCAGTGTTTTCTGTTTTCTTTCCTATCTCGTGGTCAAGCATAAAGTCAGAGGGGTTGAGGTGATCAAATGACGGCAGTGATTGAAGCCAGGAATCTATCGCGCTGGTATGGCAATGTCCTTGGCATTAGTGACCTCAACCTGGAAATAAACCAGGGCATAACCGCCTTACTTGGCCCTAACGGAGCTGGTAAGTCAACCTTTATGAAGATACTAACCGGACAGTTGAAGACTAATATCGGGGAAGCCAGGATTTTCGGCGAAAAAGTCTGGAACAACCGTCATATCTTTCGGCGCCTGGGTTTCTGCCCCGAAGATGATGCTTTCTATGAAGATCTATCTGGTTTCGAATTTTTGGCAGGGCTACTATCTCTCTACGGATTTAGTTCTGCTGAATGCGAGCAGAGAGCCAGGCAGGCTCTGGAGCTGGTGGAGCTGACCGATGTGGCTGACCGGAAGGTTAGAAGCTATAGCCGGGGGATGAGACAGCGAATTAAGATAGCTCAGGCTATTGCTCATGATCCTGAAATCTTGATTCTGGATGAGCCTTTAAATGGCCTTGATCCGCTCAGCAAGCGGCGCATTATAAAATTGATCAAGGAGTTTAAGAACAGCGGAAAAACCATTGTTGTCTCCAGCCATATTCTGCCGGAGGTCGAGGCTTTGACCTCAGAGATTATTCTCATTCACCAGGGTAAAATCATTGCTCGCGGAGATATTTATTTCATCAGGGACTTAATTGATACGCATCCCCATATGATCAGGGTAAAATCACCTCAGTTCCGTCAGCTGGCTCAAACCCTGGCTGGCGAGGATTACGTTCTAAAGATGGCTTTCGAACCTGTGGAGCAAGCGGTGGTATTTGAAACCCACGATCGGGATCGTTTTTTTAGCCGGCTGAATGAGATTGTCCTTACTTCACCTGTCGTCATTGATGAGATTACTTCACCCGATGATAATCTTCAGGCTGTTTTTGATTATCTGGTAGGGAAATAAGATGAAACCTGAAATACAGAGAGTCTTTTCCTTTTATTTTTTTCTGAAGAAGAAGTCTTCGCGATCAAAGATGTTTTTTCTGCTGAGCGCAGCTTCTATTTTGCTGGCCCTGATTATCAGGTTTTACCGGCTGGCCGGTCAATGGACAGAAAGCGGGCAGATTATATTCCAGAATATCCTGATGGTTTTTTTCCTGCAGTTTTTAATCGTCATTCTGGCTCTTTTTTATGGAACGTCAATTGTCAGTGAAGAAGTCGAAGGTAAGACTTTGCCCTATCTTTCTTCCCGGCCGTTGTCCAGAGCCTCAATTATTATTGGCAAATACCTGTCATCGCTGGCCGTCACTTCTATCATTCTGGTTTCAACTTTGCTTATTTCCTACTTTATTCTCAATCTTGACCGTGATTTTCAGCTGCAGGACATCTGGACAATAGTCCGTTATGCGCTGGTCTTGCTGCTGGGCCTGGCTGCTTATCTGTCGTTTTTTACTTTTCTCAGTACCTGGTTGGTCAGGCCGATTTTACTTGGACTGGTTTTCGGTTTCGGCTGGGAAAATGTCATTCAGTATTTCCCCGGCACCACTCAGAAACTATCCATTGTCCATTATTTGAAATCTCTTCTTCCTCAATATTCCTCGGCCTCTGGCCGACTGAGTTTCCTCTTTATCAGGTTGGAGCCAACCGCCGACTGGCTGGCTGTGTTGATTCTGGCTCTAATTAGTGTTGTCTTTCTGGCTCTGGCCGCTCTATTATTTACTTTTAAAGAGTACATTGTTCAGGACTGATTCCCCGGTCCCCAACCGGGATAATCCTCAATTAGGCCTGGCTTTTGCCAGCCGGCTGAGGCGAGCTGCTCTTCTGACTTTTCTCTTTGATCAGTTTGGTAATAGCCTGAAGCTGTTCTTCTTTAAGACTGATAAAAACTTTAAGATATTTTTCGGTGGTGGTAATTTCAATAGCCTCCAGCACTTCTTTGAGTTCTGGAGTTTGAGCTCCCAGCCCCAGGCCAAGAGACTTGAAGCCGGTTAAAATGTCAGCAATCGATTTTAAATTATCTTTGTCCTCAGCATAGAGCTTGATCTCATTGAGATAAGTGGAATTTTTATAGTCGGAGAAAGAAGAAATATATTTGACTTTGCTCAGGGGGTGAAGGGATGGATTCTGGCTGAGTTTTGATTGAACCAGATCAGCCGGGACGGTTAACCAGCCAAAAGTAATAGCTCTGGTATTGAGATCTTTAACCAGAGTCTTCGAATTTTTATTGCTTAAAAAATGGGCCGTTTTTCCCTGATAAACATCTATGGTTTTTTTAACCGCCGCCTCTGAGCCAATAGCCAGATTAGAGCTATCCAGAAAAGCCAGACAGACCATAGCTTTTCCTTCTACTTCGATCATTGGCAGGTAAGAAATACCATTGTAAGTTTCCAGTTCGGGCTTCTGGCTGTCACTCCCGGCTGGTATTAATTTGTCTTTCTCATACTTAAGGTTGGCCAGCGCCACCACCGCTTCGGCCGGCTTATTAACTTCACCGACAACCGCTAAGGCCAGGTAATAAATGTCTTTTTTAAAATCAAGCTGGAAAGCTTCTATCTTTTTTTGGTAAGTTTCCAACTCTTTTTTCTGTTCCAGCCAGGTCTCGATCGGCTTCAGGTTGATGAGTTTATGCCAGTCAAGAACAAAAAAAGCGGAGGTGTCGGCAGGCAGTAGAGTCAGCATATCCTGACCGAGAGCAGAACCGGCTACTGGCTTTCTGGCTTGAGGCCCACAACCGGGGAGAAACCAGGCGGTCAGGCTTAAAAGAAGGCAAAAAAATATAATCGGTTTCGACTTTTTCATCTTTATCTCCTTTAATTAAAATACGTAAACTGGATGAATCTAGTTTTCTCTTGCCCTAGAATTCTATCAGAATATCGGCCATTAATAAAAAGAAAAATGTCTTGCTATCAAGGCGGTATTTGAGCTTTAATAAATAACTATTGAAATCAGGGTCAAGACTGATATGAGAAAACAATTAAAAGGCCGGATGGCTCAGACCAACGGTCAGGAGGAAAGAATGATAAAGAGAACAAAAGCCAGAGCTCTGGTCGGCGGCCAGATTTTTAAAAAATGTCTTTTTCTTCTGGTTGCCATGTCTTTTTTGGCTTCATTTCTTTTAGCTGGACAGGAAAAGGCTAATTATGATCTGGCTGCCCGCTGGACTCCAGCTAAAGTGGGCAAACTTGTCTTTAACCTTTCAGTTGAACCTCACTGGCTGGCAAGCGGCGACCGCTTCTGGTATGTTTACGAAACTCCGGCTGGAAAAGACTGGTACTTAGTGGAAGCTGCCCGCGGTAGCCGTCGGCCTCTCTTTGATAAGGCCAGGATGGCGTCAGACCTGACTGGCATTCTTCTGACGCCCTATGATGCCCAGCATTTGCCAATTAAAACCATCAAAATGATTAAAAACGATACGGCTTTTCAGTTTGAAATTGAAGTTCCTCTTGATAACGATATTTCCGTTGCCGGCGAGGTGATGAAAGTCCAGGAGCTTGAAAAGCGGTTTATGGATAAAGAAAAAGAAAAGGAAAAGGAACAGGATACGGAAAAGAATAAAGGACGGGAAGAAGAGCCTGCTGAGCAGGCCAAAAAGACCAAAACCCTCGGATTTGAGTATGATCTGCAGAAAGGGACTTTAAGCCTCATTAAAGATTATCAACCTGCGCCCAAAAGGCCGCGCTGGGCTTCAATTTCCCCTGATGGCCAGACCGTTATTTTTGCTCGTGCCCATAACCTTTATTTGATGGATAAAGCCAATTATGAGAAGGCTTTGAAGAAAGCCGATGATCCCACCATCCAGGAAGTTCAGTTGACCACCGATGGAGAACAATATTATTCCTATGCCCGCGACCTGAGGGAAGATGAAAAAAAGGAACTTCAGAAACAGGAGAAAGATCGTCAGGATTTCCGGACTCCGGCTATCATGATTTTCTGGTCAAAAGATTCAAAGAAATTTGCCTGTATTCGGGAAGATGAAAGAAAAGTTGGAGATCTCTGGGTGATTGACAGCCTGGCCGAACCCAGACCGGTGCTTCAGACTTATAAATACGGGATGCCGGGCGAAGAAAATCAGCCCCAGCCTGAGATTCTGGTTTTCGAGCCGGCCAGCAAAAGCCGGGTTAAAATTAAAGCTGAGAAGTTCAAAGATCCTACCTACAATATTTTTACTGCGCCGCGTAAAGCGGTGGTTGAAGACCCTGATAAACCACTGCCTCCACTCTGGCTGGCCGATACTTCAGATAAACTTTATTTTGGCCGGCAGACAAGGGATCTTCATGGCTATGAAGTCTGTCTGGCTGATACAACCAGCGGTGAAGTGACTGTCCTCATTGAAGAGAGGCTAAATACCTATGTCGAATTTCAGCCTCTGCGGCTGGTCAATGGCGGTCAGGAGCTGGTCTGGTGGTCAGAGAGGAATGGTTGGGGACATTATTATCTTTTTGACGCTCGTGGCCGACTGAAAAATCAGATCACTTTCGGTGAATTTAATTGCCGGCAAGTGGTTAATCTTGATGAAAAGGCGAGAGTTCTCTATTTTCTGGCCGGCGGCCGCGAAAAAGGTGAGGATCCTTATTTCAGCCATCTTTATCGAATCAATTTCGACGGTACCAGTCTCAAGTGCCTGGATCCTGGCGATTTTAATCATCAGGTTTCTATGAGCGATTCCACCCGTTTTTTTGTTGATAATTATTCCCGGGTAGATGCTGCCCCCGTTTCTGAACTCAGGGATACTGCAGGCAATCTGATTTTGAAGCTGGAAACAACTGATATTTCTGCTCTCCAGGCTGCCGGATTTAAATTTCCAGAGTCTTTTACGGTTAAAGCGGCTGATGGCCAGACTGATCTTTATGGTGTGATATACAAGCCTTTTGATTTTAATCCAGAACGCAAATATCCCATTATCGTCTATGTTTATCCTGGACCACAAACGGAGAGCGTCTCCAAAAGTTTTTCACCAGCCAATCAGAATGTCGCCCTGGCCCAGATGGGCTTTATCGTCATCGAAGTCGGCAACCGGGGTGGTAGTCCACTGCGCTCCAAGTGGTACCATAATTATGGCTATGGTAATTTGCGTGATTATGGCCTGGCCGATAAAAAATATGCTATTGAGCAGCTGGCTGCCCGGTATCCATTCATTGATCTTAACCGGGTTGGGATTTACGGTCACTCAGGCGGCGGTTTTATGACAGCAGCGGCTCTGCTGGTTTATCCTGATTTCTTTAAAGTGGGCGTATCATCGTCTGGTAATCATGAAAACAATATCTACAACCGCTGGTGGAGCGAGAAACATCATGGTGTAAAAGAGGTGGTCGATAAAGACGGGAAGGTTAAGTTTGAATACAGCATTGACCGCAATTCAACTCTCGCCGGTAACCTTAAAGGGCATTTGCTGTTAACGACGGGTGATATTGATGATAATGTCCACCCGGCCAATACACTCAGGCTGGCGGCCGCTTTGATCAAAGCCGGCAAACGCTTTGACTTCTTTGTTTTCCCTGGACAGAGACACGGTTATGGCGACATGAATGATTATTGGTTCTGGATCAGAGCTGATTATTTTGCTCGCTATTTACTCGGTGATTTCTCCCAGACAGTGGATTTAATTGAACTGCAGAGAGATTGGGAAAAATCAGGGCCCAAGAAAAATAAATAATAAGGTCAGAATTCCAGTTAAGAGAGGCAGAGATGACTCTGGACGAGATTATTCAAGCAAGGCGCAGTATCAGGCGCTATTCTCCTCAGCCGGTAGAGAGAGAAAAAATTCTGGCCTGTTTGGAAGCTGCTCGGCTGGCTCCTTCCGCTGAAAATGTCCAGCCCTGGAGATTTCTGGTTATAGATGAGCCTGAACTGAAAGAGAAGGTAGCCAGAGCAGCCTTTTCCGGCATATACGCCACCAGCCGGTTTGCGGCCGGAGCGCCTGTCCTGGTTCTGATGATGGCCAGGCTGGATCTTCTGGCTAATAATCTCGGCCGCCTGGTACAGGGTACGCAGTTTTATCTTTTAGATCTGGGCATTGCCGGTGAACACTTTGTTTTAAAAGCTGAGGAACAGGGGCTGGGTACCTGCTGGATCGGGTGGTTTAATCTTAAAGCGGTTAGAAAGGTACTCGATATCCCCGGGAAATATCGTCTGGTCACCATGCTGTCAGTCGGGTATGCCGCCAGCCGACCGACGAGACCGCGAGCCAGAAAAGAACTTAAGGATATTGCCTGGTTTAATCGGCTGGGAGACTGAGCTGAAAATAAAAAGAAACACCTCTCGATGCGGAGAAAAGACTTGATTATTTTTTTAGTGGTTAGCCTTCTTCTTTATGGCTTTCTCAATGGCTATATTATAAAAAGAGGACTTCAGGCGTTTTCTTCCCGGTCAGTCGGCCGTCTCTTGTTTGTGGCGGTCTTCAGTTTTTTAATTTTAAGTTTTCCCCTGAGCAGAATAATCAATGGTCAGTTTAGCCACCGTTTATCACAGATTCTGGCTGTTCCTGGCATTTATTATTTAGCCTTTATGTTTTACCTTTTCTTGTTGCTTTTTTTAAAAGACTTAATTCGCTGGAGTTGCCTTCTGTTACAACAACCGGTAAAAACATCAAGCTGGTTATCGGTCAGCAACACGGCTTCCTTTACAGTTATCTTGTCTGTATCTTTGATTATTATCTTTTCAGGCCATCTTAATGCTATCCACCCGGTGGTTAAGACTCTTCATCTCCAGGTTGATAAAACGGCTAATAGCCGAACCGGGCTGAGGGCGGTTATGCTATCCGATATTCATCTGGGAATGTATAACCGTTCGAATCGGCTGGAAGCTCTGGTCAGAAAAATTAATGAACTTAACCCGGAAATTGTCTTTTTTGCCGGTGACATTGTTGATGAAGCCATTGGTGCTGAAGAAGAAGAGAAAATGGTCAGGCTGATGAAAGACATCAGGGCTCCCCTGGGCCTTTTTGCCTGTCCCGGTAACCATGAATACTATGGTGGACTGGAAAAAAATATCAGCTATCTGGAAAGAGCTGGGGTCCAGGAGCTGCTGGATAAAGCCCTCAAAATAGATGGTTCATTTTATGTTATTGGCAGAAAAGACCGGGCCGCCCTGAGGTTTGGTGATCGTCGGGCCAGCCTTCCGGCTATTATGGCGGCTGACCAGGTTGAGCCTTCTTTACCACTTATCGTTCTGGATCATCAACCGATTGGGCTGGAAGAAGCTGAACGGGCAGGCCTAGATCTTTTACTCTGCGGTCATACTCACGCCGGGCAGCTTTTTCCCCTTAATATAATTAACAAACTCATTTATGAGAAAAACTGGGGTTACCTGAAAAAAGGTCAAACTCATATTTATGTCACTTCTGGTGCCGGGACCTGGGGGCCAGCAGTTAGAACCGGTAGCCGGTCGGAGATTGTTCTGCTTGAATTGAGTTTCAGGCGGGTGGACGATAATTAAAGGATTATCTCAGAAGCTCCCCGGGCTTTGTTTGCGGCTAGAAGCCTCATCATATTTTTTTATGACCTCCTCGGTTATATCCAGGGCAGGCTGAAAGTAAATGAGCCCGGAGGAAGACAGATCAAAGACCAGATCGTAACCTCTTTCTTTAACCAGCTCATCAACTATAGCCAGCATCTCGTCTCTCATCTTCTTGATCAATTTTGCTTTGAACTGATCAAATTCAATCGAGGAGTCCTGTTCATATTTCTTGTTTTCTGCTTCTTTTTTATCTATTTCTAGCTTCAGCTGTCTTAAAGCTTCCTCATTCAAAGTCAATCTCTGACTGGCAAATTTATCCTGGAGGCTGTTTATTTCTTCTTGTCTCTGCTTCAGGCTGGCTTTTATTTCATTTTCCTTATCTTGAAGAAGAGCAATGACCTTCTGGCCCTGGGCGGAACGATCAAAAGCTTTCTGAGAATCGATAATAGCTACCTTTTGAGCTGACTGAGCAGTGGCTGTGGCCGCCAACAAGGCGCTAAATATTAAACCTAAAAATAATGAGCATCCGACTTTTAACACCGGGCAGGCTACTTTTCTTTTCATCTGGCTAGACCTCCTCTCCAATCTTTGATTGGGCTGCAGACGCAAGTTATTTATTTAAAATTATCACTTCATTTTTTGATGAATTCTTTTAAAAATTCAGTTACCCGGTCCAGAGCTGCTTGTAGATAACCTGGCGGGCAGCCATAGCCCAGCCGCAGATGGTGGTCGAGTTCAAAATGGTCGCCGGGAACAAGTAGAACGTTTTTTTCTTTTAAAATTTTCTCAACCAGCCGGGTGGAATTGACCTCAGCATTGTAGGCCGTAAAAAGGATGGCCCCGGCCAGCGGTGGCTGATAATTGAACAGCCCATCGAAACTCTGCAGCCATTTTTCTAGAATGGGCAGATTGGTCCTGATGATGTTTCTGGTCCGTGCCAGGAGCTGAAGGCGCCTGTCTGGCTCCAGGGCACTGGTGGCCAGATGGTCGGTCAAAGCTGAAACTGAAATGGTGGTATAGTCATGATAAGTCCAGATCTTTTGAACCAGCTCTTCCGGTCCGGCCAGCCAGCCCAGTCTCAAGCCAGGTAACCCATAGGCTTTGGATAGACCGCCCACGACGGCCACTTTTTCGAGCTGGCCATAAAAAGATGGCGTTTCTTCTCCATTTATTTCTGCTCCACGGTAAACTTCATCGGCAATCAGCCAGGCTCCGACTTGTTTTACTCGTTCTATTATTTGCTGGCGGATAGCCGGTCTGAGGATTGAACCGGTCGGATTGTTGGGATTGGTCAAAATCACCAGTTTCGTTCCTGGAGTTATAACCCGGTCAATGTCCTCAGGCTCAGGCTGCCAGCCAAGTTCCTCTTTAAGCCATAAAGGTTCAACGTTCGCCCCAAAGGCCCTGGCCAAACCCCACATCTGAAGATAATTGGGCAACTCAAAAACCACTTTATCTCCAGGTTCAATGAGGCTCCACATCAGAAGAAAATTGGCTTCAGACGAACCGGCGGTAACCATGATCGATTCCGGATTGAGACCTGGATAAAGTCGAGCAATCTGCTGGCGCAGGGGAGGGGTGCCATTGGTCTGAGTATAACCGAGCTCGACTTCAGTTAACTGCTGTATTTCCTCAGCTGACAGAAGCTCCTTCAGGGTCAAAGGATGAACGCCGCTCTCCGATAAGTTGTAATCGACCAGATTTTCCCAGAGTGATTGCATTCTTTCCATTTTAAAAACTTCAATTTTCATAATCTTTCCCCTTTCTGTTTATAATTTAATGATGGATTAAATTTCCACTTTGAACCAGCCTTTTAGGCCAAAACCAAAGATAATGGACAGCACAAAATAAGCTACCAGCCAGTGAATTTTAAGACCGAAAAGATTTAATCTGGCTGAGGGATAAACAACTTCAATTTTTTTAATCTCAGCGTCCCGGGGAAGAGGCTTTTCTCCTGGATTGAGCAACTGCTCCCAGATATTCTGGTTCACTCTGATGGCCGATACCCGGGCCAGTTTAGATTGGGGCAGAGAGATGTCTTTGGCGTACTTTTGACCTCCATTTTTTATTACCAGCTGTCCACCTCGAAGTTCAACTATTTTTAGCCGCCAGTTAACTTCGTTTTCATCGATAATCCTGAGAGGTGGAGAATCAACAATCACTCCTGCTGGTGCTTCTACTTCCAGGTTAAGACGGTCAACCTCAACTGCCTGATTGAACTCAACTTTGAGCAATAAGGTTTCACCCGGCTGTGGAACGTTGTAGCCAAACCAGAGATTCATCTGGGCCAGCAAAAGAAAGATGGGCAGAATCATCACCAGAAGCGGCTTGAGATTATAGGCCAGGTAGCGCAGATTGGCAGACAACAGCCTCTTCAGCCCGCCCAGAAATATGCCAAAATCATTTTGGAAAAGCCTTATTTCCAGCAGATAGCCTTTAATCAGATTTTTGGCCTCTTTTATACCGCTCTGATTAGAAGTTTTTTTATAGATAAAAAGCATAAGAATAGCGGTCAGGAGAGAAATGAAAATCATCCCTGCCCAGGGATTGAGGCCGGTAAAAGGCAGTAAAAAAACTTTTACCACCAATCCGACTGCTTGATTCAACCACCACATCTGGACTCAGAACAACCTTTTCAGGAAATATAGCCCAGCCCTTTTAATCTTTTTTTGATCTCTTCCTCTGAATCTGCTCCTTCAAACTGGCTGATTTCCTTTTCGAGAACATGGATGACAAATTCTTCTGGTGAGCTGTAACCAGCCACTTCTGCCACTTTTTCGATTTTTTTATAGAGCTCTTTGTCGAGTTTAACCTTAACCTTTTTACCCATTGCTCTGTCCGCTCCTTTCGTCGGTTCGGTTTATCGGTTTAAAAAATTGGCCGGCCGGTAACCTCGGGTGGGATTTTAATCCCGAATAAAGACAGAAGGCCGGCGGTTACATCCTGAAGTGCCGGGTCAGACAGTTTGACCGGCAGGTTGCTGATCAAGCTCCCCGGGATGACTGCTGGTGAGGACATATGATCTCCACTCCATTTTTGCCGGTTGTCTTCAATCAATTCGCGAGGGAAATTACCCAGAGGCGAATTCCAGGAAATACGATAATTTCGGTTGAAACCCAGGATAATGTCTGGAGCTAAATCAACATAGGGCCCATGATAGACCTCACGGCTGATATAAGCTTTAAGAATGATTTTTTCGCCTGTTCTGGGATCAACCAGCTGTTCCAGCTGATTGGCCAGCTGGCGGGTGAGGCTCTCTCTTTCGGCCGGCTGGACAATTCCCTGGCTTTCCCGTCCTTTCAGGTTCAAATAGAGGGCATTGAGGCCAACGCCATAGGCTTTAGTCCTTGCCCAGTCTGTTTGCTGAAATAGTGTCACTTCCTCTGGCCGGCTGCCGGGCAGAAGATAATGATAACCATTTTCGAGCAGCCAGGTATTAAGATTGAAACCCCAGCGATATGGGTTAAAGCCATGATCAGACATAACTATAACTGCTGTCTGGCTGTCTATTTTCCCCAGGCACATCTCGAGAACTTTATCCATCTCTTCGTATGTTTGGGGAATAACCGGAGCAAATTCAGAAGCCAGCTTTTCTTCATACGCTGGGTGGTCTTTGTCTAAAAAACGGTAAAACATATGCTGTCTTTGATCTGTATTGGAAAAATAATAAAATAGAAGACCCGACCTGAAATTTCTCAATTCATCTTCGAGGATAGCTACACTTTCCTGATAAACTAATTCATCCTGGGTCAGGAATTCATTTTCATCCAGCACCTCATTTTCGAGAGCGGCGGTATCAGCTGGCAACCCTTTGGTAAAAAATGGTCCGAATTTTCTGGCCAGTTCCTTAGAATAGCTGTCGGGCGTTGACAGGGGAAGAGCCGGGTCGGCCGGATCAATATTAATAGGGCTGACATAGAGTTTGAATTTTGGCCTGACCTCCTTGAGGTAAAAAAGGCAGATACCGCTAACTCCCTGGCCCGGGATGAAATCAAATTTGATTTTCTTCCAGCCGCTCCATTCTTTTTCTTTCAATATGAATTCCTGATTCTGGTAAGCAATTTTAGCCACCGGATGGACAGGGTCAATAAAGACCTTAAAATCTACAAAAGTTTCCGGGTTGCCTTTTTTAAAAGGATTATTTGGCCCAGGGATTCTGGATTCAACCCGATTGCCGATAACGAAGACATCATGCACCCGACCGCCACCGCCGTATTCTTCAGTGATTGTTTTATATTCATTGGTATAAAAATTAAATAGTCCATAATAGCCTTTAAGATCCGGGGTACCCATGCCAGAAAAGGTTTTTTGTTTACTCTCCACAGGCGGATAATTGGAGGGGATTTTAAAGATGGTAGCCGGAATATCATAATCTTCGAGAATTTGCCAGAAAGCACGGCCGCGGCGCAGGTTGTTAATTTTCCCTCCGGACAGAGGCAAAATCAGATCGCCCAGCTTGATTTCATGCTTTCCCGGCAGCGATTCCGAAGCGGAAAAGACAGGCATGTAATTTCTGGGGTCGCGGTGGACAAAATCAAAAATAGCATGCCCGCCTGGATCAGTTCCGGTAATAAAGTTAGCCCAGGCTACCGGGCTCTGAGGGGGAATGCTGGAGCCAAGAGGAAGGAAGCTACCTGAAGCAGCCAGTTTCTTAAAATTTGGCAGCCGGTTGTCCTTCATCAGCTCAGCGGTTAAAATCGGATCCAGTCCATCAAAGCCCAGAACCAGCACCTTTCTGGCTGTCTGGCGGCGGCCCTTAGTGGTAAGAAAGCCAGTTTTGGGGAAAAAAGCCAAGCCGGCTGAGGTACTCAGAATAAGTTCAAGAAAACGGCGCCGGCTCAGGCCGCTATCTTCTTTTTCTTTTGTCATTATTTTTGGCCTTTTTTGGTTTCTGCTCTTCTTGTTTTATTCTACCATTTTTATCAGTTTTTTCCGAAGCCGGCCGTAAGCGGTCAGACAGAAAAGATTGGCCATCAAAGTATTTTGGCTGCTCCAGGCCAAATAAATCAAGAACGGTCGGAGCAATATCCATAATCGAAGGCCGGTCGACCGCAAACTTAAAATTGGAAAAGAATACGCCCGGGACCAGCTCCGGATCGAGGCAGTGATCGCCGCTCCAGGCCTTAAGGTTATCCTCAATAACTGTCTCGTTGACCCGTCCGGTAACCGAATCCCAGGAAGCGCGATAGCCTTCATTATAAGCGACAATTAAATCAGGTGCTTCGTGACGATATGGTCCATGATAGACTTTCTCGGTATCAATCAAACGATTGATAGCCGGCCGACCGAGATCTTTATCCTTCAGACCGGATAACTTTTCGGTCAGCTCCTGTTTTAAATTCCGATATTCATCTCCGGGCTCAACTATACCCTGAGCCTCCCGCCCCTTGAGGTTAATATAAATGCCGGCCAGGCCCAGGCCGTAGGCTCTGGTCCTGGTCCAGTCCACCTGCTTGAACCATTCTTCGCTCGAAGTGGCCCCATCTTTTAAATGAAGATAGCCGTTAAGATATAGCCAGGAGTTAAGGTTTACCCCCCGGCGGAAAGATTTAAAGCCATGATCAGACATGATAATTAAACAGGTCCGGTCATTACATTGTTCGAGCACCTGGCCAGCCAGAGCGTCCAGTTTCTTGTAGAGGGTTTCGATGACAGTGGCTCCATCTTTAAGATGAGCAGTGGTGCGAAGAGCTGGATGGGATTTATCCAGATAGCGGAAAAACATATGCTGCAGACTGTCAGAGGTTTCAAACCAGCAGGCCACCAGTCCTTTTCTTGTTCTGGACAGGGCATTGAACAGAATTTTCTCTGTTTCCTGGTGGAAGGAATAAGCCAGATCTAAAAAGGCCTGTTCTGGCAGAACGCCTTCATTAAGAGCCCAGGTATCATTAGCTTCACCCAGGGTGACATAGCTGCCCAGCAACTTGGCCAGGTAAGAGGAATAAATAAATGGATGAGAAACAGGCAGGGCGGGTTTTTCCGGATCAATATTGAGAGGGGTTATATACAGTTCAAAATGAGGACTGGTACTCAGGAGATAAAACCTGGCAATAGCTCTGACTTTGACTCCGAGTCCAGCCGGAAAACTGAGCTTAATCCACGGTGAAAAAATGCCCTTCTGCAGTTTAAATCTCTGACCGGAAACTTCCACCTCGACCTGTTCAGGGTCGTTATCAAACCTGATCAGCATCGGTATTTTTATTTCCTCAGGCTTGGCCAGCAGAGAATTTTCTGGGCCGGAAATAAAAGTCCTGATCAGATTGCCCTGGCGTTCGACCAGCAGGCTTTCCCCGCCTTCCTTCTTTTTGATCCTGTCCGGATTGGTGGTATAAAAAAGAAAAGTTCCCTGGGAGCCTTTCAGGTCTGGCAGGCACATGCCCGATAAAAGATGACCGGAAAATTTTTCAGGTGGGAAAGTAATGGGGATGCGGAGAATGGTCGAAAAAATTCCTTCCTGACCGAGGATCTTCCAGAAGGGCTGGCTTTTCCTGAGCAACTTTATTTCGGGGCGGCCTAAAGGGAGCCGGTATTTACCCAGCTTCAGATATTTTGAGGGTGGACCAATCCGGGCTGAAGACAAATCGGGGAGATAGGTTTTAGGATTGCGGCTCAAAAAATCAAAGATATTGTGCTTCGATGGCTCACAACCGGTCATAAACGATGACCAGGCAACCGGAGAAATGGCTGGAGTCGTCGTTCTGAGCCTCTTAAAGGTCCCCTGTTTCTTCAGCTGGCTTAAAACAGGCAATTTGCCTTCGGCCATATACTTTTCGGCTAAATCGGGGTCCAGACCGTCATAACCTAAAATGATAACTTTATCCACGCGGCTGTTCTGGTAGGCCTTCTGACCTCGCAGCTGGCGAAAAAACCAGCGGAAAGGCCAGGAAAGAATAGAAAAAAAGGCCAGAAAAAAAGTCAGAAAAAAGATCAGGAAAGAAGACAGAAAGGCAAATCCTGCTCCCGGCCCGATATAGGCTGAGGCAGCCGTAGTCAGGATAAGCACCAGGGAAAAAAGTGGATAAATCCTTTTTAGTATCGAGTGAAAAAGCCGGGCTGCCCTTTGCCTCATTTAACCTTTTTCATGATCAAGCTGGCGATATCCTGAATGGCCAGATCTGGGCCGTAATCCTCAGCTGCCCAGAAAAATGCGTCGTCCCAGGTATGCATACCCTGTAAATAGCTGCGGCCGAAAATTTCCTTTTTCCTGATAGAACCCTTTAAATCAAAACCAGGTTCGGACAGAACAATCAGGTCAGGCCCAAGGGAGGTGTATTTTCCCTTATAAATTTCTTCTGATTTAAATACCTGGCGAATGACCTTCTGGCCGTTGTATTCCAGCTGGAGTAATTTCTGGGCGATTTCTGATTTTAGCTCCTTCTTCTGGCTGCGGGCGACATGTCCGGCTGGAAACTTGTTTTCGAGGTTAAGATAGATGCGGTTGGGATCAAGGGCAAAAGCTACTGACTCGGGCGAGATATCGTTCAGACTTCGGGGAGTTGGGGTGGTAAAAGACAGGTAGCCTTCTTTTTCCAGCCAGGCATTAAGATAAACTTCCTGAATGATACCGGTAAAGCCATGATCAGATAGGATAAAAAGGCTATCCTCGCTCTCATTTAATTTTTTAAAACTGGCGATGATCTTGGCGATGATCCGGTCAACCTGCTGATAGAAATCGAGAAAAGCCTGATGAGCAGGGTGAGATTTATCCTCATAGGCTGACCACAGAAAGTGATGAAGGCGGTCAGTACCGGTAATGACAAATTCAAAAAAATCCCAGTCCTGGTCCCAGAAATAATTCAGAGCTTTTTGATGACTGGCCATGGTCTTGGATAGCTCGGGCCAGAGTAGAGCCGGATTTTCCGCCACTTTACTGCTGTCCACATCTATTTGATAGCCCATTTGCTCCAGAATGGTGAACAATGATGGCGGATAGACCGATCGCGACAGATCAACTGCTACGAAACCAGAGACCATGACCCCGTTAATGCGGCGAGCGGGGTAAGTAGAGGGTTGATTGATAACGATACTTTTATAACCTTCCTCCGCCAGAAGATCCCATAGAGTGTCAACCTTGACGTCCAGAAAATTGGGGAGGCGGAGGTCATAGCTACCAGGTTTAAAATCAAGGAAGCCAAAAATGCCGTGAGTTCCGGGGTTGGTGCCGGTCATAAAATTTGTCCAGGAAACAGCCGAAATTTCAGGCAAGCTTGCTTTCATCTGGTGCAGATGTCCGCTATCTATCAGACGGGCGACAGTACTCATCAGCCCGGTGCTGGCCAGGTCAAGAAGCAGAGAATAAGGAACACCATCCAGACCAATAACACAGATTTTTTTCTTGCTCTTAGTCTTCTTAAAAATCGGCATTGCTCTGTTTATTATAACACCAGAGCTCTGGCTGTCAATTTTGGAGCTTTAAATTTCGAGATAACTAGCTGATAATGAATCAGTTATGCTAAAAAAGCCTGATCTTAGCCAGCCTGTTCTCCAGCTGCCTTCAGGACCTGTTCGAGGTAGACTTCCTCCGGTACAGCCCCTTCCAGGCTAATAGTTTCATTGAAAATGGACTTGGGAACACCCATGACCTCATATTTCTGGGTTAATTCAGGAAATTCAGCAGCTTCGATCATCGAGGCCGTGATCAGGGGCGATTCGAGAGCCATCTGGTGAGCCAGGCGAACAGCCATTGGACAGTAAGGACAGGTGGGAGTGACGAAGACCTGAATATCGACTTCTTTCTTCAGCTTTTTTAACGCTTCTCTGGTAGCCGGACTGAGCTCGGTCTGCCCTCGGCTGGCATCAACAATGGCCTCCAGCAAACTCATGTATTCATAACCGGAAGGAATACCGAAAAATCTTATGCCGGTGTCAATCTCGGTCTTGATGATGATAGCTGGAATCTTGTCCAGACGATATTCAGCTGCTCTGGCTGCCTCTTTTTTAAAATCGTAAACCGTCAATTTGATCCTGTCAGACAAGCTGCTCAATTCTTCCAGCAGCTGCTTGATCTCGGGGCAGTACTGGCAATCGGTTGAAACCGGCTGGCCTGGAACAATTAGCGGGCTTTTTTCTTCCATAAAAAAAATCAGTTCGACCGGGTTGACCAGTTCTTCTGCAAACTTTTTACGGGTGAAGTCTCTGACTTCTTCATTCAGCATTTCCATTTATTTCTCCTTTAATCTACGTGACAGATTTAAATAATCTACAGTAATCCTATAATAATACTATAGAATTGGCAAGATGACAATTTACCATCTGGTCGAAGCCAGTCGCCAAATTGACTTTCTTGCTGCTTAAGCATAAATTAAAGCTTAATTTATCTTAACCTGAAAACAAGAAAAAGTAAAATGAAGAGAACAAAACAACTGATCGATTATCTGGGCAGAGAATATGAAAAGAAGACCGTTAAAAGTCGCTTGATGTTCAAAAGAGCGACTAAGGTCATGGTCAGAGGCGGTAGCCACAGCCTCAGGCTCTGGAAGCCGTACCCTTTTTTCCCCGTCTCAGCTCACGGTTCAACAGTGACCGATCTGGACGGACAGACTTACCTTGATTACTGGCAGGGACATTATGCCAATTTACTGGGGCATAATCCTGAAGTTATAAGACAGGAAATGGAGCCCTACCTGGCCGCCGGCAGTCTTCATACCGGTTTTGAAAGTTCTGTTCAAATCGAACTGGCAGAAAGGATCCTGGCCAGTTTAGGGCAGCCAGGCCTGAAAATCAGATTCACCACTTCCGGTACCCTGGCTTCAACCTATGCGGTCATGCTGGCCATGGGTTATACCGGTCGTCATTATGTGTTGAAAATTGGAGGTGGCTGGCATGGCTCCACGCCTTACCTCTTAAAAGGGGTTAAGTTTCATCCGGGCCGTGGTTTCAATCAGGTAGACTCGGCCGGTCTGCCGCCTGAGTTTGCCCGGCACATTATCATCACGAGGTTTAATGATCCCGACCATCTGGAAAAAACCTTTAAGAAATATGGCTCAAAACTGGCTGCTTTTATTTTAGAGCCGTTCATTGGGGTTGGCGGCTTTCTTTTCTGTTCACCTGAGTATCTGCGTCTGGCCAGAAAGCTGGCAGATGACTATGGAGTGGTCTTAATTTTTGATGAAGTTATCTCGGGCTTCAGATTCTGTCCATCTGGCCTGCAAAGGCTTTATGGAGTAAAACCTGACCTGTCCCTTTTTGGTAAACTGATTGGCGGAGGAGAGGCGGTAGCGGCGGTAGTGGGGCGGGCCAGGATCATGGAGAATTGTGAGCGAGCCGGGGTCAGTGGACTGCGCGTTAACTTTGAAGGCGGGACTTTCTCAGCCCATGAAGAATATATGCGAGCCGGTCTGGCCATGCTCGGCTATCTTAGCAGCCATGAAAAAGAAATATATCCGAGAATCGGGCAATTAGCGACCAGCTTAAGACAGGGTATTGAAAGGGCCTTTGCCGCTGAAGGACTGAAAGTGGTCTGTACCGGTGGTGGACACATAGCTGTTAACGGCAGTTCCTTTTTTATGGTCAATTTTCCTGAAAAAGACAATATCAGTTATTCCTATCCGGAGGATATCTGGGATCCGGCCAGATCGGATGTTTTCCTGCGGGAAGAAGCTTTAAAACTGGCCTTGTTGATTAATGGAGTACATGTTGTTCATGGTGGTGGCTGTCTGTCCACCGCCCATACTGAAGAAGACCTTGAAAAAACCATCGAAGCTTATCAACAGGCCGCCAGGATTTTCAAGAAATTCTGGTAAATAACTGGTTGGCAGGCAAATAAGTAAGTGACTGTTCAGGAAATTAAATTCGCTGTTTAGATTTTTTCCATCCGAAAGAGATAGGAACCAGAATCAAGCCAGAAAACAGGCTGCTCATTAATATCTTCCCGGGAAATACCATCGTCATTTTCCCGGTTGACATAGGTTCCCTGATCCCAGAGGATAAGCTCTTTTTCTTTATGCTCTGAAATCCGAAATTCAGACCAGAGGACAGGCAGAAAGAGCCTGGCCCGGCTGCCAGTCGGGATTTCTAATTCAAGGTTGAAAATAGAATCTGATTTTTGCCAGAAAACAGAAATTTCTCCCCGGATAGTGGCCAGCCTGGCCTGTACCTGATCTATTTCTTCAGGCACAAACGGTTTTATCTTAAAGGTGCTCCAGCCAGGCTCGATGAGTTCCAGGCCCGCCAGATTTTTATAAAACCAGGCATCGACACTGCCGAACATGATATGGTTATGGGAGTTCATTCCCGGGCCGGTCAGTTTTTCCCATCTTTCCCATAAGGTAGTTGCTCCCTCTTTGAGCATATAACCCCAGCCCGGATAGCTTTCCTGGAGAATTATTTTCAGAGCCACATCCTGGCGGTTAAACCTGCTCAGGACATCAAGCAAGAAGCGGGTGCCCAGCAAACCGGTGTCCAGGTGATAATCATGATGACTGATAATGGAGGTGAGTAAACTCTCCAGGACTTTATCCGTGTCTTCTGGAGGAACCAGGTCGAGGTATAGAGGCAAAATATTAGCTGTCTGGTCAGGCAGCCGGTCAATCGGACCCTGTCTCAGGGCTTTATACTGACCGTTTCCCAGAAAAGCCCGGTTAAAAGCGCTTTTTATCTGGGAAGCGAGTTCTTTATATTCGCGGCTTTCGGTCTGACGTCCAAGTCGTTCGCAGATGTCTGAAAACAGGAGGACATCATGGTAGTAAAAGCAGGTGGAAACCAGATCGAGCGGGGTTTTCTTGGCGACCAGGCTGCCTGGCTGACACCAATCACCATATTTGCCCAATCCGGTTAAGAGGTGACCACTGGCTTTTTGTTTTAGAAAATCAAGGTAATTTTTCAGGCCCTGGTAGTGTTTCTGAAGTATTTCCCGATCGCCATAAAACATATAAATCTGCCAGCAGAGGCTGATATAGGCTGAACCCCAGGCTGGATCGGCCGGATAGACAGAAGAATTGTAAGGAGGTACAAAATCCGGCAAACTGCCGTCCTCTTTCTGGGCCAGCCTGATAAGTTGCAGGAAGTGCTGGTAAAAAGCAGATAGATCAAAATTAAAGCAGGCTTCTTCCATAGTCATAGCAGCATCAGCCAACCAGCCATGACGCTCATCTCTCTGGGGGCAGTCAGTGGGAATACTCATCAGGTTGGACCGCTGGCTGGCCACAACGCATTTATGGATGCTGTTAATCAAAGGATTCGAACATTCGAAGTGACCAACAGGTTCAACGGCGGAATGAACGAAGCGGGCCTCAAGAGTATCTGCGGTTGGTTCTCCCGGGAAGCCAGTCAGCTCGACGTATCTGAAACCGTGGTAGGTGAATCTTGGCTCATAGATTTCCTCCCCCTGGCCGTTTAGAACAACAATATCTGTGGCTCGGGCCTGATCATTGGTAGCAGTGTTTAAGCTGCCATCGGGCAGCAGAAGCTCACCGAATCTCAAACGAATTTCTGTCCCCTCAGGTCCTCTGGCTTTTAATTTAGCCCAGCCAGAAATGTTCTGGCCAAAATCAAAAATATAGACACCCGGTTGCGGTGAACTTATTTTTTTAGGCTTGAGTTTCTCTATTATTTTAATTGGCGGGATATCCTGGGCGATAAGCGGCGGCCCTTTTACCTCCACCACTTTTTCCCAGTTCTCATCATCGAATCCGGCCAGATTCCAGCCTGGCTGTTCCAGGCGGCGGTCGTAATTTTCGCCGAAATAAAGACCATTTTCGCGAAGTGGCCCGGAAGAGGCTTTCCAGCTGCGGTCACTGGAGATCAGATCATAGCCACCTCCAGCATAATAAATCTCCATTTTAAAAATAAGTTTGGGGCAATCATAGCCGTATTTCTTAATATGCCGGCCATTGCCCAGAATGACACCGATAGCGTTTTGAGCACGAATTAAGTTAGTAACCTCGTAAACGGAATAATAAGCAATCTGCTGGTAATCAGACCAACATGGGTCGAGCACCCGTTCACCAACTCTCTCACCATTAATATAAAGCTCATAGTGGCCCAATCCGCAGATATAAATTGTGGCCCGGCTGGCTGGCCCGGGGCTGGAAAATTCCTTTCTCAGATAGATAGCTTTGTACTCAAGATCAGGCTGTTCTTCCTGGCCAAGAAGAATTGTTTTCTGGCCATTATAACTTTCCGGTTGAGGACTGGTGATCCAGCTGGCCTTAAATTTTGTACTCCCCATAAAGCCGGTAGATAGAGAAGATATATCGCTGTAAGGACTGACCTCGCCAGCCGAGTTCCACCAGCGAACGCGCCAGTAATATTTCTGGCAGCTCAGCAGTTCCTCTCCATCATAGGGAATGCGGCTGCTGGCGCTTGATTCTACCCGGCCGCTGTCCCATAAATCGCCGATTTCGCGCTCGACAAGTTCAGGTTCAGAAGACAGGATAATCTGATAGGCAGTTTGCCCGTCTCCCCGGTAGTTGCCTTTGACCTGCCAGAAAAATTTTGGCCGGGGATGGTCAACAATGACTTCCTCTTTTAAATATTCTACCTTGAGATTAAATGGTGCTTGAAGACTCATTCTTGGCTCCAATTCCAATCATCTTATCAATTTCAGGCTTCAGCCTCAGCCAGAAAATAATCAGCTACATTAAGGCCGTATTCATCCGGATTGATTTCTTTGACAATAGTTCTTTTGTATTTTCTGTTCTCGAGGTCGATTTCTGTTAAATCCACCAGCTCGCCATCAATCTTGTTTCCAGCAGCATCAACAATGATTTTGACTCTTGGTCTGAGGAGAAATTTCAATTCCTGGTTGACAGCTGTGACCAGTCCGATTTCTCCGGTATTGAGCAGCACTACTGACCCCACCGGGAAAATGCCCATCATTTGAACAAAAGCCTTCAGAATAACCGGGTTGAATTCTGTTCTGCCTTGCTCGAGCATCAGGCTCAGCGCTTCAGCCCGGGTAAAAACCTTTTTACGGTAGACTCTTTTGGTAGTAATAGCATCAAAAAAATCACAGACCTTGACGATCCGGCTGTAAAGATTTACGTCTTGTTTGATTTTAAAGTGAGGATAACCGCTTAGATCTTCTTTGATATGATGCTCCATGGCTACGTGGATGGCTGAAATAGGCAGCCGTCTGAACTCTTTTAGCTGGACAAGTTTTTCCGCACCCTGGTGGGGATGGAGCTCCATTATTTTTCTCTCTTCTTCGGTTAGTTGGCCCGGTTTATTCAATATTTCGAGTGGTGTCTCAATTTTCCCCAGATCATGGAAAAAAGCGGCCAGCCCCAGATCGACCAGTTCCACCCGGCTGAGTCCCAGTCTTCGGCCCAGAGCGATGGCCAGCAGGCTGACATTGACCGAATGATTGAGGGTATATTCATCGTGGTTTTTGATGTTGGTCAGGCCGAGCAGAAAGGATTCATTATCTATGAGGTGATTAAAGATAGACTGAATCAAACGCCTGGTGGTATTAAGCCTGATCTTTTCATTATCTTTTTGCCGCTCAGAAATTTCCCGCAAATGAAGAATACTTAAAAAATACAGCCGGGCTGAACTTTTTTCCGGACTGAGCAATCTTTCCGATGCCTGCATCTTTTCCAGGGTCAGCCCGGTGATTTGATTGCCCTGCAGTTCAGCCTGAATAGCCTCGTAAGGCTGCGCTTCGGTTCTTTTCTGGCAGAGAATGGCCAGGGCTCTGGTCAGCTCCTGGCGGCTGATATCAGGTGAAAATTCAAATTGTCCTATTTCGCGTTTTCTAAATTCCTCCAGCAAAAATTTGAAAATGTGGTAATTACCCAGCGAGAATTTTAGACGCTGCTGATTAAAGAAAATTGATTCCTGCTTAATTCTGAACTTTACCTCAGGCTCAGCTGCTTTGAGCCGGTTGAGGTCTTCCATGAGAAGGGTGGTCTGTTCTTCAATGAGCTCGTTATTTTCAGCATAAAGTTTAAGGATTTTAAAGACAATATAAAACCTGGTCAGAAAATTAATAGCCAGCTTTTGAATCGGAAGGCCTGTCTCACCTGATTCAGCCTGTTTTTCCTCTTCTTCCGTTTTTTCCTTTTCTTCTATCATTTTGACCTCAAGAATTTTTTAGAGCCAGCCGGACCAGGGCTTCAGCCGAGGCTTCCCGCACCTGGCGGTTAAAGAAGTGTTCTCCGCGCCGCAGCAGGTCAATGGCTTCTTTTGAGCCCATCTTTTCCAGACCGGCAACAGCACAGATCTTCAACTCAGTCGTACTTCGACGCCATGATTTTTTTAAAAATATCTTTTTGAGAAACTTAAAAGCTTCCTCGCTTTTTGTCCGGCCAAGAAACTCAAACAGAGCCTTTTTTTCTTCAAAGCTTCTGGCTCTGAATTTAGGGGTGAAGACCTCGGCCATCAGCTGACCAAGGCGGGAAGTATCGCCGAGAAACTTCAAATTGGTGGTAGCTTTTAATCTGACTTCCTGGTCCTTATCATTCATGAAGGCCATCAGGATTTTGTTAGCCAGCTCATCATTAAACGAGGCCAGTGCTTCCACCGCTTTGAGCTTCAACTCCCGGCTGCTCATGGCCAGAAAAGAAGTGAAATAAGGAATGATTTTTTTAGCTGGCTGTTCTTCCATCAGGTCGATAAGGACCGAGGTCAACTGTGGTTTTTGCTCATCCAGCTGAGAAGCAACCAACCCCGGGTCGGTTGCCATTTTTTCCTGAAAAAATCCTCTAACCAGATTTCTGAAAGCCTGATTTTCAACTTTTTCATACATTTCTGCCAGGAAAGGAACGGCTGCCTCCTCAAACTGAACCAGATATTCATACAGAGCTTCATAATTTAGTTGAACCTTATTGTCAACGAGTTTTCTGATTTCATCCAAAATTTTTAAATCAGCTGTTCTGGCCAGAAAAGCATCCAGCTGACTGGGGCGATCATCTGGACTGGAGGCCAGCAGCGTCCGTAATTCCTTGATTTTTCGATTCAAAATAATTGGAATATTAAAATGACCACTTTTGATATTTTCGAGATAGAAATCTTCCAGGATATTGAGGTTGGTCTCAAATTGTTTCTCATTGTCTTCAAGAGCCATAATCTCCAGCATCAGATTTATAAATTCTTCTTCAGGCGATAGTTTTCTATTTCTTTCAAGCAAACGATTGAGCTGGCTAAGTTCTTCTTCAGTTAACTGCAGGGAGACCGGTAATTTTACCGCCAGATTAGCTGGCTGATCAGCCTGGCCAGTGCCTGTACCGCTTTCTGCTCCCTCAGCTTCAAAGGCAAAGTTCTGCTGCCAGTTTTCAGGTAGCTCAGGCACTTCTTCATCGACGAAAGCATTGATCGCCTGCTTTTCTTCGGGCCTTAATTCTAAGCGTCCGGAAAAAAGTTGCTGGCGGTCAACCTTAATATCCACAACTTTCCCGGCCAGCTCCTGAGGGATAACTTGCAGACCACGTTTCGAAAGGCTTTCGGTTCTTTCTTCCAGGATACGGCTTTCTATGAATTCTTCGGGTGCATAGTACTGAAGATTCGGAAAATCCTTGAGCCAGAGGGCATTAACCACATCTGATTCATCTGTCGGCTTGGCTGATTCAGTTCTGATGATGTCCAGGAAATCACTTATTTCCTCGTCATCCATTCCCTGGTAAAAAGCCAGCAGACGCAGGCCGTCCTTAAAGAAAAAAAATGGCAGACTTTTGCTGGAAATCTCATCCTGATAGACCAGTTTATCCTGGTAATAAAAGCCAAACTCGCTGATACTCAGTTCGAGTCTCTGGTAATTGTCGAGAAAGGTCTTTAGTTTGGAGATAAAATCCTGACGGAAATGAATAGCAGAAGCATGCTCGGGCGGGAAAATTTTAAGAGCCGAGATAGTATTGGCGAGAGATAAAACCAGTTCTTTGACCTTCTGGACCGCCTGGGGATCGGCTTTTTCTTCCCCAACCGCCTTGGCCGGTTTTGTGTCTTCAGGCAGCATAATAATTAACCTTTGCTCGATTAGTTTAATCCACCAGGGAGCTCTCAGTCAAACCCTGCTGTTTCTGACTGAATCTTAAACCCTTATTTGACTGCCGCTCTGTTCAGGCCTATTTTCAGCAGTCGGACCTGCGGGCAGGTTTCAATTTCTTTTACACAGGACAGCCTTTTCATATTCTTTGATTGGCTCCAGCCACTGGTTTTCCAGAGGAACCTGATGCGTCAAGCAATAATAGTCCCAGACTGAGCCAACAGGTAAATCCCGGGCGTATTGTCGCCAGTAAAGCTTTCCGAGATTATCTCCTTTAAGTTCAGCTTCCTCCAGCTGCTTTTTAGGCAGAAGGAGCGCCCTGAGCAAACTCCGGATGACCGCCCTGGCTCCCAGAACCCAGGCTCCGACCCGATTCATGGAGGCATCAAAATAATCCAGGGCCAGATGTATTCTATCCGGATTGGGAACGGCCACTATTTCTTCGCTCAGGGCTTCCAGTTCGTCATTCAGCAGAACGACGTGGTCTGAATCCCATCTAACACCCCGACTGAGGTGAAGAAGTAGCTCCCCACCGCCGGTCATGATGGCTGAAATCTTATCGGCTATAGATTCAGTCGGATGAAAATGACCGAGATCCAGGCAAACCATCTTGCCCTTTTTCAGGGCATAGGTCAGGTAAAATTCGTGAGAACCGACGACGTAAGCTTCACTGCCCAAACCAAACAGCTTGCTCTCCAGAGAATCTTTGAGTTGGGTCTGGCTGTATTCAGTTTCAAATATTTCCTCAAGGGACTCAAAAAGTAAGCGACGGTAAAGCCAGCGGTTAGACGGCCAGTCTTTCAGTCCGTCTGGAATCCAGAGATTGTGGATAGAGCAAGATTTGAGCTCACGTCCGAAAAAGGCCGCTATCTTGCGACAGGCCTTAACGTGTTCTACCCAGAATTTTCTGATTTCTTTTCCGGGATGACTCAGGGTCAACCCGCTGGCTGCCCGGGGATGAGCAAAGCAGGTGGCATTAAAGTCGAGCTTCAAATCGTGGACTTTAGCCCAATCCAGCCAACCCCGAAAATGGCCTGGTTCATACTCATTCCTTTCAACAGGGCCATCAAATTCCCCGTAAATAGAATGAAGATTAAGACGATGGCGCCCGGGGATTAAAGATAGGGCCTTCTCCAGATCCTGTCTGAGCTCCTCTACATTTCTTGGTCTGCCAGGATAATTACCGGTAACCTGTAAACCCGAACCGCTTAGCTCTGAGGTGGCCTGTTCAAAGCCTCTAAGATCATCCCCCTGCCAGCAGTGAATGGACAGCTGATAAGCTTCGAGCTTTTGTAAAGCCTCATCAGCCTTGACTCCTGTTTCGGCCAGTATCTCCCTGGCTTCGTTATATTTTTTTTCGACTGAAGCGTTATCCATTACTTCAACCCTCCTGCATAATAGTTCTTATAATTTTGACTGCCTGCTGTCAAGGAAGTAAAGAGCCGGCCTGCTGTCGAGCCTCCGCCAGCCTGGCTTTAAACTCAGCTCGGGCTTTTTCCCATATTTCTGGTGAGTGTGGTCTGAATTCCTTTATATCAAATGATTGTCTGACGGTCTCCCTGATTTCCAGACGGTTTTTAAGCTGACCGAAAGCCAGAGCCTGGGTCAGAATATTCCCGATGGAAGAAGCTTCTTCCGGTCCGGCTAAAACCAGCCTGCCAGTTGCCTCAGCTGTGAATTGATTCAAAAGATCATTTTTTGAGCCACCACCTATGATATGGACCACCCTGAAATTCTGGCCGGTCAGAGCTTCCAGTTCATCAATTACCAGCCTGTATTTCAAGGCCAGGTTTTCTAAAATGGCTCGCGTCATTTCTCCCGGGTCTTCGGGGGCAGTCTGGCCAGTCTGGCCGGCATAGTCGGCTAGTGCCTCGACCATATTGGTCGGATTCAGGAAAAGCGGATCATCAGGATCGAAAAAAAGGGCAAAGGGCCTGGCCTTTTCAGCCATTTCGGTCAACTGCTTATAAGTCAAATCCTTCTGACGGCACCAGATTTTCCGACACTGTTGAAGAAGCCACAGCCCGTTGACATTCTTAAGAAACCGAATGGTGTTTCCCAGGCCGCTTTCATTGGTAAAATTAGCCCGGAAAGATCGCTCATTGATGACCGGTTGATCCAGTTCAACTCCGACCAGTGACCAGGTACCAGAACTGATATAAACCCAGCTATCTCCCTGAGCGGGGACGGCGGCGACAGCAGAAGCTGTATCATGGCCGGCCACCTGAACAACGGTCAGCTCAGGCAGCCCTTCTGCTAACAGCCAGGAGGAGAGCCTGCCAAGAGTTTGCCCTGGCTGATTTATTTGGGGTAATAGCTGACTTTGAATTCCTATCCGCTCCAGAAGCCCGGGCAACCACTGACGGTTGATGGACGACAATAGCTGGGAGGTAGAAGCAATGGTCAGATCGGTAACTCTATTGCCAGTTAAAAGGAAGTTGAGCAGGTCAGGCATAAAAAGTATCTTTTCAGCCAGCTCCAACCAGCCAGGATTTTCCTTCTGCAGGGCATAAAGCTGAAAAAGAGTATTAAAAGGCAGTAATTGAATACCGGTCAGGTAGTAAAGTTCATTTCCTGAGAATTCCTGCAGATAGTTTTTAGCTGCTTCGGGAAAGATTTTATCCCGATAGCAAAAGGGCAGGCCAACAATATGCCCGCTTTTATCTATCAGACCGAAATCAACTCCCCAGGTATCAATGCCCAGGCTGTTAAGTCGAAAATCCTGCTGCTTGAGGTTTTCCAGAACCAGCCGTATTTGCTCAAACAAGTGGTAAACATCCCAGTGAAGATGCCGCTGGCAGTTAATCGAGCGAGTAGGAAAGCGATGAAGCTCGGTCAGCTGGATTCTCCCGCTGTCTAAGCTACCCAGCATGGCCCGGCCACTTTCTGCCCCGAGGTCAAAAGCCAGATAATGTTCAGCCGTCATCAGTATTTTCCTTTTAAGCCTGGTGCTAACTACTTTAATATATAAAAAACTGGTCAGAATTGACAGACTCTTTATCTCCTGAAATGACTTTCTTTTATCAGCTTTTACAAGTGATATAATGATGACAGCTAAAACTTTTTTGAGCTAAAATAAACCTAAAAGAGATCATGACCAGAGGGCAGGCAGATGGACCTCGATGGACTAAAAGAACAATTAAGAAAAAAAGCGGCCAAACAAGGACAAACAGATAAAGTTAAAGAGCTGTGGAAGAATCTGGAATCACAGAAAGCTCTCAGCACTAAGGAGAAATTAGAAAAACTGCTGGCCCTTTCCAGACAGAACAAGCTAGAAAGCAAAGCAGCCAGTGATAAAGTTGGAGCTGAGTGCGTCTCTCGCTCGCCCCATCAGCCCTACCTGGTTCTTGAAAATAATTTCAATCTCAATTCGAGCTATGGGCAGATCCCTATTTCTCTTGGCCTGAACATACCCGGACGGGTCCTTTATCTTTTAAGCCGGGATGAAGCCTTTAAAGATCTCTCTCTGGCTGAAGCTGTGTTTATTGATCTGGAAACGACCGGTCTGGCCGGGGGAACCGGTACCATACCTTTTCTCATTGGCCTGGGCTTTTTCGACGGAGAGGCTTTTAAAGTCGTTCAATTTTTTCTGAATGACCTGGCCGCAGAATTTAAGATGCTCGGAGAACTGCTTGACCTTCTTTCTGAGCGAAAATTTACCTCGGTTGTTTCTTATAATGGTAAAGGATTCGATCTGCCCTTGCTGGAGACGCGTTTTACTCTCAACCGGCTGAGATGTCCCCTGTCAGATTTACCTCATCTTGACTTTCTGTTTTCAGCCCGTTATTTATGGAAGCATAAATATGAAAGCTGCCGGCTTTATAATCTGGCTCTGGCTCATCTGGGAGCCGACCGGGCAGAAGATATCCCTTCTGAGGAAATCCCCTGGCGTTATTTTCAATATTTAAGAACTGGTGATTTTTCTCTGGTTGAGCCAATTCTCTATCACAATCAGGAAGATATCATGTCGCTCTACGGGGTAGTGGTAGCCGGGGCTTTGACTGTCGGACAGAGCCTGGAAAATCAGGAAACGGAAATTGATAGTCTGGAACTTTTCGGACTGGGAAAAATCTGGGAGAAAGCAGGCGAAAAAGAGAAATCAGCTGAGCTCTATGAGAAGGCTTTAAGCCAGAAGCTACCGGTTGAACTGTCAGTCAGGGTTAAGAAAAATCTGGCTCTTTATTTTAAAAGATGTGGAGAATGGGAAAAATCTCTCAAACTATGGGAAGATCTCAGCCAGAACAGCGAAGATTTGGAAGCCTGGCGGGAACTGGCCATGTATTATGAGCATCAAGCCAGACAACCGGAAACAGCTTTGAAGCTGGCTCTGGACGGACTGGCCTTGTCGCGCCTGGTGAATTCTGCTCTGGAGAAAGATTTTGAAAAGAGAGTTGATCGTCTGACCAGGAAACTCAATGGAGTTGAACAGAATGGAGGGAAAGGGGAGCAGCGATGAGAGCTATGGTGCTGAGCGAGTTCAGTCCGGTTGAGAACCGGCCGTTGAAATTAAAAGAAGTAGCTTCACCTGAGCCGGGAGAAAATGAGCTTCTTCTCCGGGTAACATATTGCGGTGTCTGCCACACAGATTTGCACACAGTTGAGGGTGAGCTGCCAGCAGTTAAATTACCCCGGATTCCAGGGCATCAAATTGTTGGACGGGTGGAGAAAACGGGAAAAAACGTGACTCTTTTTAAGGTTGGCGAGAGAGCTGGCTGTGCCTGGCTTTATCAGACCTGCGGTCATTGCTACTTCTGTTTAACCGGGAGAGAAAACCTCTGCCAGGAAGCTAAATTTACCGGTTTCGATGTGGATGGCGGCTATGCAGAACTGGCGATTGTGCCAGAATCTTTTGCTTATAGATTGCCTGAAAATTTTCCTGACGAACAGGCTGCTCCTCTTCTTTGTGCAGGCATCATCGGCTATCGTTCTTTGAAATTGAGCAATTTAAAACCTGGCGGTAGGCTGGGGCTCTTCGGTTTTGGTGCCTCTGCTCATGTGACCATCCAGGTGGCCAATTATCTGGGCAGTGAGGTCTATGTGTTTTCAAGGAAAGCCGAGCATCGCCAGCAGGCTCTGGAACTGGGAGCAGTCTGGGCAGGTCTGCCCTCAGAAGACCCACCCACCAAACTGGAAGCAGCTGTTGTTTTTGCACCGGTGGGAGAGATAGCCCGCCGGGCCCTGGAAGTTGTAGATAGGGGAGGAACAGTAGCTCTGGCCGGGATTTATCTTACCCCGGTACCTGAACTGGACTATGAAAAGCATCTCTATTATGAAAAGATATTGAGAAGCGTAGCCAATTCTACAAAACAGGATGGGCTGGAGTTTTTAAAATTGGCGGGGGAGATCCCTATCAAAACTGAGGTGCACCTTTTTCCGTTAGAAAAGGCAAACGAGGCTCTGGAAGCTGTCAAACACAGCCGGATCAACGGGGCGGCTGTCCTCAAGATCAGTTAATTTCTCTAAATTCAATCTTCGTAGCTTTCTCTGGCAATTGAAAAAAATCATCTCTTAAGTTAATATTAGACCGATTAAATAGAAGCGCCCGTAGCTCAGCTGGATAGAGCGTCTGACTACGAATCAGAAGGCCGCAGGTTCGAGCCCTGCCGGGCGCATTTTAATTTTGGAGAATAATAGCTACCGGGAAGAAGGATAAGGGTAGCCCTTTTAAAGCGGCTTTCATGTCTGAGGTTAAAAGTCTGTTGCTGCTGGGACCACCGGGGGCGGGCAAAAGTCCATTCGGTCAATATCTCTCCCGGCAGAAGATAAAGGGCAGACGCTTTCTTAACTTTGATTTTGGCCAGGAACTCAGGCAGATTCTTGAGGTCCGATCAGAGGTGGGAAACATACAGTCTGGCGGCCGGCGGGAGCTTCAGGAACATTATGATGGACAGGAACTGAACCGTATTCGTCAGGTAGTGGAAAAAGCAATTCTCTTTGAGGAGCCTGATCGGGAGCTGGTGCGGAAGATCCTGGGGAATTTCCTGAATAAAATCAATCCATCGAGAGAAGACCTTCTGGTTTTAAATGGCTTCCCCCGCCATCCAGGCCAGGTGTCCTGGCTAACAGGGCTGGCCAGGATTGTTCTGGCGGTTAACCTGGATTGCCCTCTTGAGGTCTCAATTAGAAGAATTATGGCCAACCAGGACGGAGAAAGAACCGGTCGTCCTGATGATAGTCCGGACGTCGTCAGTCATCGCTATAAAATCTACGAAGACAAAACCAGGCCACTCATTGCCTGGTTGGAAAGGATGGGAATACCTGTAATTAACCTGTCGGTCAACTATATGACCGGGCCAGAAGAATTAATGAAAAAAATGAGTTCCAACGAAGCCTTTGAGTTGCTATTTAGCGACTAGTTAGTTTTCTGCCCTCCAGATAAAAGCGTTTTTCCCAGGCCTCGCCCATAGAAAAGGTCTTTCTGGGTAAAGCTCCATCCAGAATAACTGTTGGGAAAAGTTCGTTTTTATCCATTGCCGGCAAATAAATGCCGACATTATCGTCGCCTTTCCTGACCAGTTGCCAGAGGGAATCATCTCCATGCACATAATCGAGGTTCTGGACTTTCCTGTCGCTTAACAATTTGTCCAGAAAAGTCTGAATGGTACCAACTGTCAGATTGGTTGAAGGCTTCAGAAATTTTATGGATTTAAAACCCTGAGTGGAAAGCAGACCTGCTACCTGTTCGTTTTTCTCCTTATTATTGACTGTTTTCTTTAATTCTTCGTAGGAAGCATGAAGTCGGATTTCAACCTGCTGCTGGAAAAAAGCTTTAAGTTCCTCTTCGAAAGCTGGAGAGCCTTTGACCTCAAATAGAACCCGGTGGATTGGTTCAAAGACCAGTGCTTCATCATGAAGGTTGACAATTTCCACCAGAGCATAACGTAGAGGCGAAGTTTTTAGCTCATCGGGATTGGAACAGGCAGCTTTGGTCTTTTCCCAGATTGTTTTGGCTGTAGCCAGCGAATGGTTGCCATCGCCAACAGCAAAGAGAAGAAGGGGAGTCTCTGGCGGCAGATTATATCTCTCACAGAATTTTTTCTGATCAGCCAGCTGACCAAGGCCAGCCAGAATTTCTTCCTCGACTTTTGGTTGATTAACCAGATAACCACGAACACGTCCGGAGTCAAACATCAGATCAAAATCATACAGACAGGGAAAATCAGATCGATGGTCGCTGGCTGGCCCGATAAATAAATTTGCCGGGTCGTCAACCAGCATCATAATATGGGGCAGCTCAAGCTCAGCCCCTTCTCTAATCTGGACCCGAGGAGGAATCCTCTCCAGAATGGTACCTTCCGTTGCTCTGATCAGGCTTTGAGCCTGAGGTCGGTAATCATACTTTTCCAGATCAACCGCCAGCAGCAGGCCTTTTCTCCAGCCATGAGCTGTCTCTCTCTCTACATAAATTATTCCTTCTATCTCTTTGAAAAGGCCGGTGGAAAGATATTCTCGCATCCTGCTTTTGATATTTTTTATTCTGATTTCTTTGTCGGGGGCGTTCAGATAAACTTCAGGATAGATCAAATAATAAGTCGAAGGAGCGGAGCCAACGAAGGCAGCTACACGTTCCCAGTATTCGGGTTCTGAAGTGTATTGATCACAGGCAATTACTGACCAGCGAGTCAGGTCCAGGCCTTCAACCGGAAGCAAAATATCGGCTCTGGCTACTGCCAAGGTGTCGAAAATCTTCATGTTTACTATCCTTTCCCTAAGAAAATCTTATTTTAAGACTTTTTATACAACAGGCCTCTCGTTTTTTCAACCAGAGAAAATCGGGATCCTTAAGAACAAATTATTTTGCTAAAAAAACTGGTGTCCTGTCTGCTCGCGGCCTGGCAGGTGATCCTATTTTCAGGTGGAGAGCCTGTCTCCGCTCGGGGCTAAAAACCTAACTGCAGAATAATATTCTTATCGCTAGTGAGGCAGAGCGGTTGACAAAAAGCTAGTATTTAATTATAAAACAAGACTAACCTTCGGAAATTTTAAAAATATTTAATAAAAGAGAGGTGCAAGGTGATTTCTTTTGAATTAACTGAAGAACAAAAAGCCCTCCAGGAAATGGCTCATTCGTTTGCTGAAAAGGAAATGAGACCAAAGGCAGCCTATTATGATCGAGAGGAAAAGTTCCCTGAAGATGTCATGCAAAGAGCTTTTGAAGCAGGCTTTCTGACCTGCAATGTGCCGGTGGAATATGGAGGTGGCGGCTTATCTGATCTGGAAATGGCCATCATCTCGGAAGAACTGGCCTGGGGCTGCCCGGGAATGTACACTACCATGATGGCTAATTCGCTGGCCTTTACTCCAATTATCCTTTATGGCCAGGAGGAGCAGAAAAAGAAATTTTTGACTCCCTTTACCAGAAAAATGAGTTTTGCTTCTTATTGCCTGACCGAAAGAGAAGCAGGCTCAGATACTTCTGCCATTAAGACGCTGGCCAGGAAAGATGGCTCTGATTATGTTATAAACGGCTCCAAGTGTTTTATAACTAATGGGGGAGTAGCCAGTCTGTACGTGGTATTTGCCAATGCTGCCCCCCAGAAAGGGGCTCGTGGTCTGACAGCTTTCATTGTCCCCAGAGAGACGCCTGGGATCACTATCGGCAAAATAGAAGATAAAATGGGGCAGCGGGCCTCCAATACAGCCGAGATATTTTTTGAGGATGTTCGGGTCCCGGCTGAAAATGTTCTGGGCAGGGTGGGCCAGGGGTTTCTGATTGCCATGAGGACTTTTGACCGAACCAGGGCGGCGGTGGGTGCAGCCGGGGTAGGCTTGGCCAGAGCAGCCCTTGAATATGCCATTGAATATTCCAAGACAAGGGTTCAGTTTGGCCAGCCAATAGCTACTTTTCAGGCTACAGCCTTTAAAATCGCTCAAATGGCGACTGAATTAGAGGCAGCCAGATTGCTGGTCTGGAAAGCAGCCTGGATGGTGGATCAGGGCTTGCCCTGTGGTCTCAATTCAGCTATAGCGAAATGTTTTGGTTCGGACCTGGCTATGAAAGCTTCTCTGGAAGCTCTGCAGATTTTTGGTGGTTATGGTTATATGAAGGATTATCCTATAGAGAAACTGGTCAGAGATGCCAAACTGCTTCAAATTTATGAAGGCACCAATGAAATTCAGAGGCTGGTTATTTCCAGGGAAGTGATCGGCCCGATAATTCAAAAATAAAGGTTTCCTGGTCAGGCAGGTGGCGTCAGGAATCAGCAACTATCAAAATACAGACATTCTGTCTCCTTAGCATTTTTACCCTTCGATTTTATTAAACTAAGGCCAGGATTTCTAACGGGGGGAAATTAATCAACAGCAGATTTTTTGCCTCCCTCTTATTGGAGAAATAAAAAAAGGGACCCTTTTCAGGTCCCTTCTGTCAATACAAATTAAACCCGGGACTAAAATAATGTCTCTATGTTACTCTTCAATAATTTCAGGAATAATAGCCAGAGTCTCGACACCGGCTCCTTTGCAGATATCCATAACTTCTATAACTTTGCTAAAAGGAACTTTGGCTTCGGCCCTGATAAAAATGGTTTTGTCCTGACGAGCAGCATATAAACGTCGTAATTCTTCCAGCAATAGCCTTAATTCCAGGGGATTCCTCTGTATCTCGACCTGATCGTTTTTCTTAACAGTCAGCACGATAACATTGGGATCCTGACCACTTTTTGAGTCAGAAGCCTGGACTTCGGGTAACTTGACATCAATTCCCAATTGGACCATGGGTGTGATGACCATGAAAATAATTAACAGAACGAGTAAGACGTCACACAGGGGGACGACATTGGGTTCAGCTTTCGCCATGCTCTCCTCCTTAAATATCTATAGATGAAGATTCTATTTAAAATTTATTTCTTTGTCAAATAGTGTTTGACCGCCTGGTCAAAAAATTTCTTATTTTTCAGCTTCAGTCGGCCCTGGCCGCACTGTCAGGCTTATAATAACGCTCCTTTTTTTCCCGATTATTGCAAGGTCTTCAAAGCCTTGCGGTCATTACTGGTTTTAAAAACCAGCAGGCTGCGACCTGCCCCGGCTGACGAACCATATGAATATCTAACGTCAATCACCGCCCCGGCTAAGAGAGCACCTATTTCGGCTCCTACTCCGATCCGATCATCAACCTCGACAGTAATAACCTTGGTGGCTTTTATTTTATAGCCAAGCGACCGCAGGGCTGCCTCGGCTTTTTTATGGTCAGAAGTAACCAGATTAAATCGGCCTTTTTCCTGATCCTTTTCAGACTGGACGCAATAAGCTCGGAGATTTATGCCGGCATTAGCCAGCGTGGCCAGAACCCGTCCGAAAATCCCTGGTTCATTAGGGGTAATAACCTGAAGTTCAATCTCTTCTCGGACGACATTCACTTTTTTTCTCCTTCCAAATCTTATCTGGAGCTTTCTGAGAGAACTGAATGGAAAGCAGCGCTTCCAGCTTTTACAAAGGTCAGCTTCAATTAGCAGATATTTTATCAAAACAATTGAAAAAAATGAAGAAATTTTTATTTAAACAGGAGGGCCGGATAAAAACTAACACAAAAAGAGAAAGATTTCTTATTGACAAGAGGAGGTATTTTGTTTTATTCATAAATTAATCAATATTTTGCGGAGGTGCGGGATGTCAGTTAAAAGACTCAAGCTGGTTATCATACCATGTCTTATTTTGCTCTTGGTTGGCGGCGCTTCAGCCGAAGTCAAAAAGATTAAGAGCATGGGGAACTTTACCTTTGTCCGCATAAAAGGAAGCATACCAACACCAGAAGTGATGAAAATGCTGGCCGATCGCTATGCTGGCGACATCAAATATGGATTCGACCAGGCTGGATATGGCGATATTTATCTGGCTTTCATAGAACAGCTAAAAAGTGCCGAATTTGAAGATACCACCTGGAACATTGGAGAGACTGTCAAATGGATGCTCTTTCGTTCTCAGGGGAGAATCAAGGTTACCGGGCCTTTAGAGTGGGCGGGCAAACAACCTTTGGAAGTTTTTTCCGTTAAAGTCAAAAAGGGATTTAAAACCTACACATTTATCATTCCAAAACCCTGCGGCAATATTGCCCTGCGCGACGAGGTGGAAGAAATCCCTGAGGCTGTTTGCAGCCTTAAAGTTTCCCCGACCAAAGTTAACATTAATGATCCAATCACGGTTGACATGAGCGGGAGCCAGTATGCCAGAAGCATGAAGGTCGAAGTCTTTGATAGACAGGGTAATAGAGTCTCCAGTAAGGACCTGACCCCGGAAGCAGCCAGATGGCAAACCAAACTCGATAAGCCGGGCGAATATGTTTTCAGGGGAACAGCTATTAATCTGGCTGATAAACCTTCTTCTAATGTTTGTGAGGGGCGAGTCTACGTTAATTATCCTCCTGTGGCCCGAGTGGTTCCAAACTGTCTTAACTGCCGGGAATATGCCGGCCGCCCACTCACCTTCGATGCTTCTGGTTCAGCCGATCAAGATGGGGAAATAATAAGGGTGGTGTTTGAATTAACTGACAGTACCGGCAGGGTAGTAGATACCCTGGCTGCTACTCAAAAGCCATATATCTGGGAAAAGATACTTTATTCACCTGGGGACTATACAATTTCGGTGACAGCTTATGATAATGATGGAGCTGCGTCCGTCGCTACTTCCGATTCCAGGAAGACAATCAGGGTTACCAGGAAGACCCTGTTCATCGCTGCCGAAGCAGGCCCCTTGCTTGCTCATGGATCCTATACAGCTTTTGGCTTTGTCCGGACAGGGATGTTTGTCTGGCTCAGCCCTGACAAAACCAGTCTGACTTTTACCAGTGGCGCGGCTGTTCCGTTTAAGGGTGCTCCATGGAAACCAGTGATAACTGCCAACATTTTAGGCAATGTCCACTTTGGAAAAGTCTTCTTAGGCCTTGGGGCAGGCTTCATGACCAAGGAGAGATCAGATCGCAAGACTGGAGTCGATGCCCTGGGTCAGCTGGGAGTAACGTTATCTAATAACTATCTTTCCATGTGGCAGCTTTATTTTGAATTTCGGGTACCGCTTGGACGTTCATTCTCTGATTGCCACAAGATGGCGGTTGGGCTCAGATATAATTTTTGAGGCTGACTCCTGACCTTTAAAGGAATAGAGGCTAATATTTTTTAGCCATATTGATGCTGGAAATAAAATTGTGGAGTGATCAGCTTATTTTCTTGACATCGGGTCAAGTTTCTTATTTAATTAGAATGTCAGAAAATTTACAGGAGGTGAGCGAATGAAAAATAAAAAGCTCGTAGTTCTGATTTGCTTAGCACTGGTATTCGTTTTGGTTGCACAAGCTTCGGCAGAAGTGAAAAAGATAAAATCCTTAGGCCAGTACACTTTTGTCAGGGTCAGGGGACAGATTCCTACTCCGGAAGTTATGAAAATGCTCGTTGACCGCTATTCGGCCGATATCAAGATTGGTTTTGAGCAGGCTGGCCTGGGCGAGGTCTATCAGCCATTTATTGATCAGCTAAAAACTGCCCAGTTTGAAGATACAACCTGGAATATTGGCGAAACAGTTCAATGGATGTTGTTCAGGTCTCAAGGGAAAGTTAAGGTTTCAGGCCCTCTAGAATGGGCAGGGAAAAAGCCAGTAGAGACTTTCACCGTTAAGGTGAAAGTTGGTTTTAAGACTTATACCTTTATGATTCCCAAGCCATGCGGAAATATTGCTTATGTTGGAATGGTGGAAGAAATCCCTGAAGCTATCTGCAACCTCAAGGTTACCCCGGCTAAAGCCAATATCAATGATCCAATTACCGTTGATATGAGCGGCAGCCAGTATGCCAAGAGCCTCAAGGTTGAAGTTCTGGATAAACAGGGTAACAAAGTGACCAGCAAAGACTTAAGTCCCGATTCCCCCCGCTGGCAGACCAAGCTGGATAAACCTGGCGAATATGTTTTTAAGGGTACGGCTATCAATATGGCCGATAAGCCTTCGGCTAATCCCTGCGAAGCCAGAGTTTATATTAATTATCCGCCAGTAGCTGTTGTCGTTCCCAGTTGCACCGATTGCAAGAATTATTATGGGCGTCCGGTTACTTTTGATGCCTCCGGTTCATCCGACCCGGATGGTCAGGTAACCAAAGTTGCTTTTGAGTTAAGAGATGCCAACGGCCAGGTTGTAGATTCTTATGTCGATACCGACAAGCCATTTACCTGGGAAAAGGCTCTTTACAGTGAAGGTACCTTTACTGTGTCTGCCACCGCTTATGATAATGATGGTGCTGTCTCTGCTGCTACCGGTGATTCCAGCAAGAGTTTTACCGTGACCAGAAAGAAACTCTTTGGCCTGATTGAATTTGGACCGATGCTGGCCCACGGCGGAGATGAATATGACCTGCCGGACTATGTCGGCTACATATTTATCAGACCTGGCTTATTTACCTGGCTTAATCCGGATAAAGTCAGCTTGACCTTCACCGCCGGTGTTGGAGTTCCTTTGAAGGGTTCTCCCTGGAAAACAACCATTATGGCTGAACTTCTGGCTAACCTGCATCTGGGCAAAGCCTATATTGGAGTTGGCCCCGGCTTTATCACTAAAGAAGTTGATATGCGTAAGGCTGGAGTAGATGCTGTCGGTCAGCTCGGGTTTACAATTTTCGACAATTATCTGAAGATGGGTCAAATCTTCTTCGAATTCAGAGCTCCAATCGGTCGTACTTTTGACAGCCACAAAATGGGTATCGGTTTCAGGTATAACTTCTAATTAGTTCTTGATTATCAGCTGAAAAGGGGCGGTTCGCCGCCCCTTTTTTTTCATTGGGCCCGGTCAGGTTGTCGGTTGCTTATCGAGAGCAGACTGTTCGCTGACTTCAAAGCGGTATCAGGTATTAAAACTGATAAGACCTGAGTTCCAGGTACTCACCTTTGATGATAAAAGCTAACCAGCAGATAATTATTATCTGCCTGCTTCTAACCGGACAGACAGAGGGGGAATAGGATTATAAATTATGGAAAAACCTGCTCAATGTTGACTGGAAGAGGTATTGGCTTGGCTTTAACCGCCTGTTTTTTAAATTATTCAGATAGCTTGGTTAATTTCGCCAGTTCCTCATTGTAATACTTACGGTAAAGTATTTCCCACTCCTGAGAGCCTTCTTCAATATGCTTTTTTTGTGAGGTTATTTTTTCTCTGGCTTTGCGGTCAAGCTGATCGTAGAGTTTCATCTCTTCTTCAATCGCTTTAACTATGGTCAGGCGGATTTCATTGGGCTCATCCAGAAATTCTACCAGATCGTTTTTATATAGAGCATTGACTATTAGCTTTGACAGATGATGAATTTTCTCTCTGGACAGGCGGCTCATCAGATGACAATATTCCTTTCTTTGGCCAGTTTAGTTTTAATCATTTTGAACATCGTCTGATACTCTATATTGCCCTTGCGGATTTCGTCTATATGTTTATTCAGAATTTCCCTGACTTCCTGATCAAGCTTATCTTCTTTAAGAAATTCATCCGAGATCAGATTAACTATTTCTTCCAGCACCCGGCTCTTATCTTCGACCAGAATTTTGCCCTCTTTGATCAGGGTTCTTAAAATTGTAAATGATAAATGTTCTATTTGGTTCTTATTTAGCCTCATTCTTTATTTAAAATACAATAGATAGTGGTAAAATTCAAGGACGGCTGTAAAGATTTTTTGAGCCAGATTGATAATATTGACTGATCTTATAGAAAATATTAATGATGAGAAGAGAAGACCACCTGCGGCTCAAAGAGCTTTTCTTCTGGGTTAAACCTGGCCAGGCCAAGAAGATGATGGCCCTCAATTAGCACTCTAAAGATTAGGGAGGAGTCCTGAATATTCCGGCTCAGATCGACTTTTACCAGGTTGTCCAGCCGAAGGGGCTGTCCGTGTAGAAAACTTGCCTGACTGCTGGTCTCAATCCAGATAGCTGGCTGCCAGGAGAGGGTATAATCAAGTGGAATCAGAAATTGAGAAATCAATTGGTCCCGATAGAGCTGCTCGATCTGTTCAAGACTATAAGCCTCAGCTTCAGAATAGGGCCCGGCCATAATCCGTCTCAAGCCAGAAAGATGAGCGCCGCAACCAAGCTTCTGGCCAAGCTCATGAGCCAGGCTTCGGATATAGGTCCCGGATGAGCATTCGATCTGAAAAGTTAACACTGGCGGCCGATAATCCAGGATCAAAAAGTTATAAACATTAACTTTGACAGGCTTCAATTCCGGTTTCTGCCCTTTTCTGGCCAGCTCGAAAGCCCGCTGACCGTTGACCTTTTTAGCTGAAAAAGGCGGGGGCAACTGCTCGATTTCTCCGGTGAGGGTGTCGACTGTCTTCTCGATCTTCTCAAGGTCAGGAAATTCCTGACATTTTTCCCCCACTGGTTTTCCCAGCAAATCATAACTATCAGTTGCCTGTCCGAGGGTGATCTGGCCGGTATAAGTTTTGTCGAGGCGGGATAAGAAGGGGAAAAGCCTGGTGGCCTGGCCGACAGTGATAATCAGAAGGCCAGTGGCCAGAGGGTCAAGAGTACCGGCATGGCCCAGCCTCTTTTCGCCTAAAATTTTTCTCAGCCTGAGGACAGCATCATGAGAAGTCCAGCCCACTGGCTTGTCAACGATTATTAACCCATCCATCAGGACTGCTGTCTAGCCTGGTCGTTAAGTATTCTTTCGACTTCGGCCGGGATCCGATTATAAAGTTCTTCCAGCTGTCCATAGACAGTGAAACCAGCGGCATTAACATGGCCTCCACCGCCAAATCTCTCAGCCACGAGGGCAGAATTGGCCTGACCTTTGGATCGCAGGCTGACGCGAAATTCACCGGGAGATATTTCCTTAAAGAAGATGACCATTTCCACGCCTTTGATCGACCTGACCAGGGTAGTGGCGTCTTCAATATCAACTTCTTTAAGACCGAATTCTTCTCTATCCTTGCTTAGCATGGTTATAATGGCCATATTGCCGGCTTCATTTAGCTTCAGGGTGGATAATATCCGGCCCAGAAGCTGGATTTTCGAAGGTGAGTTATTATTTAGTAACTTCTCGGCAACAGCATTCGGACTGGCCCCGGCTTCAACCAGCTTATGGCAAACATAGAATGTCTCACTGGACGTATTGGAAAACTGGAAAGAACCAGTATCAGAAAAAATCGCTGAATAAAGATAGGTGGCTATCTCCGGAGTGAGACTTATCCCGAGCGGTTCAATCAACTCATAGGCCATTTCACCCACGGCCGAAGCGCTGGGATCAATCCAGTTTATGTCACCGAAAGGAGAATTTGAATAATGATGGTCTATATTTATTTTTGGCAGCGGACCGATTTTAGTCTGGCCCGATCGAGGGATATCAGCGCATTCAAGCAAGATAACCAGGTCCAGGCCTTCCGGTTCGATCTGTCCAATTTTGATTCGGGTAGTTTCGGGAAATTCATAAAAGGGGTAAGGCAAGGGATCGTGGCTGACTACCTGAACTTTTTTTCCCAGCAGGTCAAGCATGGCAGCCAGAGCCAGACTGGTGTAAATGGCATCACCATCTGGTCTCAGGTGAATGGTAATAGCAATGTGGCTGGAATTGTTAATTGTTTTAGCTATACTAGCTTTTGTTGCTTGGCTCATTTTTTTTAACTGATTCCAGCAAACGGTCAATCTTTTCTTCTTGATCAGCTGAGGTATCAAGAATAAAAATTAGCTCGGGATTATATCTTAAATTTAATCTACTGGCAAGCAGCCGCCGGAAATGAGGAGCTGCCTTTTCCAGCAGCTTTAAGACGGGCTGGCGCTTGTCTTTGGGAAAGACAGAAACTGAGATTCTGGCCGTCTTTAAATCGGCTGGCATTTCTACGCCGGTAACGGTCAAAAAACCAGTCATTTCTGGCAGCTCATTAATCAGATACAGACTGATTTCCTGCTGAATCAGGTGACTGACTCTTTTCGGCCGATAAGATCCTTCTTTTCTCATGTGTCCAATTTAATATAAATCAAGCTTATGGCCGGACAGGACCGCTTCCGGATAGCTATTTGCTTCCTCAAGAATTTTATCCATAATCTGTCTGACTATTGATCCTTCGCTGTTGACCAGAGCCACGGCAATTCTGGTTCTCTGCCAGCTATCCTGAAAATCAACTTCTGAGACTGAAACATTGAACCGGTGCTGGATCCGTCCGATAAAGCTGTTAATAAAACGCCTTTTTTCTTTAAGAGAATGGGAATAGGCCAGAAAAAAATCCAGAGTTAAAACACCGATAGTCATCTGGCTCAAGTTCAGGTCGGCATGACCTTTTCCCGGACGAAAGCCTCAAGGATATCGCCTGCCTGTATATCCTGTGTTTTCTCCAATCCCAGGCCGCACTCCGCATCTCTTTTGACTTCGGTCACGTTGTCCTTAACATGCTTGAGCGAAGAGATTCTGGTCTGGTAAAGCACCTGATTGCCCCTGATGACCCTGACTTCTGCGTTTCTGACCATCTTGCCGTCAATAACCTGACAGCCCAGGACTGTTCCCACCCTGGAAATGTTGAAGATCTTTTTAACCACTGCCCGGCCAAGATAGGTTTCCTTAATTACCGGTTCCAGCATCCCAGCCACAGCCTTTTTAAGATCATCGGTCAGCTGATAAATGATTTTATATAGACGGATTTCAACTTTCTCATTCTTGGCTATTTCCTGTATTTTAGGTGGAACTTTCACATTATAGCCGATGATAATCGCCCCGGAAGCCGAGGCTAAAAGGACATCAGCCTCAGTTACATTTCCAGTTGAAGCTTGCAGGACGTTGATTTTAACCTTATCCGTACTCAATGTAGGTAAAAGATCTCTTAAAACTTCAACCGAGCCGTTGACATCGGCCTTGACAATGACGTTTAGCTCTTTTGTCTGATCTTTTTCAATCTTCTTGAATAAATCTTCCAGAGTTAGAGGAACTTGTTTTTCAGGCGTTTCTTTCCTGGCCCTGGCCATCCTGAATTCCGAGATACGACGCGCAATATCAATGCCAGGCACTACTTGAAAGAAAGTTCCAGCTGGTGGCACATCGTTAAAACCAAGAACTTCTACCGGCACCGAGGGACCAGCCTCTTTCACCGGGCGGCCGAATTCATCAAGAAGAGCCCGCGCTTTGCCGTAGGTGTGGCCACAAATAAAAGCCTCAGCAGGTCTTAGCGTGCCAAGCTGGATAATAACCGTGGCCACAGGGCCTTTCTGGGCATCGAGTCTGGATTCGAGGATAACGCCCTGGGCTGGCACATAAGGGTTGGATTTTAGCTCCAGAATATCGCCAAGGAGCAAGATCATCTCCAGTAGTTCATCAATATTTTTCTTTTCCTTGGCAGATATATCAACGCTGATGGTTTTTCCGCCCCATTCTTCGACGATCAATCCTTCTTTGGCCAGTTGTTGTTTGACTCTTTCCGGATTAGCATCCGGCTTGTCAATTTTATTAATGGCGACGATAATGGGCACATTGGCAGCCTGGGCATGGCTGATAGCTTCTCTGGTCTGAGGCATAACCCCATCGTCAGCCGCCACGACCAGGACAACAATGTCAGTCACCTTAGCACCGCGGGCTCTAAGCTGGGTAAAAGCTTCATGACCAGGAGTATCAATAAAGGTTATATAGCGATTCTTGTATTTAGCCCGGTAAGCACCAATATGCTGGGTTATTCCACCTGCCTCTTTCTCAGTTAAATTTGATGACCTGATAGCGTCCAGCAGGGTAGTTTTCCCATGGTCAACGTGTCCCATAATGGTGACAACCGGTGGCCTGGGCACCAAACTGTCTTTTAATTGAAAGGCTAATTTGCGAATATCTTCTTCCAGCGAGACCATTTCCAGATCGACCTTAATTATGTCTGATATGGCTCGCAGGAGTTTTTCATCTACCAGGTCGGAGGCTGAAACGTCATAACCTCGAACAACCAGGTGATCAACCAGATCTTTTGGTTTAATTTTAAACCGTTCGGCCACATCCTTGACTGTCGAACCTTCCTGAATTTGTACCTTCGGTCTCGGTCCGGCTGCCGTTTCTGCTTTAGCTACTTTCTTTTTAGCTGGAACGGCGGATTTAGTTGTAGTTTTATCTTTAGATTTGTCCATCTTCTAAGCCCAGTCTATTCTTGTTTTATGGAAATCTTCCAGCCGACCAGCTTGCTGGCCAGCCTGACATTTATTCCTTTTTTGCCAATAGCTAGAGAGAACTGATCCTTATCAACCCTGGCTTCCATTTCCTTGGTGTCTTTATTGATAATAACTACCCGGTTAACTTTGGCCGGACTCAAAGCTGATTTGGCATACAGAACAGGATCAGGAGACCACTCAATGATATCAATTTTTTCACCATCGAGCTCTTTTAAGATAGAAATTATTCTATTACCCTTAACTCCAATACAAGCGCCAACTGGATCGATATCCCCATCCTGGGTATAAACAGCTACTTTGGCCCTTTCACCGGGCTGTCTGGCAATGTCTTTTATCTTGATAGTTCCAGCCGCAATTTCCGGAATTTCCAGTTCAAGAAGCCGGGATAGAAAGCGAGGCGATGTCCTGCTTAATATGACCTGCGGCCCCCGCGGATTTTTTTGAACCTGAGAGATCAAAGCCTTAACGAGATCTCCAGGTTGGAAATCATCACCCGGTAACTTATCTTTATCCGGAAGAAACGCTTCGGTCCGGCTGATTTCAACCACAATCCCGTTGTTTTCAAAACGACGGGCGATACCAGTCACTATATCACCAACTCTAGGCGCAAATTCTTCATAAACCTTTTCTACCTCAGCATCCCGCACTTTCTGAAAAATAGCCTGTTTGGCAGCCTGAGCAGCTATTCTGCCGAGAGTGTCAGCTGGAAGTTCAATCTCAATTGTTTCCTCCAGCTTGGCGGCTGGATTGTGAAGCAGTGCTTCGTCTAATGAGATTTCTCTGGCCGGATGGATCACTTCCGGCACAACCTTTTTCACCACATAGACTCGTAATTCACTTTTTTCCGGTTTGAATTCAACCTTAATATCTTCACCCTGGTTGAAAAACCTGGCTGCCGCCACGCGCAGCGATTCCTCGATTGCCTTGATAATAACCCTAGGCTCGACACCACGCTCCTTGCTGAGCTGGTTGATAGTATTCCAAACATTAACTTTCATTCGCTAATAAGTCCTCAGGACTATTAAAACAGGTAAAAATTATATCTTAAATAGGCCCTGCTTGCAATTGACGCTGAGAAAATCTTCAGCTGGAAAGTTCACCCTTAAGGCTGTAAGCACCTCCACCGGTAATCACCACCTCGACAAAACCTGGTGACAACTCACGATCAGATGAAAAATTCACCACCTGATAGGCTTCGTTTCTGCCGGTATAGAGGTTTCCCTTTTTACTTCGTCCCAGTGCCAGGACTTTTTGCTTCTGTCCTACTGCTTTTTGATTAAGTTTTAATTGGATTTCTTTCTGCCTCTTTTGCAATTCAATGAGCCGTTCAATTTTAACTTCCTCCGGGACATCATCATTCCATCTGGCCGCTCTGGTTAAAGGGCGGGGTGAATAGCGAAAAGAGAAAATATTGGTAAAGCCAACTTCTTCAACCAGCTCCAGAGTCTGTGCGAAATCATCTTCAGTTTCACCTGGAAAACCAACTATAATATCTGTGCTCAAGCTGATATCTGGCATGAGGCCTTTCAACCAGCTGATTTTCTCTAAATAATCTTCGCGGGAATAGTTTCTATTCATTCTGGTCAATACCTGACTTGAACCGGACTGCACTGGCAGGTGGAGCTGATGGCAGACTTTTCGGTTAGAGGCCATGGCCACAGCCAGCTCATAGGGAAAATTTTTTGGATGCGAGGTTAGAAAACGGATCCACTCTATTGAGGGGACTTCTGCTATTTTTTCCATTAGTTCGGCCAGCCCGACCCCCGATTCAGGATCATGATAGGAATTAACATTCTGACCCAGGAGCTGAATTTCGACGAAGCCCGACTCGGCTAATTGTCTGACTTCCTCCATAATTGACTTCAGAGGCCGATATTTTTCTCGGCCTCTGGTAAAAGGAACAACGCAGAAGGTGCAAAAATTATTGCAGCCTTCCATTATTGTGACATAGGCAGAGACCTGGCTTTCTCTGGCTACTGGCTTTACAGGCAGTTCAACCCAATCTTTTGTCCAGTTGGTTACAGCGGCCGGTTGCCCTGATAAACCGTTCAGGAGAAGAGGTAACTCATGATAGTGACCGGGCCCCACCACCAGGTCAAGGTAAGGAAATCTGCTCAGCAGCTTTTCCCGGTAAAGTTGAGCCACACAGCCCAGGCAAACAATAACTGAGCTCCGGCTGGTTTTATGGTCTTTAAGACGGCCTAAATAAGAAAAAAGCTTTTCGACTGATTTTTCCCTGACCGCACAGGTATTGATAAGAATAACTTCGCTTTCTTCGGGTGATTCCACCTGTCTGGCACCTGCCTGAAGTAAAATACTTGCCACCTGTTCAGAGTTGTTAAGATTCATCTGACAGCCAAAAGTCTGGATGAAAAATTTCTTACCCTCTAACATTATTCGTCGTCTATCCTCTTATTAGCAGGTTCTTAAAAATATATTATAGCTGAAAAGGTAAGGTTCGGGCCGATCTTTTGGAAGATAGTGGGCAAAAAAGAGCAAGATAGGTCCTAGCGGCTGGAAAGGTTTTGCTCCAGTAATTCCCGGGCAATTTGCAGGCTGGCTTCCGTCAGATGGCTGCCGGAAATTAATCTGGCAATTTCTTCCGGTCGCTCATTATCTTTCAATTTTTTGACCAGCGTATAGGTCCTGCCTTTTTCTGTTTTCTTTTCAAGGTGGTAATGATGATGAGCGGCTGAGGCAATTTGCGGTAAATGGGTAATGCATATTATCTGGTGGCTTTGAGCCAATTGCTTTAGTTTTCTGGCCAGAAAATCAGCTGTTTGACCACCAATGCCGGCATCTATTTCATCAAAAATCAAAGTTTTGCCCGGCTCGCTGGCCTGGCCTATGACTTTAAAAGCCAGCATGATCCTCGACAGCTCTCCCCCCGAGGCAATCCGGCGTAGAGGCTTCAGGTCCTCGCCGGGGTTGGGAGAAAGTAAAAATTCTACTTCTTCACTACCCGTATCTCTGATGGTGGATAAATCTCCGAGATCTGGCTGGTGAGATCTGAAATCAACTCTAAAGCGCGCCCGGTTCATAGCCAGTTGGGCCAGTTCTTTGATCAGCAGCTGTTCCAGATCTCTGGCCCGCTTGTGGCGGAGTTCGGATAGCTCCTGCGTAAGACGCCTGTAATCCATAAAGGCCTGCCTGATAGCCCCTTCCAGCTCGGTTTGCTTTTCCTCGCTTTTTTCAAGATTTGTCTTTTCATCCTTAATCTGCTCCAGGTGCTGGAGAACTTCTTCAACAGTTGAGCCATATTTTCTTTTCAGGCGGTCAAGCTGGCTCAGCCGTTCTTCAATCTCTTCCAGCCGGCCAGGCGAAGGAGCATATTTATCCCGAAGCTCAATCAGATTATTAACCAGTTCTTTTAAAAATATACTGAAATCATCCAGCTGGTCGCTGGCTGCTTTAAGATCAGGAAAATACGAAGCCAGATCCGTAGTCAGTGTTTCCAGTCTTTTCAAAGCGGTGGTAATAGAATCTTCATTTTCATAAGCCAGATCAATGGCCGTATTTACCAGACCGGCTATTTTTTCAGCATTTTTGAGAATTGATCTTTCCTGGAGGAGCTCTTCTTCTTCACCTGCTGTCAGCCCGGCTTCTTCAATTTCTTTTATCTGAAAATTGATAAAATCCAGCCGCTGAGCGCGGTCCTTTTGTCTGGTCTCCAACTCCAGTTTTTCCCTGAACAATCCTCTGATTTTCTGGGCCGACTGTTTGACCTTTTCTCTGAGTTCAGTGGTCCCTGCCCAGTCATCAAGAAAGCGGAGGTGATTGGTCAAATCCAGTAGAAAAATATGATCATTTTGCCCGTAAATATCTATCAGCCGGTCACCCAGTTCTTTTAACCTTTTTATCGGGATGAGGACTCCGTTGGCATAGGACTTGCTCAATCCCTGGCTGGAAATGGTTCTCTGCAGGAACAGCTGGCGATCATTGTCCAGCTCGATCTCAGGCGGAATAAGTTCACTGCCTTCCAGTTCGAAAATCGCCTCTATCCTGGCTTCATTTTTTCCACTGCGGATAAGATCAGGCGTAGCTTTTTCACCCAGCAAAATTTTGATGGCATCAATGATAATTGACTTGCCGGCACCTGTTTCCCCGGTCAGAATGGTAAAACCCGGCGCCAGCTCCAGCTCAACTTCTTCGATCGTGGCCAGATTTTTTATACGCAGATAACGAAGCATCTTTTGTTCTGTTTTTATTTTAAAATATAAGGAGCCAAAGCCCGCTTGGCATTGATTCTCCCATAACCAGTATAGTCATCTCGACCTGCAGCTTCTACGTCATCCGGAGAATATTTTATCAGCTTCATGATATCGCCGGCTCCCAACCAGGGCTTAGCCGATTTGATCAAAGCAGCCAGCCCGGCTACATGAGGAGCGGCCATCGAGGTCCCGTTGGCGAAAGCATAAGGTAAATAGCCAGGATCAGTCTGGGCCAGGGGAATTGTACTGATAATGCCGACTCCTGGTGCTGACACATCCATTTCTGGCCCATAATTGGAAAAATCAGCTACTTTATCATTGTAGTCAGTGGCCCCGACTGCCAGACAGTAGCTATCGTAGGCGGCGGGATAATAGATCTCCTGACTGCCTTCATTTCCAGCTGCTGCTACCAGCACAATCCCTTTGTTATAAGCATAGCGCAAAGCTTCTTCCAGAAAATCGTCCGGCTCTGGGCCACCGATACTCATATTTATCACTCCAACCTTAGCGTTTCCGTTGGTATAATCTGCAGCCCAGATCAAAGCCTCTATCAGGTCAGAATATTCCCCTTCATCAGAAGCAGAGATCACCTTGCCAGCCAGAAGCCGGCAGTTCCAGGCAACACCGGCTATGCCTTCAGAATTATTAGTAGCCGCAGCGATAATCCCAGCTACATGAGTTCCATGCCAGGCATCATCATAGGCATCATCATCGTCATTGACAAAATCCCGTCCATGATCGATGACCTTACTGGCCAGATCAGGGTGGGTGTAATCAATTCCAGTATCAAGGACGGCTATCAGGACATTAGGGTCGCCCTTAACATAATCCCAGGCACCGGTGGCTTTTATATCGGCCTGCGGCTTACCGCTTGGACTTCCTGGAATAAGCAGCTGACCGCCAGGGTTGGATAGAGCATACTGATAGCGAAATAGCTGATCATTAGGGGTGGCGCAGAGATGAAGCTTATAATCCGGGCCAGCGTAGGCGACATCTGGATTATTTCTGAGGGCAGAAAGAGTATCTTCGACTGATATTCCTTCTTCCAGACGGACCACATAAACGTTAATCTTAGGAATAAGGTGGTAAGATTTAGCCTGATAAGCTTTAAGAATATGATCAGCCGATTGAGTGGTTAGTTCTGACCTGAATTTAACCAGAACCTGGTGAGGCGAATATTTCTCTCCAGAGCCTCCAGTTTGACCAGAACTCATCACCTTTATCCGCCGGGTTGGTTCTCTTAGCTCAAGCAAGCTTCTGGCTGGAGTTAATTTTTGTTGACTTTTATTATGTAAAGTAACTGTTCTTTTGTCTTCCTTCTTTTTTTGAGCTGCCAGCTCTGAACTTGATAACCAGAACCCTAAAATCAGAAAAACCATTAAAGCCAGAGCTACTACTGGCCGGTTTTTATTTTTCCTTTTTTTTGACCTGACCACGCTTTCCTCCCTTTCCTGATTAAAAAATATAGAAAACTCCGAGGCTGGCGGCCAGGCCGGATTTGCTGGCAGGATAAAATTCAGCCGCCGGAGTCAGGTAAAGTCGATCAGTTAATTTCAGGTGGCAGCCCAGAGTGACAGCTATCAGACTGGAACCTTTGAGGCTTTTATTTTCTTCACCGGACAGATCCTGAATGTTTTCGGTCATCTTGAACGTCCCCCACAGGCCTGAAATTTTAACTTTAATAAAAGGCTCTGCATTTTCATAACCTTCATAGGCGGCAAAAATACCACCTGAGGCTTGAGACCAATCTGGTTCGGCCCTGGCTTCGCCGGGAAAAACAAACCCTTCCATGGCAAATTTCTTTTTAAAGCCAAACCAGGTCATAAAATCGGCGGTTAAACCCAGCTTGAAATCTGATTTATAAATAAGTGGCCAATCCGCCGCCAGACCGATAATCAGTCCATTTATCCCACCCGCCTGGTAATCAAGAGTTATCGGCAGTTGATTGAAAACCAGGCCATTTAAATCAGTCTGGCCAAGACCGGCAAACAAAGTAAGGTCAACTGTCCCCCCTAAATTCTTTCCGTGGGCTTCGGCCACCAGATGTAGAGACTTCAGGGTCGAGCTGGTTTCATCTCGTTTTATTCCCCGATTAAAAAAATCAAACCTTAATCCGCAGTCCCAGCTGGCTGCCTGGTTAAGCTCTGATTCACCATAAAGCTCAGTCTGAGTTTCGAAACCTGGCACCAGAAAGACCAACAAGGCCAATGCTGGCCAGAGGAATTTTCTCCCCCTCATCTTTTTTGCTGCCATTTAACCCTCCTGCTAATTATTTGGCGGTCTTTTTCTTTTCCTCGATGGCTTTTATCCGGGCCTGGGCCTTTTTGACCAGTTTGCTATTAGGATAGTCGCTAACTAGCTTGGTAAAATAAGGTAAAGCCTGGTCATAGTTTCTCACCTGAAAATAACTGTCAGCAATATAATAATAAACGGCGTCCATTCTCTTAAATTCAGGGTATTTGTTAATAATTTCAAAGAGTCGGCTGAGAGCCGATCGATAGGCTTTGCTTTTATAATAAAACTCGCCGATTAAGAATTCATGGGTAGCCAGGCGCTGTTCGCAATCTTTAATTTTTTCTTCAGCTAACTTAGCATACTCGCTATTTGGATAATTGGTAATGACTTTTCTGAATTCCTGCAGGGCCTGGACGGTTTTGGTTTGATCACGTCCTGGCTTCATAACGTTTTTATAATAGGTCATAGCAATTTGATACTGGCAGTAAGGGACAGAAGGACTGGTAGGGTAGAGAGCCATAAATTCCCGGTATTCGGCCGAAGCCAGTATAAGATTGGCTTCGTCTCCCTTGCTAAAATAAGCATCAGCAATCAAGAGCTTAGCTCGCTGGGCATAAAAACTTCGAGGAAAAGAGTCAATAACCTGCCTCAGATAAAGAATCCCTTTTTCCATATCTTTTTTAATATATTGCTGGCCAAGATTGAAAAGGTTCTCATCGGAAGATAGTGTTTCCGATGGCAAATTCTCAATAAGATTTTTGTTTTTATGGCAGGAGACAGAAGGCAGCAAGATGGTGGTCGCTATAAAAATAAAGGCTATCACTCTGGCGGTTAATGTTCTGGTTGTCTTCATCTGAACCTCATTTCCTATTCGCAATTCTCAGGTTGAACTCTCCAGCCACCGTTTTCATTTTCTGGATGGTGGCTACTGGGTCCTGGGCATCATAGATGGAAGAACCACAGATCGCAATATTCATTCCGAGCTCAAAAAGAGTTGAAAGATTGTCTAATTTTACGCCTCCATCAACGGCTATCAAGATTGGTAGTTGACGTTCGGCGATCAACCGGCTTAGCTTTTTTATCTTATGTCTGGTAGCCGGGATAAATTTCTGGCCACCCCAGCCCGGGTTGACAGTCATGACCAGTACAAAATCCAGTTCTTCCAGGACTTCGCTTAATAAATCGACGGGTGTGGCTGGATTAATAGCCAGCCCGGCTTTTCTACCAGCTTCTTTTATCAGCTGCAGCAAACGATGAACATGGGGAGTGACCTCGAGGTGAAAAGATAACCAGTCAGCCCCAGCCTCTAAAAAACCCGGTATGAGCTTCTCAGGATTGTCCACCATAAGATGGACGTTTAAAGGCAGGTTGGTTTTCTCACGAAGATCTGAGACCAGCTTTTCTCCAAAAGTGATACTGGGCACAAAGTGGCCGTCCATTACATCGACATGGACCATATCAGCCTGGCCCTGTTCGGCCATGGCTACTGCTTCAGCTAAACGAGAAAAATCGGCAGATAAAATTGAAGGAGCAATTAGATACATTTAACGGCTGACCTCCAGATTAATAAGATTTCTTTTTTGAATCGGGTAACCGCCAGGTGGACTTTGCCTGACAATTACCCCTTTTTCCAGACCTGGATAATAAACATGACGAATATCCTCGACCTTGAAACCAGAAGCCTGCAATCTGGGAACCACTCGCTCGGCTTTTCGACCGATCAGGTCGGGCATCAGATATGTTTTCTCCCTTTCTCCCTGGCTGACCAGGAATCCTATAGCTGAATTCCTTTCGAGTACGGTACCAGCTGGCGGATATTGCGCAATTATTCTGCCGGCAGGGTACTGGGGAGTGTGAATCTGAGTCAGAAACCCCCGATTGAGACCTATTTGTCTGAGGGTACCTATGGCCTGTTCGAGGCTCCTCCCTGTCAATTCAGGGACCACCACTGACTCCTGTCCGCTGCTGACGATGACTGAAATCGAACGGTTAACTTTTAAACGTGAGCCAGCAGCCGGATCCTGACTGATAATTCTGCCCTTACCGAATTCATCAGAAAACTGGTGGCCGGCTATATTCAGCCCGAGATCTCTTTTCTGTAGCTCTGTCCTGGCTTCTTCCACTGTTTTACCGGTGATGTTAGGCACATAAACCAGCTCATCACTGAGGATAATCTGAGAGGAAATAACTGCCCCGGCAAAGAAGAAAATCAGAATGATAAGGAGAAAATTAATCAGGTCGAGATACCACCGAGAGTATTTTTTGCCCATAGGCTGTTCTGTCTCAAAAAATCTGTCTGGAAATGTGAATTTTTCAAATTTATCTATATCATAGATTGATAACCAAGTAAACAAGCTTAAAGTTGCCTGCTGTCTTAAATCCATGATTGAGGCCAGGATAAAATATGTTTATAATAGAAAACTAAAAATATGAATATGATTGAAATTGGATTGAATGATAGCCATGATTCAGGTTGACTGAAAAATCAGAAACAAAGAAAGGAGAATTAGATGAAAACATTCTCGGATTTTAGAAGCGATACAGTGACGAAACCGACAGAAGAAATGCGGCGGGCTATGGCGGAAGCCGAGGTGGGCGATGATGTTTTAGGAGATGACCCGACGGTCCAGAAACTGGAAGCACTGGCTGCTTCCATTATGGGAAAGGAAGCAGCTTTGTTTGTGCCCTCGGGGACAATGGGCAATTCCATCGGAGTCAAGATGTGGACGCGCGAGCTGCAGGAGGTGATAGTCGAAGAAAAGTGCCATATTTATAATATGGAATCGACTCATATGACCTTTATCTCACGGGTAACACCGCGGCCTTTGCCTTCCAAACGTGGTGCGCTCGATCCGAAACTGGTCAGGTCAAATATTCGGTTGGCTTCAGTCCAGACACCTCAGACTTCACTCATCTGCCTGGAAAATACACATAATAACTGGGGAGGGGCAGTTATTCCTCTGGAAACTTTCCAGGAAATGAGAAAAGTGGCCGACGAATATGGTCTGAAAATCCATCTGGACGGTGCCAGAATTTTTAATGCCAGTCTGGCCTCTGGTGTTCCAGTTAAAGAATATGCCCGCTACTGCGATTCGGTGATGTTTTGCCTGAGTAAAGGTCTCTCCTCTCCAGTTGGTTCTATTCTGGTATCTGATCGGGCTATGATTGATTATGCTCGCCGCTTGAGAAAAGTTCTGGGAGGCGGGATGAGGCAGGCAGGGGTGTTGGCTGCCTGTGGATTGATTTCCCTGACCAAAATGATAGACCGTTTGAAAGAAGACCACGCGCGGGCCAGAAGACTGGCGGAGGCTATTTATGATCTGCCAGGAATAACTCTCAACCCGGCCGAAGTTGAAACCAATATAATTGTTTTCTATTTTAATCACCCGAAAATAACCATACCAGAATTACTGAATAAGTTGAGAGAAAAGGGCATCCTGGCTCTGGGTGTTTTTGGTGGTGTTCGTCTGGTCACCCATAAGGATGTAGATGACGAAGACGTCGAACGGGCAATAAAAGCCTTTCGAGAGATTCTGGCCAGCTGATTTAAGATAAGTAACATTAGAAGGAGATTAGAATGGACAAAAAGGATCTGGCTATCATTGGTGGAGGTCCCGGTGGTTATCTGGCTGCTCTTCGAGCTGCCCAGCTTGGCTTGAGCGTGGTTCTCTTCGAGCAGGAAAGGTTAGGAGGGATTTGCATCAATGTTGGTTGTATTCCCACCAAATATCTTCTCCACCAGACAGCCATCTTCCATCAACTTCTGGCCGATAAAAACCTGGAAGGCCCGGTGGGCGAACTGCGGCTTAACTGGCAGAGAGTGCAGGAGGGAAGACGGGGAGTGGTGGACCGCCTGGTTAAAGGGCTGGAATTTTTGCTCAGCAAAAATAAGGTTGAGGTAATCAAGGGAAAGGCCAGGGTAACTTCACCCGGCGAAGTTACCGTTTCGACATCAGGTGGAGAAATAAAATTTCAAGCTGCTAAAATTATTTTAGCCACTGGTAGCCGGCCAGCGGATTTTCCTTTTTTGAGATTCAATGGCCGGGAGGTTATCTCCAGCACAGAAGCTCTATCGCTACCAGAAATTCCCAAGAGGCTACTAATCATAGGAGCCGGGGCCATCGGGTTGGAATTGGGTTCAGTTTATGGGCGATTGGGGACAGAGGTAACCATTCTGGAAATTATGCCATCGATTCTTCCGGGTACTGATCTGGTTACTGCCCAGAGATTAGAAAGAATTTTGAAGAAACAAGGCCTGAAGGTCTATTTGCAAATGAAAATAGAATCAGCTGAGATAACGTCTGGACAGGTGAATCTCAGGGGATTGTCTCTTCTTGATAGCAAACCTTTTGAATTTAAGGCTGATAAAGTTCTGATTGCAGCCGGTCGAAAACCAAACATTGAGCAACTGGTCTGGGATGAGAATTTACTGGCCAGGCAAAAAGGCAATTTCCTGGAAGTTAACAGCCAGGGCGAAACCTCTATTCCCGGGGTATATGCCATCGGAGACCTGACGGGCGGTAAGCTGCTGGCTCATAAAGCTTACCATGACGGGCGGGTAGCCGCCGAGGCAGCCGCTGGACTCAACAGCCAGCTTGATTATAAAGCTCTACCCTCAGCTATTTTTACCGAGCCTGAACTGGCTTCAGTTGGTTTATCTCAGGCTGAGGCAGAGGCCCGTGGACTGGCTATTAAGATAGGAGAATTTCCATTGCAGGCCAATGGGCGAGCCCTGACTATGGATAGCCCGGATGGCCTGGTCAGAATCATAGCCAGCCAGACTGATGACGAAATCCTGGGGGCTCATCTCCTTGCTCCTCATGCCAGTGAAATGCTGCCGATTCTGACCATGGCTGTCTCTCACCGGCTTAAGATCAAGGATCTTGATTCTATAATTTACATTCACCCGACATTATCCGAGGCTATTCCCGAGGCCGCTCTGAAAGCCAATAAAGAAGCACTTCATATTCTTAATAGCTGATTTTCCTCTGCCTGACCAGGGCTGCCTGTCCGGCTCGGTCCAGAGAAAAAAACTTTCAGGCTTCTTTTCTTGATTGCTCGGTTTCGCTATTTTTGAGCAATCTTTCTTTCCACCAGCTTTCCGTAAGTTTATGAATATCTTCATCGAATTCGACCATTTTTTCATAATATTTCGGGTCTTCCAGCGCCAGACGGGCATTTTCGTCTTCGGGTTTAACATCCGGGGTTAATACTTTTTCCCTAAAATGTTTGTAGTTATCTCTGATTGAACAGGGTGCGAAGAAATTGCCTGGTGGGTTGCTCAAATATCCGTACTCCATCTGCCACTGCCGGCCGCGTTTGAAGAAATCACTCCACAGGGCTTCGTCTATGGTTTTACCCTGTTTATAAAGATCATAAAGGTTATCAACATAGTAGGGGACAAAAGCACAGGGCGTGATATTACCATTCCAGTCAACATAGAAATAACCACTGGGACGGCCATAAGCAATGCAGCCACGGCTGGCTGCCCCGCTGTTCCAGAAATCACCAATGAAATATCCACGTTTGAAGAGCATCTCTTCCCATTTGGCCAGAAGTTTTACCCGGTCTTCAGGGGAGATAACCAGATCCATCGTATCCTTGGCTCGACCGATGGGCATTAGATGGAACATCCACATATAAGTGGCACCTACTTCATCAAACCAGTATTCATAAAATCTGTCTTCCAGAAGAACAGGCAAATTTTCCTTGGTAGCCGTGATCGAAACACCGAAAGCAATTCCATATTTTTTAAGGTTATCCATGCTCTGGAGTATTTTATTGAAGACTCCTTTGCCCCGACGGCGATCAGTTTCTGCTTCATAACCCTCAACTGAGATGGCTGGCGTTATATTGCCTAACTTGATAATTTTCTGGCAGGTAGATTCGTCCAGTAAAGTACCGTTGGTATAGACATGGAAGAACATATCATTGAACTCTTCAGCCAGGGTTAACAGGTCTTTCTCGCCGTCTTTCCACATAAACGGCTCGCCACCGGAAATAACAATAAAAGTCATACCGCAAATGTCACGCACTTCTCTGACCAGACGGGCCACCATGTCATAGGGTAGGGAAGCTTGTGTTCTGGCATTACTGGCAGCATAACAACCGATGCAGTTAAGATTACATCTCTGGGTGGGAGAAATAACACATAAACTGGGTGGGTTAATTCCATATTTTTCCCGATATTTCAGAGCAGCTTCCCGACTGCGGCTGGATTCGCCCCATATACCGCGTCCAAGAGTTTCAGCTACTCTTTTTAGATATTCTTTGGATATATACCCGCGGTCAAGATTTCTGATGCCAAGATTGATTAGATTAATGACGTATTGAGCTTCCACCGCTGCCAGATATTCAGATTGGGAGCCTTCGGTCATCTCGTAGTCCTTAAGGCTTTTCTTGACCCGATCGGTAACAACTTTTAAAGCTGCATTCCTTAAAAAGCTCTTGTTAGCCAGCATTTTTAAGGTGCCTGTGGCCAGATTGGTCCTTATTCTCGCTTTGATCAAATCTGTTCTCATATTAACCTCCTTATCAATAACTTATAAAGTTCAAAATGACCTCATCGGTTAAAACCTTTAAAACATTGCTGCCACAATTGCGCCACCAAGAGCCTCCGGTTCAACTTTTTGCTTAAAAATCGAATATTCGAGCAGCAGCCCATCCATCATGCCAGTTAGCAATAAGGTATAAGTACGGCTATCAACTGGCTTATCTATCTTTTTGCTGGCCAGGACTTCTTCGATAACAGGTTGAATTAAGTCGAGTAGTTGCCGGCGTAACTCGACTATATGTTCCATTATCTTGTCATCGTGTGGAGCAAGCTTTAGGACCAGAGCTTTAGTTAAAATTTTTTCCCTGGCTCCGAATTGAAGATAGGCTTTAATCAGCTTTTCCAGTTTTTTTTCGGCCGTTTGTTCACTTTTTGCTTCAGTCAGTGCCTGGCTGAGTTCTGTAAAAGCTTCATCCAGAACAGTCTTGAAGATTTCAGCCTTGCCAGCAAAATAATAATAAAGTCCAGCTTTGGTCATGTTAACTTTGGCTGCCAGATCACTCATTGAAGCACCTAAGTAGCCATATTCTGAAAAAAATTCTCTGGCAGTCTGAATAATGTTTTTTTTGGCCTGCCGTCCGGTAACCTTAGCGCTTGTAACTCTGGACATTTTTTAACGTCCATTTTTATAATAACTTACTTACCGTTCGGTAAGTTTCAATGAAAATATAATGCCTCAAAATAATTCTGTCAAGCGCGTGTCCGGCTTCACCTTGAGACAGCCAAGCCAGAGGCGATAAAAAGTGGTTGACTAACTTTTCCTTTTATTTTAATATCGGCTCTAATTAAAAAAGGAGGTTATTATGGATAAAAAGGTCACAGTAGAAGAACTGCTGGCTAAGGCCCAGCAACCTTCGAAAGATGCTCTCCGGCTTCATCCCTTTTATAGGGGGAAAGTTGGGGTAACTCTGAAGTGCCGGGTGCGTACTTTTCAGGATTTTGCTATCTGGTACACGCCTGGGGTAGCTGCTCCCTGTATGGAGATTAACAAGGACCCGGAAAAAGCCTATGAGATGACGAATAAGGGCAATTTTGTGGCTGTTGTCTCGGATGGAACTCGTGTCCTCGGTCTGGGCGATATTGGGCCGGAGGCGGCCATGCCGGTGATGGAAGGCAAGGCCCTGCTTTATAAATACCTGGGAGGCGTGGATGCTTTTCCTATTTGCCTCAGGGAAAAAGATCCGGACAAAATCATTTATATTGTAAAAGCTCTTCAGCCAACTTTTGGTGGTGTTAATCTCGAAGATATCTCACATCCCAAATGCTTTCATATTCTTGATACCCTGAGAGCAGAATGTGAAATACCGATCTGGCACGATGATCAGCAGGGCACAGCCTGTGTGACGGTTGCTGGTTTGATCAATGCCCTGAAAATTGTCAATAAGAAAATAGAAGAAGTAAAAGTGACGGTCATCGGTTCTGGAGCAGCAGGCATAGCCATTGCCAGACTGTTGATGGCCGCCGGCGTTAATCCGGAAAACATGCTGGCTGTTGATTCCAAAGGAATTTTGTCCAAAGACCGGGCTGATCGTGAAACTCTGCAGACCAAGTATAAAGAGAAATGGGATCTCTGTTTGAAAACCAATCCGAAAAATAAGCAAGGTGACATGGCTGAATCTATCAAAGGGGCTGATGTTTTGATCAGTGTTTCTGCTTCTGGACCTGGAGTTATCAAGCCAGAATGGATTAAAACTATGGCCAGGGACGCTATTGTTTTTGCCGAAGCCAATCCAATTCCAGAAATCTGGCCATGGGAAGCAAAAGAAGCTGGAGCCAGAATTGTTGCTACCGGTCGTTCTGATTTTCCTAATCAGGTCAACAATTCTCTTGGTTTCCCCGGTATTTTCCGTGGTACGCTTGATGTCAGAGCCAAAACTATTACCGACGAAATGTGTATCGCTGCAGCTAATGAGCTGGCCAAAGTGGCTGAAGACAATGGAATAAATGAGGAATATATCATCCCGAATATGGACCAGTGGGAAGTTTTTCCCAGAGAAGCGGTAGCTGTTGGACGAAAGGCCATAGAACAGGGCGTAGCTCGTAAAGACATACCAGCCGATGAGCTTTATAAGATGGCCGAAAATACCATTCGGAAGGCCAGAGAAGAAGTTCAGCTTTTAATGAAGGAAGGTTTTATAGCTGATCCGGATAAAGCCTAATTCGGTAAATTAAGTTTGAAGCCTGGCCCGGACCGAGAAATCGGTCCGGGCCTTTTTTTCGAGCAGCAATTGTTGGCTGGATCATTCTTGCCCGGGCTAAATAATAGAAGTGATGGTAATTGATTCAGGCCCTGTCCTGACCCCCATACAGATATTTGACAATGTGAATTATTTATGATAATAATTTAGCGTTCTTCGACGGAAGGTTGAAGGAAGCTAGAAGGTAAAAAATGAGTGGAGATGGAGAAAACTCTCTGCCAGACTTTTTAGGCCCCCCATAGTAATCAAAGGCAAAAGTGATCGGTTTCTTTTTTCTCTGATAAGGACAAAGAGAGAAAAGGGGAAAAATAAATTCAGGACCGCAATAGGTATAGGCCAAATAAACTATATAAATCATCAGAAAGGAGGAAACGACAATGAAAAATCTGATGAAGATTTCGGTTCTCGGCCTTCTCGTGGTTTTCCTGTTTACCAGCTGCGCCAAGCAGCCGACTCAACAAATAGATGAGGCTAAGGCGGCAATTGACGCGGTGGTTAAAGCGGGTGGTGATATCTATGCCAAGGACGAGCTGAAAAAGCTCAATGATGATTACAATGCAGCGATGGATGAAGTGAATGCCCAGTCGAAGAAGCTGTTCAAGAAGTATGGCAAGGCCAAAGAAATGCTGGCCAAAGTTAAAACTGATGCTGAAAGTGTTGCCCAGCTGATTCCGGCTAGAAAAGAAGAGGCCAAAAACAATGCTATTAATGCCTTAAATGAAGCCAAGACTGCTTTTGAAACGGCTAAGGCTCTCCTTGACAAAGCTCCCAAGGGCAAAGGCACCAAGGCGGACATTGAAGCTATGAAATCTGACCTGGCCGGCCTGGAAGCTCAATTAGCTGAAGTTCAGGCATCAATTGATAGAGAAGACTATTTTGGTGCCCATGATAAGGCTGTTTCCATCAAGGAAAAAGCCAGTGCTATTTCTGAGCAGGTTAATGCTGCTATTGAAAAGGTAAGGGGAAGAAGATAATTCCATTTAGCCGGAATAATTCAGGCAGGAGCAAAGCTGTTTTGTGAAGCTTAGAAGAAAGATTATAGCCCTAGTCGGGATCATTGAGTTTAGCCTGATATTTTTTACGCCAGGTTGTAAAACCCCACCGGCTCCCTCAGAGGTGGAAGAGGCTCGGTTACAAGAGCAAGCCCTCTGGGGAGCCGGTGTTTCTATTTTTGCCCCCGAAGAGTTTCAAAAATATGAGCGCCATCTGGCTGAAGCCAGAAAAGCCCTGGAACGAGAAGAACTGAAGATCGGTCCCTTTCGCAACTATGCCCGGGTTAGAGAAAACTTTCACCAGGTGATTAAAGAAGGCGAGCAACTCGAAGCCCTTATTAAGACCAGAAAGGCTTCTCTGTCTCAGGAAATAGAATCCAGGCGGGAGAGCCTTTACGACAAATATGAGGTTTTGAATAACCTCAGCCTTCAACTTAATCAGCGCGGTTATTCTCGTCCACAGCTGGCCCAGGCCGATATTTTATTTAAAGAAGTTGATCGCTTGCTGGCGGGACTGCGTTATGAAGAAGCCAGAGGCCGGCTGGATGAAATTGCCACCCTTCTGAAGCAGGCAGAAAACATCTTGCGCGAACAATTGAAGCGGTACATGGATCAGGATCAGATAAAGCAGTGGCGCCAGCTGGCTGAAAGAGCTATCGAGAAATCAAAGGCTTCAGGTGAGACTGTCATTGTCATCTCCAAACTGGAAAGGACCCTAACGGTTTACCGGGCTGGCCGACCGATAAAGACCTATAAGGTTGGATTAGGTTTTAATGGGCTTAATGACAAGCTGCATGCTGGCGATGATGCTACCCCTGAGGGGGAATATAAGATAATAAAAAAGATTGGTGCCAGTAAATATGGCAAGGGGCTTTTGATAGACTACCCGAATGAAGAAGATATCAAAAAATTCAATGAAGCTAAGAGGAAGGGCTATATTACTTCCTCTACCAGGATTGGCGGTTTGATTGAAATCCATGGCGGTGGCAAAGATGGCTTGACCAAAGGCTGTATTGCTCTGGATGATAATGAGATGGATGAGCTGTTTAAGATGATTGCTGTTGGGACGCCAGTTACCATTGTCGGCACCACTGATCCAAACAACAAAATCATTGAGATTTTAAAACCGGTGTAACTGGAAATGAAGAAAAAGGGCTGGAAAATATTACTGACTGTCTGTAGCATCATTTATGTCGCTGCGCTGGCCGTCGTAGTCATAGCCCTTATAAACAATCAGAAAATGATAGGTGAATGGAGGACTATTTATAATTTTGAACCAGACCCAAAATCAAAAATCAGTCCTGAGGCCCAGAACGCTGCTTTAAAGAAAAAAATCAAAAGTTATCAGCCAAAAGGCGTTTATATCATGATCGACTCGGCCGAAAACAAATATTATCTAAAAGAAGGCGATAGGATTTTAAAAGAAGGACTGGTGTCCACGGGCAGTGGAGAAATTCTGGTTGATCCCAGCGGGAAGAGAACGTGGGTTTTTGACACTCCCAAAGGAGAGTTCTTTGTCAAATCAAAAATCCAGAATCCTTATTGGGTCAAGCCTGATTGGGCTTTTATTGAAGAAGGTGAGCCAATTCCCCGAAGAATGGAAGATAGAATAGAGGGTGGAGTGCTGGGTGATTATGCTCTCGGCTTCGGTAATGGTTACTTTCTTCACGGGACCCTTTATACAAGACTCCTGGGTAGAAATGTCACTCACGGCTGTGTTCGGTTTGGAGATGAGGATCTGGAGGCCGTGTTTAAAGCTTCTAAAATAGGGACAAAAATTTATATCTATTAGACAGGTGTAAACACAGGTTATGGGGAAGATAGTATTCAAGGCTCAGAAGCAAGACAGAAGACGGAAAAAGCTGGTCGTTGTCCTTTGTGCTGGCTTGATTTTTTGCTTTCTGGGCGGACTACTGCCGTCGGTCTCAGGCCAGGCAAATAAAGCTCAGGCCAGAAGCAGCAGTAAAAGTTTAGAACCTGCTCAGCAGAAAGAGAAAGTCCTGCCGAAAGGACACCAGAAGGAGTACAGATATTCTACAGATTCCCACGCTGATCATCCTTCGATAAAAGCGATCCTCAAAGAAAATAGATTTCTGGAAGAAGAACTGTCTTTAGCCAGGAATCCGAAGTATTATTTCGTTATTGATATCAAAGACAGGAAGATCGAACTTAGAGCCAGAGGCATGATTCTGAAAAGCTGGACAGCCAGTCAAATTCGGTACTCTGGCAGGCCTGTCCCCCTTAAAGTTACTACCCTCAGTCAAAAGTCTGCCCTTAATCCACCTGAGCGCAGGATGATAAAGCCAGGCGAAGGTGATACTGCGTCCAGACCGGAACCTGTTCCCTCGGGTGATGATAAGAAGGGCAATAAAGACAAGAAGCAGGATAAGACTGCTGCTCAAGAGCCGGCCAGTAGTAGCGAAAAATTTGAATTACAAGCTCTGGAAATAACTGATATGCCCGGTAATTACGAACTGATATTCGATAATGGCCTTGAGATAGCAGTCCGCTCTGAAAATGAGAAGGGCCAAAAATTAAGACGGTTAAAAGAAAATATTTCCTGGTATATCTTTCAGCCAGTAAAGAATCTCTTAAGTAAAAATAAAAACTTAAACCCAAAGATGATTTTGTACTTTGAAGATATGAGACAGGCCCAGGGTATATACTGGGCCTTTATAGACAACATTCAGGGAATTGTCTGGCTACCCTGATTTCAGAGCCATGATGACTCTGCTGACGGGTAACAAAAGAAACATCTCGTTTTCTTTATAAGAATATCATAATAAAAGCTAACATGTTGATAATAAATAAAATAAAGTTTATATAAAAACTTGACAAAAGGGGACTAAATTAATATATTATTAATAAGCTTAATAGCAGTTTAGGAGGATTGAAAATGAGCAAAATAATTGGAATTGACCTCGGGACAACTAACTCTGTTGTGGCAGTCATGGAAGGTGATAAGGTTACGGTCATCCCCAATGAAGAGGGGGGCCGGACGACACCTTCAGTTGTGGCTTTCACGCCAAAGGGAGAGATCCTGGTTGGTCAGGTTGCCAAGCGGCAAAGAGTTACTAATCCTGAGAATACAATTTATTCTATTAAGAGATTTATGGGCCGTCGTTATAGCGAGGTCATGAATGAAATTAAACAGGTCCCCTTTAAAGTGGTTGAATCACCTAACGGGGATGTCAGGGTCCTGGCGCAGGGAAAGGAATATTCTCCGCCTCAGATCTCAGCTTTTATCCTGCAGAAGCTGAAAAAGGCAGCTGAAGATTATCTGGGAGAAAAGATTGAAAAAGCGGTCATTACAGTTCCGGCTTATTTCAATGATGCTCAGAGGAAAGCTACCAAAGACGCAGGAACGATAGCTGGTCTGGATGTGGTGAGAATTATCAACGAGCCAACAGCGGCGGCGTTGGCCTACGGTCTTGATAAGAAAAAAGATGAAATCATAGCTGTCTACGATTTTGGTGGTGGTACCTTTGATATTTCCATTCTGGAAGTTGGTGAAGGGGTGGTTGAAGTCAAGGCGACCAACGGCGATACCCATCTGGGCGGTGATGATATAGATCAGAGAATTCAGGACTGGATTGTCAGCGAATTTAAAAAGGAAAATGGCATAGATCTCAGTCAGGACAAGATGGCTCTCCAGCGGTTAAAAGAAGCAGCAGAGAAGGCTAAAATTGAACTTTCCACTACTATGGAAACTGAGATTAACCTGCCATTTATCACGGCTGATGCCACCGGACCAAAACATCTCTTAATGAAGATGACCAGAGCGAAACTTGAGCAGTTAGCTGAGGATCTGGTTAAACGCTCGATACCGCCGGTCAAGCAGGCCTTGCAGGATGCTGGTCTTAAACCAGAAGACATTAATGAGGTTATCCTGGTTGGTGGTCAGACCAGAATGCCGATGATCCAGCAACTGGTCCGCGATTTCTTTGGCAAAGAGCCTCATAAGGGTGTTAACCCGGATGAGGTAGTGGCGGTTGGCGCGGCCATTCAAGGTGCAGTGCTAAGTGGTGAGGTTAAAGATGTGCTCCTTCTTGATGTTACACCGTTAACCCTTGGTATCGAAACTCTGGGTGGCGTTTTTACCAAGATGATTCCAAGAAATACCACCATCCCAACCAGAAAGAGCGAAATATTCACTACCGCTGCTGATAACCAGACGAGCGTCGAGATTCATGTGTTGCAGGGTGAACGTGATATGGCTGCTTACAACCGCAGCCTGGGCCGCTTCCATCTGGATGGACTCCCACCAGCTCCACGGGGCGTACCCAAAATTGAGGTTACCTTTGATATCGATGCCAATGGCATTCTGAACGTTTCGGCCAAAGACATGGCTACTGGCAAGCAGCAGGCCATAACCATTACCGGACACAGTGGGTTGGATGAAAAAGAAATTGAGAGGATGGTTAAAGAAGCGGAGGCTCATGCCGCCGAAGATAAGCGTCGTCGCGAAATCATTGAAGCCAGAAATCAGGCTGACCAGATGATTTACAGCCTGGAGAAACTCATTCAGGATAACCGTGACAGGATTCCAGCTGATGAAATCAATCGACTGCAGCAGGAGATTGACAATACGAAAAAAGCTCTGGAATCCGAAAATCTGGAAGATATCAAAAGGGCGACTGAATCTTTAGCCCGGGCTTCTCACCGCATAAGCGAAGTCCTTTACAGTCAGGCTGGCGGCGCGCAAGCCGGGCCCCAGGGCCAGGCGGGTGGTAATTATCAGGCCGGCGGCCAGGAGGCAAGTAGCGGACGTGGCGACGGTCGGGGTGAGGATGAAGTCATAGATGCCGAAGTCGTCGATGACGATAAGAAGAACTGAGTAGTTGGGGCTTAGAAGAAGGAAATGCGGGCAGTCCTGCAGTCCGATAAGGGACTAGCAGGGCTGCCTCCAGTTACCGTCCAATTAGCTGGCCTGAGGTCAGCTGAAGGAGAGGGCGGCCATGGCTAAAGATTATTATGAGATCCTCGGAGTACCCAGGACAGCAACGGTAGCTGAGATCAAAAAAGCTTACCGTAAGCTGGCCCGTAAATATCATCCAGATTTAAACCCGGGTGATAAATCGGCTGAGGCCAGGTTCAAAGAGATCCAGGAGGCCTATTCGGTTCTGAGCGATCCCAAAAAGCGTGCCCAGTATGATCAGTTCGGTTTTGTTGGCGATTTTCCACCAGGAGCGGAGGCAGGGTCAGGGGCCGGACCAGGTGGCGCTGGACCGTTTGGCGGTGGTTTTGAGGGTTTTGATTTTTCAGAATATGGCGGTTCTTCCTTTAAAGATTTCTTTGAGAATTTATTTACCAATCAAAGAGAAGAACAGACTATCGGTCCTCAGAGAGGTGAAGATCTTAATTATTCGATGACCGTTAGCTTTGCTGATGCTATCCATGGACTTCAGACAAAAATTAAAGTTAATCGCCTGATGCCATGTTCTCAGTGCGGTGGTGGTGGCTATATTAGCTCGGGCGGCCAGCAGGTCTGCCCGGATTGCGGGGGTTCAGGTCGGACCTATATGCAGCGGGGGTTCATGAAGTTTACAACTACCTGCCCAACCTGCCACGGGACGGGGAGATTAAGAGGCCAGGTTTGCCCGAGTTGCCGGGGTGAAGGGCGAGTACCTGGTTCCGAGACGATCACTGTTCGGATCCCGAAAGGTGTGGATAGCGGTTCTAAAGTCAGAGTGCCTGGAAAGGGAAATGCCGGAGTTAATGGCGGCCCGGCCGGCGACCTGTATATCAATCTGACTGTCACCGGACACCCATTCTTTGAGCGGGAAGGGGCTGATATTTACGTCAGGGTTCCGGTCACCGTACCCGAAGCGACTCTCGGGGCAAAAATTGAGGTTCCGACCATTTATGGCGAAAAAAAGATAATCAGGATTCCACCCGGCACCAGATCCGGCCAGAAATTCAGGATAAAGGGTGAGGGCGCGCCGGTAATCGGTAGAAATAGCCGTGGTGATATGTATGTTGAGGTCTATATCGTACCACCGTCTTCAGTTGATCAAAGGGTCAGGGAGCTGATGAAAGAACTAGAGAAATACTATGAAGTTAATCCACGGGCTGACCTGGGAAGATAGAGTTTTAGGAATTCCGGGAGAGGAGGCGGAAGATGCCGAGAAGAAAAGAGAAACAGGAAGAAGGAAAACAGAAGCCGCACAAGGGTTATTATCATATCAGCGCAGTGTCCAGAATGTACAATATTCATCCCCAGACCCTGCGGCTTTATGAACGTGAAGGTCTGATTCAACCCTCTCGCAGTGAAGGCAATACTCGCCTTTACACCGAGGAAGATCTAGAACGGTTGGAAGTTATTCTTAATTTAATCCGTGATCTCGGTGTAAATCTGGCCGGGGTAGAAGTGATTTTGAATATGCGCGAAAAGATGAAAGAAATGGAAAAGCAGGTAAATGAGCTCTTGGATTATATCAGGGAAGAGTTTTTCCACGGGCGAGAAGAAGAATTCGAGGCTAGAAGCCGCGGCCTTATTCCCGTTCCTATGGTCAAGCCTATTCCGATGAAGAAGCAGGAAACGGCCAGGAATACTGATAAATAGGTGAATAAAAATAAAAAATAGTTTGATCGTTGCGCCAGGAGTATAACCTGGTAAGAGTCGCAGAAAGATATATTCTCAAACTTTGCTGACATCGCCAGTTTATAGCTAAAAAATAGAAAGTCCAGCATTCTTTCTGGAATTAGGAGGGCAATAGTATTACAATAAAAACATCAAAAGTGGGCCAGAGATAAAAAGCCGCAAGCGGCAGGGAAACGTGATTATATGAATTATCAGGACCATTTAGATTCAAGAAACCTGAAGCTTTATCTGGAGGAGATATCTAAAATTCCTCCGATTACGGATGAAGAGGAAAAAGAACTGGCTGAAAGACTGAAAAAGGGGGATCCAGAAGCTATTAAAAGACTCATTGAAGGCAATTTGCGCTTTGTGGTCTCCTATGTAAAGAAGTACCAGGGGATGGGTCTGGACCTGCTTGACCTGATCAATGAGGGAAATTTAGGGCTGATTGAAGCGGCTCACAGGTACGATCCATCGCGTCAGGTTAAATTTATTTCCTATGCTGTCTGGTGGATCAGGCAGGCTATAATTCATGCTCTTTCCCAGTACGCTCATCAGTTCAATGTCCCTCAGAAGACATCTGATAAGATCAGTAGAATGAACCGAGAAATTGAAATACTGAGAAAAGAATTTGGGCGAGAACCTACCAGAGAAGAGATCGCTGGCCGGTTGGGAATGACTCCTGAAGAGGTAGCCGAGCTGGAGTTGATTCAAGAAAAGGGTCTGTCGCTCAGCGACCAACTTGGAGATGAGGACAAACTTTTGCTCGAGGACCGAATATCAGACGAGCTGGCGCCATCAGTAGAATATCAAATTATCAAGAATTCGATTGAACAGCAAATCCGGCAGGCCTTAAATGAGCTGGAGAAGAGAGAAGCGGATGTGCTAAAATTACGCTTCGGGATCGAAGGTGATGATCCCCTGACCTTGCAGGAAATAGGAGACCGTCTGGGTCTAACCAGGGAAAGAATAAGGCAAATTGAACAAAAGGCTATGGAGAAGCTGGCCAGATCCCAGAAAATTAAACAGCTGAGAGGTTATTTGAATTGAAGGAAGAAAAAATTTGCCAGGTTTGCCAGGGTACAGGCTGGGTTATTGAACAAACCGCAAAGGGGCAGGTGGCCAGGCGCTGTCAGTGTTTTAAAGAAAAACAAACTCAATTGCTGCTTCAGCAAGCGCGCATTCCCCGGCGTTATGAGAGCTGCACACTGGATAATTATGAAGTTCACCATCCTTCCCAGGGTGATGCGCTCAAAATATCGAAGAAATTTGTAAAGAATTTCCCGGCCCAGGATACAGGGCTTCTCTATATAGGACCTTGCGGGGTGGGGAAGACACATCTGGCTGTGGCCGTCATAAGAGAGCTCATCCTCAAGAAGGGCGCTTATTGCCTTTTTTATGATTTTCGAGAGCTTATTCGTGATATTCAGAATAGCTATACGCCTGATTCTGAAGTAAGTGAGACCGACATTCTGGCCCCGGTTTTTAACTGTGAGGTGCTGGTGCTGGATGAGCTGGGAGCCAAGAGGCCAACTGCCTGGGTGGAAGAGACAATTTTTTATATTATCAATTCGCGCTACAACCAGAAGCGGGTAACGCTTTTTACCTCCAATTATTTAGATTTGGAAGAGGAGCCTGACCGGAGAGAGGCTTATTACAAGAAGGGTGACGAAAGCCTGGTTGACCGAATAGGTGTGCGGCTGAGGAGCCGGCTGTATGAAATGTGCAAGGTGGTCAACATCGCCGGCGAGGATTACCGCAAGGTGGCCAAGCAGGCCAGCTACCGTTTTTGAACTGACATCAGCATTTTTGTTATCCCGTAAAACGCTCGGAGAAAGGGAAAAGGTCTTGATCTGTTGCTACGGTACTGCCAACTTTTGTCTTTGAACTGAAATCAACAGCGCTACTCCTTATTTTGCCGGCTATTGTTTGATTTTATTTTAGCCATCGGTTTTTATGCCAATTAAAACAACAGCCAGGATTATAGTAAGAATTTTTTTTGAGGCGAAACTATTTCTGCCGCCGGATATTGAAAAGCCATAGGAATTTTGCTATAAGTTTAGTTGCCTGCTCCTCGGTAGCTCAATCGGCAGAGCGGGTGGCTGTTAACCACTAGGTTGGGGGTTCGAGTCCCTCCCGAGGAGCCATTTTTTTCCTGCCTTATTGAGCTGTAGCTGTTTTTCCTTCACCAAGAGATATTCGAACTGGTTATTAACTTCCACACAGAAAGCTCTGGGTTTGTAGATCAATCTCTTTGTAGCTCATTTTGGTACCAAAATTATTCTGTTGGACTGCTAAAAAAGCCTGATTTTCAGACCCAGCTTTAAGGAGAATCCGCTTAGATCCAGCGAAGCTTTTCTCATATTTTTAAACTCATCACCAGCTGGCATCGACGAAGAGGTTATAAGATATGGTTCGTACCGGTCAGACTGTGAATTGTACTTCTCACCAATATAAAGAAATCCTTCGCCCTCATCTTCTGTTCCGGCTGTACTTCCCTCTAACTTGGTGAGTTTAGAATATCTGCCCTGAGCTTCAAGCCTCAAAGCCAGAAAACTGTTCAATTTATGTTCAAGGTAAATTCCGCCCACCAAACCAGGTCCGTGGCCTTTTATTGAGTAGACAGCCGGCGGCGGCATAACTGGACTTGATTCCCAGATGTTAAGATGACACCTGGAAAAAGAATAAGTCAATCCTAAATTAACAGACAGGTTAACTTCAGGACTGGCCAGCACCAGATAACAGCCTCTCAAGGTTAAGGGCCAGACCTTAATTTTTTGTTCAATGTCGTATTCGCGGTAATATGGATAAGGGAGAACATCTTCAGTTAAACCAAAGCTACTTCCTTTTTTTTGAGATATAAACTCTAAGCCCAAATCAACTGCCAATCGACTGTTTAAATTCCAGCTTAAGGCCAGGCCAATTTCAGGAAAGTGGTGAAGAGTTTTTATCTGGTCACCCTGGTAGTCTGTCGTCTCAGTCAAAAACTTATCAAATGATTTTAAATAGGTATTCAAATCCCCGATATTTATAAAGCGGTATCCACCGCTTAAGTTGATACCCAATCCTGGCTTCAATTTGCCCATTTCGTCTGAAAGAGCTGTTTGGCTTAATAACAGCAAAGAGACTATTGTGATGACAATAATATTTCCTTTAGCCTCTCTTGACTTTTTGAATCTCAATTCAGTATCCAACAGTAAGACCCTTTCAGCTATCTATAATATGAAAAATATAGTTGATTTTGTCAATTCTGTTGAACTTAATAAAAAAGTATTGTTTTTCAGAGAGCCCTTGGGTATGATAAGCAAACCAGAGTTAGATTTAAATAAGATAGTCTAACTTGAAGCACTTAGAGTAAAGTAGCTGTCAGGTGAAAAGACCCGGTAAAAGTCTTGGTCTGGCTCCTATCTGCCAGGGCCAGAACGGTTGGCCATCAAGAAAGTTATCCGATCCCTGAAGGAACTGACGCAGTGTTATCTTGGGCGGCTTCACCATGATATTGATCTATGAAGTCAAGAAGTCTCGGAGGGAGCCCTGAAATCTGATGGTTCGGCTGGCATTGATAAAGGAGGTATAAGCATGGACCTGTGGAAGTTCTTTGACATCACGCATCGGGAGCACATTATCTGCAATCCGATGAGTCTTGAGAAGCTGGAAGAGCTTATCACCCTTCTGACTCTAAAACCTGGCTCACACGTGCTTGATATCGCCACTGGGAAAGGCGAGTTTCTCATCAGGCTGGCAGAACGATACCCGCAAATGACAGGGACAGGAGTTGATATCTCTCCCTACTGCCTGGCTGATGTCCGCAAGAAGCATCAAGAACGTGTCCCGGAGGCCCAGCTCCATTTCCTGGAGATGGACGCGGCCAGGTATGTCCCGGAGGCCTTAGAGAGCTTTGATCTGGTAGCCTGCCTCGGGGCGAGCTGGATTTATGGCGGGTATCGAGGGACATTGAATGCCCTGCAGAAGATGGCCGCCCCAGAAAGCTGGATCGTTGTGGGAGAACCATATTGGCGTCAGGAACCGGAAAAAGAGTATTTGGAAACAATCGAAGTGATGCGGAGTGACTTCGGAACACATTATCAGAATGTAGAGGCCGGTCAAGAGTACGGCCTGGAAGCGGTCTACACGCTGGTAAGCAACCAGGATGACTGGGATAGGTATGAAGGGTTACAGTGGTATGCTGCGGAAACCTGGGCGAGTGATCATCGGGATGATCAAGATGTGGAGACTGTGCTGAAGCGAGTGCGTGAGAATAAGATAGCCTATCTGAGGTGGGGACGAGAAACTCTGGGCTGGGCGATTTATGTGTTTAAGAAGGGGGCCCTGGCCCATTCCTAATTGGCTTGCGCCCCTTATTGGGCAGGTCCATGACGAGCCAGATGAGAAAAGGGGCTCACGGCCTCCTGATAAACCGTTCTAGCGGGAAGCTTGAAGGCCTGAGTTTATGATTGAATTTGAGACCGGTTTATGGCCTGGCGGCCGGTGCATATTTCCTGACGAGATCGTCAAGAGAGGGGAAGTTGCAGATATCCCGGCTGGCCTCGGTGCTGAAAACCCAGGATTGATAGAAGGCTTCAAGATTCAGGCCAAGCCGGGTTTGAAGATGCTCGAGGAATTGCCTGGCGGTCGCTCCTGTCTGGCAAAAATTCTGGTAAATTGACCCAACTGCCTGTAGCAAAGCCTCCTGGCCGACCATCTTTGACAGCACGTAGAAAAATAGCATCCCGTATGTATAGGAATAATCGGTAAGCTGTTCACGTCCATAATCAATCATCGGCACCTCGAGGAGGCGGGGATTTTCACGGCACTTTAGCTTTAATGACTCGAAAGTCCGCCGGGCTGCAGCCTCCAGATCTCCTGTCCGTTCTTCCAATTCTTCGCGGGTGACATATTGAAGGAACATAGCCAGTCCTTCGCTCTCGAAACGAGGCGGAAGTGGATCAAGGGGTTTCACATTCCAGAGGTGTGAAAGCTCGTGGTAAAGCTGGACAAGCTTTTCAGGGTTAAGAAAAGCATCGCGGGTCTGAAGTATAGAGGTGACATCCGACTGGGAACCATAGCCTTCCGGGAGAGCGATGACCGTAAAATCAGTTTTTGATGCCAGGGGGCCAAACCACTTAGCGTAAAGCTGCAGACAATTGCGCATCGCCTCGAGGACTCTTCTCGCCCCCGGTTCGTCTGCTTTAAAATAAAAAACACGCAGACCAAGGCTGGGATCCTCCAGGAGGCGGTAGTCAGCGATGGCCACGTCTATCCTCCAGGCCGGGAGGATATTTTTGTAGACATAGGTGACCTGCTGCTCACCGGCCAGTCTCTCGATCAAGCGGCCTCCATTGGCCACAGTTAGTGAATCGGGGACGGTTACCCGGATAGTATAGTCAAAGGCCTGCAAGCCGGCGGCCCGGCTAACACTCCAGGAAGGAATTCCGACCTGAGGGTAAGCCAGATAATCTGGCCTGATGATGGTGAAATCGCGGTTGATGCTGTCACGGACATAGCTCAGGCCAGTTTCGGTGTAACCGCTGAGATAACCGCCATAGGCAATTTTCAGGGTTGCCCTTGCCCGGGGCTGGATGGCACTTTTGAGATTAACTTCGATGAAATTGGCCTGGAACTTATCCCAGTCCTCATAGGAAACGACCTGCTGGCTGAAGTCAAGTTTACGGCCCTGTTCATCTTCAACCGATGCCACCCTCATCAGCCGGTAGAGCACCAGGGGAAGGCGGCTGACCGGGTGTTGGAACCGGTTCTCAACGGTCAACCCGCAAGTAGCTTCAATCTTTTCGTTATCATAATCGACGATAATATTTAAGTCATAGGCGATAGTGCTCACCAGATCCAGTCCCGATAAAGAAGAAGATGATACAGATTCATTTGATTTACAGCCGGTCAGGCCCAGAGTCAGTAGCGTCAGGCTAGACAGAATAGCGAATAACAGGCTAGCGGCTTTCCTCAAGTTGCCTGAAATATGAAATTCATTGTTCTCTGGCTTATTTTTTTTATTTCTTTCATGAATGTTACTCATCCTGATAAGTCTGATTTCCGATAATACCTGTTAAGGCAATTTGGGTCAATACCGGCAAAGGCCCGGGGAAATCAGCAGTGCTTCGCAAAAATATTCATTATCAGGCTTATATAATCTTATAGGGATTTTATAAATTTAATCTATATGGCTTGCTTTGGCCAGATTTTTTGTATATTATGACTAAACATTTGGTTAGATTAAAATTCTATAATCTAATCCAAAAAACTTGTAGTAAAGGAGTTATCAGGTGAAAAAACTCAGTAAAAGTCTTTCTCTGGTGGCTATGACTCTATTATTGGTGAGTTTGCTGGCTTCTCCTGGATTTTCCGGCATCAAGATTGGCGTTAAGGGAGGCTTTTCTCTGGCCAATCTGACTTTTAAGCCAGAACTAACCAATTCTCCCCTTTCCAACAAAACTGGGGCAGTAGGTGGCATTTCCCTGAACGTAGGTATAGCCAGCTTTTTCAGTTTGCAACCCGAAGTTCTTTATGTTCAAAAAGGAACCAAGGGTTCAGACACCGTAGAAGGGGTAGAAATTACCGGCAAGTATGAAGTTGATTATATAGAAGTTCCTCTGTTGTTGAATTTTTCATTTGCCAAAGAGGGTTCTTCTTTTGTTCCCTCTGTCTATGCCGGACCCTATGCTGGCCTTAATGCCAGAGCTAAGATGAAAATGTCAAGCGGTGGTGAGAGTTATTCAGCAGATTTCAAAGATTATGTTAAGGACACTGATTTTGGCTTGACCTTTGGTATTGGCCTGGGCAAGAAGATTGGGAGTGGAAAACTTGTTCTGGATGTTCGTTACGACCTTGGCCTGACCAATATTGGCGAAGATATGCAAGAAGGCCAATCGGTCAAGAACAAATCCTGGCTGTTTATGCTTGGTTATTACTTCTAATATTTTTATTTATTAGAGCTTATGAGGGAAGGATACCAATTATCCTTCCCTTTTTTTATTTTCTGGCTTTTGTCCTTGCTGAGGGCAGGCTGACGCTCGGCCTCAAGCTTTAATTTTCTCAATTATCATTCTGGTATTAAAGCTCCCGGTTCGATTTTTGTCAGTAATGATGTCAAGAAGCAATTCGGCATTATTGATTTGGTCTTTAATAATCAGAACCAACTTATTTAACGAAAGGGCATTAATCCGTTTTAAAGCCAGGGCAAAATCAAAGCCACTATTATGAGTGAAAAACCTATTCTGAATAACGTTTATTCCGCCTACTACCAGCCCATACCTTAGATATGGGTAAATTTCCTTGTGCTTCTGGGCTTTAGTCGAGTAAGTTAAAACGTCATGAGTAGAAAAGCCTTTGTACTTAGTTTCAATAACTACCAGCGGTAGTTGCTTGCTCTTTTTCATTATTAATAAGTCTGTCTGGAAAGCATAGCTGCCGCGTATTGGAGCTTTAGCGTTTTCTGGCTCATATTCACTTTTTTAACCGAATCCATTGAAGTCATTGCCAGCCGCCAGCCGGCCGAAGATAATTACTTGCTTCTGAATCTAGCTAAAACTGCCAAAATCTAATTTTTTAAGTTAAAATGATATAGCAAAAAGGTTTAAGCAGTGCTTCTTTTTGGTCAGGCGAGCAAGTGCTCTGTTAATATTATTTAAGAAAGGAAATAGGCAATGAAGATTATTGTTGACATCATACAAAGCCTGTGGCAAGCTGCCAGGAATGTCTTGCCGCTTATTCTTATGCTGGTAATATGTCAAATGATCATCTTGAAAAAGCCTATTCCCAATGTGGGAAGATTTATGGTTGGCCTGGTGTTTGTTATATTGGGCCTGTTCATTTTTCTAAAAGGTATTTCCTTAAGTCTTATTCCCATGGGAGAAGAAGTCGGAAGAAACCTGGTCCTTCTGGACAACAAAGTCTTTATTATTGCCATAGCTTTCATGATTGGCTATGCTTCAACGCTGGTTGAACCAGCTTTACAGGCCTTGGCTCTGGAAGTAGAAGAAGTTTCAATTGGAGCCATCAGGAAAAGTATCCTTATTCATACGGTGGCCCTGGGGGTTGGAATCGGGATGTCCATGGGCCTGCTCAAAATATTGAACAACATTCCATCAAGAAAGGTAATTATACCAATTCTGGCCATAACAGCTTTTCTTATGTTTTTCGTACCTGAAGAGTTTGTAGGTATAGCTTTTGACTCGGCCAGTGCCACGACGGGACCGGTCAATATTCCGATCAATATGGCAATTGCTATCGGATTGTCTTTGGTGGTGGAAGGAGCCGATCCACTTCTAAATGGATTTGGCCTGGTTGGGTTAACATCCCTGGGTACAATGGTGACAGTTTTATTATTGGGAATAATAACCAAGCTTTAACTGGCGTGAGAATTTTCATGGTGTGTTTAGGTCCAGGTCGGTTGAGCGTCTCGACCCTAGACTCAGGTTATGAGCCTGGCCGGAGAGAGCTGGCTCAGTTCAAGAAAGGAGATTGGAAAGATGAGTGAGATGCAGGCTATTGTGGTTATAGTCGAGCGTGGCAAGGCTGATTTTATTGTGGACAGGGCTAAGGAAGCAGGCGCTGAGGGCGCCACGATATTATTTGGCAGGGGGACGGGGCAGGCCGAATTCCAGAATTTATTTCACCATTTACATGTAGAAGCATCAAAAGAAATCATTATCATACTTACTGATGAATCAAAGGTAAAACAAATAATCGAAGCAGTGGTAGAAGCTGGGAAACTTCGGGAACCAGGGAAAGGAATTGTTTTTACCTTTCCTGTCTTCAATCTTGTCGGATTAGAGCACCGCCGGCCTCTTTAGCGAATTTAATAGAGTCCTTTTTGAAAACGCAGGACACACTATTATGCTTATTTGTTAATATTTACCGTTGCCCGCTGCCAGAAACTATTCTGGCCAACTCTTTCACCGGATCGTCTTCGCCGTCACCAGGAATAACCAGCCTGGTGTGGCTGGCTGGTCCCGATCAATAAGAAACATCTTACTGGTTAAGTCCGTTAAAGCTGGCAGGCAAGGCATCCCGGCTCTCATTGAGGGCCAGCAGCTATTTAATCTATTTCTTTCCAGTCAGAGTTTCAGGCCTCTCGGCTGACTGATTATTTTTCTGGTATAAAACTCTACTGCGCAGGTTGGCTGTGACTTGAAGGAACTGTTGAATAACTAATTGCCGATAGACCAGGCGATGAAAGAAGTCAGGTCACTCTTGAGTTTCTTCATGGATGGTTTGTGGATATAGACCATATGGCCGGCTTCATAGTAGCCCATCCTGACTCTATCCTTAAACGAGCCGTCGAGCATCAATTGGGAGAAGGTGTATTCAGTTCCAAAAAACGGGGTAGCGCCATCATAGTATCCATTGCAGCAAAAAATCTTCAGAGCAGTATTCTCAGCCATCGCTCGCCGCAGGGTTTCAGCCACATAAAGTGATCCCTCTCGCGAACTAACGTTTCTGGTTGAACCGGTAATAGCAGGAATCATTCTTCCAGCTGGATCGAAGGAGTAATTCCAGGGATAAACATTTCCGTAGATAGCATAAGGGACTTCCTTTTTATAACCGAGCACTGTTCCCAGATAGTTGTTGAGGGCGGCCGAAAAGGAGCCCATCAGCAGAGCGTTGGCCGGGTCGTATTCATAACTTTCTCCAGCGGCATCGGCATCACGCCCGGTAAATCGGCTATCAAGTCGGCCGACAGTCAGGCGGTTTTCTCGCAGCAGCTCTTTGAGAAACCGGTTATGCCTGATCCTCAGGTTAGAATTTTTGACATAGCTAACCGAAAGACCGGTCAGGTCTGATAATTTTCTGGCCACCGACTCATAGGCTTCAGACTCGAGCAGATTGCCTTTCATTAAAGCTGGCAAATAGTCGTCAATGGCAAATCTTCTTGACTCTTCCAGCACCTTCGCCAGGGGCTGGTTCTGGTATTCCGGGGCTAACTTTTTATGATACCAGGCTGTAGCGGTGTAATGCGGAAGATAAGCAACATAAGCCAGGTTGTTCCCCGGACTAAAAGAAACAGTCGAAAAGTCGAGGACGCTGGATAACAGAATAATCCCGTTCAGATAGATCCCATAAGTCCGGTTCTGAAGAACTCCGGATAAAACAGCCGATCTGGTTGTTCCATAACTTTCGCCCAGAAGAAACTTGGGCGAGCCCCAGCGGTCAAACCTGGTCAGATATATTCTGATAAATTCAGCAAAAGCGGCAGCGTCTTCACTCACTCCATGGAATTGGCTTTTTTCCTCACCGGGTAAAGGCCGGCTATACCCGGTCGAAACAGCGTCAACAAAAACCAGATCAGTGACATCCAGCAGTGAACAGTCGCTGTTCTCGAAATCAGCTGGTGTTCTCAGCGGGCGCCCCTCATCATCCAGGGCGATTCTTTTCGGCCCGATTCCACCAAGATGCAACCAGACAGTGGAAGAACCTGGCCCGCCGTTAAAACAGAACATAATCGGCCTGGTGGACTTATCTCTTATGTCATCTCTGGTATAAGACACAAAAAACATAGAAGCTCCCGGTGTTTCGTCTCCCTTAAGAATAGTTATTTCTCCGACAGTAGCAGTATATGGAATCAATTTGCCATCAATTGTTGTCTGATGCCTGGTAACAGTAAAGGGCTTTGGCTCCGGTGGTCGCGGAGGCTCAGCCGGCTGCTGGACGGGGGATTTGACTGCAGGCTGGCCTTTTGGTTGGGAGGCTGCCGGAAACGCCAGTAGCAATAATAAAAAACCAAAAAGAACAATGGTCAATAAAGACTTTGCCTTTCCTTTCATAAGACCCTCCTGAAATTGGATATCGATTATTATATATTAAAGCTTTTTCCTGATTACAACTTTAGTTTGATCGAGCTAATCATCGACTTGGCTAAAGACGGGTCATCAACCTTATCGAGTTCAACTCAAAACCGGCTGCCCAGCTGGAAACAGAAGCCAGCCGGAATTTGTTGATAATCTTCAGGCAGCTCAGCCAGGAGTCCGGATATAGGAGATTCTTTGAGCGGGGGTTGAGGCCGAGGTTGATGACCGGACGTCAACCAGGCTGGGTGAAACTGCCAGCGGAGTCACTGTCTGGAGCAACTCTTCTTGGGGGACCTGGACTATCGGTGGGGTAAGCTTCGACAGCAAAGGCCGGGTTAGCGCCGGCTACTCCTACCCAATGGAAAAACAAAGGCAGATACTCACTGCTTTGGTCAGGGCCCTCAATGCTGACTTCTGGCCGACCTATGAAAAGCATAAAGTGAAAGAATAATTGTTATTTAATACACTTGACTTTACTGCTTCTTTCATCTCAGACAATCCCGGCGGGCAGCCTCCATCAGAAGGAAAAAAGCCTGCCCCTCAGCCGCCACACCTGGTGACTGAAAGAGCGGTGAGCCACAGACGTCATTGACATAGCCCAGGCTATCAACTTTGCTCCTGGCTGCCTGGCGCATCTTGTCGGCTTTCTCCAGATAACTCCGGCTCAACCAGCCCAATTGGACATTGCGGTAAATTGAATAAGCCAGCATCTGGGCCAGGTTTGTTTCGACGAAAGTTTCGGGCTTATCGAGGACATCATGGAACAGGCCATCATCTCTCTGATAGTGGAGGCAGCCGTCAATAACCTCCTTGATATATCGAGCTACTTTATTTCTTTCTGACTTGAGCCCAGACGGCATGGCTCTCAGCACCCGGGTCATTCCAGCGGCGGCCCAGCCGTTGCCAACTCCCCAGAAATCCTGACGTTCAAATTTCTTCTGACCATAATCATAAATGTGCGAAAAGAGTTTCTGACCTGGATTCCAGAGATATTTTCTCAGGCCTTCAATCTGAACCAGGGCTTCTTGATAATAGCCCATGACCGCCAGAAATGGGGGACACATGTACATGGAATCGATCCAGAGCTGGGGCTTATGGTCGATATGAAAGATCACACCATCGGCCGTTCTGGGCGCAACTTTAAGAAAATAATCAGCCTGCTTCCGGGCAGCTTGAAGGAGCTTTTCATCTTTTAGCATCCGGCCGGCAAAAAGAACAGCCTCCCCGTTAGCACCTGGGTCGGTCACACCATGATTATCGCAGACCTGGCCCAGCCTCCCATCATCCCACTGACGAAGTACAGCTTCCTTTGCCATCATCACCACCAGTTCCTTATCTCCTGATTCCAGAAGAGCCTGAGCAGCCACTCCTTGTTCCCAGGCCTGACGCTGCATGGTTAGCATAGCTGTTTTGACCTTTTCTAAAACAGGGTCTTTCTCCTCGGTGTGGCTGTCCACGTCAAAACCTGTTCTTCGGGTTTCGATCATCACAGCCAGGGGCAAACCTGAGGCTACTGATATTTTGCTTAAAAAGTCTCTTCTTTTCATTGTCCCTTCCTTCTGTCCGTTTTATTAAATGGTAATCCAAACTCTTAGGTCAAACAAAAGTCGCCCATTCTCAGGCTCTTTTCGTGAAAGGAGAGGCTGGTTACGCCGGTACTCTTCGTAGGACTGGCCAATATTCAATCGGCCGGATAAGGTGGCTCTCGTCTGTTTCACCCAGTTGAAGTTCGATCTCGTATCTTGTATGTCCATCTACCTCGTCTAATAGCAAATCAAGCCTTCTGGCCCTGGGCTGCTACCGCTTAACATCTTTAACGAAGAGATCACCACAGCCGAGAATTATCAGGTCTTATTTTGTTTTTCCCCGAGGCCACTGCTCATTAAATGGTGGATGGTTTTTAAGTGATATTCTCTCAAACTTAACGGATTGCATAAATCATTATTCTCTTGTTATTGGAAATATTTCTCAGGCCCGATTGTCAAAAGTATAGATTAAGTTTATAGAAATAGTCAAAATGTTTCTTAATACCCGAATAATCGGGAATGAATTGCTTCTTGATTAATAGCTCAGAATATTCAAAAATAGTCTAAGTCCTGCCAGGCGATTACTCTGATTTAAAGGCATTTATGTAATCAAGGCAGGCGAACCGGGAAAGAAAGGAGCCCGGGGCCTATGAGCAAACAAATCTTAAAAACTCTTCTCGCTTTCTGGCTTTTGATGGCTTTTATTGGTAGCCTGCCGGCGCCTGGAGCTGAGGTTAAAAAAGCGGATTTAGAGATTCTAAAAAATCTAAATTTCCGGGAAATAGGGCCGACGCGGGAGAGCGGCCGATTCGTGGACATTGCCTGGAATGAAAAGGAACCCAACACTTTCTACTGTGCGACGGGTTCGGGCGGCTTATGGAAAACCACCAATAACGGCATTAGCTTCGAAGCGCTATTTACCAATGAGCCAGTATTTTCCCTGGGTGAGGTGGAAGTGGCACCATCTGACCCGTCCATTGTCTGGATCGGAACTGGAGAAGCCACCAATTCGAGGAGTACCTACTGGGGAAATGGCGTTTACAAATCAACCGATGCCGGGAAAACCTGGACCCATATGGGACTTGACGAATCCCATCATATAGGGGCCATAGTTATTCATCCAAAGAATCCAGACATTGTCTATGTAGCCGCCTTAGGTCATCTCTATTCTGAAAATCCGGAACGAGGCCTCTATAAGACAGAAAATGGTGGTAAAACATGGGAAAAGGTTCTGGAGGTTGTAGTCAAAGGAAAGCACATCGGGGTAGTCGACTGTGTTATGGATCCAGCCAATCCCGATATTCTTTATGCTGCCACTTACGACAAAGTAAGAAAGCCTTATACTTTCAACCTGGGTGGTCCTGGAAGCCGTATATATAAAACAACCGACGCCGGTAAAACCTGGACGATGCTGGAGGGCGGTCTGCCCATGGGTATGCTTGGTCGGATTGGTATTGCTGTCTACGCTAAAAATCCGAATATTCTCTATGCCACTATTGAGAATGCCAACAAACCAGGTATGTCTGATGAAGATCGCTACCAGGAATTACTTCAGGATAAATCGTCAGAAGGCATGATCGGAGGAGAGGTCTATCATTCAGATGACGCTGGAAAAACCTGGAGGAAGGTCAGCCCGGATGGCCAGAGCATTGGAGGAGATCCAGGTTATTACTATGGCAAAATAATTATAGACCCTAATAACGACCAGATTGTTCATGTGCTCAGTGCTGCTTCCTGGGGAACCTATGATGGTGGTAAGACCTGGAAAAGACAACCTTTAGGTTTTGGCGGTGATGACCATGCCCTCTGGATTGATCCGCGTGATTCCAATCATATTGTTATCGGCTATGACCATGGTATTGGCTTCACCTACGATGGTGGCCGGAACTGGTACCACCCCGACTTTTTGCCTCTTTCCCAGTTTTATGCAGTCGGCTTTGACTATTCTTATCCTTATCGGGTAGCCGGTGGTCTTCAGGACAACGGCTCTCATCTTGGCCCAGGCACTAAACGTGATGGCAGCCCGATCCAGTTCGAGGACTGGTATATGGTCGGAGGTGGTGATGGTATGTATAACGAGTTCGACTGGAAAACCAACTGTTACCTTTATAACGAGTCGCAATTCGGGACACTGCAGAGAGTTGACCTAAAAACAGGGGAGCGTAAATCAATCGCCTATGGCCGGCAGGACCAGACAATGCGCTGGAACTGGTGTTCTCCAGTTCTTGTTTCCCCGCACAACAGCGATGTCATTTATCATGGCGGCAATAAACTTGTCAAATCGCCTTTCAGGGGAGAATACTGGGAAGTAATAAGCCCGGACCTTACCACTAATGACCCTAAGTTCCTGACTACTGGCAAGGGAGGCGATGGCAATATGCAATACTGCACTATAACCACTATTGATGAATCACCGTTGGTGGAAGGCCTGCTCTGGGTTGGAACCGACGATGGCAATGTCTGGGTAACCAGAGACGGCGGTAAAAACTGGACTAAACTCAATGAAAATATTAAGGGAAATCCAGGTTACTGGGTGAGCCGGGTGGCTGCCTCCTATTATGAGCCAGGTGTAGCTTATGTTTCCTATTCTGGCTTCAGGCAGGACGACTTCAGACCATTTCTTTATAAAACGACCGACTATGGAAAGACCTGGACTTCCATTGCCTCTAATCTGCCGAATGAACCTATCAATGTCATCAGAGAGCATCCTGAAAATCCCAACCTTCTTTTTGTCGGAACAGACTTCGCTGTGCATGTTTCCTTTGACGGTGGACAGAGCTGGACAAGATTTAAGAACAACATGCCGACCCAGCCTGTTCACGATCTGAAGCTCCATCCCCGAGAAAATGACCTGATTGTAGCCACACACGGCAGAGGAATATTCATTGCTGATATTTACCCCTTAAAAGAAATAAATAATCAGGTTGTATCGAAAGACATTCATTTGTTCGAAATTGAACCCAGAGTAAAATGGGTGAACAGACTAAACCCGGAATACGCCTATAACAATTTTGAAGGGCAGAGTGAGCCTCTGGCCACTACAATCTACTATTATCTGAAAAATAAAGCTGATAAAGAGGTGAAGATTTCCATTTATAAGGGAAATGTCCTGGTTAACGAAATAAAAGGCACCAATGAAGCTGGAATAAATAAAGTTCTCTGGGATTGGACCAGCCGGAAGGAGCGGTCGGAAGAAAGCAAGAAAAGGGTGCAGGAAATGCTCAAACGCTATGCTGAATATGGCTACACTCCAAGAGGCAGAAACCTGGATGTCAATTATGAATATTTGCCAGCCCCGGCTGGCGACTACCTGGTAGTCCTCAAGGTGGGTGACAAATCATTCAGCCAGACAGCTCGTCTCCTTCTCGACTCCTGGTCAGATTAAAGACAAAACATAAAAACCAGAGACCTGGCCGGCAAGACTTATCAGCTAAACTATGCCTGGAAAAGGATGAGGGCAAGACAGAAAAAATAGACTGTCTTGAGGCTATAACTACTTGATTGATCTAGCCCCTGTAAGAAAAAAGAAAAATCTTGTTGACATACATAGAACTGCTATGTATAATTGTCCTATGTAATATAAGGGAGTCAGATTTCTATGGAAATTGATAAGGACCTGGTAGCCGCGTCAGCTACGCCCCTCGTTCTCGCCATTCTGAGCGAAGGTGAGAGCTACGGGTATGCCATCATTAAAAGGGTGAGTGAGATGTCAGACGGCGAACTGCAGTGGACCGACGGGATGCTTTATCCACTTCTTCACCGACTTGAGCGCCATGGTTATGTTGAATCGTTCTGGGGCAGATCAGAAAGCGGCCGGCAGCGCAAGTATTACCGGTTGACCCGAGCAGGTGCCGAGCAGCTCGACCGGCAGCGCCGCCAGTGGCAGGTAGTGGATAAGACGATGAAAGGCATCTTAAGCTTAGCAATTGACCAGGCGGGTCAGCCTGCTTAGCGGGGTTGGAAAGGAGTGACCGTCTGATGAGTAAACCAACTCTCGAAGAGCGTATCGGGCAGTGGCGCAATTATCTCGAAAAATGGCCAGCGGTTCGCCCTGCCGACATTGATGAACTTGAAGATCATCTTCGCAGCCAGATTGAAGCCCTCCGCCAGGCTGGTCTGGATGAGGACGAAGCCTTTCTGGTGGCTGTCAAGCGACTGGGCGATCTGGATGCCATTTCGCGTGAGTTTGCCATCGAATATTCCGAGCGTCTCTGGAAGCAACTGGTAGTTATTGCTGGTAGCCCCACCTCGCCGCTTTCCAGTCAGCGCGATACTATGCTGGCCGTGAGACTGGCCGTCGCCTCCGCTGTTGCCATCAAAATCCCGTCTCTCTTTGGTTACCACCTTTCTGGCCCACCGTCTGACCTTGCTTTTTATCTGCCTAATCTCAGTCTCTTTGTGCTTCCGTTTCTGGCTATTTTCTTTGGACTTAAGCGGGGACTCCGCCAGCTTGACAGGTGGTTCTGGCTCGCTATTCCTTTCATTGCTGCCGGGCTTTTAGTCAACCTTATGCCTTTCAAAGCCGGTGGCCAAACCCAGGTGCTGACGGCCATCCATCTGCCTATCGCCTTGTGGCTGATGCTGTGTTACGCCTATGCCGGCGGCCAGTGGCGCAGCCATGAGCAGCGGATGAACTATGTGCGTTTCTCAGGCGAGTGGTTTATCTACTATACCCTTATCGCCCTCGGGGGAGCTGTTCTGATGGGTCTGACGCTCTTCATCTTCGAGGCCATCGGTCTTAATGTGGAGCAGGCCATCATAGAATGGGTGCTGCCCTGCGGGGCGATGGGAGCGGTCATCATCGCTGCCTGGCTCGTTGAGTACAAGCAGAGTGTCATTGAAAACATCGCCCCCGTGCTGACCTGGCTGTTTACCCCGCTTTTTACAGCGCTGCTCCTTATCTTTGTGGTCGTTATGATCCTGACGGGTAATGCCATTCAAATAGAGAGGGAAGTCCTGATTGGCTTTGACCTGCTGCTCGTGCTTGTCCTGGGCTTGCTACTTTACTCAATCTCAGCCCGTGACCCGCAGCAGCCTCCCGGCCGGTTCGATTGGGTTCAGCTTCTGCTGGTGGTCAGCGCTCTTCTGGTGGATGTGCTCGCCTTGTGGGCCATGGCAGCCCGCATTTTTGAATTCGGGTTCAGCCCTAACAAGACAGCGGCTCTCGGCTTGAACCTGTTGCTGCTGGTCAATTTAGCCTGGTCGGCGCTGCTTTATGGGCGATTTCTCGCTGGACACATTCCCTTCAGGCGTCTTGAACGCTGGCAGACAGCCTATCTGCCGGTCTTTGCTGCCTGGGCCTGGTTCGTAGCGGTGCTCTTTCCGGTAATTTTCAACTACCGCTAAGCCTCGCCCCCTTATTGCGCCTCAGGTTGTCTGCCGCTCAGTCTGACCACCACTACTCAGCAAAACAAGTGGAACGACAGCCCGCCCATATTAAAGAAGAAGGCGTCTTTTTTTGTCAATCGCCAAGGCAATATAAATTCCTTTCCAACTTCCAACAAATGAATTGATCAAATTGCCTTGCCTTTTTTTCAAATTTTAATTCAAAAAAGTTTCTTGTTTATGAGAGGCAGATCACCACTAAGGTTTGACATCTGGTTTGGCTTAGTCCTTGAGACAACCTTATCCATCCCAATCAGTATTTATATAAATAATTGTAAATAACACTGCCTTGATACATGAGGAAAAAGAAAACGACAATTATTGCCTGAACAAGCTGAGCCCTCCTGCTAACCAGATTAAAAGCCCGGCAAAACCTGACCCTGGCCGGTCTGAAGAAGATCACTAAAAAGATTATTGAAGTAATAATTCCAGTTACCCAGATAACCCAGGGAGGTATCGAGCCAAAACGGACAATGTTGGCTATGTCACCTCTGGGTACAATCGCGCGAATAGTGGTATAGTTTAACCAACCGCCAATAGCAAAAAAAGCCAGGCTATAAAAGAAAAACAACCAGGCTCTTTGCCCGGTTGTGCTCCGCCAGTTGAACTTTAGTAGAAAAATAAGAGACAAACAGGCAAAGATAAAATTGACCAAAGGTCCGGCAGCGGCAATCGTCACTCCCTGCCAGCCCGGTAGTTCTGCCACCTGCTGGTAATCAACCTTTTCATCAATCCCGAATAAAAATGGCGTGTAATGTATCTCGAAGGGATTTTGTTTGACTCCAAAAATAGTGGCAGTCAGACTATGTCCCCACTCATGGCCTAAGGTATTGGTGTACATAGCGACGGTGGCCATGATGAAAAAACCGAACAACAATTCGCCCCAAAGAATTCTCTTATTCATACGCACATTTTCTAAAACTCCCGGCAGCTTTTCAAATATTATTGATAGCCAGTGCCGATAGCGATTATCTGGATGTTAAATTCCACCTCCCAGGACTTTGAACAGTTCAACCTGGTTAGCTCGCTTGGCCAGCCTGGTGCCGACCAGTGCGCGCTGGGCATTGTACAGAGATTGCTGCGAGACCAGGACTCCTAAATAACTGTCTATGCCTTCTTTGAATCTGGCATCTGATAACTGATAACTCGTCTCCAGGGATTGAACCAGCGCTTCCTGAGCCTCCAGCTGGTTGACCAGAGCCGAGCGTTTAGCCAGAGCGTCACTAACTTCCTTAAAGGCGGTCTGAATAGCTTTCTCATATTGAGCCACAGCGATTTCACGGTCAGTTTTAGCCATTTTTAGATCGGCTTGGAGAGCTCCACCGTTAAAGATCGGCTGAAAAACTGTCGGAGTATATTCCCAGAATCCGGTTCCGCTACCGAATAGCTGGGAAAGTTGAGGAGCCAGTGTGCCAGCCGCCGCCGTCAAGGAGATGCGTGGAAAGAAATTAGCCCGAGCCGCTCCAATATTGGCATTGGCTGCCTTCAATAAATACTCAGCTGACATTATATCAGGCCGCCGCAGCAAGATGTCCGAATTTAGACCGGCCGAAACGTCTTTGAGCTCGCCGATGTCATCCAGGCCGGCCGGCAAAAATTCATGGGGAATGGTTGTTCCGGCTAAAAGATTTAGTGTGTTCTGATCAACAGCGACTAAACCGGTATAGATAGCAACTTCAACCTTAGCAGCCTCGACCTGACTTTTGGACTGACTGACAGTCAGATCAGAAGCAACCCCGGCTTCCCGGCTTTTTAGAACTAATTGAAAATAGGCTTCCTGAGAAGCTAAGGTCGCCTGAGCTAAGGCCAACGACTCCCGGTCGGCAGCCAGGAGAAGATAAGCTTCAGCCACTCCAGCTACCAGACTGATCTGAGTAGCTGTCCTGGCCTGCTCGGTCGCGAAGAACTGGTTAAGGGCCTTGGTTTTAAGGCTATGGAGCCGCCCAAAGAGATCTATTTCCCAGGAAACATTGCCCAGAACGCTGTATTGGTCAACTTCATAGGCTGTCCCCGTGCTTGAAGCTTTTTCTGGTATTCGGTAATTATCAACCCGGCCAGAAGCACCGACGGACGGGTATATACTGGCCCTCTGGATACGGTAAGCTTCTCGAACCTTCTCGACGTTAAGAGCCACAACCTTCAGGTCGCGATTGTTTTTTAAAGTCAGATCAACAACTGATCTCAGCTTCTGGTCAGTAAAGAATTCCTGCCAGCTGAGTGCGCTTCCCTCCGGAGCAGCTTCCGCCTCCGTCTTTACAGCTGAATCTTCAGGCCAGGCAGGTGGAACAGGCGAAGCTGGACGGCTGTATCTGGGTATCATGGCACAGCCGCTCAGCAAGAAGACCAGCAGTCCAGTCAGGGTAACAAACCTTATGGAATTTTTGCGCATCTTACCTCTCCTCGGATTGATTCAAAACAGCAACTTCTTCAACTTTCTTCTTCCGCCATTTCTGGGATACTTTTTCAATCATGACATAAAAGAGCGGAGCAAAGAAAACTACCAGGACAGTGGCTGTGATCATGCCACCCAGGACGCTGGTCCCGATAGCATTCTGAGCGCCAGAACTGGCTCCTTTGCTTATAGCCAGGGGCAGGACACCAAAGCCAAAGGCCAGCGAAGTCATCAGGATAGGTCGGAACCTGAGTTTGGCTCCTTCAATTGTCGCCTGAATAAGGTCCATGCCGGCTTCAACCCTGGCCTTGGCAAACTGGACAATAAGGATGGCATTCTTGGCGGTCAGTCCCAGAGTGGTCAGCAAGCCAATCTGAAAATAAATACCATTGGTCAGGCCACGGGCAAAAGTGCCGAGGATACCACCGATGATACCCAGGGGCAGGGCCATTAAAATAGAAATCGGAATTGGCCAGCTTTCATAGAGGGCAGCCAGACATAGAAAAATGACGAAGATAGAGAAGCCGTAGAGCAGGCCAGTCTGTGATGTTGATAATCTTTCCTGATAAGACAGGCCGGTCCAGTCATAGCCGACGCCTTGAGGCAGCTTAGCTACTATTTGCTCCATAGCTTTCATGGCATCGCCCGAGCTGTAACCCGGTGCTGCCTGTCCTAAGATATTCATGGAGGGGAAGCCATTATAACGTTCAAGTTTCGGTGAGCCTGAGGTCCAGCGGCCGGTGGCAAAGGCTGAGAAGGGAACCATCTTGCCGACATTATTGCGAACATAAAGTCTTTCCAGATCCCTGGGCAGCATGCGATAGGGAGCGTCTGCCTGAACATAAACTCTTTTAATCCTGCCTCCTTGAATAAAATCGTTAGCATAGGCACTGCCAAAAGCGGCCGAGATGGTGTTGTGGATGGTACTTATGGGTAGTCCCAGAACACCGGCTTTTTCCCAATCGATGTCAACCCGGTACTGGGGTACATCTTCCAGTCCATTGGGTCGGACCATAGCCAGCCGCTTGTCTTTGGCGGCTATGGCTAGCAGTTGATTGCGGGCATCAGTCAGAGCTTGATGCCCGACACCTCCCACGTCCAGAAGTTCAAAGTCAAAACCGTTAGATGATCCTAATTCGACCACAGCTGGCGGGGCAAAAATGTAAACCTGAGCATTGCGGATGCCAGCGAAGGCGGCATTGGCCCGGGCCATGACAGCTTTGGCTCGAAGGTCAGGCGAATGGCGATATTTCCAGTCCTTCAACTTGGCGAAAATCATCCCGACATTTTGACCGCTGCCAGAAAAACCGGCCCCAACGATGAGCATGCAGGACTCAACAGCCTCTTTTTCATTATTAACGAAATAATTCTGGACTTCGGTCGCTATAGCCTGCGTTTGTTCGATAGTGCTTCCTTTAGGAAGTGTAATCTGAGTCATCAATGAGCCCTGGTCTTCATCGGGCAGGTAAGAGGTTGGCAGACGCTTATAAAGAAAGCCCATCAGGACAACTATTACCAGAAAAGCTGCTATGTACTGTTTTCTCCTTTTGAGCAGGGCGCTTTCCACCACCCGTCCATACCAGTTTCTCAAACCAGCGAATGTCCGGTTGAACCAGCGGAAAAATGGCCGCAGAAAACCGGGAGCAGCTTCGGAGGTATCGTGGCCTGCAGCTACCGGTTTGAGGATGGTAGCACAGAGCACCGGGGTCAGAATCAAGGCCACGGCCACCGACAGGAGCATGGAGGCGACGATAGTCAAGGAAAACTGCCGGTAAATAATGCCGGTTGAACCACCAAAGAAAGCCATCGGGCCAAAGACGGCGGACAAAACCAATCCAATCCCAATCAGAGCACTGGTGATCTGTTCCATTGATCTGGCTGTTGCTTCACGTGGCGACAGGCCTTCCTCTGACATAATCCGCTCGACATTTTCAACAACGACAATGGCATCATCAACCAGCAACCCGATGGCCATAACCATAGCAAACATGGTCAGCATGTTGATCGAAAAACCAAACAAGAAAAGGACACCAAAAGTTCCGAGGAGAACAACAGGCACAGCAATAGTGGGAATAAGAGTTGCTCGAAAATTACCCAGAAAGAGCCACATGATGAGGAAAACGAGCAGGATAGCTTCCAGCAGCGTCTTGATCACTTCGCTGATGGAGACTTTAATAAATGGAGTGGTATCATTAGCATAAACGACTTTCATCCCCGGCGGGAAATAAGGCTCAAGTTCCTTCATCCTGGTTTTGATGGCATTAGCGGTCTTCATAGCATTGGCCCCGGCTGCCTGCCGGATAGCCAGACCGGTGGAGGGCTTGCCATTGTACCAGATTTCTGTACCGTATCTCTCGGTACCGAGCTCGGTTCGGCCGATGTCCTTGATGCGGACAATTGAGCCGTCAGGATTGGTCCGGAGCGGAATCGAGGCGAATTCCTCCGGTGTCTGAAGCATATTCTGAACAATGATGGAGGCGTTCAGTCGCTGACCAGGCATGGCTGGAGCTCCGCCAAACTGTCCGGCCGATACCTCAACGTTGTAGGATTTAAGGGCAGTAAGGACGTCCTGGATAGTCAGCCGGTAATCAGTCAACCGATCGGGATTGAGCCAGACACGCATCGAATAGCCTGAGCCGAAGACTTCGACCTCGCCGACACCCGGGATTCTGGCTACAATGTTCTGCAGGCTGGAGTTAGCATAATCTCTCAGATCAACACTGTCCATGCTGCCATCTTCTGATATCAAGCCAAGAATCATTAAATAGTTTCTGGTTGATTTGCTGACTTTAACTCCTTGCATCTGGACAACAGAGGGCAGGTTAGCCATGGCCAGTTGTAGTTTATTCTGAACCTGAGCCCAGGCCAGGTCAGGATCTGTTCCAGCTTTGAAGGTTAATTCCAGTCTGGCTGCTCCTGAGGATTCGCTGGTAGCGGTCATGTAGAGCAGGTTGTCGAATCCGGTCATTTTCTGCTCGATAATCTGTGTGACGCTATTCTCTACAGTTTCAGCTGAACCACCAGGATAAAAAGCTGTAATGGAAATGGATGGTGGGGCGATAGGAGGATATTGAGAGATAGGCAGATTGTAGATGGCCAGCAGGCCAACAGCCATCAGAGCAATGGCTATAACCCAGGCAAAGACTGGCCGGTTAAGAAAGTATTTTGATAGCATGGTGTGTCTCCGTTAAATTCCGATTGATTGGTTAGTGGGAATGATCTACGACGGTTTGTTTTTACGCCCCGGCCTGTGTGACCGCAACTGCCTTAACGGCAGTGCCTGGTCTTAATTTGAGGGCCCCTTCATAAATGATTTGCTCACCAGGAGCGATGCCTTTAGTAACCAGCCATTTATCGCCGATGGCGCGGTCAAGTTGGAGGAAACGCATTTCGGCTTTACCGTCCTGACCAACAACCCAGGTAAAAGGATTTCCCTTATTGTCACGGCTGATACATTGCTGGGGCAGGAGAATCGCCTGGTCATTGACACCTTCTTCGATTACTGCCTGAACAAACATCCCGGGAAGGAGAATTTTATCAGGATTGGGGAAAACAGCCCGGAGGGTAACTGAGCCGGTTGACTGGTCAACGGTGATATCACGAAACTGCAGTGTTCCCTCCAGGGGATAAACCGAACCATCTTCAAGTATCAGTTTGACCTTTCTGGTGGCTTCTTTGTCCTGACGGAGCAGACCACTTTCCATGCTTTTCTCAAGGCGAAGAATATCGGCACTGGCTTCGATAACATCAACATAAATTGGATCAAGCTGCTGGACAACAGCTAAAGGAACACCCTGATAGGCGTTGACCAGAGCTCCAACCGTGACGCTCGATCTTCCAATCCGTCCCGTAATTGGTGATTTGATTAAGGTATATTCCAGGTTGATGCGGGCAGTCTCCATGGCTGCTTTAGCGGAAGCAGCTCCAGCCTCAGCTGTCTGAAGCGCTGAGACAGCATCATCATAATCCTGCTGTCCAACGGCATGGATAGCCACCAGACTCTTAAAGCGCTCGACCCGGGCTTTAGCCGGCGGAATTTTGGCTTCAGCCACAGCCACTGCGGCCACAGCCTGGTCATAGGCAGCCCGATAAGGGGCTGGATCTATCTGGTAGAGGATACTTCCGGCTTTAACTTCGGAACCTTCCTCGAACACTCGCTTCTGAATAAGGCCGTTTACCTGGGGCCGAATTTCAGCTACTAAATAGGCCTGGGTCCGCCCGGGCAACTCGGTGGTCATGGCCAGCTTCTCGGTAGAGGCCGTAATAACTGATACTGAAACTGCAGTCGGTTGTTGTGGACTGGGGGAGGCCGACTGGCAGGCAGCCAGTGCTAAGGCCAGTAACGGCAGGATAGCTAATTTAGCCAGCCTGGTGGCTTTGGTGCCACAGGAGCTGTAACTTTCTTTTTGATTGAGATTTAACACTTAATGTCTCCTTTCGCCCCGCGAGGGAGCAGCTAACATCTTATTTTTCTTGCTTCTGTTATTTTTATCCTTCATTAGATTTTTAGCTTTTTTTAAATTTCTTCGTGATTGTTTATAGCTTATGTTTTTAAGTCTGGCAGGATTAATTTATCTTACTTACCTGCTTACCCGTGCTTTGCTTTCTGGACTGGTATTTAACCGGTTTACTCTTTAAATTAAAGCCGCCCAGCAAAAACTTCATTATCACATCAATAGATTCCTTATCTTTGTTATCGATGAACATATTCATGGCCAGGCTGCGCTTGACCAGCATTATTGCCCTGACTGCTGCTGGAATTTCCTCTTCAGTCAGACCCTGAAACTCGCCTTTCTGGCGTCCTTCCCGCAGGATTGAGTCGATGATTTCTGCTTCCTGTTCATCATGAAATTCAGCCAGTTTCCGTAACAGGCCCTTTTCGGACATAATTTCTCGTCTGAGGACATCGTTGAGGATTGACATCTGTCGCATATGACTCAAGCTTAGATAAAAATATATCTTAATCTTGTTCTGATAACCTTCCACTTTAGCCATCCTGGCTTTAGCTTTGGCGATCGAGCGGAGAATATGATCGCGGGCCACAGCTTCCAGCACTTCTTCCTTATTTTTGTAATAATGGTAAAGGGTGCACTTGCTCTTGCCGGCTTCTCGGGCGATGTCTTCCATGGTGGTTTTGAGGAACCCCCACTTCTGGAAAAGGCTATCGGCCGATTTTAATATTTCAGCTTTGGTCAGGGCTTCATTGATCAATTTAAACTACCATACAAAAAACGTTTTGCGTTCGATTATAGGCGCAGGTTTTCAGCTTGTCAAGCTGGCTGGAATAATATTTTATTTACCCAGAGCCTCGGCCAGGTCGGCCTCAACGCTGGTTATTGGCCCTATCTTGAACTTGTCGACCAGGACATTCAAAACAGCTGGACTGATAAAAGCAGGCAGCGATGGCCCGAGCTTAATCTTTTCCACGCCCAGATAGAGGAGGGTCAGAAGAACCGCAACCGCCTTTTGCTCGAACCAGCTTAAGATAAAGGAGAGAGGCAACTCATTGACCGAACAGCCAAAGGCCTGGGAAAGAGCCAGAGCAATCTGGATGGCGGAGTAGGAGTCATTGCACTGGCCCGCATCGAGTAAGCGGGGAATGCCACCAATATCGCCAAATTCCAGCTTGTTGAAGCGATACTTGCCGCAAGCTAAGGTCAAAATCAGGCAGTCTTTCGGGACTTTTTCGGCGAACTCAGTATAGTAATTTCGGCCCGATTTAGCCCCATCGCAACCGCCGATGAGGAAGATATGGCGGATTTGACCGGCCTTGATGGCCTCAATAAGCTGACCGGCCACTTTCATGACGGCGTTATGAGCAAAGCCGGTCATAATGTATTTCTCTTCAGAGTCTTCGGAAAAGCCCGGCTGAGCCAGAGCAGCTTCAATGACCGGGGCAAAGTTGTGATCGGTTATGTGTCTTACACCTTCCCAGCCAACCACACCTGAAGTAAAGATGCGGTCCTGGTAGCTATTCTTTGGCTTCTGCAGGCAGTTGGTGGTCATGAGAATTGCCCCGGGGAACTGTTCGAATTCCTTCTGCTGGTCCTGCCAGGCGCCGCCGTAGTTGCCAACCAGGTGCTTATATTTTTTTAATCCCGGATAGGCGTTGGCGGGTAGCATTTCGCCATGGGTATAGACGTTCAGGCCCAGGCCTTCAGTCTGCTTGAGTAATTCTTCCAGGCCTTTAAGGTCATGTCCCGAGACAACAATGCACTTGCCTTTAACCGGTGTCACCCGGACTCTGGTTGGTTCGGGATGACCGTAGGCACCGGTGTTGGCTCCATCCAGGATTTCCATGGTCCGCAGATTGATCCAGCCGCATTCCATGGCCAGGGCTAACAGCGCTTCGGCGCTTTCGGGTTTCCCGGTCAGGTAGTCAAAGGCCCGGTGGATGAAAGCGAAGATTTCTGGATCCTGCTGGCCGAGCTTTTGAGCGTGAACAGCGTAAGCTGAAAGTCCCTTTATCCCATAGGTGATAAGTTCCTGGAGACCGGTGAGATCCTCACCGAGCAGATCAAGACGATTCTCAATGGAGACCGATTCGCCTAAGCCGATAAGTTCATCTCTGTCCTCGACAGCCGCTTCCCACCTGACCGGGCAGTCAAATTCTTCATCCCGGCCGGTGGCTTCCGTGGCCAGCTGGCGGGCGATCGCTTTGATCTTAACCGCTTCCCGCAGGAATTGCTGAATGGCGGCAGCGTCAAAATTAGTGTTGGTCAGAGTGGCGAAGATGGCCTGGATGGTAAAGTGGTCAATCTCATCGCGGCGCTGACCTGCCTCGTAGGCGCGGTGGGCATAACGGGAGATATCTTTACAGGCATAAATCAGAAGATCCTGGAGGGCCGCTACTTGCGGGTCTTTGCCACAAACCCCGGTTAAAGTGCAGGCACTCCCTTTAGAAGTTTGTTCACATTGATAACAAAACATACTCATGGTGATTACCTTTCATTTCCTTTCTTATTCGCTTTTGGAGCGAATCATGACCAGAAGCATTTTAAAGGGGACTTCAGCCGCAACGGCGTGCGGCACATTGGCCGGCATGACGACAGCCTGGCCAGCCGAAACCGTCAGGACATCCTGGCCAATCTGAATTTTGGCCTGGCCATCGAGCACCTCGACCAGAGCATCATAGGGCGCTTTGTGTTCGCTGAGCCCCTGTCCGGCGTCAAAGGAGAAAAGAGTAATCGTGCCGGCCCCAGTATCGATCAGGGTCTTGCTAACTACCGAGCCGGGGGAGTAAGCCACCAGTTCGGCCAGATCTGCCACCCGGCCTGAAACTTCGGGACTGACTGGAGTTTTCTTAGTCATTTCTGTTTTTTATTTCCTTTCTTAGCATTTTTGACAAGTTTAATTTTACTGGCGACTAAATCGGCCAGACTGACACTCTGCAGATAGTCAACCATCGTCTTCTGGAGAGATTCAAGCTTGTCCCTGACCGGGCAAATATTGCGGCGCTGGCAAGTGTCCTGACCAAGCAAGCAGGCGTTAACCATAACCGGCCCCTGGACTGCCTCGATTATTTCGAGCAGTGTGACGTGTTCGGCTGGGCGGGCTAAGCGGAAACCACCAAATGGTCCCATGACACTCTCCACCAGACCCTGCTCATGAAGTTTCTGCATGATTTTTGAAGCAAACTGATAGGGGACGCCGCCTTCTGTAGCCAGGGTGCGGCTGGAAATTGGTTTATCTGGAGCCTGGGCCAGGGCCACCAGCAGGCGAAAGGCATAATCGGTGTGCTGTCGAAGCAAGTCCATTTTTTTATCTCTCTCTCATATAGGATTAAATAAGTCCAACTATATAGGACATATATAGTCTTATAAAAGCAAAAAGTCAACAGGTAATTTGTATTTTGATTTAATATTGTCTTTTTTCTTTCGCCAGCTGAAGACTTCAACAAGTTAGTTTCGCTCCTCGAATTCAGATCATTACTGATACAATAAGATGGTTCTCAAGGCAAAAAGGAATAGTACAGGACATATTCAAGCTCAAGCTGCTGACTTGTTTAGACCCGAAAAAAGTTTTAAGCTAAAAATAGATGAAGCAAAAGATACTCAGGGCTAATCTTTTTATCGGGCTGGGGCTCATCGTTTTTTCGGCCGTGCTTTTAGCGCTGTCTGTCCCCTTTATGAAACACTGGTTTTATACCTTTGCCTGGTGGTCGTTTATTTTATTACTGGATGGGCTTAATTTCAGATTGCAGGGCGACTCATTGCTGGCTCAGTCGGTCAAAAAGTTTTTCCTGCTCGCTTTCTATTCAATATCCTTCTGGTGCTTTTTTGAAATCTGCGATTTGAGGCTTCAGAACTGGAGCTACCACGGTTTGCCTGCGTCGAGGCCTGAGCGCTGGCTGGGCTATTTTTTATCTTACGCCACGGTCATACCGGCTCTTAAAGAGCTGGAGATTTTCTGGTACGGCTTTCTCAAAGGAAAGGCTCTGGCCCTTTTCCGGTTGAGAGCGAGCCAGACACTGCTCTGCAGTTTCTATGTGTCGGGTGCCGTTTGTCTGGTTCTTTCTTTAGTCTGGCCACGGCTTTTCTTTCCCCTCATCTGGCTGGCTTTTGCTTTCCTGCTGGAGCCGCTGAACTATTCGCGGAAAAATCCTTCTTTGCTGGCTGAGGTTGAAAAAGGGAAATGGGATAGATTCTGGAGTGTGGTGCTGGCGGGGTTAACGGCCGGCTTTTTCTGGGAATTCTGGAACTTCTGGGCCGGTTCCCACTGGGAATATTATCTACCTTATCTTAACTTTGGCCGCATTTTTCAAATGCCGGTTCTGGGTTTTACCGGCTTTATGCCTTTCGCTCTGGAAGCCTTTGCCGCCACTTCGCTCTTCCTGGCTCTGGTTGATAAGTGGGGCAAGAATAGAGTCGTCAGGCTGGTCTTTTTCCCGGCCTGTCTGCTCTTTGACGCCTTTGTCTTCCACCTTATTGATCTTTTTATCTTCAAGCCTTAATCCAGGAGTATTAGCCCTGCTTTTCTTTTTGGGTTGTAAAACCAGGAAAAAGACTACCAGAAAAGAAAAGAAGTGAAGCCAAGCTACCATTATGGCTCGCTGCTTTAAAAAATCTATGTCTCCAATGTGTTCCGAGCGGTCTGGCCAGCTTGAAGCCTGGGCCCAGGAGCAGAGCAAGGCTTGAGGCTCTCTTTCCTATCCGGCCATAAAAAAGGAGAAAAATCGCTACTTACCTGATAAAAGTATTGAAGAGCAACTTGAATGTGCCGTGAGTCTGGGCTCGGTTCTGAGCCTTTAAGCCGATAAGAACAATCTGGCCCTGTCCGTAGTCCGCTTCGACCATAGCTGCGGCCCGGCTCAAATATTTTTCTCCTATGAGCCAGCCGCTCTGTAAAAGGTCTCTTTGTTCGTAGCGGACGACTACCCGGTATTTTTCACTCTCACTTCCAGGGAGAATTTCAAAAGCCGGGCTGCCGTAAAAAAGCACTAACCCCTTTTCTGGCAACCCATAAGCCAGGGGATGCTCGTTATTAAAAGTAGCCTTTAGAGTTGAACCCGGACAGAAAAACTCCTTAGAATCAAGCCCGGCCACAATATTTCTTAACTGGAGGTCGAACTTTTCTATAGCAAAATTTCCAGCCGACCCTAAACAGACCAGTACCCCGCCGCGGTTAACAAATTCCTTCAGCTTCTCCAGACCATCTTTGCCCAGGCCACTCCGATACTCAGGGGGATAGTTAGTATAGCGCCTGCTGGCTTCAGGAAATTCTCCCATGATGGTGGAGGTGGAGTCGGCTGGCAAAATCAACAAGTCTATTTTTTTAGATAGCTGTCCGCTTTTGATATCAGAGTCCTTGATGGTGAGATAAGGAAACTCAAATTTTTCCAGAACGAGACGGGTCCAGCCTTCATCCGCATTGCCGCCATAAAATCGTTGATAAAGGCCTACCCGCAGTCGGCGCACCTCATGTGTTCCTTCTGCTGGAAAACTATCCAGAGGAAGAAAATCAACACCTGTCTTTTTTGCTATGGCTTCTATTACCTGGGTCGGTACCTGGCGAATGATGAAATCCCCGCAACGGAGTTGCTCTGTCTTTTTATCGGCTCTGAAAATCTGGATTTTTTCATTAAGAAGAAGGCTAACTGCTCGGAAAGAATCGTTTAAACGGCCATCTAGCCGGTAACCGGCTGAACCGGATTCCACCCGGCCGCTGAGTTTTAAGGGCTCCTTTATGATTTCCAGGTTACCCTCGGGTAATTGGTCCAGCGGATCCACTCTCACTCCCATGAATTCGGCCATGGTATGCGTGGCCAGATCATAAGGTCTGAGAGGCTGATCATCTTTAGAACGGGTCCAGTAGTTGTCAGGATAAAAAGTTCTTCCCAGCAGATTTTTTATCAGACCCATTTTTGGCTGAGCCAGGGAAATAACGAAAGAACCGGGAGGATAGATAAGGCCGTCTGCCTTGAGAGGTGAGGTCGACCTGTGGATTTCAATTCCACTTAGAAGGAGAGTATTAATCATCTTAACAGCAGTAAGCCAATCGTGCTGTTCCGCCGGAACGACAAATGCCCTCGGTTGGCCCTCTCGACCTCGCTCAATCTGTCGACTGGCTTTAAGGTAAGCATTGTAAAGAATTGTATCCCGATGTCTGGCGGCCAGGTCCAGGACTGACCAGGCTGCTATTTTTTGCTGTTCAACTACATCTCGCAATCTCCACCAGCCGCCTTCCCAGGGATGGGGAAAGTTGGTTTGAGCCTCATAAACCGGGAATTGAAGTGATTCTCCCTTTAGCTGATCAGGATGGATGAAAATCGGGCTGGCTAAATTGGCGGAAGCAGATTCGGTCAGCATACCGGCAATATTATGAAATGGGGTAATCCAGTGCCAGCCAAAATGACCCCAACCTGGATACATGGCATCATTGATGATTCCGGTCTTACCGGCCTCTTCCAGCCTGAAGGCTATATGGCTGCCAAACCAGGAAAGCTCACGCCAGATCAAGGGATCGGCATAAGGCCGGATGGGGTTACAATAGGGAGGAACATAAAGCCGTGGGCCATAACTCCCCATATGGTGATGGTCTACATAAGCCTGGGGTTTCCACTCCCGATAAAGTATTTGGGCGGCATAAACCGATTCCTGAAGGTTAATAAACTCGCCATCCCGGTTATTGTCATGCCCGGCGTACTTATGATAAAGCCAGGGCAGGGAAGAGCCTTCATATTCAGTACCCAGCGTTTTATAGTACCAGTCGGTGACCATGATCTGGCCATCTGGATTAAAACTCGGGATCATCAAAAAAATGACCTCATCCAGGATCCGCCTGGTCTCTTCATCGTTTCTCGAAAGCAGATCATAAGCCAGCTCAGGAGCCATCTGTGTTCCGCCGATTTCTGTCGCATGAAGGCTCATTGATTGACAGACTATGACTTTGCCTTGAGAAATGAGCTCAGAAATTTCAGTCTCTGAAACCAGACGCGGGTCGCATATTTTTTGGTTTATTTCTTTAAGCCTTTCCAGATTGGCCAGGTTTTCCGGAGAAGATATAATCGTTAAAAGAAAGGGATGCCCCATCGTGGTGGGTCCCATGTTTATAACTTTTATCCGGGAACTTTCTTTTTGTAATAGCTCGAAATATTCTACAATTTTATCCCAACGGGCTATTTTCCTGTCTGCCCCGAGCTTAAAACCAAAAAAAGCTTCAGGGGTGGTGATTTTTTCTTCCGTCTCTAGCTGCCCGGAATAGGCAAACGACAAAGTGGTTAGCAATATAAAACTTAACAGTAACCAGTCGGTCAGATAAATTCTGGCTGCCCTTATCTTCGTTTGTTGTTCAGGCCTGAGATTTAAATTCATTTTCGTCCTCCTGATAGAATCTATTATCTTTATTTCGGTAGTATTTAGCCAACTTTTTTTCATATTTATCGAAAATCCAGGAAGATCAGCTTCATCACTCTCTACAAAAAAATCGATACTTAACCAATTCAATAATAACACCTTGAGATGCTAAAACCTGCCAGGTAAGATAATTGTTTATGACCTGGAGCGGCTCTTTCTTGATGAACGAACAGGACAGGTCGGCAACCGAGTGTGGCGACACTGTTCTGGTTCAGCCTGCTGATAAAACCCGTGCTGATACGATCTATTGATTGGTGAAAGGCCAGAAATATTTTGATGTAAAGGCTAATTCCTATTAAGGCCAGGGAGTATGCAGGCGGCGGACCTAAAACCTGGAATCAGGTACCAAAAAAGACCGGAATTACAACTGGCCCGAGAAGCAAAAATCAATCTATTTCAGTCTGTTAGGCGGTCCTCTAAGAACGGGTTTTTCTCTGGCAAATATTTCTTGGGAAATTTGACCAGAACGGTGCAGTTCGGATCAACCGGCTGAGAAACTTCGGCCTTCATCACCTGGGAGGCCAGCCGACTTGAATCCATCCTGTCCACGCCGCCAGCTTCGGCTTTCCATTGGCCACCCCTTGCTGGAGATAAAAAAGCCATTTAGCCTCAGATTTATGCTGTTTTTAGTTGAGCTTGAATTTGGCCAGTAAATCTTTTACGGCATCTTTATGAATGAGAAAACCCAGAGATTTAAGTTTCACGTAGTCATCGCGATAGAAAAAGTAGCCTTTGATTTTCCCGACATAAGCAGTCCACCACGAATCCTTGACCAAAAACCAGGTATCCTTTGGCGTCTCTTTGTAGCCAACGAGATGGACTCCGTGGTCATCAGTAGTAGCCGAGTTAAAAAACCTCAGCTCGCGACTGTCTTGATTGATGTAATCTTGCGGCAGGTCAAAATCAGGAATAACTCCCAGATTGGCCTCAGGAATATTTCCTGGCTCCGTAAAATCAACTGACAAAACCAATGAATAACCATTTTTGATAGCCTGCAATATAGCGTGGTAATAATCGTCGAGTGGAACATTGTAATATTCCTGGCTGTGCCACCAGTTGTCCGGCACTTTGAATTCGCCCTTGGTATAAAAGGGCAAGTAGCTAAAGCTCATGACCGCTACATAATCATCGAGCGGCAGTTGCAGCACATTCTTCAGGTAATCAACCGGGCTGATAGCTTTTCCATCGACTTCCACTGTCTGAGGAGGTTCACCCAGGTGTTTGTTCAAAATCTTCTTGATGTTGGCCAGAATTTCTTCCTCGTTCCAGAAGTTATTGGTTTTACAGGTTTGGAGGTAGTTATTCATCTCCTCAAAAAGTGCCGTATGATCATGTTCGGTCTTGCCTGGCAGAAGCCCGGTATAAGCAGCCTCCGGAACTGCTCCATAGACCTTCATTCTTTCAATTACAGCATTAGGCTCGGAACCACCCGAGAAGACTGAATCACCCTTTTCTCTGACAAATCTTCTGGCTTTCTCCACAAACTCCCAGTAGACAGTGTACATCTCAGAAAGTTTGACCGGCGTTTTACCCATTCTGGCCATCTCTGTTTCTAAAAATGAGGTGGTAGCGAAGCACCAGCAGGATAGTGTTTTATACTGCTGAATTGGTGGCAGATAACTTACCCGGGTGAATTCCTCAATCGAAGCAGGTCGCTCCATTTTTGCATAGTCCATGGTCAGATAGGTTGTTTCTTTCCCTTCAATTTCCTCTGTCTTATAGATGGCGTGATCTTTGCTCTGATCGCTTAAGGCAGCTTTTTCGACATTCCCTTTTTGCGTGCAACCAGCAAAAAGGAAGAAGGCCAGAGAAAACAATGATACCAGATAAACCAGAGTTTTCTTTTTCATAGCAGCCTCTCCTTTTTAGACTTAAACCGATTAATAATATACCTAATATGTTTTCAACCTTTTGTCAAAATCTTCAAAGTGCCAGACAAATTTATCGCCAGCTGAATGCTCAGCTCCTGGTTCTATCTCAGACTTAATTTTTGGCTCGTCATCTGGTGTCTTGCCAGTTACAAACATCTTGACAGTGGTCGTTTTTAAGAGATATAAAGGTGATGAAAGAACTAACCTGTATCAGGGGTCTCCAATCATGGCTAACCGGGATACGGGCCTGAGGGCAGAAGATTTGACCCGGAAGCCTGATTCAGAACCGTCTAAAACTGTTAACGGAGCGAATAATATGCCGGGGGATAAACTTTGCTCTCTGTCAAATAAGAGCTGGTCTGGTAATGGGTGAAATAAGCAAGAGTGTTCTTATATCAGATAGCCGTGAAGGAGTCTCTAAATTGAAAGAGAACAGAAGATGAATGGAGTCAAGGACGAGGGCCCAGGTAGAAAAGGCAAGCAGTGCCTTTTCTTATGGGAGGGGGGTGATACAAATGCGTGGAGATGGCAGGAAGCCAAAAGAATTTTAGTTAAGGTACTTTGAAAATGGAGGGGAAAAATGTTTTTAAGAAAAAAAGAAACATGGGTGGTTTTCCTATTAGTCATGTTATTGGTAATTCCGTCTGTTGCTCAGGAAAAAGCCCGAACCCATAAGGACTTGATGAGCGGAGCCTCAAGGGAAGACCGAGACGGTTGGATTTATATCCATATAGAAGGTGATCCTTACCAGCTTGGTTACCAGAGCGGGTTCTTAAATGCTAAAGAAATCAAAGAAGCTCTGGACACTATGAAATATTATCTCAAACATGCTACTGGAAAAGATTGGGGTTTTTTCAGGCAGGCGGCCAAAGATCAATGGGACCCGATCATGCCAGAGGAATATAAAAAAGAATTTGACGGTATGGCCGCAGGTATAAAAGCGGGCAAAGTCGAGGGAATCGATGCCCTTGATTTATGGGCCTGGAACGGCTGGATAGATCTGGCCTGGTATTATCTGCCAACCTTAGAGGAAAAGCAGGTAGCTGAGCTGAAAAAAATGTTTCCCAAGAGCCATCCACCAGCTCCTGGCTGCAGTGCTTTTATTGCCACAGGAACAGCGACCATAGATGGTAGAATCGTCGTGTCCCACAGCCTCTGGTATGACTATATTTTCTGTTCTCACTGGAATGTCTGGATGGACATCAAGCCTGAAAAAGGATATAGAATTCTGACCTACGGATTTCCTGGCTGGATATATGGGGGAACAGATTTCTGGCTGAACAGTGGCGGCCTGATGGTAACTGAAACCACTATTTCGCAGTTCGAAGGATATGATCCTAAGGCTTTACCAAACTTTATTAGAATAAGAAAAGCTGTCCAATATGCCGATAATATAGACGACTGGATTAAAATTATGACCACCAGTGTGAATGGTGCTTATGCTAATGACTGGCTGATTGGAGACTACAAAACGGGGGAGATCGCTCGTCTTGAGCTCGGCCTGAAAAATTTCCACGTCTGGAGAACTTTTGATGGCTTTTATGTCGGTTCTAACTGGGCTTTGAGTCCTGAAGTTCGTAAAGAAACTTCCTTTGATTATAACAATTTTAACAGTACAGCCATCTCCAGATATACAAGGGGAGTTAAATTCCTTGAGTCCTATTATGGGAAAATTGATGTGGATATAGCTAAAAAGTTTCAATCAGACCACTATGATTCTTCTAAGTTCAAATATGGTCCAAGCGCTAATACCCTGTGCGGACATGCTGAACTGGATCCACGCGGATTACCGGAGTGGGGATGGGACGCCTATTATCCTGGCGGATCAATCTGCGCTGAAGTAACCGACAGTGACCTGGCCAAAAAAATGAAAGTCTGGGCAAAATGGGGCCATGGCTGCGATTACGACTTCATTGCCAAAGATTTTCTGGAGAAGCATCCTGAATATAAGTGGCAGGAACCCTATCTTAAAGACATCATCTCTTATCCCTGGACCACGTTCGAATCGAAAAAGAAATAAAATGACCCTGGTGACTATTCGTTTTTTACTATAGTTAACCAGTATTTAACACTCAGTTCTTAAAGGTGAAGTAATCAGGCGATGGAAGTTATTTTAGATTGGAGGTGGAAATGAAAAAAAGATTGATGGCCTTTTGCATTCTGGTTTTATTTTTTGGCGTCAGTTATACCCGGGCAATTGATATAAAGACCGGGGTAGAAGGATTCTCACTGGCTTTAAGGGCTGATATAGATGGACTCTTCAGTTTTTACAAGGATTGGAACAGAGCACCGAAGAGCCCCCTCCGCTTCCCGGACAGAGCTTATCTCGGCCTCTACAGCGAATACAAGGATGTGGGAATAGAAGCAAGTTATTATATCTATAAGCCCTGGGCTTCAGGCAGCCTGGCCGAGTATTCACATTTCTGGCACAAATTGTTTTTCTACTGGAAGCCAAGTGAGACCTTAATGATTAAAGCGGGTCTGTTTGATCTTAATTTTGGCCTCAAATTTGACAGTACCTGGTGGATGGCCCTGCAGTGGCCCCTCGGCCTGGAGGAACCGTATGATACCGGGTTAGGTATTGAATATCACGGAAAGAAAACACCCCTAAATGTTTACCTCTCTTATTTCAGAGAAAAAGAAGGAACTTATCAACAGCCAGCCGCTTATGATCCTGCTCCCGGAACAGGTGAAAAAGATATAATCGTAGGCAGAGTCACTTATCCTTTTAAATTAGGCGGATCGACCAAGCTGGAAATAGGTCTGGCCGGATATCATGGCCGCACTCAGGCAAATACCATCAACGAAACGGCCTGGAGTGCGGGAAACAGAAACATGTTTGATGCTGATATAACATTATCTCTGCCCATTGGCCTGACTTTTAGTGGCGAGTATATGCACTTCAAATACAGTGCAGTCGCCTCTGATGGCAGTCTCTGGATGCCCATGTCAGGTTTTGGCATGCCAGATTATTTTGCCACTCCACTTGAAGCTGACGTTTTCTGGCTGGATGGAATTTATACCAGACCTTTGAATTATAAGTTTCTGCAATCGATTTCGCTGGCTAACAATTTTAGTGCTGTTAAATCCAAGGATGGGAGAGACATTTATCAGAACACGGTCAGCTTGCAGTTTAAGTCAGTCAGCACCTATACCTGGATAGAATGGATCATGTATAAGAATGAAACACTGCCGGATCCTGGTTGGAACTGGAATGTTACCATAATCTTGAGATATTCCCTATAGGCTGTTTGGATTCTGATTTATTGGCCGGGACTGTACGGAGGGTTACAGGCTTCTTTCTGGAGTTAGCTCCAGAAATGAAATGGATCAGTCTCTGGAAACAAGGAGGTTTAAGATGAAAGGCAAAAAAAATTTGAGTCTGGTATCGATTCTGGCTGTGATTTTTGTTTTTATATCCGTTCTGTCCTTTTATTCTTGCTCAAAAAAAGACGATTTATTAGCGGGTTCTTTCAGAAAAGAAGCTGATGGCTGGATAATAGTTCATGTCGAGGGGAATCCCCATCAGCTTGGCTATCAGCACGGTTACCTGCTGGCTGATGAAATAGCTAATAAGGTAATACCGAATGTTAAGTTTTATATTAAAAACGTCTTGAGCAGCGACTGGGATACTTTTCGAGAAGTAGTTAAAAAAATTCACTGGGTCAAAACGCCAGAAGAATACCAGCAGGAGATGGAAGGGATAGTCGATGGACTGGCTGCTAAGGGAATAAAAGGCATAGATGCCATCGATATTGCTGTATTAAATAACTGGCTCCAGATTGCCTGGAGCTATTTGCCATGGAGTAAAGCCCAGGAAATAGCCAGAGCCAGGCTGGCGGATCTGCCTCATGGAGCCTGCAGTGCCTTTATAGCTACTGGCACAGCTACCAAAGATGGCTCGATCGTTATGGCCCACAATACCTGGATAGACTATGTCTATGGAGTTCACTGGAATTTGATTCTTGATCTGAAACCGGAGAAAGGCAACCGGATAATGACTCAAACTTGCCCTGGCTTTATACACAGTGGACCTGATTGGTGCATGAACAGCAGCGGCCTCATGGTGGCTGAGACTACAATAGCTGGATTTTTTGGCTTTGATCCTGAGGGTATCCCCGAAACCATCAGGTTAAGAAGAGCCATGCAATATGCCAGTAACATTGACGAGTGGCTCAATATAATGATTGAGGGTGCTAATGGTGAATATTCTAATGACTGGCTTATTGGTGATGCCAAAACGAATGAAATTGCCTGCCTGGAACTTGGCCTGAAAAGCCACCAGGTCTGGCGAAAAAAAGACGGCTACCTGATGTCCTGCAATATTGCTCAGGATCCAGAAGTTAGGAAAGAAACAAAATTCCCTTATGATGATTCACAGACTTCTATGGCTTCAAGATGGAATCGCTGGCAGCAATTGCTGGAAGAGAACTACGGAAAGATTGACGAAGAGATGGCCCAGAAACTGATCAGCGATCATTTTGATGTTACTCTCAACAAAGAACAACCGGGGGCTAACACTATCTGTGGCCACATTGAACTGGATGAAAGGGGAGTTGAGCCGTGGGAATTTGGACCATATTATCCCTGCGGCGCTGTTGATGGCAAAGTGGTTAGCAGTGATTTAAATAAAAAATGGCAAATGTGGTGCGCCTTCGGGCATCCCTGCGGAATGGATTTCAAAGCGGCCGACTTCCTCCGCTTACACCAAGAATATTCTTATCTTGAACCCGAACTGAAAGACTTAACTGCTCATCCCTGGACGCTCATCAGCTTTAAATAAATCTAAAGTAGAAACCTGAGCTGTCTGCCCGAATCAGCAGGCAAAACCCTTATTTTAGCTTGTCGTGCATTCCGCCAAAGACGGGTTTTTTCTCTGGCAAATATTTCTTGGGAAATTTGACCAGAATGGTGTAGTTAGGATCGACCAGCTGCGACACTTCGGCCTTCATTACCTGGGAGACCAGCTGGTAAGAGTCCATCATGTCGAGACCGTAATCCTCAGCTATCCATAGCACCATATCCTTGGTGGCAATCCGGAAAGCATCTTCCAGCGGGCGATACATCCCCAGGGTCATGAGATATTCGTCATTTTCAATCCTGGGCCAGCCGATTTTCCTACCTTTGATGAGGTCAACCTTGAGCTCAACATTAACGGCAGCTTCTACGCCGTAGCCAATAATTTCACCGTCTCCCATCACGAGATGTGCGTCTCCAAAGAATAGATAGGCCCCGGGAACATTGACCGGTAAGTAAATGGTATTACCGGCCCTGACTTCAGGGCAATCCATATTGCCACCGTAGGCTTCGGGAGTAACGCTCCAGCGATATTCAAATTTAGCCGGGGCCACACCCAGGCAGCCAATCATGGGATTCATCGGAATGTCTATAACAGTATTTCCTTTTAGAGATTTATATCTAACCGTTCCTTTTTCTTTATCAACCTCATACCACCAGACAAGCTCGGGCAGTGGGGACTCGAGAATGGCTGTGTATTCAGTCCCGGTTATAGCGCCAAATCCTGGACCATAACTGCTGATGGCATAAGGACGAGCAGGCTCAATCTTTCTGATATGGACTGCCAGTATATCGCCCATCTCTGCTCCCTGGATATAAAAGGGACCGGTTAAGGGGTTGTCGTGCCACAGCTCCATGACTTCCGACGGCTTATCGGTGGGCTTTTTTACTTTGCCGTCATAGCAATCCTCAGCCGAAGAAATTATGACCGTGCCTGGCTTTATCTTCATGACGGGCTTGTGGGGTCCATAGGTGAATTTAAGGTCGCCCGGTTTGGGGAAATATTTCACCACTTCTTCGGCAAATCCCAGATAAGCTAGGCAAAAAATGAGAAGAAACATAGCACCAATACTTCGTTTACATTGCCTCATTGCTCACTCCTTTTTTTATTTTATGAATTGACCTGGATTATTTCTGAATATTACAGGTCAATCCACATTTTTCTTCTTCAGCCAGACTATTTTCAGAACGAAATCTGGGGTGCAAGCAGATTTAAGAAAATCATGTCATCTCCCGATCTTTTCATGCCTGTCGTATTGTTTTTATGATATATATTCCATTTTATGAATAATGCAGGTCAAATAAAAGGCATTTTTATAAAAGCGTAGCAGAGAACTGCCGCCTTTATTATTTCAGCCCTCCGACAATACTTATTTATAAGAGATTCCTCTAAAAAGTCAAATTGACCACTCACTTAGGTCGGAAGATAATATCTGGCAGCCAGAAGTTCTTATATCACAGGTCAAGCTGGTGATAACTAAACCCGGCCTGACTGTTAATCAGTATTAAGACTGTAGCTCAGCCTGTTTCAGCACAGCTTATTGTCTTTCACCGGGTGTCGCGGTGATAAGGTTTAAAAGAAGGGGACGTATATTCCTATGAAAAAAGAACGGCCGAAAATCGAATAGTCATTACTTTGCAAGGAGTAATCACTGCTGTATTCATATCGCAGAACGTTTTTTCGGCCGAGAACATTCATGACCCCGAAATAGAGCACAACCAGTCTTTTCTTGATGGCGAAAGTTTTGGTTCCATTAAAGTCCACTCTCTGATAGGAAGGATACCTTTGGCTATAAGGATCGCCCCAGATCGGGATGAAATTCTGGTCATCTTCGTTCCACTCTCTTCCAACCAGAGGTGTATAAGGCATTCCTGTGGCATAAGAAACTCGCCATCCCAGGGTACCAGTCTTGAACTTGTAGGTGATAATTCCTGTGAAGGAGTTAGTAATTTCGTAAGGAGAGGTGGTCAAGAACTGGACATTATTTTCTTTTCTCTTTGAGCTTAAAAAATTATAGACAAAAACCAGGTCATACTTTGGCCGGACCCATTTTATGAAGGTTTCTGCTCCTCGGGCGAAGCCCAGGCCCTTATTGCTTACTTGGTTTTCCTCATAGAGGAAAAGATTCCGGTATTCCTTATCATACAAGGTCATTCGAAAGTCCAGGTTGTCGCTGATCCTGTCGTAGGTCAGAGAGAGATGGCTGGCTCGTTTAGCTTTCAGGCTATGGACTTTTAGCGTGAAATAATCTCCGTATTGATGATGGAAACTGGTGGAGATCCTCAGGATGTCTTTCCTGGTTATGAAGTAAGCCAGAGATATCCTGGGGTCAAAATTCATCTGGGTGCCATTCAGAGATAAAGCAGACAGTCTTCCGCCGAGAGTAAGGTAAAATTTATCGGTAACTCTGAATTTGTCACTTAAATAAAATCCGCCTCGGGTCGCCCCGACATTGTATTTTTCAACAGAATTTCCTTCCGTCTTTAATGAAAAATCGAGCTTTCTTCTCTGAACATCAGCGCCGAATTCAAGGTAGTGCCTGCCCAGGTCAAGAGAAGTGTCTTCTCTGGCTTGAATTGCTTCGTCTATGAAATCTTGCTGAAAGAGGTCACTAGTCTCGAAGAAGGCGTGATAGCGGACACCGGAGAAAGTGAACGTAGTAACCAGGTTGGGGGCAAGGCTGGAGGTAAGAGAAAAGCCGGTGACTATATTCTTGGCGGTGGTGGAGAACCCACTGTCATCGGCAAAATTATAGCTGTCATTCGTAGCCAGTATGATGAGCCTGGTGGCCTTGTTCAGATTTAACTCCGCTTTGCCAAAGCCATTAGAGGATTTGAACTGGCTTTCTTCACGGTTGTTGATCCAGTTCATCAGGGCTGAGTTTCCCCAGTTGAAGCTTCCGATAAAACTGCCCATTTTTTTTATAGGGGTTGCCACATAGCTATTCAAACCCAGGATGGAAAGTCCGATTCCTCCCTCAGGGCTGGAGATAGAATTTTTAGTCTTGATGTCCATGACTCCGGAGAGGACGTCTCCAAACTTAGCCTGAAAACCTGAGGTAGAAACACTGAATCCGTCGATAACCTGATTGTCGAATATACTGAAGTAGGATTCATGCAGAGAACTGCTGAGAAAGGGATGGGTGATCTCAATCCCATCCAGATAGTAGGCGACTTCTTCAGGCGAACCGCCCCGGATGAGCAGGCTGGAAGAGTCGGGAAAGGAATTGACACCCGGCAAGACCTGAGAGGCGTAGATAGGGTCGGCGGCGGTCCCGGGTAAACTGTAAATATCCATCTTCTTAAGAGTTACTGTCTTCTGGGTTCTATCCTCAGAGACCAGACTGTCGGCTGTAACTATTACGTTGTAGGCCAGAAGAGGTTCCAGCTCGAGTTCGATCAGAATCTTATCTCCGATTCTAGCCTCAACTTCTTTTTTCTTGTAACCAATTTGGAATACCTTCAGGATTACAGTTTTGCTGTCGGCACTGGTTTTCAGGATGATACTAAAAGTCCCGTCATAATCTGCAGCACTTCCAATTTCGGTACCTTTAACCGAGACGTAGGCAGGCAGAGGCTCTCTGGTTTCTTTGTCTATGATTTTCCCCTGGATACAGGCCAGGGACTGAGCATCGAGCGGGGTGGGAATCAAGATGAACATAATCATAAGCAGGAGTAAGAACCAACGCGCCCAAAAGGTCGATCTCATAGGCGATTACTTTTTTTCTAATTTTTCCAGTTCGTTTTTTGCCATACCGAATTCAGGATTAATTTTGAGGGCACTCTTAAAAGCTTCCCTGGCTTTCTCTATTTCTCCAGTCTGGGTGCAGGCCACGCCGAGAAAGGTATAAGCTTCGTCCTCTCCCCAGGAAGGTTTTACCGGGTCCTCGACATTCTCTTTTTTGAAGAGCTCAAGGCTTCTTGATAGGTGTTTAATGGCGGCACTGGGGCCGCCTCCATATTGCTGGGGTGTAAACAGGTCAGATACTCCTTTTAGGTATTGGACCCTGGGATTGTCCGGGCTTTTTTCCAGTCCTCTGTTCATATATTGATAGATCTGAAAGCCCAGCGACCTGGCTTTCCCCTGATCGAGGTTGATTTCGAAAGCCAGCAAAAGCGAATATATGGCATCAAGCTCTCCAAAGTCGGGCGCTATTTGCATGGCTTTTTCCAGGCATTTTTGTCCCTCTTTCAAATAGGGGGCCACCTTATCTGTCTCACTTGAAGACAGGAAATAATTGGCCAGACGATAATCGCTTAGGGCAACATAATAAAGAAGATACAGATTGTCCTGATTCCGTTTGGTCAGAAGTCCTAGAAATTCTTCTCTTGCCTTTTTCAACCATTCAGGGTCCCAGCTATCAACTCCTTTTTTCATGAAATTCTTAGCTTCTTTGATCTTCTCTATTTCGGCAGGTTGAAATTGGTAGGAGAGAGCCTCTTCACTCGTTTTTGTGATTTTGGCCTGAGTCTGTTCGCCTCTGACGGAGTTTGTGGCCGCAACAGGCTTGATCTCCCATCCGGACATTTCTTTTGCCTGGTATGAATATTTTTCAGACGCCTGAATAGAAATAAAGAAAATAGGTATAATAAGGCTAAGAATTTTTAGAGAACGCAATTTTTTAAAGAAACATTTTTTCATTTTCATTGTATTCTCCTTTTTTCCTAAGGAAGGCTGCGAATGATTTTTTCCAGGTCATCGAGATATTCTCTAAAGGCCTGGCGGCCTTTTTCAGTAATCTGGCATATAGTACGAGGCTTCTTTTTGACGAATTGTTTCTTGATTTTGATATATTTTTCGTTTTCCAGGAGGCTCAAATGAGAGCTTAGATTACCGTCTGTCAGGTTTAACTTTTCCTTTAGATAGTTGAACTCAGCTTCTCCCGAGGTCATCAGGATTGACATAATACCCAACCGGGCTTTCTGATGGAAGGCCTTATTGAGCTTGACTGTTAGATGTTGTTCCATTGTTTGTTGACTACCAACCCGGTTATGATTAAGCCCAGACCGAAGACTGCTCCGAGGATGATATCGCTCCATTGGAGAAAGAAAACGGCACAGAGGATTGAACTAACATATCCTGCAATTCCCATGTAGAGAATTTCCTTGAAGAACGTCAGCCCTAACATGATGTATCCTGTAGAGACGATAAGCAGCATGACGATAAAAATATAGTGAGGGGAAAGAGAAGAGGTCGAGCCAATAAAGGTGGCCAGCGTGAATCCCAGAAGAAAAAGAGGAATCCAGAAACTCGCAAAATATCTGAAAGAAGAATTTTGAGGCTTTATCGGTTCAGTTTTCAGATGACTTCTATATACTAAATAAGTGCCGAATCCGGCAATGATAGTTAAGGCGAGCCACCAAACGCCCTCCAGGGCTCCCTGGGGACCAACATAGGCAATAAGCAGTCTACGTCCGGCCACCCCTACCAAACAGAATATCCCCCAGATAATGGATATCCATCCTAATCCATAATGGCTGAGTTGCGTTTTTGTCTGAAAGATCATTTTTTTAATGAGCTCGATATTTTCCAGAGCTTCTTTTCTTTCGTCCGGTTCCATCTTTACCTCCGCCTCTCTATATTTCATAGCACTTTGAAAAACAAAGTAACTATAAGATTTATTTTCTCGTTTGTCAAGTTTTTTTTAACGGGGAAAAAAGTTGGACTTATGGCCTCGAAATGTACCGGCCAGGAGGCTACACGGACTCCCTGAGAAGGCGGATACCCTGAGACATAGAGTTTCTATCAGTTTTAGGAGGTGTAAATAAGAATGAAGCCAATAAAAATATGCGGGCGTCGAGCTCCTAAAGGAAATTATTCAGGAAAGATTCTTATCAGAACCACCCCGTGCGGGGCGACTTCGGCTTCAAAATGCCCGTCAAAAGTGCCGAGATCTTTTTGCCGCCACAAATCCCGCACCCGCCGCGACCCACCGCTGGAGCTGAGACCCAGCGCCGTGAAATCAACCCGGACTGTTTTGTGATCATAAGCATCGAGATTAAATAGACCGACAGTAATAGATCCATCCTCCATTTCTTTGGCCCAGAGCTGGTATCCTTCTCCTTCGACGATTCTATCTGCCTGACGGCCAAGCGGATCCTGATTGACCTCCAGAACTTCAACGTTAGTTAAAAGTCCCATGGTAAAATCATCTATCTGTTCGATGGGACAGCCAATCAACAACGGCGCAGCCAGCAGGCACCACAGGCTGATGTGGGTATATTGCTCATCGGGAGTTAAATTGGCTGGATGGAGATTTGGACCCCAGCCGACATTGCCGACGACCAGCATATCCGGGTCATTCCAGTGCCCGGGGCCGGCATAGCGAGCGAGGCCAGCTTGCCCGAATCCGATCCGGGACATGCTGCCCCAGCTATCGGTGATATCACCGGTTGTCCGCCACGAATTGCCGCCGACACTTTCGCCCCATTCCCAGGGATTTTGCTGGCCCCAGTTACAGATGCTGAAAACGATATCCCGCGGTGCTCTCTTAATGGCATCCCCAAATATTTTGTAGGTTGCTTTTGGATCTTTGCCTTCGCAATAACACCAGTCAATCTTGACGTAATCGTAGCCCCATTTGGCATAGGTCATAATATCCTGTTCTTCGTGGCCCTCGCTGCCCGCATAGCCAGCACAGGTTTTCGGCCCGCAGTCAGTGTAAAGGCCAATCTTCAGGCCGAGGCTATGGACATAATCGGCCAGGGCTTTCATGTCAGGGAATTTTTCGTTGGAGCGAATTTCACCGGTTTTCGGATCGCGTTCGCCATGCCAGCAGTCGTCAATATTTATGTAGGTCCAGCCATAATTGATAAGACCTTTGTCGACCATGGCTCTGGCACTCTGGCGGACATTTTCATCGGTGACCGAACAGCCCCAGCAATTCCAGCTATTCCAGCCCATCTGGGGAGTTAACAGGATTTTGTCGCCGACCTCAATACGCAGGTTTCGCTCGGCTATGCCATGTTCATTTTTCGCCATAAGCGTAACGTTGTAAGTGCCGGCTTTGTCAATAACGCCTGTAATGTGGCCGGTTGAGCTATCGAGTTTGAGTCCGGCCGGAAGGCCTTCGGCAGCAAAAGTCATCGGGCGAGCGCCGGTGGCGGCGATGGCGAACATAAATGGCGACCCAGGGCGAACACCAAAAACCTTCGCTCCGTTGATTCCTGGCTCAGGACCGGGGAGAGGTGTCAGGACGTAGGGCTGGCTGGCATAAGGCTTGACCGGCTCAGGCTTGTTTCCCTGATATTCTATCTTTGCCTCGCACCAGTCGGCATGGTCATAAGCATTTCCATCACCGGCATCGGAAACCATGAGATCAAGGCTAAGAAAGCCTTTGAGAGTGACATTGACCTCTTTGGCCGGCTCGCCAGCTTTCATGACGCCGCTTTTCCATAAGGTTTGAGTGACGTTATTTTTATTGCGGGCCGAAACAATAAATTCAACCGAGGCTCGCTGGTTGCCCTTGATTTCGTCATCAATGCCAACCAGGGCGCTAAAGCGAGTCGCTTTACCATCCAGTTTTATCCGGTACATGCCTTCAGCGTGTGTGCCGAGGCCTCGCTCATAGACTTTGCCGGCTATGGTTAGCGGATTACCATCTATCGATTTATTGGCCTGAGTTTCGCCGTAGCCAGAGACAGCATACTGAGGGCCAAGCTCATCGAGCCAGACGACGTTGGCTGCCTGTTTAGAGCAGCTAAAAGTAAAAGTCAGCGCCACCAAAATAAACAAAGCAGATAGCGCCGATAATACCTTAAAACTATTGCTCGTGGCTCGATGGCGATTATTCATAACCTTCCTCCTTGCGTTTCTTTGCTTCTCATGATAACAAATGTCGCGACAGTAAGAAAAGAAAAATTAAAATTGGCCGTCCGATAGCTAACTCCAGCTTACGCCACTATCTCATTTATCAAGCCTTGTTATGATAACACTGGGGACGAAATCAGTGATGTTTTGATTGTGCATGAAGAAAATTTGATAGTCATGGAGGTGAAATTTGGCCTAATAACTCAAGAATCCAAATATGAAAAAGATGTTAATATGCTTATTGATGAAATGAGGGAAAAATATGAAAAGAACAAGAAGGGGGAATGGAAAGGATATGGGCAGCTTGCCAATAGCATAAATAAGTTGTTCAGCAAGCACGGTAACTATAACTTCGACAGAATAGATAAAAACCAAATAAAAAATGTTATACCTATTTTGGTAACATACGAAAACGCTTTTAGTGCTCCTTTAACGAACTATTTTTTCAATTCATATTTTCAGCCTCTTTTGAAGAGAGAAGAATTGGCGGGAAACGTGGTGATTTGGCCTTTAACGTTAATTACAATAGAAGAATTCGAAAGAGCCATTTATATGAATGAGAATTTAGATCAAATAATGATGCTCAGACTAGAAAATGATAGGGGAATTTATTTCAGCTTAAATGATCACCTAAATAATAGTTACCGCCATTCTTCACCCGATGTATGCTGGATTAATAAAGAATGGGAAGAATTTGGGAAAGAAATGAAAAAATATTTTTTTGACTGATTGTTTTAAAAAAGCTCTGAAGACCTTAAATAAAAAATTGTTTAAATTTAGCTATTTTCCTCAAACAACCTTAGGTAAGGGTCGAACCTGAAGCGGCGATTGCGGGCATAGCCGGTAATTTCTTTAAGAAGTCCAATTTCCACAAGCCGGTTAACTATATTATTAGCTCCTGCCTGAGTAATTCCCAGTAGCTCTTTTACGTTTTTAATGGTGATAATGGGCTGCATAAAGAGATAATCCATGACCTGTTGAGCATTCTCGTTAGCCCGCCCAAGCTTGTATTATTATGATCCCTGCAGTTCTCTTCAAATACCTGACAAGGCAATAGGGTGCAAAATATTCCTCGGCATTGCTCAGGCCGTAAGTTCGTCTACAACTCAGCATGATGTTTCGCATAGCTACCGACGCTATGAAAAGTCACCAATTTGCAGAAGCCCGGTTGAATGATCAGCCTGAGAATTGTATAAAATATAAACATAAAGTACAGAGGGCGCCGGAGGAGGTGTTATGGTAAATTTAGTGTTAAATTTAATCTTAGGTGTTCTTTTAATGGGGGAGAATATGGTGATAAAACTGCCAGCTCCAGCGACAGATAGCAGCTTTTCGGTTGAACGCGCCATAAACGAGAGGATGTCCATAAGGAGTTATAAAGATACCTCGCTAACTCTTAAGGAGATTTCTCAGTTGCTGTGGGCTTCCCAGGGGATTGTGGCGAGCGGGAGAAGGGCGTCTCCATCGGCTGGAGCCACTTATCCTCTTGAAATTTTCCTGGTTGCCGGGAAGGTGGAAGGATTGAAGCCAGGGCTCTACAAGTACATAAATAAAGAGCATAGCCTTGAGCTTATAAAAGAGGGAGATTTGAGGACAGCGCTGTCTGCTGCCGCCCTGGGACAGGATACGCTTTTAAAAGCACCGGCCACCCTGGTAGTGGCGGCTGTTTTTGAGAGAACCAGAGCCAGATACGGGGCCAAGGCCGAGCGCTACGTCCATATGGAGGCAGGACATGTCGGTGAAAACATAATGCTTCAAGCCACAGCTCTCGGTCTTGGGACTGTGCCGGTGGGTGCCTTTGTTGATAGTGAAGTGAAAAAGCTCCTGGGGATAAAAGAAGAACCACTGTACCTTTTCCCGGTGGGCTGGAAGTAAGCCGGAAATAGGCTGGAAGTAATAAAGGCAAAATATCCCTCGCTATCTTCATACCCAGAACGCCTATCCTGACTTAAACAACGCCAAAAAATTATGTTTATTTTGTTTTTTATTTTTATTATAAATATCGGGATGTATAAAAAAACGGATAGGATGGCTAAGCAGCTGGATCGAAGGGCAGTCGACACGACATGGGTAGCCATCGGCTCTGATGTCAGTTTTCTCTCGCTAATTGCCCGCAAGAAGACCTGGCCATGTAATTAATAGTTAATAATTAATAGGTATAAAGATCGGCATTCGATATAAAGACCTGGCTTACAAACAGACGACGAGGAGTCTTAAACATGGCTGGACAAAACGATAACTGGAGCAGTCGGGTAGGTTTTATTCTGGCTTCAATGGGTATGGCGTTTGGAGCCGGCAATATCTGGCGTTTTCCCCGGGTAGTCGCGGCCAATGATGGTGGGCCATTTCTCATTGCCTTTTTCGTGGCTACCATTGTCTGGGCGGTTCCGATGTTGATGATTGAAATGATCATGGGGAAAACTACCAGGCAGGGGACAATTGGTGCCTTCAAAAAGTTTGTCGGACCGCGGTCCACCTGGATGGGGGCCTGGATTGGGTTTTGCTGCATATTTATCATGTTCTATTATTCGGTCGTCACCGGCTGGGCCATACGCTATCTAACCTATGGGGTGACCGGAGTCATTCGGAAAGGAATTGATTCAGAAGCTCTCTGGAAGCATTTTACCGGCTCGCCCGAACAGACGATCCTTTTTCATTTCATCGCCATTGGCATCGCTGCTTTCATCATCATTGGAGGCGTCCAGAAGGGGCTGGAAAGAGCCAACAAAATCATCGTTCCCAGCATTATTGTTCTTCTGGCTATTCTGATGGTCTGGGTGCTGACCAAACCTCACGCGGTTGAAGGCCTGGAATATCTCTTTCGACCCAATCTGGCCGGTCTACTCAAAGCTAAGGTCTGGCTTAACGCTTTTACCCAGGCTGCCTGGTCAGTCGGCGCTGGCTGGGGACTGATGTTGACCTATGCGGTCTATATGTCCGATAGGGACGACATCGGGGCCAACTCTTTCGTTATTGCTCTGGCTGATGCCGGTTCGTCTCTCCTGGCGGCGATGGGTATTTTGCCCCTGGTCTTTGCCGTTTCACCCAGCCGGGACGTAGCTCTCCAGGCTCTACAATCGGGGGATACCGGACTGACCTTTATTTATTTAGCAAAATTTTTCCCTAATCTTCCGGCCGGGTCGCTTCTGGCCGGGCTTTTCTTCCTGGCTCTGGCCATCTCGGCCCTGGCCTCGCTTCTGTCCATGGTTGAGCTGGCGGTCTTGAACCTGGGTGACTTTGGAATAAACCGCCGGAAGGCAGCTCTGATCACGGCGGCGGTCGCCTTTATCCTGGGCATTCCCTCTGCCTGGAATATTTCCTTTCAGGACAACCAGGACATGGTCTGGGGAGTCGGGCTTCTGATTTCTGGCATTTTCTTTGCTTATGCGGTTTATAAAAATGGTATCGACAACGTCCGGGGGATGATCAATGAGAGCAGCTGGATTCACGTCGGGAAATGGTTCAATTGGTGTGTTATTGCCATTCCAGTTATTTTCATCATCATCTTTGGCTGGTGGGTTTTTCAGGCAGTCACCTGGTATCCTGATTCCTGGTGGAATCCCTGGAAGAAATTGAGTCCGGGGACAATGGTCCTGCAGTGGTCGCTGCTGATCATTGCGGTTATTCTTCTCAACAAATGGTTTTCTCAAAAGATCCGGTTGACTGAAACCGATTTGCCAGATGAGATAAAAGAAAAAAATTAAAAGAGGAGAGGCAAGAGAAAAGAGGCAAAAGAGTGAGCAACACGAGCAAAAGGAGAAAAGAATCAAGATGAGCACCGGAGCGGTGATTATGATGGTCTTAATGCTGGGGATATATTTTGGCGGGTTTATCTATTTCTCGCTGAGAAAAGAGCCGAAAAAGCGTGGCTCAGCGCGAAAATAAGCCGGGCAAATATCCGCCGCCCCAGCAGAGATAAGCTAACTCTTAATTTTAGTAGCCAACCACGGATTGATTAGCCGGCGGTTGCATGAGCCGCCGGCCTTTCCCATTCTGGAGAACAAGATCCGTTGTGTTAGGATTGCAAGTAATAGAAAAAAACTTATCTTCTTGCAGGGTATAAGCGAGACCGCCATAGGAAGGGCCATCGGTGAAAACGCGGAAACGAAAATTTCCGGTTTGATCAAAAAAAGCCAGGTAGCCTTCGTTAGCTTGATTTAAAGCCAATAAGACTCGTTGCTTACCCTGATCATCATAAAAGATAAGGTTGGGCTTAGTTTTCGGAAAAGAATCTTCAAGATAGAGTTTTAAACGAGTCTGGTTGCTTCGGGGGTCATAAAAGTTTAACTCTGGCAGACCATCTTTGGAGGTGGCCAGCGTGGCAATAAGCTTGTTACTCCCGTTATAAAGTTTGAAGCTTTTAGCCTGCACCTCTTTCTGAATTTCAGATTGTTCAGTCTGTATGGCCGCTGGATGCAAAATCTTTGTAGTCTTAGTATTACTAACCTGAGCAAAGGCGTTGCTACCGGGCATGGTCACTGCTGTTAGAAAAGCTCCTCCCATGAATCCCAAGGCTACAGCCACAGCCATCATTAAATATACTTTTTTAGGCATTTTCTAACCTCCTTTTTTATTTCGGTCTTTTATCTCAAGGGCGCAACCAAATTAATTGATTACTCTTCTTTTCCAGCAGCAATCTGAAGGTTTCCCCCTGTTTTAAATTCATCTTCGGGAGCGCCCCAGGTTAAGGAAAAAAGACTTCTACCCTGGCCCCTAAAGGATCTAATCGATTTATTATAAGCTAATTAAGGATAAATCATCAATTTGATATTTTGCTACCAGGTCTAGATAGGGCATTCCCCAGGTGGATTGTTTCATTCGCACTTTAACCGCCAGGATGAGTAAAGCTGAAATTATTGCTGTCAATAATGAGTTTGAAAAGCCGCCTGAAGGACTAAAAATTAGCTGGATAAGATAGCCAACAGGTCTTGACTTCTGGTTTTCAGGAAATAAATTTTAAGTATGAAGCTCAGGAAAGGGGGAAGGCCTTCGGCGTCATAAGGGCGGTCTGGCGGATTGAAGTTGCTGTCGGGCGGCGCCATCCAAGTTTAATTTATTGCCTTTTCTCTCTATCTATCTTTTCAAGTATCGATAAAGCAAAAAAATTTAAAGTTGAAAAGGAGGTTAAACCATGCCTGATGGAAGGACAACAAACCAGAGAATGAAGGACTGCCAGAGAATAAGGGAACCAGAAAAAGTCATTAGCTGTTTAACTGAGCTCTTTAGCCAGACAAATGATGGCTGGGTTGCTTTTAATATTGGTCTCGAGTATGAAAAAATCAACCAGCTGGAAGAGGCGCTGGATTTCTACCAGCGGGCTGAAGAGCTGTTGCCACTGCCTGATTACCGAGAAAGAGCGAGAGAGGCTATCAACCGGATCAAGGCCAGATTGATAGAAAAAGGCCTGGATAAATATGCAGAGCGGGCAACGGTTAGCCTGCCTGAGATTTTAAAGTTCGACCCGGCCGAGACTCTGTTGATTATCCCTTGCACCCGGGAGAAGGTCTGGGAGAACGATCCAGGTGCTCCAGATTATGTGCCTGCCAGGTATGTCTACCGGGGGAAGAGGTTCTATGATTTTCGCCTCTGGGCGGAAGAAAACCAGATAGAGAAGAAGGGGTTTTTCTGGGTCATATTGAGCGGGAAATATGGCTTTATTGAACCTTGGGCGCCCATCGGCAGATATGAGGTGAGCCTCAGTGATCAGAGGGATTTTTCTATATCGGCTGAGACGCTAAAGAATCAGGTTAAACAGAAAAGGTGGTGGCGGACCGGTCCAGAAAGTCTGGTAGAAAAGAGAATAGCCGACTATAAAAGCGTCATTCTCATCAACTGCAGCCACTTACATCAAGACAGAATCAAGGAGGCTTTCCCCGAGGCCCATTACCATGAAGCAAACAGCTGACCGCAGAACAGCTATCTGAAGCTCGAAACTGGATAGCTTGACATTCCGGGAAATAGACTTTAGCATAAAAAATGAGGAAAAGAAGCGCGAGAAGGTCATTTAAACTGACCAAGTTTAGCTAATTAATTTGATCTTTTGAACACAGGCAGGTTACTGGGTTATAAAGAATTATAAAGATAGTATCTGAATCGACACTCAGGCCAGTACAGTCAGGATAAAGGTCGATATAAGAGTTATCAGGCGGGGGTCTGAGGGTTAGGGCGTCAGGCGGTTAAGCGGCGAAAAGGCAGGGATGCCTTCTGCCTTAAATGATCAGGTCAATGGAAAAGAAAGTCTTCTGCTTCCCAAGAATAGGAAAATACACTCCTGTTTTTTGCGATCTACTGGAAAGTTTAGGACTGACGGTCCTGCCGCCTCCACCCATTACCGAGCAAACGGCGAAACTGGGCGTGCGGCACTCGTCTGATATGATGTGCTATCCCTTTAAGATTACACTGGGAAATTTTATTGAGGCGATTGAAGCCGGGGCCAACAGTCTGATTATGTTTGATTCCAGGGGCAGGTGCCGGTTGAGGCACTACTGGGTGCTCCATGATCTGACGCTGAGGCAGCTGGGTTATAAGTTTCAGCTTTATCATGTTAACTTTGCCAATATCTTAAGGCTTATCAAAACTTTTAATCCGCATCTTTCCTATGCGGCTATCGTTAAAAGTCTGGGTCGTGGCTGGGCAGAGTTGAAAAAAGTGGAAGGTCCCTGGCCGGAGCTGGAGAGGGGAAGGGTCAATATTGGCCTCGTCGGTGAAATCTTTACCTGCCTGGAGCCGGCCATCAACCTCGACATCGAAAAAAGACCTAAAGAACTCGGAGCAAATGTTTTTAATACTGTTCGGATTTCAGATTTTGTCAAAGCCTGTCTGCGGCTCGAGGCGGGTGAAAAGAGAATCTATAAGAAACGGGCAAAAACTTATTTAAACGGGAAGCTGGGAGGCCATGGTTTTGAAAATATTTATAACACCATGTATCTAGCTGACCGGGGGATTGATGGCCTGATTCATCTTTTGCCACTGAGCTGCATGCCGGAGACAACTGTTGAGCCCATCTTGGACAAAATCTGTCTTGAGCATAATATTCCGCTTTTGAGGCTGCCCATTGATGAGACCAGAAGCGAAATGAATTTCGAGACGCGCCTGGAGACGTTTGTCGATTTAATAAAAAGGAGAAAAAAGTGAAAGAAGTCTTCCTGGGCATTGATGTCGGGAGCACTTCCGTTAAGTGTGTTTTGCTGGATCAGGATGGGAAGATTACTGGCTCGGTTTATCTCAGGAATAAGGGCATAACCGAGAGTCTGGTCGAAGCTTTAGGCCGGCTGGCCAGGGTGACGGAGACGGGGGATGGCGGAGGAGGAGGTGGAGTGGCAGCAGCGCCAGGTGAAGAAATAAAAATCGCCGCCTGCGGAATCACAGGTAGTGGCCGGCATTTTGCCAGTCTGCTGGTTGGAGCCGACATCGTCAGGACAGAAGTGTTGGCCCACACAGTGGCTGCCCTGTCTTTTTACCCTGAGGTCCGGACAATTTTTGAAATCGGCGGTGAAGACTGCAAGCTGATGATAGTGGAAGATGGGGCTCTGGCTGACTTCAGCATGAATAGCATCTGTGCCGGCGGGACCGGGGCCATGATTGAAGCTATCGCCAATAGAATGGGCATACCGATTGAGGCTGTCGGCGAGATTGCCTTGAGAAGCAGAAATCAGCTTGATTTGCCGGGGAAGTGCGGCATTTTCTGTCAATCGGCGGTGGTGAGCAAATTGAATACTGGAGCCGATAAGAGTGATATCTTGATGGGGGTCTGCCGGGCACTGGTCAGGAATTACCTGACGATTTGCAAGACCAACAGGCTAAAACCACCTTATGTTTATCAAGGGGCAACCGCTATGAACAAAGCCCTGGTCAGGGCACTCGAGGAAGAAGTCCAGCATGAGGTTATTGTCCCGCCGGAATGTGCTTTGATGGGGGCGATCGGCATAGCTCAGATGGCCGGAGAAGAGAGACCGGCGAAAACCAGGTTTAAGGGGTTGGAAGCTGTCGTTAAAGCCAGATTTGATGTTTCCAATTTTGTCTGCCAGGATTGTGCCAACAGATGTGAGGTCATCCAGATTTATCAGGACGGACGACTGGCCGGCTCGGTCGGCAGCCGCTGCCGCAAATGGGAACGGCTGAACGGTGACAGGATACTCCGTCCCTCCTTTTGAATGGGTGACAGGATACTCCGTCCCTCCTTTTAGTAATCCTAACCTGTTGATAATCAATAAATTATAAATTAGTGACGTAATACTCTGTCCCCACCGCTGTTCATCCGGGATCTAATAGGGAAATGTACATAAAACAGCTTTTAAATTAATCCTGAGCCCGTTGGATTCCATCAGGATAAACAGCCTTATTCTCTCAATAAAATCAGGACAGAGTCTTTGTTTATCCTATCCAGTCTTAATTTATCTTGTCTCTTATTTCATCGTATCTCTTGCTTTAATCTTTCAACAACACTTCTGACCTGTTTAATGTCCTGATTATACTTTTGTTCAGGGGCTATTTCTAAAAATAATTCCAGGTATTTTAAGGCTTCTTCTTTATTGCCTGATTTCAGGAGAGTTCTCCCCAGATTATAGGCAGCATCTGCCTGTTTGGGATCGAGGTCAAGTGCCTTTTTCCAGCAAGTCCAGGCGCTACTTACCTCTCCCTGGTTATAATAAGTTACCCCTAGTCCGTTATAAGCAGCGGGCAGTTGCGGATCGATAAAAATGGATTTATTGAAGGCTGCTATAGCTTCTGAAAAACGTCTTTGAGCCAGATGAACGTTCCCTAAATTGTTATAAGCCATAGCATAATCTGTATCCAGTTCCAGTGCTTTTTTGAAGGCCACCTCGGCCTGGCCCAGATCTCCAGCCTTAAAATAACTGACCCCCAGATAGTTATAAGCTTCGGCGTAGTTTGGATCATCTTCGACGGCAGCCCTGAGCAGATCAATAGATTCCTGGATTTCGCCTGCCTCTTGAAGATATAAACCGAGTCTGGCCTTAATGGATGCAGTTGCCAAATTTAAACTCAGGGCCTGACGAAGTAAGGATATGGCCTCAGTTAGGTTGCCCATTTTATAAAGATTGTAAGCAGCATATTCATAGCCGATGGCCAGATTAGGCTGTTTTTCCAATAGAGTTTTGTAGATGCTTTCAGCCTCTTCTAATCTCCCTGATTCAGATAGAATAATGGCCTCATTAAATAGATTGTCTATTTCAATCATCGTTTTGGGGTCGGGCCGGTTCTCGTTTACCTTGATCTTTCCACCCGCTATGTAGCCAAGAGACCTCAATTTTTCATCGGTTTCTCTATCCATCGGTGGCCGCTCGACTTTTGCCAGTAGTTGGAAATCTTCGCTCGACATTAGATCAGATAGCTTTTTTCTTAGCTGGCCTGTCATCCCCGGCTCTTTTTCATACAGATTATTAAGCTCTTGTGGGTCCTTCTCCAGGTCATAAAGTTCCGGTTGCGGAGCTTCGATATACTTCCATTTTTTGGATATTAAGCCCTGCAGGGGAGCCCAATTCCGGTCGAACATAGCTCCAACTGATTCTATATAGATATCCCTGGCGTCAAGCTTTTTTTTCTTCAGGATAGTGGCTTTGAGCGATCGCCCCTGAATTTCCTTATTGCTTACCCCAATATTTAAAAGATCAAGAGCTGTCGGAAAAACATCACTTAGACCGGTCAAATCAGTTATCACCCGGCCCGAAGGCAAAAGTTTTTGGTTGAAAAGAATCAGTGGCACCCTCATGGTCGAATCATAGATGAAAATGCCATGCGTTTTTTCCTGATGTTCTCCCAAGGCTTCGCCGTGATCAGAGGTAACGATAATAAGTGTTTTCTCAGTTAGGCCAAGTGAATCCAATTTGGACAGCAGTTCGCCCAGCATTTTATCAGTATAAGCTATTTCGCCCTGATACTCCCGGCCGCGGTAGTTATGGTCAAAAGGTGGCGGTGGCTCGTAAGGTGCATGCGGGTCAAAATAATGCAGCCACAGGAAGAAGTGTTTATCTTTGTTGCTTTCCAGCCAGGTCGAAGCCCTTCTGGTTACTTCTTCTGCTTTTCTTTCTACAAAGCTCAAGTCGCGCTGAAGATTACGGCTACCATAGTTGTCATCATAAAGGTCAAAACCTTTATCCAGCCCGAACCTCGAGTCGAGAGGAAAAGCACCAACGAAAGCAGCTGTCACATAGCCATTATTTTTTAAAATTTCGGCCAGGGTTTTATTCGGTCTAGTAAACCTGAAACCGTTATCTCTTACTCCATGAACCGGTGGAATTGTTCCTGTCAATAGTGAACAGTGAGAAGGTAGGGTCAGCGGAACGTGGGTATAAGTTCTGGTAAACATCACTCCCCTTCTGGCCAGTTTATCCAGAACGGGGGTCTCGGCCTGGCCACCATATATCCCGACATGATCAGCCCTTAAGGTGTCAATAGTAACCAGAAGCAGATTAAATTTTTTTGCCTGACCAGAGAATAGAGATTGGCCTAAAAAAAAGAAACTCAGTACAGAAATTATAACGGCCAGAAATGTTTTTAGAAATTTAATCGCCAGCTTCATCCTTTTAGAATATGACCATTATATTCTATTCATCAGCTCAATGTTTAGAGCATCAAACGTTGATATTTAATGATCTTTAAGAGGCAGGTTGATTATATCACTCTGAGGCAATAAGAGGGGAGGCCTGGCCTGACCTCCCCGTGTTTTTATCAACTCGGTCTTGAACGGTTAAGCTCAGAAATTCCACTTGACTCCAAGTCTGAATATTCTTGGGGCGAGAATCTCGGTTACCTGCTTATAACCTTCCCACGATTCGTTGTCCCAGCTTAACGGAGTATGGGCATTAAAAATATTAAAACCATCTATCATGATCTCGAATTTACCGTATCGTTTCAGGTTAAAGATCTTGCTCAGCCTTAGATCGAAAAGGGTCAGGTCGGGATAGCGACTTTCACCAAATTTCTCGGCAGCCACATAGACATCACCCTGATTTAGATCTTCATAGAGAAAATATCTTTGTGCGGGGTAGCCGCGCCGATAGTTGAAAAAGGCTCCAATATAAAACCCTCCGGGCAAATCGTATGAACCGCTCAGCTTGATTATTATTGGTACATCAGTAGAAGTTACGACATCATCATTAAATTCTCGATTATTTGGATCGTCAACGGCAGTGATGGGAAGCCTGACGTTAGATTTCCCATAAGTTATGGACCCCATGAACTGCCATTTATTAGCATACCTCTTGGTCAAGCTCAGTTCTAAGCCCTGATAAGATGTTTCATAGCCTATCTGCTGGGTTACGTAAGGATCATAAGCACCAAGCTTTTCAGGATCCAGATTAAAGACTGTAATCATCCCGCCATCATCGCTCGTTCCCCAGCTGCCATCAGGGCCGGGATCCTGTATCTGGACAGGAGTATAGTCAAGCTGAGGATCGATAGCTAGATTATCGTTCCACCAGAATCTTTTTGTTTTCCTGCTGATAAAACTGAGCCGTGCGCCAAAGTCCCTGGTGATTTTCCGCTCATAGCTGGCTACAATCTCATTGGTATAAGGTGACTTTAAATTCGGGTCAATCACCAAGGGTTGGCCGATTTCGGTATAGATAATATCTCCAAATTCATCTGTCTGAGGCTGCTTATCACCATTAGCATCATTCCATCTATAATCTACTTCCCAGTAGCCGGTGGATATAGCTTGATCTACCGGGCCGTAGCTCATCTGCCAGAAGTAACGGGCCACATAAACCTTGAAGATGTTGACCCCATTGTTTAGGGGATCAAACGTTACACCAATCCGAGGTGCAAGAGTATTCCAGGCGATGACATTTTTCACCTTTGGCTGGTAGTTAATCTGAGTTTCACCTGTTCTTTCATAGTAATAATTGGTCCACTCATTTGGCTCAACCCGTGATTCATTGATGTTCATGTGGGTACTATCAAAACGCAAGCCTAAGGTAATGACAAAATACTTTTTGAGTTTCCAGGCATCGGTAAAATAGGCTGAATAAACGAGGTTAGTCTGTTTCCAGATATTCTCACGAAATGTCCAGACCTCCCTGGGACCTGTTAGGTCGGGATATGACCAGTAAAGAAGAATATTGCCCGGGTGTCTTCGAGTTGTGTGGTAAGGTGAATTCTGGTACTCAAATCCAACTTTCAAATCATGATCCCCACCTAAAAAATCATCCAGATAATAGTCAGCGAAGGCATTGAACTGATAACGGTTAGAATAATACCAGGTGTAGTTATAATAGGCATTATGATACATGTTGCGATACTCATCATTCCGGATACGGATAGCCGGTTGACTCATATCGACGCCAGGTTGGGGCCCGGTCTGATACCACATATCATTTATTCCCAGTTTGAAATTCAGAATCAGATTGTTATTCACCGTCCAGGTATCTTCCAGATGATAAAAGTAGGATGGAGACTTCTGGTAAAAAGTGGTTTCAGGTGGCCTGGTTGTACCAGCTCCACGATTAGGCTGGTACTTGTTATCATAATAGAACCAGCCGGCCAGTCTGTTTTTATCACTCATTTGGTAGGTCAATTTGAAGGTAGTATGAGTTAGAGATGAATAGTCAGTTTGAGGCACACCATCCAGTTCATAGCCGATAATATATCGATTTATAGCTGTCTTACGAAATGAGCCATAGAACCACAACTTATCTTTAATAATTGGACCACCGAAATCGCCGCCATATTCATAGTAATAATCTAATGGATTACCAGATCCCACGTCGGCATATTGAGGATGGGTCGCTGGATCGGGAATATTGTTCGATTGCAGGTCTTTAGTCTCTCCATAGAAGCTTAACCCACCGCTGAATTTGTTACCGCCTGATTTGGTTATCATATTAACCACGATTCCCCCAGGCTGAATATCGGCACTATGAGCACCTGTTTCAACTTGAATTTCCTCAATTGCATCAAAGTCATAATACATGGCCGAAGCGCCGTTAGCTGCTGCATCGGTCATGTTAACGCCGTCCATATTATAAACAGTCTGGCTTCTGTAGCTGCCATAAGCATATCCGCTGCTCTGATTACCGGAGGTGCTGCCGCCAACATTCTGGCGATCCATCACGACTCCGGGTGTCATTTCCATGATTACCCAGGGATCGCGGCTACTGGGGAGCTTTTGTAATACCTCCTTGGTAAAATTAGCCGAGACTGTATAGGTTTTTAAATCAACAACTGGCGATTCGCCCAGAACGGTGACTGTTTCTTCAACAGGTGAGACCTCCATAGTAATTCTGACCAATGTAGTTTTTCTTAAGGTAACCTCCACATTTTTGGAAATGGTCGTCTTAAAGCCGGGCAAAGTAAAGGTCAGGTCATATTTGCCCACCGGCAAAAAGGAGAATCTAAATTCACCATTAGTAGAGGTGGTGGTGGAGAGATTCTTCCTGATAAGAGCCTGGCCAGAAATGGTCACCGTTACACCAGGAAGGCCAGCTCCGCTGGTATCTACCACCACTCCTTCAATGCTGCCCGTCTGTAAGGTATCCTGGGCCAGCAAGGGAGCAATTAAAACAACCAGACCAAGAAACAAAACCCATAGTCTTTTTTTCATTTTCCCCTCCTAGGTTTGGCATCACCATGAAAATAATTATTCATCTTTATATTACAATGAAACATTATTTACACAGGCAAAATAAACTTTAGATAGCTATTTGTCAAGCTATTTTTTTTATGGGTAAAACCTGGGATTTAGGTCAGGAAACCATTCTTTTCCAGCTGGTTAATCAGGTCAAGATGAAGAACAACTTTTTTCTTGTTTAAGAAAGCGATATCGGTGGCAATAGCGTTGAGTAATACTACGACTGCGCCGATCGAATTGGTGAACATTATATTCTTAGTACTGACCGTCATGAAGGCATGGGAATAATTTATAACAGGAGCAGTGGGTTTATCTGAGATAGAAAGGCACGTCAGGCCGCGTTCATAACAAAATTTCACAGCCGAAATGGTTTCTTTGGAATATGGTGGAAAAGAAAAAGCCAGGATAGCCTCTTTTTTGTTGAGGTTGATCAGCTTTTCCTCAAAGTAGTGTTCTTCTTTCTGTAAAAATTGAGTTTTCAGTCCAGCTTGGTTCAGGAGGTAGGCTGCTAGACGGGCTAAGATCGAGCTGACGCCGATCCCCAGGGTGTTGACGCAACTGCTTTGCCTGAGTCTTTCTATAAATTCTTTAAAATTCTGGGGGACTATATTTTCAATGGTCAGGTTTATATTTTTTACTTCATTTTCGGCCACTTTGATAACCGTCTCTACAGCATTATTGTCCGGCACTAAGAGCTTGAAACGTTCTTCCGGATTTATTTCCTCTTTAACTTCTTCGATTATCTGACCTTTTAGCTCTTGAAAGCCAGAGAAACCCAGACGCTGTGAAAAGCGGACGATAGTAGCAGAACTGACTTCTGCCTGTTCGGCCAGGCTATTGATGGGGAGAGCAAAGGCAACATGCGAATTTTGCAGGATATAATCAGCAACTTTTTTTTCTTTACCAGAAAAAGATGAATACCGACTTAGTATGAGTTCCTTTAGGGGAGTCTTTGTATTTTTATTCATATTGGCGTAACACTTCGCCTCTAATATTGCCTTTTTATAGATTTCAAGTCAAGGATAGTTCATGAGGATCGGATCAAGGTGCGCCGAGTGAAAAAGACAATCAGAAAGAAAAAGCAGAATGGAATTGAGTAGAGAACAGGGGAGAGAACGGGTGCAGAACGGGTGACAGGATACTCCGTCCCTCCTTTGAGTAATCCTAACCTATTGATAATCAATAAATTATAAATTAGTGACGTGATACCCTGTCCCCGGGGCAGAGTATCACGTCTCCCGTCCAACAAAACAAAAATAGAAACAAACGAATATGCCTGGCAAACTTTTGCCTGGCCTGTGGCCTGTACTCACCATGTTGTTTGGTTGGATTTGGATTTAACTGAGGAAATTTATAAGATACCTTTAGGTTGCTTTTGATATAAAGGGCGATCTCAGATGACGAAGTTATGTTTTGGAACGTAGAGTTGCAGGAATACTGCTTTAAAATTACAGATCAGAGCAAAGTGACGTGCGAAATAGGAGGGCTAAAATATCATAGAGATTGATAGCGAAGCAGGATAAGTGAGATGGTGGAATCGATACTAAAAGGCATAATTAATTGACTTGAAACGGCCTGATAGAGGTCCGGGAGCGGCTTTGAATAATCAAAAAAGAAAGTTAGAGGGCCTTAAGGCTAAGATGCAAATCAAGCCGGAAGAGGTGGCTCTGTCTTTAGAGGATTTTATTCGCCGATATATGGAAAAACTCGAAAGGGAAGGAGTTGTGCTGGGGTTAAGCGGGGAAATCGACTCAGCGGTGGTGGCTGCTTTATGTAAAAGAGCGGTTGGGCCGGAGAAAACCCTGGCCCTCATCATGCCGGAGAAGGATTCTAAGAGAGAGCAGACAAAAGATGCTCTGGCGCTGGCTGAAGAATTGGGGATAAGGACCAGGCTGATTGATATTACGCCTTACCTTAAAAAGCTCGGTGTGTATAAATTATTTCCGCTCAATAAACCGCTCGTACCCAAAAAACTAAAGGAGATCATGGTCAGGAGGGCTTATAATTATTATCGAAGGAAAACGGGCGAAACTCCTTTTGCCGCCAGCCTGGGTGGCTTGAAAAATAGGCAGTTTAATGACTACCTGAAGAGGAGCAATGCCTATTACCGGGCAAAACACAGATTGAGGATGCTTTTCCTTTATCTGGAGGGCGAGAAGGAAAACAGATTGGTGGTGGGGGCAGCCAATAAAAGTGAATGGCTGGTTGGCTTTTTTGTCAAATATGGGTGTGATGCGGCGGCTGATATCATGCCACTATTAAACCTCTACAAAACTCAGGTCAGGGAGCTCGCTCGATATCTAAATGTTCCGAGGCAGATCATAGATAAGGCGCCGTCACCTGACATCATACCAGGCCTTACCGATGAAAGAGCTCTGGCCATTTCCTACGAAAAGCTTGATTTGATTTTGGTGGCATTGGAGGAGGAATGGGAGGAACCAGAAATAATTGAGGCTTTGGGCGCAGCGGACATAAAGGGTGAGCAGATTATCGAGGTAAAAAGATTAGTGGAAAAGTCGGCTCATATGCGAAAACTCTACCGGCCCGAAACCTGATATTTCCAGACTTCTGGCGGGACCCTATGAAATCATATGAAATCAATCGTTTTGTAAGAAAGTTTCAAGATACGACATTTTCCCAATGGGGGCCCCAATGGGGGCAAAGAAAAAATCCCTGTCTACCCTGGCTGATTACCAAACAAGGCAACTGACAGGGCGATTTTGATAAAGGCCTGTGGCTTCTGTTGGCTAATAAAGGGTAGCCAAAGTTTTTATTTGCGGACCACTGCCGACAATCAGCTTCATAAGGCTTAAAAAGGATTAAATAAGGCTTAAATAAGGCTTAAAATTGAAAAAAGAATTAAAAGATTTAAAACATGGGAAATTTTAGTTGGAGGAAATAATGGAAACAAATACCATATTGTTAATCGCTTTGGTGGGCTGTCTAGTGCTCAATAATTATGTTGGTTTATATATCTCACGCCGGTATGGTACTAAAATACCTGGGTGGTCGAGTATAATAAAAAGCAGAGACTATACATTTTATCTTATCTATGCCTCCTATCTGCTGCTGCTGGTCAGTGCCATCATATCAATCCTAAAAGACAGATACAGATTTCCGTTGGCTTTAGCTGGTTTTTTTCTTATTTTGTTTAGCATGTATATAAATTTCATTGCCAGGAGAGATCTGGCTAAATATTGGACACCTCTGGCGGACACAGAAAAAGAGCAGGTGCTCATTAAGAGCGGGATTTATGGCAGAGTCAGACATCCCATCTATTTATCAATCTTGATTCAATTGATAGGTTTGGCCCTGGTGGGAGGGAATTTTTATGGCTTCTTGTTTTTCATCTTATCGGTGGTGGCGCTGGCCTTAAGAATAAAGAAGGAAGAGCAGAAACTGGTTATAAAGTTTGGCGAAGATTATAAAGAATATGCGGCCAGGACTCCAGAACTGCTGCCCGGATTGCGGAAAAAATAACTAAAAGGGGACAATAAGTTGGGGACGTGTTACTCTGTCCCCAAGGGCGAAGATTACCATCACCGTCTCTGTTGTTAGTCGTCGCTTTTACCATGGACGGTGATAAATGTGAACGCCATTAGCCTTTACGTACCATTGAAGGCCAGCTGGAACTATGGTAAATAGGCATAAATGATAGAAAATAAGGGCGAAACAGAGCGTAACGACTCCGGGAGAGGTGAGTTTTATAAGTTAATGAGTCGAAGAATGAGTCGAAGGGAGAATAAGAGATGAAAAAATGGTGGCGCTTGCTGGCTATTCCGGCCGGATTCATTCTGGCTGTGGGCTTTATATTTAGTAATGTTCCACAGCTAGCCGGGCAGAAGGTTGAGATGATAAACGGAGTCAGGGTAGTTCACAATCGGGGAAAGGGCGTTTGGGGCAAGCAGCCGGCGGTTAAGCTTGAACCGGTGCTTAAGCTCGGTGATGTTGACTCTCTAGATGAACATACGGCTTTCTATATGCCGGCGGGTGTGGCAGTTGATGGTGCCGGGAATATTTATGTTCTTGATTCTGGAAATAACCGCATCCAGAAGTTCTCGCCGGACGGAAAATTTCTAGCTTCCTTTGGACGATTTGGGCAGGGACCAGGGGAATTCAATTATCCATCCTGGCTGGATATTGACGCCTCCGGCCATCTCTATGTGACCGATCCATTTAATGAGCGGGTCCAGGTGCTGGGAGCGGACGGCAAAGAAATCAAAACTGTAAAACTTATTGAAGGGAACGCCGGTAATACTTTTGTTCTTTCGGACGGTAACCTGGTCATGGGGGATCCGGTAATAGGCTTCAAGTTAATTCCGTTAGAAAAAGACAAAGAAACCAGCCTGCCAAAAATCGTCAAAGTCATGAATCGGGAGGGCAAGATAATCCGCGAGTTTGGAGAGAAGCTCGATATGAAAGATGAGCTCCTCAATGCTACTATCAACCAGGCCATCATGACTGTTGATGATCAAGACAATGTCTACCTTGTTTTTCCTTACCAGAACCGGATTGAAAAATACTCAGCTGAGGGCAAGCTAATCTGGCGAGCAGACCGGGAGCTACCCTATAGTATTGAAGTCCAGGACAAAGGCAGTATTGAGCGCAGGGGTAGGGGGGTCAGTATTAACACGCCGAAGATAAATCGTTGCGCTGAGAGTATTGCGGTTGATGATCAGGGTCGGGTTTGGGTTTTGACGCTGGCCAGGCAGCTTAAAAAAGAAGAGCAAGCCATGGTCGGCATTAGCATGACTATGGCTAATGGTAAGCAGCAGGTTGGGTACCGGGTTCAGGGTGAGACAGACCTTAGAAAAACCGATGCTTATAAGCTTGAGGTCTTCGATGGGGATGGGGTACTGCTTGGAGAAATACCGCTGGAGATATTTGTTGACCATATTTTTATCTATGGGGACAGGCTGTTTTTGGTGGACAAGTTGCGCGGCGCCACCGTCTATGTTTTTAAGATTGTGTAATGGGAGTTGGTGGTTAAAGGGATGGGGAGTAAAAGGGAGATAGCAAAGCAAAGAGCAGGCCGGAAGAGAGGGACGGAGTGTTACGTCACTGTGTCACTGTTACATCCCCATGTTATCATTTTTCGCTATATATCTGTCACTGGTCTGACTGCTTCCGCTAATCTAGCTTTTATCAAACTCTAAATTCTGGTTTTGTCTGGAGAGATGTAAATTAGAGCAGGCCCCTGGTTACCTATTCGATTAATTCTAAAAGGTCTGTGTAAATACTTGATTATAAAAGAAAGGCGCTGGTCAGACTCCCGCCATCGGGGACGGAGTGTTACGTCACCGCCTTAGCATCACCGCCTTAGCAGGGACGGAGTGTTACGTCACTGTGTCAGGATCAATAAAAGTGACGTGATAAAATCCCGATGCCGCCGAGGATAAGCACCACAACGAAAAAGTAAAAGGCGCAGACGATTAACAGCCAGAGCAAACTGGCTTTAGCCCAGTTTGCCTTGCATGGTTTGGTATTTGTGCCAAAGCCCCAGACAAACCACATAACGATGTTCACGACTGGTATAGAGGCAATCAGAAGAGCCAGTAGCCACTCGCCAACGCTGATTGTTTCATCAACGGCGGGTGTCCTTTGAATTGGAGTAGCCCCGGGTTGCATTTCCATTTCCTTTTCCTCCTTCCAGACAAGATGTTATCTTTCCCTTTTAAAGGGCAAAAGTGGATGATGTCAGTAACTAAGTTAATTTTACAAGCAGTTGGCTTCCATTATCAAGCCATTTGATTAGTGGAGCTGGCTGTCGTTTGTGATTTTTAAACTTTAACTTTTTAATAGCTGACAGGCGGTGAGTCTCTACAAACAGGCAACAAACCAGTGAGAAATTAAAATAAGATTATAAAATCTGCGAGAGGCAGTGTTATTTCGTCCTGCTACCCATCGGAGGGTCGTCTTAAGATCAGCCACCTGATTATTTATTTGGTCGTCATTCTTATTACATCATTTGATATTTAATAATGATATTTAATAATTTTAACCTTCCATTTTCAGGGCGGTCTTTGCTTGGCCGAAAAATACCAGTGGGAGTTTATCTTGTCCGGGCAGACGGAGATATATTGTTAATTCTGCGGCTCCATCAGGTCGGTCACCAGTTCCGCTAATTGAAATTTAGATTATAGACTGATCAAATAATCGGCCAGCCTGCCCTCGTCGGAAGAGCTTGATTGGCAACAAGGGGGACGGAGTATCATCTCCCATTTTTTATAATTTATTATCTACCAATAAGTTAGCGAGAAGCAAAAGAGGGCTAGAGTACAACGTTCCTCTCTTGAAAAGAAAGAAACGTTAGCTTAAGATAGGCGGGGGTGTGACATGGATGTTTATTTTTATGAAGCTTTCGAGGAAGAAGCGAGGCTAATAGAGGACCTTCTCCGGGGGAAACTGCTTTTTGACCTGACTGATAAAACAATTCAGGAGAGCGGCCACCAACTGCCACCCGCCAGGCTCATCAGTGTCAGGACTCAATCCATAATTCCGGTTAACTGGCAGGATAAGCTCGACGGCATCCTGAGCCGCACAACCGGTTTTGATAATCTTAAGGCCTATAAAAAAGTCGTCAAAACGCCGCTAGCTCTTGGTTATCTCGAAGAGTATGCTACCCGGGCGGTGGCCGAGCAGGCCATTCTTCTTATGCTTGCCCTGTTGAGGCGCTTGCCCCAGCAGATCCAGCAGTTTAAGCACTTCCAGCGCGATGGGCTAACCGGTGAGGAGGCTCTCGGCAAAAAGCTGCTGGTCGTCGGTGTCGGCCGCATCGGTGGTGAGATGGTTAAAATCGGGCAGGGCCTGGGCCTTAACGTCAAAGGTGTGGATATTGTCAGACGCCATAACTTTGTTTCCTATGTGGAGCGTGACGAAGGGTTGCCCTGGGCCGATATTATCATCTGTGCCATGAATCTCACTGATGAGAATTTTAATTATTTTTCCTATGATCTGCTGAAAAAAGCTCGTCCCGGCATTATCTTTATTAACATTGCCCGTGGCGAGCATGCCCCGCTTTATGACCTCTTTCGCCTCGTTCAGGAAGGGCATCTTGGCGGTCTGGCTCTGGATGTCTTCGAAGATGAACCCACCATCGCCACCGCCCTCCGCACCGATCAGGCTCGCCAATCAGAAAAGGCTAGAATACTTATCGATTTGCTGGCCTATCCCAATGTTATCTTGACTCCCCACAATGCCTTCAACACCACTGAAGCCCTCCAGCGCAAAGTCCAGTTCAGCCTGGATGAGATTTTTTATTTTCTGGAGCACCGCCAATTCCACCATCAGGTTTAGTTGCCGACCTGCTTTATTACACTTTATAACTCTGTAACACTGGACGCTGTGACCTGCTGTCTCGCTGGCGGACAGGCTTGGCCGATATATTAAAGCCTGCCTTTTCTTCTAAATTTGTTATTCAGTTTGAGTGGTTTTTCCGCCTTTAAAGTATTCTAAAATCAATCTTGCTGTCTCTTTAATCGAATAATATGCCTGCCTCTAAAAATTAAACTGATCTTTCCTTATTGAATTCTTTCCCTTCTTGAATTCTTTCTATTCTTCTCATCTTTTTAGGTTCTTTCTTTTCTATTTTTCATTTTTTGTTTTTTTTCTCTTCATTTCTTTTTCTTTTTACTTTACTTCTTTTTACCTCAGCTCTTTTTTGCTGCGTTCGTTTTTATCACTCCACCTGATAATTCGTTTATGATCGCCTGATAAGCGGGCAAACTGCGCTCACCCGGAGGCTCTCTTTTTAAAAAGACGCCTCTGGTTCCCTCCTTATAGCGTGCGTTTTTGAAGCCCGGTTCTACCTCTACAGGTTGTTAATTCTAAGTTCCGGTTGAGATGTGGGCGGCCGAAACTCTTCAAAACTCAAAACGGCCTAAAAGCCTCTTTAAAGCCGCTCCCAAATCTTTCTGACTCACCGCAGGCTACCGACAAACCGAATGTTACTAACCAGCAGTTCTGACTCACTGCTTATTGGCTCCACCTCCCTGTCCTCAGGAATATACCTGCCGCTGGGCTCAAACCCAGCTTGCCCGGTAGGTTCTCTCAAGCCTTTGCCGGTAAACCAACAGTCATGGCGAAGAGGACTTTTTGCTCGGGCCGAAGCTTAAAAGTCTTCTCTAGGCTACTGCGGTCACAGTTGTGAAACCAGGCAGCCAGACCATTAGCCGCTGCATATAAATAAATGTTCTGGGCGATAAGACCGGTCGCCACATAGTAATATGATTTCTGAACTTCAGGCTCGTTGATCCTGGGATCGGGCTGTCCTTCCAGTTTATAGCGACTTAAATCAACCACGAAAAAAATTCTAACCGGAGCATTTGCTCCTCCCTGGCGGCGCCCAGCCAGCGGTCTAAAATCTCCAGCCATCACTGGCAGCAGCTGGTGCTTAACCGGTTCATATAAATAGACACCTTCTGCCCTGCTCACATAAAGATCTAGTTCCTGAGAATTACTGGCCGAAGCGGCTGTTCTCCCGGCCTTACCTCTCATCATACTACCTTGAGGCCGGTTAAAGCCAAAGCCTGCCCACAGCAAATTGGCAACTGTTTGTAGCGGTAGCTCTTCACTTTTAATGTCCCTGATTGTCTGCCTCAACCAGAGCGCTTCCGTCACTGTTTTACCTCCAGTCTTTTCCGGACGGGGCAGGTCAATTGTTTTTAAGTCCTTAAGATCAAAATTTCTTTCCATCTGTTCTTTCCCTTTTTTGAATTTTGTGTCGTTTCGATGGCCAACCAAAGCTGTCTCGCCCTGCCTTTTCCGGGTGGCCAATAGCGGCAGGGCCGCGACTGCCGAACTTAGAAAGTTCCTTCTCTTCATTTTTCCCTCCTCCTTCCAATTCCTGTCCACAGTTAAATTTTTATTCTATCACTTCTTTCTGGCTCTATTTCAATAGTAGGAAGCTCATCAAGCTTTTCAAAGATCAAATGAACCAGGCTTAAGAAAGCCCGTCGATAGTCATGACCAGATGGGGGTGAATTTTATCATCATCCTTTGTCTCCAGTCTATCCAGGAATAAATGCTTGCTTTCACTTTCTACTTCAATTCTTATTGTCTTCTAAACATCTCATATAATTAAACAGACAGAAACTCTTTCCGTGACTTCAAACTGACTATCTTTTTGGCTACACCGAAACCTTTGCTTATCTTTTTGTGGACCAGGCTGTTGTTCAAAAATTCGCATCAAGTAAAACCTTGATTAAAATGGCCTCCTGCCGCTTCTAAACTGCTAATCTAAAAGGCCCACAGCAGACCACCTGTCTTTCTTTGCCTTTTTTCTCTTTAAGTCAGGCCGGGTTCGCCCTTTACCCCGGGTTCATTGAGTTATAATTTTGAGCAGTGTACCGGCCTGAACTTTATCACTGAGTTCCAGGGCATTTATAATGGCTATCTGCTTTTGCCTTTCCTGGTTATAGTTGTAAGGCTTGAGGACATTAGCCAGGGTATCAGTTCTGCTGGTCTTAATAATTTTTATTCTGTCCGGTTTAACATTGATTTTGGTCTGATCAGTCAGCGGCTTGAAACTGTTCAGGCTATCAGCAATAAGGTCGGAATAAGTTACAAATTTGCTCTCCACGGTATAGCCCAGGAACATCATTACCTGACTATCCTTTTTAATAAAATTGGCCAGACCAGCCAGATTACCTTCTTCCGATTTCAGTCTGAACGTCAACCTTTTGGTTGGCAGGCCATTTAAGGTTTTGGTTTCCGAACTCAGCACTGTGGCCTTATTGCTATCGACAAAAGCTTTAGCTGCTTCCTCCGGTGTTTGTTGTTCCACCATGGTCAGAACCATGGCTGAATCTTCCTTCGGGGCAATGATCTGAACCTGAGAAGCGGTGTTATTAACTTTCCAGTCAGCGGGCACGGCGAACTGAAATTTGAGCCCGGGATGATAAAAGACCTGGCCTTCCAGATAGCCCTGTCTCGGATCATCACCGACAACCAGACCATCCAGTTTTCGCAAATACTCATCCCGGTTGACAACCAGTTTAGCTCCTGGATTGGCCGCCTTCCAATCGGCAGCTGCCTTTCTTACCGCTTCAATTCTGTTAGGTGGATTGGGGTGAGTCGAAAGCCAGGTGGGCAATCCATCCCGCCCAGAAGACGGATTGAGCCTTTCCAGTGTTACAAACATATTAGCCATATGGCTAGCTTCATATGCGGCTCGGGACGCATAAAGCACACCGAGGTCGTCAGCCTGCCTTTCGTGCTCCCGGCTAAAGCTCAGAAAAAGAACATTCAATCCAGTTTCAGCCAGCCCGGCAAATCTTTGAAAGGTTTTGGACAAAGCGGAACCAAGAGCCAGGCCAAGTTGAGCTGCCTGAGCGCGGGTATAAAGCTGGGCACTGTGCCGGGCAGTTACGTGGCCGATTTCATGACCCATCGTTCCAGCCAGTTCGGCCTCATCGTTGAGATAGGCCAGAATTCCACGCGTTACATAGACAAAGCCTCCAGGAACAGCAAAAGCATTGACCACCGGGCTATCCATGATTTTAAAATTAAAGGGTAGATCTGGCTGATGGCTGACCGCTACCAGCTTTTTGCCAACGGAAGAAATATACTCGTTTAGAGCTTCATCCTGATAAACTCCATAAGTGCCAATAATTTCAGCGTCCGTTTGCTTACCAAGAGCCAGTTCGTCCTGCTGGCTGAGAAGCATGAATTCTCGTTTCTGGGTAACTGGGTTAACCGCGCAACTCAGGCTGATTATAATCATAACAACCAGACCAGGCCAGGAAATCAAAGACCAGAAGCCAGCTTTTCTTCCTGGTTTTATTCTACATTTTATTCCATCGAACACTTTTCTTGACGCCTGCCAAAAGGCTCTTTTTGCCTTATTCATATTCTCCTCCCTTTTTGTTCGGCTGTTAAATTTTACCTGTGAACTTATTATATCAACAAATCGAACCCAATTTTAAGAGAAGTAAAAATTTCAGGCTGGATAAAAATAGCCTTAAATTTGGCTGGCCTTGATCGCCCCAGTCTTGTCCTGCTTGGTTTCCTCAATACCTGGCCATGTTTTTCACTCGTCTTGGGGTTTATAAGCCTTCCATTTTGCTGAGATAAAGATAAACATGATTAATTTATATTTTATGGCCTTGCCCTGTTATTTCGTTCGCTCAGAGGCCACAGTTAAAAATCATGAAGCTGGTTTGGGCGGAGCCGGGTTGATTATTTTAATTGCCAGGCAATCATAAGCAACCCGTCCTTTTTGGTAGGCAATGACCGAACGCCGCAGCAGACGCCAGCCACCGTTTTGATAGCCTCCTTCGGTTTCCAGCTTCTCTACCAGGTTGGGTATGCCTTCCAGAATTTCAGTCAGAAAAGGATTCTGCGAGAGTATAACCGGTTTCAAATCCGGTCCGGCAATAACCGTGACCGGCTCGATAATTAAATTGTTCAGCTCGGGCAGAGGTTGAACCGCTACAACTGGTTTGGTTTGCAGGCTGATCATTCTGGCTCTGGCATCTGGCGTGGCTGAACTCTTGGTTGACTCAATCATGTCGAGAAGGTAAAGCCTGACATCGTCGAGGTTTTTGGCCTGATAAACTCTTTCTACTTCCTGGTAGGTGGTCAATGCCTTCGCCAGAATGGAAATTTCTTTGAGGTAATGGCTGCGCTGGTTATCCGGGACAACATGCATGACGATGATGGAAACAGGCTTTTTATCCGGTGCGCCATAATCAATTCCGGCTGGGCTCCAGCCAATGACACACTTTAAGTCACCCTCATAGCGGACGCGAGCGTGAGGACAGGCCCAGCCCCGACCCAGGCCGGTATTGGCGATTTCTTCCCTCTTCAGCACCAATCCAACGACGTCAGTTCCAGCTGGTGTTTCTGGAAAAGCTTCAATGATGTGAGCTAAAAACTGCAGGGCATGCTTTTTGTCATTTTCCGGTAATTCAAACAGCCGGCCTTCCTGAAGCGCATCGAGTATAGTGTCCATTATACACCTCCAAATTTATTAAAGAACCAGCCTTTTACCTGATGAGCCAGGACAGAGTAGGCCAGCAGGAATCCAGCCAGCCACAGCCAGTAACTGGCCGGCAGCGGAACCAGCCCCAGAGTCGGGGCTAAAGCCGAATAGGGCAACCAGGCCCCGATAAGCATGATGACCAGTGTGGTCAGCAACAACTGCGACGAAGGCCGGCTTTGAATAAAAGGAATCTTTTTTGTCCTGATAATATGAACAATCAATGTTTGGGTTAAAAGCGATTCCACAAACCAGCCAGTCTGAAAAAGCTTGACCAGGAATTCCTTCTGACTGGCAGGTACAGTCGGGTCTAGAAAACCACGGCAGTTAAAGACAAACCACATCAGGCCAAAAGTGGCATAATCGAAAATCGAGCTGATGGGGCCGAGGGATAACATGAATTTTTTGATCTGCCCGATATCCCATTGACGAGGAGCAGCAATTTGTTCCTCATCAACCAGGTCGCTGGGGATGCCGGTCTGTGAAAAATCATAGAGCAGGTTATTGGTCAGAATCTGAATCGGCCGCATAGGCAGAAAGGGCAGTAAATAGCTGGCTCCCACTACACTCAGCATATTGCCGAAGTTAGAACTGGCTGCCATTCTGATATACTTAATAAGATTGGCAAAGACCCGACGGCCCTCGATAATTCCTTCTTCCAGAACCAGCAGGCTTTTAACTAAAAGAATAATGTCAGCTGATTCCTTGGCCACATCGGCGGCAGAGTCAACCGAAATGCCCACATCGGCTGCCCGTAAAGCCGGCGCATCATTGATGCCATCGCCCAGGAAGCCCACAACCAGACCCTGTTTTCTAAGGGTTTCGACAATTTCTTCCTTCTGAGAAGGTGTCAGCTTGACAAAGACATTATTGGCTTCAACTGCCCTGGGAAATTCTTCTTCCCGTAAATCGGCTAAATCATGACCGGAAATCAGGCCTTCAATTTCAATACCAACCTCGTGGCATATTTTTTCTGTGACCAGCCCGTTGTCGCCGGTCAGCACTTTGACCTTAACTCCTGCCTTTTTCAGCAGGCTGATCGCTTCGGCTGCCTGGGTTTTAGGCGGATCAAAAAAGGCGATATAGCCAAGAAGAATTAGCTGGGTTTCGT
>DAOLNQ010000001.1:0-453614 GCA_035416665.1 Candidatus Saccharicenans sp. | reverse complement strand
TCTGCGCTGCGATTTTTGTGACACGAGCTACGCCTGGGAAGAAGGCCGGGAAATAGAGCTGGAAATAATTCTTAGTAAATTGGTAGGAATTAAAAACAAATATAAAGCTAACTGGGTGTCAATTACCGGCGGGGAACCGCTTCTTCAGGACATCAAGCCACTGGTCGAAAAGCTCAGACGGGCTGGTTTTAAAATCCAGATAGAGACCAATGGAACAAAGCCTATAACTTTTAAGGTGGACTGGCTGACCGTTTCTCCCAAGCCACCGGATTTTTATACAACCACAAGCTGCCGGCAGCAGGCGACGGAAGTTAAATTGGTGGTAACGAGGAATTTAAGTCTGGCTCAGATCGAGACAGTAAGAAGAAAGTTCCCGACCAGAGCCCCTCTCTGGCTTCAACCGCAATCAAATGAAGATTGGAGTTACCGCCGGGCCTGGCACCTTTTTGAACAGGCGGCCAGAGGCGGACTAAAGAATATCAGACTCGGCTGCCAGCTTCACAAAATTTACGGCCTGAGGTAGCTGGCGGTAGGTTTTTATTTCAGGCCAGCCGGCTTAACCAGTTGATTTTCTGCGCCCTTTTTCCCAGCCAGCTTATGACCGTTTCTCGCCAGGTAAACACCAAAGAAAATAACCGGCACGCCCGCTACCTGAATCCAGGTGATGCGGTCATGAAGGAAGATACAGGCCGTCAGAACGCCGAAGACCGGCGTCAGGTTGCTGAAGACACCGGTTCTGGCTCCGCCTATTCTCTCAATTGACTTATACCAGATAATCGAAGCCAGGACGAGAGCCAGTAGAGCCGAGTAAAGAACCCCGAGCCAGCCTCCCAGGGAGACATGGTTGAAATCTGTTCGCACAAAATGTTTCCAGCCGAAGGGCAGGTAAAAGATGGTACCCAGGATATTGGTCAGAGCTGCCATCTTGAGCGGCGACATATTTTTAAGGGCCGGACGGGCATAAATGGTATATAGAGCCCAGAGAAAACAGGAAATAAGATTGAAAACGACGCCTGAGACCTCAGAACCTCTAAAATTAAAGCCATCCGGCCGCCCGAGGATAACGGCATAGAGGCCCCCGACCGAGAGCAAAATTCCGAACCAGCCGGCCGGTCGCAATCGTTCAAAACCAAGGACAGCGCTCAAGAGGGCAATTAAAATGGGCGTCATGGCATTGGTCATGGAAATAAGAGAGGCCGCGGTCCGGCTCAAACCGGCAATGAAGAAGACCTGATAAAAGGTGATTCCGGTGAGCGAGAGTAATATCACCCGCGGCACATCCTCGCGTTTGATTCTAAAGCCTTCCCCGCTCCGCCAGAGGATAAGTGCATAAAGGGCAGAGGAGATCAAAAACCTGGTCAGATTAAAAGCCTGAGGTGAAAGCTGGGAAAAGGAGACCTTGATCACCGGCACATTGGCTCCCCAGATGAAGGTGGTCAAAATCATGAGGAGATCGGTGAGGCCAAAGGGTGCCGGCCGGTCAACAGACTCGAGCTTTCTGCTGGCCTTATCTTCAGTGGAGAGAACAAAAGTCCCCACTGTCTGGTCGGAGACATGTATCGCCGGCCCTGCAGCAACCAGGACCGCGCTCGAGGAGTAAGCGTCGCATCTTCCGGCCGGCGAGTCGCTCCCTGTCCCGAACTCGCCGACGGCAGCTGCATTAATTTTTATGCTGAGATCAAGTCCGGAAGCCGGGCCAGCAGCTGTCAGATCAGCCGGCTTCTCAGGGCTGGATAAATCTGAACTGGTGCACCTCGTTGACTTTGCTTCTCCCCGGCCAGCAAAATCTGAACTGCCTGCGCTGCTTGCTTCTGCTGCTGTCTCGATAAAGTCCGGTCCGACTTTGACTCCAGTTTTCCGGCCGTATTTATAAAATTCCTCATTTCCCATTTTTTTTCTTTTTATTTTTGCTGACAGACTGAAATTTTTTATTCGCCACGCGGATAGCGGGCTTCAACGACTGAGCTCAACCCACCCCGCGGCGTAAATTCTCCTCTGACCAGAGCCTTTTTCGGCTGGCAGGCTTTAACCACATCTTCCAGAATGCGATTGACGGCATTCTCATAAAATATTCCAAGATTACGGTATGCCAGGATATACATTTTAAGCGATTTAAGCTCCATGACTTTTTTGTCTGGAATGTACCAGATCGTAATAATACCAAAATCAGGCAGGCCGGTTTTCGGACAGACAGAAGTGTATTCTGGAATTTCAATGGTTATCTCATAATCAGGAAACTGATTGGGAAAAGTCTCAATTTCAGGCAACCTGGTCTTAAGGCCGGCCCTGGCTTCCTTTTCGCCATATTCGGCAGTTGTTACTTTGTTTTTTTGAGCCATTTTTTTCTCGCTTAAAATTTTATTGCTATTAATCATAGCCCAAAAACAGACCTCCAGCAAGAAAGCGAATGGCCTCATCTAAAATCTAATCAAAAATGAATCGTTGCTTCACGATAAAATCTACACGAAAATCTTTTGTATGGCGGTTCGGATTCAAGCTAAGCTCTGGTCCGAGATCAGCAGGAAAATGAAGAGTTACAATCAGGATTAAAGACCCAACGAGTCAATTGATTCAGAGCAGAAAAGAGACAGCAGGAAAGAACATCTTTATCTTACTGGCTGCGTGAAGCAAACCACAGACATTTTTCCTTCCAGTTACAGTCCCCGCAAATATTCTCAATATCAGAAATGCTCCCGAGCCTGGTATTAGCCAGCGAAATAAAATCATGGGCCTTGCCCTTTGTCCCCTCTTGCAAATTTAAATGCTGTAAAACTCGCCGATCCAGAGCCTGAATCTCCGGAACAGGCCCGGTATCTTTCTGGCAAGTCCCTTGAACCTGGTGAGAGCAACAAGAACAGATATCATCACACCCGGTAATTATCTGCAATTCAGAATTCGATTCCATTTTTTTATAATTCTGGCCATATTCCTGACAAATTCCTCACTGTAGCCATACCCCTGGAAACCCTGGAGGCACAAAAGGTGATGAGCCCTGATATTTAAGATGATCTCAGTCATTTACCTTCTTCGCGTCGACTTCACCATTATATGCTTCCCGTGGTGTAATAGCTCTGGCCAGGGCAGCAGCGGTTATGATCTTGATCAGGTCTCCAATAATAAATGGCACAGTTCCCATCCAGAGCAAATTCCTGAGAGTTAAGCCTGTGCCTTTCACCAGGTAAGACCATAGCCCGAGTTGTAATAATCCCGGTATATGTATCAGGATAAAATTGGCAAATAACATTAAACCGAGCATGGGTAGAAAATTTCTGACTTTAATATATCTGTCAGTAAAATAGCCAAGGAATAAGGCCGCCAGAATAAAGCCCAGAAGATATCCACCAGTCGGCCCAGCCAGAGCACCAAAACCTCCACTAAAGCCAGCTAACCAGGGGAGACCGGCCATACCTAATATTATATATATGGCCTGGCTTATACCTCCCCACCATCTCCCTAAAAGGATCCCGGCTAATAATACGGCCAGGGTCTGACCTGACATTGGAACCGGAGTCCAGGGAAGAGAAACTTTTATTTGTGCAGCCAGTCCCGTTAAACAGGCCATACCCAGGGCTAAAGTAATCTTATTAATCAGAGCCAGACTATGCCGCCATTTGAAAAACAAATATCTCGCTTTGTGAAACTTATCAATCGCGGCTATCTCCATCATTCTTTCCTCCTGCTAATAATTTAACATCATTCCATTAAGTTATTTAAGGGACAGGCAAAAAGCAATGAAGCAGCTTTACTCCTTTTCTCCTTGACCTGATAGGTCTCCAGACAATCTGCTTTCTGCCACCAACTAGTGCCTGCCAAATTTCCATCCTGTCTTAAGCCCTGCTGGGCAGAGCTCAAAATTTAACGGCCTTATTATACTTGAATTTTTTTCTTCTAAGCCAGACCTGTCTAATCAAAAAGAAAATTTTTATTGCTGTTCCAGATTTTTTCTTAACCTGGCAAAGAATTTTTCTGCTTCTTCATAATCCCTGGCCTTAATAATATTTTTAAGAAACTCAAGCCGCGAGCAGATCTTTTCCAGTTGCGGGATTGAGTGAGGATTAAACAGCACTTCTGCCAGCAGAACATCATCTTCTTGCAGGACTTTCCTGGCGATTTCTTTATGACGCTTGAAAGTTGTTCCCGGGACGATCTTCGAAGTCAGACAGGCAGCAAAGGTTATAGATGAAGTAAAAGGAAGTGCCAGGGAATAAGACATCAGCTCATCATGTTCACTAAAGGAATATTCAAAAACATTCAGGCGGCATTTCTCAAAGAACTTTAGCAAATGCTTTTATACAGGTTTTGAATAAACTCGGCCGAAAGAAGCCGGCCCGAAAACCTCATAATATTATTTAAAACCTGCTCTTCCCTTTCTTTATCAGTTACTGTTAATTTTTGCCCTCTGGTCCTCAGGCCAAGCTCCATTCTTTCATAGATTAGCTTTAAAATCTCGCCATCAAGATGGTCGATTTTATTTCGAATTTCATTCAGGTTCATTATTCCTCCTTTAAAGACAGAAAAAGACTTTAAGAAAAGTTAAAAATTGGATAAAAGGGTAAGGTATTATTCTTCAGCATCATCGAAAAGGCAGAAAAAGATGGTCGGCTAAAGCCAGGTGATTTAATCATTGAAAATTCTTCGGGCAATATAGCTCTGGGCCCGGCTTTGATGGCCATTCAGAAAGGCTATCGCCTGAAGGTCATTGTCCGGGACAGTATCAGTAAAGAAAAACTTGACCAGTTAAAAGCCTTGGGAGTTGAAATCCAGCTGGTGGACCACACCCTGCCGCCCGAATCACCGCAGAGCTACAATAACATTACACCGATTCTGGCCGGGCAGACGCCGGATTGCTATTTTCCTGATCAACATAATAACCGTGAAAATAATGAGGCTCATTACTACACAACGGGACCTGAAATCTGGGAGCAGATGGAAGGGAAAATTGATTATTTTGTTGCCGGCATCGGAACAGGTGGAACCATCTGTAGGGCAGGTAAATATCTCAAAGAAAAAGACCCGGGCATAAAGATTATAGGTATTGATCCAGCCGGCTCTGTTTTTTATGATTACTTTCATTCCAGAAAAAAGGCAAAGCCTGCTCCTTACCTCATAGAAGGGCTCGGCGATGAATTTCTGATTAATTGCGTCGATTTCGATCTTCTGGATGATATCTATCAGATTACCGATAAAGAAGCCTTTCTTATGACGAGGGAAATTGCCCGCCGGGAGGGACTTCTGGTCGGTGGGTCAAGCGGGGCAGCTCTCTGGGAAGTAATGAAACTGGTCAGAAGTTTAGAAAAACCAGCCAGAATAGTCACAGTCTTTCCTGATGGTGCTTCTCGTTATTTGAGTACCATTTTTAATGAGGCCTGGCTAAAAGAAAAAGGCTTTCTTTAGATGATAAACCCCATCCGCCTGATGATGAAGTAAAACTAAAGTGAAATAGCGGGCAGGCATTAAAAGCGCCTGGCTGTAAAAGAAAGATAATTCACAGGAGTTCTGTCGATAGCAAACCTGTATAATTCACAATAATTCGCCAACAACTCAGGCCAACTTATTTTATTGTCAGCCTCATAGATTATTCCCAGGAAAAATGAGGGATACGAACAGATTTAATAAAATCGTCTCATATCCTGATTTTTTATCAAAGTTAATTATTAAAAATCCTGTTAGCAATCCTCCCAGTAATGCCTTATAATCTCTTCGAGCCATCGTATGTAAACTCCTCCTTTCTTGAGATTAACTTCTTTAAAAGGAGATTCTACGATGGCTCACTCCTTTAATCCAATTTGCAAACTTCCTTATACACCAGCAAAAATCGCGAAACCTGTTCAGTTTTATGAACAAAGCAGGCAAAATATTTCTTAAGTTTCTATTTATCCCATTAATAAATCATAAGCTTCAGCGTTTAACAGGGCGCAGCCTGCCGCACCTCTAATCGTGTTGTGCACCAGAGCGACAAAACGTATTTGCCTGTCTGCCACCTTAACCAGCCGGCCGATACTCACACTCATACCGCCGCCCGCATTCCGATGTAATCTTGGCTGGGGAGCTTCCGGCTTTGACCGGTAAATCAGTGGATTTTCGGGAGCAGTAGGGAGCTTTAGCCCTTGGAGTGATTTGAACTCTGCCAGGGCTCTGACCACTTCGTCCAGAGTGACTTTTTCCTCTGTCCTCACGAAAACCGAGAGCAGGTGTCCGTCCACCACCGGCACCCGATTACACTGGGCTTCAAGACTGAAGCTGGCCGGTTCAATTCTGTCCGGCTTTCGCTCGCCCAGAATTTTTTTTGCTTCGCGCTGAATTTTTTCCTCTTCGTTTTTTATGTATGGAATAATATTGTCCATAATATCGAGCGAACTAACGCCAGGGTAGCCTGCACCGGAGATAGCCTGCATCGTCACCACCTCGATCGCTTCCAGGTCGAATTTATCCATAATTGGCTTAAGCGCCATGACCAGCCCGGTGGTCGAGCAATTAGGATTGGTTACAATTTTCCCCGGGGTTTTTTGACTGTGGATAAGATTCAGATGATCCAGATTCACTTCCGGCACAATTACCGGCACATTTTGATCCAGACGGTGGCTGGAAGCATTGGAAAAGACAACATAACCGGCCGCGGCCAGTTCTGCCTCGATCGGCCCAGCCACATCTGAGGGCAGAGCCGAAAGCACATAGTCTGCTTCAAAATCCGGACGGCAATCTCTGACCACCATCTCACTTATTTTATCGGGTGGCGGTGTCTCGAGATGCCAGTGGACAGCTTCTCGGTATTTTTTCCCGGAAGAATTATCGGAGGCAGCCAGAGCCGAAATTTCAAAAAACGGATGGCTGGAAAGAAGTTGAACTAACCTCTGTCCGACGAGCCCGGTTGCTCCCAGAATACCTACCTTTTTCACTTCAATTCTCCTTTCTTCACCACTTCGCCAGCGGAAACGGACGATGCTCTGCCGTCTTCCACTGCTTCGAATTCCGCCCTTTCAATTCTCATTTAGAATTTTTGACTCAACTGAAATTCAAATTACTTAAATAAAAATTTATTCCCGCCTGTCTTAGTTTCATCAGGTTTTTAAATCTAAAGGCTGACAACCTCTGGCTCTCTCCAGAAATTTCAAGCTGTGCCTGCCCACGATGCCCAGCCGATCACCGACAATAATAAGAAGAGTTTCCACCTTCTCGTTTAAAGCCTGCGCCAGAACCTTCTCGATGTCTTCTGCCTCTTTCACCAGATTGCCATAGGCCGTGGCCAGAGCATCGGCTAAGGTGGCATCCGGAGAAACCACCGTCACCGCGTCGGCCTGGCCAAAACTTAAAGAATGTCCGACCGTCCCGGAGGAGGTGCAAACGCCCCATTCACCCGGTGGCATTTCCAGGCCCACTCGACCCGAGAGTTTCGAAGCTCCAGCATAAACTGAAACAACCAGCGGTCTGTCATTCCTGATAAAAATATCTCCGCCGTTCTCTACCACGACCTCCCGACAGCTGAAGTTTTCCAGAAGAAAATGGCCAACTCTATCAGCGACAGCCCCAGCCACCGCCGCCATCGGGCCAACCCCCGCCAGTCTGGTTGCCTCCATCATTCGCTTAATAATCTCTGACTGCCAGTGAAACTCAAGCGGCTCCAGAGAAGTCAGAAAAGCAGGATATTTCGTGATACATCTATTGAGCTCCGTGTGGCACGAGATCACTTCCTTATAAACCGCTTCTTTCATCTCCGGCCTGTAGCTATCAACGCCAATCCAGAGATCCGTCTCTCTGAAGCGGACTGTAAAACTCTGCAGCCGGTCCGAAGACCAGTCCCGGTAAAACCTGTTACTCATGGGGAGGAAGCTCCACGCCCAGCGGGCAAGCATCAGTGCATTCTCCGCAGTCAGTGCATCTTTCCGCCGTATAAGTGAATTCCCCGTCAACCAGGCTAAGAGCATCGAAGGCACAGACACTGACGCAGGCCCCACAATCAACACAGGTTGGCTTCTCCAGTTTCAACTCTTCGCCGCTTGTTCTTTTTTTGAGCTGTTTTAATGTTCGCTCTTCCTGGAAGAGCTCAACCGGCGAGGTCAGAAGAAAGCTACCCGCCATTATTCTTTCCTTGAGTAGCTGGCTTATTTCCCGCGCCATGGACAGACTGGAAAGAGGCGAGGTTTTAACTTTTTTCCCGTTAAGTTCCAGCCAGCCCTCCCTCAGCCGGGCATAATTTGTGGCAGCAATTATCGGTCTTTCCGGCCGGCCGTAATCTTCAATAATCGTCTCGATTTCTTCATTACTTCTGGAAACAAAATAAGTCACTTCCTCATTTAAAACAGGAATGGGAACGCCGATGCCAACAAAAAGCGTCACCCCGTAGTTTTTAAAGTAGGCTGCGCGCAAATAGCGGGAGTTCATACGGCGGGCATCACCAATGACAGCCAGCGTTCTGGCAGGACCAACTGGCAGGCCGTATTGATTGACCCTGACGTCGTTTCGAAACTGGGTGCCGGGCCAGACGACATAGCCGGTTCCACCGCCCAGAAAAATTCTGGTGCCCAGTCCGATGGTCATCATCTGCGGATCTTTGAGCAAAGGGCTAAGCTCGCCCGAAGTGGAGTAAGTCACGTTGCCAAAATGAGGTAGTAGCTTCCCCATATAGGTGTATGCAGTCCGGTCAGAGCCGTTGGTGGCAGCCGCATAATTCTGATAGGCATTTCTTGGATTAAAAAGGAAAAAATCATTGATCATATCCTTATTTATATAGCCCTCAAATTCTTTCCGGGGATAACAGTCTGTGCCTTTGGCGCTGGCTTTAAGATATAAATCGTGGCCTTTGATCAAAGCCTCGATAATATGTGCCCCACCAAAACTTTTATCAGCTCTGGACTCTTCCGTCGCACCAAGAAAGCCATCTACCGCCGCCAGCCCGCCATAGACTTCGACTCCGGCGAGCTCAATTTTTTCCATTCTCATGGGCGGTGTCGTGTGCCCGAAGTTAATCACTGCTCCGCTCGAACACATGGGAGCAAAGGTGCCGGTCGTGACGACATCCACCCGGTCAGCAATCTTTTCAGGGCTCGCCTCTCTGGCCAGCTTCACCACTTCCTCCGCCGTAAGCACCACCGCTTCGCCGCGCTTGATTTTCTCATTGATTTCATCCACCGTTTTCATGTTTTTCTCCTTCAAAAAATTCTCGATGAATGGCCTGTAAGGCCCGGTTTCTGTCTTTTAAACTTACCAGGAAATAAATCGTCACCTGAGATGCGCCGGCTGAGATCATTTCCACATTGATGCCATGCCTCGAAACAGCAGAAAAGATCCGGGCGGCCACCCCTGGTTTCTGAAGAACTCCTTCCCCGACGGCCGCTATGAGCGAGATATCGGTGCGGTAAAAAACATTTTCCACTTCGGCAATTTTCATTTTCGGCGTAATTTCCTGACAGCGTCTGACATCCTGGCTCGAGATCAGAATATTGATGCTTGTCTGTGAGGTCACCACGGATTTAATGTTAATACCCTCGCGGCCGTAGGTCGAGGCAATCTGTCCGAGAAGCCCCGGCACCCGGCCGACATTCGACCCCTTAAAGCGGATGACAGCCAGGTCATCAGTAAAGGACAGGCTCTTGACCACTGTCTCTGCCACCGCCCCGTTAGAGGAAATAATCGTATCGGGTTGGTCAATAGAGGTAAAGGAATTCAGATTGAAGATATAAAGGGGAATATTTTTCTGGCGTACCGGATCAACGGCCGTCTGGTGGAGGATTCTGGCGCCAAAGTAAGATAACTCAGCCGCCTCATCGTAGTTGAGCTTTTTAACGGGCTTAACAGTTCTGACCCGCTTCGGATCACAGGTCATAAAACCGGACACATCCTTGTAAAGATCAACTCTTTCGGCCTCCAGGCAGGAGCCGATGGAAGTGGCTGAATAGTCACTTCCGCCGCGGCCCAGAAGGTTGACCTCGCCGCCAGAAAGGCCATAAAAACCCGGCACCACATAATTTTTATCGGCTTTAAAAAATTTTTTTAGATTCTCTGCAGAGACTTCCAGATCAACCGTCGCCTCTTTAAATCGCCCATCAGTGGTCAAACCAAACTGCTCGGGTAGAGCTTCCTCACAGTCAAAGCCATGCTGGTTAAAATACCGGGTTAAAAGCAAAGAGGAACATCTTTCCCCGTGGCTTAGCACCCGATCATAGACAAAATCCGGGACCTGACCGATGAGTCTGGCCCCCTGCAATAAATCTTTTATCTCATAGACGCGGGCCTTTAGCTCTGGATTTCTGGCCTCGAGAAAGCCCTGGTAAATGGAGCTAAGGCTCGCCAGAAAGCCATTAACATCGAGATTTCTGATATCATTCAGAGCCACCATCAATCTATCGGTCACACCCGAAACAGCCGAGACGACGGCGACCAGAGGCTGTTCGTACATTTTGACCACACTCAAAATTTTTGACAGATCATCCTTATTCTTGAGGCTCGAGCCGCCAAATTTAACAACGATTATTTTTTTCATTTTATTTTAGTTGTCCTTTAGCCTAATTAATCTGATCTCCACTTAACCCTGGAGCCGTCCGACCGGAAATGGTCATGGCCAGCTCCTGGCGAATCTTTAGATCATAATTTTTGCCCCGAACTTCAGATCTTGATTGGCTGGCGGGTCTTGCTCTGGATTTTTTCCCTATATAAAAAAAGGGCGTTCTCAACTGAGAACGCCCTTCGCTGTTTCCAGGGTAGACTTCACACCGCTGGCCAACCTCTCGGGGCATAAGGACGCATTATCATCACGTTTCTCCAGGCCTCGAAGGTCATGGCAGTAAGAACAATTCTGACCGCGGTTTTCTTTTCCATTTTAACCTTATCCATTTTTATCTTTTTTATGCTAACAGAGATGATATAGACAGGCAAGAGCTACCCGCTATTTTTCTTTATCCTTTTGTCTTGCCCACGGCAGAGCTCAGAAATATTCAAAGTAAAGTTAAAATTTGCCATCTACCATTAATTTGAAAAGAAGCTGATCTAAATTTATAATCATAGCGTTCCACAAAACATAAGGGGTCAAAGCAGCAGGTTATGCGTCAGATAACTCTTTTTCCGGAAGAAGAGCCGGAGAAGAAGAAATCATTTAATCTCAAGCCAGAAATGATAAAGCTCTGGCTGGCTCTAAAGCAGGTCGCTGGTGGTTTTAGCGGCGCACTTTTTCTCTCTGGCATTCTACACATGATTATTGGTCTTGGCCTGTCGGTCACCGCGGTTTCTTATTATTCATACCCGGGGTCTTCAGGCAGCCAGCCTGCAGTCGACAGCGATTTTAAACTCCTGGCCCGCGCCGTTGAGGAGCTCAACAAAGAAATAGGGCTCGACGAGCAGCTGGCCAGATTGATGGAAGAGCTTGAAGAAAAGAAACTGCCGGCAGTGGCTCAAAACATTTTGATTATGGATGACCGGATGACGGAGAAGGAAAAAGTTGAAGTCTATAAGAACCTTCTCGAAAACTTTATCAAGCAGGGCGGAGGAGTTTCAGTCGCAGAAAAAGCCGGGCAAAAAGAAAGACAGCCAGGAAGCAAAGAAGAAAGCTTCGAAATCCACTCGGGCGAGAGAGTTTTCTTAAGTCCTTCACCTTCAGGCGGCGGGAGATCTGAACTCTATATACTCGGCCAGGAAGAGGTAAGAGAACTGGAGAGGCTGGAAAAGGCTGGAGCCTTAAAAAATCCGCCTGGTTATGGAGTCGGACGCATCATTGATCTCAAGGTTGGAGATCGAATGATGGAGGTGCCAGCCCAGTATTATTTTCGCTCCTGTCCTTATGAGCAGATTCTGGCTAAAGGGGCCTTGAACTTTTCTATTATTAAGGGCTTCCCGACCTTTATCTTCCCACCGGCTGAAGATGAACAGGCTAAGGAAACACTGGAACAAGCTTCTGGCCAGGCCGAGCAACTTTTCCCGCAGGGACCCTTGCGCGTCTTCTATTACGGAGAAGCAGAATTTCAGGAGCAAAAAGCAGAGGAAACAGGTCAGAAGAAAAGGGAGCCAGTCCATTTTGATCTGGCCGCACATAAGTGGTCTGAAATTCTGGATGGCCTGATGGCCTATCCGGAGGAAGTGCAGTTTTCTATTTTTGAAAAAGATTATCTTAACAAATATGACTGGAACAACCCTGACCTGGCCGCTTTTACCAGAAATTTTATTAATTCTAACCTGAATGGCGTTATCTTTATTGAAGATGAATTTACAGCCGCCTTCGACGCGCTGGAAGAACTTTTTTATAAGAAACCAATTTTCGAAAGAATAGCCGTTCTGATTGAGACTCACCCGACCTCACCGGTTAGAGATGAGCTCCTCTTCTGCCTGGCCTCTTCCTTAGATATGGAAAGAAGAGTCATCAAAAACCTGGCCCGAGCCTATCCTCAAGCCAGAGATATTTATCTTAAAAAAGCTTCGCTTGATTATGTTTTTAACTCGCTGCCTAAAGCTTTTGTTTTAAAGCAGGTTTATGAGGACCTCAAGGAAAGCCTCAGCCGGAAAGGCTATTCATCTCTGGATGAAGCTCTGAACAAATATCTTGAAGCGGAACTTAAGATTTATCAGGAGCTTCAGGGAAGAGGCGGCCGGACGGAGGTCAGGGCCTTATATGCTCTCGGGTTGACTTACTGGGAAAAAGGAGAAAGAGAAAGGGCCATAAAAACCTGGCAAGAGATTAAGGGGGCAAACCTCCCGGCTTCAATCACCGCCATCCAGCAGGTTATAGAGAAAACGCCGGCCATCAAGCTTGAGGAAGAAATTGAAGCCGAGCTTAATTACCAGTCGGCTAAAAACAGCAAGTTTCTCTACCGGCGGCAGGTTCAGTTCGACAAATGGGCCCGCCGCCAGCAGTCCACATAAAAGGCGGAGGCTTGATTTTTCAGGCGGTTAAACGGTAAGGTAAAAGGCGGTAATGGCAATATAAAATAAAAAAGGAATTCAGATGAGAAAAGAAAAAAATTTTCCGCATCTCTACGGCCCGGTGCCTTCCAGACGTCTTGGTTATTCTCTGGGCGTTGACCTCCTGCCTTTTAAGACCTGCAGCCTGAGCTGTATTTACTGCCAGCTGGGCAACAGCCCTAAGAAAACCATAAGAAGGATAAATCCTTATTCTGAAAAAAAGATACTGGAAGAGATAAAGGAATTCCTTAAAACCGGAGCCAGGGTGGACTTCATCACCTTCTCCGGTTCGGGAGAGCCAACTCTTAATAAATCCATCGGCTGGCTGATAAGAGAAATGAAAAAGTTCACTAATATCCCGGTGGCCGTTCTGACCAACAGCACCCTGCTGTCTCGAGCCGAGGTCAGAAAAGAGCTGGCTGCAGTTGATGTGGTCGTTCCTTCCCTTGACGCCGCCACCCAGCGAATTTTCAAAAAGATCAATCGCCCGCACCCTTCACTCAGGATTGAAAAGATAATAGAAGGACTGGTCAAATTCAGAAAAGAATTTAAGGGCCAGATCTGGCTGGAGATTATGCTGGTGAAAGGAGTAAACGACTCGCCAGCTGAGATTAAAAAATTAAAGGAAGCAGCCTCGAGAATCAATCCGGATAAAATCCAGCTCAACACAGTGGTCAGACCTCCAGCCGAAAAGACGGCCAGACCTCTGACACCTGAAGAAATGAATAAAATCAAAGAATTTTTTGGAGATAAAGCCGAGGTTGTAGCCAGCTTCAGAAAAAAAGAGCAGGAAAAAGCACCGCTCGATATCGCCGAAGCTATTCTGGCTATTGTCCGCCGCCGTCCGGTTAGCCTGGAAGACCTCGAAAACTCTCTCGGCCAGACCAGAGAAGAATTGAGCCTGGAAATCCAGAAACTGCTGCAGCAGAAAAAAATCAAGCAGGTAGGGCATCTTGATCGCGATTACTTTGAGCCCATCTGAAGCCAGGACGGCCTGCAGGCCAACCTGGCAAGGCTCAGGAATATTTTATTTCCCAGGCCCTAATCCTCTATTTTTAAAATAATGTTCTGTCAAGTTTTTTTTCGCTCAAGTTAAAAGGTCAAGAAGTATTATAATTTTGTGTAGTAATCTCACCTTCTAATTTAGCCGCACAATGTCAGCCCGAAGACAGATTAATTTCATGTAGATTCTCTTGTGAGGCAACGAATCAACTTAATTTTGATTGGTTCAGAATTTAGAGCAGGCAATTCAGAGACTTGACAAAGCTCATATTTAAGCATAGTATGTCGATATTAAGTCGACATACCTGGTTAAAATATGGAAGCTATAGACATTCGGGCTCAAATTAAGACCGAGATTTTTGATTATCAAACCCTGATCGATATCTTGAAGGATCTGTCTTCTCCACGAGATAAGATTACCGATCTTCTCCGGCAGGAAATCATCATCAGGGTCAAAAAAGGATTGTATGTATTCGCTCCGAAGTACAGGACGCATCCATATTCAAAAGAGCTTCTGGCTAACCTCATCCACGGGCCTTCCTACCTATCCTTAGATTACGCTCTTGCTTACTACGGGGTCATCCCCGAGAGAGTCGAGGCCGTGACCTCGGTTACTCCCAATCGCTCTCGCCGGTTTAACACCCCGGTCGGACTTTTTATTTACCGGCAAATCCCAGCCGCAGCCTATGAAACTGGCCAGGTCAGGACAGAAACAGACCATGAGCAAGCCTTTCTGATAGCCACACCCGAAAAGGCTCTGGCTGACAAAATTGTTTCACTAAGGGGTTTGGCCATCACTTCTGCGGCGGAAATGCAGCGCTTCCTTGAGGAAGACCTGAGAATTGAGCTTGATTTTCTAAAGACCTTGCCCGCAGCAAGAATAGACGACTTTGCCCGGCGTTATCACTCCCGAAAGTTAAGATATTTGAGCCAACTCGTCAGGCAATTACAGAAAGTCCCGGAGACAAACCATGAATGAAGCTATTCGTCAGATGCTTTCCGCCTACGAAGTTAAGTCATCGGAGGACTCCCTGCGCGCTCTCCGGGAAATAATGCAGGAAATTGCTCTGCTCGGCCTGTGGCGGGGAAAATTCTTTGAGAAGGCGGCTTTCTATGGAGGCACAGCCCTCCGGGTACTTTACGGGCTGGACCGGTTCTCAGAAGATCTTGATTTTTCTCTCCTGGTTGCGCAGCAGGAATTGAATTTGTCTGACTACAGCCGGGCTCTAAGGAAAGAGCTTGAGTCCTTCGGATTTAAGGTCAGAGTTGAGCCCAAAATCAGGACGCCAGAAGCAGCTGTCCAATCTACCTTTATTGAAGCTGACACCCGCGCCCGGATGATAACGGTTGAGTTTGACCAGAACCTTATCAGACAGATTCACCGTAATCAAGTATTGAAAATAAAGCTGGAAGTGGACATAAATCCACCGCCTGGCTTTTTGACCGAGATGCGGTACTTGTTGCGGCCGATTCCGTTTGCTGTCCGGGTCTTCACCCTGCCAGATATGTTTGCCAGTAAAACGCACGCTGTCTTAGGCCGTGGCTGGAAGAGTCAAATGAAAGGAAGAGACTGGTATGATCTTGTCTGGTTTGCAGCTTACCACCCTGAGTTGCGTTTAGCTCATCTCGAGCAAAGAATGCGCCAGACGGGTCACTGGACAGGACCGGCACCTTTAACAGAAGATGATTTACACCACCTGCTGGTGCAACGAATTGAGAAGGTAAATGTCGACCAAATCAGGCAGGAGGTGGAACCATTCGTCAAAGATCCGGCTTTCTTAGCCGTCTGGTCAAAGGACTTTTTTCTCGATATTGCCTCCAGGATAAAACTCATTTAGTAGCCTCTCTTCGGATTAAGGGCTCTAGGCCTACTTATCAATTTCATGTAGATTCTAGATGAGTCAACTCGAAGTATTACACTTTCCTTACCTGCATGATAAACCTACCCGCTCAGACGAAAGTCTTGCCTGCGACATTCACGTCTTCTTTCAGTTCAAGATATCTTAAAGGAAAAAGTGCCACATCTCCTGAATTTATCAGGCCAGACCTTTTAGCCTTATCCCCATCACATCATCTAAAAATCCGCTAACTAACGCTCGTAAGTCTATCGGCAGATCCTCTGGCAGAATATCATCCCTTTCAACATCTATAAACGGCAGAAATAGACTTTTAAACTGGATATTAAATAATGAAAATTAACACTCTTTTTTGTATATAAATTAACCAACAAAATGACCCTGGGCTAGGCGGTTCCTGATGGCGGAGGGCGGTTCATTAAAAACTTTATTAAAAAGCTGGGAAAAATACAAAGGTTGATAGCCAGATTCCAGGCCAATAGTTTTTACCGGTTTGTCCGTGGAGATTAGTTGCCACAAAGCTCGGCAACACCTCGATTTGACCAAGAAGTTCTTCAGCGATATCCCAGTTAAGTTTCTGAATTTATAGGAAAGCCAGGATGGAGACCATTCTGCTATTCTTGCTAAGTCCGAAAGCCTGAACGCTTCCTGATAAGACTCTACTATTACTCTTTGAACTTGGATTATCTTGTTCAGTGAACTAAAAGGTAAAACAAGGAATTCAGGCGAGCCCGTGTAATATCTTGAAATTCTTAATGAAGAGAACAAATCATCTTGTAAGGCATAAAGACGTTTTTCATTCAGGATTCTCAAAAAAAACCAGCCGGAATCAGGAACATCTTTTATTACTGCGGTTTTTAACATCGCAATGGGAATTGACCTGTGATTATAAAGAAACAGATACTTTCTTAGACATGAATCAAGACAGCACTTATAATCACAATCGGCGAGGATTAAGGAGGAATCATCACTTGGGATAGCTACCCTAGTATCATGTAAAATAGTTATAGATATACCTTTCCCAAAGACATTTTTGGCTAATTCGTAACTATTATTTCTGGTCGCATAAAGGAAAATTTTCCTCATCCAAAAGCCCCCCGGATAATTGTAATTATACATCAATTACATAAGAAATCAAATCTCCACCTATGAACATGCCTATACCTTATCAAATAATAGCGGAGGTCTAGATTTAAAATGTCGATCCAGTTAGTTTGAGATATAGTCTATCTTTATCAACTTACGCTGTCTCTCTAAAATCAGAACAGGGGTATAAGGAGAACGTATCATATCTTTCATGTCTGTCTTTTTCAAAAGATAAATATTTTTGTCGTCATAATTCTGAAGCCAGGCCTTCCACTCATCAAACCAGTCGTGTATGGTTATGGCAACAATGGATTTACCAGCCAGCCTTAATCGTTGTGCCTGCTCAAGCCCGCTGTAAATGCATGCAGGGCAATCGGTTAATTTGAAAAATAGGATATAATTTTCCTTATTTCTCAATAATTCTGCAGCATCAATCAGGGAGCCATCAGAAGAGGTTAACTTAAGACCTTCCAATTTTTCGAAATCTATTAAAATATTCTTTCTTTGAGTAGGACCGCTTTTTATCTTTATAAGGAAAAGTAAATTGGCCAAAAGCAAGACCATAATTATTATGTTTATTATATCTACGCTTCTCAGCCTCACTGCTTTCTTATTCATCTTAATTTATAAATATTTATAACTAATTTCTCAGCTTCTTCATCCAGACCGGGGTCTCCATTCTCCAGAAAATAATAAGCTCCGTTTTTCTCTGCAAGTAGAGCATCATTAATGACAAGAGACTTTTCTAAAACAAATGATTCAGGATTATAAAACAGGAGTTCAAACTTGCCTTTTTGCCCCAATGGGTTTCTTATTTGAACTATCAGGTAATCACTACTTACTAAAAAGTTTTCCACTCTCGAGTAGGAAAGTTCCCATTCTTCATATTGATAAGGGACAGGCTTATCTGGTCTACGTATAAACGTTTTTTCATTAGCCGGTATAAAATTATCGGGCATCTGGAGCTTAACTTCTTTAGTAATTTCTAGCTTTTGTGGGTCCAGTATATAAATTTTTGGTTCAGTCTCGATCATCACATAAAAACGATCATCTTTCTTCTTTATAAAAGTTCTAATCAGGTGAGCATAGTATCTTCGGGGAAATTCTCTGTATAAGAGTTTTACCTTCAATTGTCCGTTTTCAAATACAGAGATAAAATGCCCAGCCACCTTTCCTTTTTTCAAAGTGGCTTCATTATCATAGCAGAAGCCGGTGAAAAACCATCGGTTATAATCTTGTTCGGCTGATTTAACAAAAACATCATTCAAACCTTTTACCCATTCAACTTTATCATACTTGTATAAGCCTCCTGCTTTTTTAAAAAACAAAAGCTTACCCGTAGTTTCTACATCGACAAGATACATCTCGTTAAGATACATAGTTCTCCAATTTGTTATTTCACCCGGGCCTTGTCCATAGCGAGATATCGGATGAGCGGCTGATTTTGAAACGACAAATATGCCATCTTTGAAAAACATCAAAATTAAATTATCATCACCGTCAATTCGTGCATCAAATATATAGCCATGCAACATAATTTCTGGGTATCTCCACTTATCGACCTGAACCAAAGTTTTAGGTGGCTGCGAAGCTAACAGATTACCTGTCCTTAAAAGAATCAGAAAAATACTAAGGGGAAGCAAGAGAAATATCAATCTGCTTTTTCGATCAGGCATTTTATAACCTCTCCCTTGGATGGCTCAAAAGGAGATGAGAACTCAAGCATTCTGACTAAATATAGGCAGGCATTCCCGTTACCTGCAGGGAAATAACCCTTAAGATAGAAAGGTTTAGATTCCCAGGACAATTCTTTATTTATCAAAACATAACAATAATTTAGGATATCTTCATTGCCCATTGAAATCTGGAGGCAGATATAATCTTCATACTCGAAAATGTGGATTATTCTATACCCTGTTTCTTCTGCTTGAATGTCGTACTGCCAGGCAGGCTTTTTTAAAGAAAATTTGCGTTTTTCTGGATAATCGTATTCAATATATCTCCACCACTTTTGCCCGAAGCGCTTTTCTTCAAGAATTTGTCCATTAAAATTGAGTTTCCAAAGATAATTTATTGGCATTAAGCAGAAATAGATATTTTGTTCGTCTAAAAAAATATGCCCTCTTAAAAAAGTTTCAGGATAATTTCTCAGCTTAGATTGGACTTTACTCAAATCAAACAGGGCTTTTAGCCATTTCCCATTTAAATCGTAGAGGTTGATGGCTAAGTTTTTTCTGATATCTTTTATTACCTCTCTCTTAAATTGAGCGGCCGCTAGATAATTGTCACTTATAGAGATATCCTGAATGATATTTGATACACCTTCATGATTTAAGAAGATACGCCTTTTGAAAATAAAATTATCATCGAAGACGCTTACACTGCCTAGTAGCGGATCCAAAATGAAATAATTATCAGCACTTTTCTTTACCATGCCAATCCCATAGAATTCTCCCGGCCCTTGCCCATAACCACCAATTGTCTGCTTCATCTCGCCTTCCGGCGTGTATATTTGAAGATAGGCGAACCTGTTTAATATTAACTCGCCCTTTAAGCCCTCAAATATTTCGGGCGGAGCAAAGTCCTGTTTCCAGAGGGCAACAGTGGCTTCTTTGTTGACAGGAGGCAGATTTAAGATATAGGTTTTCTGAACGCGCAGGCTTTGGGAATAAATCAGAGGTGATAATAAAAGGCAAAACGATACTAACAGAATATAAGCCCCGCTCTGCCTTTTTCGCATCTTAAAAATAAATTTTTCTATGGATTATACCGGCAAATACAATCCCAAATTGAGGCTGGGCAGTGACATTCCCAATCTGGTCCGGCCTCACTCATCAATCCCCTGCTTAATATAGGACCTAAAGGCGGGATGTATTCAGCTGCTATCGATAACGAAAAAAATGTTAATAAAAAGCAAATTGCAATCAATAAAATCGAGATAAATTGTCTCCTTAAACGTTCCATTTTTACCCTCCTTATGCCTTTTTAGCTATTGCTTAATAACGCAGGAACAATCAGCGTCTTCACTGGTTGTGCAATCGCATGTTAGAATTATCTGCCCCAAAATATTGGTATAGGTTGTTTGCCCGCGCAATTTGATAGGCGCATTGGAGCTGAGTGGTAAAAGCAAAAAAGTGAATAGTAACAGACTTAACGTTAAGCCCAGCTCCAAAACTTTCTTTTTCCTCATGTCAACCTCCATTTATGGTAAACCTACTTCTATTTCTTTATAATTTCAAGGAAATTCGCATCAGTTTTATTTTGTTCATATCAGAAATATTTAGCCACGGGAGTCAAGATGCTCTGCATCTTTTGTGCGGAAAACCATTAAGAGGCATTAACCATCTTGAAAATTAGGAGATAGTAAACGATTGGAAAAACAAAGGCAAGTCTTGAGGTTTGTTCACTCTGCTTGCCCGAAAAGGCGGTCCGGCCTATCTGCACTAAGGGCTCGGCCGAAGCCGCGATTTATCCAATCTGAAAATGGCTAGAGGGAGGAATAGTCATAAAGAAGCTCGCCCGAGAGTAAAACAAGCAAAAATCAAACTTTTATCCTTTTCTGCTGATGCAACGAATTGAGAAGGTAAATATCGAGCAGATCAAGCAGGAGGTGGAACCATTCGTCAAAGATCCGGCTTTCTTAGCCGTCTGGTCAAAGAACTTTTTTCTGGACATTGCCTCCAGGATAAAACTCATTTAGCCAGCTCCTTCACTGGATTAAGACGCTGCAATCGGGTTTTCGCTTCAAATTGATTATATCTCGAGTCAATGAATCGCTCTCGTGTAGATTTCTTACTAAAGAATCAAATCAATTTCATATAGATTTTCTCGTGAGGCAACGAATCAGTTTCGTGTAGATTTTAAGTGAGGCAATTCGTGGATTTGACAGAGCTGCAGCCGAGATTTAAAATTTCAGCCAGCTAAACGCTAAAGCTATTTTTTTCTTCAAGGAGGATCAGATGAAATGGCCAAGGTCAGTAAGTATTTTTGTAGCCCTGTTCACCCTTTTGGCTATCTCGGCTCTGGCCGCCGGAATGACACCCCTTCAGAAAGCCATTCAGAAAGGCGATATCAAAAAGGTCACTGAGCTTTTAGATAAAGGGGCTAATATTAATGAATGGAACTTTGGCACGCCTTTAATTATGGCTGCCTCATCTGGCAAGCTGGAGATAGCCAAGCTTCTCATTGAGCGCGGAGCTGATCTGAATGTGATCGGGCAGAATGGCTGGACAGCCCTGGGCTGTGCGGCTGCCGAAGGCCACAGTGAAATAGTTGACCTTTTAATCAGCAAGGGGGCTGATGTTGAGCAGGCCATCCAGGGAATGAAGACCTGGACCGAATGGTCCCGCAGTCTTGGAACCAACCTTGACCAGAAATTAAGTCAAGGAGTAATGTTAATTCAAAAACGTGCTGGCCAGGCCTATTATGCCTCCGGTCAGTATGAGAAAGCAGCCGCAGCTTTCAGGGCCCGGATTCAGGCTGACCCTCGAGAACCGCAAAACTATGTCGGGCTGGCCTTTTCTGATCTGGCTATAAAAAAATATGACGAGGCCCAGGCAGCAGCCGAAGCAGCCCTTAAGCTGGCTCCAGACAATGTTGAGGCCGTCCAGGCTCTGGCCGATACATTAGCCGCCACCGGGGATTACAGCGGAGCGATTAATTCCCTCAACAGAGCCGTTTCCCTTAATCCTAAAAATCCCTGGGTCGAGATGCGGCTGGGAAATATCTTCTTCAACCTGGGAAACTATGATCAAGCCATCAGCCATTATCGCACAGCCTCAGAGCTGGCCCCGGATGAGCTTGCGCCTCTGAGATATTTGATGAACGTCGCTACTCGAGCCGGAAAATACGATGAGGCCATCTCCGCAGCCAGCACCCTGCTAACCAAGCTTCAGACCAAAGACAGCGCAGAAGTACTCGGCCTTAGAAGCTTTCTTTACCGGGAGAAAGGTCTTCTCGATGAAGCCGCCGCTGATGCTGATAAAGCAGCTGCCATCGATCCGGCTCAGGACTGGACACATATTGCCCGGGCGGCTATCGTTTCGGATCGCGGAGATAATGACCTGGCTCTGAACGAGCTTTCGGCTGTTAATGATCCGGAAAACATGGTGGCGTCTGTCCTTAAGGCCGTAGTTTTAGCCAGAAAAGGCGACCTGACCGGAGCTGAGTCAGCTTTTAGTCCGATCAGCAGAAATGTTGCCTCCTCAACTAATGCTCTTGTCATCCGCAATGCTGACATTCTGCTTGGATTGCTCGAACCAGTCCGCCAGGGTCATCTTGATAGAGCAGATTCTTTAGTTGCCGAATCACACTGGGGTGAAGCCCTGAGCGAATACGCCGCCGCCTTTAGAATTAGTAACCAGGCAGAAAGACAGGAACTCTTCTCCACGGTCAGTACTCTCTTTAAAAGTCATCCAGAATTAACTGAACTCCCCGAGGAAGCCCGCAAGCATTCTCTCCGGGCTGAGGTTCTAATCAAAGAAAAAGACCTGTCAGGAGCAGTTAAGGAATTTGATCAGGCGCTCGGTCTGGCTCCGTTTTGCCCGGTTCTCTACTATAATCAGGCAATACTCTTAGCCAACCTCAAGCAATATAACCAGGCAGTAGAACGGATGAAAGTTTTTCTTCTCCTGGCTCCAGAAGATCAAAAAGCTCGTGAGGCTAAAGACCTGATTTATCAGTGGGAATTCATGCTCGAGCGCCAGGCCGGCAAATAATGATCCCCGAAGTTAAGTTTACAACCTGGTTGAAGCTACAAGTTAAGGCACACCGGCTTGGGCTATATTTTAAAGTCACAACGGCTCCCTGAGACTGCATCCAGACCGGGTTCAAATTGAGCCCTCAGCCTTTTGAGTTCTTAGCTTTGAATTTAATTCGAAAGGCCAGCTACGAGCTAACTGCGTCCGGCCATTTCCATGGCTAATTTTTTATTCTTCCCTGAGATAGCTATTTTTCTTAATTCCAGTAGCCCCACGATAATCATCATCGCCACGGCAATCGAGACCAGTTGAGCCGGGCTGATATAAGCCAGGTTAAACCGCTCCCGCAAACCAGGGATATAAATAGCCGCCACCAGAAAACCGATCGCCCCCGCCGCCCAGATATTCATGACTTTATTGGTAAAGGGACCCTGGGCCAGGACCGATTCTTTATCGGACCGGGAGATGAAGGCCAGAATAATATGGCCAAAGATCCAGGCGGCAAAAGCAAAGGTCTGGGACTCGGTCACAGTTAGATTCCTGCCCCTCGCATAGAAATAAACCGCCGTTACCCCGGCAAACAGGACAGCTCCTTTGATTAATATGTCTCTGACCACCCGGCGGTTGATGATATTCTCCCGGGGATTTCGAGGCGGCCTGGTATAGATATCCTTTTCCTTTGGTTCAGCCACAAAACCGGCCGAGGCAGCCAGATCCATAAACAGCTCCAGAACAATAATCTGAATCGGAGCTAAGGGCATCGGAATACCGGCCAGAGCTGGCAGCAAAAAGATCAAAATCAAAGCTGCTTTGACCGAAAGATAATATTTAATTCCTTTCTGGAGATTGTCAAAAAACTTTCGGCCTTCAAAAATTCCCTGAGTAATGGTGATGTAATTATCATCAGCCAGCACCACCTCAGCTGCCTCTTTAGCTACATCCGTTCCCCGGATGCCCATGGCAATGCCAATATCTGCACCTTTGAGAGCTAAGGCATCGTTCAGACCGTCGCCGGTGACGGCCACCACTTCTCCGTTTTTCTGGAGAGCCTGAACAATCCGGTATTTATGCTGGGGAGTGGTTCGGGCAAAAACCGAAACCGTTTTAACCACTTGTCGCAAGTCTTCATCGCTCAGCTGATCCAGTTCTTCACCGGTTAAAACCTGCTCGTCTTCCCTGATAATGCCAACTTCCTTAGCGATATAACGGGCGGTTAACGGATGATCGCCGGTGACCATGATGGTCCGGACACCGGCCCTGGCCACCCGGGCGATGGTTTCTTTAACTCCGCTTCTCGGCGGATCTTCAAAGCTAATCAGCCCGGCAAAATTTAAGTTCTTTTCAAGCTGGCTAAAATCAAGCTGCTCTTCACCGGGGCTTAACTTTTTAAAGGCGGCAGCAATTACTCTCCGGCCCCTGGCTGTTTCTTCAGCCAGTTTGTTTTTAATCTCATCGCTGATGTTCTGACATATAGCCAGGATTTCTTCCGGTGCACCGCTCACGAATAATTCATAGTCATTGCCACTTTTTCTGATAATTGATTTAGTCTTCCGGCCGTTGCCCAGGTTTCGCTGGCGAACAATCTCTGAGGCCGCCTCTCCTATCTTCAACTCAGCCGCTTTATTTTTAATTTCCTGCTCCATCGGCGATAGAGAATAAGGGGAAATTGCTCCCAGTGCTTTCTTGATGATTTCTTCCTGACTCCCCGGATAAAGCGAAACGATTCTCATCTTGTTCTCAGTAATGGTGCCGGTTTTATCAGTCACGATGACCGTAGCATTTCCCAGGATTTCCGCCGCCTTAATTCTTTTTACCAGAAAATTATTCTTAGAGAGGGTATAAGCCCCTAGCCCTAAGACCATGGTAATAACGATCGGCAATTCTTCCGGAATGGTGGCAAAAGCTAAAGACAGTCCGGTTAAAACCATCGTTCTGAAATCCTGGCCGCGGATGATGCCCACCACCGGAATTAGAATGGAAAAGAAAACAGCTAAATAAACCAGTTTGCCGGCTAAAGATTTCATGGCCAGCTGCAAAGCTGTCTTCGGTGGCTTGACTTCCTTTAAAGTAGCGGCAATTTCGCCCAGTTTAGTCCGGCGGCCGGTAGCTGTGACCTCGGCCTGCCCCTCCCCGGAAACAACTACCGTTCCGGCATAAATCTCATCATTATTATTTTTGTCTTGAGGGAAAGATTCGCCGGTCAGAGCCGATTCATCAACCTGCAAACTGATGCTCTCCTCAACCCGGCCGTCAGCCGCTATCCTGGTGCCTGGAGTTAAGATCAGAAGATCGCCAGGAACCACCGCCTCCGACTCGATTTCTGTTATCACTCCGTCCCTGAGAACTCTGGTTTTGGGGGCAGCAATCTTTTCCAGAGAAGAGATGGCTTTTTTGGCCCGGTACTCATTGTAAACTTCAGCCAGAACCAGTAAGAAAATGACGGCAAAGATGGTAATAGCATCAGCCAGTTTGCCCCACAGGCTATAAACAACACCGACCACCAGCAAGAGAAGAATCATCGGTTCGGTTACTTCGTGCTTGGCTATGCCAAAAAAACTGATTCTTGACGGCTGAAAAATCTGGTTTGGACCAAATTGCTGGAGTCTTTGCCTGGCCTCTTCAGCGGTCAGCCCTTTTTTTTCTTTTTGATTCATATTAAGCTCCCATCGCCGGATTAATGCAGTTGCTCATAGTTGTCATCGGCGCAAATCTCACATTCAGATTGAATGACGCTGTGACTTATATTGTATTTAGATTTCACCAGATCATTTATCTCGGAAACTATCCGGTTTATCGAGTCAATATCATCTTTATCCACCAGGACGTGGGCACTAAGGGCATAAAGGTCAGAGGACAGGCTCCAGACATGGAGGTCATGAATTCCTCTGACACCTTTAACAGATTGAATGTCCTTGGCCAGATTTTCCAGATCAATGTTTTTGGGGGTAGCTTCCATGAAGATATCAATTGATTCTTTGATGAGTCGGACAGAACTGACCAGGATGAAGGCTCCAATCAAAGCGCTGATCAGCGGGTCAAAAATATTATTGCCGGTAATGATAATTAAGATGGCGGCCAGGATAACACCGATCGAGGTCAGGGTATCACCAAGGACATGAAGGTAGGCTCCCCTGACATTGAGATTCTCCCGCTCATAGCCATGCATTTTTAGGACCACATACAAATTGGCCAGCAGCCCGATAACGGCGATGGCGAGCATTTCCGGACCTTTTACCGCCCGCGGCGAGAGGAACCGCTGATAGGATTCATAAAAAATATAAAGAGTAATCAAGACCAGAGCTACACCATTAATAATGGCGGAGAAAATTTCTCCACGATAATAGCCATAGGTGAATTTACTGGTGGCTTTTTTCTGCGAAAGACGGACTGAAAAATAGGTCAGGAGCATGGCCAGCAGATCAACCAGGACATGACCGGCATCGCTCAACAGGGCCAGGCTTTTAGTAAAAATGGACCCGGCGACTTCAATTAATAGAACAGAAGATGAGAGAAGAATAAAAACCTTGAATTTCTTCTGCAACGCCTCTCTGGCAATCATGACATGACCTCGGCAATTAATTCTTTGATCCTGCCTTTGGCTTGACTTAAAGCTTTCCGACCTTTAGCTGTTGTTCGGTAATATTTCCGGATTTTACCCTCGATAACCTTTTCCTGGCACTCTAAATACTTCTCTTTTTCTAAAGAATGAAGCAAGGGGTAAAGTGTTCCCGGACTCAACCGGTAGCCATGGCGGTTTAACTCTTCGATCAACCACAGGCCATAGACTGGCTGCTCAGCTGCATGATGAAGAATATGAATCTTGATGAACCCCAGAAAAAACTCATGCGTTAAATCGTTTTTCATCCGTTATATTGTCCTCCGATATCGGTTTACAATATATCAATCCGAACAGAAGCTGTCAAGTGAAAAGTGCTGGGATCCAGACTTTTATCAATTGGCGGGGGTTTTGTGTTTGCCCCTGTCCAGGAAGTTCGACCTGGGCAGCTGTCTTTAACCCGGTCGGCTGATTTCGGATTTTGTCGAGCCAAGGGTATAATGGCTGGCAGGAGGGATTAGCATGGAAAATAAAACCAATTTCAGCCAGCTTCTATCTCCTTTTTCTATTAAAGGAGTCGAGCTAAAAAACCGGGTGGTCTTTCTCCCCCATGAACCCTATTATGGGAGTGAAGATCATCTGCCGACTGAAAAACATCAGTTTTACTATGAAGAACGGGCCCGGGGCGGAGTAGGACTCATCGTCATGCCCAGCCTCGGCGTTCATCCCAGTGGTTATTATGCCTGCCAGGTGGCAGCCAGAAAGGAAAGCCTGCCCAGGCTCAAAGAAATCACCGCTACCGTCCACGCCTACGGAACCAAAATTTTTGCCCAGCTAACCCACTATGGGAATCAAACCAAAAGCGTCGAAACTCTTCAGCCAACCTGGGCTCCATCTGCTATTCCCGATATGACCGTCAGAGAAATCCCTAAAGAAATGACCGGAGAAGAAATCGCCACCCTGGTCAAGGCCTTCGGTCAGGCCGCCCAACTTCTAATGAAAGCCAATTTTGATGGCTTTGAGATTAAAGTGGCTCATGATGGAATTTTAAGGCAGTTTTTATCGCCGGCTAAAAATGCCAGAAAAGATGAATACGGCGGAAGTCTCCAGAACAGAGCCAGAATCGTCATCGAGGTTCTCAAGGAAATAAGACCATACATCGGCGATAAACCCTTGGGCATTAGACTCTGCCTGGATGAATTCATTCCCAATGGCTACTCGATTGATGACGCCATTGAGTATGCTAAGCTATTTAATCCCTTTGTAGACTATATCAATTCTGATTTCGGCACGTGGGAAAGTATGGCCTATAGTTTGCCTTCTCTTAATTTTGAGCAGGGCTTTCACCTTAAAGCCATCGCCCGGGTCAAAAAGGCAGTCACTGTTCCAGTTATCGCCTCCGGCCGAATCATTCAGCCGGCCATGGCCGAGCAGGTTCTCGAGTCGGGGACAGCGGATTTAATCGGTCTGGCCAGAGGCTTAATCGCTGAGCCTTACTGGGTAAAAAAAGTCGAGGCCGGCGAGATTGAAGAGATCTCCGAATGCACTGGCTGCAACCAGAAATGCGTCGGGCGACTCCTTCAGAACCGGGCGATTAGCTGTGTGGTTAATCCGGCTTCAGGTTTTGAGGAAAATTATTCACGCCAGGTTCTTTCCAGCCGTTCACCTAATCCTCAGAAAGTCGTCATCGTCGGCGGTGGCCCCGCCGGCCTGAAAGCAGCTGAGCTCGCCGCCAGAAAAGGTCATCAAGTTGTGCTGTTTGAAAAGAGCGACAGCCTGGGCGGAAGAGTCAAACTCGAGAGCAGTCTGCCCGGGAAAAAGGAACTGGGCGGGGTGATCCGCTATCTAACCTATGTGCTTAACAGACTAAATGTTGATATTAGACTTAACACCGAGGCAACTGAACGTGAGGTCCTGGCTGAAAAACCAGATCTGGTTGTTATTGCTACGGGCGCCAACCGCCTGAATAATCCGGGAACTTACTCCATTGAAGATGTCTTAAATAATAAGGTCAGTGGCGAAAATGTCCTGGTGATGGATTATGATGCTGGCCTGGAAGGCACCGGTGCAGTCGAGTATCTGGCTAACCAGGGGAAAACTGTTCACTGGGCGACACCTGTCTTTTTTAACGGTCAGGATAATGAGGTTGCGACCGTTCTTCTACCCATTTATGGACGGTTGGGAACAAAGAAAGTTATCGCTCACCCCATGTCAGTCATGGTTAAGTTTGATAACGGTCAGGCAACGCTCTTAAATCCTTATTTTAACCGGACAGAAATCCTCAGCGGGATAGAGGCGGTGATTGTTACGGGCTTAAGAGCGGCTGATAATGCTCTCTATGCCGCGCTTAAAGGCAAAGTCAAAAGCCTTCACTTGATTGGGGACGCTGCCGCTCCCCGTGATACGGCGGCAGCCCTCGCCGATGCTTTGAGCTTAAGCTCTAATTTATAAAGAGCAGTCTGTTCAAGCTCCAGGAACTGTCCGGGGACAGAGTATCACGTCCCCTGACCAGTATTGCTTTGACAGGTGACCAGCTTTTATGCTACTAAATAGCGAGAGGTATGCAGGGAAAGGAGGGACTATGGACAGAAAATCTCATATTTCGTGGCTGCTTATCTTCTTTTTGATTGTCCTTTTAAGCTGGTTTTGGCCAGTTTCCGTTCAGGCCCAGGAAGTCTGGCTTGATGTCCCTTTTGTCCCCACTCCTTATGAGGTAGTGGATGAGATGCTGCGGTTGGCTGAACTCAAAAAAGGAGATATTCTTTACGATCTGGGCTGCGGCGATGGGAGAATCGTTATTGAAGCGGCCAAAAGGGCTGGCATCAGGGCGGTGGGAATAGATATTGACCCGGAGAGAATTGAGGAAAGTGAGGCCAATGCCAGGAAAGCCGGGGTTGAGAAACTGGTCGAATTCAGATGCCAGAACATTTTCGAAGCCGATTTCAGCGAGGCCACTGTCGTTACCATGTATCTTTTGCCTGATGTTAATATTCGCCTGCGGCCGGCCATCCTCAGGAAGCTCCGGTCAGGAACAAGAGTTGTGTCCCATTCCTTTGACATGGACGAGTGGGAACCTGAAAAGCATACTTATGTGGCAGCTGGCCTTTATCCTCACTCGGTCTATCTGTGGATTGTGCCGGCTAATATCTCCGGCGTCTGGGAATGGAAAATGCATCTTAATCAGAAGAAAATAGATTGCCGCCTGGAAATCGAACAGCATTTCCAGAATTACTCCGGACAGCTGATCTTAGGCGAGGAAAAAATTACACTGCCTGAGAATAAAGTTAACGGCGATTTGATTGACCTGGTGGTCAATCCTGCCAGTCTCAAGGCGACTACCCTGCATTTCACCGGCCAGGCCATCAAGGACATAATCAAGGGCGAGATTCAGGTTATCTCCGGACAAAAGAATTCAAAAGAAAACTGGGAAGCCAGACGCCGGCCCGGGACAGCCAGGGAAATTGATAGCTGAGTAACTTTTTCTCCAATAAATTTTGCTTTTCTTTCCTTTGTTTTTGTGTTATTAAGTATTCTTAGTCTTCAGGGTCAGACCATTGATTAAAGAAACAAGCGAATCGAAGGTCGAACCATTTTTTAGTTGCCTGTCAGGGAGATTTTTATAAGAAAAAAATTACACCAAAGGAGTATTTTATGTTTTCCAACACCTATTTTTCAAAGGCCAAAAAATACTGGTACATGGGGAAGTTTTATGACTGGTCCGAGCCAATCTTCCACCCGATGATGCATGCTCTTCACTACGGGACCAGTACTTTTGAGGGGATCAGAGCCTATCTCACTGACCGGGGTCCAGCCATTTTTCGCCTCAAGGACCACATTGATCGCTTTTTCCATTCAGCCTCGGTGGTTAAAATGAAGGTGCCTTTCACCAAAGAGGAAGTGATGCAGGCCTGCAAAGATGTTATTAAGGAAAATGGCTTTGATCAAGCCTATATTCGGCCGCTGATGTTTTATTCCTATGGCAATCTCGGGCTGGTACCGGTTCACTGCCCGATTGAGCTGGTCATCGGCGCCTGGGATTGGGGTGCCTATCTGGGAGAAGCCGGTGATAGAGGCGTTTATGGTTGCATCGTTCCCAAGCGCCGGATTCATAACTCTCAGCTTGACCTCTCGGCCAAGCTGGGCGGGGTTTATGTTCAATCAACCATCAATGGCATAGAGGCCAGGCAGCGCGGTTATGATGAAGCTATTTTCCTCAATCTTGAAGGTCGGATAGCCGAAGGACCCGGAGAAAATATCTGCGTCATAAAGGATGGTGTTCTCCACGCTAATTCTAATTCCGAATCGATTCTGGAAGGTTTTACCAGAAGCAGTCTGCTTGAGCTGGCGCCTGATCTTGGTCTAAAAACCAGGGTCGCCCCTATCACCAAGGAAGACCTGTTCCAGGCTGACGAGGCTTTCTTCTGTGGAACAGCAGCGGAGGTCTCACCCATGACTAAAGTGGCCGACCTGTCCGAGAATCAGGACAACCCTCCGGTTTACACTATTGGAACAGGAAAGCCTGGCACTTTGACCCTGAGGCTGGCTGAAGCTTATAAGCAAGCTGCTACCGGCAAGAATCCAAAATATGAAAAGTGGCTGGATTACGTAAACGAATAAAAGCTAAGAAGTAAAATCACTTAAACGTTAAGAACCAATAATTCTGGTCAATCTGAGTCCGTAAATCAAAGAAGGGGTATTTTTATCTAAACTCGATAGATTTGCAGATAAAGATAGGGTTATAATTGGGCTGCATTAAATCTTAAGGACAAAGGTCGGGTCCATGAATAAATCAAAAGCCAGAAAAAGATTAATCACCTCAATTGTCAGTGGATTTGCCTTCCTTTTTCTTTTTGACCTGTTTTCCAACTCGCTTGTTGCCCAGAACATGTTAACCTCCCTGGCCGACAGTCAGAATTATCAAAGAAAAAGGGTTTCCTCGGCCGATCCAACTGGTGGCAATCGTGATTTTTTAACCATTCCAGCCGGCCAGACGGCTGTGCTGGCTGACCTTAAAGGTCCGGCTATTATTGACCATATCTGGATGACAATTGCGGCCGAGCCTTTTTATGGACGGAAATTAGTCCTCAGATTTTACTGGGATGGAGAAGATACCCCATCGGTGGAAGTCCCGGTCGGAGATTTTTTTGCAGTAGGCCATGGTCTGGAGAGAAATCTTCTTTCCATGCCTGTTATCCGGTCATCCGAAGGCCGGGCATTAAATGCTTACTGGACAATGCCCTTCCGGTGGTCGGCCAGGATCACCCTGACCAATGAAGGCAGTCAGGCTGTTTCCTCCTTCTATTATCAGATTGATTACCGCCAGGTTGAAGATATCAAGCCTGAAGTCCCCTATTTCCATGCTCAATACCGGCAGGAGTTCCCCTGCGAAGCCGGTCATAATTACCTTATCCTGGAGGCCGTCGGGCGTGGACACTATGCCGGTTGTGTGCTGAGTGTTCTGCAGCGATCAATAGGCTGGTGGGGCGAAGGGGATGATATGATTTTTATTGACGGCAGTGAATCACCGGCGATTACCGGCACCGGTAGTGAAGATTATTTCTCCGACGCCTGGGGGATGAGGGAAGGAAATCATCTCTATTACGGTTGCCCCCTGCAGGAAGAAGATTTTCAGGCCGGAGCTAAAGCTTCAGTTTTCCGCTTCCATCTGCCCGATCCTGTTCCCTTTTTTAAATCTATTAAAGTCACGATTGAACACGGTCATGGAAATGATCGGTCTGACTATTTCAGCTCAGTTGCTTATTGGTATCAGGCTGAGCCTCATAAACCATTTCCACCTCTACCGTCAGTCGATAAACGTCTGCCTCTGGCCCTGCCGGCCGGGGATAATTTCTTTCTGCCTGTCTGGCTGAAAGTGGAAAACGGTCAGCCTGGCCAGGTTGAATATCTGGATAAAGTCAACGGGACAAGGCTTCTCGGATCATCCCTCACTTCTCTTCTCACTTCCTATTATGATCAAAGCGGACAACGTTATCAGGCAATAATTTCTCAGGGGGCAGCTGACGGGGCAAGAATCTCTATGAATCTCAAAACCAGCCTGTCTGATCTCTATGACATAAAAATTTATTATTTAAAAGGACCGGCCTTTGGCAACTGGCAAATCCTGAAAGAAATAAAAGGCCCTGAGCCGGCGGAAAGCAAAACTCAGATTAGAAGCCAGGAGCAGCAGAGCGGCCAGAAAGAGCTGGCAGCGGGATCAGGCCTCCCGCCTGATTATCTGTCTCTGGGCAGGGTAAGCGGCTATGCTCCTGACCTGATTATCGATTCGTTGACCATCAAGGCTCAAGAACTGACCGCCGGCGAAAATAATTTTGTGCTGGAAGTGTCCGGAAAGGAACCGAAGTCAGCTGGCTTTGACCTGGCTCTGGTCGCGGTCAATCTGGTGCCTGCCGGGCAAAATTTTGCTCTTGACTGGAATATTATCGGTCCTTTTGAAGCCAGAGACATGTCTTATCTGGCCACGACTTACCCGCCCGAAAATGAAACAAACCTCAATAAGACTTATCCAGGGAAAAATAGTCAACCAGTGGCCTGGCAGACCATTAAGGCTCGAGCTTCAGGCTATGTCGCCTTAAATGAAATGCTTCAACCAAATGAGCAGGCCATAGCCTATGGTTTGACTTATCTTTATTCGCCGGAAGAAAGACAGGTGACACTTCTGCTGGGAAGCGATGACGGAGTTAAGCTCTGGGTTAATGATGTCCTGGTACATACCAATCCGGCCTATCGGGGAGCTTATCCAGACCAGGATCGGGTCAGCGTTAATCTAAAGGCCGGCTGGAACAAAGTTTTAATTAAGGTTCTACAGGGCGCCGGTGGCTGGGGTTTTTACCTCAGGATCCCGGATCCTAAAGGTGAATATCGCTGGAGCGCCAGACCGGCCGGAAAATAGAATGACAACCATAGAAAAATCGAATCTGAAACCGGCCTCAGTCAGACGATTTTTATAAAAGCTCAGTCCTCAGTATATCATGACATGAAAGGCTTTCATTTATTTAAAATCTCGTCAGCCTTGGCTTTAATTATTTCCAGGGCCTGCCTTACATGTCTTTCTTCAGTTGTTCTCTGGCCAACAACCAGCCTGATAGTAAATTTTCCTTTTAGAGTAGTATGAGTCATAAATACTTTGCCGGTGGAGTTTACGGCCTGAAGTAGTTTCCGGTTAAGTTCATTGAGCTCATCTTCCGATCGCCCATCATTCAACCTGAAGCAAACCAGGCTGAAATAAACTGGAGCCAGAATCTCAAATCTTTTATCCTTAGCCAGCTCCTCTTTGAAAATTTCAGCCAGATGGATGTGTTTTCTGATGATTTTTCTGATTCCCTCGACACCATAAGATCTTAAAACAAACCAGAGTTTTAAAGAACGAAAACGGCGGCCAAGTTGAATCCCCCAGTCACGAAAATTTTTGACCTCAGCATCTACTCCAGTCTTCAGGTACTCTGGATGGATCTCAAAAGTTCTGGTCAAAAGCCGATGGTCCCGGACAAAGAAAGCCGAACAGTCAAAATTGGTCAGCATCCACTTGTGGGGATTGAAAACTAGAGAGTCAGCCTTTTCGATTCCTTCCAGGGCCCAGCGCTTTTCCGGAAGAATGGCAGCCGTTCCAGCATAAGCAGCATCCACATGTAGCCACAGGCCATACTCTGAGGTCAGCTCGCCAATAGCCTTCACCGGATCGACTGCACCGGAAGAGGTAGTTCCAACTGTAGCCACTACCGCCGTCGGCTTAAAACCAGCCCGCAGGTCAGACTTGATAGCCTTCTCCAGCTCTCCTGGAATCAGGGCATACTCATCGTCGGTTGGAATATAAACCAGGTTTTTCCGCCCATAACCGGCTATTTTGACGCCTTTTTCCACACTGGAATGAGCTTCTTCAGAAGCATAAACCCTTAGAATCTCGGAGAAACCAGTCTCATTGGTAGCAAAACCAGTAGCTTTTTCGCGGGCGGCCAGCAAAGCACACAGGGTAGCAGTGGAGGCGGTGTCCTGAATAACCCCGGCGAACTGCTCCGGTAAGCCCAGCATCTGGCGGAGCCAGTCCATAACCACCTCTTCCAATTCAGTGGCTGAAGGCGAGGTCTCCCAGACCATCCCCTGGGTGCCAAGTCCAGCCGCCAGTAGTTCCCCCAGAATCGAAGCGGGGCTGTTATTAGAGGGAAAATAGGCGAACCAGCCGGGATGCTGCCAGTGAGTCATCCCCGGCATGATAATAGAGTTGAAATCCCTTAAAATGCGGTCCATCTCCTCAGATTGAACAGGTGGAGAAGAAGGTAACTTGCTTTTTATCTCGCCGGGTTGAACCGGAGATTTTACCGGATATTTTTCGACTTCTTCCAGATAATCAGCCACCCAGTCTATCAATTCATGGCCATATTTCTTAAAATCTTCCTTTTTCATGGCTGTTTCTCCTTTCTTCTCATTTGATTAAAAAGGTTTTACCCTCCAAATCGGGCTTTTTGGCCTGTCAATTGGTATTTTAGCTTCAATTGCAGGCGATTTTAAAGTATTTTTGAGGCTAAAGCTGTCATTGATGCCATTTTTCTGCCTTAAAGCTGGTTACTTCCAACTAATTCTTTCTCCTGTAAAAAAATTTGGCATTTTTACTTGCTTTTTGCTTTCTTCTATGGTATAATATTAAAGTTGTCGGGAAGGGGAAAAAGTTATTCATCAGCTCGAACGTCTTTTTTATGATTTCTACTGCTAAAAACATTTTTGCTCTCCGTCATTTTAGTTGCAACCAAAACCTCTCGTCACACGTTTTTCTTATTGAGAACGAGAGATGAGAGAGCATAAAAACAAAAACCCTTTTTCACCAGAAAAAGGCTCCTTTCTCTAATCCCCCTCCTTTTGTGCCCTTAACCCTAAGCCCTGCTTCGCCACAAGCAGGGCTATCTTTTTTTTCGAGCAGCTGTCCAGCCCATTTTTTTCGTTCCGGGCTGCCCTTTTCCTTGACTATTCTTTTTGATGAGTTAAAATTATCAACTCAATGTTGCGGGTTTAAAAGACAGGGAAGTCCGTTTAAGGCGGACACAGCCCCCGCTACTGTAATCGGCGACAAATCCCCAGGATGGCCACTGCCTGTGAGGTGGGAAGGCCGGGGAGGAGGAGGACCCGAAAGTCAGGATACCTGTTTTAAACCCGGCGGACTTGTCTATCTTCGGGTGGAAGATAGAAAGTTGCCCGTCGTTAAATTTTCTTTAAGCGGGGGGAAAGGAGCTTAAATGAAAAAAAGCCTTTCTGCCCTTTTATTCTCAGTCCTGCTTTTAACTGCGGTTTCCAACCTGCCAGCCGATGATGAGAAACAGCAGGAAAAAATCCACCATGAAATTGTGGTCACCGCCACCCGTCTGGAAACGCCGTTAAGCGAGGTAGCCTCAGCGACCACCGTGGTTAAGGTAGAGTCATTGACTCCCGTTAGCCTGAGCCAGGCTCAAAATCTTCTGGCCCGGGTCCCCGGCCTCTTTTTTCTTCAAACTGGTCTGGCCGGCGGAACTGGTTCAGTCTTTATCCGGGGAGCCAATTCAGAACACACGTTATTTATGCTGGACGGCTTAGAGCTGAATGACCCGGTCTCCCCGGCTCGCTCTTTTAATTTCAACCTGTTTAACCTCGGTCTCATCGATCGGATCGAAGTTCTGCGTGGGCCCCAGAGCAGTCTGTATGGCTCAGATGCCCTGGCCGGTGTCATCAATCTTATTTCGACCGAACCAGAAAAAAATCAAGTAGAGCTGGCTGGCCTTTATGGCTCTTATAAAACGTTTAAAGGCGATCTCCGGCTGTCCCGGGTGAAAAAAAATCTCTTTTACCTTCTGGAATTTAACTCAGATGACAGCGGCGGTATATCTCAGGCCAGCAGTGCTTATAGCGGAAATCAGGAGGCTGACAGCTATACCCAGCAGAGCCTCTCTTTTAAATTTAAATATCGCCCCGTTTCAAATTTCAATCTGTCCTGGCAGACCAGGGCGCTCGTCGGTCGAGCCGAACTTGATGCCTTCGGTGGGCCTGGGGGTGATGACCCCAACTCTATCCAGAAGTCAACTTTCTTCTTCAATCGCCTGGAGCTTGATAGCTTTTTCTTCAATCACCGCTGGGAACAGAAGTTAGTCCTTGGTTTCCAGATGGGCCAGCGTCGGAATGACAACCCGGCGGACGAATTTCACCCTGAAATCGAACAGGCTCACTATAAAAGCCAGCTTTTTAAGCTCGACTGGCAGAATAATCTTTATCTTTCATCTCAGCATCTGCTGGTTTTCGGCTTCGAAGAAAAACTCGAGCAGGGCAGCTCGGCCTATTCTTATTTTAGTTCATGGGGAGATTATCAAAGTGATTTTCCGCGTCAGAAAGCCTCGCTGCTGAGCTTTTATATTCAGGATCAATGGCGGCCCTGGTCCCGGCTGTCATTAACTTCTGGCGTTCGCTTTGACCACCACCAGAGCTTCGGACCGGCAGCCACCTTCCGGCTGGCAGCTAATCTTGACTGGCCAGAGCAGGAAACCCGGTTCAAATTCACTCTTGGCTCCGGTTTTAAAGCTCCCTCCCTCTATGAGCTTTATGCTCCACCGGACAATCTCGGGCCAATTGGCAATGCCTCTCTGGAGCCGGAAAAAAATCTGGGCTGGGATGCTGGAGTGGAAAAAAGCTTTTTTAATCGCCTGACCCTTTCCCTGACTTATTTTGAAACCAGATTCAAACATCTGATTCAGTTTTACTATGGCACAGGCTATCAGAACCTCGGACGGGCCAGAACCCGTGGGCTGGAGGTGTCGCTGAAAGTTGCGCCCGTTAAAAATCTTGACCTGACCGCCAGCTGGACTCATCTTCAGGCCCGAGATCTGGATCATCAGACTGATCTTCTCCGCCGGCCAAAAAATACCTTTTACGCCAATCTGAATTTTTCCCGGAAAGCGGTGAGAATCAGTTCGGAAGTCTATTATCTCGGCCAGAGATATGACCTTGATTACTCTTCCTACCCCAACCAGGAAGTCTGTCTTCAGTCCGCTTTTCTGGTCAACCTTTTGGTGAGTTATGAGCTTAAATCTACCATGAGTTTTTTCCTTCGAGGAGATAATCTCTTCAACACCAGATATGAGATGGTTTATGGCTATGGCTCGCCCGGGGCTACAATTTCGACCGGATTTAGATTAAAATTATTTTAGCTTTCTTGCCTTTATATCTGCCTGACGGGAGAAGAAGGTCAGGAAGCAGACTTTTTAACCTGTTTTTACTTAGCTGGAGTCACGGGATGGAAGAAATAGAAACTCTTGATAAAATATTCAAGCCACAGCGGATAGCACTGGTCGGAGTCAGCCCGAACCCAAAAAGCGTCAGCGGGAAAATTCTGTCGAACTTAATTACCGGTGGCTATCGAGGCGTTGTCTACCCGGTTAATCCAGCCGTCGAAGCAGTGATGGGAATTCCCTGTTTCCCAGAAATAAAAAGCCTGCCCAGGACACCAGATTTAGCGGTAATTGCCGCTCCAGCCCCCCAGGTTCCGCCGTTAGTTAAAGAATGCGGAGAGGCCGGCATTCTGGGCATCATCATAATTTCCGCCGGTTTTCGGGAGACCGGTCAAGAGGGCCGAGCTCTCGAAGAAGAAATTCTTGCCCACAAAAAAAACTACCCGGGTATGCGCATTATCGGGCCCAACTGCCTGGGAATAATATCTCCTGGCTTCCAGCTCAATGCCAGTTTTGCGGCTGCCATGCCCCTGAAAGGGCATATCGCCTTCGTTTCTCAGTCGGGGGCTCTGTGCACATCCATTCTTGATTGGTCACTCCGGGAAAAAATCGGCTTCTCCCATTTTGTTTCGATCGGTAATGCCATTGACATTGATTTTGGCGATTTGATTGATTATTTTGGAGAAGACGAAAATACCAGATCAATTCTTCTTTATATCGAATCTATTGCTAATCCGAAAGCTTTTATGTCAGCGGCCAGGGCTTACGCCAGAACAAAGCCACTGGTAGCTTATAAGGCAGGCCGTTTCCCGCAGTCAGCCAGAGCTGCCACCTCCCATACGGGAGCGTTAGCCTCAGAAGATGCTATTTATGATGCAGCCTTTAAAAGAGCAGGGATCGCCAGGGTGTTTGAAATCGGCGAAATGTTTGATGTGGCTGAACTTATTGGCCGGCAAAAAATCCCGAAAGGTCCAAGACTGGCGATTGTCACCAATGCTGGCGGCCCGGGCGTCATGGCTTCAGACGCTTTAATCGAAGCTGGCGGCGAACTGGCCGAACTAACCGCTCAGACTATCCAGCAGTTAAATGAGATTCTGCCCCCAGCCTGGTCACATGGCAATCCAGTTGATGTGCTGGGTGATGCCAGGTCTAAGACGGTGGCCAAAGCGGTTAAAGCTGTTCTTGATGACCAGCAAACTGATGCTGTTCTTCTCATTGTTACCCCCCAGGCTATGACCAATCCGCCGGGTATCGCCAAAGAGCTCGTGCCGGTGGCCTCCGAAACTCAAAAACCAGTGCTGGCTGCTTTTCTGGGAGGGCCGGCCATGGATCAGGCAGTAAGCCTGCTCAATGAGGCCGGGGTGCCGACTTATGGAACACCCGAGCAGGCTGTCCGGGCATTTATGATTCTGGTCAATTATGCCCGAAATCTGGATAACCTGTATGAAACCCCGCGAGAGATTTCGGTTGAATTTCCGGTTGAAAGAGAAAAAATCCGCCAGGAAATTCTTCCTTTATTAACTCAGGGGACCGACGTCCTGGATGAGCTGACCTCAAAAAAAATTCTTCAGGCTTACGGCTTGGAGACAACTTTACCCCGGCTGGCCCGGAGCAAAGAAGAGGCCGTCAAAATAAGCCAGGAGATTGGTTTCCCGGTGGTTTTAAAAATTCACTCTCCCGATATTACCCATAAAAGCGACGTGGGCGGAGTGGCCCTTGATCTGGAAGATGGCCACATGGTTGAAACCGCTTTTGAACGCCTCCTGGCGACCGTCAAAGAGAGAGCTCCAGAGGCGCGGATAGAAGGTGTTACTGTTCAAAAGATGATCAAAAGCCAACCAGCTGTGGAGATGATTCTGGGCAGCAAAAAAGACGAAACCTTCGGGGCAGTCATCATGGTTGGCTCGGGCGGAATAGCGGCCGAGGTGCTGGGTGATCGCTCTCTGTGTTTTCCACCTTTAAACGAAAGGCTGGCCAGGCGGGCTCTGGAAGAACTTAAAACCTGGCCTTTACTTAAGGGTTACCGCGGTCAGCCGCCGGTCAATCTGGATAAACTGATCGAGACGATTATCAGGTTTTCTTACCTGGTAGCCGACTACCCCGAGATCAAAGAAATTGATATCAATCCGCTGCTGGCGAGTCCGGGGGAAGTTATTGCTCTCGATGCCCGGATCATAGTAGATAAGACAGTTGCACCGGAAAAAGCGAAACGTTATCAGCATCTGGTTTTAAGGCCTTATCCGGAAGAATTCATCCGCAAAGTCAAAATGAGAGACGGCACAGAAATCACGCTGCGGCCAATCAGGCCTGAAGATGAACCGGCCTGGATGGAACTGCTGGGCAGCTGCTCGCAGGAAACAATTTATTCTCGCTTTCGCTATTTCTTTTTCTGGCAGTCGCATGAGGTGGCTTCAAGGTATTGCTATATAGATTACGACCGGGAAATGGCTATTGTGGCTGAATTGCAGGAAGGAGATAAGCGCCGCTTGCTGGGAATAGGGCGCCTGACTGCTGATCCCAGCCGGACGGTGGCCGAATATGCTGTACTTGTTCAGGATGACTGGCAGAACAAAGGACTGGGGGGACTGCTAACCGACTACTGCACCGAAATCGCCCGGGCCTGGGGAGTAAAAAAGATTGTGGCTTACACCACGACTGATAATCCGCGGATGATAGCTGTGTTTCAAAAGCGCAATTTTGAGATACGCCACGATCCAGCCTCCAGCCTGGTCGAGATTCAAAAAAATCTTTAGCTGGCTGATTTTTTAATCCTAAGATCTTATCTAATTATTTTAAAAGAAGGAATCTGATCAAAATTACCAAACCAAAATCTCCCTCAGCATTAGACTGAATTCGCTTTATTTGTTATATATAACTTCATGATGAGCGGAAAAAGAATCAATAAAAATCGCGGTCAGCTTTTATCCTGCCTTTTATTCTGTCTCACTTCCGTCCTTCTGTCCATTTCCGTCCTGGTTTTTGATCTCCAGGCTGAAGAAAAAGAAAAAATTTCTCTGATCTTTAGCGGCTATATCAAAACTGATGTCATTTATGATACCCGGCAAACAGTTAACCTGAGAGAAGGCCATTTCCTGCTTTTCTCTCAAGACAGGCTCCTTGATCCAGCCGGGCATGATCTAAACGCTAAAGATACTTTTCATATTCTGCCCATTCAAACCAGACTGGCGCTAAGGATCAGTGGTCCACAGGCGCTTGGAGCTAAAACTTCAGGTTATATCGAAGCAGAATTTTTCGGCATGTCCGAGGCGGACATTAATGGCTTCAGGCTAAGACATGCCTACCTTAAATTAAACTGGAAGAAAGCGGAACTGCTGGTGGGTCAATTCTGGCATCCGATGTTCATTAGCGACAGCTATCCTGAGGTTGTTTCTTTTAATACTGGCGCTCCTTTTGAGCCATTTTCAAGAGCACCGCAAATCTGTTTTACCTGGAAGCCAGAGCCGGCCTTGTCTTTTTCTTTAACCGCCCTTTCGCAGAGAGATTTCGCCTCGACCGGACCAGCTGGAGTCAGCACTTCTTACTTCAGAAATGCTGCCTGCCCTGAACTTGATTTTAAAGTAGCCTATAGTCAGAAGAATTTCCTGGCCGGGGCTGGAATCAATGTGCTTAAAATTGTGCCGCGACTGGCTACCGAGACTGGTTACCAGGCGAATGAATCTCTAACCTCGCTGGCTGGCTATGCTTTTGGCCGGCTCAAAACAAAGCCCGTGACCATAAAGGCCGAAGGTGTCTATGGAGGCAATCTTCATCATCTGACCATGCTTGGCGGTTATGCTGTCTCGGAGATAATTGATCCGGTCACCGCTCAGCGCGATTATTCCCCAATTAATACCGCTTCCGGCTGGATTGATATCCAGACTAACGGAGAAAAATGGCAGGCTGGACTCTTTTCAGGCTACACCAAGAACCTGGGGGCTAAAGGCGAGATTGCCGGTCCTGTTTACAGCCGCGGCGAGACTATTGACCACCTGGTCCGAATTGCTCCACGTTTTGTTTTTAATGCTGGTAAGGTTCGATTAGCTCAAGAAATAGAATTGACTTCGGCCGCCTACGGTTCGCCTGACAGCCGCGGTCGGGTCAACGGGCAAAGAACAGTCTCCAACCTCCGTTTTCTCACCGCCGTTTATTATTTCTTCTGAAGATTTTCTGCCGGTAAAAAACAGAGGGCTAGTTACATCCCATATCTATCAATAATTTCCTGTTTCGTTTTGTGGAGAATATCAAACTTCTTGCCAACTTTGATGAAAGCCTCCAGAGCTTTGTCCAGGTGATGAAGTTCATGAGCGGCAGAGATCTGAGTTCTAATTCTGGCCTGACCCTGAGGGACAACCGGGAAGAAAAAGCCAATGGCATAAATGCCTTCATCATACAGAGCGACTGAAAAATCCTGGGCCAGTTTGGCATTATAGAGCATGATGGGAACAATCGGCGTATCACCTTCTTTCAGAATAAAGCCAGCTTCGGTCAGACCCTTTCTCCAGTAATCAGTATTCTTCTCCAGCTTGTCCCGGCGCTCGGTCGTAGCAGAGAGAATCTCCAGAACTCTTAACACCCCGGCAATAATCATAGGAGCGACAGTATTGGAAAAAAGATAAGGACGGGCTTTTTGACGGCACATCTCAACAATTTCCTTGCGGCCTGAGACACAGCCGCCGGTCGCCCCGCCCAGCGCCTTGCCAAATGTGGTGGTGATGATGTCCACTTTGCCCATCACACCAAATTTCTCATGTGTCCCACGTCCTGTTTTCCCGATAAAACCGGTGGCATGAGAATCATCAACGAGGAGCATAGCATTGTATTTTTCGCAGAGCTCCACCATCTTATCCAGCTTGGCACAATCACCGTCCATGGAGAACACACCGTCTGTAACCACCAGCCTCAGTCTCCTGTCCTGATACATCTGAAGTTTCTGCTCCAGGTGCTCCATATCAGAATGCTTGTAAGTGTCATTTAAAGCGCTGCAGAGCCTGATGCCATCAATCAGTGAAGCATGAACCAGCCGATCAGAAATGATCACATCTTCCTTGGTCAGAATGGCTTCAAAAACACCGGCATTGGCATCCATACAGGATGGGAAAAGAATCGTATCTTCAGTTCCCAGAAATTCTGTCATCTTCTCTTCCAGCTGCCGGTGGATATCCTGAGTCCCGCAGATAAACCGTACCGAAGACAGACCAAAGCCGCGCCTGTCGAGCCCTTCATGGGCAGCTTTGATGACCTCAGGATGGTTGGACAGCCCGAGATAATTATTGGCGCACATATTGATAACTTTTTTTAAAGGTGCCCCAGCCGGAAATTCGACTTCTATTTCGGCCGCCTGAGAGGAATGAATAAATCTCTCCTCTTTTAAAATTCCTGCTTCCCGCAGGGCCTGGAGCTGTTCCTGATATAATTTTCTGACCTCATCAGAATAAGCCATGATTTTTTCCTCCTCTTATTAAAAAATCAGCCGGCTCAAGACAAACCATTCACCGGCAGGCCAATCTTAAGCTTTAGTAAATTCGCGAACCAGCTCGGCAATCTTATTGACCGAATCAAAAGCCTCAGGGGTTGCTTTGTCATCAGGAATCTGAATATGGTATTTGTTCTCCAGGAATCTCTTCAGAGAAACCATTGAGAAGGAATCAACTATACCACCAGAAATAAGCGGGGTATCATAGTCAATGGGATCACTGTCCGGCTCCAGATATTCACTGGCCACATAATTTTTGATGACTTCTTTGAGTTCATCCATGTTATCGCTCCTTTTTTTATTGTTGTCTTTTTGTAAATATTTTTCAATTTATTTTACTCAATCATTTTCCAGCGTCGAAGTATCGCCGGCTTCCTCACCCCATTCTTTGGCATGTAGAATCCGGCGCATAATCTTGCCGCTTCTGGTTTTGGGCAGCGTGCTAACGAACTCAATCTCCTGAGGCATAGCCAGCGGGGACAGCTTTTTCCGGATAAAATTCATGATATCAAGTTCCATATCTTTGGAAGCGACATAGCCCGGTTTTAAAGTGACAAAAGCCTTGACCACCTCCATGTTAATCGGGTCAGGCTTGCTGACTACGGCCGATTCTGCCACCGCCTGATGTTCGAGAAGAGCCGATTCGACTTCAAACGGACTGACCAGGTGGCCGGCTGTATTGATAATATCGTCGTCTCTCCCCACAAACCAGAAATAGCCATCACTGTCCAGGCGGGCACGGTCACCGGTCAGATACCAGCCGTTTTTAAATTTATTTTTGTAGGCTTCTTCATTTTTCCAGTAGCCTCTCATCATGGAAGGCCAGCCAGGTTTTATTCCGATCAACCCTATTTTCCCCGGCTGAGGATAAGGCTCATAGGTATTGGGACTCAGAACAGTGGCCGTTATTCCCGGGAAAGGACGCCCCATTGAACCCGGCTTAACCGGCATGCCAGGAAAGTTCGAAATCAGGATACAGCCAGTTTCAGTCTGCCAGTAAGTATCATGAAAAGGTTTACCAAAAACTCTGATTGACCAGTTAACTGCTTCCGGATTGAGGGGTTCGCCCACACTGGCCAGATGACGCAGTGAGGAGAGGTCAAACTTCTTAATTATTTCATCTCCAGCTTTCATCAAAGATCTGATAGCAGTTGGAGCCGAATACCAGACAGTGACCTTATTTTTCTCAATAAAGCGGTACCAGGCCTCGGCCGAAAAGCCACTGTCGAGAACGCACTGCGTCACCCCCAGGGTAAAGGGAGCAATAATTCCATAAGAAGTTCCGGTCACCCAGCCAGGATCAGCCGTGCACCAGTAGATATCATCATCGGTCAGATCCAGCACCCATTTAGCCGTGATATACTGAGATATCAACGAATAATGAACATGCTGAACGCCCTTGGGCATGCCTGTAGTCCCCGAAGTGTAATGAAGGACAGATGGGGATTCAGCATAAGTCGGATAAATATCATAATGTTCCACTCCGCCCAGAGCCTCCATCGAAAAGGCTTCTTCTCTTTCCTGAAGGGGGCTCTTGCCGTCATAATCAACAATAAAAATGTGCTGGAGGGAGGGCAATCTATCTCTGATTTTCCTGACCTTGGCCACATGCTTTCTTTGAGTAAAGATAGCCGAGGTCTGGGCATTTTCCAGCCTGACAAAAAGCGAATCTTCACCGAAAGCGGAAAAAAGCGGCTGGGCGATAGCTCCGGTCTTCAGAATGCCCACGAAGCCAATATAAAGTTCTGGAACTCTGTCCATGAAAAGGCAGACCCGGTCTCCAGCTTTGATCCCGGAGTCAGTCAGAAAGCGGGCAAAAGTATTGGAATAACGCCTCAGATCATCATAGGTATAAATCTTTTTTTCTCCACTAAAACCTTCCCAGATAAGGGCTATCCGGTCAGCTTTACCCTGCTGGCAAACACGGTCAGAACAATAATAACCGATATTAATCGGTTGACCTGGCTGATAGCCGAGTTCCTGCTCGCTGAGCGACCAGGAGAAATTCTTAATCCGCTCCTCGTAATTTCCAAAGTTCGACATCTTGCCTCCAGTTTTTATTTTTCCAGAATGACCGTGGCCACGGCCAATGTCCCGAGATGTGATAAGCTGAGATAAAAATGGCTGATGCCTTCGGTCTGACAGAATTCCTTAGCCCGGCCATAAACCTCAATAACAGGCTGGCCAGATTCCAGATTATGGATCTCAATTTCGGAAAATTTAACCCCGCGGCTCCAGCCGGTGCCCAGTGCTTTCATAAAAGCCTCTTTAGCCGAAAACCGGGCAGCATAATGCTGATAGGGAAATTTTTTGCTCTCGCAATAGCCAATCTCGACCGCAGTATAGATCTTTTCTTTCAGCCCTGGAGTTCTCTTCAGTTTATCCTCGATCCTGGCCACTTCAATGATGTCAACACCTACCCCAAAAATCAATGACCCTCCTGATTTTTAATCATCCTTATCCAACCTGGTCTGGACGTTCTCTTCTTTCCATTACCCTGACAGTCAAAAAATATTATAGGAAAAACCAGGCCAAAGTCAAAAAGGGTAGTAATCAGGTCTGAGTCAAATGCTCAAATACTATCCTGATACCAATTAGAATCAAAACCAGACCACCAGCCAGTTCTGCCCGGCGGCCGAAAGCCTGCCCGAGGACAGGACCCAGACGGCTGGCGACCAAAGTCAGACAGAAAGCCATTAAACCTATAACCAGGCTGGCCAGCCAGACATTGAGACCAAGAACAGGCAGGCTGAGTCCACAGGCCAGGGCATCAAGGCTGGTAGCTACTGCCAGAACAAGCAATGGCCAGCCGCTAGTTGGATCTTTACCATTATATTTTTTACGTTCTGGCCAGAAAGATTCAAAAACCATTCTCCCTCCGACCAGGAGCAGAAGTCCAAAAGCAACCCAGTGATCATAGCGCGAAATCAGCTTCAGCAGATTTTCTCCGATTAGCCAGCCAACAACTGGCATCATAAACTGGAAAAAACCAAAATAAGAGGCCAGGCGCCAGGCCTGCCTGGACTTAAGACCACAAAGAGAACATGACAGCCCGACAGTCACCGCAAAAGCATCAACGGCCAGGGCCAGAGCCAGACTGAGGAGAATAATAGCCTTCATAATTTTGCTATTCTATCATAGTCCTAGCCGATTATCTTCCCGGCTTTTGTCCGGCCAGTCTTACCATCTCAGTTTTTTCAGAGTATAATTTTTTTTCATGGAAGAAAAAATTATTCTCCGGGGAGTCCGGGTCCATAATCTAAAGAACATTGACCTGGACCTGCCTGTCGGCGAGCTAATTGTCATCACTGGAGTCAGCGGCTCTGGCAAATCATCCCTGGCTTTTGACACCCTTTATGCCGAAGGACAGAGGCGCTATCTTGAATCTCTCTCCTCCTATGCCCGCCAGTTTATGGAGCGGCTGGACAAACCTGATGCTGATCTCATAGAAGGCATACCACCAGCTATTGCCATTCAGCAAAAGGCCTCGGCTAAAAACCCGCGGTCAACAGTGGCCACCGTCACTGAAATCTATGATTATTTAAGAGTCCTCTACGCCCATCTGGGTACGATTCACTGCCTCCAGTGCGGTCAACCGGTTATAAAAGACACTATTGATTCGATGGCGGAGACCCTGTTTAAATTTCCCCGGGGGACAAAGCTGGTTATCACCTTTAGCTGGCCAGAAGAAAAAAAGCTGTCCGAGCTCAGAAGGGAAGGCTTTTTAAGGATCTACCTCGATGGCCGTACTGTTTCTCTGGATGAAGTTCAAGCGGATAGGGCCAAAAAGAACGGGGTGGAAGTGGTTGTTGATGAGCTAAATCTGGATCCAGAAGACCGTGAGCGGCTGGTTGATTCACTCGAAACTGGACTGAAAAAGGGCGAGGGGCGGGTTCGAGTCCGGGTAACAGACGGACCTGTCTATCAGTTCACCGAGCACCTCGAATGCCGGCAGTGCGGAATTGTCTATGAAGAACCATATCCAAATCTTCTGTCCTTTAACAGTCCGCAAGGAGCCTGCCCGGTCTGTCATGGCTTTGGCGATCTGGCTGTTCTCGATGAGGATAAAATCGTTCCGGACAAAAATAAGTCTCTGGAGGAAGGGGCCATAGAACCCTGGACCAAGCCGGCCTCACGCAGTCTGCAAAAAGAGATGCTGCGGGAAGCCAGGAGAAGAGGCATCCCGACCTCAGTGCCATTTTCCCATCTAAAACCTGAACAACAAAAATTTATTCTGGAAGGTGGCGATGGCTACTACGGGGTCAAAGGTTTCTTTGACTGGCTGGAGTCCAGAAAATACAAAGTTCAGGTTCGAGTCCTTTTAAGTCGCTACCGTAAGTTTGTGGCCTGCCCGGCCTGTCATCGAACCAGGCTCAATGAAAAGGCCCTGGCTATTAAGATCCAGGGGAAATCCATCGGTGATTTCTGCACCCTGACGGTCAAAGAAGCTTTTCATTTCCTTGACAGCTGGAACCTCAGCTCCTACGAAAAGCAGATTGGCGAGCGGCTGATACAGGAAATTAAAAACCGGTTGGGCTTTTTACTGGAAGTTGGCCTTGATTATCTGACGCTCGACCGCCTGACCTTTACCCTGAGTGGCGGTGAAGCCCAGAGAATAAATCTGGCTTCTGCCTTGAGCGCTTCGCTGGTCGGGACACTGTTTATTCTCGATGAGCCGTCGGTCGGGCTTCATCCGCGCGACAATAATCGCCTGGTTAAAATACTGAGGGAGCTACAGGGAATAGGCAACACGGTAGTGGTCGTCGAACACGACCCGGAAATTATCGCGCAGGCTGATTACATCATTGACCTGGGGCCGGGAGCTGGAGAATATGGTGGCGAGGTTATTTTTGCCGGACCCATGAAGAATTTTCTATCTGATCAGAAATCTCTGACCGCCAAATACATAAGAGGGGAGCTCTCCATTCCTCTACCGCCGGCCAGACGGCCGGTGACTGATTGCCTTAAAATCTACGGGGCCAGAAAACATAATTTGAAAAATCTTAACTTCAGCCTGCCGCTGGGAATTTTTGTCTGCATCACCGGCGTCTCAGGTTCAGGCAAAAGCACCCTGGTTGAGGATATCATCTATAAAGGCCTTACCGGAGAAAATGGCGATGGTTACGACCGGCTGGAGGGTAGGGAATTAATCAACCAGGTTGTTAAAGTTGACCAGTCACCGCTGAGCACCTCACCCCGTTCTATTCCAGCTACTTACACCAAAGCGATGGACGGTATCAGGGAATTGTTTGCCTCGACCCGCGAGGCTCGAGCTCAGGGCTATAAAGCCGGACATTTTTCATTTAATACTCCGGGCGGCCAGTGTCCCGATTGTCAGGGAGCAGGCTTTAAACAGGTAGAGATGCAATTTTTGAGTGATGTTACCCTGACCTGTGAAACCTGCCAGGGACGCCGCTACAAACCTGAAATTCTTGAAATAAAATACAATGGAAAAAGTATTTATGATGTTTTGAAAATGAGCGTCAGCGAGGCCTTAGATTTTTTTGCCGGCGAAGAAGATGTCGTGCGTCGGCTCTGGCCGCTGGCCGAGGTCGGGCTGGGCTATCTTCGGCTGGGACAGCCTACCACCACCCTGTCCGGTGGAGAACTGCAGCGCATCAAACTGGCATATCATCTGGTTCATGAAAAGCGACAGAAAATCCTTTACCTTTTTGATGAACCGACCATCGGCCTTCATGCTGACGACGTTAAAGTGCTTCTCCAGTGTTTTCAAAAACTAATTGAAGAAGGGAACAGCCTGGTGGTCATCGAGCACAACCTCGACGTCATCAAATCGGCTGATTATATAATTGATCTCGGGCCGGAAGGAGGGGAGCAGGGTGGTTATATCGTGGCTCAGGGCCAGCCCGAAAAAGTAGCAGCTACCCCCGGCTCGATAACCGGTGTTTTTCTACAAAAGGTTCTGTCCCGGTTTCAAGCTGTCGGTATTGACCGGCGTTGATAACCGGCATAGTCAGGCACCTGACGAAAATATTCCTGATTCATCAATGGTGAGGAAATCATAAAATCAGCTGAGGACCGGTTACAGGCCACCGGGATATTCCAGACAGCGGCTATCCGCAGCAGAGCCTTAATGTCTGGATCATGAGGCAGAGGTTCAAGCGGATCCCAGAAGAAGATCAGAAAATCAATTGCTCCTTCAGCAATTCTGGCCCCAACCTGCTGATCGCCGCCCAGCGGCCCGCTCTCCAGGGTGTTAATTTTAAGACCGAGCTCCTTGGTCAGCAAAGAACCAGTTGTGCCGGTCGCCCACAGTTCATGCTGTTCTAACGAGCCGCGGTTATATCTTGCCCAGTCGAGCAGATCCGGTTTCTTGTTGTCATGGGCAACCAGAGCTATTTTTTTCCTGACGGCCATTTTGACCAGTTTGGTTTTCACTGTTTTCTCCCTAATTGTTTATTCAGTCTCTTTTACTCTTTTAAGAGGCTGACCGACCGCAGGCCAGACAGGCAGACTGCAAAAATCAGAGAACTACTTTTTTCTTCCCCCACTTCAGCTTCATGGTCAGCACCCGGTCAGTGGCAAAAATTCTGGCCGTCCAGATCAACATCACGGTGACAAAGATAAAATTATAAACAAGTCCCAGCCAGAACATGCCCATATGACCAAACATCATGTTTTGCATGGCAAAAAAGGGATGGGAAAAAGGAATGGCCAGGACCAGAATTTTAGCTGGCAAACTCATAGTGTTTATATCAGCAAAAAGGCTGATAAAATAGGGCACTAAGATAAGGAAAACCAGCGGAATGTTTAAACTCTGAGCTGTCCGGTAGTCTTCCGCCAGAACCCCGAGAACGGTAGCTATCGATAGTGCGCAAAGAATAGCCAGGAAAAGAGAAAGGCCAAAAAGAACATAACCCTGCGTATCAATGGTCAATCCCAGTTGCTTTAGAATCGGAGCTAGCCCGCTGGTGACCGAAGATAGTTCATCAGTTGGGAAGCTAAAAGCCATCTGGAAGCCATAAAGGTAAATAGCAGCCGAGAGGAGACCAATGAGACCAGCAGCCAGCATTTTGGCCATGGCAATAGCCTGGCGTGAGATGGGCACAGTCAGAAGGGTTTCGAGTGTTTTATTCTGTTTTTCCATGGCAATAGCGGTGATGACCATTTGAGAGGAGTACATGATAATCATCATCAGGATAATTGGTAGAAGGTAGCTCTGCGTATAAAGCGTCCCGATGACAGCCGCACTTGAGCCTTCAGCCATTCGATCTTTGACTATAATAAATTCCCGGTTTTTGATCGGCGACTTGATCTCGGCCGGGTTGATGTCGGGCAGTCTTTTTTTTAAATACTGATTGGAAAGAAAATCATTGGTGGTATTTAACAGGGTTTTGACCACTTCCGAGGTTCTGGTCCCGGAAATGGATATACCCCGAAGGTAAGAATAAGTTTCAACTTCAACTGGCTTAAAATTAGCTACTTCCTGACTGAAGCCGGGTGGAACAACCACCAGCAATCCCAGGTCAGACTGTCGAAGTTTCTGGATGACCTCTTCCTTTTCTCCGCCTTGCTCCTCAATAATGAAGTTGGCCATATTAAGAGTCCCGATCAGATTCCTGGATAACTCTGACTGATCAAGATCCAAAACCGCAATTTTCTGCTTGGCAACGGCTTTTTTTATTTCTTTTTTAGTTACATTGCCAATAAAACTAAAGATCAGGATCATCATGGCCAGCGATATTATCAGCTGTTTATTGACCAGTTCCTTTATTTCTTTGACCAGCAGATGTCCAAAGTTTTTCATTAGAGGCTACTCCTGACTGAGCTTTTGAAAACAATTTCCAGGTTCGGCGCCTGATATTTTTCTTTGAGCTCCTGCGGGGTGCCGGCATCCAGAATTTGCCCCCGGTCAATCAGCGCTACCCGGTCAGATAGAAACTCGACTTCAAGCATATTGTGAGAAGACAGTAAAACAGAAATACCCTCCTTAACAAAGCTCTTGATGGTTTCTCTGACTTCCAGAGAGTTAATAACATCGAGCCCGGAAGTAGGCTCATCCAGAATAGCCAGCGCAGGTTTGGTCATTAAAGCCCGGCCCAGCAGCAATTTTCTGGTCATGCCTTTACTGTAAGTTCCAACTTTATCTTTCAACCTGACTCCCAGGTCGCTAATCTGCTGGCCGCGGCTGACATACTCTTTAATTTCTTCCTGGTTGCTGGCATAAAACTTAGCCATAAACTCGAGATAATCCTGGCCTCTCATATTACGATAGGCTCCTGCTTCCTCAGGCAGATAACTTATTTTCTCCCTGAATTTTTCCGGATTTTTTTTAAGGTCGAAGCCGAGAAAAGTGACCCGGCCAGCTGAGGGGGTGAGCAGAGTGGCAATTATCCTCAGGGTCGTCGTCTTGCCGGCTCCATTGGGGCCAATTAAGCCAAAAATTTCTCCCTGGTCAACCTTAAAGCTAATACCTTTCAGGGCTTGCAGCTGACCATAATTTTTTTTCAAGCCTTCAACTTCAAGAACTGCCATTCGCCAGTCCTCCTTTTGATCCAATCATCAGGTCTCAATATTTGCCGCCCGGGCACCGGTACCTCTTCGACTCAGCACCCGCCCGGCTTCGCCGCAAAAAAATATCAAAGCGGATTATCCCTTAAATGCTCCCGGTTTTCAACCAGGAGAAAAAAATAAGCTCTGGTTAGTTAAATTCAGCGGATTACATAACCCGAACTGGCAAAATGAATCATGGTTTTAAAAATGCTTTCTGAGGCTTTGGAACTCGGATGAGGGACGAATATTCTCTTTATTTGTTCTATTATTCTCTTTAAACTCTTTAATTTCCGGCGATGGTAGGGTCTTCAGTTTATCTTAATTTAGTCTCTCGAATTTCCTTAATCAGGCTTTTTTCTCGCCTTCTTCTTCAGCCACTGGCAGCAGGCCTACTTTTTGCCTTATTTCCCGGTCAAGCTGGTCAGCCAGTTCCTTGTTCTCTTTGAGGAGCTTTTTGACATTTTCCCGCCCCTGGCCCAATCTTTCACCCTTATATGAATACCAGGTGCCGGTCTTCTCCAGAACTCCGTATTGAAGGCCACAGTCCACCAGATCTCCTTCTCGGGAGATGCCCTCACCAAAGATAATATCGAACTGAGCTTCGCGGAAAGGCGGAGCCAGCTTATTCTTAACAATCTTAACTTTGGCCCGACTGCCAACCACCTCTTCGCCTTCTTTAAGAGCAGCCAGCTTCCTGACATCTATCCGGAGGGAAGCATAAAACTTGAGGGCCCGGCCGCCGGTTGTCGTTTCTGGCGAGCCAATAAAAACCCCAATTTTTTCTCTGATCTGGTTAATAAAGATAAAGCAGGTCTTGGACCGGCTAACAATGGCTGTCAATTTGCGCAACGCCTGAGACATTAACCTGGCCTGAAGCCCCATGTGAGCATCACCCATTTCGCCTTCCAGTTCAGCTTTGGGAACCAGAGCAGCTACTGAATCAACCACGATGACATCAACGGCCCCGCTTCTGACCAGGACTTCAGCAATTTCCAGCCCCTGTTCTCCATAGTCGGGCTGAGAGATCAGCAGGTCATCAACATTGATGCCAATTTTAGCTGCATACAGCGGGTCGAGAGCATGCTCAGCATCGATGAAAGCTGCCTGCCCACCTCTTTTCTGAGCTTCGGCAATCACGTGTAGAGCGAGGGTAGTTTTACCGGTAGCTTCCGGCCCGAAAATTTCAATGACCCGACCACGCGGAAACCCGCCGATGCCCAGACTCAGGTCAAAAGCAATGGAGCCCGTCGGAATAACCTCGGCTTTGACCGCCGCTTCCTTCTGGCCGAGTTTCATCACTGCCCCTTTGCCGAATTGCTTTTCTATCTGGGATAAAGCTGCATCCAGGGCTTTTACCCGGGAAGTTTGCTTCTGTTCAATTTCTTCTGTTTTCATTTAAGCCTCCAAAATGTCCGAGCTTGCCCTGTTTCCAGAGAAACCAGCCGCTCTGACGACTCAAATCATTCCGATTATTTTCCCGTTTTCATCCACATCAATTTTTTCAGCAGCAGGCGCTTTGGGCAAGCCAGGCATGGTCATTATATCACCACAATGGACAACGACAAAACCGGCGCCAGAACTCAACGAGGCGTTGGTCAGAGTCAAGTTCCAGCCTCTTGGTCGGCCGATCTTTTTTGAATCATCAGACAGCGAGGCCTGCGTTTTGGCTACACAGACCGGCAAACTGGACAGGCCAAGTTGTTCATAAAGTTCAATCTTTTTTCTGGCCCCCGTTTCGACCTTGACCCCATCTGCTCCGTAAATTTTCAGGGCAATCGCCTCGACTTTTTTCAACAGAGGCTGATCGGCAGGGTATAAAAACTGAAAATTGGTTTTATCTTCAGACATGGCTTTCATAACTTCTGCCGCCAGTTCAAGGCCTCCCTCGCCTCCCTGATTATAGACGTCGCTCAGGGCATATCGGGCTTTTTCCTCCTTGATGAGTTCAGTCCAGAGTTTAATTTCTGACTGATGGTCAGAGGGAAAGAGGTTAAGAGCCACGACGAAGGGGACCCCGAATATTTTCAGATTCTCAATATGTTTCTTTAAGTTGTCGAAACCGGCTTCTACTGCCTTTGGGTTCTCATTGGGCAGCTCAGCAATTTTAACTCCGCCATGATATTTTAAGGCCCTCAAGGTTGAAACCAGCACACAAGCAGCGGGAGCTGGCACCTGGCCGGTTCGGACCACAATGTCAAAAAACTTCTCGGCTCCCAGGTCAGAAGCAAAGCCAGTTTCGGTTACGACATAATCAGCCAGGCTCAAGGCCAGTCTGGTAGCGATAATTGAATTGGTACCATGGGCAATGTTGGCGAAGGGGCCGCCGTGAATGAAAGCTGGCGTCCCTTCCAGAGTCTGAACCAGGTTGGGATTGATAGCGTCCTTAAGGAGTGCGGTCATCGCTCCATCAGCTTTAATATCGCGAGCATAGACAGGCCGGCCATCCGCAGTAAAGCCTACCAGAATGTTGCCCACCCTGGCCTTCAAGTCCTTTAGATCACTGGCCAGACAGAGAATAGCCATTACCTCAGAAGCAGCGGTTATATCAAAGCCAGTTTCACGAGCCAGGCTCTGAAAAGTCTCATCGGTTCCGATGATCACCTGGCGCAAAGCCCGATCGTTCATATCCAGGACTCTTCTCCAGGTAACTGTCCGGCCATCCAGAAGTCCGGCCGGACCGTCAAAATGAATTCTGTTGTCAACCATAGCGGCCAGAAGATTATGGGCAGCTGTAACCGCATGGATATCGCCGGTAAAGTGGAGGTTAATTTCTTCTCTTGGAACGACCATAGCTTTTCCCCCGCCAGTCGCCCCTCCCTTTATTCCGAAGACCGGCCCAAGGGAAGGCTCACGCAGGGTAAGACAGGCTTTCTGGCCGAGGCGGCTCAGAGCATCAGACAGACCGATGGCGGTAGTCGTCTTGCCTTCTCCGGCCGGGGTCGGCGTCATAGCCGTCACCATGATCAATTTGCCCTGCGGGCTCTTCTCCCGATAGGCCTGAAAATTGACCTTGGCCTTATATCTTCCGTATAGCTCAAGATTTTCTTCAGAAATACCAAGCTGGCTGGCCACTTCCAAAACTGGCTTAAAGTTCATAATGTACCTCCTTTTACCTGCTATTTAACCAGAAATTTTTTCTTCTTTCAATCTGCTTTTTCTGCTCGAATTAATCCACAGCCCGAGCTAAACTGACGTTGTAAAAATGGGTCTGATATTTTTCAATCAATCCTTCATCGGCAAAGCTATAATAACAGTTGTTGCCGATGACGATGTGATCAAGCACTCTGATCTGCATAACAGCACAGGCAAAAACCAGATCTCTGGTTATCTCCCGGTCGCAACTCGAAGGCTCGGGATCCCCCGAAGGGTGATTATGGACAAAGATCAGGCTGGCGGCTTCATATTTTAAAGCCTGTTTGATAACTTCTCTGGGATAAACGGCACTGGAATCAACTGTCCCTTCAAACAGGGTTTTTTCTTCCAGGATATGATTCTTGGTATTAAGAAACAGAACTTTAAAAACTTCAATTTTAAGATCTCGAAGACTGTAATAGAGATAATCAAAAACTTCCTGAGAAGACTTACAAACCGGACGTTTGATCATACAGTCCTTAAGATAGCGGCGGGCCACCTCCTGGACGAGCTTTAAGCCAAAGATATTTTGCGGCCCAATCCCTTTTATTTTTTGCAAATCGAGCGGATCGGCTTCCATCACACCCCGAAAATTTTTAAATTCTTTGATAGCCAGGTGAGCTGCCTGCCGGCAGTCTTTCCGTGGGGTGCCCAGGGTCAGCAGTAACTCGACAATTTCATAATCAAGAAAACCAGCCAGACCGCCTTTTAGAAATTTTTCACGCAAGCGCTGTCGGTGTCCTGCCTGAGGGAGACTTCGCTGCTCTATATCTTCTGCCATAATAATCATCCTGATTAAGATTTCTAGCTCGGACCAATGAGGGTAGTTATTCTTGCTTCAGAGGGAAAGACGCAGCAAACTGCTCCTTTTTCCCAGCCTGTGAATATTTTTTCAAAAAAACCGCGGGTTCTGGCCCGGCTGCTTAATCAGCATAAAGTCTGTCAATTAGTGACTTGTATTTTTCTTCTACGACTTTTCTTCTGACCTTCAAAGTTGGCGTCATTTCGCCTGCTTCAATCTCAAAATCCCGGTCTAAAAGGATAATTTTCTTTATTTTCTCATAAGAGGCCAGATGGGGAGTCAGGCGGTTGATCTCCTGCATAAAGAATTCATATATTTCTGGCCTGTCAATGAGCTCCCGGTTGCTGGAAAAAGTGATATTGTTTTCGGCCGCATATTTTTTTAACTTTTCAAAGTCTGGCACAATGAGAGCTGAGACAAACTTACGGCGATCACCAACCACCACGGCATTAGCAATGTAGGGACTGGCCGCCAGGGCATTTTCAATCGGTTGAGGCGCCACATTCTTCCCACCAGAGGTGACGATAATGTCTTTTTTGCGGTCAGTGATGACCAGGAAACCATCCTGGTCCAGGTAGCCGACATCGCCGGTTTTAAACCAGCCGTCTTCAAAAGCTTCTTTCGTCTCAGCTTCTTTATTGAAATAACCTTTCATCACATTGGGACCACGAACGAGAATTTCACCATCAGGAGCAAACTTTACCTCCTCTCCTGGGAGAATTTTACCCACCGTCCCGAATTTAAAATCGGTTAAAGTGTTGAGGGAAATAACAGGCGAGGTCTCGGTTAAACCATAGCCCTCAATAATCATAATCCCTAGGGCATAAAAGAATTCGGCAATTTCCCTGGAGAGAGGAGCGCCGCCTGAGACAAAAAATCTGATCCGGCCGCCGGTTCTTTCCACAATTTTAGAAAAGACCAGTTTGGAAGCCAGCTGATAACGAAGCTTCAGCCAGGCCGGCAAGTGGCTGTGATTGAGTTTCAGCTGAGCATATTTCCTCCCGATCTGCAGAGCCCAGAAAAAAATCCTGCGTTGCAAATTAGGCGAGGCCAGAACACTATCTATCACCGCTGCATAAAATTTATCAAAAAATCGGGGAACGCTGACCATAATGGTGGGCCTGGCTTCCATCAGGTTGTCGGCCACCGTATCCACACTTTCAGCATAGGCGATGCAAGCCCCAACATAAAGCCAGGCGTATGTGCACATCCTCTCCAACACATGAGACAGAGGGAGAAAACTCAACGCCCTATCGCCTCCATTAAAATCAACCAGTGAGTGCAGCGTCTCTATGTTGTTGACAAGATTATAATGGCTCAGCATAGCCCCTTTGGGCACACCGGTCGTCCCGGAGGTGTAGATAATTGTGGCCAGATCATCGGGCTGAATGGACTCGGCCAGCCGGTCGAAGTCGTCAGGGTGATTCAGGTTATATTCTTCACCTCTTTCTTCCACTTCTTTGAGGCTCATCACCTCGCCCGGCATCGCGCCCTCCATCAGGATGTATTTTTCAATAAGAGGCAATTCGGGACGGATCGAGTCAACTTTCTGCCAGAGCTTGAGGTTAGAACAAACCAGAAACCTGGCCTGCGAATCATTGATGATATATCTGATCTGATCAGAAGTTAGATTGGTGTAAACAGGGACAGCCACACCCCTCGAGCAGACGGTAGCCACGTCAACCATGACCCATTCCGGCCGGTTTTCCGATAAGATAACCACTTTGTCGCCCTTATTTAAGCCCAAAGCCTTCAGACCGGAAGAGATGTTTCTAACCCGCCGGGCAAACTCGGCCGTCGAAAGTGGCTGGTACTGGCCATTTTTTTTAGCCATCATTAGATCTTCACGCTGATGGTTTTTTTCTAAATTCAAGAAAATTTTGGAGAGAGTATCAATCACCGACTGCCTCCTTTTATTAAATTATTAAAACTGCCTGATTGATTGCGACCGGGAGCCGGAGACTTTCCTTTCATGATTCAACAGCCAGGCTTTACGCCACAACCCAGCTCCAAAGCCCACCAGACCGCCGTCGGCACCGATTACCCGGTGGCAGGGAATGATAATAACCAGGGGATTGTCATGATTGGCTCGGCCGACTGCCCTGGCTGCCCCCGGCCGACCGCAGGCGGATGCTACCTGGCTGTAAGATCTGGTCTGGCCATAAGGAATTGTCTGCAGTTCGCTCCAGACTTTTTTCTGGAAGCTGGTTCCTTCCAGTCTAAGCGGTAAAGAGAACTCGCGCCTTATTCCCTTAAAATACTCATCAAGCTGCTGCCAGGCAGCGACGAGCGGCTCTGGCGCTCCGGCCAGGCTGGTCTTTATCTCCTCCGGAGAAAGCTCCTGTCCACTTTTTCTTAAAAATGAGCAGGTCTCAAGTCCTGCCTCGTTTCCAGTTAATTCTATTAATCCTATCGGAGAATGATAGTATATTTTCACCCTGCCCTCATGACCGGCTTCATTCTTTTAATCTAACCCAGATGTGAGTTAAGCCTTTGTCATTTTCAAATCTCAGTTCAAAGACCTCAGGATAAGCTTTAAATAACTGTGATAGCTGGCGAAAACCGTAGGTTCTTGGATCGAAACCCGGATCAAGCTGCCGGAGGTAAAATCCAATGCTGCTCAGTTTCCCCCAGCCATCCTCATCGGCAGCCATATCCACTGCCGCCTTGAGCAGGGGTAAAGGATCGTAACCGCGCGGCTTTGGCTCTTCGCTGGACTTCTCGGCCGGGCCTGATTTTTTCTTTCTTTCCTTTTCGCCCAGCCCGAGATTTTCAGTATAGATAAAAACATTGCAGGCATTGATAAAAGCTTTAGGTGTGCTTCTTTTGCCAATACCCATGACGAAGTATCCCGCCTCCCTGATTCTGGTGGCCAGGCGGGTATAATCAGAATCGCTGGAGACAATGCAGAAGCCGTCCACCAGCCGGCCATGGAGAATGTCCATAGCATCAATAATCAGGGCACTATCGGTGGCATTTTTCCCCACGGTATAGCGAAATTGCTGAACAGGCTGAATGGCATTTTCATGGAGAACCTTCTTCCAGCCAGCCATATTAAACGTCGTCCAGTCGCCATAGATCCGGCGGATGGTGATCAGACCGTATTTCCCGACCTCAGCCAGAATATCAGAGATGAGTGTTGGCTGAGCGTTGTCACCGTCAATGAGCAGAGCTATTTTCCTGCTTTTTTCTTCAGTAAAACTGTCAATCATAGCGCCTCCAGAAAGCCCTCAAAGCTTTCTTATTTTACCTATTTTCTTATGATTGTTAAATATCAAATTTATTTCGGGAGAAAGTTGAAACTTTAAAACGCACTAATCACGGACAAAATGAGGCAGTTCAAAAGGAATGGGCAGACTCAATTCCAGCAGCCCCGCTACCTCTCCCTTCTTCGTCCAGACTGTCTGGTAAATTAACTTTTTTTGCCCGAGTTTTTCAATCGTGTAGACATTGGGCTTTTTACTTTCCATGATTTCCTTAATTTTCTGCCTTGACTTCTCTGAGTGACAATCCTCCAGCTGTTGTCCAAGAAGCTCGTCGCCTCCTTCCTGCCTGGCTGCTTGCCGGTTAAGGTAGATAATTTTACCAGTCAGATCAGTTATGATAATAGCTCCAGGGAACTCATCGGCCCAGGGAATATCAGCCATTTAAACCTCCTGTCAGGTAAATCTCTATTCAGAAAAGTTTGCCATCAAACTGACTATTAAGATAAAGTTATAGAGGAAAATGCTAAAAATTGGAAATGCAAGTTTAAAGGGCCTTTTATTTCACGGCTATATAGCTATCCTTTTCCTTCTGGCTCAACCACTCCTGACTACCGCCAGGATCAACAGGTCGGAGCAAGAATCCCTGTCCCTTCCTTCAAGCCGCTCCCTACAGTCCGCTCCGAGCCAGTCAGTCTCTCAGCGGGATGAGTTACCCCGGTCTCTTCAGGAGAAGCTTCATCAATGGTTGGGCGGAGAAATCGGACAGGAACTTCTGGAAGATTTCGTCCTGCCTTCGCAGCCTATCCTGGATTCGCCTGGCTTTGATTTATACTTACTGGAGTTATGGCTCCAGGGCCGGCCACTCCCGGCGCTGGCTCTTCTCGATAACCAATTGAAGCGGGCCGAGGATGATCCTGTCCGTCTTAATCAGGCCGGCTCTTTCCTTTTTTCCTGTGGTGAGTATGAACTGGCTAAGGATTTTTTTCTGGCTGTTTATAAGCGCTGGCCTGACCAGCCCTCTATCCTGAATAATCTGGCCGCTACTTTCGTGGCCCTGGGATCAAGGGAAGAGGCGGTCGATCTCTATCGACATTGCCTCGAGCTGGCTCCCTATCACCCTGAGGCTAACCTGGCTCTTTATTACTTAAGCACAGGGGAGGGAAGTGGCCGGTCCGATCAGAATTGGCTGGGCAGGGCTCTCCAGGGAGCCTTCAGAGAAAAAGTGGCCAGGCTGATCGGAACTTCCAGCTGCCCGCTGCCCCTGTGTTTTGAACAGGAAACAAGTCTGGCTCTGCCGCCGCTTCCCGCCAGTTTCGAGCAGTATATCAGTTTACTCAGTATCTACCAGGAAGCCTTGTTTGAGCTCAGCCAGAGAGAAGAAGCACTCAGGCGAGAGCTGAGTGGCCGGAGGCAGCCTCCTGAGACTGACTCCATATCGGGTGGAGCAGAAAAAAAAGAGAAATCCTGGCAGCTAAACTCTGCCCAGAGCTATCCCCGTTTGCTGGAAGCGGAGGGACGGCTGGACTGGCTGGAAAGAGAAGTAGAGAAACCAGCTGAACTGTCGCTCGAACAGATCATTACAGGCTCTGTCCAGGCACTGGATTCGGTTTACAAAGCTTATCTCCGCCAGGAAAAAAAGGCACTCGAAGCGCCTCTGGATAGCAGGGCCGATGAGCTGAAAAAAGCTCGGGATTATTATTGCTTTGAATACAAAAAAGAGGCTACCCGCTGGTATTTAAAATACCGGGAAAGGCTTCTGGCCTATTTCCTGCAGGCTGAACAGGAACTTAAAACTTTTCTCCCCGGATTTTATTTCTGGCTCAGATATCTACCTGAAAGCCAACAGCCAGCAAGGCGGCTGGAAATCGAGCTCAGGCTGATAAAAATATATTCCAGACTGTGGGAAAAAGCTTTGTTACTTCAAACGAGGCTCGGTCAGCCGGCTTTCCCCGACTGCCTTCCGCCACTGGAGCCTTCACCTGAAGACCGGGTTAAACCGGTTCTTCCCCTGCAGTCGCCTGTTGATGATCTGCAACTGGCTTTTAATTCAGAAGTTCTTTCCTTCGTTTTAAGTCCCGGCCAGCTGGCTTTTTCTGATAGCCTAGCCATAACTAATTTTCCAGAAAAGGCAGCAATACCTTCGGCTACTATCTATCTATATCCACCAGCCACGACCGCCAATGGCCAGGGGATTTATCTGGCAGTCGATGAACAAGGGCGCTTAAATGATCTGGGTAAAATTGATTTACGAGCAGCTGGCCATGAGCCTTTATCCAGCTCTTTTAAAATTGTTTTTAATTTGAACTATCCTCAGCGATCAAGTCCCTGAGCATAGCTTCTCCACCGGCAGTCCAGAACGTGTTTCAGTTTCCAAAACGAGGATTAACCACCCCGGCATAGATCGAACCAAAGGTGTAGCTTATTCCCACTGATAATCCATAACTATAAGAGGTAGCCAGCGCTTTTTTCTGGAGCAAAATATCTTCCAGACTGAGATCCCCTTTGGCCAGATAAACCTGATCGTTTATTTTGGAAAATCGACCGGTGAAGCTGATGGACAAACCGCGATAAAGTCTGAGGTTAAGGTTTGTCCATAGAATCAGGTGGTTCTTTTTAAAATCATTAAAATAATGAAAACCTTCCAGCGAAGAGCTGATATTTCCCCACGGTTCTTTCATCTCAAAAGTTACCGATAGAGTTTCTCCGAGCAGTGCTTCTCTCGTTTTATCAAAAATAGTTTCTTCATGATAATAATTGAGATTAAAACCCACCCGGTACAGGATCCTCAGCTGGCGGCGGGTGGATTCAGAATAAGGGAAAAAATTATATTCAATGGCCGGAGCAGGATTGAGGTTAAAATCCAGATTATTGTAAGTGGAGGAGGAGACGCTCAGCCAGCCCCCAACCGACCAGTGTTCATTTATAGAAACCACATACAGGCTCGACAGACTGAAACTTTTCTGGATAGAGGTAACGTCCTCGGTTACCCCATCCTCTTCCACTTTAAAGAGGCTGCTGCTGTAATAACCGGAGAGACCGGTTCTGAATTTAATCTTATCGGTCACACGGTTGGCGCTTAAGTTAGTGCGAGCGGATACAAAATGTTTGGTCTCTTCTCCTGAGAGACTACCAGAGAGGCCGACATTAAACACCCAGGATTTCCAGGGATCTTCAACCGGGGCTGGCGGCAGCCTCTTATCAAAATCAATGCGCAGATAGTCACCTAAATCAGTTTTAGCCACATAAGGGACCAGCCCGACTTTTAAAACCCTGACCAGGCCTTTGCGCTCGACATCAGCTGAATCGGTTCGTTTAGAAACGTATTTCAGGGTGTGATGAATATCATAGAAATTATTGCGCCCGATAAAATTAAGGGTATATTCACGGCCCCCCTCGCCAGTTGATTCGATGGTAATGAGGACATGAACATCAGCTTCATTCTGATCGCGGACAAAATGAACAAAGGTAATTTCCGAACGAATATAAGTCATATCACACTGATGGCAATCAATGAAAACCCGAGGTGGTTCGAGCTGGGGCTGACCGGGCTCCCTCATTTGAGACAGACCTGGAAAACTAAGGACAAAAACCAGGCTGACGACGGTCAGGAAGCGGCCGGTAAAACGGCCAGAAACAGGCCGGATATTCAATCCATCTGTCCTTTCTTAGAATGTTGTGATCAGAAATTTGACCGGCTGACTGTGTGGCTATCGGTCTCGTCAATTAAAAGCTCTAATTTAATCCCCGGTTTCTGCTGGCCAGCTGTCCCTCCTGGATAATTGTGGCTTTCGGCATTAAACCAGCTTTTCATTTCCCGGCTGAAAAAATTGGATAGAAGTTTCAGCCCGAAAATCGTTCCAATTGGAACCAGTAAGGTCAAAATTACCCCTATCAAAAATGACGTCAGGCGCGACCAACTCTTCCTGTTAGTCAGGCCGGAAGCAGTTAAGATGGACATCAGACCAAAAACTAAAGAAGCCAGCGACAGCCAGAGAGCCCGGCTGAGAAGGTAATCTCCCCCGGCCAGGTGCAGTAATTCTTTTTCTGAACCGGAGGAAAAATAAATAAAGCAGACCAGAAAAAGTGACATGATCGTCGTCAGGATAGCCAGCAGGCCGGCTGTCTTAATGATCGTTCTGGACAGGCTGACTTTTTCTGGCATGAACTTATTACCTTTTAGACTTTTATTTTACTTGAGTTGGCTCTGGATTCAAGTCAGAATTTTAAGTAAAATTCCTAAGGCTGAGAATAAATTGCTTAAAAAAGGAAGCAGGAAGCTTTTTTCCTGCCAGTCAAAGCTTGACTTTTTAAGGAGGCCAATGATGAAAAAAGCTATCTTTTTGTTTCTGACTGTTCTGCTTTTAGTTTCAACCTTAACCGCAGATATCTATATTAAAACCAGGATCAATGTTGATCCAATCAGTGCCTTCGGGCAGAATGTTCCCGCCCGTGAAATCTTCTCTGAACAATGGATAGGAACTGATCTGACCGCCATTATCAGCCAGGGGATGAACTATCTTTTTGACCTTAAGAAAAACAAGGTTTATCTGATCAGCCAGGCGACTAAATCTTATCTCGAACTTACACCGCCGATAGATTATGCTCAACTTCTGCCGCCCGAGCTCTCTCAGATGGCCCAGGTCTGGCAGCAAATGACGATCAAAGTCACTCCCAAAAATGAAACCAAAGTCATCAATAATATTCCCTGCCAGGCCTATCAGCTGGAAATGACAGTCATGATGTATCCGGTGGAAATGACAGTCTGGGCGTCTGAAAAACTCCCCTATAACCTGAAAGATTACCTGGAAAGAATTCAGCCTGAAATGATGAAAATGGAGCTCAAGGTCTCGGGAGAGACGGCCAGCGAACTCAACAAGATCAAAGGACTCTGGATCGCCTATGAGATGAAAGCTCAAAGCATGGGTACAGAAATAAGCTCGAGAGCCGAGCTGGTCGAAATAAGCCAGAAACCGGCCCCGGCCGGGATCTATACTATACCGGCCGGTTATCAGAAAAGAGACAAGCTCAGCCGTGAGGACATCCTGGGCCCGGGTAATTAAACCCTGGCTGAACTTCGGACTGGCTGAAAAGGAAAGAATAGAGAGGCCAGCTCCATTGGCCTGGTCCGGCTTGATGGAAATTAATTTGTTTTTGCCTCATAAGTGAAGCTAAACCCGCTGGCTCGACGAATATCCATTTCCTGATGAGTGGTTTATTAATCCCTTTTAGATTCTTTATTAATTTTTTTTATTAGTTTTTTCCTCTCTTTCATAAATTTTTATAAGTTTCTCCACTTAGCCAGCGGACGGCCTGACTTGATTTTTAAGCCGCCTGACACTATCCTTAGCCTATGATCAGAAGCGATAGTACTGAAAAAATAAGGGTGAGGTTTGCGCCAAGCCCGACCGGCTTTATTCACGTCGGCAATGCCCGCACGGCTCTTTTTAACTGGCTCCTGGCCAGGCAGAAAGGTGGTGTTTTTGTCCTCAGGGTGGAAGATACCGATATCGAACGCTCAAAACCTGAATACGAAAAAAACCTCATAGAAGATTTGCGCTGGCTCGGTCTCGACTGGGATGAGGGACCTGATGTGGGCGGTGAGTTTGGTCCCTACCGCCAGTCGGAAAGGCTTGAACTTTACCATCAATATGCCCGGCAACTTCTCGAAAATGGACAGGCTTATTATTGTTTTTGCCCCCAGGAAGAGCTAGAGCGGCAAAGGGAAGAAGCCCTGGCTCAGGGCCGATCACCTGCTTACAGCGGTCGCTGCCGTAATATCCCTCTCGAGAAAGCCAGACGCAGGCTGGAGTCGGGCGAACAGGCGGCCATCCGGCTTAAAGTTCCAGAAGAAGGACTGGTGAGGTTCAATGATCTGGTGCGGGGTGAGGTGGAGTTTGACCTCAAGCTCATCGGCGATCCGATTATTGTCAGATCAAATGGCATGCCTGCTTATAACTTCTCGGTGGTAATTGATGATGCGCTGATGCACATCACCCATGTCGTCCGGGGTGAAGACCATATTTCCAATACTCCCCGCCAGATTCTCCTTTACCAGGCCTTTAACTGGCCGCTTCCTGTTTTTGCTCATCTTTCGATGGTAATGGGCAAAGACAACACCAGATTGAGCAAAAGACATGGAGCCACCTCGATTGATCAGTTCCGACGGGAAGGGGTTTTACCCCAGGCTCTCTGCAATTATCTGGCCTTTCTGGGCTGGTCGCCACCCGAAGGGAAGGAGGTCCTGACTCTCGAGGAGCTGGTGAGCCTTTTTGACCTCAGCCACGTCAACCGGGCTGCAGCCATCTTTGATTATGATAAACTTTACTGGCTTAATCGCCAGCATATAAAACTTTTGCCGCCGTCGAAAAAACTGGAGCTGGCTCTGCCTTACCTGAAAGAAGCTGGCCTGGTCGGCGCAACACTCGGGTCAGCAGAAGAAGAGTGGTTAAGCCGGGTGGTCGAACTCCTCCTTGAAGGTGTGGATAAATTCTCTGATCTGCCTCAGAAATTCTCCCTGATCTTTGATTTCCAGCCGGAAGCCCTCGCGGAAGAAGCCAGGGAAATTATCAGTTCTGATTCAGCGCGGAAAGTGCTCCAGGCTCTGGTGCAAAAAACATCCGATCTTTCTGATTTTAATTATGAGGTTTTTGCGCGGCTGACCGGAGAGATAAAAAAGGAAACAGGGATTAAGGGTAAAGAACTCTATCATCCACTGCGGGTGATGCTGACGGCCCGCGCTTCCGGGCTCGAGCTGGATAAGTTCATTCCGCTGGTTGAAGAAGGAGCCAGACTCAACTTTCCCCGCCCGATTAAGAATTGTCTGCAAAGAATCAGAGAATTTGCCCGCGTGCTGGGGATAGAACCAGCCGGGAAACCAGCATGAACCAGCAAGAAGATAGACTCGGTCGGATTAATGCCATAATTGAATATCTCCATGGCTCGCCGCAGCGCGTCAATAAAATCTTTGTGCAGAAAGAAAAAGGACATTATCAACTGGCTGAAATCATCCGCCTGGCCCGGGAAAATCATATTCCGGTTATTTTTGCCCCGCGGGACAAACTGGACAGTCTCTGCCCTCACCATCAGGGGGCGGTAGCCCTGGTGGCGGAGAAAGAATATTCAAGACTCGAAGATCTGGTTAGCGGAGAAAAACCGGCTTTTCTCGTTATGCTGGATGGGGTGGAAGACCCGCAAAATATCGGGGCGATAGTCCGCAGTGCGGAGGGAGCAGGGGCCAGCGGTCTTATCCTTCAGGAAAGACACTCGGCTGGGCTGACTCCGGCTGTGGCTTCAGTTTCAGCCGGTGCCATCCATCATCTCCAGGTGGCGAGAGTCACCAATTTATCCCGCTCAATTGACTGGCTCAAAGAGCAGGGTATCTGGGTGGTTGGAGCGGCCGGGGAAAGCCCGATGAGGTGGTTTGAATTTGATTTTACCCTGCCGGTGACGATTATCCTCGGTTCAGAAGGCTCTGGCCTCCGGGCTAATATCAGGAAAAAATGCGATGCTCTTCTTTCCCTGCCGATGCTCGGTCAGGTAAAAAGCCTTAATGTCGGGGCAGCCGCAGCTGTTTTTTTCTATGAGGTTGTCCGCCAGCGGCTCCTTAACAGCCAGAAAAAATAAGCCTTCATCTGGCTAGGAGTTGATCACACTTTCTAGAAAAATCTTTTCCACATCAGGGGGAGGAATATTCTTAAGCTTCTCCTGAAGCTCTGCAGCCTCAAGCACACTTTCCAGATTGAGGCCGGCCACGCTATTGAAGTCTTGCCCGCTCAGCTTCTCTCCGCTGAGCTTCTCCAGCCTCGTTGCGAGTTCTGGGTTGTCTTTTATGACCTGGAAAATCTGCCAGTTCGTCTTTAACCGTTCTATTTCTCCCCCGCAGATAATCTTACCCCGGTTGATGAGGACCACTTCCTCACAGACCTTCTCCACTTCTGGCAAAAGATGAGAGGAGAGGAAAATGGTTATACCCTTAGCCTTAAGCTTCAGGATCAAATTTCTGACTTCATACATGATGAGAGGATCAAGCCCGGTATAAGGCTCGTCAAAGATCAGAAAATCGGGCTGACCACTGGCCGCCACCCCCAGTGCCACTTTTTGTCTTGTTCCTTTGGAAAGACTCTTAATCCGACTATCCAGATACTCAGTTAGATTAAGAGTCCTGGCCATGTCCAGAGCCTGCTCCTGAGCTTCTGCCCGGCTGAGGCCATCCATTCTCGCTACGAGCTCCAGGGTTTCCCTGACCGTCAGAAAGGGATACAGGCTGGCCTGCTCCTGCAGATAACCGAGACGGAGAGAAGACAGGTCCAGTTCTTTTTCCTGGGGTGAATAATACTCAATCCGGCCAGAGTCTGGTTTTAAAAACCCAAGAATAATTCTGATGGTGGTAGTCTTGCCAGCTCCGTTAGGACCGAGAAATCCAGTCACCTGGCCAGCTTTAATAGAAAAATTAACATCGGCCAGAGCCATCTTTTTTTGCCTCCCCAGAGGTCCTTCACGGAAAACCTTGACCACACCCAGCAGCCGCAGAAGAAGAGGCGCCTGACGGGCCTCACCAGCCACGAGATTATTTCTCAGTCCCATACTTCTAAAAACGGCCAGGCTGGCCAGAAGAAAAACGGTCGTCAGAGAAAGAATATAGGCCACCTGCCAGCTTTCTAATGTTATCCATTCCGGTATGAAAGCCAGAGCTACCAAACTCTTAGGACTGGCTACAAGCAGCTGACCGGAATCTAATAGCTCTTTCACCCAATCCTTATAGATGTAAACCATGAAGGTAGCTATCTGTAAAACCAGAACAGCCGCAAAGTTCAATGCACCCCGCAGGAAACAGGCAAATAAAAAGCCCAGAGCAAAAATATAGGTGGAGATAACCAGCCCGCAGACAAGCCCTTTTATAAGCTCCGGTAAAATGGCCATCTGCCCTTTTATTTCCAGGGACAGAAAAGAAAAGATAAGGAGAAGAAGAAAAGCCCCGACCAGAAGCAGCCAGACCGCCAGGTATTTCCCCCAGAAAAAAGCGGCCTTTTTCCGTCTGGAAAGAAAAGGATCAATCTGCCTGCTCTCAAATTCATCAAAGACCAATCCTCCACTGAGGAGAACAGCCATCAAGCCGAAGAGACCCTGGAATTCATTAACGCCTTTAGCCGGGTCAGAGGTTAACAGAATAAAATACAGGCAAAGTAACAGGGAAAAAGCGACCAGAATAGATTGGACCCAGTTAACGCGCCCAATTTTTTTCCAGGTCAAAAGGATTATTTCTTTAAGCATTATTCCCTCCAGGTTCAGACACTTTTCAGTTTTTCAAGCAAGTTCAGGATTTACTTAAAGTTCGATCACGAAGCTGAGAATCGCCCGAACTTTTCCCTCCATATGAAAAGACAGCTCCGGGATAAAAAATACCCCTCTTCTGCTGACCCCTTTCTGGCCTCGAATAAAAATCATCTGATAAAAGACGCCAGTTAGCACATTTTTTTCTCACGACTTTATTTTTATCACCGAAAAATAAACCGTCCTGGTTACTGCCTGCTACGGCCATGACTGCAGCTTGTCCGGGCTGACTCCTCTCCCGGCCAGCCGGGTTTCCCTCTCTCTTTGTAAATAATATTTAATCTATCATTTTAATCGCAGGAGAAAAACCTGTTGGAACAGTTAACTGCCAGAAGTCAGTTGCGCCTCCTCTTGACAGTCAGGAAGGCTAATCTTTAGAATACCCTCGGCTGTCATTTTTTGATAGAATAGCCAATAAGAGAGTCAATGATGAAAGAAATACTTGATTTTTATTCTCTGGAAAGACCTCTGGTCGCCATTAAAGAGCAGATTGATGCGCTGGAGGCCAGCGAAGATTCTAATCGTAAGGAAAAAATCGCTGCTCTGCGAGCAGAGCTCGAAAAAGAATGGACGAAAATCGTTCCTAAATTAACAGCGGTTCACATTGTGCAGATTGCCCGCCATCCACGCCGGCCTTATACACTCGATTATATTAATGCTCTTTTCCAGGACTTCATGGAATTCCATGGCGACCGGCGCTTTGCTGACGACCCGGCTATTGTGGCCGGGCTGGCTTTTTACAAGGGTCAGACCGTGGCGGTTATCGGCCACCAGAAAGGCCGCACAACCAAAGCCAGGATCGAGCGCAATTTTGCCCAGCCCAATCCTGAAGGTTACCGCAAGGCTCTGAGAATTATGCAGATGGCGGAAAAATTCAACTTCCCGGTTATAACCTTTGTTGACACGCCAGGTGCTTACCCCGGCATCGGGGCGGAAGAAAGAGGCCAGGCTGAAGCTATCGCCTATAACCTGAAAACCATCGCCAGGCTGAAAACTCCCATTATCAATGTCATTATCGGGGAAGGAGGCAGTGGCGGCGGACTGGGTATCGGCTTTGGCGATTCTCTGCTGATGCTCGAATATGCCTTCTATTCTGTCATCTCACCTGAAGGTTGCGCCGCCATTCTGTGGAAAGATCAGGGGCCATCAGCAGTTGAACAGGCAGCCGAGAATCTGGGCTTACGGGCTCAAAAGCTTCATGAACTGGGTATTATTGACAGAATCATCCCGGAGCCGCCTGGTGCCGCTCACATGGATTATGAGACAACTTTTAAGAACGTTGATAAGCAGCTCCATCAGACTTTAAAGAAGCTCCAGCAGTTGAGTCTGGCCGATCTTCTGGATGAGCGCTACAGAAAAATAAGACGTCAGGGAATTTTCGAAACGAAAAAAAGTTAAACTCCAGGCACCAATTTAATAACGGCCAGCATAATTATCCTGAACTGTGATTAACAGGCAAGAGGTAATGGTGAATAATGAGGCAGGAAGAAAATGAGCAGTGAACAAAAGGAAGAAGTCATCTCCTCAATTAAGGGCATGAGGGATATTCTGCCAGAAGAAGCCAGGTTGTGGCAGAAGGTCGAGGCTTCCGCCCGCCGGACTTTTGAACTTTATGGTTTCCGGGAACTCCGGGCACCGATTTTAGAGCCAACCGAGCTATTTGAACGGGGCACCGGCGCCTCTTCCGATATTGTTACCAAAGAGATGTACACTTTTACCGATAAGGGTGGAAGATCCGTCACGCTTCGTCCAGAATATACGCCGTCGGTCGTCAGGGCCATCATTGAACATCGCCTTGATCTTCAGCCTCAACCACTCCGTTTCTATTACACCGGTCCTATGTTCCGTTATGACCGCCCGCAGAAAGGGCGCTACCGTCAGTTCCATCAGATAGATGTGGAGGTCTTTGGCGAGCCCGATGCCGCTATTGATGCCGAAATTATAGAAATGGCCTATCGTTTCTTCCAGGAAGTCAGGGTCGAAGGTGTTTCTACCCTGGTTAATTCTGTTGGTTGTCCGCGGTGCCGACCAGCCTATGGACAGGCCCTGAGAGAAGCCGCGGCTAAAGTCAAAGACCAGCTCTGCCCGGATTGCCAGAGAAAGGCTGAAATTAATCCCCTGCGCATTTTCGACTGCAAGCAGGAAAGCTGTCAGGAAGCAGCCCGAACTTTCCCCAGGATCACCGATTACCTGTGCGAGGAGTGCCGGGAACATTTTAAAAAGTTCCTGAGCTATCTGGATCTTTATCAGCTGCCTTACCGGATAGAACCGACTCTTGTCCGAGGCCTCGACTACTACACCAAAACCACCTTTGAGCTGGTGGTGGAAAATCTTGGTGCTCAGAATGCCATCGGCGGTGGCGGCCGCTATGACAATATGGTCAAAGAATTTGGTGGACCGGATTTATGCGGCACCGGACTGGCCATTGGAGTGGAGAGGCTCCTCCTCGTCTCGAAACTGGAAGCGCCGGCTCCAGGGTTTGCCTATTTCGCTTACAGCGGTGAGCAGGCCAGGCAGGCCAGCCTGCTGGCTGCCCGCTATTTCCGCACCCTGGGGATTCCCTGTATCATAGAGTTCAAAGAGCGAAGCTGGAAAGCCCACTTCAGCCGGGCTAACAAAATCGGTGCGACCTGGACGGTTATTATCGGCGAAGATGAGCTGGCCTCTGGTGAATACCAGCTCAAGGACATGCTGGAATCAAAACAATATAAAGGAACGATCGAACAGCTGGCGCAAATTGTCATCGAAAAAGAGAAGGATAAACAGGGCGTTCTCAGAAGGGATTAAGCTATGGGCAACAACAGTCAGGAAAGGAAATCTCAAGCCGTCTCGAGAACAGATTATTGCGGCCAGCTCGAGGCCGGCGATATCGGCCGGGAAGTGGTTTTAAAGGGCTGGGTGCAGAGGGTGCGCGACCTGGGGAGTCTGGTCTTTGTTGACCTCCGTGACAGAACCGGTCTTATCCAGCTCGTCATCCGGAATAGCCAGCCCGAACTTCTGGAGGAAGTGAGAAAGCTGCGCGGTGAGTATGTCATCGCAGTCAGAGGGGTAGTCAACCGGAGAGAACCAGCTGCTATTAACCGGCAGATGGCAACAGGCGAAATCGAAATCGAAATATCAGAATTCGAGATTTTAAATAGCTCTGCTGTTCCACCTTTTGTGATCGCCGATCCGCCTCAAGCGACAGAAGAGCTACGGCTTAAATACCGTTACCTCGATTTAAGACGGCCTTCGATGCAGAAAAATCTAATTATCCGCCATCAGGCCGCCCTGGCTACCAGAAATTATCTGAGCGAACAGGGTTTCCTGGAGATTGAAACACCTTTCCTTACCAAAAGCACACCAGAAGGAGCCAGGGACTATCTTGTCCCCAGCCGCCTTCATCCTGGAAAGTTTTATGCTCTGCCTCAGTCACCACAGCTCTTCAAACAAATTTTGATGATCGCTGGTTTCGATCGCTATTTTCAGATTGTCCGCTGTTTTCGGGACGAAGATCTCAGAGCCGACCGGCAACCGGAATTTACCCAGATTGATATCGAAATGAGCTTTATTGGACGAGAAGATATCTACCACCTTATCGAAGGATTGATGGAGAAGCTTTTTGCCCTGAATGGAGAAAAGATCAGCCTCCCCTTTCCGCGGCTGACTTATGCTGAGGCTATGGACCGTTATGGCTCGGATAAGCCGGACCTCAGGGACTCGATCGCCATAGAGGATTTAAGCGAAATTGGCCGGAATCTTAATTCCGAGTTGATTAAATCCGCTCTGGATAGAGACGGTGTGCTAAGAGGCTTACTGGTCGAGGGAGGGGCTGAGCTTTCGCGCTCCCACCTGGACAGGCTGCAGGAAAAAGCTAAGTCTCTGGGAGCCCCTGGTTTGATCTGGGTCAAGAAAAGCAGCGGAAGCTTTAAGTCGTCTTTAAAGATGACTGAGGAGGAATTGCGCCTCCTGGCAGAAAAGCTTCAGGCTCAAGATGGGGATCTGGCTCTACTTGTTGCCTCCTCCCGCCAAACGGCGATTAAAGTCCTGGGCGAACTGAGAAGCAATTTTATAGCCGAAAAAATAAAGGCAGGAAAAATCAATAAAAGCTGCCGTGCCTTTGGCTGGATCACTGACTTTCCTCTCTTTGAATGGAGCGAAGAAGAGAAAAGGATAGTTTCGATGCATCACCCCTTTACTTCCCCTGATCCGGCTGACCTCGACTACCTGGAGAGCGAACCGCTCCGGGTCAAATCACTGGCTTATGATCTGGTACTCAATGGCTATGAAGTCGGGGGCGGTTCCATCAGAATTCACCAGCCGGAACTCCAGTCCAGAATTTTTAAAGTGCTTGGCCTTTCGCCCGAGCAGGCCAGACAGAAATTTGGCTTCTTTTTAGAAGCTCTAACCTATGGTGCACCACCTCACGGAGGAATTGCTCTTGGTTTTGACCGGCTGGTTATGCTGCTCTGTAACCTTGATTCCATTCGCGAGGTGATTCCTTTTCCCAAGACAACGAGTGCCCTGTGCCTCATGACCGACTCGCCCTCAGAAGTGGACGAAAAGCAACTGTCCGAGCTGGGCCTTAAACTCTGTAAGTGAGAGCCCTGTTCTGGCTCATTCCCCTTTGCCACTTTACTGTTCTCAGAATTCAGGGCTGGAATCTGACTTTTTATTACCCATTAATTCCTTATTTTGAATTTTCGCTATATATACAAGTATAAAGAATGCTGAGGATAAAGCTAATCTTTTCGTCTTAGACTTTATTCAAGGTTGGAAAACACAAAAAAAGAGGGGCCAGCCCGGTGGCCAGCCCCTCATGATTTCATTTTTGAAACAGCGTTCAGCGAGCTCAACTCTTTATCATCCAGCGTCTGTTTTTGACCTGCTTCTTGAGTTACATCACTTCCATCTTTCTGATCGTCAGCCTAAAACTTGCTGACCTCGCTTGTGGTCTTGCTTATTCCACCAGCTGACCGGTCAAAGGATCAAGCAATTTCACCCGGTGAATTTTGCCCAGTCTGTCGAGTGGACCAGGGAATTTTTCCGAGCCCTGATTGCAGGGTTCAAAATCACCGACAATCACTATGACCATTTTCTCTGGATTTATATATTTCTTGGCCACTTCCATGACTTTTTCTTTAGTTACCGCCTTAACTTTATCGCGATAGGTGGAATAGTAGTTCATCGGTTTGCCCTGCAGTTCGAGGGTGGCAAAATTAATCATAGTGCGAAGCGGGCTCTGGAAGAAATCAGCAAAGCTTTCCAGAAAATAATTAACAGCTGTTTCCATTTCGGCATCAGACACAGGTTCCTGCCGGATTCGTTCGAACTCTTTTAGAATCAAAGAGATAGCATAGCCGACAGTCGAAGATTTGGTTTGAACGTAGCCAGCGAAAGTTCCAGGAAAGCCCCAGCGATAGACGAAGCGGCTACCGCAATTGTAAGCCAGTCCTTCATCCGACCTGACCTTGGAGGTAATCCTGGAGGTAAAGCTTCCGCCGCCCAGAATAAAATTCATCACCTGCACAGCAAAGTAATCAGGATTGGTATCTTCAAGACCCAGATGTCCGATGCTGATATAACCCTGGTTGATCTTTTTTTGAATGAAATAAATTCCCGGCTCCGGCTCGGGAAACTTTTTGCTTATCTCCGGGAAAACCAGAGCTGCGTTGGCCCATTTGGAAGCATATTTGTCGATTTTGCTTTTTAACTGGTTGCGATTGAAATCGCCGGCACCAGCCAGGATGATATTTTTGGGGAAGAAATATTTTTTGTGAAAAGCTTTGAGATCAGCCTGAGTGATTGATTCAACTGTCGCCTTGGTCGCTTGATAGGTCAGCGGGCAATCGCCATAGAGGATCTTTTCGAATTCGCGGTTTAAGACCAGGCTGGGGTTATCATTGGCCCCACGCATCTGCTCAATGATCTTGCCTCTGGCCAGCTTCAGGCTGTCTTCTCGAAACTCTGGATTCATCAGCAAATCGAAGAAAATATCCAATCCCTCATCCAGGTCCTTACTCAGGATAGACAGGGACAGGGTCGAGGTCCTTTCTCCAACTGAAAAGTTAATCGTTCCCCCGAGAAAATCCAGGCGCTCTTCTATGGCTGATCCTGTTCTGGTCTTAGTCCCACCCTTAATCAGGCATTCGGAGAGCATCGAATCCAGACCAGCTTTATCCTTAGGGACATAGATACTACCGGTATTGATAATCGCAGTCAAATTGACAATGGGGAGAGCTCTGTCTTCCTGGATATAGCCACGAAGACCATTACTCATAACGAGCCGGTACTGAGCAGGCTGAGGTGGCTCAAATTGAAGCGGAGGGAACTTCAAATCTTCAGGCCTGGTGACCTGAGCGAAAATCGCCCCGGCGGCCAGAACCAGAAAAAGTCCGAAAATTAATATATTTCTTTTCTTCATGACCATCCCTCCTTATCTCGCTTGACCCCGGGAATAAATGGCTACCAGGGAATTATCCTTAACGAAATATTTGGCAGCCACTCTCTTGATATCATCAGAAGTGACTTTCTTCATATCTTCGAGATCTGTCAACAGTGAGCGCCAACCGCGATTAAGTTCGGCTCGACCAACCCGCATGGCCAGGAACATCGGTGACTCAAGACTGCGGATAAAGGTAGCTTCAGTTTTATTTTTAGCTTTCTGCAGTTCTTCCGGAGTTACGCCGTCCTTTTTAATTTTGTCAATTTCTTCCCAGACTGCTTTTTCGACTTCTTCCGGCTTGGCAGCTGCCTGCAGTTTCGGGACAATGTTGAAAGTAAAAGCTCCTGCATACCACTGCGGGCGGCTCATAGCCATAGCTCTGATCGCCAGGTCTTTTTCTTTGACCAGTGATTTGGTCAGCCGGCCGGTTTCACCGGAAAGAATGCTGGCCAGGATATTTAACGCCGGCACATCCGGGTCGCCATCAGGTGGAATATGAAACCAGAGTTGAAAACTGGGCAGACCGGGTCCCTGTCCGTACATCCTTTTTTCTGAATACTGCGGAGGTTCGCCTGTTCTAATCGGCTCGATATCGGCTGCTTTCGGGATGACACCAAAATATTTCTCAGCCAGGGCTATAATCGCCTCTGGTTTTATATCGCCGACATAGATAGCTACAGCATTGTTAGGGACATAGTATTTGTTGTGAAATTCAATCAGGTCCTCTTTGGTGACTTTCTTTAAATCATCCATCCAGCCGATGACTTGCCAGTGATAGGGCGAGGCAGCATAGAAAGCAGCATTGACCTGTTCATTGAAGTAAAAGCCTGGCTGATTTTCACTCAGTCTTCTCTCTTCCATGATGACATCTTTTTCTGAATAAAATTCACGGAAATAGGCATTCATCATGCGGTCGGCTTCGAGCAGCATCTGCAGTTCAACTTTATTCGAGGGCAGGGTGACATAGTAACCGGTCACCTCACTTGAGGTCGAGGCATTGAGACCGGTACCGCCATTCTTCATATAAGTTTCCCACAGGTGATCTTTGATGATGTATTTTTTCTCGGTTTGTATCAGTTCATCCACCTGCTTCTGCCATTCAGCAATCTTGGCCTGATCCCCATCCTTTTTCCAGTACTTTTCACGATAAATCTTATGCATCAACTCATCGATCTGGCGATTAATGGCATCGTCAGCTTCAAAATCAGTTACACCCATTATTCTGGTGCCCTTAAACATCAGGTGTTCATGAATGTGAGCTGAACCCGTTGTTCCAGGACGCTCATTGATTGAGCCCACCTTGTAGTAGATGTGACAGACCACTCTGGGCACACCCGGCTTGGGAATCATTAAAATCTTCATCCCGTTGGACAGGACATGCTCTTTAACGTCAAGCTTAACCTGGGCCTGCGCCTGGCCGACCAGGGCCAAAAGGAAAAAGGCTGTTAAAAAGATACCAGACAATTTCTTAAAATTCATGCATCCACCTCCTCCTTTACTCAAAATAATTTTTTGACCCGTCAGGAAAAATTCCGACTATATAAACTTTTGACGCCATCAGGAATAATTTCCTTCCATTCTTTTATCATTTTTTATCAATTAAGTTTTTTCTTGTAAAATCCATTTCACCTAGGTATTATTTAAAACTATTCTGTTGTTTTTGCAAGGAGCAACAGCATGAATCTCTGGGCGAAAAAAAGACCTGAAGATTTGCAGGAAGCTTCCGAACATACCCAGCTCAAAAAGAGCCTAAAGGCCATTGATCTGGCTGCCCTGGGCATTGGCTCAGTGGTCGGCACTGGAATTTTTGTAGCCACGGGCCAGGGAGCGCATCTGGCCGGCCCCGGGGTCATCCTGTCTTTTCTTATCGCGGCGGTAACCGCTGGCCTGTGCGCCTTAACCTATTCCGAACTGGCCTGCATGTTTCCGGTCGCCGGCAGCACCTATTCTTATTCCTACGCAGCTTTCGGTGAAATTATTGCCTGGATCATTGGGTGGGACCTGATGCTAGAGTATTTAGTTTCGGCCAGTGCCGTCGCTTCCGGCTGGTCATCAACTTTCATCGGGCTCATCGAGAACCTGGGAGTCAAGCTGCCCAGGGCCTTGTGCCTTACACCTCTGGCCGGTGGTATCATCGATCTCCCGGCGGTCCTCATCACGATGCTCATCACCTGGATTTTGTTTATAGGAATCAAAGAGAGCTCGGTAACCAACAATATTATTGTTGTTATCAAAATATCAGTGATTGTCCTTTTTATTATCCTTGGCATTAAACATGTCAATCTAAGTAATTTTACGCCTTTCGCTCCGATGGGCTGGAAAGGGATCATGTCGGGAGCGGCTATTATTTTCTTCTCTTACATCGGTTTCGATGCCGTTTCTACTGCTGCCGAAGAAACCATTAACCCGAAAAGGGATGTGCCCATTGGTCTGATGCTTTGCCTGGGTGTGGTTATTGTCTTATATCTGGGGGTAGCCTTTGTTTTAATTGGCCTCGTTCCTTATAAACAGATAGACATTGGCAATGCTCTGCCGGCTGCTCTGGCCAGCATTGGCATTCGCTGGGGAGGAGCATTGGTTGCTACCGGCGCAATTATCGGCATGATTTCAACTTTGTTGATCACTGTCTATGGACAGGTTAGAATTTTCATGGTCATGGCCAGAGACGGTCTTCTGCCCGAGGCTTTCGCCCGTGTTCACCCCAAACATCGAACTCCGGCCCTATGCACCTGGATTACCGGCGGTCTGACTGCTCTTATTGCCGGTTTTTTCCCTCTCAACATAATCCTGGAGCTGTGCAACATAGGGACCCTTTTTGCTTTTGTTCTGGTCTCGATCGGAGTCATTGTTTTAAGGCACACCCAGCCTAACCTGGAAAGAAAATTCAAGACTCCTCTGGTTCCTTTTACTCCCCTTGTCACCATTTTTTTCTGTTTATATCTAATGCTGGGCCTGACCACAGTTACCTGGTTCAGATTCGTTATCTGGCTGGGGATGGGCCTGGCTGTTTATTTTGTTTATGGTGCTACCCACTCAAAATTGCAAAGAGGCTATAATTAAGCGCTTTGACGAGCTGCCCTCAGCGCGGAAAAAGGTAGAAGCAATTAAAGCTTAAACGTGCTCTGGTTGCTCTTTGCCGAGCTTTTCGACCAGCTCCTTGACCCGCTGATCAGCCTCCCGCCGACAGACAAGAAGAGCATCTTTGGAATTGACAATGATCAGGTCTTCAACGCCAATTAAAGCTGTTAGCTGACCTGGATTTAGAACCAGGCAGTTCTTCGAATCAAGAGAAACGATTGAGCCGTTGGCCACATTACAGTTTTCATCCTGTCTATGAAGTTCATAGAGGGAACTCCACGACCCGAGGTCAGACCAGCCAAAATCACCTCTGGCCATAAGCGAACCTCTGACTTTTTCAATCAGCGCATAGTCTATGGATTGGGCCGGGAGTTCACGAAAAATTCTGGCCAGTGTCTGACGCTTGCCTTTTTTTAAAGCCTCAAGAATTTTTATCCAGGCTGAAAAAAGCTCTGGTGTATATTTTCTCAGACTTTCCTCAAAGACATCCGCCCGCCAGAGAAAGATGCCGCTATTCCAGTAGTATTCTCCAGACTGAATAAAGTCGAGGGCTGTTGGCAGATCTGGTTTTTCTTTAAAGCCGCTCACCGTATAAAATTTTTCTCCACACAGGGTCTTAAAACTAACGTCCGGGCAATGAAGATAACCATAGCCAGTGGCCGGAGAAGTCGGCGGGATACCAAACATAATGATCTTTTTAAATTTATAAGCAGCAGCCGCAGCCGCCTGAAGTTTCTGCCGGAAGAGTTGAACTTCCTGGATGTAATGATCAGCTGGCAAAAAGGCGATCACCGCCTCGGGATTGTCGAGATAAATAGTGGCAGTAGCCAGAAGAACGGAAGGAGCAGTGTTTCTGGCCTGAGGTTCAGTCAGTAAATTTTTTCGGGGCACAGCTGGTAAGATTTTCTCCAGTTTCCGGCTTTGCCAGGAAACGGCCACGGTATAAAGGTTATCAACGGGCACCAGGCCTTTCACCCTGTCTACGGTCTGCTCAACGAGCTTTTTCCCCCCGACGATAGTCAGATATTGCTTGGGGTTTTTCCGACGACTTAAAGGCCAGAAACGAGTCCCGCTACCACCAGCCAGAATGACCACCCTCAGATCAGGCAGCTTGTCACCTTTCCTCTTACTCCTCTTGTCTTGTTTTCCCACAATTACCTCCCCCAAACCCTTTATGCTTATTTGCTGTTCAAACCGGTCAGAACCTCTTCCAGAGAGCTTTTGATTTTCTGTTCGATGCGGCTTAATTCCTCCTGGCTATCGGCTTCAAACCGCAGGACAATAACCGGCTGAGTATTCGAGGCCCTGACCAATCCCCAGCCGTGGTCGAAGACAGCCCTAACTCCATCAATATCAATAAGTTGCTTGATCTCAGGTAGCTGGCTGAGCTTCTCCTTGACGCCATCAACCACCTTGAATTTGACCTCATCCGAAGTATAAATCCTGATCTCAGGTGTGTTGTAAACAGGGGGCAGGTCGGCCAGATAAGCAGAGAGTTTTTTCATCTGGCGAGAAATTATCTCCACCAGTCTGGCTGAGGCGTAGATGGCATCGTCGAAACCAAACCAGCGATCAGCAAAGAAAATATGCCCGCTCATTTCTCCAGCCAGCAGGGCCTTCTCCTGCCTTATTTTTTCCTTGATTAAAGAATGGCCGGTTTTCCACATGATCGGCTGGCCACCCAGCCGTCGGATTTCATCATAAAGAAGGTGGGAAGCCTTGACTTCGGAAATGATAGCTGCCCCTGGATGAGAGGGAAGCAGGTCGCGGGCAAAAATGATCATCAACTGATCTCCCCAGATTATGTGGCCAGCTTCATCCACCGCTCCCAGCCGATCAGCATCGCCATCGTAGGCAAGTCCAACTTCCGCCCCGCTTTCTCTGACTGTCGCCATCAAATCTTTCAGCGCTTCGGGGAGCGTTGGGTCCGGATGGTGATGAGGAAAGTGACCATCCATCTCAGTATAGAGTTCAATGACCTCTGCCCCCAGTTTTTTAAATAGCGGAACAGCCACCGGCCCGGCTGTGCCGTTACCGGCATCAATAACAATCTTAACCGGACGTTCTAAATGAATCTGGCTGGCCACATAATTGATATATTCAGGTACAGGGTCAAAAGCAGTCAGCTGACCGCGTTGAGCTGGAGTGATAAATTCACCGCTCTCAATAATCTGGTAGATTTCCAGAATCTCCCGCCCATGAAGAGTTTCCTCTCCAATCATAATTTTAAATCCATTAAATTCCGGCGGGTTATGAGAGCCGGTGATAACGACAGCCGCTTCTTCGTGGAAATAATAACTGGTAAAGTAAACCAGAGGCGTCGGAACAACACCCAGATCGATGACGTTAAGACCGGAGGACAAAAGACCTTCTGTTAAAGCTGAAAACAATTCCGGCGAGCTCAGGCGGCAATCACGCCCGACAGCCACCCTTTTTCGGCCAGCTTTCTGAATTTTTGTACCGATGGCCTGTCCGATGACCTCAGCCACCTCCTGGTTAAGGTCTTCGCCGACGACACCTCTTATGTCATATTCTCTAAAGATCTCTTTTTTGACCTTTATCTCCATTCTGAGCCTCCCTTGATTTCTTAGATTATAATTTATAATACCCTGAAGGCTTTTGGTAATATTTTTTTTATCTTTTTTTAAATCCTGGTTAGTCCTAGGCCGTTATCAATTTCTGGGCCAGACAGGCCACCTGAGTGATTTTACTTTTATTCATTAAAACAGGCGTTCCTGGCACCAGGCACTTTCCGACCCAACCTGCTGCTTCTTCTTTTATGACGATTACTACCTCCGGCTTATCTTATGCTTATAGGCAGCAGCAATAAATGATTTAAAAAGACAGTGTGGCTCGAGAGGCCTAGATTTAAACTCAGGATGAAACTGACAACCAAGGAACCAGGGATGATCTTTGAGTTCAATTATTTCCACCAGGCCATGTTCGGGGTTTTTCCCTGAAATGACCAGACCGGCTGACTCCAGGACCTGTTCATAGTCTGGATTGAATTCATAGCGATGGCGGTGGCGCTCGCTGACCAGTGGATGCTGGTAGATGGAATAAGCCAGCGTACCTTTTTTAAGCTGACAATTAAATGCACCCAATCTCATTGTTCCACCCAGGTCAGAGTCTGGCCTTAGCTCCTGCCAGAGGCGAAAAATGGGATGAGGACTTTGCGGATCGAACTCCTGACTGTTTGCTTTTCTCAGGCGGGCAACATTTCGGGCAAATTCAATGGTTGCGCACTGCATGCCAAGACAGATGCCAAAGAACGGAACTTTCTTTTCCCGGGCGTATTTGACCGCCCTAATTTTGCCTTCGACCCCTCGCTGGCCAAAGCCTCCGGGAACAAGAATCCCATCCTGGTCTTTTAATCTCCTCAGATAAGATCCCTTTTCCAGATCTTCGGCTTCGATCCAGTTCAAGTTGACCCGCAATGAATTGCCCACTCCACCGTGATCAAGGGCTTGATACAGGCTGAGATAGGAGTCACGCAGGCCTGTATATTTGCCAACAATGGCTATCGTCACCTCATCCCGGGGATGATAGACTGTTTCTACCAGCTTTTGCCAGCGACTCAGATCAGGCCCGCAGGTGGCCAGCCCGAGCTTTCTTAAAATAATAGAGTCGAGTCTTTCATCAGCAAAATTGAGCGGTATCTCATAAATGGAGGAAGCATCCCGCGCAGTAATAACCGCTTCTATCGGAACATTAGTAAAAAGTGCAATTTTGGCTTTGAGATCCAGTGGCAAATCACGGCTTGTACGGCAGAGGAGAATGTCAGGCTGAATACCTATGGCTCTTAATTCCTTAACACTGTGCTGGGTTGGCTTGGTTTTAAGTTCGCCTGAAGTTTCCACATAGGGCACGAGGGTAAGGTGAATAAAAAGGGTATTTTCCTGACCGAGAGAAAGACGCATCTGCCTGATAGCTTCAAGAAAAGGCTGGCTCTCAATATCACCGACTGTTCCTCCAATTTCGACAATCACTATATCGTGGTGGTCCGCGACCGAATAAAAGGCGTTCTTGATCTGATCAGTCACATGAGGGATTACTTGAACGGTCTTGCCCAGATAATCTCCATGTCTTTCCTGCCGGATAATTTGCTCATAAATCCGGCCGGCGGTCCAGTTATGGTTTTTGGAAGTTCTGGTCAAAGTAAACCTTTCATAATGTCCCAGATCAAGATCGGTTTCGGCCCCATCGTCGGTAACAAAGACTTCACCATGCTGGTAGGGGCTCATTGTTCCCGGGTCAACATTAAGGTATGGATCTAATTTTTGAATTGTTATTTTATAACCGTGAGCTTCGAGGAGAAGCCCGATGGAAGCTGCAGCCAGCCCCTTACCAAGCCCTGAAATAACCCCTCCGGTTACAAAGATATACTTGCTCATGACTATTTCCGTTAAAATAAATAGTTTGAAATTCGAATGATTATATTCTTTTGGTGGGTCAATCTCAAGACAATTTTTTGCCCTATTCTATACAGTTTAAAGGTAAACTCTTTATGTTTTTCAAATAGACTGATGACTGGGCCATCCTATTTATGCATGAAAGGAATGCCAGTAGAAGACAGATGTCATTCTGGTTATGCTCAGGGTAGGGACTGCTGGCAGGTGATTCGACAATAGAACAGATTATAGATTAAAAGCTGAGGAACCTGCCCATTATTTTCTCACCGGCTAAGCTTCAAAAGTTCACTTTTGAATCAAATAACATTTGACTTTAGAATTCTGGCTAACCAAGGACTCTCACTACTCGAAGGCCGGGGTCCGAAAAGATATTTCATCCTGCTCAGTTAGGTGGCAGATCGAAGACTTAAACAGTACTGCGACCAGCGTGGAATAAGGCCTATTATATATTTTAGGCTCATAGGATTAAAAAAACCGCCAACAAAATAAGAAGGCTAAACCTGATTAAAGTATTTACTCTAAGTTATTATCTAATTCAATATAATAATTAATATAACTGATAGAAAGCATCTAACTCTTTTAAGAGTAGTTCACTTAAGAATGGGATTCAAGCCGATTTCCCTTACTTTAAGTCTGACGAAGGCGGTCCTGGTTCTTCCGGAACACTGATGGTCTGGCAGGTGGCTTCCAGATAAGAGCCTTCCTCGATCAGGAGTTTGGGAGCCGTAAGCGTGCCAAAGACCCGGCCCTTGTTGTGAACCTCGATCCGTTCTCTGGCTTGCAGCTGGCCATGAATTTCGCCATTGATAATCAGTTCTCCTACTTTGACTTCAGCTTCTACTTTTCCTTTTTCCCCGATAATCAGCATGGAATCTGAATATATTTTACCCTGGAAGTAGCCTTCTATTCGGAAAGACCCCTTAAAATTTAATTCTCCCTTTAATTCCGTCCCCTGGTCAATAAGACCGGCCAGATGAGACTCTTCAGCAATTTCTCTGACTTTTTCTTTTTCTTTCATGCTTTAACTCCTTTAATTTTGTCATAGATCCGGTTAAGCTCCTCCAGCGAGAAATAAAAAATCCGGATCGTACCTTTATTCCGCTGCCCGGCGATCGTCACCTTGGTGCCCAGGCACTGGATTAACTCTTCTTCCAGCGCTTTTAAATCAGGATCTTCCAGCGATTTCTGAGTGCGCGGGGGCCTCTCTTTTAACTTTTGAACAAGTTTTTCAGTTTCTCGAACTGACAGAGATTTTTCCACCGCCTGAAAAGCGACGCTTTTTTGCAGTTCTTCATCCTCAAGAGACAGGATGGCTCTGGCCTGGCCCATTGACAGCTTCCCATCCCGGATGAGTGTTTTAATCTCTGGCTGCAATTTGAGTAAGCGGATATAGTTGGCAACTGAAGCTCGGTCCTTGCCCACCCGATCGGCAACTTCCTGCTGGGTCAACCCCAGCTGGTTTACCAATCGCTCAAAAGCTTCAGCAATTTCTAGCGGATTTAAATCTTCGCGGTGGATATTTTCAATAAGAGAAACTTCCAGCTGCTTGTCTTCGGTCATATTTCTGATAATAACAGGCACCACTCGCAAACCTGCTCTTTGGGCCGCTCGCCATCTTCTTTCCCCGACAATCAGCTTATAATGATCTTCTTCCGGTACCACCAGCAAAGGCTGAATAATGCCTGTCTCTTTTATTGACGCCGCGAGTTCATTTATTGAGGCTTCATCAAATTGCGTCCTCGGTTGATGCGGGTTGGGTCTGATTTTTTCGATCTCCACTTCGGCATAACGGTCTTCTTTAAGAATCCCAAATTCTTCCGGTATGAAGGCCTCGAGGCCTTTGCCCAGCGCTTTTTTTGTCATTTGTTGATCAACTCCTCTGCCAGATTAAGATAGGCCTGAGCTCCCCTTGACTTCGGATCATATAATATAACTGGCTTTCCGAAACTGGGAGCCTCGGCCAGTCTAACACTTCTCGGTATTATCGTGTTTAAAAGAACCCCTTTTAAGGAATTTTTTATTTCCTCTGCCACCTGACGGGAGAGGTTGGTCCTCTCGTCAAACATCGTCAGCAAAATACCTTCAATATAAAGCTGCGGATTAAAATAAGTCCGGACCATATCCAGGGTACGAAATAAATCCGGAATACCCTCTAAGCAGAAAAATTCAGCCTGCACTGGAATAAGAATCGAATCGGCTGCTGCCAGAGCATTAATAGTTAAAAAGCCCAGGGAAGGCGGACAATCTATCAGGATAAAATTAAATAGCTGGCGCACCTCCGACAGGGCCATTTTGAGCCTTTTTTCCCTATCCGGAGCGTTAAATAGTTCGGCCTCAGCTCCACTCAGCTCTGGCGAGCACGCACAGAGGTATAAATTCGGTACTCCTGTATCCACCAGGCAATCCATGACTCCACGCCCATTTAAGATGACCTGATAAATGCCCTGGCCGTACGTCTTTACCTGACCGAGACCCACTGTCGCCATCCCCTGAGGATCAAAGTCCAGCAAGAGAACTCTTAAGCTCTTCAGGGCCAGGGCTGCTCCTAGATTGATGGCAGTAGTGGTTTTACCTACTCCACCTTTTTGATTGGCAATGGCGATGATCTTATTCATCTAATCAGCAGCCTTATTTGTTCCACGTGGAACATTGGTTCCGGCCTGCCCTTTTTTAAAAACAGCCAGATACAGATAGATATTATATAGAGCTGCTGGCGTAATGCCAGATATTTTTTTTACCTCTCCCAGAGTTCCAGGTCTTATCTTTTCCAGTTTCTCAATAATTTCCAGGCTCAGGCCGGGGATCTCCCTGTAGTTAATTTTCTCTGGCAAACCGATCTGATCAATCTTGTTCAATCTGGCAATCTCTCTTTCCTGCTTCTTGATATAGCCCTCGTATTTAATTTCGGCCTCAATGTGTCTTTTTTCTTCATCAGTCAAAATAAATGGTAAACTTACAAGTCCGATTATTTCATCCAGGCTGACTCCGGGCTGCTTTAAATAATTGACGGCGGGAATAGGTTCGTTTTTCTCAAGGCCGATTTTTTCTTTTTGCAATATTTCTATCGTTTGCCTGACTCTCGTCTGCTTTTCCAGAAACTCCCGATATTCTTCTTCTTTAATCAGACCAAGCCGATAACCATAAGGCAACAAACGAACATCAGCATTGTCCAGCCTGAGATTTAGCCGGTACTCAGCCCGGGAGGTAAACAGGCGATAGGGCTCTTCTACGCCGTGCGAGATCAAATCATCAATCAGCACCCCAATATAAGCTTCGTGGCGAGCAAGTATGAAGGCGGGTTGCCCCCGCAATTTTAAAACCGCATTAATGCCGGCCATTAAGCCCTGGGCGGCGGCCTCCTCATAGCCTGAAGTCCCGTTGATCTGCCCCGCTAAAAACAGTCCATCTATTTTTTTAGTTTCGAGTGTTGCCTTTAACTCGAGAGGGGAAACCGCATCATATTCAATACCATAGGCTGGCCTTAAGATTCTCGCCTCCTCCAAACCCGGAATAGTCTCCAGAATTCTTCTCTGCACCCGGTAAGGCAGGCTGGAAGAAAGGCCATTGACATAGATCTCATGGGTGGTCAACCCTTCTGGCTCGAGAAAAAATTGGTGACGGGCATGATGGGGAAACTTGACCACCTTATCCTCAATCGAAGGGCAATAACGCGGGCCTATGCCCTTTATTTCTCCGCTGTAAAGAGGAGATTGGCTTAAATTATTGCGAATAACCTGATGCGTTTTTTCATTCGTATAACCAATATAGCAAATTATTTTGTTTTCAAGTTTTTTCCTGGTTCTAAAAGACATAGAAACCGGCTGTTCATCACCGGGCTGAGCCTTAAATTTTGTCCAATCAATAGAGTCAGCTGACAATCTCATCGGTGTTCCAGTTTTAAGCCGCAGGATTCTTAACCCGGCCTCCCCCAGAGCGACGGCCAGTTCATCGGCCGGTGGTTCGTTAGCCCGTCCGGCTGGATAATGATTGAGCCCTGAATGTATAAGGCCGTGCAGGAAAGTCCCCGGGGCAAGAATAACCGCCCCGCCTTTTATTCGGCTTCCATCCCTGGTAATCAACCCCTTAATCTGACCATCCTCAATGATTAAACCGGTAACAATGGCCTGCCAGATTCTTAACCCCGGGACCTCTTCCAGCCATTTTTTCATCGTCTGCCGATATAAGGCTTTGTCGCATTGAACCCTGGGACTCTGGACAGCAGCTCCTCGACTGCGGTTTAGCAATCTGAAATGGAGCCCAGTTTCATCGGCCAGAAGTCCCATCCACCCGCCCAGCGCATCTATTTCTCTCACCAGCTGTCCTTTAGCCAGGCCACCGATGGCCGGGTTACAGGACATCTGGGCGATAGTCTCAAGGTGGATGGTCAATAGACAGGTGTTAGCCCCCATCCTGGCTGCGGCTACCGCTGCTTCACAGCCAGCATGGCCAGCTCCGACCACTACCACCTCAAATTCTTCATCAAAATGGTTCATTTTTATTTTCCAAGGCAGAAGCGACCAAATATTTCGTTGATGACCTCTGAGGACTTAATTTCACCGGTGAATTCACCGATAGCTGGCAAAACCGCCTTTATTTCTTCGGCTATAATCTCCAGCCCATAACCAGCTTCCTGCCTGTTTCTGGCCTCCTCCAGTTGTCCAGCCATTTGTTCTATTAAAATTTTCTGCCGTTCATGCAGGATAATCTCTTCCTGACCGGATTCCGCCGGGCTAAAAGTGGTCAGCATCAGCCTTTTTAGCTGCTCAATATTTTCTCCAGTCAGGGCTGAAACTTCAATCCAGGGAATTTCTTTATTTTTTTCAATAATCAGCTGCCAATTAATGACCTTATCAAGGTCAGATTTATTAAAGACGATGATTCTTTTTTTACCCTGGAATCCCTGCAGAAGATAAAAATCCTCCTCACTCTCGGAGCGAGAAGAATCAAGGATAATGAGTAATCCATCGGCTCGGGTGGCAATGTCCTCCGACCGGCTGATACCGGCCTCTTCAGCTGCATTATCAGCTTGACCGAAACCGGCAGTATCAACCAGTTTTAGCAAGATTCCATCAAGGAGAAGATTCTCTCTTATATAGTCCCTGGTCGTACCCGGATAAGGAGTAACAATGGCTCTTTCCTCCTCCAGAAGCGCATTAAATAGAGTTGATTTGCCGGCATTAGTCCTGCCGACCAGAGCAATGGTCAGGCCTTCCAGCCTGGCCCGGTTCTGTTCGTAGCTCCAGATAATATTTTTGAGGTTACTTATCAGATTCTCGAGGCAGCTCTCAATTTCCTTCTGGGTCAGTCCGAGTTCATCTTCTGGAAATTCCAGACTGGCTTCTATATTGACCAGAAGTCCCACGATCTGCTCTCTAACCGCCTGGATTTTTCTGGACAGACTACCCTCAGCCTGACGAAACGAAACTTTTGCCTGCTGGAGGGAAACTGCTCTAATCAGGTCATTGATAGCTTCTGCCTGGACAATATCCAGTCGCCCGCGGAGATAAGCCCTGAGCGTAAATTCTCCGGGCCGGGCCAGGCGAGCTCCTTCTTTAATTCCCAGCCTGATAGCTTCGTTCAGTATTACGGGCGAGCCGTGAAGGCTGATTTCCACCACTTCTTCCCGGGTATAAGAGACCTCTGGCCGGAAATAACAGGCATAGCCACAGTCCAGTCGTTCGCCTTTTTCCCTGTCAACCAGGTAGCCAAAACACATCTGGCCTGGATGTTCGGCTGGACTTAATTTTTTTGGCTCGAAAATTCCTCTAGCAATGGCCAGGGCTTCGTGCCCGCTGATTCTAATCAGCCCCAGGCCTCCCTGGCCCGGCGGAGTAGAAACAGCAATTATAGTATCATCCAGGCTTTCATTCATGTCTTAATTCTATCCGCAGGCGGTAAGATAGTAAATAGCCGGTTACAGACTCAGTTAATCCTGATCGGGCCGCTTTTTCTGCCCGGAATTTTCAACTTTGAAAATTCTGATCTTTTTCAAAAAGCCCTCACCCAGGCTTTCCGTGGTAAGACCAGGTATCTGATTAACTGCGATATGGACAATTCGACGCTCATAAGGATTCATCACGTCCAGAATTTCTTCCTGACCGGTTTCTTTAACTTTTTCAGCCATTTCGGTTGCATATTCTTTGAGCTGTTTTTCTTTTCGGCGTCGGAAAAACTCACAATCAACCTGAACCTTAACCGAAGAAATTTTATTCAGCAGGTGCTGGATGGCCAGAAGGAGAGCTCCATCATCCTTTAGCAGCCAGTGCTTGTCTTCACCACCAAAAACAACATAAATAAGCTGATCTCTTCTCTTTATCTCGTAACTGAGATCAAAAGGCAGGAGCGCCAGCAATTCTTTAAGAAAGCTGTCAACAATTTGGATCTCATTCACCTGCCGGGGCCAGGCCCGAATGACAATTTCTTTGTTTTTTAAACCAAAAAGTCTGGTCTTTTCAGTAACTATTTCGTAGTCCAGCTCTTCCCGGGGAACCTTAAGAACATGCTCGGCCAGGCTGAGCACATCTTCCAGGCTTCTGCCAGTAAATTCTTTTTTTTCAACGACTTGCTGACCGTTTTGGCGATTGTTTTTTACTTCTTTTTCCATCTTTTTCCCTCTTGCGGGCCATCATCCTATTCATAATGGCCTGCTGACCTATTTGCAGGACGTTACTGGTCAACCAGTACAAAACCAGGCCGGCCTGAAAATTCATAAAAAAGAAAGTAAAGATAAGCGGCATGAGCAACATGATTCTCTGCTGACCTGGATCAGCCGTGGACGGAGTCATCTTCTGAGAAATATATTGAGTAATGCCCATCAGAATTGGCGTTATATAATATGGATCTTTAACTGACAGATCCTTAATCCAGAAAACAAAGGGACTGTGGCGCAACTCAACCGCTACTACCAGCATCCTGAAAAATCCCCAGAAAATAGGCAGTTGAACTAAAAGCGGCAGACAGCCACCAGCTGGATTAATCCCGTGTTCTTTATAGAGCTTCATCAGCTCCTCATTCATCTGGCGTCTTTGTTCCATATCCTGCTTGGCCTTTTTATACTTAGCCTGCAGAGCCTTGATTTTCGGTTGAAGTTCTTGCATCCTAGCCATTGATCTGGTCGAACTATAAGTGAGCGGGAAAAGCAGGATTTTGATGATAAAAGTCATGATGATGATAGCCACTCCCCAATTGGGGAAAAACTTATATAAAAATTTCGTGGCGATTAATAAAAATTCAGCAATGAAGCCGAAGAAGCCAAAATTAATTACCTTTTTGACTTCGTGTCCATAAGCCGTCAGCCGGTCATATTCTTTCGGCCCGAGGTAGGCCTCGGCAGGATGGGTAAAAGCCAGATAAAAATAGGGGACAACGGCCTTCTGACCGTCTGGTTGGATTTCTTCCTGATCAAGGCGAAAGGCATAAGACTGGCTTTTTATGGTATCTAAAAGAAAAATAGCGGCAAAATAATTTTCCTCGTAGGCTGCCCAGCCGAGTCCGCTGTAGCGTACGGTCTCGGACAAAGGCTTGATTTTTTTCTCCGGTAGCCTCTGTGCTTTGTGGTTGACCAGAAAAACCGCTCCCCGGTTGGCGCTGAATTTTTCCTTTAATTCTTCAGGAGACAGCGTGCCAATGCCCGGCCCCCACAGAATATAAGGCTCGACGGGCCTGCCATCTATTTCAACTGTCAGGTCGGTCTTAAAATTATAATTCTGCCCTTCAAAGGTTAAATATTTCTTGACTTTTACCCTATCCCCATCGGAATACTCGAATATTAGCTGCCCTCGTTGGTCTGAGGATAATTCCAACCGCTCAGTATTTACCCGATAAAGGCTATTATTGGCCAGGGCAGTTAAAGCCTCCTCATTGAGCAACAGTGAAAATGGATACAGCCCGGTAGTTGAAGCCGTTTCCGGCACCAGATCCAGAGGCTCTCGCTCGGGATTTTTCCGGTTGGGAATTTTCTTCAGGTGATTTTTTAACTTCCAGCTCTTCAGGACCCCGCCTTTATTGCTCCAGACAGCAGTATAAAGCGGAGTATCAATCGTGATCTCCTGTTCTCGCTCAGAAGTTATAACATCGCCACCTTCAGTTTTCAGCTGCATAGACGCTGGCTTCTCAACCTCTTTGATTTCACCGCTGGCGGCTTGGCTTCCAACGGCCGTAGTTTCAGCTTCACTTTCAGCCGGCACAGGAGCCGCTGGTTGAGGCTGAGGCTTAACGAAAATCAGCTGGAAAAGGAAGAGGATTAAAAACGAAAGAACAATAGCCAGAATTAAGCGTTTTTCCATGTTTCCCTCATCAAGGCACGGGGTCGATGCCTCCCTCGTGCCAGGGATGGCACCTGAGAAGTCTCTTTCCCCCGAGCCAGCTACCTTTTACAAAACCATATTTTTTTATGGCCTGATAGGTATATTCCGAGCAGGTTGGATAATAACGGCAGCAATGTCCAAGAAGAGGCGAAACCAGTAGCTGGTAAAGTCGAATAAGCCCGAGGGCAATATATCTCAAAATTGACTCCGTTTTTCGATTCTAAGAGCCCAGCCGCCTGATCAAGACTTCGTATTCTTCCTTCATCTTCTGCCAGTCCAGCTGGACAATTTCTGGCCTGGCAATCAAAACCAGATCAAAATTTCCGGGAAGTAGAGACTTATTTCTCCGAAAAAGCTCTCTAAATCTTCTCTTTACCCTATTTCTATCCCTTGCCGGGCCAACCTTCTTACTGACTACCACTCCCAGCCGGGAATAATTCAATCCATTTGGCACAAAGACGAGGACAAAATATCGGCCTTTTAGCCGCCGGCCCTTTTTATATATCTCGCTAAAATCTTTCTTATTTCTTATTCTCTCGATCGGTCTAAGACGCTCATCCATTAAGCAGAAAGTCTTTTTCTACCCTTGGCCCGCCGGTTTTTGATAACCTTCTGACCGCCCGGGCTACTCATCCGAACTAAGAACCCATGATTTTTCTTTCTCCGGCGATTATTCGGCTGAAATGTTCTCTTCATTGTCGGCACTCACTTCTTCTATTTTCATTTTGATTTAAGCTTGTATCTTAAACGAAGACAAGCAGTTCTGTCAAGTGGACCGAAACGTTTGACTAAAAATCAGAGGTAATCTATAATCAAATTAATGGATTCTTTCAAGGTCGGTGACAAAATAATTTATCCCGCCCAGGGAATCGGGATAGTCGAGGAAATCACAGAAGAAACTTTCGATGGGCAGTCATGTCAGATTCTACATATCCGGCTAGTTGAAAGCAATACCCTGGTCGTTATTCCCAGTCAGTCAGCGGCTGAAATCGGCCTCAGGAAACCTATTTCACAGAAGCAGGTCACGAGCTTCTTCCAGTTTTTCAAAGACTGTCAGGTGGACATCAGTGCTGATTGGAAGGACCGCTATAAAGAGAACTTTGATTTGATGAAATCAGGTCAGCTCAAAGATATCGCCATCGTCTACAAAACACTTTATTTTCTGAGCCAGGACAAACCTCTGTCCTTTCGGGAGAAAAAGATGCTGGAAAAGGCTCGAGAGCTCATTGTCAGTGAACTGGCCGCTTCCTCTCTTCTCTGCCCGAAAAAAATCAGCCAGAGACTCGACCATATCCTGGCTGACAGTTTGAAAGTGCTTAAAGCCGACAGGGAATTTTGATATTTCCCCGATGATAATAAAGATAGGCGTTTTCTTTTTATTTCTGGCTATGAGCGCCTTTTTCTCTTCTTCTGAGACAGCGTTTATCTCCGTCAATCCTTATACTCTCGAGTATCTGGAGAAAAAGGGTTCAAAACGGGCCAGGCTGGTCAGGCGAGCTCTGGGCAGGTTAAATGACCTCCTGTCAACCATCCTCATTGGCAATACTCTGGTCAATGTCGCTGCTTCCTCCGTCGCCACTTCTATCTTCGTCGGTTTTTATGCTGATCAGAATAAAGCTATTCTTCTGGCTACCTTAACCACCACTATCTTCATTCTCATTTTCGCTGAAATAACGCCGAAAATTGTAGCCGCTCACCGACCGGTTAAAGTCTCGTCTCTTCTTATTTACCCCCTGAGGCTGTTATATTTTGTGCTCTATCCAGTCAGCAAGCTTTTTTCATTTATACCCCAGCTGTTCCTTGGTCCGGAAGAAAGAGCAGGGACGATTTTTTCCCACCGCTTAAGTGAAGAGGAAATAAAAATAGTGATCAGTTCAGGTGCGGCCGGGCTCTCCAAACTGAAGAAAAAAATGCTGTCCGGGATTATGGACTTAAGCCTCAGACCGGTTCAAGAAATCATGATCCCCAGGACTCAGGTCCGGGCCCTTCCCCTGGAGGCAACTCTGGAAGAGGTTTTAAAAACAATTCAGGAATCAGGTTATTCCCGCTATCCGGTTTATAATCAAACTATTGATAATGTGGTGGGTTTGTTCCACGCCAAAGACATCCTCCCCTTTCTTAACCACCAGCAACAATTCCAGCTTCAAAATTATATAAGAAAACCACTGTTTGTACCTGAGCTGGCCAGCATCGAACAGGTTTTATTGCAGATGCAGGAACGCGCTGTTCATCTGGCTTTTATCGTTGATGAGTTTGGCAGTTTCGAAGGCATAGTGTCACTTGAAGATATCATGGAAGAAATCGTCGGTGATATCCGGGATGAACATGACCAGAAAGCAGAGAACTGGTATCATAAAATAAGCGATAACGAATACCTGGTGCAGGGCCTGGCTTCAGTCAAAGAAATAAATGAATTATTAGATCTTAAAATCCCGGAGAGAAAAGACTATACTACGCTGGCCGGTTTTTTTCTCTATCACTACAGACACCTGCCGGCTGAAAATTCCTCAATTATAGTTGATCACCTTGAATTTACCGTGGTTAAAATGAATAAGAGGCGCATTTCACTCGTCAGAATAAAAAAACTCGAACCGTCTGTTGATGAGGGAATGAATGAAAGTAGTGGCAACCAATAAGACTGCCTATCATGACTATGAAATCCTGGAAACCTTCGAAGCAGGACTGGCCCTGGTCGGCAGTGAGGTTAAATCCATCCGGGAAGGGAGAATAAGTTTAAAAGAAAGCTATGCTGATTTCAGCCAGGGAGGACTTTACCTTTTTGACTGCAATATCAGCCCCTACCATGCTGCCAATATATTCAATCATGACCCTTTGCGGCCGAGAAAACTCCTTCTACATAAAAGAGAATTAAAAAGGCTGGCTGGCAAGGTACAGGAAAAAGGACTGACCCTGATCCCGACCAAGGTCTACCTTAATGACCGCGGCCTGGTCAAACTCGAACTGGCTCTGGCCAGAGGTAAAAAAACCTACGAAAAGCGTGAGGCTATCAAGAAAAGAGATGTCGAAAGAGAGATCAGGGCCGAGATGAAAAAAAGATGGCATTAAGGACATAAAATCATCCGGGACTGCCCCTGTCTTAACTTCCACTCTTTATTTTTTTCTGGCAACCGAATTTCCAGGCTAACCAGATAGCCTGTTGGAAACTGGCAGGGGAAGCCAGTCCCAGGCCAGCCAGTTCGAAGGCTGTACCGTGATCAGGCGAGGTTCGAACAAAAGGCAGACCAAGAGTCAGGTTGACCCCGCGGTCAAAGGCCACAAGCTTAAAAGGTATTAAGCCCTGGTCATGATATAAGCTGACCACCAGCCGGTCTGGACGATCAAGTCCCTGTCGAAAAATCGTGTCAGGCGGGAGGGGTCCTTTCACCTCCAGCCCATTTTTTCTGAGCTGGTCTAAGGCTGGAATTATTTCCAGCTGTTCTTCCTGACCAATCGAGCCATCTTCTCCGGCATGGGGATTAAGCCCGCAGACCAGCATTTCTTTTATTCCTGTTTCTTTTTCTTTCAGATCCCGGTCAAGATTCTGAAAAAATCCAATCAGGTTATCCTTTTTAATTTTATCTATTGCTTCCCGCAGAGGAACATGATGGGTAAAAAGAGCCACTCGCAGCCTGTCTGACCAGAAACTCATAATGGCTTCTGGATATAGCTTCTCCAGATACTCGGTGTGACCTCTAAAGGGCAGGCCACCCTTAACCCAGGCAATTTTAGAAATAGGGGCAGTTACCAGAGCCTGAATTTCTCCTCGCCGGGCTGAATCAACGGCCGCTTCAAAAAAAGAAAAGGAAACCAGCCCCTGCTCGGCTGCAGGCTTGCCAACTATCACCATCTCCAGAGGCTGGCCCGTTTCCCTTAAAGAAACGACCCGCCCCGAGGCCGGCCAACTTGACCGCTGAGGCTTCAGCTTGAGCTTTTCTGACCAGAAGTCAAGAAGCGACTGCTGTCCGAAGATGATAAATTCAGCCGGTGGAAGCTCTTCCGGCCGGGAGAAGAGTTTGAGGATTAACTCTGGCCCGATGCCTCCGGGATCGCCCAGGGTCAGGCCAATCTTATCTGAAGTCATTTATTCTTTTTATTATCCATACTGCCAGATTTGTCTTTAGCCCCTTTTTCTGACTCTGTTTCTGCCTCGGTCTCCAACTTGTAAAGGTATTTTACCTGACGTTTATAAATAAGAAGATTGGGAGATTCCCGGCGGTTTAGCTTGAAACAATTCCGATCATACCACTCTATATAGCCTTCTACCTGTTCGCCGTCAGCCAGCACAACCGCCATCAGCGTTTTTTTGTTCATCTGTTTTAGAAAATAGTAATTCTCAGCGTGCGTGTCAGTCGGGGGTGGGGCTTTCTTCTTGGCTGCCTCCGTCTCCTTGGCCTCCCTGCTCATTTTTTCCTTCACTTCAGAAAGATTAGGCCGCATAAGTCTTCTTTGCATGAATCCCTCACTTAAAACTGGTAAGCGATTTTGATTACTCAAATGCTAACATGATAAAAATCAATTTGCAATAAAAAGTTTATCAGCAGCCAGAACTGAATCTTCAGCTGTATAATATTTTTGACAGAATGAAAGCGAAAGCTTAAAATCTCCAGTGATGCAAAGCAAGCCAAGAGTCTGGGTTTTTATCCTCTTTATGATTCTGGCTGCTTTTTCGCTAACTCATATTGTTGTCCATGATTTTTTCTGCCATGAAGAGTTTCACCATTTATTAAGCCCAATCCATCACGCCTTTGGACATCCCAGTTTTAGCTGGCTTGATTTAATTCAGTCCGCGGGCGGTGAACCCCGGGCCATCTATCTGGAGCAAAGCTCTCTCCTGCCATCAGGCTTTTCTCCCGTCATTTTCCATCCACCGGATTAAATCCCCTTTTATTTTTCTCCTTCGATAATTTGCCGGTGGAGGTGTCTATGTCAATTTTAATTGTGTTTTTATCCATGCTGTTGTCCTCACCCCAGGGGGCTCCCGTTAAATCAGTCAATCTGAGCCTGGAGGAAGCAGTAGCTGTGGCTTTCGAGCGTCAGCCCGGACTGAGGCTTTTAGAACAGGAAATACAGAGAGCCAGAGCAACCACTCTGATCGATTCAGCCCTGCCAGCAGCTGAGGCCGGGTTATCTGTAGAAGGCCTGGGCCTCAGTGAAAAAGCCAGGCGAAACGATCCCGAATACAGCCTCGGACTGACCCAACCCCTACCCTTTCCTGGCAAGCTTGGTCTGAAATCGAGCCTGGGAGAAACCTATGAGCAGGAAGCCAGCCTGCAACTTGAAAAGGGGAAAATATTGCTGGCTGCCCAAGTTAAAAAAGCCTATCTAAAATGTCTTTTGAGCCAGCAGGCAGTTGACTTTATGAGCCAGAATCTGGAAACCTTAAATGATATCCAGCACAATGCTCTTTCTCGCTATTCTCTGGGAAGCGTGCCGTACAGCGAAGTCCTGCGATTGAAAATAGAATTGGTCCGCAGCCAGAATGATCTATATTCGGCCAGGCAGGAACTGGCAGCAGATTTTTCGCGCCTGAAATTGCTACTTGGGTTTGAAGAGGAAACGACTATTAACCTGACCTCAGCCCTGACCTACCAGGAACTACCCGACAGACCCGAGGCTTTACTGGCCAAGGCTAGAGCTACCAGCCCTACCCTTAAACTGGCCGGTTTAAAAAAGGGCCGGTCTGAATTACTTGTCAAACTTGCCCGGAAGGACAGATGGCCAGATTTTTCTCTAAGCTTCTTTACTCCCAGCCGCCGCTGGGGCGCGGTTGGTTTCAGCCTGGGGGTCAACTGGCCGCTCTTTTCGAGAAAAAGTTTAAAAGGAGAAAAACTCCTGGCTGAATCTGAACAACAAAGGGCTCAGATCAGCCTGGAAGCAGCTGACAGGTTTTTTGACAGTCAGAAAAGACTGGCTTTGGCTGCGGTTGATCAGGCCGGTCAGCGGGTCAAAATCTTTGAAGACAGCCTGCTTGAAGACTCGAAGGCTGAACTTGAAAAAGCACTGAATGCTTACCGGCTCGGACAGCTGGATTCTCTCCATTTGCTGGATCTGTTCCAGGCCGCCCGGCAGATGAATTTCGAATATCAGCAGGCTATCTATTTTTATTTGTGTGCCCTGGCCGATTTCTATTCGGCCGGAGAAGATTATGAATAACGCCAATTACTCAGTTTCAAAAAAATCAGAGGAAAAAATGATAACCCAGAAAAGAATGGTTACTAGTTTATATCTTGTGCTTCTGGCCTGCCTCCTGGCGGTTTCTGCCGCCTGCTCGGGTCCGGCTCAGGACAGAGAAGAACCGGGTGCAGAGAGAGAGCAACAGACTTTAGAAGAAAATCAGGTCAAGCTGTCGGCCGAAGCCATCAAAACTTTTGGCCTGGAGGTAACCGAGCTCAAGCCGGTTAAAATCAAACAAGAACTTCCAGTCCCGGGTGAAATACAGTTTAATCCTCAGACCTATGTCCGTCTGACGGCCAGGATAGCCGGCCGGGTGGAAGAGCTTCTCGTCTATGAAGGTTACTCGGTCAAGGAGGGACAAACAGTGTTGAGACTTTTCAGCCTGCCCTTTATCGAAGCAGTTTCTGAGCTAAAACTGGCCCGGGAAAGATATGAAAAGCTGCTCCGGTTAAACTCAACGGAGAGGGAAGCCGCCAGCGCCCTGGTCAGTTCGGCTCGAAAGAAGCTGGCCTTAATGGGACTCAACACCGAGGAAATTGAAGCCTCCGGGGCTGCGGAGGAGGAAGACCTGCTGTTCCCGGTCACTTCGCCATTATCCGGTCAGGTCATTAAGTGTGACCTGCTTAAGGGGGAGATGGTCGAAGCAGGCAGTGTGCTGATGGAAATAGCCAGCCTGGATAAGCTCTGGGTCGAAGCCAGAATCCAGGAAAAAGATTTAAGCCTTATCTCCCCGGGCCAAACAGCAGTGGTCACGGTTGCTGCTTTTCCCGGACATACTTATCAGGGTCAGATTATCTATATTTCTCCTGTCCTTGAGGCGTCAACCAGGACAGTTCGAGCCAGGGTGGAGGTTAACAACCAGCAGGGTGAGCTCCGGCCTGGCATGTTTGCTGAGGTAACTGTTTTTCTTCCCCAGATTGAATCACTGGCTGTTCCGGAAGAGGCGGTCCAGACCATTTCAGGCCAGCCGGTAGTCTTTGTCCCCGAAAATCAAGGAATTTTTACCGTCAGGAAAATAGAAACTGGAAACGGGATCAGAGGCTGGAGGCCGGTTCTAAGCGGCCTGGCTGAGGGTGAACGTTATGTGAGCCGGGGAGCATTTATTCTAAAGTCAGAGCTTCTTAAAGGTACTTTTGGTGAGGAGTGACAGACAACATGATTGATAAGTTGATAAGATTTTCATTAAGAGAACGACTGCTGGTCGTCATTATGATTCTTCTTATTATGGCAGCAGGCATCTATTCTTTTTTGACCATTCCGGTTGATGCTTTCCCCGATGTAACCAGTGTTCAGGTTGAAATTCTGGCTTCAGCGCCTGGCTATTCACCTTATGAAGTAGAAAAATTTGTTACCTTCCCGCTGGAGACAACCCTACGCGGGCTGCCCAGATTAAGGCAGCTACGCTCAATCTCCAGAGCGGGATTATCGGTGGTCACAGCTGTCTTTGAAGATAAGACAGACCTTTATTTTGCCCGGCAACAGGCCTTTGAAAGATTGACCGAAGCCAAAGAAAAAGTACCCGCCCAGGTCGAAATCACCCTCGGGCCAATTGCCACCCCGATGGGTGAAATTTATCAATATACACTCGAGGGGAAGTTACCCGCTGATGAGAAAGAACAAGTCAGATATTTGACTGAATTAAGAACCATTCAGGATTGGGTGGTTGCTCCTTTTTTCAAAAGTCTACCCGGGGTAAGTGATGTTAATTCCTTCGGTGGTTATATCAAACAATACCTGATCAAAGTCCAGCCCGAACAACTTCTCCGCTACAATCTGACTCTTCACGACATTGTTGAAGCTATTCAAAACAACAATTTGAATGCTGGCGGTAACATCATAGAAAGGGGAGAGCAGCAATTCATTGTTCGCGGAGTCGGCCTTTTCCGCAATCTGGATGATATCAATGAAACTGTCCTGAAGACCGATCATGGGGCCCAGGTGACGCTCCGGGACGTGGCTCTGGTCGAAGAGGGGCAGGCTATTCGTCAGGGTGGCGCGTTAAAAAACGGTGAAGCCGAGACAGTCGGTGGGATTGTTCTAATGCTGGCCGGAGAAAACAGCCGGGAAGTGGCCCGCAGAATTGAGAAGAAAGTGGCAGAAATTAATGCGAGCCGGCTGCTGCCTACCGGCCTGAAAATTGTTCCTTTTTATAAAAGGACCGAAATTGTCACTGCCAGCATCCGGACTATCGTTGAAGCTCTGCTCTTAGGCGCATTGTTCGTTATCATAGTGTTATTCATATTCCTTCGCAGTTTTAGAAGCTCTCTGATTGTTGTTCTGTCTTTGCCTCTAACCATTCTGCTGACTTTTATTATCATGAAACGGGTCGGGCTGACTGCCAATTTGATGACACTGGGGGGATTAGCCATATCAATTGGCATGATCATAGATGCCTCTATTATTCAGGTAGAAAATACCCAGCGGTATCTGGCTGAGACCGGAGTAAAAGATGAGTCAATATTTTTCCAGGCTATCGCCGAGGTCAGGAAACCGAGCATTTTTGGCGAATTGATCATCGCTCTAACCTTTCTCCCCCTATTAAGCCTGCAGGGCCTGGAGGGGAAGATGTTTTCTCCTCTGGCTCTGTCTCTATCGATCGCCATTTTATGCTCCTTAGCTATCTCTCTGGTGATCACGCCTGGCCTTTCTTATCTTCTCCTCAAACCACGTTCGGGGAAAGAGGATGGCTTGATGGTCAGGTTAAATAAACTCTATTCTCCTTTACTCAGGTTTACTCTTCAACACGGGTTACTGGTAGTTGTGATTATGATTGGTCTTCTGTCCGCCGCCATTTATCTTGTCCCCCATCTAGGGCGGGAGTTTATCCCGATCATGGATGAAGGAGCCTTTGATATGGATTTTCAGATGCTACCGGGGGTCTCGTTGAATCAGGCCATGGCCACTACCAGAGAGATAGAAAAAAGATTAAAAGAGTTTCCCGAGCTGGAGACAATTGTCTCAAGAACCGGCCAGACTGGCATTGCCCTGGAAGCCAGGGGAGTCGAGAAGACCGGTTTTGTGGGTTCTCTTCGGCCAAGATCTGAATGGGTCTCAGCCAGAACACGGGAAGAACTAACTGATAAAATGCGGCAGGCCATTTCTGATATCCCTGGTATTTCGTTCTCTTTCAGCCAGCCCATTGCCTGCCGGATAGATGAGCTGGTAGCCGGTACCAGGGCTCAGCTGATCATCAAGCTTTTTGGAGATGATCTGGAGACATTAAAAAACAAGGCGGAGGAAATTTCCAGAATTGTGAGTCAGCTACCTGGTGCTACCGACCTGGTGGTAGAAAGAATATCCGGTCAGCCCTACATGATAGTAGAACTGAACAGGGACAGTTTAAAGAAATTTGGTTTGCGGGCAGCAGATGTCCTTGGTCTGGTAGAGACTGCCATCGGTGGAAAGGCAGTCACGACGATGTATGAAGGAGAAAGAATGTTTGACCTTGTTGTCCGCTACCCTGAAGACAGAAGAAATTCCATTGATAATTTGAAAGAACTTCTGATCGACACCCCGGCCGGCTACCGCCTCCCCCTCGGTCAATTAGCCAGAATTGACCTCGAAGAAGGTCCCGCCCAGATCAGCCGGGAAGCCGGTTTCAGACGAATTGGAATAGAGGTTAACGTCTCCAACCGGGATCTCAGTGGCTTTGTGGCTGAGGCTCAGCAGAAAATAAAAGAACAGGTCAACCTGCCGGCTGGCTATCGGCTGGAATGGGGCGGCCAGTTTGAAAATCAGCAGAGGGCCATGAGACGACTGGCCGTCATTGTTCCCCTGACCATTGGCCTGATTTTCTTTTTACTCTTTTCCACTTTTGATTCCTTTAAACTGGCTGGACTGGTTCTGCTCAACCTGCCTTTTGCCCTGATAGGCGGGGTTTTTTCTCTCTGGCTCTCAGGTTTATATCTGTCGGTCCCGGCCTCGGTTGGTTTTATAGCTTTAATGGGAATAGCCGTTTTAAACGGAGTGGTTCTCATCAGTTGTTTTCAGCAATTGCTGGCTGATGGCCAGCCTCTTCAGACTGCCATCATTCTGGGGGGACAGAGAAGACTGAGGCCGGTTTTGATGACGGCTATCACCACCCTTCTGGGCCTGGTTCCACTTATTTTTGCTCAGGGGCCCGGAGCTGAAGTGCAGCGCCCGCTGGCTGTGGTGGTTATTGGCGGGCTAGTCACGTCCACCATTCTGACTCTGTTGGTCCTGCCAGTTTTCTATCAATGGTTGATGAAGAAAGATATCATAAAAAAAAGCCAGCTGGATCAATAACTCTGATCCGGCTGGCTTTTGGTCAGAGAATTTACAGGCAGAGTGGTCTCAGTCAGAACCCGCCATTTCCATCACTTGAATATTGCGGTTCTTCAGGCTTAATCCTAGAACTTTCTCCAGGTTGGCCACAGAAACATTATAATCAATGATGGCTTTTAGTTCCGAGCTCCGAGCAGCAGCCAGGTCTCGTTGGTACTGGAGAACGGTATAATTGGTACTCTGTCCGACTTTAAGTTTCTCTTCCTCAGCTGCCAGTTTTTGCTCTTGCAGTATCCGGGCAGCCCTGTAAGCTTCTACCCCGTGGAGGTTAGCCTCCATTGTTCTCAAGGCAGTTTTTACCTCTAATCTGGCCTGCTGTTCCTGCTGCTTCAAGTTGAGCTCGGCCTGCTGGAGGTTCAAACGGGCCTGGGCCACACTGGCCCGCGAAATAGCATTTCCTAATGGGATATTCAAAGTTAACCCTACTGACCAGTTTTCATATTTAAATTTAAAAGCATCTTTTAAAGACTGGCTTCTCGGGCCAGGGATCACATCCACTATTACCCCGGTCAAGGGATTATTGTCCTGATAAATCAGTCTGTTACCGGACAGACCGGGGCTGTAATAAGAAGCAACCAGATTTAAGGCAGGTAGCAACTGGTTTTTAGCTACTTTCAAATTGAATAGCTGCGTATCAGCACTAACCCGGAGGTTCCTCAAATCCGGTCGGTTTTCCAGAGCCAGTGATTCCGCTTCTTCTAAAGACATAGTTTTTTGCTCATATTTAGGGAGATCAACTGGCATAATGGAAGTGTATTGCTTTTTTTCTTCGTCTGGCATATTCATCAGGATCCAGAGCTGGTCTTCGGCATTCTTAACAGCGACCTCAGCTCTGATAATATCAGCTTCCCTGGTAGCAACTTCGGACTGAGCACTCAGAACATCGAGCGGAGCCAGTGTGCCGATTTCCACTGACCTCTGATTTTTAACCAGAAGTTCACGGGCTAATTTCAGCGATTCCTGTTTGACCTTTAAATCTTCAATAGCATAGACCAGATTCCAATAGGCCTGTTCGGCTGAATAAATAGTATTCATCATGGCCAGTTCAGTTTGGGCCAGAGATGATTCAAGCCCTTTCCTGGCAATGATAATTTCTTTCTTGCTTATGTCCAGGCCAAAATTCTGCAGCAAAGGCTGGTTGAAGTCGAAACGCAGTGTGCTGTAATAGCGGGGGTTCCAGGTCTGATAATTCTGGGTGGTAGAACTTTTATAAGTATCAAGAGTGACGTTCAATGTCCCGCCGAAAGGAATAAATTGAGAAATCTGACCATTGACATCGTTGTAGTCAGTCTCATAGCTTTCCACTGCTTCCAGTCCTGAATAAGAGGGGTTTACGTTACTTCTCCGTGTATAGCCGAACTGCATCGTTGGATAAAATTTTTCTTTTGATTTGGTCAGCGCTGCCGCTGAAATTTCCGGATTAAGTTTCTGGACGGAAACTCCGAGATTATTCTGAATCGTGCGCAGAATACAATCTTCGAGCGTTAGCTTTAAAGGCTGTTCTTCCTGGCCCTGAATTAACCAGGCGCCAGCCAGGAGCAACCCTGAAAGCAGCCCAACCATTCTAATCACTTTCTTCATTTATAATCCTCCACTTTTTGGTTAAACATCATCCCGGTCTGATTCAAGATAGCACCTGACTCATTCATAACGAAGCGCTTCAATTGGGTCAAGCCGACTGGCTTTTCTGGCCGGGTAATAGCCAAAAAAGATACCGACTGAAGCCGAAAACAGGAAGGCCAGAAGGATAGAGCCTGGAGTCACAACTGTAGAAATGCCTTCGAAAGTTGGGACATATTTCATCAACCTGGAGACACCGATACCGATAATTATGCCGATTAAGCCACCTCCGACGCTCAGGACAATCGCTTCGATCAGGAATTGCAGTAATATATCTTTTTCCCGGGCGCCAACCGCCAGGCGGATACCAATTTCCCGGATTCTTTCTGTGACGGAAACCAGCATAATATTCATAATGCCAATGCCGCCAACAATGAGAGAAATACCGGCGATTGATCCCAGCAAAATGGTCATAATCTGACTGGACTGAGCCGCACTCTCCGCCACATCAGTCATATTGCGAACCTGGAAATCGTCATCAGCTCCGGGAGCGATTCTGTGCCTTTCCCGCATCAGTTCTTCTATTTGCCGTTGAGCTTCGTTAGTCATATCGGCGGAAATGGCCTCAACATCGATAGAGCTGATATAATCAACACCTCTTAATCGTTTCATGACAGTAGTATAAGGAGCAGCAATCATATCGTCCCGGTTAAAAAAGCCGCCTTGCTCTCCTTTGCTTTCCAGTACACCGATGACCTTAAAAGGAATCTTATTTATCCGGATTGTTTTGCCAATCGGGTCTTCATCTTCAAACAGGTTCTGCTTGACCAGGCTGCCCAGAACGCAGACTTTGGCTGCCGCCGCCACCTGAGTTTCATCGAAATAAATGCCTTCGGCCACATCCCACTTTCTGACCTGAGGAAATTTTTCGCCTGTGCCCTGGATCTGAGTATTCCAGTTTTTATTGGCGTAAACCACCTGAGCTCTGGTCGAAATAGACGGGGAGACGGCCGCAACTGCATCGCAGTACTGCTCGATGGCCACGGCATCTTCCGGTTTTAGAGTTATATAGCCACCAGCCCCGGTCTGCACCCCTCGAAACTGACGGCTTCCTGGCTGCACGAATAAAAGATTAGTCCCCATAGCAGCAAATCTTTCCTGTATGCCTTTCTTAGCACCTTCACCGACACTGACCATGGCAATGACCGCCGCCACGCCAATAATGATGCCCAGAATGGTCAGAAAGGACCTCATTTTATTCCGGGATAAAGCTCTAATAGATATCTGTAATATTCGAAAAATCTTCACAATTACCCTCCTTGGACAGAAGCCTGACTATCCGCTTTGCCGTTGATCTCTTCTCGTATAATCTGGCCATCCTTGAGATAGAGCCTCCTTCTGGCGTAAGAAGCGATGACTGGATCATGAGTGACCATGACCAGCGTAATTTTTTGTTCCCGGTTCAGTCTGGTAAAAACGTCCATGATTTCAGCCCCGTTTTTAGAATCGAGGTTACCGGTTGGTTCATCAGCCAGAATAATGGAAGGTTCATTAACCAGAGCCCGGGCAATGGCCACTCTTTGCATCTGACCGCCGGACAGCTGATTGGTCCGGTGATATTCCCAGCCTTTCAGACCAACTTTGGCCAGAGCAGCCAGAGCTCTGTCTTTAGACTCCTTGCTGTTGACATTGCTATACAATAAAGGCAACTCCACATTCTCGAGCGCAGTCGTTCGAGACAGGAGATTAAAATTTTGAAAGACAAAACCAATCTTCTTATTTCGAATAGCAGCCATCTGGTCTTTGCTGAGCGAGGAAACGTCTTCGCCTTCCAGAAAATACCGGCCAGAAGTCGGCCTGTCCAGCAGCCCCAGAATACTCATCAAAGTGGTCTTACCTGAACCTGATGGCCCCATGATGGCCAGAAACTCTGATCTCTCTATGCTGTAAGAGATGCCCTTTAAGGCTTGGACTTCTACTTCACCGATCTTGTAAATTCTGACAATATTTTCCAGGACAATTATTTTTTCATTCATCCTAATTCCTTTTAGCTCCAGAGATATTTTTTAAAACCTAAACGGCGGTGGGCCGCCAGCCCGCTGATTTGATTGCCCATTGCCAGTCGAAGAAGCTGTCATGATACCAACAATCACTTCCTCGCCCTCTTTGAGATTGCCATCTACAATCTCAGTATAAGAGGTGTCAGTCAGGCCGGTTCTGACAAAAATTATCTTTAAATTCCCTTTCTCATCCATGGTCCAGACCTTGGGTGGAGTTCGCCGCTGAGTTTGCTGGCCGGAAGCTCCAGGCATGCCCATACCAGGTCTTTGACCGGCCGGGATCTGTCCGCTACCCGGTTGCACCTGTCCCGATTGCTGTCTTTTTGCCGCCATCTCTTCAAAGGCAGCTTTCATCAGTTTTTGTAATTCTTGCTGCTTCAGGTTGGGATTAAAACGCAGGGCAGTATTGGGCACTCGCAGAACATTTTTTGCCTCGCCGACAATAATCGAGCAGGTAGCCGTCATTCCGGGCAGAAGCTTTAAACTGGAGTTGTCAACATCCAGAACAGCTGTATAAGAAACCACATTGGATTGAACTTGAGCAGCATATCTGACCTGCCTGACCGTGCCCCAGAAAATATCATTCGGATAAGCTTCAACAGTAAATTTTACTTTCTGGCCTTCTTTCACGCTACCTACATCAGCTTCATCCACCAGGCACTCGACTTGCATCTTAGCCAGGTCATTGGCGATCTGGAAAAGAACAGGAGCCTGGAAGCTGGCCGCAACGGTTTGTCCGACATTAATATTTCTGGAGACAACCACGCCGTCAATCGGTGATCTGATGATGGTGTAGCCGAGATTGACATTGCTGGCATCAAGTTGATATTTAGCTTGACTTGCCCTGGCTTCGGCCGAGACCAGATCAGCTTTAGCCTGTAGATAACTGGCTTCAGCCGTATCTTTTTCCTGAGAAGCAATGAGACTTTTTTCATAAAGACTCAAAGCTCTTTCATAATTCTTTTTAGCTATCTCCAGAGCCACTTTGGATCTTTCCACCGAAGCGACTGAGCTCTGGTAGTTAGCCTGATTTTGTTCGATCTGGGCCTCAATTTGAGACTGGTCAAGTTCGGCCAGCAGGTCGCCCTGTTTCACACTCGAATTAAAATCTACATAAATTTTTTCTATTTTGCCTGAAACCTGGCTACCGACATCAACCAAAATAACCGGATTCAAGGTACCGGTAGCCGTAACTATCATCTGGATATCACCACGCGCCACTTTTTCCAGGCGATATTTTGGCTTGTTGTTAGAATTTTTACCCATCAGAGTAAAACCAACTACTAAACCTGCAATCACCACTAAGGCGATGATGATGAGAGTCTTCTTTTTCATCTTCTTTCTCCTTTATTTTTTCTCATCAGGTGGGGTTTTATCTTTATCCTGCTGGCGGCGCCGATCCGAAGGCGCTTTCTTCCGCTGTTGCATGTAGCGATCCATCATTTCCTGCATCTTTTTTTGTTGTTCAGGAGTAAGGACGCTATCTATGTCAGTTTTCAGCTGATTACGCAGCTCCCACAGACGACTATGGATTTCCTTCCCGAAAGCTTCAAATCGAGCTTCGCTCTGTCTGAAGACTTCTTTCATCCTTTCTTTTTGCTCCGGGGTCAGCTGGAGTTCCCGCGCCATGACTTCAACTGTCGGGAAAGGTTCTGGCCTTTGCCCTGGCTTGGGCCTGTTTTTTTTCAGGTAGGCTCTATCGCCAACCACTCCAACCACTACCCCCAGGCAGAAAACAACAACCATAGATAAAGCAACCCAGAGTTTATATTTATCTTTCATTATTACCTCTTTGATAGCTCTCCATATTTTCCAATCCGGCAAAGAGCAGTTTTAACTGTCGGTTTTCCGGTCTTTCTTCCTCAAACAGCGCCTGCATTTCTTTGAGCGGATTCTGGTTCTGGAAAAGCAGCATCTCTGACTGACTCAACTGCTGTTCAGCCGGCTGCATAAGAAATAAGACGCCGACCAGCAGGGTAACCATGATGAGAAAAACAGGAATAGCCCGGGCATACAACCTTTCGACGGCCGCCCAGATAGATGCCTTTGGTTCGGACGATAATCTGGCTAATAGCCTTTCGCTAAAATAAGGAAGTGGCTCAGCCTCAACTTTAAGCTCTGCCGCCATAGTCTTTAACTGCTGGTAGTCTGAAGCTAACCGGGCACAGGCAGGGCAGTGCTTGAGATGATCTTCGAGCCAGGCCGATTCTCTGGCTCCCAGCCGACTATCAAGCTGTTTTGAAATTAATTTTTCAGCTTTACGGCAATTCATCTTTTCCCTCCTTCCTGGCCCAGAGCCTGAGCCAGCTTTTTTCTTAAAAGCCTTCTTGCCCGATGCAGCCTGGAATCAACTGTCCCGGCTGATAACTTCAACATCCTGCTAATCTCCTCATAACTTAAACCCTGAATATCTCTCATCGATAATATTAGACGATATTTCTCCGGCATTTCTTCCAATTTCTCTCTGAGGAGTTTTTTCCGTTGTTCTTCTTCCTGACTATCAGCCAGCTGCTCTGAAGCTTCTTTTCCTTCTGCGCTTATTTCAGGAATTTCATCCAGGCGCAGGTCATTTTTTTCCTTTTTATGCTTTCTTAAATAATCCCGGATATGATTAATAGCTATTTGATAAAGCCAGGTGCTGAATTCCGATTGAAAGCGGAATCGAGGCAGGGCCTGATAGGCCTTGATAAATATTTCCTGGGCCAGATCATCAGCTGTTTCATGATTGCGGACAATATTAATGGCCAGGCCAAAAACCTTATTCTGATAGTTTCTGACCAGCACCGAGAAGGCTTCCTTGTCTCCTTGCTGGGCCAGTTTAACTATTTCATTTTCTTCCATTGTTTAATTATCTTCAGCCCTGTTGATTTAGACGAAATATTTGCCTTTTTCTTTCCTGAAAAGGCATTATTATTTAAACTCCTTTTTTCTGCCATGGTTACCAGGATAGATATTTTTATTATCAGCCCCGGCGTTTGCCATTTTTAGACCTGATTATATCTTAATTCTGGTTGATTCTAAAGGATGGCAAGGTTATAATAAATTTATGGATTGGGAAAAAATTGCTAAAGAACTAACTCAACCAACGGATTCAAAAATTATTCTTCTGGTCATGGATGGCCTGGGTGGATTGCCGGTTAATGGTCTGACCGAGCTGGAGTCTGCTCGGCGGCCTAATCTGAACGAAGCAGCCAGAAGAGGGATATGCGGGGTAACTGATCCGGTCTTTATGGGTATCACGCCCGGCTCCGGACCTGCTCATCTGGCTCTCTTTGGTTATGACCCGCTTAAATATCAGTTAGGACGGGGGATCCTGGAAGCCATGGGCACTGGCGTTGAGGTTGGGCGCGATGATGTGGTAGCCAGGGGCAACTTCGCCACTGTCAAGGATGGGCTGGTAGTGGACCGCCGGGCTGGCCGTCTGGCCACCTCAGAAAACAGCCAGCTCTGTGCCTTTATCAATGAAAAAATCAAGGAAATCAGGGGAGTTAAAGTATCGGTTTATCCGGGCAAGGAACATCGTTTTGTCTTCAAACTCTCCGGACCGGGGTTGTCTGAAGCGATCAGCGATGCTGACCCTCAAAAAGAGGGCCGGCCTCCCTTACAAGCGGTTGCCCTCCAGCCTGAAGCTGAATTCACGGCCAGTCTGGTGAATGAGTTTCTGGCCAGGTTAGCTGAAATCCTGAAGGACCAGCCGAAAGCTAATTATGCCTTGCTCCGTGGCTTTGCCAAATTTCCTTCGCATCTACCACCTATGCCCGAACTCTACCAGCTAAAGCCAGCTTCCATTGCCAACTATCCTATGTACAAAGGACTGACCAGACTGCTGGGGATGGAAGTGCTGGAAGTCGGCCCGGAAACAGCGGAGATTTTTGATGTCCTTGAAAAGCACTACGCTGATTTCAACTTCTTTTACCTCCATTTCAAAAAAACCGACTCGGCCGGTGAGGATGGCCGTTTTGAGGATAAGGTCAAGGCCATTGAAGAAATAGATCAATTTATTCCCCGGCTCTGGGCTTTAAAGCCTGATGTTCTGGTTATAACCTCGGACCATTCGACGCCGGCAGCCCTCAAATCTCATTCCTGGCACCCTAATCCATTTGTTTTGATTTCGCCGCAGACTGAAGGTGACGATGTAACTGAGTTCAGCCAGAGGGCCTGCGCCCGGGGTGCTCTGGGGCGTTTCCAGTCAATTTATGCCATGCCTTTAATGCTGGCTCATGCTTTGAAGCTAAAGAAATTCGGGGCCTAAACACTGGACCACCCTGCGGGCTTGATTCAGTGCTAAACCTTGTTCGTTGCTATCCACCCCATTACAGGATAAAATCTGATTAATGCGAAATCAGTCTGGCTTTATAGTGTTACTGATTACGATATTGGTAACACTGGCCACTGCCCTGAGCCCTCAGACTCAACCTCCGGCTGAAATCAGCGGCTTGCGTTATTATCAACATGCCGATTTCTTCCGACTGGTGCTGGAATTAACCAGGGTTCGCGAGTACTCGGCGGCCGAGCTCAACCAGCCCGAGAGACTTTATCTCGATATTTATCAGGCCAGGCTGAATCCTTCACTTCAGGGCAAAACTTTCGAGTTTAATTATCCTTGCGTCCGGGTGCTGCGGCTGGCCCAGAGAAACCAAACTACAGTCAGGGTCACGCTTGAGCTTGAGACCGGGACCAAAGAAAAAGAGAAAGTCTATTATCTCAAAAATCCAGACCGACTGGTCGTTGATATCTACCATCGTCAGTCAGAGACGACCACCGGCCGGCCTACTGGGCCAGCTGAGCCTCAGCCCTCAGCCCCGGGTCGGCAGACTGTTGAAACAGCAGTGGAACATCCACCGCAGGCGGCCAGACCGACCGGTTCTGGCTATTCGCTCGTGCGCCAGCTTGGACTGGGAGTGAAAAAAATTGCCCTTGACCCTGGACATGGGGGAACTGACCCCGGCTGTTTGAGCCCGAGTGGCTTAAAAGAAAAAGATGTCGCTCTCGATCTGGCCAGGAGATTAAAATTAATCCTGGAGACTCAGGGAGGGTTTGAAGTCTTTCTGACCAGAGAAACTGATAGTACCCTGCCTCTCGAAAAAAGAACCAGACTGGCCAATGAGAAACAAGCCGATCTATTTATCTCCATTCATCTTAACGCCAGTCCCAGGAAAACCAGAACAGGGGTGGAAACGTTTTATCTAAATTTCAGTCCGGATCCGGCCGTTAATGAACTGGCCGCCAGAGAAAATGCTTCTTCTGATAAAAATATCAGGGAGATGAAGCTCATTGTGGATAAAATTATTAAAAATACGAGATATGAAGAATCACGAGCCCTGGCCGAAAAGATCCATCAGCAGCTGCTCGGGCATCTTAAACAGCACTTCGGCCCACGAGATGATCTGGGAGTCAAAGGAGGCCCTTTTTGGGTCCTCATCGGCAGCGAGATGCCCGCTGTGCTGGTCGAGGTTTCTCACCTGTCCAATCCAAAAGAAGAAGAGGCGTTGAAAACTGAATTCTACCGGGAAGCTATAGCGACCGGACTTTTCCGTGGTATTATAGAATACGTCAAGTCCTTAGGAAAAGGATCATAAAAGTGGAACGAAGAGATTTTATTAAAGGCTTGCTTATCGGCAGCCTGGCCGCAGGAATATCTCCGCGGCTGCTGGCTCAGTCCGGTTATCCTGAGCTGGCAGTGGTAACAGGCGAATCCCCGGAAAAGATTACCAGGGGAGCGGTTGAGCTTATAGGCGGTATGAAACGTTTTATCGGGAGGGGAGATAGAGTAATTATTAAGCCTAATATCGGCTGGGACCGAACGCCGGATATGGCCGCCTGTACCAATCCAGAAATGGTCAAAACAGTCGTGACTATGTCTCTCGAAGCAGGTGCTAAGGAAGTCATTGTGATGGACCACACCATCAACCAACCCAAACGCTGCTACATTCGCTCTGGCATTCAGGAGGCTGCTCAATCAGCTGGAGCTAAAGTCCTGCTGCCCGATGACCAGCGACTGAAAAAAGTAAATCTAAAAGGCGAGTGGCTGAAAGAATGGGAAGTATTTGTTGATTTCCTGGAAGCCGATAAAATAATTAACATGCCGGCTACCAAAGTTCACAGCCTGTCTAAGGTTACCTTAGGTATGAAAAACTGGCTGGGAGCAGTCGGCGGCAGTCGTAATCAGCTCCACCAGAGGATTGATGAAGCCATGGTCGACCTGGCCGCTTTCTTTAAACCAGCCCTGACGATTCTTGATAGTTACCGGATTCTGTTCAGAAATGGCCCCCAGGGGGGCAGAATTTCTGATACCAGATTAATGAAAACAGTAGTAGCTGGAACTGATCCAGTCGCCATAGATGCCTACGGGGCTACCTTTTTTGATTTTAAACCTCAGGAATTGCTCTTTCTACAATTAGCAGCGAGTCGTGGCCTGGGGAAGCTCGACCTGGAGAAAGTTAGAATTGAAAAGAGAACAGTCTAAAAAATATCGACAGCTGCAAAAGTTAAGGATTGTTTCTCAGCTAGCTTTTTTTGCTATATTTTTCTTTTTATTTATCAAGACCCACTATGGCGGAGCCGACTATCTGACCATAACTGTTGAGCGTTTTTTTCATTTTGATCCCCTGCTGGCCCTGACCACCACCATTGGTGCCCGTCTGTTTTTCGCCGCGTTCTGGCTGTCAGTGGTAACACTGGTTTTTACCCTCATTTTTGGCCGGGTAGTTTGCGGTTGGATTTGTCCTTTTGGTGCCGTCCACCAATTTTTCTCCTTTCTTTTCAAGAAAACCCGCTGGCTGAAGCCAAAAAGAGATGATAGCCTGAGCCTGGCTCCAAAATACATAATTTTAATTGCTGTTATGATTGCTTCTTTTTTCGCGGTCAATCTGGTTGGTTATCTTGATCCATTGTCATTTCTCTACAGGTCGTTCGCTGTCTATTTCACACCTTTTCTGAATATGGCTTTTTCCGAGTCCGCCAGCCTGGCTTATAGTCTGGGCCTTGAATCTCTCGGCCAGACGATAGGGCAGGCTCTGGGCAATGTCGCCCTCAATAGCTTTTTTCAGAATGCTCTGGTCATTGGTCTGTTATTTTTCACGGCCATTGCCCTCAATGCCTGGAAAGAAAGATTCTGGTGTCGTTATCTTTGCCCGGCAGGGGCTCTACTCGGGTTATTTTCACGGTTCAATGTCTTCAAGTTAAAGATTGATCCTGAGAAATGCATCAACTGCCATCTCTGTTCAATTCAGTGCGAGACCAATGCCCGCCCCTTTCCGATCGGCGAGTGGCGGAGTTCAGAGTGCATTTATTGTGAAACCTGTGCGGCTATCTGCCCGACGGCAGCTATTACTTTCCCGCTGAAGTGGAAGGCGGAGAAGATCCAGGGAGTTAACCTGAGCCGGCGAAAACTCTTACTGACTTCTCTCACCACTCTTTTCATCGCTCCGATTTTTAAGATCACCCCCCACCGCCAGAGAGCTTATCCGGCTTTAATCAGACCGCCAGGTGCTCTGCCAGAGGAAAAATTTCTTGATAAGTGCATCAAATGCGGAGAGTGTATGAAGGTCTGTCCCACCAACGGTCTGCAACCGGCTCTGACTGAAGCCGGGCCGGAGGGACTCTGGACACCGGTGCTGGTGCCCCGGATTGGTTATTGTGAATATTACTGCTCACTCTGCAGCCAGGTCTGCCCGACAGGCGCCATCAAAGAATTAACCATAGAAGAAAAAACTACGGTCAAAATCGGCACCGCTTTTGTCAACAAAAACCGCTGTTTGCCTTACGCTCTGGGACAGCAGTGCATTGTCTGTGAAGAACACTGCCCGGTTTCACCTAAAGCCATTCAGCTGGTTAAAGTTGAAACCCTGACCCCAGAAGGGAAAATCGCCACCAATCTGGCTCCCTTTGTGAATGTCAATGATTGCATTGGCTGCGGCATCTGCGAGAATAAATGCGTCGTGGTAGATGAACCAGCAATAAGGGTTAGTAGCATAGGCGAGAAGAGGTCAGAGAAAAATCGTCTTCTCCTTCAAGTCAACACCCAGAACGATAGCCAGGAGTGAAGACAGTTAGACTGGCTGGTAAAAAATAGACCTCACCAGCCCGCAACTAACTGCCGCTTCTTTTTGGTCGATAGCTTGACCTTTAACCCTCGAATTTCTTCAAGAGAAGACAGGCGTTCGTTCCCCCAAAGCCAAAAGAATTAGTCAGGGCATAGATAACTTCGGCTGCTCGGGGCTTATTCGGTACATAATCCAGGTCACAATCCGGATCCGGAAACTCATAATTGATGGTCGGGGGTATAACCTGGCGCTCGATGGTCAGGGCAGTAATGCCTGCTTCAATGCCACCGGCCGCCCCCAGCAAATGCCCCGTCATCGATTTGGTGGAACTGACCGCAACTTTCTTAGCTCGGTCGCCGAAGACAGTCTTGATAGCCAGAGTTTCTACCCGGTCATTATAAGGAGTGGAGGTCCCATGGGCGTTGATATACTGGATATCGGCTGGCGAAATTCCTGCCTCATCTATAGCCAGCTTCATCACCCGGGCCGCTCCTTCACCATCAGGAGAAGGAGCCGTCACGTGGTAGGCATCACCATTGAGGCCATAGCCTGCCACTTCGGCATAAATTTTTGCCCCGCGGTCAAGAGCTGAGTTTAGTTCCTCCAGCAGGACAATACCGGCGCCTTCACTCATGACAAAGCCATCTCGCTGAGCATCGAAGGGTCGGCAGGCCTTTTCAGGCTCATCATTTCTTTCAGACAGAGCCTTCATGCTGCTGAAGCCGGCCAGGCTCAGGGGGGTAATGGGAGCTTCGGCTCCACCCGCAATCATCCGGTCTGCCAATCCGAACTGAATCATCCGGAATGATTCGCCAATAGCGTGAGCCCCAGTACTGCAGGCAGTAACGTTAGACATGTTCGGACCCCTGGCCTTATAGCGGATCGAAATATGAGCAGAAGCCTCATTGATAATAGTTTGAATTATGAAATAAGGCGAAACCCGGGAGGGCCCTTTTTCCAGTAAGACGCGGTGAGTATCCTCAATGGAACCCAGACCGCCAATGCCTGAACCGACGTAAACACCTGTATTTTCCCCTTCCAGTTTAGCCAGATCGATACCGGCATCCTTAATCGCCAGGTCAGCCGCTGCAATCGCATAGTGAACAAACAGGTCCATTTTCCTGGCTTCTTTCTTATCGATGAATTGTTGGACATCAAAATTGGACACCTCACCGGCGATCCGTACAGGGAAACCGGTAAGATCAAATCTGGTAACCGTCCGAATGCCGGAACGCCCGGCCAGCAGGGCTGCCCAGTTGGTCTCGATCCCGACGCCAAGCGGGGTGACCAGGCCAATGCCCGTAATAACCACTCGTCTCTTATGATTATAAAGCAGAGCCATAGGATTTTTGAAAATTAAACCTGAGACTGGTGGAGAGTAAGATCACTTACTCTTCTGGTGCTCGAGTATATAGTCTATAGCCTTACCAACCGTGGTCAGTTTCTCTGCCTCATCGTCAGGAATATCCAGCCCGAATTCATCTTCAAGAGCCATCACCAGTTCAACGGTATCAAGAGAATCAGCACCTAAATCCTGAGTGAAAGAAGCATTTTCCGTGATCTGTTCTTCGCTGACATTGAGTTTGTCAGCCACGATGGCTTTAACCTTTTTTAAAAGTTCTTCTCTGTCCATATTACCTCCTATATTTTAAGGCTTGTAAGATACGCATCACATATACAGACCGCCGTTGACGCTTATGACCTGCCCGGTTATATAAGCTGCCTCATCTGAACATAAAAATTTGACGGTCCTGGCTATTTCTTCAGGCAAACCGAATCGCTTCATCGGTATATTATCAAGGAAGGCTTTTTTGACTTCATCAGAAAGTTTCTCAGTCATGGCCGTAGCAATATATCCTGGGGCTACACAGTTGACAGTGATACCTCTGGCTGCTACTTCTCTGGCCAGAGACTTGGAAAAACCAATCAGTCCCGCCTTGGAAGCGGCATAGTTAGCCTGACCAGCATTTCCCATCAAACCAACCACTGAAGAAATGCTGACAATCCGGCCGCTTCTGGCTGCCACCATATGTTTAACCACTGAACGGCTAAAGTTAAAAGCACCTTTCAGGTTGACCCGAAGGACCAGATCCCAATCTTCTTCTTTCATCCGCAGCAGCAAAGAATCACGAGTGATGCCAGCGTTATTAATAAGATGATCTAGACGGCCGAGGTCTTTTTTTACTGACTCGACCACTCCTTCTACCTGCTGCCCGTCTGTTACATCCGCTACAAACGTCAGAGCCTTTATTCCATCGGCTGCAAAACGTCCGGCCACTTCCTCCAGCTTTTCTTTCTGGATATCAACCAGGACAACTGTTGAGCCGGCCTGCCCCAGCTCGCGGGCAATGGCTTCTCCGATTCCCTGCGAAGCACCCGTGACTATGGATACCTTCTGGTTAAAAATCATGGTCTGACCTCTCCTTGAAGAACTGTATAGTGGGTCAGTTCTTCCTTGATTCTGTCCTGTAGTTTTTCCAGCACAATTTCTTTTCCGATACGAATGGCATTTTTAACTGCTTTTTGATTGGAACGTCCGTGCCCGATAATGCAGATACCGTTAACACCCAGCAGGTGGGCACCGCCATACTCTGAATAGTCTATCTTTTTATAAATTTTTTTCAAATGATGTTTGAGAAGCAGAAAACCGATCCTGGCCCAAACATTTTTAGTCACCTCGTGACGGGCCAGGGTCAGCATCATCTCGACCACTCCCTCTGAGACTTTCAGGGCCACATTGCCGGTGAAGCCATCGCTGACGATGATATCAGCCAGGCCGGAATAAATATCCTTGCCCTCAACATTGCCTATAAAATTAAGCCCTGAAGCCTGCAGCCGCTCATAAGTTTTAAGAGTCAGCTCGTTGCCTTTGGTTTTCTCCTCACCAATACTCATTAAAGCTATACTGGGGTTTTTCCGATCGAGAGTGGTTTCCATAAAAACCTTGCCCATAATAGCAAACTGGAGAAGATGCTGGGGCTGGCAGTTGGCGCTGGCTCCGACATCAATCAAAAGAGAAACACCTTTCAGGGTCGGGACCAGGAGTGCCAGACCAGGCTTTTCTATTCCCTCGAGACTGCCCAGGACTTTTTTGGAGATATAGGTGACAGCCGCTGTATTACCCATAGAAACAAAGGCCTGAGCTTCACCTTGCCTGACTAGCTTGGCCCCTACAAAAACAGAGGATTTTTCTTTTCGGCGAAGTGACATCACCCCGTCGCCCATGTTGATCGCCTCAGGAGCATCAAGCAGAGAAACGTTATCCCCATGGTAATCCAGCCGGTTTAATTCTTTTCTGACCGCCTTTTCTGCTCCGACCAGGATAATCTGGAGTCCAAATTCTTCAGCTGCAGCCACCGCTCCGGCTACTACCTCCCGCGGAGCAAAATCACCGCCCATCGCATCAACTGCGATTTTCATGGTGGCTACTCGCCTACTTTTCTGTACCTTCGATTACCTGGCGGCTCTTGTAATAGCCGCATTCCGGACAGGCACGATGGGGGAGCTTTGGACTACCACAGTTAGGACAGAGCGAAAAAGAAGGCAGAGTCAGATGGTCGTGAGACCTTCTCTTGGCTTTTCTTGTAACTGAATGTCTGCGTTTTGGATTTGGCATTTATCTTTTATCTCTTAAAAAAGATTTTAATTTCTCAAGTCTGGGGTCAGAGGCATTTACCTGGCAGCCGCACTGTCCATCCTGGACTAACTGGCCACAAATCGGACAGAGGCCTTCACACTCTTCAGAGCAAAGAGGACGAAGCGGAATGCTCAGATTAAGTTGCTCCAGCACGATCTCCCGGAGGTCAAGCTGCTGATGGTAATAAAAGAACCTATCCATATCTTCTTCATCCAGTTCCTCTTTTTGCTCATCCAGCTCTTCTGGCAGGTAGGCCAGATCAAAGACAGCTTCGACACCATATTCAAAAGGCCGCAGGCAGCGGCTGCAAATAAAACTAAGCCTGGTGGTTAATTTACCTTTGACCAGCACCTCGCTTCCCACTCTTTTAACTGATAGGATAGAATGAACTGGCTCAAGGAAAGCAGCTTCCTCTTCTACCAGGTCAAGGCTGCCAAAATCAAACTCCTGGTCAATGTCCAATCCCTCCCGCGGGATATCATTGACATCAATCAACATTAAATTGTCCTCTTCATGCATTTTTATTACTATATTTACCAGCCCTTACCGGCCTCTAACCTTTTTATGTCAAATTATTATACCAGCTTGACCCCTCTTGTCAATTAAAACCAGAAGGGCCAGGCCAGGTTGAACTTGCAGCGGGCGGTGCATTGAGTATAATCAATTAGAGGGACATCCCCGATGGAAGGCTACAATACAGCTATCGAATACAGAGGAGTCAAATTAATGGTTCAGACTCAGGATAAAGGTCCTGACTTTAATTATGTAGAATCCCTAGTTTATCTGGCCGGAAGGGTAATTTCCACCAAAAGAAGGGCTTATACCCAGCATCTGCATGAGCCAAATCTGGCAGCAATTATCAGGCAAAATCTGGAGGATCTGCATACCGAAGTTATTGATGAAATAGTCGAAGGGAAATACGATAACCTGATCTCATGACCGCCAGTCTGCTTTTTTTAATCGATGGTAACTCAGTTCTTTACCGTTCTTACTATGCGATTCGCCAGTTGTCCAATTCGGCTGGCTTCCCCACCAATGCCATCTATGGTTTTATCAATACACTCAATAAGATTATAGAAGAGGAGAAGCCCCAATATTTAGGGGTAGTTTTCGACACCGGTCGCCCGACCATCAGACATCAAACTTATAAGGAGTATAAAGCCGGGCGGAAGCCCATGCCGGAGGACCTGACTGTTCAGGTGCCTGTTTTAAAACAGGTTTTGCAGGCTCTTCGGATTCCTGTCTTTGAATATGAAAACTATGAAGCCGATGATGTCCTGGCCACACTGGCCCGTCAAGCGGCCGAACACAAGCAACCGGTAGTGGTGGTCACTTCTGATAAAGATCTCCTGCAGATCATTGGACCCTGGGTAGCTATTTTCAATCCGGCCAAAGACATATATATCATTGATTCCGATATCGCCCCTGACTTTCTGGCTGAACTAAAAGGCAAGAAGTTAATAAATGTTGAGGATTATTTCGGGGTTAAGGCGGAAGAGGTAGGCGATCTGCTGGCTCTCTGGGGAGACGCTTCTGACGGCATTCCTGGCGTCCCTGGCATAGGGGAAAAAACTGCCAGGAATCTCATCCAGCAATATGGCCACCTCGATCATCTCCTTGAACATCTCAATGAAATCAAAAATCCCCGTATAAGGGACAGCCTTAAAAATAACCTGGAAGCTTTAGAGCTCAGCCGGAAGCTGGTTCAGGTCGAAGATAAACTACCGCTCGACTTTGACCTCGACCAGCTGCGCCTGTCCGAGCCAGACTATGACCTTCTTCTTAAACTTTACAAACAGCTTGATTTTACCACTCTTATACCCCGCTACCTCAAAAACGCCGACTCCGGACAGAAAAAATTTATTACGGTCTTGACTGAAGACCAGTTCAAAAATCTGCTGGATTCACTTCGCCAGGCAGAGCTCATAGCCCTGGATACCGAAACTACCAGTCTATCTCCGACCAGAGCCAGGTTAGTCGGATTATCTCTGGCCATGAGGTCCGGTGAAGCCTATTACCTTCCTTTGAGGCATAGTTATCCCGGCGCCCCCCAGCAGTTGAAGATTGATTATGTCCTGTCGAACTTAAAACCTATTCTGGAGAATGAAAACATCAAAAAAGCTGGACAGAATATCAAATATGACTACATCGTCCTCAAAAGAGAAGGTATTGAGCTGAAGGGAATTCACTTCGACTCTATGGTTCTATCCTATCTTCTGGAACCAAACTGGGGAAAACATAGTCTGGACCGACTGGCTGTCCATTATTTACAGGAAGCCAAAGTATCATTTGAAAGCCTGGTGGGGAAAGGTAAAAAACAGCTGACCATTGACCGGGTGCCTGTAGAAAAGGTAACTGAATATGCCGGTCAGGATGCTCATCTGGCCCTGCGTCTCAGCCAGGTCCTGTGGTCAGAAGTTCAATCGCGCCATCTGGATCGTCTTTATGAGGAAATGGAAAAACCATTAATAGAAGTTCTGGCCGCCATGGAGCTGTGGGGGGTCAAACTTGATCTTGACTTATTAACAACTTTATCGGCTGAACTTGACCTGAGATTGAAAAAACTTGAAAAGCAGATTTACGAAATGGCCGGGCAAGAATTTAATATCAATTCACCTGGTCAATTGAGTCAGATACTCTTTTATAAACTCAACCTGCCAGCTTCCAAAAAAACCAGGATAAACAAAGGCCTGTCGACTGCTACTGACATTCTGGAGGAACTGGCCCCACTCAATCCGCTGGCCGGGGCTGTTCTCGAATACCGACAGTTAGCCAAACTTAAATCAACTTATACTGATTCTCTAATCAAGCTGGTTAATCCGGAGACAGGCCGGGTCCATACTTCCTACAATCAAACAATTACCGCTACTGGCCGGTTATCTTCTTCTGACCCCAATCTTCAGAATATACCGGCGCGCGGTGAGATGGGCAAAAAGGTCAGGCAGGCCTTTATTCCTGAGCCTGGGCACGAGCTTCTCTCGGCTGATTATTCGCAAATAGAGCTAAGGCTGCTGGCTCATCTTGCCGGAGACCCACTGCTCAGGCAGATCTTCCTGGAAGACCGTGATATCCATATGGAAACTGCCCGGCGGGTCTTTGGCGAAGCAGTTGAACTTTTCCCGGAAGAAATGAGAAGACGGGCAAAAATAATTAATTTCAGTATTATCTACGGCACATCGGCCTTTTCTCTGGCCAAAGAACTTCAAACATCCACCGCTGAAGCCCAGAGGTTTATAGATCGCTATTTCCACGAGCACCAGGCGGTCAAAGAATATCTGGAGAAAGCGGTCAATCTGGCCAGGGAAAGGGGCTATGCCGAAACAATTTTTGGCCGCATAAGGCAAATTCCCGAACTGAAAAGCAAAGATAATAACACTTATCAGGCTGGCCGGCGGATGGCTCTCAATACTCCTATTCAGGGCTCTGCCGCCGACATTATCAAGCTGGCCATGGTGAATATTTACCGCCAGCTAAAATCAGCCGGGCTGAAAACTAAAATGATTCTACAGGTACACGACGAATTAGTGTTTGAAGTTCCACGGGAAGAAAAAGAAAGCATTGAAAAGCTGGTAAAAGATAGAATGGAAAATGTCTGTACGCTGAGCGTGCCCCTAAAAGTCCATTTAGCCTGGGGACAGAACTGGGCAGAAGCCAAATAAAAAATAGCGCCCGGCCGCTGTTTGCCCGGAAAGAACAAGTTCAAACCAGCGATTTCTGGTAGACACGAAAGATCTTGTAAACAACGCCTCCCATTCTTTCCATCTCTGCCCGGACTTTAACATTGGCTTCCATTTCATGGTGGGTATCAATAATTTCAAAACCAGCTTTCTGGGCTGAGGCGATCATGGCCATACCCATCAGGGCATCCAGTCCCATGCCTCTGTAATCCTTTTTTATAGCTCCCAGCAGCAGGTCAAGTTGCCTGGTCCGGGATCCGGCCCTCAGAATATGGATAAAACCGAAAGGGAAAAGCCGGCCACGCGCCTTTTTGATGCCGGCCGTTAGGTCAGGGATCCCGATGATAAAAGCCACCACCTGACCATCTTTCAATACCCCTTTGACCAGTCTTGGATCAAGGATCGGCAAATATTTTTTAGCCAGAGCATCCATTTCTTTTTCATCTAGAGGAGCGTAGCCGTAAATATTGCTTTCTATGTAGGTTTCATTCATCAGCGATAGAATTGGCCTGACCCAGGGTTTGATCTCACGGCGGTTTTTGAACTCCAGCAATTCAAAATTGCCTTTTTTCATGATCCGTTCTGAAATCCGGCGGTAGATCTCGGGAATCTCATCAGGCACTTGAATCTTATAGACAAAATAGTCCATATCTTTGGTATAGCCTTCTCGTTCGACCATGGGGGGAAGCCAGGGAAAATTATGATAGGTGGCAATTGTTGCCCGGTATTCAAAACCTTTAATCAAAAAACCCTCAGGATCCTGGTCTGAGAACCCATATGGTCCAATGATCCTGGTCATGCCTTTTTCTTTGGCCCAGTCCTCGACTCTGGATAGCAAAGCATGGACGATAGCCTGATCTTCAATCGACTCAAGATAACCGAAGCGGGCTGTGGATTCGCCCCGAACCTCATTATAGCGGCGATTGATAATGCCCATTACCCGACCGACCAGATGGCCATTCTGTTCAGCCAGCAGCATGATCGTATCGGAATAGTTAAAAGCGTTGTTCTTTTTCGGATTGAAATAATTCCATTCGTCCATATAAATCGGATGAACCCAGTTTCTGTGGTTTCGATGGAGCTTTTCAGGCAGATAGATAAATGATCGCAATTGCTTTTTGTTTTTGACTTCTATCAGATTAGTGGCCATTGGGTTACCTCGCCCTGGCTGACCATTTCTCTTTTTCCCTGGCCAGCGGGAGACATTATAGTTCTTTTTTACCCTGTGGAAAACCTTTTAATTTTTTGTTAAAACCATGTGATATTAATGTAATTTTTCTGTGGGAAATCTTGACAATTCCTTTCCCCTTTTAATATACTCACTTTCTCATGAAAGTCGAGACCATAACCCAACTAATCATTTTTATTCCTCTTTTAGGTTCGCTGCTGGTCCCTCTGGCTGGGGCGATCTCACCGAAATTAAGATCGTTCTGGTCGGTCTTATTAGGTGGTATTACAGCCTTTCTACCCCTGACCCTGATCGGTCAAGCTTTGAAGGGTGGTGAGATTCTCTGGAGCCAGAGGCTGGCGCTGGGATTGGATTTCATCTTAATTATTGACCCCCTGTCGATCTTCATGTCAATTGTCTCCTCTTTTATCGGCTTCCTGATCATTATCTACTCGCTCGGCTACATCCATCACGAAGAACATCAGAATGAGTACTATCTGATGGTCGTCCTGTTTATCGGCTCGATGATGGGGCTGGTGTTCTCTGGCAGTCTGGTTTTTATTTATCTTTTCTGGGAGATAATTGCCATTGCCTGCTGGCGGTTAATCGGCTTCTACCGTCAAAAAGATTATGTTCTGAAAGCTGATAAGGCTTTCTTGATGACCTTTGGCGGGGCGGTGGTCATGCTGCTGGGTTTTATTCTTATCTATACCCAGACAGGGACATTCGATCTGACCGCTATGAGGGGAGTGGCCATTCCAGGCTCAGCTGTTCTGTTGATTCTGTTTGGCCTTTTTTCCAAATCAGCTACAGTCCCCCTTCATACCTGGCTGCCTGATGCTGGCGTCGCCCCGACGACAGTGACCGCCTTGCTCCATGCGGCCGTCCTGGTCAAAATCGGGGTTTATGCCTATGCCCGGCTTTTTTTGTATACCTTTAAAATTCCAGCAGCTTGGCAGCAAGCAGTTATTATTCTGGCTGTGGTTTCCAGTTTGATAGCAGCTGGTGGCGCAGCTGTCGAAAATGATATAAAAAGAATTCTGGCTTATTCCACCATAAGCCAGATTGGCTATATCTTCCTCGGCTTAAGTGTCGCCAATCCGACTGCGGTCTCAGGAAGTCTGTTATATATTCTGATGCATGGCCTGGCCAAAGCTGGGCTCTTCCTCTGCGCTGGCATCGTTATCCACTCAAGCAATAAAAGGGACATAAGAGAGATGGGCGGTCTGATCAAGACTATGCCTATTACTGCCATATCCTTTTTAATATGCGCCTTTTCTGTTATCGGGTTACCACCACTGGGCGGGTTCTTTTCCAAACTTCTAGTCATCATGGGTACCATTCAAGCTAACCAGATCTGGATTGCCGCTTTGGCCCTCTTTACCGCCATCCTGACCATGTATTATTTGATGAGGGTTTTTTCACTGGTTTTTCTTGGCGAACTTAAAGTGGCTGCCCCGGAAAAGACGCCTTCGATGGTCGGGGTGGTAACCGTGTTAGCCTTATTTTCAGTTCTGGCTGGCTTTTTCGTTTCCTATCCAATGAAGCTGGTCCAGCTGGCAACAACTCACATTACGTGGTGGCTAAGATGATGGCAACAACTTTACTGTGGCCAATTATTTTCCCGGCTGTTATGGCTCTGATTCTTTTCCTTCTTCCCTCCCGGATAAAGTTAATTCGGGAAGTTCTGGCTGTTTTAAGTTCAATTGTAATACTTTATTTAGGCTTCTCTTTGTTCTCGCTCAAGAACCTGACCCTGAATGTTGACTGGCTCGGGATGGGGATTAATTTTGACTTCCGATTGTACCAGTTTTCCGCTTTCATTTTGCTGGCTCTAGCTGGATTCCTGTTTTTGATTACGCTTTATTCGACTATTAAGATGAAGGATCATCCCCGGATCCGTGAGTATTATGCCTATATCTTCTTAGCGGCAGCTTTTTCCAATGGAGCTGTCCTGTCCAATAATTTCATTGTCCTTATCTTTTTCTGGGAGGCACTGCTGATCACGACTTATGCCCTGATCACTCTGGGCCTGAAGCCAACCTCTCACCGGACAGCGGTCAAATCTCTGATTATTGGTGGCCTGTGTGATTTTTCCATGATCATGGGCATCGGCTTAGTCTGGGCTTCGAGTGGTACTCTGACCATGGACGCGGTTCATCTCGAACCTCAAGGACTGGCCGCTGCCGCCTTCATTTTGATGATGATCGGAGCAATTGGTAAAGCCGGGGCGATGCCTTTTCATACCTGGATCCCTGATGCTGCTCTCGATGCCCCAGTTACTTTTATGGCTTTTATGCCGGCTTCTTTTGAAAAACTCCTGGGCATTTATCTTCTGGCCAGGATAAGCCTGGATTTCTTTGAACTTAAGGCCGGCAGTGCGATGGCGATGGTTTTGCTTATCGTTGGAGCCGCGACCATTGTTCTGGCCGTTTTTATGGCACTTATTCAAAAAGATTTAAAAAAACTATTGTCTTTCCATGCCATCAGCCAGGTCGGCTATATGATTCTTGGTATTGGTACGGCCATCCCGATCGGAATCGCTGGCGGTATCTTCCATATGATCAATCACGCTATGTATAAGACCGGCCTTTTCCTGAGTGCCGGCTCAGTTGAACACCGGACAGGCACAACTGAGCTGAAGAAACTCGGCGGGCTGGCCAGGGAGATGCCCTGGACGGCCTTTGGCTTCAGTATCTGCGCCCTGGCCATCTCAGGAGTCTGGCCTTTGAATGGCTTTGTTTCCAAAGAAATGGTTTTCCACGGGGCACTCGAGACCGGCTATCCCATCTTTGCCATAGCTGCCTGGGTGGGAGCCATTTTTACTTTTGCTTCCTTTCTTAAAGCCGGGCACTCGGTTTTCTTCGGGCCCCGGTCAACTGAGGTGCCTAAAACCAGAGACAGCCAGTGGCCCATTGTTTTGCCTATCTTAATCCTGGCCATCTTATGCGTCACTTTTGGTGTCTATAACCAGCTGCCACTGAAGAATTTTATCCAGCCGATACTGGCCGGGCGAGCCGAGCCAGGTGAACACCTTGATTTTACGGCTGGGGCTCTTAACCTGTTTACCCCGGTGGCGGGCGTTTCAATGCTGTGCTTGCTCATTGCCCTGGGTCTCCATTTTTATGGCTGGAAACGCGGCGGTAAAAAGGCTTATCTGGCTTCTGAGCCGATTCACCACCTGCCAGTCCTGAAACAGCTTTATGACCTGTCTGAAGCCAGATTCTTTGATATTTATGAACAGGGCATAAAGTTTCTGGTCTGGTTATCCAGAGTATTGTTTAAGTTCATTGATCGACCGATCGATTTCATTTACGAAAAAGTGGTGGTCAGCATCGGACGTTTCTTTACAGGACTTTTCCAGAAGGCTCATAATGGCCAGTATGCCAATTATTTAGCCTGGACTATTGGTGGGTTGATAGTCGTCCTCTGGGTTATGCTTAAGTTATTACAATAGAGGAGGAGCAGTGGTATTCTCATTTATTTTCCTACCCTTGGTGATAGCTGCCTGTCTGCCTCTTATTGGCAAAATATCTAAAAAATTAATCCCGGATGTTTTAACCAATGCTACCCTGGCCTTTCTGTTGATAAATTCCATTTTGCTCATCAAACCGATTTTCTCCCGTGGTTCACTCCTCCAGAACATCAACTGGTTTGGTGAAAATGTCAATCTGCAAATCGCTCTCGATGGCTTTAATCTGTTTATGTTATTTACCATTTCTCTGGTCAGTCTGTGCATTACGTTGTTCTCGATAGATTATCTCAAGCATTACGGTCACCAGGCTAATTTCTATGCTTTGCTGCTGGTCATGGTGGCCGGCATGAACGGTCTGGTGCTTGTACCTGATCTGTTTTCTATTTATCTTTTTCTGGAAGTAGCGGCGGTCGCCTCCTACGCTCTGGTAGCGTTTGGACTCGGGCCAGAAGAACTGGAGGCATCATTCAAATATCTGATGTTATCGGTTGTAGCTTCGGCTTTTGTTCTGCTGAGCATTACTGTTATTTTTGGCCTGACCGGAAGCCTGAGTTTTCAGGCAGTCGCCCGTGGGCTGCAGGATCTTAATGGCGGCCTGGTTCTCGGCGTCTGTCTGGCCTTTTTTATCATGGGCTTTGGACTGAAAGCTGCCCTGGTGCCATTTCATGCCTGGCTACCTGATGCTCATCCTTCGGCCCCGGCTCCGATTTCAGCCATGCTGTCCGGCCTGCTGATTAAAGTCTCCGGAGTTTACGCTCTGTTCAGAATCGTCTACAGTGTAATTGGTATGACGCCAGCCCTTTCTAAAGTGCTGATGGCCATGGGAGCCATCTCCATTGTGGTGGCAGCTCTGCTGGCTCTCGGCCAGGCTGACATCAAGAGAATGCTGGCTTATTCTTCTATCAGCCAGGTGGGCTATATAATTCTGGCTCTGGCTATCGGGACTCCGCTGGGCATTGCCGGTGGCTTATTTCACCTGTTTAATCATGCTGTGGCTAAAGGGTTGCTGTTCTTGAATTCTGGCTCTATCCAGCACATAACCGGGACAAGAAATCTTAACGAGCTGGGCGGGCTGGGTAAAAAAGTGCCACTAACTGCTGGCACCAATTTAGTTGGAGCCCTCTCCATTGCCGGGGTGCCACCTCTGGCGGGATTCTGGAGCAAGCTCATCATTATTATTGCCCTGGTTCAGGCCGATCACTTCGGTTATGCTCTGGTGGCGATCCTGGCCAGCATTTTAACTCTCTGGTATTATCTTTTGATTCAGAGGAAAGCCTTTTTTGGCCCTCTTAATGACAGATGGCAACACATCAAGGAAGCTCCCTTCTGGATGAGCGCCGCCAATGTTATCCTGGCTTTGCTCTGCCTGCTGGTCGGCATTTTCTTCAGTCCGATATTCAAGACCTGGATTGCTCCGGCCGCTGATGCTCTGGCCAGGGGTGTCCAGCAGGTTTTGATGTGGGGAATTTAAAATGATAATTCAAATTTTATTATTGTCCGGACTGGTTCTCTTCTCGATCCTGGCCATTCTGTTAAAGGACCTCCTTAAAGCGGCCCTATCTCTGGCTGTAGCCAGCTTATTTCTGGGGATTATATTTTTCCGGTTAGGCGCATCGTATGCTGGCGTTTTTGAGATTTCAGTCGTGGCCGGTCTTATTACCGTTCTATTTGCTCTGACCGTAGCCCTAACCAGAAAAGATAGCGAAGTGCAGGAAGCCAGATTGACCAGACTGGTGTTCCCGCTGTTTTTTGTCATTTTCCTGATCATTGATGGTTTGGTAATGAGAAGCCTTCTCCAACAGGTGCCAGCTCTGCCTGCTGGGCCCGAGACCGGAACGTTTGGCGATGTGCTGTGGAAGGCCAGAACCTTTGATCTGGTGGCCCAGCTGGGAGTAATTCTGGCTGGCGTCCTGGCGGTCCTGGCTCTGTTTAGAAAAAAGGAAGAAGACAAAGATGAGTAATCTATGGTTTTTATACCTTTTCTTTTCAGCTTTGCTGATTTTTACCGGCATTTATTGTCTTTTAACCATGCGGAATTTAATCAAACTATTTATCGCTGTTGAAGTTATTAGCAAAGGGGTGAGTCTGGTCATAATTGCTACTGGTGCTGTCAAGAACTCGATTCTTCTCGCCCAGAGTCTGGCTATTACTTATATCGTGGTCGAAGTCAGTCTGGTGGCCACTGCTCTGGCCTTGATTATAAATATATATAAAAAGAATAAGAGTCTGGATGTCAGGTCTCTATCTAAATTAAAGGGATGATCATGGAAGGCTTAGCTTTTTTAATATCACCACCAATCGCTTTTATCTTTTTCCTGGCTGTGGCTTATTTACTATATGCGGCTGGTAATGCCATGGCTCCTAAGCTCAATCCAACCGGGGGTAAGCTCACCACCTACGCCTGCGGAGAAGATCTGCCCGGGATGAAAGTTCAGTTTGGCTTCAGATTGTTTTATGTTTTTGCTCTGTTTTTTACCATTATGCACGTGGCGGTGCTGGTAGTAGCCACCATTCCAACCGGTAAAATAGCGCTGTTAGCCATCATTTACCTGGCTTTTATCTTTCTGGCCATCCTGGCTCTCATTTCAAGGAGTTGACATGCTGCAAAAATTGACTCAATGGTCACGCTTGAAATCTCCCTGGATACTCCATCTAAATACTGGTGCCTGCAATGCCTGTGATATCGAAGTGGTAGCGGCGCTGACCCCGCGTTTTGACGTCGAGCGCTTCGGGATTCTGCTCGAAGGAACGCCCAGGCATGCTGATGTGATTATCTGCACCGGACCGGCTACCAGACAGATGAAAGACCGATTGACCAGGGTCTATGAACAAACACCTGATCCGAAGTTTGTGATGGCGGTTGGGGCCTGCGCCATGTCAGGCTGTGTTTACCGCGGGGCTTATAATATCATTGGCGGTATTGATCAGCTGATTCCTGTCGATGTTTATGTCCCGGGCTGTCCTATCAGACCGGATGCTCTGATCGAAGGTGTGGTGAAGCTCTTAAATAAAATAAAACAAGGAACAAAATGAGGCTGAGATGAACGACCAGGTTTTAATCGATAAAATCAACGAAGGGTTAAAAGATAAAGTTGTGGCTATCACCAACCCGGCGCCGCGGCGCCTCTTCTTGCAGGTGACTGCCGACAACCTGCTGCCAGTGGTCGGGTGGTTAAAGCACGAATTAGGAATTACCCATTTGTCCACCATCAGCGGGCTGGATCTGGGACAGTCCTTCGAACTTCTCTACCACTTTGCTAATAATTGTTGCGCTTTAACCCTGCGCACAGAGATTCCACGTGAACAACCTGTATTAACTTCTATCTGTGAAATTATTCCTGGAGCAATTCTATACGAGAGGGAATTGCAGGATATGTTCGGGATAACTGTTCAGAATATTCCTGACGGCCGTCCGCTGCTTTTGCCCGATGATTGGCCGGCCGGAAATTATCCCCTGCGCAAGGACTGGAAATATGAGCGTCCGCCAGAAGTCATCCCAGGAGGCAAATCATGAGTTTTCAAATACCTATAGGCCCGCAGCATCCAGCCCTGAAAGAGCCAGTTGGCGTCAGGGTAACAGTGGATGGAGAAATCATTCGCGAGGCAGATCTGAGGCTGGGCTACAACCATCGTGGGGTAGAAAAGCTGGCTGAACAAAAGACCTGGACACAGAATATTTATTTAATGGAAAGAATCTGCGGGATTTGTTCTCACTCCCATGCTACCTGCTATGTTCAGGGCGTGGAAAAATTAATGGAGATCGAGCCGCCCAAACGCGGGCTCTACATCAGGATTCTGGTCTCGGAGCTGGAAAGGGTTCACAGTCATCTGCTCTGGCTGGGAGTAGCCGGGCACGAAGCAGGTTTTGACAGCTTTTTTATGTATGTCTGGCGCGACCGCGAAATCGTTATGGATATCCTGGAAACTATTTCTGGTAATCGTGTCCATTACGCCATTAATGCCATCGGTGGAGTTCGCCGGGATCTGGATGAGCTTCAGATCAAGCATATTCTGGACTCCCTGGAAGTCCTGCGGCAACGAAGCGCCTATTATGAGAAGCTGGGAACGACCGAACCGAGCTTTGTGGCCAGATTAGCTGGCGTCGGTTATCTCTCCAGAGAAGATGCTATCGAACTCTGTGCTGTTGGCCCCACTCTCCGGGCTTCTGGTGTGCCGATGGATGTGCGCAAAGATGATCCCTATGCTGTTTATGATGAGGTCCCCTTTGAGGTCTGCACAGCCGATTCCTGTGACGTACTGGGCCGGACGGTGGTCAGGATCAAAGAACTTCTGCAGAGCTATAATATCATCGAATTTCTATTAAAAAACCTGCCTGCTGGACCTATCTCTGTTCGAGCTCCACGTCGGGCCAAGCCCAATGAGGTCGTCAGCCGCTATGAAGCACCGCGCGGAGAAAATATTCACTATATTAAAAGCAATGGTAGCGACAAGCCAGAAAGGCTAAAAGTTAGAGCTCCTACGCTGGCTAATTACGCAGCCACCATTAAAATGCTAAAAAACGGCTTTATTGCCGATGTGCCATTGATCTTCGCCGCTATCGATCCCTGTATTTGCTGCGCAGAACGATCAGTGGCGATCGTTGACGCCAGGACAGCGCAGGAAAGAATTGTCACGATGTCCAGTTTGAGAGAATTAAGTCTCAAAACGGCAAAACACCAAGCCAGAAAGAGGGAAGCAGAATGGCCACTCTGAAGACTCTTGCCTATCTAATACTTTACCCGGGGCTTCTCTTCATCTTTTTTTATTCAACTTTTGCCGAATGGTATGACCGCAAGCTTTATGCCAGACTGCAGAACCGAATGGGGCCAACCCATACGGGCCGGGCTGGAGTCCTTCAGCCAATCGCCGATTTTATAAAACTGATGTCAAAAGAGGATATAGTGCCAGAAAGAGCTGACCGGGGGATGTTCAGAGCTTTACCTGCCTTTGGGCTGGCCATTGTCTCCGCCGGCATGCTGCTCCTGCCTGTCTGGAACTATAGCCTCAGTAACCCTTCAGCCACTTCTTTCAGTGGCGATATCGTCGTCTTGCTTTATATCCTGAGTCTGCCTACTTTTATCTTTTTCTTAGCTGGCTGGTCGTCAACCAATTTATTTTCAACAGTCGGCGCGACGAGGGTGCTGACCATGTTGTTTGGTTATGAAGTGCCGCTCTTCCTGACCGTTCTGACGCCGGCTGTTCTGGCTAATTCCTGGCGGCTGGCTGAAATTGCTGCCTTCTACCGCCATCATCCCTGGCTGGCTCTGCTGAATATCCCGGCTTTCCTCATCGCCCTCATTTGCGTTCAGGCTAAACTGGAAAGGACGCCGTTTGATATCCCGCATGCTGAAACAGAAATCGTGGGTGGCACCTTTACTGAATATTCCGGTAAGAAACTGGCTTTGTTCCGCTTAATGATGGATGTGGAGCTGGTAGTGGCAGCGGGATTGCTGGCAACTGTTTTCCTGGGCGGGTTTCCTGGCGGTCTGTTACCCGGACTGATTAACTTTATCATCAAGACTCTATTGGTCATTTTCCTCTTATGTCTCCTGAGAGCTACAACTTCTCGCATCAGAGTTGATCAGGTCATAAGTCTTTCGTGGAGATATTTAGCCCCGCTGGCTGTCATTCAACTTCTGGTTATAATTCTCATAAAGGGGTTAATCTCATGAAGTTAGGTGTATTTATCCCTGAACTCCTGCGGCATCTATTCAAGAAGCCGGCGACAGTCGATTATCCCTTCCAGAAACTGGCAGTTCCCCCGGATTTCAGGGGCTCACCCTATTTGCAGCCAGAGATCTGTATTGCCTGTCGGGCTTGCGAGCGTGATTGCCCGGCTGAAGCGATTGAGATTACTGTCACCAATGAAGCCGAGAAAAAGTTTAATATGGTTATTCACAATGACCGGTGTATTCATTGTGCCCAGTGTGTGGACTCCTGTCCGACTGACGCCATGCAGATGGATAACCTCTTTGAAATTTCTGATTATAATCGGCAAGATATGAAGAAACGCTGGGATTTTGTCCGGGCAGTAGTCAAGCCCAAAGCTGAGACAAAGAGTTAATTCTGAGTCGTCTGAGTTGATTTTTTCCATTCCTTTATATAAATTTTCATTAATCTTGATCTTCAGGCCGGGGGCAGTTAACCTGGAATGAGAGAAAGATGGCAATGTTTCTTGCAGGCTGAATTAAAAGGGGCTAAGAAAGTAGTCATCCTGGGGACAGGTAATGCCCTCAAAGGAGATGATGCGGTTGGTCTGCTGGTAGCCAGCCTGCTGGACAGCCATTTAAGCCGTTTCCAGAAGAAAACTATCAAAGTACTACGCGCTTATGAAATGATCGAGCTCTATCTAAAAATAATCAAAAATATTAGACCTACCCACATCATTATTGTTGATGCTATGAATATGAAGAGAAGACCGGGGAGTATCAAGGTCAGCCAGGTTAAGGTCAGGCCTCAAGCAGGCAAACATTTAGAGGATGAGGTCAGTGACTTTCTGGAAAAATTAGCATCAGTCTCAACCGCCAAAATTTATCTGGTCAGTATCCAGCCAGCTAATCTGGAATTCGGCCATCCCATAACCCAGAGAACACGATTAGCAGCTAGAAAAATTGTGGAAAGTATCGACGCTCTCTTTCCCCGAAAGCCAGAGCAAGCTCAAAAAAAATCAGATCCCTTTTGATCAAATTTTCATAGGCATTAAAACATACAGATATACACCCTTCTCTTCAGGCTCAGGTTTCATTAAAACGGCGCTATTTTCGTCTTTGATTTCCAGGCAGACCTGGGGCGCACTGAAAGTAGTCAGGAAATCAAGCAAATATTGAGAATTAAACCCGATTTCCAGCTCTTCACCCTGATAATCGACCAGCAGCCTGTCTCTGGCCTCTCCCATTTCCGGATTAGAAGAAAAAAGCCGCAATTCGCCCGGTTTTATTTCCAGTTTAATGCCTCTCGACCTGTCTGCTGCCAGAACCGACACTCTTTTGATAGCCGAAACCAATTCTTCCCGGTTTACCAGCAGTAAATTGGGATTATTCTTAGGTATAACAGCCTGATAATTCGGGAACTTACTCTCTATTATTCTCGACATTAAAACCCGATTACCAACTCTAAAAAATAAACTATTGTCATCAAAATCAAAGTCGATTTTGCTATTTTCAAATTTTTTTAGCTCGTTGAGTGTTTTTTTCGAGACAATCTGATTAATTTCCTTATCGACCTGTAAGTCATCAATTTCTCTTTTAGTATAAGCCAAGCGGTGACCATCAGTACTAACCAGCTCCAGCTGTTTATTTTTAATCGATAGCAGGGCACCGCTGAGATAATATCTTTGCTCTTGAGTGATAGCATAAAAAACGCAATCAATCATTTCCTTAAAGTCATTCAGTGGAAAAGATAGATGATTATCAAAAGGACATTCCTGAATGGAGGGGAAATCTTCCTCTGGAGCCGCTACAATTTTGATTTCACTTTCTCCGCTCTTGACCAGCATATAATCATCTTTTTTGAAAAAATCTATTGGCCGATCTTCAGGTAGCAGACGAATAAAATCGAACAACCTCTTCCCATTGACCGCCGCCTGCCCTTCTTCTTTTATTTCAGCCTCAAAAATAGATTTCATACCAACTTCCAGGTCAGTTGCCATAATTTCTACCTTTTCTCCCCTGGCAGTGAGCAATACATTGGACAGAATCGGCATGGTAGTTCTTTTTTCCACAATACCCTGGAGAAGAGCTAACTCATTAATAACATTTGCTTTACTGGCTGAAAATTTCATCTTTTCCACCTTTCATGGAGTTGCTATATTATTATTTAAATTATTATAAGAATTCAATCTAGATAATACAATAATAGCTGGTAGAAATGTGTAAATCTTTTTTAAGTTATTGATAGCTATCATTGTAAGAAGCTCATCAGCCTGTTAATTTCTCTGTTGAATTCCGGGTCTTCCTGTTTTAATTTCTCTATCTTTCTGATGCTATGCAGGACCGTGGTATGGTGCTTGCCGCCGAATTTCTTACCAATTTCGGGTAGAGAGTTATCAGTTAGTTCTTTGGCCAGATACATGGCGATTTGCCTTGGGAACGAAATTTTAGGTGAGTTATTTTTAGACCTCAGTTCAGAAGGTTTTATTTTGTACTGGGCGGCGACTACTTTCTGTATCTTTTCAATGGTTATAAGGTTGGCAGAGGCATCCAGAAGTCCCTTCAAGGCTTCTTTGGCCAGATCCAGGTCAATGACAGCTCCTTTTAATGAAGCATAAGCAATAACTCGTCTTAAATAACCTTCCAGTTCGCGAATATTGGAATGTACTTTATCGGCAATATAGAGAGCAACAGGTTCTGGCAGGTTGACTCCTTCCAGTTCTGCTTTCTTTTTTAGAATAGCGATCCGGGTTTCAATATCAGGCGGCTTCAGGTCAGCAATGAGTCCCCACTCAAAGCGGGAGCGAAACCGGTCCTCAAGATTGGGGATATCTTTCGGGGGACAATCGCTGGAAATAACGATTTGTTTTTGACTATCATAAAGATGATTAAAGGTATGAAAAAATTCTTCCTTCGTTCTTTCCCGGCCAGCGATATAGTGGATATCATCCATTAGCAGAACATCAACTGCCCGATATTTCTGCCTGAATTCCAGGATCTTACCATACTGGAGGTGGTTGATTAATTCATTCATGAAACGTTCAGTGGTAACATACAACACTTTAAGCTTGGTATTATTGCGCATGATATAGTGGCCGATGGCGTTCATCAGGTGTGTTTTTCCCAGGCCTGCTCCACCGTAAATAAAAAGCGGATTGTATGATTTGGCCGGATTTTTAGCTACCGCTATGGCTGCCGCCTGGGCAAATTGATTACAGGAGCCGACCACAAAATTTTCGAAAGTATAATTCGGGTTGAGATTGGCGCTCTGGATGATAGCCTGCTCGATTTTTCTCTCTTCAGGTGAATTCCTTAAAAAGGAACCAGGGCTCTCATCATATATATATTTTATTTCAAAAGGATGGTTAAAGAGTTGCTGGGAACAGTCGTTAATCAGATTGGAATAATGAAAACTCAACCAGTCCTTAAAATAAGAATTAGGTACCTTGATATATAGAATATCGGCTTCTTCACCAATATAGGAGGTGGGTTCGAACCAGGTTTCGAAAGAATTGTCATCAACCCGGCTCTTTATCTCGGCCAGTATCTGATTCCAGGGATTGGTTTTATCTTCAGTCTTCATTTTGCCCAGCTAGATTTCCACAGAAATATTCACAATTGTGGAAAAATGAATCCCCGCCATTTATCAGCTAGGGGAATCGCCTGCCATAATAGCATTCCTGCCTGCGAATTTCAAGCGCCATTTTTCGATCTTCAGCTCCGAATGCCAGGTAAGTTGGTTGATTTTACTGATGAGTTGCCCGGGTTAACTCAAGAAATCGAAGGGCGGATTGCTTTCGATCTGGTTTTATGCTATATACTAAAGCTGGCCGACGGGCTAATTTACAGGGAAGAGAATTAAGATGCCAAAAGCTTGTGAAATTTGTCATAAAGGTCCTACCTTCGGGCATAGTATCAGTCATTCCCATAAAGCCTCACCCAAGAAGTGGAGTGCTAACCTGCAATCAATCAGGGTGATGACTGAGAAGGGTACAAAGCGGATGTGGGTTTGCACCCGGTGCCTCCGTTCTGGTCGGGTCAAAAAAGCTATCTGATTTATTCTCTGGTCACTGAATAAACATCTTTAAGGCGCAGGATTTTTTTAGAAATCTCCTGCAAGTGGGCCAGGTCATCAATAGCTACTTCGAGTGACATGAGGGCTCGGCCGTCGCTGCCAGTTTTTACTTCTGCTCTGGAAATGTTGCCTTTGAGTTCAGCTACAGCTGTGGCCACTCTGGCCAGAACACCGGGTGAGTCCTTGGCGATGATCATCAGCCTGGCCTTAAATTGACCCGGGTAAGCCGGGTCCCAGGCGACTTCAACCAGTCGCTGGGCGTCAAGAATGTCCTTTTGAACCAAATGGCAGCGCTGGGCATGAATGGTTAATCCCTTGCCGCCGGTCAGATAGCCGACCACCGGTTCACCCTTAATGGGAGAACAGCAGCGGGCTAAATGGAACATTTGCTCTTCCGGATCTTTGATGATCAATTTCATGACGGGAGGTCGGCCGGAAATGCTCTCTACCACTTTTTTTAACAGCCCGGCCGGTCCCTGAGCTGGTAACTTACCCCCGCTGTTCAGGGCCCTGATAAATTCTTCATTGATCAGCAGCTGGCCGGTCCCAATCAGATAATAAAAATCATCCAGACTATTCAGTGGTAGATTTAATTGTTGCCTCAGCCGCTGGAGTAAATCTTGTTGACTTATAAAATCAGGAGACAGTTTGTATTTTTTTAATTCCTTTTCCCAGAGTCTGGTCCCCAGGTCCAGACTGATATTGCGTTGTTTGGCATTCAAGTATTTTTTAATCTGCTGGCGGGCCGAAGCCGTGGCGACCCAGTTTAACCAGCTGCGGTGTGGGCTGCGATCGGCAGAGGTAATGATTTCTACTATATCGCCACTCTTTAATGCGGTTTTAATAGGCATAATTTCGCCATTAATCCTGGCTTCTTTAGCCTGTAAACCAATTTCGGTGTGGATCTTAAAGGCAAAGTCGAGAGCCGTTGCCCCGGGCGGCAGGCTAATGACCTTGCCCTTGGGCGTAAAAGCATAAATTTCTTCCGGGATAAGATTAATTTTTAAATTTTTCAGAAACTCCCTTGGATTTTTTTGCTCGCTAAACAGGGTGGCAATTTCCCGCAGCCATTGTAGTCTTTGATCTTCTGAACCAAGGCCGGACGGGGCTCCCTCCTTATATTTCCAGTGGGCAGCAATGCCATTTTCGGCCAGTTCATGCATCTCTCTGGTTCTGATTTGAATCTCAAAGGTTTGCTTGTTCTCGGTGATGATGGTGGTATGCAAAGACTGATACAGGTTGCTTTTGGGCATGGCAATGTAATCATGAAAACGCTGGGGCAAATGCGGCCAGCGCTGATGAATAATACCCAGGGCGGCATAACAGCTTTTGACTGAATCAGTGATAATGCGCAGAGCCAGAAAGTCATAAACCTGATCAAAGTCAATATTTTTCTTCTGCATTTTGGTATAAATGCTGTAGAGGCGCTTTATTCTGGATTGAACCTCGGCCTCCAGGTGATTTTCCTTTAACAGCTGTTCCATCTCCCTTTTGAATCTTTTAAGTTCTTTTTCACCCTGTTTCAAGGCAGGCTCAACCAGAGCTACCAGCCGAAAATATTCATCAGGATCAACGTAACGGAAAGCCAGCTCTTCCAGCTCAGCTCGGATGCGGCCCATGCCCAGCCGGTTAGCAATCGGGGCATAAATATCCAGTGTTTCCTGGGCAATGCGTTTCTGTTTATCCTCGCTTAAGAAATGCAAGGTCTTAAGGTTGTGCCAGCGGTCAGCCAGTTTGATAAAAATGACCCGCAGGTCATCGGTCATAGCCAGGATAATTTTCCTGATGGTTTCAGCTCGGGTCTCCTCCGGTGAGGTATCTTCGACCCGGCTGATTTTGGTCACGCCTTCTACCAGAGTAGCCACTTCTCGGCCAAAATTCTCTCTGATTTCAGCCACCGTCACCTCTGTATCTTCTGGCACATCATGGAGGAGAGCGGCGATTAAGGTGGTCAGATCCAGGTGCATTTCCGCCAGAAGGTTGGTCACTTCCAGCGGATGGCTGAGATAGGGTTCACCCGAGCGACGAATCTGGCCCTGATGTGCCCGGGCAGCAAAAATATAGGCTTTCTGGAGAGTCCGGATGTCTTTTTCTGTATAATCCGCCTGAATTTTTTCGACGATATCATCAAAACGAATCATGGGCCTTTCCATCGGGCTGAAGGCAGATACTCACCGATCCGTCTTTACAAAAAATTTCTTATCGCCTGATAAACTTCGTCCGGCTGGATATTGTTTAAACAACGATGATCATAAGGACAGGTCTTATAAGAGCAGGGGGCGCAGGGCACGGATTTTTTCAGTATGGATACAGGAGGCAGGGTTGGACCACAGGTCTCGGGATCAGTGGGGCCAAACAGGGCAACCACAGGCAGCCCAAGAAAATTAGCCAGGTGAGTTAGGCCAGAGTCGTTGCCGACGAAAACCCGGCAGTGGACCAGGACAGAGGGCACCTCATCCAGAGCCAGTTTTCCGGTCAGATCAACCAGATTCAATTTGAGACCGGTCATTATTGCTTCTGAGATCTCGTGGCTCCTGGGTGATCCTACCAGGGCAATCTGCATATTTTCTGCCATCAATTTTTTTATAAGGTCTATCTGGTGCTGGACCGGCCAAACCCTGGCCTGCCCAAAACTGGACCCCGGCTTGATAGCAATAATAGGTTGATCCGGACTCAGACCGTGGTCCTTCAGGATTTTCTCCGCTGGCAACATGGCCTGGTCGGAGACAGTCAGCCTGGGAAGATCAGTGTTCAGACTCAGGCCAGCTTTCTTCAAAATATTAAGATAATAATCCTTGAGATGTATCGGTGGGTCAGTTGCCTTGACGGTAAATCTACTGGTCAGCATAAAACCGCGCCCTTCGTGGTTGTAGCCCCAGCGCTCAGGTATTCTGGCCAGATAGAAAAGCAAGGCTGAGTTAAAAGAATTGTCCAGCAACAGACCCAGATCAAAGTTCATCTTCTTTAGCTGGTTGGCAGTTTTCCTCAGGACTGGAATATCCTTCACTTCTCCCAGAGCAATCCGGCGATACTCAGGCAAAATGACAGCAAATAGCCCTTCCAGCCAGGGGTCCAACAGAAGATGGATCTCAGCCTCCGGGAAATTCACCTGTAAAGATTTAAGGCAGGGAATGGATAACAGAGCCGCGCCCAGAGAAGATGGCAGATAAACCAGTACTTTCATCAAGCTAATTGTATCGCCCGGACCTTTGACTGTCAAAAATCTTAATGGCCAGGGGCTGAACTGTCTGGTTTTTTATTGTTCTGGTTGCTTTCAATCGTTTCGGCTTCTTCTTTTTTATGTTTATGACCATTATCTCCGGGAGGAGAATTTTTATGGGCGTAGTCAGTAATATACCAGCCTGAGCCTTTGAACTGGATGGCCGGTGAGGAAATCAGCCTGACCAGCTGGCCACGACAGTGCGGGCATTTATCCAGTGGCTTATCGTTTAACTTTTGTATAACTTCAAACGTCCGGTGGCATTTCTGACAACGATATTCATATATCGGCATGTTCTTGCTCCTGAATCAGACAAATCGAATATTATTAAAAAATTATAGCAAAAAAGGACTTCCCCGTTAATAGTCTTTCTGCTTGCCCCCAATCACTCTGAAAAGTTGATATATAATCCTTAAGTTGCAGGATTAATCCTGGTCATCCTGAAACTTAGGAATTCGGGCTTTTTCTTTTTCTTGGCCAACATGAAAACCAACCAGGAACATGGAAAAGATGGCGGTTAGAATTAAAAGCAAGTTTAATAACTTCTTCATTTTTGCCTTCCTGTATAAATTTTTCCTTAAAACCTGTGGATTGTCAACAGGTTATGGGCATTTTTCTTCAATTTTTAGGCATATTTCCTAAGATTTGTAGCAAATTACGGCAGGATCAAGGTTTAAGATCAAGCCGATTCGGCCTGGCTAAAAAACCGGTTGTTTGCCACCGGGCTGATAAAGGCTTAATATTAGAAAAGGAGGAGGTTATGAAAACTAAAGCTGTATCTGTTGTCCTGATTTTATTGGCAGCAGGACTGCTGGTTGATACTGGCCTAGCTCAGGGGATCAGAAAACCGGTCTGGGCTGGTCAGTTTTATGAAGCTGACCCATCCCGGCTGGCTTATCTGATTGATAGTTTTCTTCAGGCGGCGAATCCTCCTCCCGTTCCTGGCCCGATTGTTGGTCTCATTGCACCTCATGCCGGGTATGTTTACTCCGGTAAAATTGCAGCCCATGGCTATCAACTGGTCAGAAATCTTGATATTGCCACAGTAGTTATCATCGGCCCTTCTCACCAGGTTGGATTTGAAGGCTGCTCAATATATCTCCGGGGAGGCTTCGAGACTCCCCTGGGTCTGGTGGCGGTCGATGAAACTCTAGCCGGCGAGCTGGCCAGAATATCTGGCTTTGGCTATCTGGCCGAAGCACATCAACAAGAGCACTCGATCGAAGTACAGGTGCCATTTGTGCAGCGAGTCTGGCCTCAAGCGAAGATAGTACCAATTGTCATGGGCTATCAGACTGAAGAAACTATCAACCGTCTGGCCTCAGCTCTGGCTAAAACTCTTCCTGGGAAGAAAGCTTTGGTAGTGGCTTCTACTGACATGTCTCATTTTCTGAGCAAAGATAAAGCCAGGATGCAGGACAATAAAACGATCGAATTTTTGAAGTCAATGGAGATAAAAACTCTCCTGCGCAAGGTAGAAAGGGGCGAGAATATCATGTGTGGAGGTGGTCCCGTTCTTGCCCTGCTGCTCTATGCGCGTAAGCTGGGGGAGGCCAGAGTGGCTGTCCTTAGCTCGGGAGATTCAACTGCAGCTGGTGGCCCATCTGATCGAGTGGTTGGCTATATGTCAGCTGTTATCTATCTTGAGGAGAAAGCTCAGGGTCTCAACTTCAGTGAGGAAGAAAAGAAAGAATTGTTGGCCCTGGCCAGACAATCTATTGAACGTTATCTGAAAAATGGGGAATTTTTAACCTACGCAACTTCCAATTCAAAATTTCTGGAGAAAAAGGGTGTCTTTGTTACCCTGAAGGAAAGAGGAGAGCTCAGAGGGTGTATTGGTTTTGTCGAACCTGTTTATCCTCTATCCCAGGCAGTTATTCAGTGTGCTGTTTATGCAGCTGTCCAGGACCCCAGATTCCCTCCGGTGAAGCTCTCTGAACTCAATAACATCAAAATAGAAATTTCTATTCTGACCAGACCTGAGCCGGTAGAAAATATTTCTGAGATTAAGATTGGCCAGCATGGCTTGCTAATTCAGCAGAATGGTCGCAGTGGTCTCCTGTTGCCGCAAGTGGCGACCGAATTTGGCTGGGATAGAGAAACTTTTCTGAAAGAAGTTTGCCGGAAAGCAGGTTTGCCAGACCAGGCCTGGAAGAAATCAGGTTCACTTTTTAAATTCGAAGCGCTGGTTTTTGGAGAAGAATAAAAACAGAGGTTAGAGGTTTCGCAATTGCTAATTAGCCTTTATCTCTCTATAATTAAACCAGAGGCTAACGAAAAAAGCAGGAAGAACCAATGAGCTGGACAATTTACGCTATTTTAATTATTTTTGGCCTTTTTATCCTTCTGATGATCATCAATCCCAACCTGTCTTGTTTTGGCCGGAGACTCCGTTCACCCTTTTATCCGGTTACCAGAAAAAGAAAGAAAAAGGTGGCGGTGAGAGACTATAAGTTTGATCTGGGAGGTCAGCCGAAAAAGCCAGAGCCGCCATCGCCTGGACATGACCAGACCGAAGCCAAAAAGAAAAAGACCGAGGATTATGGCTTCAAACTTGATTGATTAGCGGGCAGAAGCAGGGAGAACAGGTGGCCTCAACTGCCGGTCAAAAACCAGAGACTCGATTACATACTCTTATATTTTTTCTGGCTTTAAGAGCAGGCCTGGTTTTAATCGGTATAGCCTGTCGAACTGTCTCGCCAGTTGTTCTCCCCCCGGGTGAGATTTTAAGTTTCAGGGGGCAGGGCTCTTTTTATTTCCAATCTCCTGGCGAGAAGGGGCGAGTCCGGCTGAACTTTTTCTTTGAGCTGCCGTCCAGGGCTCGTCTGGAAATACTGAACCCGCTGGGTGGTTTAGAGTCGATTGTGTGGTTAAATGACAGGCAGGCCACACTTTATCTAACAGCCGACCGCCTGTTCTGGCAGGGCGAAACAGGCTTTCTCCTGGGTCAATTTCTCGGAGGGGAGCTGGCTGTCGAGGACCTCTCTTTCCTGTTGACCGGACAGGTAGCTCGTCTTCAGGGGACCTGGCAGATCAATGTTGAAGCCGGTGGTCAGACAGTCAATGGTCAGAAAAAAGACTTAAGTTTTAAATTTAAAGAATACTTTGCTGGCAGCCAGATACCGAAGACCATCCTTTTTGAAGCAGAAAACTATTCGGTCCGCCTGCGTCTGCAGACTATCAAATTTAACCAGACTTTTAAGGCTGAGCTATTCAAACCTTCTTTTCCAGCCGGGGCGAGAGAAGTCTCCTGGGAGGAACTGTCACAGTTATGGAAAAAATAGAAGTTGCTTCTCTGGCCAAAATTAACTTTGGACTGGAGGTGAAGGGGCCCCGGTCAGATGGCTATCACGAGCTAACCACGCTATTCCAGACCATCAGTCTGGGTGACCGGTTGGTTTTCAGAGCTGACCGCGAGGGGAAGGTCTCTCTGTTTGGAGATATGGAGGAGATAGCCTGGGATGAGAGTAACCTGATTTACCAGGCAGCTCTGGCCCTGAAAAAGACAGCCGGGGTGAAGCAAGGTGTGGCTATTGAGGTGAAGAAAATTATTCCTCCGGGGCGCGGTCTGGGGGGCGGCAGTAGCAATGCGGCCGTGACGCTGATGGCGTTAAACCGCCTGTGGGGTCTTAATCTGCCGACCAGGCAGTTGATCCACCTGGGGGCTTTCCTGGGAGCTGATGTTGCTTTTTTCTTTTATGGGGGATTATGCTCAGGAGTCGGCCGTGGAGAAAAATTAGAACCTTTACCCGACCTGTTGAGCGGTTGGTTGGTCATTGTTATTCCCGACTTCCCCCTGTCTACCCGCGAGGTTTTTCAGCAGTTTGATGCCCTTCCCCCATCCTTGACTTCAGGGGATAAAGAAAGTAAAATTATTCAGTTTTTAAAGAGAGAAGATAGATCTTTATTACGGCAATTTAAAAATGATCTGGAACTCGCTGCCTTTAAGATATATCCGCGGTTAGCCGAGATTAAACAGGAAATGGCCAGAAGCGGTGCCGTGTTGTCCATGATGACCGGTTCGGGCTCAGCTATCTATGGCTTTTTTGATGACCAGCCCCAGGCCGAAAAAGCTGCGGAAAGAATGAAAGCCAGGTATAGGTATAAAGTCATACTGGCAGAAACCGTTGGTCGCGAGCGATACGAGAAAATGCTCCTGACTGGGGCGTAGCCAAACGGTAAGGCAACGGACTTTGGATCCGTCATCTGGAGGTTCGAGTCCTCCCGCCCCAGCTTTGATGAAACTGCAGTAAAGGAAAGAAAAATGCTAAAAATTTTTTCAGGCAGTTCAAATCCTCAGCTGGCTCAAAGTATTGCCCATTATCTCAATGTTGAACTCGGCCGTTCCGTGCTTGAGCGTTTTGCCGACGGCGAGATTCATTTTTATATTGATGAGAGCGTGCGGGGCGAGGACGTCTTTGTCATTCAATCGGGGAGCCACGATGCCAATTTCCATCTGATGGAATTGTTTCTGATGCTGGATGCCTTTAAACGAGCTTCAGCCGGCAGAATCACCGCCGTTATTCCCTATTTTGCTTATGCCCGCCAGGATTGGAAGGACAGGCCCAGGGTGCCAATTTCAGCTCGCTTGATGGCTGACCTGCTGGAGACGGCCGGTGCCAATCGGGTTTTAACTATGGACCTTCATTCCCCTCAGATCCAGGGATTCTTCTCGATCCCGGTTGATAATCTGATGGCGGCGCCGGTTATTGCCAATCATATCAAAAAGCTACAGCTGGATAATGTGACTGTAGTTTCTCCGGATGCAGGCGGGGTTGGTCGGGCCAGGGTTTTTGCCCAGAGGCTGAACGCTCGTCTGGCTATCATCGATAAAAGGCGGCCTGCTCCCAATGTAGCTCAGGTGCTCCATGTAATTGGTGACGTCAGAGATCAGAATGTCCTGATCTTTGATGATATGGTTGACACTGCCGGGACATTAACTCTGGGTGTGGAGGCTCTCAAGCGGGAAGGTGCCAGAAAGATTTTAGCCGCCTGTACCCACCCGGTACTGTCCGGTCCGGCGATGAGCAGGATTCATCAATCGGCGCTGGAGAAAATTTATGTCACCGATACGATTCCTCTTAAAGATGAGGCTTGTTCTGATTCCAAATTTGAAGTTCTATCAGTGGCTGAGCTTTTTGGCGAAGCTATAAGAAGAATAAATGAGGGTAGCTCGGTTAGCTCTCTCTTTTCGTAAGGAGGATAAACATGACCGTGGTAATTAAGGCTGAAACAAGAAAAGAAGTCGGGAAAAACGCGGCTGGACGTTTAAGAAGGCAGGGACTGGTCCCGGCCATTCTTTATGGTGGGAAAACGGCCAGCCAGCCTTTGACGCTGAAAAAAAAGGACATCCTGGAGATTCTCAAGTCTCAGACAGGAGAAAACACCATTTTCCGGGTGACCATAGATTCTCAAGAAAAAGATGTGATGCTTAAAGACATTCAGATTAATCCTGTGACCGATGAATTAACCCATGTTGACCTGATTGAAATTTCCATGGATAAACCGGTCAGGGTGGCGGTGCCAGTCGAACTGGTTGGGGAACCGGTTGGAGTCAAAGTCGAGGGTGGAGTGGCTGATTTTGTGTTGCGTGAACTGGAAGTCGAATGTTTGCCGAGAGAAATCCCTGAAGCAATTAAAATTGACATCAGCAATCTTCATATTCATCAGTCCATTAAGGTCCAGAATCTGGATCTTCCGGCCGGAGTTAGGGTTTATGCCGACCCCAATGCGGCTATTGTGGTCATAAGCAGTGTGGCGGAAGAAGCAGCTCCAGCACCGACTGAGGAAGTAATCGAAGGAGCTGAAGCCAAGGAACCGGAGCTGATCAGGAAGGAACGCAAGAAGGAAGAAGAAGAGCAACCCAAGGAGTCCTAAGTGTGGCTGGTGGTTGGGCTGGGCAATCCAGGTTCTGAATATGCGGGTACCCGGCACAACGCCGGCTTTATGGTGGTTCAGCGTCTTGGGCAAAGATGGAACCTGAAGTTCGACCGGAGAGCCTGTAGCTCACGCCTGGCTGAAACGAGGCGCGGTCGGACAAAAATAATTCTGGCCCTGCCTCAGACCTTCATGAACCAGAGCGGCCTGGCAGTTCAATCACTTCTCTCTACCTATAAAGTTAAGCCTGAAAATCTTCTGATCATTTATGATGACCTTGATCTTCCGCTGGGCGAAATCAGAATCAGGCCACAGGGCAGCCCGGGCAGCCATAAAGGAATGAAATCTATTGTTGAGACTCTGGGCACAACATTGTTTCCCAGAGTCAGGCTGGGCATTGGCCCCAGACCAGAGGCAGTCGAGGCAGCTGATTATGTTCTAAGTCAGTTTTCAGAAGAAGAAAAGCCAAAAATAAAAGAGGCGGTGGAGAAAGCCTGCCAGGCAGTGGAGATGATTGTGGCTGGCCATCTGGCCGAGGCTATGAACACTTTCAACCGTCGGCAGGTTGATTTTTTAGAAAAATAAGATAAAATAGTTTTTTGCTCCTTGCTCCTTTGCCCAGGCGAAGGGGCTGTAAAACCACAGGGAGGACCAAATGAATCAGTATGAAACAGGCTTTATAATAGCCCCTAACTTATCTGAAGAAGAAACTTCTGCTCTGATTATTCAAATGGCGGAAGTTGTCTCGGCCAAAAAAGGCCGGATGATCAAACAGGACTTGTGGGGAAAGCGCAAGCTGGCCTACCCGATCAAGAGATTTCAAGAAGGTTTCTATGTGTTTTTTAATTATGAAGGAACAGCGGTCGTGCCAGCCGAGCTGGAGAGGAAATTCAAACAAACGGATTCGATTTTAAGGTTTATGACGGTTAAGAAAACTCCCGGCGAGCAGGTGAAAACCAAGAAAAAGGAAAAAGCAACAGTTCCAGTCTCTCCAGAGCCGGAGCCAGCTGCAGGCGGAGTCAATCCAGAACTAAACCAGGAGGAGGCAAAGTAAGATGGCCATCAGAGAAGAACGCGAAAAAACAGACAGAATGCCTGGACGGAAGTTTTTCCCACCCAAGCGAAAAGTTTGCCGATTTTGTGAGCGAAATTTAACCGATATAGATTATAAATCTGTTGATATTCTTCGCCGTTATATTCCAGATCGGGCTAAAATCGCACCGAGAAGAATAACCGGTACCTGCGCTTATCACCAGAGAAAGCTGGCCAGGGCTATTAAGAGAGCCAGAATCATGGCTTTACTGCCATTCGTTGAAGACTGAAGCCAAGGAGAAGCTTGATGAAAGTAATTCTCTTAGAGAGTGTTGAGAAAGTCGGAAAAAAGGGCGATGTCCTGAACGTGGCTCCTGGTTTTGCCCGAAACTACCTTATTCCGCGGAAGTTAGCTATGGAGGTTACTCCCAGCAACATCAAGATGGTGGAAATGCGGCAGAAAGCTCTTAAGAAGAAGGAAGAAAAAGAACGGTTATCCTACCAGGAACTGATTAAAAAGCTGAATGAAGTGCACCTGGAAATAAGACGTCGCTCCAGCGAAAAAGACGTCATCTTTGGTTCGGTCTCAGCTGCAGATATCCAGGAAGAATTGGCCAAACTTGGCTTTGAAGTCGATAAGAAAAAGATCATGCTGGATGAACCGATTAAAAGACTGGGGACTTTTACTATTCCCATCAAAATTTACCACGACGAACGGGCGGAAATAAAGGTTACGGTCAGCAAGGAAGAAACAACAACCTCCGGGTCAACTGCCGAAGAACAGAAAAATAGCTGAGCTTGGGAACGGGTGCAACCTCTATTTTATCTCTTTAGTTTATAAATTATTAAATGGAGGGAGTCTCTCGGCGAGAGAGTAAAGATGGAACTCGATTTAGCCGTTCTCAAGAAAACGCCTCCTCACAGTCTGGAAGCAGAAAAGACAGTACTGGGTGGAGTTCTGGTTAATAACGCTCACCTCAATATTGTGCTGAGCTCGGTCTCACCAGAGGATTTCTATAAAGAAAATCACCGGTTGATTCTGGAGACCATGATCAGCCTGATGGATAAAGGTCAGCCCATTGATCTCTTAACCCTGAGTGAAGAGCTGCAAAAGGCTGGCCGCCTGGAAGAGGTGGGAGGGGCTGCTTATCTGGCTTCGTTGATGGATGGGGTGCCACGAAGCTTGAATATCAGCTATTATGCCCAGATAATAAAAGAAAAATCACTGCTGAGAAAGCTTATTCTGTCTTCGTCCAAGATTATTAACGACTCTTATGAGCAACAGGTTGATCCGGACACATTGATCAGCGAAGCCCAGCAGGCTATCGTCGAAATTGCTGAAGAAAAAATCAGACCCGGTTTGATTCCGCTCGCCTCGTTAACCGGTCCAATGCTGGAGACCATCCGGCTATTAGCTGAGCGCAAAGAAGCGGTGACTGGTGTACCATCCGGATTTATTGATCTGGATAACCTGACCGCTGGTTTTCATCCCTCAGAATTTATTGTGGTCGCCGCTCGTCCCTCGATGGGCAAGACAGCTCTGGCTCTGAACATGACTCAGTACATTGGACTTCAGACTGATTATCATGTCGGGTTTTTTTCTATAGAAATGTCAAAAGAGCAGGTAGTCATGCGCCTGCTTTGCGCTGAGGCTAAGGTCGATTTGAAGAAAGCCAGATCAGGTTTTATCAGCGATAGAGAATTTGAGCGCCTGCGACTGGCTGGCGAGACTTTATCTCAGGCCAGAATATACATTGATGAGTCGGCTGCTCTGACCGTGATGGAAATGAAAGCCAAGTGCCGGCGGCTAAAACTGGAAGGCCATCTTGATATTGTATTTGTTGATTATATGCAGCTGATGAGGACAGGCGGCCGATTTGAAAATCGCAATCAGGAAATGTCATTTATTTCCAGGTCGCTGAAAGAGCTGGCCAAGGAACTGCAAATTCCGGTGGTAGGAATTTCCCAGCTCAGCCGGGCGCCAGAAAAAATGAGGAAGGAACCAAAGCCGGTTCTGTCTGATCTCCGTGAGTCTGGAGCTATTGAACAGGACGCAGATGTGGTCATCTTTATTTATCGCCCCGATTATTACCATCCTGATGATGAGGCTCTCAAAGGACTGGCTGAAGTCAGTGTGGCCAAGCAAAGAAATGGTCCGCTGGGGGTTGTACCGCTGGTCTTTATGAGAGAATACGCCCAGTTTGTTAATATGGGTTATTCGTATCGAGCAGAAGATGAAGGCTGAATCTGTCGACAAAGAAAATAAGGTAGAAAGCCGATTCCAGGCCGGACCAGTAGCCCGCTTTTTTTCTGAGGTAGCTCAGGTCTTTGATCTGGTTGTCCGGGCAGGCCGGGGTGTATTTCAGAAACCGTTCGAAACGGCAAATTTTGTCCAGCAGCTGGAAGAAGTTGGGGTTAATTCTCTGCCGGTGGTGGCTCTGACGGCAGCTTTTGGTGGGCTGGTCTTTGGTCTGCAATCTTACCTGGCTTTTCACCGCTATATTGGACCTGGTTCCGAAGCCCAGGCCGGTTCGATTATAGCGGTTGGTCTCTGCCGGGAATTAATTCCTATTCTGGTTGGCTTAATGGTAGCTGGACGGGTTGGTTCATCCATGGCGGCTGAGATTGGCACCATGAAAATTACAGAACAAATTGATGCACTGATCAGCCTCGGAGCTAATCCGGTTAATTATCTGGTTGTGCCCAGGACTCTGGCCAGTATCATTATGGTACCAGCTTTGACCGTTTACGGCGATTTTATCGGGATTTTTGGTGGCTACGCTTATAATGTTTTGCTGATGCATGTGAACCATACACTTTATGTTAATACCACCCTGAAGTATTTTGAAATGTGGGATATCTCAGTCGGGGTCATCAAGGCGGTGGTCTTTGGCTTCGTGATTGCTATTATTGGTTGCTGGCAGGGCCTGAGTACCGAGGGTGGAGCAGAAGGTGTCGGCCGAGCCACGACCAAATCAGTGGTCGTCTCCAGTATCTGCATTTTGATTATTAATTTTTTCATGAGCAAAGTTTTGCCGGCCACTCTGTGATAGAGAGAAAATGACCAAGATTAAAATTGACAACCTGTACAAATCCTTTGGCCAGAAAAAAGTCCTCAAAGGAGTGGACCTGGAAATAGAACCAGGTGAAATCATGGTCATTATCGGGCAGAGCGGCTCGGGTAAGAGTGTCCTTCTTAAACATATTATTGGCATCATGAAGCCGGACGCCGGCGAAATCTATGTCGATGGCCAGCCAATGAATGCTTTGACCGAAAAAGAGCTGTTAAAAATGAGCCGCAAGTTTGGCATGCTCTTCCAGGGATCAGCCCTTTTTGATTCACTGACGGTGGAGGAAAATGTGGCCTTTGGCCTCAGGCGGCACACCACTCTTTCTGAGGAAGAGATTAAAAGGGTGGTACGAGCCAGTTTAGAGCGAGTTGGTCTGCGAGACATTGAAAATTTGCTGCCCTACGAATTATCCGGTGGCATGAAAAAAAGAGTCGGACTGGCCAGAGCTATTGCCTATGGGCCGGAAATCATTCTTTATGATGAGCCGACCACCGGTCTTGATCCGATTAGAGCTGACGCCATTAATAATTTGATCCTGCAGTTAAAAAGAGAGCTGAATGTAACCTCCATCGTCATTACCCATGATATGAACAGTACTTATAAAGTGGCTGACCGGATCGCTATGCTTTATGATGGTCGGATTATTGAAGTCGGTAGCAGCGAAGAAATTAGGCATTCGCCCAATCCAATAGTCCAGCAATTTATTAATGGTCGGGCGACTGGACCCATTGCTGAATGGTGAGGAGCTGATTATGGCAACAACTAGAGAAATAAAAATTGGAATCTTTGTCACCGGGTTGTTACTCCTGCTGGCCCTGGCTGTCATTTTCATTGGCAATATAGGTGATTTATTTAAGCAACAGGGTTATGAGGTTTATGCTCTTTTTGATTCGGCTCTTGGTCTGGAAAATAAAGCTTCAGTCAAATTGGCCGGGATCAAAATCGGTGAAGTCAAAGACATTACGCTGTCCGGACATCGGGCAAAAGTGGGCATGATGATCTATCCTCAATATCAGATTCCGCGAGGCTCAAGAGCAACTCTGTCTTCCCTTGGCATCCTGGGAGAAAAATATGTAGAGATTATCCCCGGTCAGGAAGAGGCCTTTTATCAGAGCGGAGAAGTGATGGACTCACTACCTCCTATCAGTTTTGACCAGCTGGGCACACTGTTCATGTCCATGGGCGAGGACCTAAAAAAAATTAGCAGCTCGGTCAACAAAATTATAACTCCGGAACTGGGCAAGAATATCAGCCAGACTGTCGAGCATCTGGCTAAACTGAGTGCCGAACTCGATTCTCTGGTTCAGGAAAATAAGGCTGCCCTTCATCAAACGCTGACCGGCTCCGCCCGCACCGTTGATAATCTCAATCTTCAGATAGAAGCAATTTCTGGAGATATCAAAAAGACTCTTTATGAGATTCAGAGCCTGGTCGGTGATAATAAAGTGGCTGTTCAGGAAAATCTGGAACAGTTAAAGGAAGATCTGGCCACTCTGGGTAAAACGTTAAAAACCCTGAACGAGACGCTGGAAAAGGTGAATAAAGGAGAGGGGACAGTTGGTGAGCTGGTCAATGATCCTTCTCTCTATGAGGAAACAAAAAACACCTTGCAGGAGGTGCAAAAAATTACCTCAGGCTTTTCGTCTCTTAAGGCGGGGGTGGGTTTGGAGGGTAGCTATTATGGTGAAAGTGAGCTTTTTAAGGGTTCTCTATATGGTAGCTTAGCCTGGAAAGACAGAGCCTTTTTGTCGGCCGGCGTGATTAATGATCCCTTCCGGGACAAATTTGTTTATTCGCTACAAGGAGGCTATAAAACCGGACCCCTGGCCCTGCGGGCTGGACTGATAGAATCTTATTTTGGAGCAGGAATGGATCTTTATCTCTTTAAGAACAAGCTGAATATCGGAGCAGAGGGCTTTAATTTTAATCGAGAACCACGGCCTCAGTTCCGGGTATTTGGCCGTCTTTATCCGGTTAAAAATATCTATCTGGTAGTTGGCCTGGATGATTTTACTCTGGCTGAGCGTCGAGAGCTTTATTTTGGCCTGGGATTTGAGTTTAAATGAAAAAAGGAACCTTTTTTGCCTGTCAGAACTGCGGCTTTCGCTCGCCGAAATGGCTGGGGCGCTGCCCGGAGTGCGGCGAATATGCCACCATGGTGGAGGAAATAGAAGAAGAAACCCTGAGTGAAGAGGAAACTGGCAGCAGCCAGCCGCTCCTCTATGGTGAAATAAAACCAGCCTATAATCAAAGAATTCCCATCGGTATCGAGCAATTCAATAATGTTTTAGGTGGCGGGCTGGTCCTGGGGTCGGTTGTTTTAATCGGCGGTGAGCCGGGGATAGGCAAGTCAACCCTGCTCCTCCAGGTCTCCCGTGACCTGGCAGCGGGCGGGCAACCGGTTCTATATGTTTCCGGGGAGGAATCGCTGGAACAAATTAAACTCCGCGGTGAACGCTTGAAGCTTAAAGATGAAAAGGTCTATCTTCTGGCCGAGACCAGCCTGGAAAGGATTATTAATGCTGCCGATCAGATGAAGCCCAGGGCGCTCATTATTGATTCGGTTCAAACTATTTATTCTCCCCATCTGACTTCCAGCCCGGGAACGATCAGCCAGGTCAGGGAAGTCACCAACCGCCTCTTTCGCCTGGCCAAAAAGAATCAAATTCCGGTCTTTTTAATCGGGCATATTACCAAAGATGGTACGCTGGCCGGACCCAAATCGCTCGAGCATATGGTGGATGTAGTCCTGCTGTTTGAAGGTGAACGAGATCACAGCCATCGCGTGCTGCGGGCCATGAAAAACCGCTTTGGACCTGTCTCGGAACTGGCCATGTTTGAAATGAGCCAGTCCGGCTTGCGGGCCATTGATAATCCTTCAGCTTTCTTTTTAAAAGAAAGGCCTCAAAATGAGCCAGGCAGTGTTATCGTTGCTACTATTAAAGGTTCCAGGCCGCTTTTAGTTGAAATTCAGGCCCTGGTCTCTTCCACCATCTTTATCGGCAATCCCAGGCGGATGTCTATTGGTCTGGATCATTACCGCGTAGCCATGCTTCTGGCTCTGACTGAAAAAAAGATTGGCTATAGTTTTGCCGGTGAGGATATTTACCTCAACGTCGCTGGGGGCTTAAGCCTGGATGAGCCAGCTGCCGACCTGGGGGTGGTGCTGGCGGTAATTTCCTCAGTCAAGAATGTAGCTTTGCCTAGAGAGTTAGCTGTTTTTGGCGAGGTTGGCTTAAGTGGTGAAATCAGATCAGTCAATCAGCCAGCGGCCAGAATCAGGGAAGCCAGGTCATTGGGGTTTGAACTGGTTATGATGCCAGCTGGCAATCTACAGCAGCTTGAAGATGAAAGTCAGCCAGGCCTAAAATGTCTGGGCATCAGCTCTATCCGGCAGGCTTTAGCCAGAGTCTTCTAATCTTCTGCCTGATTTAGTAAAATGGCAGCTAGATGTGAACAGGAAGGAATAAGATGGGCATAATATTAATCAGGGCAATCATTCTGGCTCTTATGACCGCCGCTGGTTATTTTTATCCCCCTTTCCATTTGTCGCAACTAACGGGGGCAGTGGCTGGTCTGGTTCTCGGTATTCTGCTTATCTGGTTGGAGAGCAGGCTGCGGCGGGTACAATTTCGGCTCCTGTGGACAGGGTCAATTGGTCTTCTTCTGGGAGTTCTCATCGGCTGGCTGGTTGGCTCTATTTATCAATCTGTCTTTCAGGCTGCAGAAACCTCTGCTTTCATTCGACTTTTTTTTCTGATCGCTTTTCCCTACATTGGCTTTTTGCTGGGGATAAAAAAACCGGAATGGTTTGAGCCATCCTTTCTGGCGCACTTTTTTCAGAGCGAGACCGAACAGCATATTTATAAACTGCTGGACACCTCAGTTATTATTGATGGACGGATTGCTGAGATTTGTGAAACCGGCTTTATTGATGGGGAGCTGGTTGTGCCACAATTTGTGCTCAAAGAATTACAGCTGGTAGCTGATTCGCCGGATGCTCTCAGGCGTCAGCGCGGGCGACGCGGGCTGGAAGTCCTCGATCGATTGCAGAAATCACCCAAGGTCAAGGTGATGATCTCAGAGATTGATTTTCCTGAAATTAAAGAGGTCGACTCAAAGCTCATCGAATGTGCCAAAAACCTCAAAGCTAAAATTATTACCAACGATTTTAATCTCAACAAAATTGCCAAGCTGCAGGGGATTGAAGTTTTAAATATCAATGAACTGGCCAATGCCCTCAGGCCGGTGGTTTTGCCTGGCGAAACCATGCGGGTCTTTATCCTGAAGGAAGGCAAAGAGAAAGATCAGGGTGTTGCTTACCTGGATGATGGCACCATGGTCGTCGTGGATAATGCCAGAAGGATGATGGGACAAACAGTCGACATTACAGTCACCTCTGTTCTGCAGACGACAGTAGGCAAGATGATTTTTGGGCGCTATAATGGCGAATCTCATTAGACAGGTCTCTGGATGATGTTTAAGGTTGGACTGGGCTTCGACTCACACCGGCTGGTAGCAGGCCGACCATTGATTGTAGGTGGGGTCAATATTCCTTCCACGGTGGGTTGTCTGGCTCACTCTGATGGAGACGTGCTGATTCATGCGCTGATTGATGCTCTCTTAGGGGCAGGAGGTCTAGGCGATATCGGTCAGAAATTTCCTGATACTGACCCTGCTTATAAAAACATTTCCAGTCTGGAACTGCTGCAAAGAGTAATGGCTGAGGTTAAAGCTTCAGGGCTGGCGGTGGTTAATGCCGATTGCCTGGTCATCCTGGAAAAACCCAGACTGGCGCCTTTTATTGATCAGATGAAAGAACGTTTGTGTCCACTACTCGGGCTGCAGCCCTCCAGTCTTGGGATAAAAGCCAAAACGGCCGAAGGACTGGGCGAAATTGGGGCCGGCCAGGCAGTTGAGGCCTGGGCGACTGTCCTGCTGGCTGGTTAAATGCAGCCGCTAAACTTTTTTGCTTTAACCTGTCTCTTTTGTTATAATTTTCTCTAATTCAGGGGAGCAGATTTTTTGATTCAACAGGCTGAAAAATAGAGAATAAATTCTATCAATTACTGCCAGAGACGCTGCCTGTTCTTCTGAATTAGTAAAAAATTCTCAGAAAGGAGTCTAGAAATGAAGTCTTGGAAAGAGATGGCAGAAAAAACTGGTCTGTCTGAAGACCAGCTGCAAAAAATCGAAGCTATTATTCTAAAGGACAATTATTTTCCAGCTGAGTCGGTCAGACAGGAGATAGAGGCCTTTGGCACCGGTCTTGGCCTGCCCCAGCAGTATTTTCAGACCGTGCCTCTGGAAACGATTGCCAGGCATATTGAAGCTTTAAAGGCCAGCCAGATTCTGGCTCAGGTCAAAGGGGAGAAAACCCTCAGAATTGACCTGGCCAGGGAGTTTGAAGAAGAAGCCCTTTACCTGGTTGAAGATAAGCATTACCGGGCACTCGAGATCGAGGAAAGAATTGAGAAAAAGTATCCCGGCTTCCGTCTTCAGTCCTATCGTTCCACTGAAAAACTGCATGGATTGGAATATGTCCGCTGGTATCTGGTCAAAAAGCCCGGTTTGCCAGCCAAAGATATCACTCCCGAAGAGACCGATTTAAAAAAGATTGCCGATAAAGATTTTTTGTCTTCAATTTCTAAAGAAACTTTTGATCACTATCAGACCCTGATTAAAAAAAACAAAGGCAAAGCGAGCCCTTTGATAGAAGCAGCCCATGTCGGCCAAGAAAAAAATCTGCGCATCGCCATTATCTGCCAGAGTGATTCTATTTCAAGATTTTTCATTAATGTCTCTGATGTCATTAATTCTCATGGTCTGGTCTCCAAACGTAAATATCTGGAACCTCTGGCTAATGGCCAAACGATTTTCACTTTTTATGTCGATGACATAAAAGATGAACAGAAATTGAGAGATCTGATTTCTGATATCAGCCTGATTTATGTTATTCCCGAAAGTCCCCTGTCTGGATTGTTTAGAGAGGGCAAATTGACTGCTCAGGAAATGGTTTTTGGTGTCTCAGCCTGGAGTTTCTGCTATCAATTTCTGAGCACCTTTAATGATGAATATGTCAGAATATCAAAAGCCTTAAAAGATTCACCCGAGTTGATGGGACTTGTCCGGGACATGAAACTCAGGCTGGCCAAGGAGACGTTCAGGGAAAAAAGAGTCTGGGAAGCACTGAGCAATAATTACCAGCTGGTGAAAAAGCTCTATTCAGCTTTTGAAAAGAAATTTAATCCTCTGTCCCCTAAGAAAAATATTGATGATGAGCTGAAGGCTATCAGTACGGAAATCAATCAGCAGGTTCAGATTAGCTCAGAGCGGCTGGTTTTGTTGATGACGATTACTTTCATCAATTCTATTCTTCGCACCAATTTTTATAAGGGAGAGAAAGTTTCCATTGCTTACATGTACAAACCAGATTTTATCAACAAAGTGGATTATCCCGCTCTGCCCTTTGGAATTTTCCATGTTGTTGGCCGCGAGTTCCGTGGCTTTCATATTCGTTTTCGGGACATTGCCCGCGGCGGGATCCGGATTGTGCGCTCCATCAACTACCCGACCTATATCCGTAATTCCGAATCGATTTTTGATGAAAATTACAATCTAGCCTTTACCCAGCAGAAGAAGAACAAAGATATCCCGGAAGGCGGATCCAAAGGAGCAGTTTTACTCAGCTGGGGCTTCAATGAGCAGATGACAGTCGCTTTCAAGAAATACATCGAAGGCCTGCTGGATCTGATGCTGCCTGATGACAGCATCGTTGATTATTATGGTCAGGAAGTAATTCTATTTCTTGGGCCAGATGAATGGACAGCCGAGTTGATGGAAACTGCGGCTGAACAGGCCAGAGCCCGTGGTTATAAGTTCTGGAAAGCTTTCACCACCGGTAAGCCCCTCAGCATGGGCGGTGTGCCGCACGATCGTTATGGTATGACCACCAATTCTGTCCATGAATATGTCCTGGGGACTTTAAGGAAGCTGGGCCTGAAAGAAGAAAATGTGACTAAGGTTATGACGGGAGGACCAGATGGCGACCTTGGCTCCAATGAAATTCTGATTTCGAAAGATAAGATTCTGGCCATCGTAGATGGTTCCGGAGTTCTTTATGACCCGCAGGGAATAAACCGTAAAGAACTGACCAGGCTGGCCAGGGCCAGAAAGATGGTCGAGCATTTCAATCGAGAATTACTCTCGCCTCAGGGTTTTATGGTCCATATCAATGACCGCAATATTACCCTGCCTGATGGCGAGAAAGTCGAGAGCGGGCTGGATTTCCGCAACAACTTCCATCTCCATCCGAAATTCAGGGCTGACATCTTTGTCCCCTGTGGCGGCCGGCCGGCCTCAGTCAATATAAACAACTGGAAAGCCTGGATTGATGAAGATGGTAAACCTCGTTTCAAAGCAGTCATTGAAGGAGCCAATCTCTTCCTCACTCAGGATGCCAGACTCAGGCTGGAAGAAAAAGGTGTGATCATTTATAAAGATGCTTCCGCCAACAAGGGAGGCGTGACTTCGTCTTCGCTGGAAGTGCTGAGCAGTCTGGTTATGACTGACAAAGAGTGGGATGATTTAATGTGTGTAAAAGATAACGTCGAGTCAGAGTTCAGGAAACAATATATTCAGGAAATTCTGGAAACCATCAGAGAAAATGCCCGGCTGGAATTTGAAGTTATCTGGGAGGAGCATGTCAAAAAAGGTATTCCCAGAGCTATTTTGACTGATTTAATCAGCGAGAAAATAAACAACATCAAAGACTCGATCCGGGAATCTGATCTTTTCCGCGATAAAGCCTTGCTGAAGAAGGTCATTGAAACCGGTGTTCCCAAGTCCTTACTGGAGCTGGTTGGAATTAATCGTTTCTTGAATAAACTACCAGAGAATTACCTCCGCGCCCTCTTTGCTTCCCGTCTCGCTGCGCACTATGTCTATAAGCACGGGCTGGACGCCAATGAAGTAGATTTTTACTGGTTCCTGGAAGAGTTTAAGAAAAGCTGAGCCAATCAGCTGATTTCGCCGCTAACGTAGGCCCGGGTTCTGGGATCCTGAGGAGCAGTCAGGACTGCAGAAGCCGGGCCGAATTCTAATAACTCACCCATGTAAAGGAAGGCAACATAATCAGCCAGTCGTCTGGCCTGACGAAGAATGTGAGTAACCACCACAATCGCATAATTTTTTTTCAGGCTCTGCAGCTGGGCTTCAACATTGCGGCTTGATTGAGGATCGAGAGCTGAGGTTGGTTCATCGCCCAGGATAATTTCCGGTTCAACAGCCAGTCCCCGGGCTAAACAGAGTCGCTGTTGCTGACCGATGGAGAGGCGACTGGCGGGTTCATTCAGACGGTCTTTGACTTCTTCCCAGAGCCCGGCCAGTCTTAAGTATTTTTCTACCAGCTGGTTGAGTTCAGGTTTTTTTAAAGAACGGTGGATCTTAAGCCCAAAAGCAATATTGTCGTAAATTGACATAGGCAGGACCTGTGGCTTCTGGGACAGCAGGCCCATCTTTTTTCTGATCTGGGTGACATCAACGTCGCGGCCGTAAATATCTTGATTGTCCAGCAGTATCTGACCTTCCACTCTGGCCTCCTCCACCTCATCCAGCAGGCGGTTCAGGCTTTTCAGCAAAGTGGTCTTGCCACAACCAGAAGGTCCAATGATTACTGTTAGGCTCTTATCAGGAATGTTGAGGTTGATATTTTTCAAGACCTGATTCTGGCCATAATAAACACTGACATTTTTAAGAACTAATCGTCCCTTATCAACCATCGGTTTCTCCCGCCTTATTCATTTTTATCTAACCTTATGCCGGCTCAATTTCCGTCCAAAATATCTGGTCAACAGACTGATGAACAGAATTAGCAGGGTCAGTATGGCAGCTGAGGCAAAAGCTCGTTCCCGAACTTCCGGAAAAGGAGAATTAAGCTGGAAAAAAATGGCCAGGGGCAAAGTTGCGACTGGTTGAAACAAAGAGGTTGTGATTCGATCGGTATAACCAGCTGTAAAGAGTACCGAGGCTCCATCTCCAAGGCCACGCCCCAGGGCAATGAGGACCGAGGTGATTAAGCCGGGCAAAGCCTGATGTAAGACCACCCTGGTAGCTGTTTGCCAGCGATTGGCTCCCAGGGCATAGCTGGCCTCTTTGAGTTCAGGTGGAACCAGTCTGATGGTTTCATCCAGGGCCCGGCTCAAAATGGGCAGCTCAACCAGAGCGATAGTGATCATACCGGCCAGAAGTGAGGCCCGCAGGTGGAGCATGAGCATCAGCAGAAAGCCAAAGACTCCATAGACGATAGATGGAATACCCCAGAGGACATCGAGACTTAATCTGATCACTTCAGCCAGGAAAGATCTCCTTTTAAGATAGGTATTAAGAAAGATAACCGTGGGCAGAGCAATGATCAGTGCAATGAAGGTGGCTCCTAAAGAAACTTCCAGCGAACCGATGATAGCATTGAGAATACCACCTTGTTGGCCGAGGTAATAACCAGTACCAGGTGTCTGGAGGATCATCGATAATTTCAAAGCGGGCAGGCTTTTCCAGAGAATCGTAACCAGAATAATAGACAGTATAACCACAACCAGAATGACCGAGGCCAGCAGGATTGATTTGAAACCCGCTTCGGCCTGATGCCTTCTCTTCAGGCGGCGGTCAGTGCCTGGCTGGTGACTGCTCATTAATCTGTCCTCCCTTCTAATTTATTTAAATACAGGCGAGCAGCCAGGCTGAAAATGATTACCATAAAAAGTAGCACAATGGCAACCAGATTAAGGGCCGCTTCATAACCGGGGATGGATAACATCTCCCCATAATTATTAGCCAGCAAAGCTGGCAGCGGGTAGGCAGGTGAAAAAAGCGAAGTTGGAATGACGGGGACATTACCAACTACCATCATGACGGCCAGGGTTTCGCCGAAGGCTCGAGACAAGCCAAGAACACAGGCAGCAGCCACTCCTGGTGCTGATTTTTTTAAGACTATAAACTGAACCACTTCCAGGCGAGTTGCACCCAGCGCCAGAGCAGCTTCTTTGAGGTCAGCCGGTACAGCGCTGAGGACTTCGACTGAAACGTTGACAATAGTGGGTACGATCATTACTGCCAGGACAATCCCGGCTGTCAGGATACAATAGCCAGAACTGTAAGTACCAAAAAGAGGAGCCAGATACTTTCCTACCAGCGGTACAATCAACAAGATACCCCACATGCCATAGATGACCGAAGGTAATCCAGCCAGCAGATCAAGGACTGGCACCAGCCATTTTTTCAATCGGCCAGAGGCGTAATCAGAAATATAGATAGCTGTCAGAATAGACAGAGGAGCAGCCAGAATAAAGGCGGTGATGGTCACCCAGAGGGTACCGAGGATAAATGGCCAGAGGCCAAATTGCCCTCTCTGTGGTTGCCAGGCTGAGGAGAAAAGGATGGTTGATAAGGATTTTAAGGACAGGAGTGGAAAAGCCTTGACGAGCAGCAGAAGGAAAATACTGATAGCCAGAATGATGGGGAAAAGAGAGAACAGTCCGGCCACCAATTCCTGGCCTTTTCCTTTTTTCACTTGCCTGATCCTCTTCCCGGTCTTTTAGTTTTCCAAAAGTTTCTGCTTTTCTGTTTGAGCCAGATTTTGATCCAGGGCGAGATAACCAGTTTCAGCCGCCAACTGCTGCCCGCGGTCAAGAACCCAGAGGAGAAAATCTCTGACCAGTATCTGCTTGACCGGTTGCTTAACTACCAGATATAAATTTCGGGCTGGAGGCGAAGGGTAAAGTCCCCTGGAGATAGCCAGCGTTAGCTCATCCCGCTGGCCATAGAAATTCTCCTCGGGGGTCAGTTGCCCGTTGCCATCGAGATCGAGCGGACCGATGGCCAGGCCGGGATGAGGCTTGCCCGTCTGGGGATGATAGGCAAAGTTCAGATTGTTAAAACCAAGTCCGGTCGGATCCTGGCGTACAGCCTCGGCCAGGCCCGGATCGCCATAAATAGCTATTCCCTTCAGGTCCTCCTGATGGCCGCCCAGGAAGGCCGCCCAGGTTTCAGCCGCTCCGCAGGCATCGGAACGGGTGTAAAGATGAATCGGTGTTTTGCCTGGCTGTCCATAAATTTCCTCCCAGAACTTAATCCGGCCTTCTATCCAGATTGACCGTAAAATTTCTCGAGTCAGACCCCTTGCCTGCATGAGTTTCAGAACGGGATTTCTGACATTTAAAGTCATCACAACTGCATCCCGGGCAACAGCCAGAGGTAAAGCTCCCTTTTCTATTTCTTCCGGAAAAATTTCTCTGGAAATCATGCCTATATCAACCAGACCGGAAAGGACATCGGCCATTCCCTTGCCGGCACCACCGGCCTGGAGATCAATCTTAACCGCCGGATTTTCTTTTTGATATTCTTCTACCCAGCGAACGGCCAGCGGATAAAGAGCCCAGGCTCCGGAGATGCTGAGCTGACCGGCGTGGCTTCTTTCCTGGCCAGTCATTCTCTGCTCGGCTCGCTCGAGGGAAGAAGGCTGAGGTAAAGCAGAAAAATTAAAAACAAGGTTTAGACATATCATCAGAAAAGAAAAAAATCCGAAGGTGGAAATCATTCTTTCAAAATTGACTCTTTTCATCTTGTTCCTCTTTTTGGTCGGCACTTTTTAAAAACCTACCTGAAGCAGCAAAAGAGCTGCCTGTTGATCAGGACCACTTTCGGTCTGATGGTATTCATAATTGGCCTGTAGCTTCGATTTCTCGGTTAAAAACCAGTTAATCCCGGCCGTATAAATAGTGGTCTTTTGAGCAGGAAGATGACGGTCAAGATTAATGGCCTCCAGTCTGCCGACCAGCTGTAGTTTCTGGCGCAGGAGAGAATAAGTGGCCAGAGTATACCAGCCCTCTTTTTTGGTCCGGTCGTCTGTTGCCCGGATGAATTCAGCTTGAAGGGCCAGCCGCTGATAACTAAAGGCCAGCTCCAGGCCGTACCTGTTTCTTATGATTAAAGCCGGATTGTCGCTGGCTGTTTGCCTGCCGTTATAAATAGAGAAGGCCAGAGACAGAGGCTTCCAGGGGTGAGCTACCAGCCGTCCGGCCAGATCTTTGTGATCGTTGGTGTCGGCCTTATTTGCCCCGGAACCATTGAAAAGACCGATGGAATAATCAAAAATTGAATAAGAGCCAAAAACAGCGGCGCCAAGGTCACGGCCAGCTGAACCATTGTCCCGGCCCGGGACCAGTTTCTCGACGACCTGAGAACGGTTAACAGTCAGGAGGTCAGAAGAGGAAGTAATATTTTCCAGACTGAATGGGACCAGGAATTGCCCGGCTCTGAGATTTATAACCTGAGTCGGAGTAAATTCTGCCTGAGCATCCAGCAGGGCTGGCGACCTGGTAAAATCAAGTTGGATTTTAAATTTTAATGTCTTAAGGACCTGTCCTCCAAGCGAGAGGCGGGCCCTTCTGATAGAAAAGGTATCGTTGCCTTCACTTTTCCAGGCAGCTTGCATCTGAGCATAGCCTGATAGTTTCAGTTGAAGCGAAGATTGAATAGTCGGAGCTTTTTTATCTGACTCGTCCTTGTCCAGAATATCTCCTGCCCGGCAGGCCTGGGCCTTAATCGGAGCTATAAAAAGGCTGAAATAAACCACGGCTGAAAGCATCATCAGGTAGATGCACCGCCTCATTTCCCTTCCCTTTCCGCTGATTTTTTCTGATTAATAGCCATCTGCCTGTCGAGAACCTCGGCAAAAGTGGTTTGCTCTAAATGTCTGGCCACCATGTCTCTGACCTCTTTCCAGACTGATCTCAAGCCACAGTTTTCTTCGAGAGGGCAGGGTTCATGTTCGATCACACTGACGCAATTAATCGGAGCCAGAGGGCCGTCCATAACCCTGATCACTTCCGCTACTGTAATCGTGTCCGGTGGCTTTGATAGAAAATAGCCGCCATGCGGGCCCTTTTTGCTCTTAACGTAGCCGGCCCGACGCAGTGATAAAAGAATCTGTTCCAGAAACTGCGGGGGGATGGCTTGAGCCAGAGAAATAATTTTAATGGGCACCGGACCCTGTCCGTAGCGGGCGGTGAGCTCCAGCATGGCCCGACTGGCATATTCACCTCTGGTAGAAAGCTTCATGGTTCACCATAATAGTTGATTAATATTATCGACTATATCATATATTATTTTGTCAGTTGCTTGTCAAGCATTTTTTGCTGAACCAGGTCGACCTCTAAGGAGCGAACCATCCTCCTTTTATCTATTCAAGCCCCTGCCCCTTTCTGCCTGATCGGAAATATTCTTTTTTCTCGTCTCGCTGGTGCTGGTGCTGCGCTGCCGGCGGCGAGCCACCCTGACTTAATTGAACAAATTTCTAAAATATGACATGATTATAAAAAAACGGAGGCCAGGATGAGAATTAGACGGTCAGTGCTGATAACCTTTTCTCTTTTAACTTGTGGTTTTTTAATGTTTCTGGCCCCACCTTCCATTTCCGGTCAAAGTGGGTCACCCAGTGTTGTTTTTAAAGAGCTGGAATGGAACTTCGGGAGAATAAAACAAGGAGAAGTGGTCAACCATGAGTTTATGTTTAGAAATGAGGGTACGGCTCCGTTGAAGGTGACCCGGGTGGCAACTTCCTGTGGTTGTACGGCCGCTCTCGTTTCACAAAAAGAAGTTGCTCCGGGAAAGGAAGGGCGAATTAAGGTCAGTTTTGATTCTCGCGGCTACAGCGGTCAGGTGGTCAAGTATATTTATTTTGACAGCAACGACCCGAAAAAGCCACAGGTAGAATTAACTGTCAAGGGAGAGGTGGAAACCGGTCCGGCGGCCAGGCTGGAGCTTGATCGTTATAACCTGGACCTGGGGATTTCCCTCGAGGGAGAAGAAACCTCGACTAAATTGCTCGTCAGGAATAGCGGACAGCTGGAACTAAAACTGGAGACGGAAAGCCCGGAAGTGGCTTTTTTCATCAAGGATCGTCCAGTTAGTTTTCCTTTAAGGGTGCCAGCCGGCAAGTCGGTAGAAGTGGAAATCAGATTGCCGGGCAGAGCCGGTCGCACAGGGCTGCTCCGCGACTATATTATGCTCAAGAGTAATGATCCGGTGAGGCCCACGGTTTCGATTTTTATCAGTCGTTACGTGGTGACCAAGGAGGAACTCAAGGAGCTTTTTGAGAAGTACAAGCAGGTGCTGGAAGAAAAATCAGTGTGAAGCCTGATTTAAATCAGGCGGCGAAACAGGCGAAGACAGAAGTGTTTCCTGTCTTGTCGGGCGAAGATAGAAAAATTATTGAGGCTCGAAATAATATCAGTCATGGCCGGTAAAGCTAAAGATAAAAGGCAAATAATTACTGTCCAGGTGCAACCCAAAGCGAGACAGCAGCAATTAATCCAGTTGTCTGCCACTGAGTTTAAGGCCAGATTGAAAGCTGCTCCGGAGAGGGGTCAGGCTAACGCCGAGCTACTGGCTCTTCTGGCTGATTACTTTGGATTGCCTCCTTCCCGGTTGACAATCATTCAAGGTAAGACTGCCAGAACAAAATTAATAGAAATCAAAAACACCACGGCTGCTGAGAAAACCAGCCGATAACCTGCGTCTATTTAGAAGTCAGACAATTTAAAAAGTTTAACTTAGTGACCCTGGTTATGATAAAATGAAAAAAAACTAAAGGAGAAGGGTCAATGAACTATCAAATCAAGAATATTCTCTGGTCAACGGACTTTTCTGCTGAGTCCTTAGCCGCTCTTAATTATGCTAATTATCTCGCCGAACATTTTAAGGCTTCAATTAAAGCAGTTCATGTTGTACCGGATTTTGCTCCTGCTCTTTATGAAACGAGAGCGATGATGGTGGCTGATCTGATCAAACGGCAGGAAGACCTCATAGCCAAAGCCAGAAAGAGATTAGAGAAAATTTCGGCCAAGAATCCGATAAAATTTTCACAAATCCTGATAGAGACTGGCTCAGCGGGGAAAAAGGTACCCGAAATTGCTGAAAAAGAACATTGCCAGCTGATTGCTGTCGGGCGGAAAGGGATGTCTGCGCTGGAGAAGATTTTGCTGGGCAGCGTGGCCAACCAGATACTCCGGCGCTCGAAGGTCCCGGTATTGATTGCACCGAAAAAACGGGGCCAGGCCGAAATTAAAAAGATACTGGTTCCGACAGATTTTTCAGCTGGCGAAGAAAAGGAAAGAGATTATGCCTGGGCGCTGGCCAGCAAACTTCAGGCTGACCTGACTCTAATCTATGTCCTCGAGCTTTATGATTTTAAATTTTCTCCAGAAGAAGTAAAAGCCCTGATGGATGAATCTTTAGCCCGGCTGCAAAACAGAAAGAAAAGGAGGTCAAATATTAAGGTGGAAGAAGTGGTAATAAGAGATTTGAATGCTCCGGCTGGGATTGTGACCTATGCTAACCGCCATAAATTTGACCTGATCTTGATGTCCACCTGTGTTTCACCCGTGGAAAGATTTTTCCTGGGGAGCACGACTGAAAAAGTCATTTCTTATGCTACCATGCCGGTTCTGGCTCTGCCCGCGGCCTATTGTAAAACGTGAGGATAGATAATCATCAGGTTTTCTGGCTGGCCCTGAATTATCTGGTAACTGATGGCTGTTTATCGGCGGGTAAAGCTCTACGTTTTTTTGATTCAGAAGACAAATTATTAAATCCAGAACCAGCTTATTTAAGCTCTTGCCAGTTGAGTCCGCCTGCCAGGCAGAGAATTCTCTCCGGGGAACTGGTCAGTCGGGCCAGCCTGGAGGCGGAGCAGCTCGGGCGAAGCGGCTATACTCTGCTGAATTTTAAAGATAGCCAATATCCGCAACTTCTCAGGGAGATCGTTGAACCACCTCTTGTGCTTTATGCATACGGTCAGATTGATCTTCTCAATCAAGCCGGGGTGGCCGTAGTCGGTTCAAGACGTCCGACTGCTTATGGACGGCTGCTGGCTGACAAACTGGCTGATGAGCTAGCTGCCTGCGGTCTGGTGGTAACGAGTGGTCTGGCCAGAGGTATTGACACTTTAGCGCATCAGGGTGCTTTGCGCAGCGGAAAAACCCTGGCTGTCCTGGGGTCGGGGCTTGATCGGATTTATCCTAAGGAAAACAGATTCCTGGCCGAAAAAATAGCTGCCCGAGGCCTGGTAGTAAGTGAGTTTCCTCTTGGCTCTGAACCTCTAAGTTTCCATTTTCCGCTCAGGAACCGGGTGCTGAGCGGTCTATCGCTGGCTTGCCTGGTAGTTGAGGCTGGCCTGAAAAGCGGCGCTTTGATTACGGCCGGACTGGCTCTTGACCAGGGGCGGGAAGTCATGGCGGTACCCGGGCCGGTGACTTCCGACCTGAGCCGGGGAACGCATTTTTTGATAAAACACGGGGCTAAGCTGGTTGAATCAGTGGAGGACATTGTCTCTGAGTTACCTTTTCCCTGGAATGAAGCTGCTCTGAATCGGTTGACCACCAGACAGCCGGCGAGTCCAGAACTCAATAACCAGGAGAAAAAGGTGCTTCAGGCTCTGCCTGAAAACGAGGTTATTCACATTGACGAATTATCTGATAAAATTCAGATACCGGTAGGTGAACTGCTGACTGTTCTCCTGAGCCTTGAGATGAAAGAAACAGTCATTCAGGAGCCGGGTAAATTTTTTCGCAGGAGATGCTAAGTGGCGAAATCATTGGTAATTGTAGAATCACCAGCTAAAGCCAAAACAGTTAACCGTTATCTTGGCCCCGGCTACCTGGTTAAAGCCTCGATGGGGCATGTCTGTGATCTGCCCAAGAGCAAACTGGGCGTGGATATTAAAAATGATTTTAAGCCGACCTATCAGATCATTCCCGACCGCCGCCGGCTGGTAGCTGAGCTGAAAAAATTGGCCGAAGGAAGTGACCAGGTAATTCTGGCGGCTGACCCTGACCGGGAAGGAGAAGCTATTGCCTGGCACATCAGCCAGTTGCTGGAACCAGTCAATCCAAAAATATATCGGGCTGTCTTCTATGAAATAACAGAAAGAGCTATAAAAGAGGCTTTTTCCCGCCTGGGCACACTTGACCAGAACAAGATTAATGCCCAGCAAACCAGGCGTATCCTGGATCGGCTGGTAGGCTATTTGATCAGTCCTCTTCTCTGGAAAAAAATCGGCCGGGGGCTGAGTGCCGGGCGAGTTCAGTCTGTTGCCCTCAGGTTAATCTGCGACCGCGAGAAAGAAATTAAAGCTTTCAGACCGGAGGAATACTGGACAATCACCGCCCATCTTCGAGCAGAAGCACCACCTGATTTTAAGGCTAACCTGGTCAAAATTGAGGGCAAAAAAGCCAGGATAAATGATGGACAGCAGGCCCGGGCTATTCTGGATGCCTGCCGTCAGCAACCATTTGTTATCCAGAAGATTCAGGTCAAAGCCAGGAAGAAGAATCCACCTGCTCCCTATATTACTTCTACCATGCAGCAGGAGGCTTACCGCCTGTTACATTTTCCAGTCAAAAAGACAATGTCCGTCGCCCAGCGGTTATATGAAGGTTTGGAACTGGGCGAACTGGGACCGGTCGGGCTGATTACTTATATGAGAACGGATTCGGTTAGAATTTCTGAAACAGCCAGGAACGAAGCTAAAAAATACATCGAAGAACATTTTGGTCCTGATTATGTGCCGGTTAAACCGGTCATTCACAAATCGAGAAAAACAGCTCAGGAAGCTCACGAAGCGATTCGCCCCACCCATCTTGACCTGCCACCAGCCAGAGTTAAACCTTTTCTAAAAAAAGAAGAGTATGATCTTTACCGTTTGATCTGGAACCGCTTTCTTGCCTCTCAGATGAGCCCGGCTGAAATTGAGGAAACGCAGTTCGAAATAACCACCGGGCCTTATGAATTCCAGGCAAAAGGCGAAGTGGTTAAATTTAAGGGCTTTCTGGCTCTCTATGAAGAACAGCGGCTGAGGTTTGACGGCGAAGACGCCGAGGAGCGGACTAAGAAGGGTGAAGAAGCCAGGGAACTGGCTCCGGCCGAGACGGGGACCCTACCAGTAGCCCGAGAAGGAGAAATTCTTACCCTGCTCAACCTGGAGAACAAGCAGAATTTCACCCAACCACCGCCTCGCTATACAGAAGCGACGCTGGTCAAAGAGCTGGAAGCCAGGGGTATTGGTCGTCCCAGCACTTATGCTCCGATTATCTCCACTTTGCAAAACAGAACCTATGTGGTCAAAGAGGAAGGCCGGTTTAAACCGACCGAGCTGGGAATATATGTGACTGATTTTCTGGTTAAATATTTTACTGAATTGTTTGATTATCGTTTTACAGCCAGAATGGAAGAGCAGCTGGACAGAATAAGTGATGGTCAGGCTGATTGGTTGGACGTGCTGCGCCGTTACTATGAGCTTCTGGAGAAATATCTCCAGCAGGGACAGGAGACTGATTCAGTTAAGAAGAATGGCATACCGGTTGAGGATAAATGCCCCAAATGCGGCCGGAACCTGGTTATCAAAGAGGGCCGTTATGGCCGCTTTAAGGCTTGTTCGGGTTATCCTGAATGCAAATATAAGGAATCGCTGGTCAAAAAAGAGACTAAAACGATCGAAGCCAAATGCCCTCTTTGTGGTTCGCCTCTCGTCTACCGGCGGGGCAAATACGGAACATTTATTGCCTGTTCCAATTATCCCCGCTGCAAATATATTCATAAGGAAAATTCTGACACCGGCTTGCCCTGTCCGCTGGGTTGTGGGGGGACAATTATTAAAAGAAAAACAAAACGAGGAAAATATTTTTATGGGTGCAGTCACTACCCGAAATGCCGCTTTGCCACCTGGGACGAAATAATTCAAGAGACCTGTCCGCAATGTGGCTCTACTTATCTACTAAAAAAAATGGCTAAAAAAGGCAAGCCCTACCTTTACTGTCAGAAATGCGATTATGTCCGCTATTTAAACGGGGATGAACTAAATCAACCTGAGGTAGAAGCTAAAGGAAATCAGAAGCAGCGGACGGATCAATCTGAAGAAGGTTTTCAGGCGGCCGGATCTTCTGCTGACTCCAATGAAAAAGGAAATTGAAGAATTTCTCAACTATCTAAGGCTTGAGAAGAATGCTTCTCCGCATACCGTCTCGGCCTATGGACGGGATCTCCAGCAATTAGCTTCTTACCTTAAAGAAAATGGCTATAACTGGCGGACAGCTGACACTCTGGCCCTGCGCGGCTTTCTGGCCGAACTTCACCAGCGCCATCTTAAAAAAAGCTCCATGGTGCGTAAGCTGGCTGCCATGAGATCTTTTTTTGCTTATGGCCTCAAAAAGCACTGGCGACAGGATAATCCGGCCAGTCTTCTGGCCACTCCCCGTCAGGAGCAGTCGATCCCGGGCTTTCTGACTGAAGAAGAAACTGCCAGGCTACTTGATTGGCCAGTTAACTCCGGTGATCCGCTGGACGTGAGAGACAAAGCCATCCTGGAGCTCCTGTATGCGGCTGGACTGCGTGTCTCGGAATTAACCTCTCTTAATCTTGAGGATATACATCTCAAGGAGAGGCTGATCCGGGTCAGGGGCAAAGGTAAAAAGGAAAGAATAGTTCCCTTTGGCCGGCAAGCTGAAAAATGGCTCAGGGAATATTTAGGGCTCCGCCCTTTACTCGCCTTAAATAAAGTGCCAGAGCTGGCTGTTTTTCTTAACTACCGTGGGGAAAGGCTCAATGCCCGTTCGGTTCAGAGGCTGGTTCAGAAAAGGCTCAACCAGATGGCCATGGCGAGGAAGATTAGCCCGCATTCCTTGCGACATTCTTTTGCTTCCCATCTATTGAGCCGTGGGGCCGATCTTCGAGCGATTCAGGAATTACTCGGTCACCGAAGCCTGGCCACCACTCAGAAATATACCCATCTTGATTTAGGTCATCTGCTGGAGGTCTATCGCCAGTCTCACCCCCGCTCCTGACATATTTTCCACCAGTTGAGCGCAACAGACGACAAAAATTGGAAAAGAGGGAAAAGGCGGAAGAGGCAAAGTTGTTGACTCTCTCCTCCGCCTTTTTTCTTACCGGTTTTACTTTGACTCGCCGACGGTAATCCGGTCTTTGAGCTGATTAAAAATTTTTTCCCCGATGCCCTGGACCTTCATCAGATCTTCCACCTTTTTGAAGGGCCCATTTTGAGTCCGGTAGTCGATAATGCGCTGGGCGACCTTTGGTCCGATTCTCGGCAGGCTCTCCAGCTCAGCTAAAGTGGCTGTATTGATGTTAATCTTGCCCGCCGCCGGCTTGTTCTGATTTTGAGCCTGAGCCCAACCGCCACCAGCCAGGGATAAAAAGACCAGGATGGCCAGATTGATGGCCAGTGCCTTAACCAAAACTTTTTTCATGGGAAACCTCCTCTCACTCGTACCTGATGCAAAAAGCGGGCCAGGCTGGCTGCTTTTGATAAGTTGTTGTTTATCACTGAGATAGTTGCGGTCAGGAGAGGTTTAAAAGTCAAGAAAAATTGACGCCGGCTCTTTTTAAGTCCAGTAGACTTAACCCCATGGAAGATCCAGAGACATTTTTTGAGCTTTAAAGAAAAGATAAAGATCGGAAACCTGAATTTTTAGCTTTAAGTCTTTCCAGATAAGCCCGCACTTTTCTCAGCGCTCGTCCCCGGTGGCTGATTTTATTTTTTTCTTCAGTTGTCATTTCAGCCAGAGTTTTCCTGAGGGGAGGGTAGAAAAAAACAGGATCATAGCCGAAGCCGTTCTGGCCCCTGGGCTCAGGCAGTATCCTGCCTTTTAGCTCTCCTCTGTAGACTTTAAGAATCTTCCCTTGCCTGGCCAGACTAACGACACAGATAAATCGGGCTTTTCTGTTCTGGTCAGGGATATTTTTCATCAATTTCAGGAGTTTTTTGATGTTTTTTTCGTCGGTAGCCTGCCGACCAGAAAAGCGGGCCGAGAAAACACCGGGTTTTCCCTGGAGTGCTTCTACTTCCAGACCGGAGTCTTCAGCCAGCACCAGCCCGGGGTATTTCTGGCTGTAAAACATGGCTTTTCCCCGACTGTTTTCTTCGAAAGTTCTGCCTTTTTCCTCAAATTGCCCGAAGTCCGGGTAATCACCCAAGCTTTCAATCCTGATATTCAAACCGGCCAGCAGCTTTTTGATTTCTCTGGCTTTCCCTGGATTGGTAGTTGCCACCAGCAGCTGCTGCTCAGTCAAGCTTGAACTCCTCCAGCTCCCCCAGATCCAGAACTGCTTCATTAAATTCCTGTTCTTTGTCTTCAGAACCAACGGCCGTAAAAGAAACAACCAGAAATGGTCCATCTTTTTTCAGGCTGAGATGTTCAAGTCTGATTCCATGATGAAAACTAAGCTTCCTGAGCTTGGATAGCAATTCAGGCTGCTCTCTGAATTTAAGATGATAGTGATAGATATGTTTTCTTAGATAAACCTCTTCCACTTTTCTAAACACCACCAGAGTGGCAATAATGATGGCAGTAAAAATTATGGCCGGAATATAATAGCCAGCACCGATGATTAACCCCAGGCCCGCCACTACCCAGAGAGTGGAGGCCGTCGTTAAACCGATGACTGCTCCCTGGGCGTGAATAATTGTCCCGGCCCCCAGGAAACCGATGCCGGTAACGACACCGGCGGCCATTCTGACCAAAGAATCAGGCGACGCACTGCTGCCCTTAATGAGCCCGACGGCCATACTCATCAACATGGCTGAGCCAAGGCAAACCATGATGTTAGTCCGAAAGCCGGCCGGTTTCTGGCTGGCTTCCCTTTCCAGGCCGATCAGCCCGCCAAGAGCAATGGCCAGAATTAACTTGAGAATTATTTCTAAGATATCCATCTGATGGCGACTCTCCTTCTTGACCAAAATCAAAATATATAACTTTTGATGCTTATGATTTTATTAAAAAACAAGAAAAATTTAAAGGCAAGAGGCTGGTCTGAGTCCGGCTTTTAGCTCAGCGTCAAAAGGATGATACCGGCCAGGCCCAGCATGATCCCGAAATAAGCTGCAGGCTTGATTCTTTCCTTAAAATAAGCCAGTGACAGAACAACGGCAGCGATGATCGGGCCAGCCTGAATGACCGGAAAGACTACTGGCTCCGGCAGCCCGGTCAGGGCCTTTAAAGTAAAGAAATTACCGGCGACGCTGCCGGCCGCGGCCAGAGCGCCAAAAGACAGAGCCTGGCGGGGAAGTTTCATCTTTTTTGCCGCGAGATAAATCATAAAAACCAGGGCCCCGGCCAGAAAAGTTACGAAAAGATATGACCATAAATTGATCTCAGCCAGGCGTACTGCTGCCGCCTGAGAAATCTGAGGAATACCAGTCAGGAAAAAAGTCGCCAGTAAGAAAATAAGCCATCTTAAAAAAAGACCTGATTTCTGACTTTCGGGAGTTGAGCCGGCCAGTGAAATCAGAATAATCCCGGCGATGATCAATAAAATTCCCAGCCCAATTAAAGTCGTAACCTGTCTGTCCCAGAAAATGATCGAAAAGATAACCGGATTGAGAAAGGTCATGGTGTAAATGGAAATAGTCAGGGCGTAGCTTCCGATTTTTAAAGCCTGAAGAAAAAAGAAATAAGCTATGGCTCCCCCGGCGCCGCCAGCTATCGCCAGTAATATCACCGGGAGAGTAAAATTTAAAGCCTGGCCACTTAAAATTAAAATCAGCAGACAGTAAAATGAAGCCAGAGCAAAAAGGCTGCCGGTGAGCTCAGAGGAGTTTAATCCACGCAGACTCCCCAATTTCATTACAAAATTCATGGCGACGTAGCCGGCGATGGCCAGAAGAAGAAATAACCAGCCCACGATTAGATCCCTTGCGATTTCTCAGAGAGACTATCCTACTATTAAAGGCAAGCTAAATAAAGCAATCAGCAATAAGCAGATTCTTCGCCAGCTCGGCCTTACCATTCCTGCCCTCGGGCTGAGGTGACTTATCCCGCTGTTAAAAGTCAATGGTCTTAGGTCAGATAAATATCTTTATTGTTTAGTCGTGGAATCCTGACCCGGAACAGGAACCACAGGAAGGAAAAGCTAGGAGCACCAGGGTCTTGTCCTCAAGCGTCAGATGAAATATAAAGAAAGAAGAGCAAAAAATAAAAACTATATTGGAAGGCAAAACATTTAACCTGAAGCTTGCAGTTCAGGAAATTTAAGTTTGAAGGCGGTGAAGCATGAGAAAAAGGGGCAGAGAAGGCTTTATGCTTTTTATCATTCTGTGCCTTTTCATCGGCTGTCGAAGCGATAATTCCAGGCAAAATTCAGAGCCTGCTGGCCTCAGCCTCGAAACGACTGTTTCTCCTTTTCGACCGGCGCGCGGTGAAACTATCGTCATCGAGTCAACTGTCCGGACGGCGAAAAGCGGGCCGGTGAAAATTGAAGCCAGAATGCTCATCCCGGGTAAAGGCCTGGAAATTCTTTCCATGACTGAGGTCAGGTCGGCCGATCCAGCTTCAAAAAAATTTCGCGGGGAAAGAAAAGTAGAGGCTGACGCGCCGGAAGGATTTTATACGGTGACAGTGACGGCGACCCAGAGCAGCCGGCGGGCGGTGAGCAAAGCGAGTTTTCTTCTGGGGAACTTGATCGGTGATTTTACCATTGTCAGCAGTTTCGCGACTGACGGACTCGAAAAAGACATGCGGGCCTATTTTGAGGAATTTAAAAAAACAGGTGGCAATCTGCTTATTCTCCACAGCCTGATTACCGCTGATCGCGCCTTCTATCCTTCAACTGTTTGCCTGAAGGCGGCGGCGGCCGGTAGCCCGGAGGATAGAGTCGGTCTGGCTTTAAAACTGGCCGCTGAATATGGCCTGACTGCCCTTCTCAGTGTGAGCTGGGACATGACCCGCGAGATGCCTTATAGTGAATGTCTTGATAGCACCAAAAAGATCATGAATGAGCTCTGGACTCTGTATGGTAACGAGCCGGCACTGGCCGGTTTTTATAATTACCAGGAAGGGAGCGGGACCTATTTGGTCTGGCAGATGAGAGAATTCTGCTCGGCAGCGAAATCTCACGACCGGGGGCTCCTCACCGCCTGTGCCCCTTATATCGACGACCCGCTCCTGGCCGGCTACCTCGCTGCCCTTGATGACCTGGATATAGTTATTTACCAGGGAGCGGTAATGGCTTCTTACCGAAAAGATAACCGCCGCTGCTTTCCTTATCGTCGGGTAAAAGATTTTGCCAGCCTGTCGGCTGGAGCGACCAGGGTCAAAAATAAAATAACTTTATCTCATGTTGAATTGTTCGGTTATCTCGAGAAACAATATGCCGGCCACTATCTGGCTTCTCCGCAGGATATTTATCGTCAAATGTTAAGCGCGGCCAGTACTTCCGGTCCAGAGGGGATTATTTTCTTTACCTATCATACCAATATTTATGACTATGCTAAAACCATCCCGGCCGCCAGGGAATCGAGAACCGGGGTGACCAGAGGTCTTCAAGCTTTTCGACTGATCGCTAAAACAGCTGCTCTTCATTCAACTCATCTGGGCCTCTATATTCCCTATAATGACTGGTGGGCCGACCGCTGGACAAACGCCGTAGTGCCGGCGATCGATGCTTTCCGCTCTCTTGGCCTTAGTCCGGATATTCTGCCTTTTATCCCCCGCCAGGGAGAAGAAGTTCTGCCCTATTATCCTTACCATGAGAATGAAGAACAGCTTCAGTTTCTGCTCAAAAATCGTTATGTCCTTGTCCTCAGCGATATTGCCGGTATGCAGGACCCGGATAGCCAGATGCTAAAAGAGTTTGTAGAACGGGGCGGGGTGGCGATCCTTTTTGGCCCCGCTATTCCCTATGGAGACAGATTTGAACGGGAAGAGCTTGTCGGCGGCCAGGAAAGTCCGGCTGGATTTCATCCCTGGCTTAAAATTGAAAAGTCGTGGGGGAAAAGAACTCAAAAAGACAGAATCTATCATTTAAAAATGACCAGAGCTTCTTCCTGGCAGCCGGTCACGGCCACAGTTTTAGCTTCATTTGAAGATGGCAGGGCGGCTATTCTAGCCAATCATTATGGTCAGGGCTGGTGTTTTACTTTTCCGCTGAGTCTCAGGGAGGCGGCAAGAGACTGTCCGGAGGTAGTCGGCGATTTAATTGATCTGGCTCTGGGTGAATATGGGCTGAAGAGAGAGTTTGAGGTGTCTGGTCTCAGTGAGGAATTTGATCTGGCCGAGTCTTCGAGCGGCGAGGCCAGATATCTGGCTGTCGTGAATCATGGCGATTCTCCACGCCGGATAAGCCTCAGTCCTTTAAATCTTAATTCCCTGGAGATATATGAAATTAAAAATGAGACCTCCGGAGAAATTCTCCAGGTCGGGAGCGCAGAGGCTTTAAAAAATATCTACGTTGTCGTTCCCGCCTGTGATTATGTTTTGCTGTCAGTGCGGAAAAAGACAGTCGGTCATTAGACGCGAGTAACAAGCGTTAGAGAGAAGACAATATGCGGCTGCTCTCTTCTATGAGGACTGATTCGACGGCCGGGGTAAAATTAAAAAGTCCATAAAATTTAGGTGCACAGTAACAGGCATAATCAGCCGGATCAAGGTAAGCCTCAGCCGTAGGTAAATAGCCAACATCTCCGTTAGCATAGCCGGCGGTCATCAGGCCCGGAAATTTTTCTCCAAGCTTGAGCCCCAGGCTGCAGAAAGCCTCGCCGGGGAGGCCCAGGATGGGCATCTCGCCGACTTTTATGGCCTGTACCGGCACATTATCAAGCCAGGGGGAGGCAGCCAGGGTTTCATAATGCTTTTCAATTTTTTTACGCCAGAAGCTGATCATGCGGGCAGCATGAGGAAATTGTCGGTTAGCTTCCAGAGCAGCGGCTGTTTCGAGGTCGAGATTTTCGCGGGGGAAAACAGACAGCGGCAGTCGGATCCTGTTTTCGGCCGCTTGTAAAGCCATGTTTTGCTTCCAGGTGGTATATTTTATGGATTTAAGAGCTCTGGCCGCTATAATTTTTCCAGCCAGATAATAGTCTTCTCTGGTTGCTCCGAGCCGCCGGTTCAGATAGGTAACCGGGTCAATATCCCCGCAGAAGCCCTGGAGGACCAGCGCCCGGTGGCCGGCTTTCTCGAGTTCACTGACCGCTGCCCCGGGCCAATCGGAGGAAATTTCTTTCGTCGGACCGAGCGTGACGGCATGGCAGGCATAGTTGAGCAGAAAAATCGAGCGTCTTTTCTGCCGGAAAATTCCCACCTTAAGCCACGGATCAAGGGGAGAAAAGCTGCTGAGCCGCCGGTTATAACCAATCGGTTCGACTGCCTCGGCGTGGAAGCCGAACTCTGCTTCTTGCAGCTTAGCCAGAGCCTGACGGGAGGCGGCCAGTAAGGCTGCAGGCAATTTCCTGACATATTCGCGGCTGATTTTACCCAGTCCGGGCAGAGGCTGAACAGCCGGCCCGGAGTGAGTGTGAGTACAGGCCAGAAGAATATTTTTAAAAGGGACTGCGGTCTCGACCGCTATCTGCCGGCGGCAGCGATCGGCAAAATCAACCGCAAGGGAAAGAAGGTCCAGGGCGATGATGAGAACTCTAACTTCGCCCGACTCGAGGCCTAGAGCTCGGGCTTTAAGTCTATCGCGGATAATAGTTGCCCTGCGGTCTAAATAAAAGCCAAATCCGGCCAGGTCCGTACCGAGAGGCGGGGTAATGTCAATTTCTCCATAGCCCGCCCTGAGCCCATTCGCCTTATTTTTATCCATTTGTTTTCTTCCCTCGACCTACCTTAAACGGCCAATTCTTATTTTTTCGCGGCTTAAAGTCCAGGGCCCCTTTCCCGGCTAAATTCTCCCGGTCTCAGGGCGTACTCTTTGGCCAGCGAATTCCTTCCCCTTCCTGGTGGTACTCTTCACGGGTCCCGTGGCGGCCAGATTAGATCCAGAGAGCGCTGCCAGAATTCCTGATATTTATCCCAGAAAACAAAATTACATCCCCAGTGCGGCGCCGGGTCAGAGGTAAAGGCCAACGTCCGTCCTCTGCCGACTTTCATCACGGCAAGTAAAGGATCTCCTGTTTCTTTAATCTGAAGTAAGATTTTTCCTTCCGGCCGGGGCCGGGTGCGGTTATAGCCCAGAAGAGGCGGAATCTGATTGAGGTCAAGACCGGAGAAAGCAGTCTCGCCGGCCGGTGTGACCTCCACTGAAAAGCCTTCAGTTGACTCCACCAGGTCTTCATAATCAAGGCATCTCACCGGTAGAATCTCAGCCAGGCGCGTCCGGCCCCAGCCGCCTTTGCCCTGCTCCCCGGTAAAAGAATACCAGCCGCCTAGAAACATAGCTGACTTGCCGCTTTCTATCGCCTCAACCGTCAGCCGGATACGATCGGGATATGTCAGGATTCTTTTACCGAATTTTTCACGGTCAAAAAAACTCGGGGCCAGTTGAAAGAGTTTGGCATCAATGTCGCTGAAGATAAAAACCTCATGGTCAGCCAGAACTCGTTCATAGTCGCCTGGCCCGAGCTGATTATAGAAATCCCAGGCCGGAACAGACTCGACCTGGTGCCGGCCACCGCTTTCCAGGGCTTCTTTGAGCCACCGCCCGTAATTAAAGATATCCAGTCCTTTGGGCGAATGATAGAAAGGAGTTTCGGCGAAAACCGGGCCGGTAAGAATTGCCCAATCGCCAACGTAATAAATTTTAGCCACCCGCTTTCTCCTTAAACTGGCTCTTTGAATACTATAAATTAAAGGCCAGTTTTAATTCAACATAAATTGCAGCTGGATCTATTTCAGGTTCGATTATGTTTTTGAACAGGTCGGTTAATTTCCGGGTGAGTTGGCCTGCTAAGACACAAGAACTTCACTTCTTTTGATCTGAGATGAACTAAGCTCAATCATTTCAGCTGGAAGCCAATAAGAATCTGTTTTTTCCATTCTCGTTAAGCCTTCATTCTTTTTTTTCGTTAGAATTCCTGGCCAGCCTATGCTAAAATTGAAATCAGAAAACAAAATATTTTCAATATCTTAAAAATGGAGTGGCCAGATGAATATCACTATTAAGAACGTTAAAGCCAGGGAAATTCTTGATTCGAGGGGTAACCCGACCGTCGAGGTTGAAGTCTTGCTGGAAGACGGAACGGTTGGTCGAGCAGGAGTGCCCTCTGGTGCTTCTACTGGTGTCCATGAAGCGCTGGAGCTCAGGGATGGTGATAAGAAAAGGTACAATGGCAAAGGAGTTCAGCAGGCCGTTGACAATGTAAACAAATTGATAGCTCCTGAAATCTGTGGTTGGAGTCCTTTTGATCAGGCAGCGCTCGATGATAAACTTATAACGCTGGATGGTACACCGAATAAAAGCAGGCTGGGAGCCAATGGCATTCTGGGTGTCAGCCTGGCTGTAGCCAGAGCAGCGGCACTGTCTCTGAGGCTTCCTCTGTATCGTTATTTAGGCGGACTGGGAGCCAGGGTTCTGCCGGTGCCGATGTTCAATATTTTAAATGGCGGGGTGCATGCTAACTGGCAGGGAACTGACCTGCAAGAATTTATGATTGCGCCGGCCGGCGCTCCTTCCCTGCGTGAGGCGGTCCGCTGGGGTAGCGAAGTCTATCAGGCCTTGAAGAGCGTTCTTAAAAGTCGGGGCTATTCGACGGGAGTTGGCGATGAGGGTGGTTTTGCTCCGGCTCTCAAGAAAAATGTAGAGGCCATCGAGTTAATTGTTGAAGCCATAGAGAAGGCTGGCTATAAGCCCGGGGAGGAAGTGGCAATTGCCCTTGATGCAGCTGCCAGCAGCTTTTATGAGGACGGGTTTTATAATCTGAGGACCGAAGGCAAGAAGGTCAAAGCGGAAGAGATGGTGGAGATTTATAGAGAGTGGGTAGAAAAATATCCTGTTTTTTCCATTGAGGATGGCCTGGCTGAAGATGACTGGGAAGGCTGGAAGATTTTAAACGAGCGACTGGGCCAGAAGGTTCAACTGGTCGGGGATGATATTTTTGTCACTAATGTGCAGCGGATCAGAAGAGGCATTGAAGAAAGAGCAGCTAACTCTGTTTTAATTAAATTAAATCAAATTGGAACCTTGACTGAAACTATTCAAGCTATTGATCTGGCCCGTCAGGCGAGCTGGACAGCCATGATTTCTCACCGCAGCGGTGAAACTGTCGATAGCTTTATTGCCGATTTTTCAGTGGCCATGGGTACCGGTCAGCTCAAGACAGGAGCTCCCTGCCGTGGAGAACGGGTAGAAAAATACAATCAGCTGATGAGAATTGAAGAAGAGCTTGGCTCCAGTGCCAGTTATGCCGGCCGCCGTATTTTCCGCCAGCCGAAGGCCTGAACGGTTTTCTTAAACTGACGGGTTCTAAATTTTGACCCGGGATAGAAAGAGAAGCAGACACCGGCCGGTGTTGGATTCAATCTCTATCACCCCTGGTAGAGCCAGATCTGATGGACCGGGATGCTTTGAACAAAAAGAGAAATGTTATAGCTTCCAAACAGGTGGCTGTTATTTTTATTTAGATTCTGAGCTGTTTATTTTATACTGCTCATTAAGGCGGAGACAATGGAAAAGAAAGAAATAACGGGCTGCTTGATTTTGATTCTGGTCAGCCTGGCTTTTCTGACTTCTGGCCTTGAGGCTCAGAACCGGAAGGGAAGAGTCCGCGTAGTTTCAGAACAGGCCAATATACGGCTCAAGCCGGATATCAGCAGTGAGATGTTGTTTCAGGTGCCAGAAGGCACTGAATTTCAGGTTGAAAAAAAAGAGGGCGAATGGTTTTTGATTTTGTTTGACAGAGCTGATGGCAGCCAGGGCAAGGGCTATATTCATGAAAGCCTGGTAGAGGTGATAACTCCAGCTGGAGGTGAGCAGGTTTCGCCGGTGAAAAAGGAAAAAGCGGCTGAAACCCGCCCGGCCGAGTCAGCCCGAGAGGTTAAAAAACCTGAAGCCAGGACCGATGCCACCCAGAAAACCGCCGCGAGTGGAGTTACCGTCGCTTCAGTTTTGAAAAAAATGTCTCTATCTGTTCACGGATTGCTGACTTATCTTTCACCCTCTGATTTAAACCAGGCAGCAGAAGGTGTGACCAATTATTATTATCAGACTTTCGGTTATGATCGACAGGCTGATCTGACCGGACTTCATTTTGGCGCTGGTTACGGACTCGACTTATTTTATAAATTATATCACGGCTTATATATTGGTCTGGGTTTTGATTATTACCAGCCTTCTAAAAGTAACAGGGCGAATTTTACCACCAGCGGGACAAATTATCTGATCTGGACAAAGGTTGGAGTGAAGGATTTACCTTTAAGAATTTCTTTAATGCTTCAGCCGGTGAAACGTTTTTATCTGAAAACAGGGATTGAGTATCATCTGGCTAAAGCTAATTATCTTTATTCTGTTTACCAGTCAGCTGGAACACCGGAGGAAAACTGGGCCAGCTGGACGGGACAGTCTTCCGGGCATTCTTTTGGCTGGCTGGTGGCCGGTGGGGTCAACCGGCCGGTTACTTCCTGGCTGGACTTCTTTTTAGAGGGATTTTACCGTTCGGCTAAGATTAAAAATTTTGATGGAGAAAACATCTATCTTGATTCGGACGGATTCGAGCAAAAAGAGAGCGGTAATCTTTATTACTGGCAGGTCCTGGCCTCGCCAGGCACATCTTACCCTGTTCTCTTTATCCGGGATCGGATACCGGCCGAGCCCGGCGTCCTTAACCCCCGAAAAGCTGAGATAAACTATTCTGGTTTCAGTCTCAAGGTTGGTCTGCACTTTAAATTTTAAGGCGGGTCGGCAGTCTGACGCAGTTAATTTCGCCTCAATAATTCCTGCCCCTTTTTGTTCTGGCGTTGCTCAGTGTTACGTTTTAGAATTATGTAATATTTCTGGTAGCCGGTACTATTCTTCGAATTTATAGCCGAGGCCTCTGACACTTTGAATAAGTGAGGCCAGCTGTCCCAGTTTCTGCCGCAGATGGCGGATATGAACATCAACTGTTCTGGTGACCACCACTTTCTCCTGGCCCCAGAGATGATCTAAAATTTCATCCCGGGTAAAAACCCGGCGCGGTCTGGAGGTCAGCAATTCCAGAATCTTAAATTCAGCCAGAGAGAGCTCTATCGGCTGGCCGTAAACTTGAACTTCATGTTTTTCGGAATCAATGACCAGCTTTCCATTAGCCAGGATTTTTCTAGCTGAACTTTCAGCGGCTGTGGCCTGTTGGCGCCGGAGGACAGCCTTTATCCTGGCCTCGAGCTCGCGGAGAGAAAAGGGCTTGGTAATATAATCATCCGCTCCGAGCTCCAGCCCCGCTACCCGGTCAGCTTCCTGGGTTCTGGCCGTCAGCATGATGATGGGAACAGAGGCTGTTTCCGGCCTTTTTTTAAGATAGCGGCAGATCTCCAGGCCATCAGTCCCGGGAAGCATCAGATCAAGAAGGATTAAGTCAGGCGGCTCCTGGGCCACCACTTTTAAAAACTTTTCCGGCTCAGCCAGAGCTATGACTTTGAAGCCAGCTCTGGTCAGATAAGTGCGAAGAAGCTCCAGGATATCTTCTTCATCATCCAGAACGGCTATAGTTCTGATCATCGAAACTATTCCCTTGATACCTTTATACGATTTTAGTCAGCCATTGTCTATTTCAACTTGTAAGCTTATTTTTTGTCTGATTCGATAAAATAGAGGAGGTTATCCCTGGCCCCTGGGGAAACAGTCCTGTCGGTTCCCCCGTCTAAAAAGCCGGTTCTTGAAAGGAGGTCCAGGAGATATCTCCTCCTGGTTGCATACTGAATGCCAACAAAGCCAGGCAGAGAGCAGAGCGAGCGTTGGCAGGGGACATCAAGTCCCCTTCAGGGTATTCGGGTTCTCTCTGCTACTGGGGCATCAGGATAACCTCCTCCACCTCTATCAGGAATCACAGATTTAGAGATACTTACTTCTAACCCTCAGGATGGGCCTCTAATGGCTGGAGCCGGAAGTCAGCAGATGCTTGATAAACTCTCCCCGGACTAAATAATAAGCTTCTTCAGCTATGTTCTTAGCCAGATCTCCTATTTTTTCCAGGTGCCGGCTCAAGAGGATGAAAAAAACAGCCAGGGGCAGGTCTATCTCTTTTTTATTGACCCGGTCCAGGTACTTATTCATGACCAGGGTTTTAAGGTCATCGACAAAAACGTCAAGGCCGATGGTCTGGCTGGCCAACCTGTCTTCTTTCTGGAGATAGGCCTCAATAGCTAAGGTTAACATTTCCTTTACTCTGGAAACCATTTCATAAAGTTCGGCCGGGAGTTTTACCGGTAGAAAAGCCCTGACTTCCTCCAGTCGCTGAACAAGATTCAGGCACTGATCAGGAATTCTCTCCAGCTCATGGGCGATGTTCATTGAGGCGAGAAGGAAGCGGAGGTCAACAGCTACCGGCTGATAGCGGGCCATCAGGGTGGAGGCCTTGTCCTGAATCCCGTTTTCCAGCAGGTCAGACTCCTTTTCCAGCCGAACTATTTCAGTCCTCAAAGATAGATCCTGTTCTGTTAATAACTGGCTGGAAGTATCCAGTACCCGCCTGGTTATTCCCGCCAGATAAGCCACTTTTTCCTTGAGCTCATTTAATTCCAGATCAAAGGTTCTTTCGGTCATTTTTATTTTCCAATCAGCCAAATCTTCCGGTTATATAATCTTCGGTCAATTTATTGGCGGGGTTGGTAAAAATTTTATCAGTCCGGTCAAACTCAACGAGTTCCCCCAGCCAGAGAAAAGCCGTAAAATCAGACACCCGGGCTGCCTGCTGCATATTGTGAGTGACAATGACCACCGTGTAATTCTTCTTAAGTTGATGGATCAGCTCTTCGACCTTGGAGGTGGCGATCGGATCTATGGCTGAACAGGGCTCATCAAAAAGAATAATCTCTGGCTCGACGGCCAGAGTCCGGGCAATGCATAACCTCTGCTGCTGGCCGCCGGACAGCTTCAAGGCATTCTGCTCTAAACGGTCTTTGATCTCTTCCCACAAAGCTGCTTGCCGCAGACTTTTTTCAACGACTGTTTCCAGCGAAGCCTTACTCTGGTGATGGCCAATGGTTAAGCCATAAGCAACATTATCAAAAATTGATTTAGGAAAAGGATTTGGTTTCTGGAAAACCATGCCTACCTTTTTGCGCAGAGCGACTAAATCAATATCCCGGTCGTAAATATTCTCATCATCTATTAAGATTTTGCCTTCCACCCTGGCTTCTGGAATGAGGTCATTCATCCGGTTAAGAGCCCGGATAAAAGTGGATTTGCCGCAGCCGGAAGGGCCGATAATGGCTGTGACCTGATTTTCCGGAATGGCCAGGCTGATACTTTTCAGAACCTGTTTCTGACCATAATAGAGATTCAGATCTTCCACCAATATTTTTGGCTTATAAACTGTATTGATATCCGTCTTGTCCATGATCAATTTTTCCACTTTCGCCTGAGTCTTGACCTGATGATAACTGCTGTCAGGTTAAAAAGAATCACAAAGACAATGAGAACCAAAGAGGTCCTATAGGCTAAGGACTTAGCTCTGTCCAGAGAATGATGCTGGGTAGCCATGACATAAAGATGATAGGGAAGAGCCATAAACTGGTCTTTTAAGGAAGCAGGCAGAAACGGCAGGTAGAAGGCTACGCCGGTAAACATGATTGGAGCCGTTTCACCGGCGGCTCTGGCCAGACCGAGGATAGCTCCGGTCAACATGCCCGGGATCGAATAGGGTAAAACATTGGTTCGAATCATCTGCCATCTGGTGGCCCCCAGGGCCAGGGCACCTTCTCGGTAAGAGTCGGGGACGGTTTTCAGTGCTTCTTCGCTGGCGGTAATTGTCCAGGGTAAAGTCAATAAAGCCAGAGTTAAGCCCGCAGACAGAACTGAGGTGCCCAGCTTCAGCAGGTTGACAAACAGGATGACTCCGAATAGGCCATAGACCACTGACGGTACCCCGGCCAGATTCCTGATCGACAGCCTGATCAACCTGGTCAGCCGGCCCGCCCGGGCATATTCATTGAGATAGATAGCAGCTGCCATACCCAGAGGAACGGAAACGGCAGCGGTAATCAGGGTCACCAGGAAAGTCCCAAAAATAGCCGGGAAGATACCGCCTTCAGTCATGCCCTTCCTGGGAGCCTGGCTTAAAAATTCCCAGGAAATGACTTTGGACCCATGGCTCAAAACATCGTATAAAAAATAGATGAGAACAAACAAGACGAGATAAACAGAGAGCCGGAGAGCCAAAAAGCCCAGAAACTGAGTGAGCTGGCTCTTAGAGTTCTTTCTGCTTTTTCTGACCGAAGTTGTCACTGGAGTTTCCTCTTCTGCTTTTCCAGAATGACGTCAGCCGACAGGTTGATGAAAAATGTTATCAGGAAAAGAACCAGTCCAAGAGCAAAGAGAGCGTAATAATGAGTTGAGAAAAACGGGACTTCCCCCAGCTCGATAGCAATGTTAGCGGTCAGGGTTCTAACTGATTGAAGAAAACCATGAGGGAAAGCCCGGGCATTACCAGTAGCCATCAGAACCGTCATGGTTTCACCCATGGCCCGTCCCATACCCAGCATTAAGGAAGCAATTATGCCGGAGGCCGCCGCCGGGATTTTTACCTTAATCAAAGTCTGCCAGACATTGGCACCTAAAGCCAGGGAAGCTTCAGAGTAGGCGGCCGGGACGGCATTCAGTGAATCCTCAGAAATACTGATGATGGTGGGCAAAGCCATGATAGCCAGAAGCAGGCTGCCATTGAGAGCATTCAGCCCGTTACTGAGGTTGAAAATTCTGGCCAGAGAAGGGCCGACCAGGTTCAGACCAATAAAACCAACAACCACCGAAGGTATAGCTGCCAGCAATTCGACTATTGGTTTGACAATTTCTCTTACCCGGGGAGAAGCTACATCGGAAAGATATGAAGCGACAGCCACCCCCAGGGGAAAAGCGAGGAGCATAGCTCCCATGGTAATCATAACTGTGCTGGCCAGCATGGACAGAAAGCCATATTCGGGTTTTTCAGGCGAAGTCGGATCCCAGCGGGTCGAGGTCAGAAACTCCTTAAAACCAATCTCTTTGAAAGCCGGAACCGAAGTGTAAAGAAGAAGGGCCAGAATACCGGCCAGGATGAGAATGGCCAGCATCCCGCTGGCCTGAAAAAGCCGGTGAATGAAGCTCTCTCTTAGATCTCCCAGGATGCCCTTCTTCTTGACCGATCTCATTTTCTTACTGCCTTGACGATAAGCTTATCTTAAATTCTTCTCGTTCTGTTCTATTAAGTCTTTTCCGATCCGGAAGAAGCCTTCTCTTTCGACGATGGCCTGGCCTTCCGGGCTGAGTTCAAACTGGAGAAACTGACTGACTGCAGCTGAAGGTTTCCCGTTAGTGGATTGATAGAGCGGCCGGGAAATAGCGTATTTAGCTGAATAGACTGCATCTTTATCAAGTGGTGAATATTCAGGGGAATTTTCATCTTTTTTGATTTTTAAAACTTTTATTCCTTTTCTTAACTGGCCCTGCTCATCATAAACATAACCAACTCCCACGTAACCAATACCAGCTGCATCCTGGGTGACCGCTTCTATAATCTGGGCGTTACCATTCATTTCTTTTACTTCCGGGGAATAGTTCTTATTGTTCAAGACATGTTCCTGCAGGAAAGAATAGGTGCCGGAGTTGGACTGTCGGCCGTAGAGTGAAATTTTCCCGTCCGGCCCGCCCAGAACTTTCCAGTTTTTTATTTCACCGCGGAAAATTGAACCAACTTGAGCCATAGTTAAGGTGTCAATCGGGTTTTTCTCATTGACCACGATGCTCAGGGCGTCAACGGCGATGGCAAAAATTCTGGGTCTAACGCCTTTTTCATAGGCCAGGTCTAACTCTGATTTCTTCCAGTCGCGGGAATGGTTGGCCAGGTCACAGGTGCCGTTGATAATGGCGGTGAGGCCAGTCCCCGAGCCGCCACCCACTACAGCCAGAGCGGTGCCCGGGTTTTTGTCCATGTATTCTTCGGCCAGAATCTGGACTAAGTTGACCATAGTATCGGAACCTTTTATCTGAACCATTTTTCTCTGGGCTGAGGCCGGTGAAACCAGAAAAACAGCTAATAGAATCAGACTCAAGCCGGCAGTTAAAAGCCGGGCCACCGGGTTCTGGTGTTTTTTGATTTTAGATTGTCTTTTCATGTTTTTCTCCTTTTTAAATCATGATTAAAAAGCCATCATAAAAGTCAGATTAAAAACTACATCATCTTTTTTGGCCGGGTCAGTGTAGTTGTAGAACCAGATATTGGGCTGAATCTTGAGACTGCTGTGGAGCGGAGCCCAGTCCAGGCCAGCCAGGCCTAAATTGATTTCATCCTGAGAGAGTTTGTTATTTGGCTCATAACGGTCAAAGCGGGCAAAGACATTGAGTTTATCCTGAATAACTGTATAGCGGCCAAAAATTGAATAACCGGTTCGATCATAGACTTCATCAATATTGACTGTATTGAGATCATTGCGGTAAACGAAATATTCAGCCCCGACCACCAGCTTCTTAATTGCTTCGAGGTAAAGATCGCCCTTATAAGTCAAAGCCTTAGCTCCTGCTGCCTGTTTTTCATAATCAGCGTAACCAACAACGGACAGGCCGGGCAGGGGAATAAGCTGAATCTGGCCCATGAGTTTCTTGTATTTATCGCCTTCCGGATGGGAATAGCCAGCTCCGTTGGTTACCATGAAGCCATAGCGCAAGGGCCTGGCGATTTTCCCGGCCAGGCTGACACCCAGATCAGCACTGGAGGCATCAATGTCTTTGCCGGTAACATCTTTAAAATTGTCGAGCAGGGTCTTGGCTACACTGCGGTAACCCCAGCGGTCCTCAGCCAGTTTAAAAGTGAGGGTATCGGCCATTCCGACTTTGATATCTGAGTTGGGAATTATGTCAGTCAGCTGAAAGTAGAGATGTTTGACAAACGGCCTGAACTTATCATCATTTTTTCCCTGAGCATCGGTTGCTTTGACATATTCTCCATCGAAGGTTAGCCGGAAGCTTAAGTGGTCGTTAATTTTGTTGTCGTAACGGAAATAAGCCCGGCGGAAGGTGAAAAAATTGTTTTTAAAAGTCTCATTGCCAGCCGGATTGGTAATCGGTCCCTTATTGGATAGATAATAAGTATAATCAAGGTAGATAGTGGTTGAAAACTTTTGCTGGGCTTGCGCCTGGCTCGTTCCTAATCCCAGCAGGCCAATAGCCAGAACCAGGAGCCAGCCAGTCAGAGCCGGCTTTCTGCCTCTTTTAATTTTTCTTCTTAAATTCATTTTTCCTCCTGATCATGAGATTTTGAGCCGAGACTTTGACCGGCGCCTGGCCAGGTCTCAAGCTTTTTCAGATGGAAAGTATAAATGGCGAAAATAAAGAAAGAGTGAAAAAAGTGTTAATTCCGGGTTAATTTTTCTGCGGCCAGGGACTTTAATGGGAAAAACCGGGGATGGCTTTCTCCACTAGGCCCTCGAGAACTTCTAAAGAAATGAGATGGTTTCTGGCCTGAGCAGTGAGCTTCATTTAAAAAAAGACGGCTATTTGCTATAATAAATACCTTAACTAAGGACTTTCAGCTGATGTGTGGTGTAATCGGTATCTGGGCCAATGACGAAGTCTTCCATGATCTTTATCAGGGCTTGTTATCTATTCAGCACCGGGGCCAGGATGCAGCCGGCATCATAACTTACGACGGTAAGTTTCATGAGAAAAAAGGTGGTGGCCTGGTCATGGATATTTTCGGCCCGGAAGAAGCCTCTCAGTTAAAAGGCAATATTGGCATCGGACATACCCGTTATCCGACTGTCGGCGGCGGCGGCCAGGAAGATGCCCAGCCTTTTATGCTTAATTCTCCCTTTGGCATTATCCTGGCTCATAATGGCAATGTGGTTAATTACCGGCAGCTGAAAAAAGAGCTGTTTGAAAAGCATCAGCGCTTGCTTAACTCCGAATGTGATGCTGAGGTTATTCTGAATATCTTTGCTCAGGAGCTCGAAGAACAGCGGATCAAAGCCATCACGCCTGAAAATATTTTTAAAGCTGTAGCCGGTGTTTACCGCCGGGTTAGAGGCAGTTATTCCACAGTAGCTTATATTGCTGAACAGGGTCTGGTCGCCTTTCGTGACCCCTATGGCATCAAGCCTTTGAGCTTTGGCCGGCGGAAAGACGGCCTGCTACCATCTTATGCTTTCGCTTCAGAGACAGTCAGCCTTAACCTGATGGGTTTTGACGATATCGAACATGTCGAAGCGGGTGAAGTTATTTTTATCGATCGGAACCGCCAGCTCCATCGGCGGCGAATAGTTCAGAAAAAACATACTCCCTGTCTTTTTGAGTGGGTTTATTTTGCCCGACCAGATTCAGTAATTGACGGAGTGAATGTCTATAAGAGCCGGGTCAATCTTGGACGGCTGCTGGCCGGCGAGATTAAAAAGAAAAATTTAGACATTGAGGTGGTGGTGCCGGTGCCTGATTCTGCCCGGGATGCAGCCATTGAAATTGCCCGGCGGCTGAAGCTTAAATACAGTGAAGCCCTGGTCAAAAACCGATATATCGGCCGGACTTTTATCATGCCGGCCGAGGCCAAAAGGCAGAGTTCTGTCCGGCAGAAGCTGAATCCGATCTGCTCGGAAATTGAAGGCAAGAAAGTTCTGCTGGTTGATGACAGTATTGTTAGAGGGAACACCTCCCGGGCGATTGTCGAAATGATCCGGGAATGTGGAGCAGAAAAAGTCTATTTTGCTTCTTACTCGCCTCCTCTCCGCTATCCGTGTGTCTACGGGATAGACATGCAGACCAAAACCGAGTTTGTGGCCAGGGATGCGGATGAAAAACTGGTGGCCCGCCGCATCGGTGCCGATGAGGTCATTTACCAGACCCTGGACAATCTGAAAAGAGCCATCAGGATGGAAAATCCAAAATTAAGATATTTCTGTGCGGCCTGTTTTGACGGTCAATATCCAACCGGGGATGTGACGCCTGAGCTTCTTAAATCAATAGAAGAGGAGAGAAAACTCATTCAGGAAAACCAGCTGGAACTTGACATAAAAAAGACTAAATAAGTCCACGTTGCCAGCCATTGGCGATATTTAGATTTCTTCTCGCCAGTAATTTAGAACATCAAGAAGTGATTGCTTTAAATTGATCTGCGGTTTCCAGCCAGTTAGTTTTACCAGTCGATTAATATCGGCCAGAAGAATAGGTGGATCGGCCGGTCGAAAGCGCTTCTCTTCGGTTTCAACAACAATCTTGGCCCTGGTCATACCAAGTAAAATTTTCAATATCTCATTTCCGAACCAGGCCTGACCTGAACCAAGATTGTAAGCTTCCCCGTCCTCTCCTTTTTCTGCGACCAGCCAGAGAGCCCGAACCAGGTCCCTGACATCAGTGTAATCTCTCTTATTTTCCAGATTGCCGGCATAAAGAATTGGATCCTTTTTCTTTTTTTCTATCTCAGCGATTTGTTTGGCCAGGCTGGAGATAAAATAATATTCAGGCAGTCTGGGACCAATGGTGCTGAAGAGGCGGGCCCTGACTATTCTTAAATTATGACTTTTAAAATATTGAAAACCAAGCAGGTCCTGAGCTGCCTTGCTGACTCCGAAGGGACTAAGAGGTCTGAACTGAGAGTTTTCTTTCATCGGTAGTTCATCGGCTGAAGACAGACCATAAGCTTCGCCAGCGCCAGCTATGACCACCCTGGGATTAAGGCGGAGCTCTTTTATCGCTTCGAGTAAATTTATTGTGCCCACCAGGTTAACTTCTACTGTTCTGGCTGGCAAACTCCAGGAAAAAGAAGGTGCAGTCTGACCGGCCAGATGAAAAATTAGATCCGGTCTGATTTCGTCCAGAGGGCTAAGTAAGGAACTGAATTCCATCAAATCGGCGGTATAACACTTGACCTGGCCGGAAATTTTTTTAAGATTAGCGAGAGAAGAGCGCAACCTGATTAAACCATAAAGCTGGGGCTGGTTTAGATTAGAGTTCAAATATTCTGCTAAATGACTGCCGATAAAGCCTGAAATGCCTGTTATCAGGACTCGCATGCTATCTCCCACGCCAATTATGTTTAACTTATTTCAGTTGGATTTTACAATGTCTTATAGCTTTTTTCGTTGTACCTGTCAAATTCAGTCCAGAAAAATATCTGACGTAGCCGTTCAGAAATGCTTGTTATCATCATGGCAAAGCGCACTGATTTCATTCCAGACCAGGTCTCAAAAAGCAAATCCACCCAGAAAATCCGAGCTGCGGCTGATATTCCCCAGCCCGACAGAAAACCTGAACTGGGTTTCTGGTTTGAGCCGGTAGTTGAAGATTCTGAGGTCCAGTCCGAAGTCCAGGCACTGATAATGATAAGTACAGGATAGGCCGGCATAGATGATTTTTTTGAGCAGGACATCATATTCGATCTGACCCTTAAAATCCAATCTGGCCGGTAAACGAAAACCTGACTGAAAACCAACCTGATGACTGCGGAAAAAACTGTCAGCAGCGAGGATTTGGTAGCTTTTAGACCAGTTCAACCCGAAGAAGAAATGGTCTTGGGGGGCACCATAATTGGCACTTAATCTGAAACTAAAAAAATTGTTTTCGTAGGTATTATAATCAGCTCCAAGATCCAGGCTAAACTTTGTCTGAAAGTAAAACCGCAAAAACCCATTAACGGGGGCCAGATGTCTTTCGGGATTCTGAGGGTAATATAATTTAAGGCGGCTGACAGCCGGATCAAAATAATAAATCTGAGATAGTCCCAAAGTTACTATTTCCCGACTGGTTTCACCATCTTTAAGCAGGAGGTGCTGCGTAAATCCATATTTTAAATCGTTATGACGGAAAAAGCCCAAAGGACTGATGATCCGCGAAGAAATATCCTCATTGAGCGGGGTGTCATAGTTGTAGGAGCAAAAAGGGACAATCAGATGTTTTAGATATGGTTCCCTACCCCGGAAAAAGATTTTATAGAGGACAGGTCCTTCCAGGTTGAGGCCAAGCTGACCCTGGGCGGTGAGGAGAGGCTCATTTTCTCTAACTGCCGTACCAGGTGCATAGCTCTGGAAATAGCAGGTAAAAAGACCTGTAGTGGAAATAGACAGGTTTAAAAAGGGTGCCGGCGCCAGAGGCAGGTTTAAAGTTGGCCGAAAAAAGGCCTGTCCCAGAGAAAAACTGGTGGCTGGCTGGTTTTCATTCTGATAAGAATAGTCCCAGTTGCTCAACCCGGATTCCCAGGAAAGGAAGACCTGAGAGAAAAGCCGGTATTTTAGCAGATTAAAATTGAGCTGGGGTAAATAGGTGGAGGTAACTTTCTGGCCACTGGTCGGGAAATAAGTTTCAAACCGGGAGGTCCTCAGATTAAAGTTAAAATAAGACCAGTTTTTGGTCAGATTAAGCTGATAAGAGCGGTTGTTGGTGGTGGACAGGCTAAAGTTATTCTCATATTCCTTTAAAAAATCAAAGGAACTTGAATAATCGGCCTGTCCGTTAAACTGGAAACCACCTGGTAAGATTTGCTGATGGGTCCAGCGGATTAAATAACCAGGGTCCCGCCGCTCGGAGCCAGGCTGGCGCTTGAAAAAAAAAGCATAGGCTCTGACCTCCCCCCTGGTTTTACTCCTGAGAAGATAGCTGTAATCTAAACCGGTTCCGATCCCCTGGTTGGAATAATAATCGGCGGTTAGAGTAGCTTCCCGGTTCCTGGCCAGCGCCCAGTAGAAGCTCTGGCTGATGGTCAAGCCCTTGACCTGATTGTAACCGATCTCAGGGATGAGAAAGCCGCTGGCTCTTTCTTTTAAAGGATACTTCAGGTAGGGAAGATAGAATAAAGGGATTTTTTTTATGGAAAATACAGCCTTAGACATGGAAACATAGTCACCAGGTTTTAATTCGGCCTGTTTAAAACTGAAAGACCAGCGGGGCACAGGCTGATTACAGGTGGTCAGCCAGGCTTGTTCTAGATTCAGAATATTACCGGATTCCTGGCTGATTTTTCTGGCTCCAAATAACAGGCTGGGGCGCGACATAGCCTGAACTTCTTCGAGCTGGGCTTCTCTGGTTTTGAGATTATAGGTCAGCCGCTCACAGTTGACGACTTCAGATGGCAGTTGCAGACAAACCTGTCCTTCCGCCAGCAGATCATAAGTAGCCGTATTGAGCTGGAGGCGGTTGCAAAAAAGGATCAGATCCTCAAAATGAAGTTCTACCTGGCCTGAGGCCAGAATCATATCCCCTTTCTTTTCCTGGTAGGCGGCCAGGACGCGAACTGTTTCGGTCAAAGGGGAAGGAGAGTCCGGCTGTTGAGCTGGCAAATAGAATGCAGGGCCGGTTAATAAGAAAAAAAAGATAATAGCAGGCAAGAATATTCGTTTCATGCCCGGTAATTTATTTAATTTATCTCGAATCATCTGTTGACTAATATACAATTGCCTTTGAGTTAAAAACAAGGCAAAGGTCTGATAGGACAAAGAAAATATAGCCTTGCCGGTTGAAAACCGACCCCTGATTGTGCTAAAAAATAAATGAATTAGCAGGATCTAAAGAGAGTTGAAAGGGAAAAAAGCAGTATTAATTATCAGCCAGGTTGTTTTATTCCTGGGACTCTCTCTGGGGTGGGTGGGAACAGCCAAGGCTGAGACCTGGAAAGCCAGAGAACTGCGTCTGGCCGCGGAGCGAGCCGCCTGGAAGTTTGGACCTCTAAAATTGCAGCCGGCTATCCTAATTAAAGATGCTGGTTATGATTCAAATATCTATTATCAGCCAGAAGCGGTCTCTGATTACTGGCTGACCGCTGGCCCGGCTTTTGATGCCTATGTGGTGGCCAGAAGAAGACTGATCGTCCATGTTTTTGAATCTCCGCAGTATGTTTTTTTCTTTAACACTAAAAGGGAAAGAACCTGGAATAATTATCTCAACGGTGATGTTTCTCTCAGTTTCAATCGGTTCTTGCTGACTGTTGGAGGCAGCCTGAATAACGCCCGGGAACGCTGGAGTACGGAATTGGACATCAGGCCGAGAAGAAAAGAAAAAAGCGGCTTTATCTCTTTGCTTTATCAGAAATCATACCGGCTATCTTTTGAATTTACAGCCCGAACCGTTGATTATACCTATGAAAGCCTGGAATATGATTCGGTCAATATCAATGAGAGGCTAAGCCATTATGAGGATTATTTAAGCGGCCGGATTTATTATCGGCTTAATCCGAGAATTCAGTTTTTTGTCGAGGGACAAAAGGGTTCGTATGATTTCAAGAATCCGCTTAATCCTGGAGATTCCCGCAGCCAGGCGGTTTATTCAGGCTTTCAGTTTTCTCCAACCGGCCGTATTCGTGGTCAGATCAGGCTTGGTTATAAGTCGTTTGAGACGCTCGACGCAGAGACCCCTGACTATCAGGGGCTGGTGGGGGATACTACTGTCAGCTGGCAGATTATGAGGCCCATTGTTCTAAGAGGTAGTTATCAGCGGGATATACACTTCTCTGTCTGGTCTTATAGCCCATACTATACCGGGACCACCTGGTCGGCCGGGCCGTCATTTTATATTTTCAGAAAAAAATTCCGGCTTGACTATACCTATAGTCAAACAAGAAATAAATATCCTCTGGGGGAAACACCGGACAGTCCGCCACGTCTGGATCGTTATACTTTAAATTCTGTGGCTGTTTATTATAAAATAGGAAAAACGGCTGGAATCGGTATTACTGCCGGCAGCTGGAAAAGAGAAATAAATGTCCTTAACTGGGATGCTGACAGAAAATTTATTGGCCTTAATTTAACCTATGATTTTTAATTTAAAAATTTATATACTCAGATAAAGGGAGAATCAATGGAAAGAAATCGATCGGCTGCCCTGTGTTTTCTAGCCCTTCTGGTGCTCATCGCCCTTGTTGTCTCTGGCGGTGCTCAGCAAGCTGTCCAGATCAATGGCAGCCAGGAAGAAAGTCAAATAAACGGACGCGATTATTTCATCAGAGAATATGTCATTGGTCCCAGGGATCTACTGGAAATAAAAGTGTTCGAGTTACCGGAATTTGATCATACAGTCAGAGTGTCAGAAGATGGCTCCATCACCCTGCCACTCCTCGGCAATGTCCAGATTGGTGGCCTGACCAAAGATAAAGCTGAAGAAAAGCTATCCGGGTTGCTGGAAAAATATGTTAAAAAAGCGCAGGTCTCAATTTTTATAAAGGAATATCAAAGCAGCCGGGTAGCTATTATTGGGGCCGTGGAAAAACCTGGTATGTATGAGCTGGTCGGCAGGCAAACTCTGCTGCAGATGATCTCTCAAGCCGGCGGTTTCAAGGATACAGCTGCTAATGAGATATATGTGTTGAGGGAAGGCCAGGATGGCACAACTGCTTCCATCAGCATCGATCTCGAAGAGTTGCTGATTAACGGCAATCAAAATCTTAATATCCCCGTTCAGCCCAATGATGTGATTAACGTTCCGGTTGATAAATTAATTAATATCTATGTCTTTGGTGAGGTCAAGCAACCGGGTGCTCTGCAGGTCAAGATGTCAAAGAAGATCACCCTTCTTCAGGCTATTGCCCAGGCTGGGGGTTTAAGCGAGAATGCAACCAAAAGAGGAGTGACCATTAAAAGAAGGGATAAAAGTGGCAAGGAAATTAATATCACTGTTAACCTTAATGATATTATCAAGGGCAAGAAGAAAGATATTCCCCTGCAGGAGGGAGATGTGGTTATAGTCAAACAGAGCATTTTCTAAAGCGGGGAGATTAGAATGGAACAACGAGGCATGAGATGAACGAAAATAATGTCGAGCTGGAAGCAGTCGAAGGTGGAGAAATTGATTTAAGAAAGTACATCGATATCATCATCCGCCAGCGCTGGATAATCATTTCAGTCACGGTCATCGCCATGGTCATCACTCTCCTGGTGTCGTTCACCATGAGGCCGGTTTACACCGCCAGGGGAACCGTCATGATTGAAAAAGAACCGAATATTCTGAGTTTCGAAGAGATTTTTCAAGTCGAAACTTTTCGGGATGATTATTTTCAAACCCAATATAAACTCTTACAAAGCCGCAGTCTGGCCGAAAGGACGATTGAGAAACTGAAGCTCTGGCAAAAAGAGGAATTTTCTGGTAGGAAACCGGCAACAGCCGTGAATTGGAATGAACCTGTTTTCCGGCGGAAACTAATTGATGAATTTCTTAGCCGGCTGGAAGTAAAGCCCATCAGGATGACCAGGCTGGTGGAAGTGGCTTTTAAAGCCCATGACCCACAGCTGGCCGCTGACTGCGTCAATACCCTTTTTGATTGCTTTGTGGATATGAATATAGAGACCAAATACGAAGCTACCGAGCAGGCCACTGAGTTTTTGAGCCAGCAAATTGAAGACCTGAAAAGGGAAATAAGCCAGAAAGAGCAGGAACTTCAGAACTACGGCCAGGAGAAAGATATCGTCATCTTGAGCGATAAGGAAACGACCATCCTGGATAAATTGAACGAGGTTAATAAAGCTCTAACTGAAGCTCAAATTGATCGGGTGCGCAAAGAAGCCTATTATAACGAAATCAAAAACGCCAATCCCGATTACATTCCGGAGGCCATTAATAATCCTTTAATCCAGAGGCTAAGAGAGGACTATCTAAAACTCAGCCGTGAATATGCCAAAATGCAGGAGCAATTCCAGCCTGATTATCCAGAGATGCAAAGACTCAAGGCTGAGCTGGACACCGCTCGTGATTTGTTGAAAAATGAAACGGAAGGGTTGGTCAAGGCTGCTTATTCCGAGTATCAGGCAGCTCTCAAAAAAGAAATATCGCTGAAAGAACTCTTTGAGCGCCAGAAAGATGAAGCTTTCCGTCTTAATTCCAATGCAATCCTCTATAACAGCCTCAAAATTGAACTTGAAAATAAAAAGAGCCTGCTTGAATCCTTACTGAAAAGGCAGAGCGAGACAGGGGTGTCCGCCCGCTTAAGAGGATTAAGAACCTCTAACATCAGGGTGGTGGACCGGGCGGATCTGCCAGTTAACCCTTCTAGTCCCAAGAAGCTAAGAAATCTGCTGCTGGCTCTCTTCCTGGGGCTTTTTGGTGGAGTTGGCCTGGCTTTTGTTATGGAATACCTGGATAATACAGTGAAAAGCGCTGAAGAAATCGGACGTTATACCGGCCTGCCCACCCTGGGTGTTGTGCCGGTGTTTGGCGATGATGCCAATCAAGGGTATGGCTATTATGCTTACGGGCGACAAAAAGGCGGAGGAAAGAGCGAGGGGAAAAAGGAGGAAAGCGAAAAGTTTAAAAATATCGAACTGATTGTTCACTTTGCCCCAGAATCAACTTTTGCCGAGAACTATCGTTCTCTGCGGACAGCCCTGCTTCTTTCCAGCCCTCAGAGCAGTCTTAAAACCATCATGGTGACCAGTCCTCTACCTGAGGAAGGCAAATCAGCTACCATTTCCAATCTGGCTGTCAGCCTGGCTCAGACCGGCAAAAAGACTCTCCTCATAGATGCTGATCTCAGGCGGCCAAAACAGCATCAGATCTTTAAAATGAAAAACCATGAAGGGTTGACCAGTTACCTGGCTCTGGATTTACCTCTGGAAAAATTGATCAGGCCAACGATAGTGCCATCACTCTATTTGATTAATTCAGGGCCGATTCCGCCCAATCCAGCTGAACTTCTGGGTTCGGACAAGATGGCCGGTCTGCTGTCTTCTTTAAAGAATCAATTTGACTTTATATTGATTGATACTCCTCCCATTTTGACTGTGACCGATGCTCAGATTGTCGGGAAATTAGTAGATGGCCTGGTACTGGTGGTACAGGCTGGCAAAACTCCGCGCGATGCGCTGGTGCAGACCAGAGAATTAATTGATCTCCTTAAGCTTAGAACTTTTGGGGTAGTGGTTAATGGTCTCAATCTTGATAGTCATGGCTATTATTACCGACACTATTACCGCCATTATTATAGGGAATACAGAGGCTAACCGATGATCGACCTCCACTGTCACCTACTACCTGACTGGGACGACGGGCCGGAGTCTTGGGAAGAGGTTGACCAGATGATGGCCCTGGCGGCTGAAGATGGGATTGAAGCTATCTGCATAACTCCTCACTATTTGCGTTTTTCCAGGCACGGGAACAATCCGGATATTCTGCGGTCGAAATTTGAAGAATTTTTTGAAAGGTATAAAGACGAAAAAAGAATCAGGTTTTATCGCGGGGCAGAAGTATTCGTTCATCCGGATATAATCAAGCATGTAAAGCGAGAAAACCTCAGTCTGAATGGCAGCGAATATGTATTTGTCGAATTTCCGTCTGATCAGGTGCCAGCCGGGACCAAGGATCTATTTTACCGGATGATGCTGGCTGGTCTGACTCCGGTCATCAGTCATCCGGAAAGAAATGCTGTTTTTGGTAGCCAGCCCGAGCTTCTGTATGATCTAATTGGCCGTGGTTGTCTGGCTCAGATCACAGCCATGAGTCTGACCGGGCAGTTTGGTTCAGCTGTCTATAAAAGATCAGAATTGTTTTTAAAAAATAACCTGGTGCAATTCATAGCGACTGATGCTCATGATTCCAAAAAAAGGAAGCCGGTGTTAAGCAAGGCAGTCAAGATGGCCGCTTCACTGGTGGGAAAAGAAAAAGCCCAGGCCATGGTCAATGATATTCCTCTGGCTATTCTTAACAATGAGGTCATTCCGGATTGGGGTTCTCCTCTCAGGCCGGGCAAAGGCAGGCGGAGATTCTTCATTTTAGGCAGAAGATAAAAATACTTGATTTTTTAAAATTTAGTTGTTATATTTGCTTTAAAGGGAGGTCAAAATGCTCCGAAAAGAAATTTTTCGTTCCCCGGCCTTGCTGGCTCTGACTATTTTCTCTTTCACGTTGATCATGCTGCCAGTAGAATCTCTGGCTCAATCCACAGCCCCGGCTGGCTCGCTGGTCGGCTTTATCTACGGCAGTGATATGAAGACACCGGTTCAAAACGCAGTGGTCAAGATTCGCAATCTGGACAATGGCCAGGAATATGCTTCTGGTCCGACTGATAATAGCGGTGCTTATAAGATTGGTCAGGTCAAAGAAGGCAAATATGTTCTGGGTATCAATACTCCAGATGGTGGCTACAACTTTGATTATGTCCTGGTGGTTAAGGGCGGAGAGATGGGCAAGCTATCCCTGGCCCTGAAAAGTGGTGAAGCTAAAACTTTGAGTGCTCAGGAGCAAGAACGTCCAGCCGAGAAAGAGAAAGTTTCATTCTTCAGAACACCAGCTGGCATAGCTGTCTTGATGGTCGCTACCACTGTGGCTCTCTACGGAGTCTTTAAGCTGTTGGAAGGCGAAGAAGAAGCTTCCCCCACCAAAAAATAGAGCCAGGCAAAAAGCAAAAGCTAACTGATCAGTCTCGGCGGGCTCTATAAATCAAGTTGGAAGTTTATCTTCTGCTTGTTCTTTTATTTTAGCCAGCCTTTTATATAATAAAAAATAATGAACTGGTTGTTAGTTGTTCTATGTCTTATAGCGGTTTTTTTACCCTTGCCATTTGGCGGCAATATCGAATGGGCAATTTTTGGCTTTGAACTCAGCGTCTTTATTCTTTGTTGCCTATATCTACTGGCCGGAGATAGCCTAAATTCAAAGATCCGACCTAAACCTGAAGAAAAAAAAATCATTCCTTTAATACCATGGTGTTTGATTATCATCTTTTTAATGGCTGGATTACTCCAGATCATTCCTCTGCCGGCAACCGTCATCCAGAGACTGTCTCCAGTCGGCTATAACTGGAGGCAGACACTGGTTTCCTCAGGCCTGGTCGAGCCATCCAGGCTCAAATGGCAAACCATTTCTCTATCACCGGCCGACAGTCTTTATGAGCTGGCCAAATATTTAGCTTATGGTCTCTTTGCCTGGCTGCTTGCCAGGGCTATTAATACGAAGAAAAAGGCTACGGCTTTAACTCTGACTCTGATAGGAGCGGGTGTTTTCCAGTCGCTTTATGGACTTTCTGAGCATTTTAGTGGCAGCCATCGGATATTTACCTGGGTAAATAGATACTATGCTGGCAGTGCTTTTGGTACTTTTGTCAACCGCGATCATTATTCAGCTTTTCTCGAAATGATTTTTCCCTTGAGCCTGGGTTGTTTTCTGGCCAGGGCTGATTATTTTTCCTGGCCTTCCGGACTGTCCTTAAGACAGAAAGTTGCCTGGTTTGGCCAGGAGAAATTACAAAAATCGATTCTATTTATTCTGCCGCCGCTCATCATCGGGGTTGGACTCTTTTTCTCCCGCTGTCGTTCGGGGATTATTATTTTTCTGCTGACTTTTTTCTTGATTCTTCTTTTGCTGTCTGTATCCAGTATTACTGGCAAAAGAAAGACAGAGAGAAGGCTGGTTTATACGATTATTCTGGTCGTTTTGATTGGGGTCATACTGATTGGCATCCAGCCCATCCTGGAAAGATTTACCAACCAGAAACTACTGGATGAAAGTCGCTGGCTGTATTATCAGTATACCCTTGGTTTGATAAAAGACTACCCTTGTCTGGGTTCTGGCCTCGGGACATATGTAAAAGCTATCAATCATTATCTTGGAAAAGACTTTTATGTCATTATTAATCATGCCCACAATGATTACCTGGAAATGCTGGGGGAAGCTGGCCTGATTGGTGGCGGGGCTCTAATTCTCAGCGGGTTTTTATTATTGGGGTTGGGGGTTAAACGTTATTTTAGGACCCGCGATTCGCTAACCCGCGGTATTTCTCTGGGGGCCCTGATGGGGGTGGCGGCTCTATTCCTCCACAGTTTGACCGATTTTAGCCTTAGAATGCCGGGCAATGCTGTTGTCTGGCTATCTTTGTTTGTTCTTTGCCTTAAGGTCCCGCTGCTCGGCCCAGCTCAATACTACAGCGGAGAGCGGGAAGAGGATAAAGATGACTGAGAAAGCCGAACGCAGCTCAAGAGGGAAAAAGATTTTCCTCATATTTGTCTGCCTGGCCGGTCTGACTGTATCTATCTGCTCATACCTGGGGTACTATTATTTCAATCTTTATCAGTCTGAAAGACGCACCATGCGCAGCCTGGAAAGAGACTTTGAACAATTACAGGCGCGACTGCAAAAAGCGGTTAACCGGTATCCTTCACCTGAATTTTATTTGGAGCTCGGCCGGCTGCGTTTGCTTAGAGCCATGGCAGAAATCGAATTTGGCCAGCCAGAAGAGAGTGATTTGTATCTTAGCCAGGCCTCAGAGGTTTTAAAGCAGGCTATTTATCTAAGGCCGGTTGATTACTCTGCTTTCTGGGAACTCAGCAAGGTCTATTTTCTGATGAACTATCCTTTGCCTGTATATGCTGACAAAGGCCGCCAGCTCTGCTGGGAGGCCATCAAAAGGGCTCCCCATGACGAGTTTCTCATCAGCAATGCCCTGATTGTTTTTTTTGAGCAGTGGCTCCTTCTCTCTGAGGAAGAGAAGACCAATGTTAAGCAGAAGATAAAAGATATGGAGATGGCCAATCCTGGCTTTCTTGAACGTTTTAAGAGGAAATGGCGAGCGGGGCATGGAGATGAGACAGAACTGGCTTCCTACCTTGGCGAATTAGGCTTTTAGTCTGTAAATCATTTATTCTTTCACAGTTAATTATTCTCAAGTAGAACCTGGGACCAGAGGCTCAGTCCTCTGGCCGGTTGATTATAGATGACTAGAAAGCGTTAGTTTTTATCAGAACAGGGCTCCAGAAGACTGACAGCACGGCCGGAAAAAATAACTAAAAGCAGCTATAATAATAGGCCAGAATAAAAATATTAGATTAATCATGAGAAGCAGAAGGTTAGGCAGGAAATTTTATCAACAGCCGACTTTAACAGTAGCTCGGGAGCTGCTGGGCAAGTATCTGGTGAGAAAAGTCGGTTCGAAAAAACTGGTCGGTAAGATTATTGAAACGGAGGCTTATATAGGACCCAGGGATAAAGCTTCACATGCTTACGGAGGCAAGGTAACTCCCCGCAACAGGGTTGAATATGAGGAGGGTGGGCATGTATATATTTATCTCGTGTATGGCCTATACTGGCAGTTGAATATTATCACCAGCCGGGCGGGGAAACCGGAATGTGTCTTAATCAGAGCGCTGGAAGTGCCGGGTGAAGATAAGAACGTGGCCTCCGGGCCGGGCAAGTTATGCAGTTATCTGCAGCTAGATAAGTCATTTTACGGAGAAGATTTAACCAGATCAAAAAGAATCTGGATTGAGGATAGGGGAGAGACGGTTAGTCCGGCTCAAATCCAAAGGACACCCAGAATAGGAATTGATTATGCCGGGCCTTACTGGTCCCGGAAAAAATGGCGGTTTCTGGTTAAACCAGAAAAAAATAAGAAACAGGCAAAAAGGAAAGAAAAATGACCTGGAAAAAAAGAAAATTAACAGTTCTTTTGATTTTAATTCTGGTTCTGCTGGCTAATTCTTACGGCGCTCAGGTCCAGATCCAGGGAGGCCAGGCCTCGGTTTCAGCCAGTCGCTATAGCCATTTTCTTCGCGGAATAAATTTGCCTTACTGGTTCTGGCTTAACCAGGGTAAGGTGCAACCACTGGAAAAAAGGTTTTCCTCAGCCGATCTCAACCTGATCAAAGAACTGGGCCTGACCTTTGTCCGGATTCCCGTTGATATGGCTAATATTTATGATCCGCAGCGGAAAGACAAACTCAATCCAGTTGCCCTCCAGATTTTACTCTCGGGGATAGAAAAAATCCTGAAAAGTGGCCTGGCGGTAAATTTTGATCTCCACAGCATTTCACAGGAGGCCGATGGTTCCAATTATTCCGGTCCACTTGGACAGGATGAAAAATTCACCGCTGAATTTATTAATTTCTGGCAGCGGCTGGCTGAAAAGCTGGCTATCTTCGACCCGGACAGAATGCTGATAGAACCAATGAATGAACCTGTTTTCCTGGGTGAAGAATATAAATGGCCGCCAATTCAGAAAGAATTGCTTCAAGCTATAAGAAAAATATTGCCTGAACATACTCTTCTAGCGACAGGTGCCTTCTGGTCAAATCTCCCGGGATTGCTCGCCTTAGAGCCAGTTGATGATCCTAATGTCTGGTATAACTTCCATTTTTATGAGCCTCATATCTTTACCCATCAGGGGGCAACCTGGGGGGAAGGCTATGAGAAATATCTCAGACAGGTACCTTACCCATCCTCCCCGGAGTCGGTTGAACAGGCCATTTTGCTGGTCCAGGATGAAACTTTGAAGCAATATTTGCGGGCCTATGGGGAACAACGATGGAACGGTCAAAAGATAGAGGCAGAAATTCTAAAAGCCGTAGCCTGGGCAGAAAAATATGGAGTCAGATTGCTGTGTAACGAATTCGGTGCCTATCGAGACTATTGTTTGCCGCCTTTCCGGCAGGCCTGGATAAAGGATGTCAGGCTGGCACTCGAGAAGTATCAAATTGGTTGGGCTATGTGGGAGTTTGATGGGAGTTTTGGCCTGGTATTCCGTAAAGATGGACGACCAATCGTCGATAAGGCTCTGGCCTCAGCCCTGGGCTTAAGGCTCAGATGATAACCGTCTGAAGCTTGAAACTTGTTCAGCCCGAGATCAAAACTTTATAAGTGTCGCAGATCTCTTTGAATTTGTCTTTGACTGCCTGAGGAAGTGAAGAAGATGAGATGCGAGGGAAAAGTTTCAGCCGGGAAATTTGTTCTAGATAGCGTTCAACCTCATCATTTTTTCCTAACTGATAAGCAGATACAGTTAGATAAACATAGGCCTGGCCAAGGAGGTCTGGTTCGTCGAGCAGCCCGAAAGCAGCAATCTTAAAATTTTCAAAGGCTTTTTTGTAGTCTCCCCGATCAAAGTTAATTTTCGCTTCTTCGAACACTTTGAGGTAGAAAGGGTCTATAACCGGCTGCCGGCCTGGTGAAGCTGCCTGGGCAACCACTTGGCTGCTGCTACCGGCCAGGCAGGTAATAAACAGACCCAGCATAAGTGTTAATATAAAATACCTTTTCAGGCGACAAGCTTTCAATTTTCTTCCTCCATGGCTGACCAGACTTTTACCCTTTTCCTGTTGATAAAAAAGCCGGCTAAGACTTATCATTTAGTATATTATATTAATTATTGCAAGCCAAAGGCAATTTTAATCAAAGGAGCAGAATACTTGGCCCGTCCTGATTTTAAAAAAATGGCTGCTATCTCTTCTCTGGCGCTAATTCTACCCTCATCAATTGCGGTCGGACTGACGATAGGTTATCTTCTGGACCGCTGGTTTAAAACTGAGCCTTATATGTTGCTTATCTGGCTCCTGTTCGGGATAATATCAGGCTTGATGAGCCTTTTTCGAGGAATAAAAAAATATTTAAAGGAAAACGAGCTGGCGGAGGGCAATGAGCGGGCCGGCAAATAGACGGCAGGTATTATATGGAAGAAAAAGAATCAGCTGAACTGTTTGAAAAATCTTTAAAAAGAATTCCAGTGGAAACGATAGCGCTGGGCTGTCTGGCTTCAATTCTGGGTTTAATCTTTTTTGATCTGATTTCGGCCGCCTTACTGGTGGCCGGAGCCCTGGTAGCAGCGGCTGGCTTTATCAGCCTGAGATCTTTTGTCAATCGCTATGTCTTTCGAGAAAAAACCGTCTTCAGGAAGCGAGCTCTAATCCTTTACAGCCTCCGCCTTTTATTGATTTGCCTGGTCTTTTTGGCTATAATTTTTATCTTTAGAGGTAAGGTAATCGCTTTTGTCGCCGGCTTTTCCTCGTTGGTAGTGGCCGTCTTGATCGAAGCTATCAGAAATCTGGTGAACATAAGGCAATGGAAGGCTTAGAACACACTCTCCCCCTGGTTAATGGATTTAACCTGATTTTTGGCCCGGTGGTAGCTTTTATTTTGAGGATCTTTGGCCGGGAAGTTCAGGATCCATACCATTTAATACCTGACTATATTGTCATGTGTATTATTGTGGTCATTCTATTGTCTGTTCTTCTTGGTGTCCTGGGGCGACGCTCGCAATTGATTCCCTCTAGAATCCAGGTGGTACTGGAAGCAATCATTGATTTCTTTGAGGGAGTGATCGATGACACTATGGGGATAGCTGGAAGGAAATATCTACCCCTGGTAGGTTCAGTGGGTCTATTTATTGTCACTGCTAATCTGCTGGGCCTAATTCCAGGTTTTATGTCGCCGACCAGCAAGTTGAATGTGACCCTGGGCTGCGCTCTGGCTGTCTGGCTTTATTATCACTGGCAGGGAATCAAGACCTTAGGTCTTTTTGGTTATCTGAAACATTTTACCGGTGCCAATCCATTCCTAGCGCCGCTGCTCTTGCCGATCGAGATCATTTCTCATCTATCCAGGCCTATTTCATTGTCCATGCGTCTTTTTGGCAATATTTTTTCTGAAGAATTGTTAATTTTGATCATGCTTTCTATCATTCCCTATTTATTACCTTTGCCCTTTATGGCTATCGCTATTTTTACCGCTGTTATTCAGGCCTATGTTTTTGTGTTGCTAACCTGTATTTATTTAGCCGGGGCAATTGAGGAAGAACAAGAATGATTGAGAATATCACCCGAAGGAGAATTTTACATGACAAAAAAAGGTAAGATTTTAGCCCTGCTGTCTTTTGTCCTGCTGGTTTCTTTTAGCCCGCTGGCTGCTCAGACAGTAGATCCGGCTCGTGCTTCTTTATTTAAGCTGTCGCTAATCGTGGGTGGAGCGGTCATTACAGTGGCCGTGGTAGCTGGAGCCTTTGGCCAGGCCAAGGCTATAACTTCAGCTTGTGAGAGTATATCTCGAAATCCGGCTGGCGGGCAGAACATCCGCGGCATTCTGATTTTTGGACTGGTGCTGATTGAAACTCTGGTTATTTATGCTCTGCTCATCACGATCATCATCCTTATGGTCAAATGGGGCGCTTACTGATCGAGCTACCCTCCAGCTGACCTGATAGATGGCTGCCAATTTTTTCCAGATTTTATTAGCTTCGTGGAAAAGGTTTAACGAAGACCGCTGCTTTACGGCGGCTATTGTTATTTCTTATTTTTCACTGCTGTGCCTGGTACCCTTAATAGCTCTCTTTGCTTTTCTCGGGGCAAAAATTCTGGGTAACCCTGAGCTGATTTTCCACAGTCTGAATATTTTCACCGATGAATTTTTTGCTCGGATGGATCCAGCCTTTTTTAAGAAACTCCAGGCCCTGGGCGGTAGCCTGTCCAATCTGGGCTGGTTCGGGGTTATTGGCTCTCTGATCGCTGCTTCTTTTCTCTTTTCCAATCTAATTTCTACCATTAATAGAATCTTCAGAGCAAAATATAGCCATTCTTTTATTTATAACCGCTTGATGGAATATGTGGTGATGCTTCTGGCTGGCGTTTTTCTGCTTTTGTCTTTATCAATAACTGCCCTCTGGATTGCCCTGCAGCAGTTGCTCCGTCAGAGCCCGGTTTTTTCTGGATTCATTAATCCACAGGTAATTAGCATTCTGAATAATTTTTTCTTCCAATATCTTCTGCCTTTTGGGCTGACCTTTTTGATGGTTTTTATCCTTTATAAATTCATCCCGGAGGTCAAAGTTCATACCGGCAGTGCCTTGCTGGGGGCGGCCATTACTTCCTTCTTCTGGGAGATCTTTAAAAGAGGCTTTGCCTTTTATGCTATTCATCTCTCAGCAGTTGGGCTGGTCATGTCCAAGGTGCTGGCTGGAACCCTGACTTCTGTCATTTTCTTTCTGCTCTGGATCTCCTCATCTCTGGTCATCCTCCTCTGGGGAGCAGAGCTGGTGGCTATAATGAATGAGCGCTATGAAACAGATGGGCGTCACCAAACTCAGCCAGAATAAGCGGCTGGCTGATTTCAGGTCAGCTGGAGGTGCTGTCCTAAAAAAGCTTCCAGCTTTCGTTTGGTAGCAGCCCCAATGATCGAGTCAACTGGCTGTCCGTTTTTGAACAGGATCATGGTGGGGATACTCAGGATCTGATAGCGGCTGGAAAGGTTGGCATTATCGTCAACATTGAGTTTGGCTACCTTTAGCTGGCCCTGGTAACTTTCAGCTATTTCTTCGATGATGGGGGCAACCATTTGGCAGGGGAGGCACCATGGTGCCCAGAAATCGACCAGCACCGGGCAGTCGGACTTCAGTACTTCCTGTTCGAAATTGTTTTCGTTGAGCTGAACTACTTTGTTGCTCATATTGACCTCCTTTTTAACCTGACTGCTTTTTGATAGAGAATTTCGTATTGGGGGATAACTTTTGCCCAGGAATTATCCTGGATGAGGCAGCGGGCGATGATTTCTGTCCAGATCCGGGGCTGATTATAGAAAGAAAGAGCTTCTCGCACTGCCTGTAAAAAGGCTGAGGCAGAGTAATCTTCAAAAGCAAAGCTATAGCCAGAACTATTCTGGCTGGAAAAAGGTTCCATTGATTCTTTTAAACCACCGACTGCCCTGGCTACCGGGACAGTTCCATATCTTAGCGCTTGCATCAAGGTCAATCCGCAGGGTTCCTCGATTGAGGGCATCAAAAGGAAATCGGCTCCAGCTATCACCCGGTGGAAAAGACCCGGGCTCAAATCGAGCTGGACACCCAGTTTCCCAGGGTGGAATTCTTTCAGCTTCAAAAGTGCCTGCTCATAGATTTCATTTCCCTGTCCGGCCACCACCAGCTGGCAGCCTGAGGCCAGCAGATCGTTTATTGCTTCAATAATGAGCTCTAAACCTTTTAATCTGGTCAGATAACCGACCACAGCCAGCAGTGGTTTTGATTCATCCAGTTCAAGCCCGAATTCTTTCATCAGTTGTCTTTTACAGGTTTTTTTCCCGGTGAGGTCATTGGCAGAAAAATTGGCCGGGATCAGTGGATCAATAGCCGGGTTCCACTCTTCATTATCGAGACCATTTCTGAGACCGTACAGTGGTTTGTTTTTATTGGAAAAAAAACTGTTGACATCATGGTGATACTGCAAAACCTCATTCCGGTAAGTCAGACTGACTGTATTGACCACTTCTGAAAAAAGAATGCCAGCCTTGAGAAAATTAAATTTACCTCTGAAAGCTAATTGATGAGAATTCAAATAATTCCAGCTGAGACCGGTCAAACTGAGAGATTCGGCTGGAAACTCTCCCTGATAGGAAAAGTTGTGAATGGTTAGAAGGGTGGCCGCTTTTTTCAGGTTTGCTTTCTTTTGATAGCTTGATTTCAGGAAAAGAGGAGCTACTGCCGCTGCCCAGTTGTGGCAGTGAACCACATCAGGCTTCATTCTCGAAGAAGCGAGAAATTCGCAAACAGCCCGGTTGAAGAAAATAAACCTTTCATCATTGTCGAGGTAATCGCCCTTAGGCGACCCGTAAATGTAATCCCGGTGGAAATACTTTGGCTGATCAATTAAATACAGGTAATATTTATCGACTTCAGCTTTAAAAACCGTTGTCTGGACTTTTTTAGATCCGATTGGTACCTGCAGTTCTGGCTCAAGGGTTTTTTTATTAAGAGATTCAAGTTCAGGTCGCCGATAATAAGGCAGAAAAATAGCTACTTCATGACCGGCCCGGGATAGATACTTGGCCAGGCCAGCCGTAGCTTCGGCCAGCTCTCCCGAGCGGGCGTAAGGAGATAATTCAGGGGTAAGAACAGCTATCTTGAACATCTTGCCCTAGATAAAAATAATAGCTGTCTTGCCCTCAAAAATCAAACCGGCCGGGGGATATTTGAATGCATCAGAATGACAGGTCGGAGCCTTTATTCAGCCCAGCCCAGCTTTTCTTTGACCAGGTTATAGTAGCTCCGCCAGGGAGAGGTGACTAGCTTCAATTCGAGTGCTGATTTTTTGACCTCAATTATTTCATTCTTATCCAGAACTTGCCCCCTTTGCCCGTCTATGGTGATATACACTGGTTCTTCTGGTGTTAATAGTTTGAGCTTGATAGTGGAAGCGGCTGGAATAAGCAGGGGCCGGAAAGACAGGGTATGAGGGCAGATAGGAGTTAAAATAATGGTCTCAACCGCCGGATGAACAATTGGCCCGCCAGCCGAAAGAGAATAGGCCGTAGAGCCGGTTGGACTGGAGAGAATTAGGCCGTCCCCTTTTAATCTGGTCACTTCCTGACCGTTAATAGAAATCTGCAGCTCAATCATCCGGGCCAGGGCTCCTTTATTTAAAACAACGTCATTTAAGCAGAGATCTGTCTGGTCTTTATAGGAGACCTCAAGTAGAGTCCGCCGGCTGATAAACCCATTTTTATCTTTTAGAAAAGCTTCCAGTACCGGCAAGGCTTCATTCACAGGAATTTCAGTCAAAAAGCCCAGCCGGCCGAGATTCAAACCAATGACCGGTACATCCACTCTGGCGGCAGCGGCGGCCACGCTCAGCAGTGTGCCATCTCCACCCAGGACAATCATCGCCTGGCTTAACCCGGGGAGCTCTTCACGCCGAAAACCTCCAGGCCGGTTGATCTTGCGGGCAGCTACCTCCTCCAGCAGGCACTCTATTCCCTGTCGTTCAAGATAACTCACCAGCTCCTTGAGGATGTTTTCGATTCCTGGAGCATGCGGTTTGATGGCAATTCCTATTTTTTTAATCCTGTTCTTCTTTTCCATTGGCTAATATCTCCTGGATAAGCTTCTTAAAGTCAAGCGGCATAAGCCCTTCAGCAGCTGGTTTTAACCAGACCAAAAATTCCTGATTGCCTTTTTGCCCCAGAATTGGACTGACTAACAGTCCCTGTACTTTAAAACCAATAGTTTCCACTCCTTCCAGTACCTGCTCCAGCACCTGGCGATGAGTCTCTTTATCCCTGATTATACCTTTTTTCCCTACCTGATTTCGACTGGCTTCAAACTGAGGTTTGATGAGGACTATTAAATCTCCCTTTTTGATGATCTTCTGTATGGCTGGCAGTATTTTAAGAATGGAGATAAAAGAAACGTCCATAACCACCAGCTGGGGAATTTCAGGCAGGTCTGATGGCTCAAGATAACGGGCATTTTTTTCAATTGCCTGGACTCTGGGATCATGGGCCACTTTCCAATCAAGTTGTTTGATATTAACATCGACTGCATAGACTTTCCTGGCTCCAACCTGCAGCAAGCAATCGGTAAAGCCGCCAGTTGACGAGCCAATGTCCAGAGCAGTTACACCTTTAACCTGGATTGGAAAAACCTCAAGAGCTCTGACCAATTTGGCCCCGGCCCGGCTGACATAAGGAAAAGGCTGGTCAATAGTCAGAATTAAATCAGGGTTAACCGGCGTCCCGGCTTTGGTAATTATCTGGCCATTGACTTTGACCCGTCCGGCGATAATCAGGGCCTGAGCCTTCTCCCGGCTTGGGGCTAAACCTCGCTCAACCAGAAGAAGATCCAGTCTTTTTTTGTTCATATTTTAGAGGCCGGTCATTGTTCTAGCCACAATAGAAACGACTGATGTCTTCGACCAGGCTATCAACATCAAGTCTCAGTAGTTTTCTGATCTCATCAGCCTTGCCCAGAGGATAAAGAGCAGTGGGCAGTCCAAAGCTTTTAAATCTTGCCTGATAAAGTCCATGGCGATCAAGCAGCTCTCTGACCGCACTGCCGAACCCGCCCTCGATGATACCTTCTTCCAGAGTAAAAATTGTTCTGGCCTGCCGGGCTTGCTCAATAATTAGATTTTCATCAAGTGGCCGGGCAAATCGGGCATTAATGACCGCCAGCGACAGTCCCTGTTCTTCCAATCGTCTGGCTACCTCCAGCGCAGGATAGACCGTATTGCCATAGGCAACGATCAAGTCGCGGCCAGGCTTCAGCCGCTCCGCCTGACCGGCTGGTATAAAACTGAAGTCACTCTCAATTTTGACGCCTAAACCTTTCCCTTTAGGGAACCTTATGGCCACTGGGTGGCCATACTGAAAGGCAGAATAAACCATCTGTCGTAGTTCATTTTCATCTTTGGGGGCCATCAGGATCATATGGGGCATATGCCGGAGATAGGCAATGTCGTTAATTCCCTGATGAGTTGGTCCATCTTCTCCCACAATGCCTGCCCGGTCGAGGGCGAAGACTACCGGCAGGTCCATTAAACATACATCATGAAAAATCTGGTCATATGCTCTCTGCAGGAAAGTGGAATATATGGCGACCACCGGTTTAAGACCGGCTATAGCCAGACCGGCAGCAAAGTTAACAGCATGCTGCTCGGCTATACCGACATCAAAAAATCGATCAGGGTGTTCCTCTGCGAATTTATTGAGGCCTGTACCATCGGTCATAGCGGCGGTAATAGCCATGATGGAGTCGTCGCTTCTGCTCAGGTCAGCTATGGTTTCTCCGAATACTTTGGAAAAAGTTGGGCCGTTTTCCTGGGAGAGAGGCTGGCCAGTCTCGACATTAAAAGGTGAGGCGCTGTGAAATTTCTCAGGATCCAGCTGAGCCGGACGATAACCCTTTCCTTTCTGGGTAACGCAGTGGACCAGCACTGGCCCGGGATAATTCCTGGCATTTTCAAAGGCTTCCTGCAGGGAATGAAGACTGTGACCATGAATGGGCCCAACATAGCGAATACCAAGTTCCTCAAAAAAGATGCCGGGGAAAAAGGTCTTCTTAAGCAGCTCTTCAAAGGCCCGGGCACCTTTAATTAGAGGCCGGCCGATTTTTGGAATCGATCTAAGGACTGATTTGGCCTGCTCTTTCATCTTAAGAAAAGGCTGGCCGGAAACCATATAAGACAGGTAGCTGGAAAGAGCCCCAACACTCGGTGAGATACTCATTTCGTTATAATTCAGGACAATGATTAATTTCTTCCGGAGATGTCCGATTTGATTCAAAGCCTCATAGGCGACTCCGCCGGTCAGACTTCCATCTCCGACTACGGCGATAACATTGTAGTCTTCATTTTTCTTATCTCTGGCCACCGCCAGCCCCAGGGCTGCAGACAGAGCAGTTGAGGCATGACCGGTATTGTAAATATCGTGATCGCTTTCTTCCCGGCAGGGGTATCCCAGCAAACCTCCCGACTGGCGGAGGCGGCTGAAGGCTTCCCGCCGGCCTGTCACGAGTTTATGAGTATAGCACTGGTGGCCAACGTCCCAGATAATCTTGTCTCGCGGTGATTCAAAGACGTAGTGAAGGGCCAGGGTAAGTTCAACTGCCCCCAGGTTTGAGGCCAGGTGTCCACCGTTTCTGGCCACTGTTTCTATAATTGTTGCCCTGATTTCTGAGGCCAATTGCTTTAGCTCTTCGAGTGACAGCTGCTTTAAATCCTGAGGAGAATTGATTCTGGGCAAAATTTTTTCTGAACTCATGAGTTCTTCTCTGATTTGAATTCAAGCTGCTGAACAAAATATTCCAGAGGACCGCAATTGATTTCAGCTTTTTTTAGTGCTTCCACCGCCTGCTCTAACCAGCGGTTAATCTGTTCCCTGGCCTTCTGAGCGCCAAGGACCCTGGCCAGATTAGGACGAAAACTGGAGGTGGACTGATCCTGAGAAATATCTTCCAGGTCGTCTCTTAGTTGCCAGGCCAGTCCCAGGTTTGTCCCGTAAGCTTCCAGGGCAGCGATTTGGGCGGAACCAGTTCCTGCCAGTCTGGCCCCGCCGGCTACCGAGACCCGAATCAGTTCGGCTGTCTTTTTTTGTGCCAGCCGTTCGTAGGCGGCCAGGTCTGTTTCCTCTGGCTGGAAACTTAAGTCCAGCCATTGGCCGGCAATCAGACCAGCAGGGCCCACGGCCAGGGCCACCTGCTGGCAGACTTCTTCTTTAAGCCTTGGTCCCCCTGGCGGCCAGGGAGCGGTCAACAGAATCTCAAAAGCTAAAGATAGCAAGCCGTCACCAGCCAGAATAGCTACTGCTTCGCCAAATTTTTTATGGCAGGTCAGTTGCCCGCGCCGGGTGTCATCATTGTCCATAGCTGGCAAATCATCATGAATCAGAGAATAGTTATGAATAAGTTCTATCGCACAGGCGTAAGGTAATAAAATCTCTTCGGCCAGACCAAAATACTCTCCTGAGGTCAGCAATAACAGGGGGCGAAGTCTTTTGCCGCCGGAGAAGACGGCATAACGCATGGCAGTGAATATCGTTGAATCCTCACCCACCAGAGATAATCTGAGGGCTGCCTCAAGGCGAGCCTTCTTTTGCTGGAGGTAAAGGTTGGTATCCATGATCGGTAATTAAGTGATTGGTGCCCGTTTATTTCTGATTTTTCTCTTCAGCTTGTTCCCCCTCAGTTCCTTCTTCCGGCTCTTCCAGGTGGAAATCAGCTTCAAGATCTTCAGGTTCAAATTCCTGTGGTTTTAGTTCCCCTTTTTCATTTTTTATCAATATTTCAACTTTTCTTTCGGCTTTATCCAGCTCTGCTCTCAAAAATCTGGCCAACTTTATGCCTTTTTCAAACAGAGCCAGTGATTCATTGAGTGACAGGCCACCTTTTTCCAGCTTGTTGACAATCTGCTCGAGTTCGGTCAGAGCCTGTTCAAAATTCATCTCTCGCCCTTTGCTATTCATTTTGACTCCTTGATAAATCTTGATTCTATTTTGATGCGAGGATCGATATCTTTTACCTGACAGTTAATCTGCCCCCGGTAAAAAGAAACAATGAGATCATCTCCTGCTTCAACTTCAGTTGCTTTCATTACTGGCATCAGACCGCTTTCCTTCCAGCAAATTGTATAACCTTTTTTCAGGATGTTCAAAGGCGAAAGATTGGAAAGAGAAGAGGCCAGTCTTTCCCAGCTGGCTTCATAATCTTTCATTTTTAGCTCGACCAGATGTTTGAGTTTTTCCGTCTGGGCTTCAACCCGTGCCCGGCTTTCGCCAATGCTCCTTTTTTCCTCCAGCATGGCCCGCACCGACCTGGCTTTCAAGTCATCAACTCGCTGGGCTAAAGTCATCAGTCTCAGCTGCCAGTGTCGATAGATGTATTCCTCAGCCAGAAGATTAACACGATTTCGCTTGACCTCCAGCAGGTATTTTTCAGCCTGAATCAATCTGGTAACCAGCTGGTCGATCTTACTTCTGAACTCTTCTTCTTTAGCCACCACCATTTCAGCGGCAGCGGAAGGAGTGGAAGCTCTGATATCGGCTACAAAATCAGCAATGGTAAAATCTATTTCATGGCCAACTGCTGATATGACTGGCTTGGTTTTCATACAGTTAAAAATAGCCCGGGCTACTATCTCCTCATTGAAGGCCCACAGGTCTTCCATTGAACCACCGCCCCGTCCGACGATAACCACATCGATATCATCTCGCTGACTGAAATAATCAAGCCCGCTGGCGATCTGCTGGGCTGCTCCTTCCCCCTGCACCTGAGCCGGGTAGATAACCAGGTGAAGTCGATTGAAGCGACGCTCCAGAATGCGAAGAATATCTCTGATAGCAGCTCCGGTCGGAGAGGTGACAATTCCTATCTTTTTGGGCAACAGAGGAAGTTTCTTTTTGTATTTCTCATCAAAGAGGCCTTCTGCCTTGAGCTTTTCCTTGAGCTGCTCGAAGGCCAGCTGCAAGACACCTTTGCCTCGTAGCTCGAGCTTTTCGACCACCAGCTGATACTCGCCGCGTGGTTCGTAAACGGTAATTCTCCCGCCGCAGATAACTTTAATGCCATTCTTCAACTCAAATTTGGGCAAAAGGGAGTTTCTCTTATTCTGAGTCTGAATCCGGACAGCATCAGATTTGAACAGAACTGTCTTTAGCTGGGCATCTTCCCCGGCTTCATCATCCTTCAGGGTAAAATAAAAATGCCCGGATGACGGCTGCCTCAAATTGGAAATTTCACCCTCTACCCAGACGAAGGGGAAAGAGCTTTCCAGCTCCAGGCGAATCAGTTTGGTGAGTTCACTAACTTTATATATTCTGTCGCCAACAATCAGGTCTTCAGTTTTCAAAGTCATCCTCGACCAACATTTGTCTCTCTATAGTTAAAGCTTTTCCATTTTGCGGGTCAATCTCGACGAGAACAGCCCCCAGCAGCAAACCCTCACTGGCCGGTTCAAACTTTTGCGGGCGGGCAGTTAGAAACCGGTTCAGGGCCTGCTCGGGCTTCATGCCAATAACCGAATTCAGCCCGCCAGCCATGCCCACATCGGAAATATAGGCAGTCCCACCTGGTAGAATCCTCTCGTCAGCCGTCTGGGTATGGGTATGCGTACCGATGATAGCCGAGACCTTGCCATCGAGGAACCAGCCGAGAGCCTGTTTTTCGGAGGTAGCCTCAGCATGGAAATCGATAATGATGGTCGGGGTCAGAGGCAGAATAGCTTCCAGTTCCTTCTCTGCTCGACGGAAGGGACAATCTACCGGCTCCATGAAAACCCTGCCCTGGAGATTAAGGATAGCTGCCTTTATTCCATCTTCATTCTCAAAGAGATGATAGCCATGGCCAGGATTTCCTTCCGGATAATTGGCTGGCCGAATAAGTCGCGGCTCTTTCTCCAGATAATTGAAAACCTCTTTTTTATCCCAGATGTGATTACCTGAAGTCAGAACATCAACCTGCAATAAGAGTTCGCGAGCTATTTCTTCTGTCAGGCCAATCCCACCAGCGGCATTTTCGCCATTGGCAATGACCAGCGAGGGGCGGCATTTCTTTTTAAGCTCGGGCAAAAACCGGCTCAGGGCCCGTCGCCCCGGTCGGCCGACAATATCTCCAATAAAAAGAACTCTAAAATTATCTGGCATATTCCACCGCTCTCATTTCGCGGATGACCAGGACCTTAATCTGACCGGGATAATCAAGCTCATCTTTGATTTTTTGAGCGATATCCCTGGCGATGACGGCGGCTCGGTCATCAGAGATTTTCTGAGCATCGACGATGATCCGTATCTCGCGTCCGGCTTGCAGGGCAAAAGCTTTAGCCACACCTTCAAAGGAGTTGGCGATTTCTTCCAGTTTCTCCAGTCTCTGAACATAAGTTTCCAGGAGCTCTCGACGGGCACCAGGTCTGGCCGCAGACAGAGTGTCAGCTGCCTGTACCAGCACCGCTTCCACTGACGGAAAATCTATATCTCGGTGATGAGAAGCAATGGCCTGAACCACTGCTTCGCTCTCTCCATATTTTTTGGTCAGCTCAACGGATAGTTCGGTATGAGTCCCTTCATAATCTTTATCGACTGCTTTCCCGATATCATGTAGCAACCCGGCCCGCAGGGCAACAGTCACATCGAGGCCTAATTCCCTGGCCATCAAGGCTGCCAGCAAAGCAACTTCTTTGGAATGCTGAAGGACATTTTGCCCGTAGCTCGTCCGGTATTTCAGTTTTCCCAGGTATTTAATCAGCTCCGGGTGCATATTCTGAATGCCTAGTTCAAGTAAGGTATTTTCGCCTTCCTGCTTTATTTTTTCTTCCAGTTCGACTTTGACCTGTTCTACAATATCTTCGATTCTGGCCGGATGGATCCGGCCATCAGCTACCAGTTTTTCTATGGCCATTCTGGCCAGCTCCCGCCGCAGAGGGTCAAAACTGGATAGAATGACAGCCTCAGGTGTATCATCAATGATAATATCCACTCCGGTGGCCATTTCCAGAGCCCGAATATTGCGGCCTTCCCGACCGATAATCCTGCCCTTCATGTCATCCGAAGGCAAATCAACGACAGATACTGTCGTCTCGACGACATGTTCTGCCGCCGAGCGCTGAATAGCATTGGAAATAATTTCTCTGGCCAGAGTTTTGCTTTTTTCTTTGGTTTCTTCTTCAATTCTACGGACAGTCTGAATAGCCTGGAGTTTGGCTTCATCCTCGATTTTGCGAATCAGCATGTTTTTGGCTTCTTCCTGAGTCAAGCCGGATATTCTTTCCAGCTCCTTGGTCTGTTTTTCCAGAGTCTCATTTATCTTTTGTTCAAGTTGCTCCAGTTCTTTTTCCTTGGCATAGAGACGGCGCTCTTTAACTGAAAATTCTTTTTCTTTTCTTTCCAGGTTCTGATATCGTCTTTCCAGAGCTTCTTCTTTATGAAGTAGCCGGCGTTCCTGTTCGGTTAACTTATATCTTTTTTCCTTGGTCTGGGCTTCAAACTCAGCCTGGCGGGTAGCATCTCTTTCCCGGGCCTCAAGCTCAGCCTGTTTTTTGATTTTTTCAGCTTCTTGCTCGGCTCTGGCAATGATCTCTTTGGCTTTTTCTTCGGCCTTCAAGATGCCTTTTAATCCCTGGCTTCTCTTGAGAAAAACGATGATCAGGGCGACCAATAAAATAGCTAAAAGTGGGATTCCCACCGTTAGTAGTGTCTTCATCTTCAAACCTCCTCGCCGGACTGCTGATCAAAAGAGTTAACAAGGAGGTCAGGTAATGGTTATGACGTTAGATGGCCGCTGGACGGACACCCCTTGAGCTGGTGGATAGGATTAAGGCTAGTGCTTTCTTGCTTACTGTCAGATATAGACCTTAGATCTAATTTATCATAAGAATTTACAGACAATTCTCTCCAATTAAGGGGTGAGTTTTTCCAGAGGATTAAAATCAAATTCATAGTTATTTACCTGAGCCTCAAGTTGAGCCAGTTTTTTTTCCAGCCGGTCAAAAGCCTCTTTTAAACCGGCTACCTCCCTTTCAGCCAAAGACAGCTCGTCAGCCAGATTCAAAGCAGTCAAAACTGCAATCTTGGCTAGATCTGACGACCGCGATTTGGCTGCTACTTCCTGCATTTTCTGATCAACATAGGAGGTCAGCTGGCCGATATATTCTTCGTCTTCTTCTCCTTTGACGCAGATCCTGTATTTATTTCCAAAAATTTCAATTTCTATAATTTTTTCGCTCATATTCCCAATTTTTCTATCTGGGCAATGAGAGCTTCCAGTTTTTCCTTAACCTCTTCCTTTTCCTCACGCAACTGTTTAAGTTCTTCTTCCATCTGGCCAAAAGCCTTGAGCTTCTCTTCCAGCTCTTTTTTTTCGCTTTTAGCCTGTTTCAAGTCTTCCTTCAAGCGGGCATTATCAGAAGACAGGCGGCTCACATGTTCTATAATCTGAGAAATCTTGCCCTCCAATATTTTAATCCGCTCAATCTCGCTTGTCAATTTGCCCTCCTTATCTCAATTGAATCTTCAGACTGGATTTTAACTGAGAAATAATGTCCAGCATGGCCCGGTCCACCTCTTCTGCCTGAAGGGTTCGGGATTCATGCCGGAAAAAGAACCTCACCGAATAACTGACCTGGTTGGGTGCCAGACTTTCTCCCTCAAACCGGTCATAAATCTCAAATCTTTCCAGATAAGGAACATTTAGCTTCTTTAACTGGCTATAAATAGCCTGAAAATTTATCGTGGAGTCGACCAGGAATGATAGATCTCGCACCACCCCCGGAAATCTGGGGACAGAGGTAAAGTTGAAAGCTCGAGGCTGACGATCAAATAGAACTTCAAGATTAAGCTCGCCACCGTAAGCCAGTTTATCCAGCCCATAGGCCTGTCTGATTTCTGGCTTTAACAGTCCAAGATAGCCAACTGGTTCTTTTTTGATCGAAATCCTCACCGCCTGGCCTGTCTGAAAAAAACTATGGTCTCCAGGCTCGAAAGAAGGAGCTTCATAGCCGAGATAAAAAAACAGGTCTTCGATGGCCCCTTTTAGAAAGAAATAATCAGTTTCTCGAGCGGGCTGGTTCCAGGTTTTTGCCTCTCGCTGACCGCTGGTCAACAGCCCGAGATGCCATTCTTCTCTTTGTTTCCCATCTTCTACCCAGAAATAGATCTTGCCTGTTTCGAAAATGTGTACCCCATCTGCCTCTCGATTATAGTTCCAGACAGTATTCTCAACCAGTCCGGGAAGGAGTGAAGTTCTGAGAATCGAGGCCCGGGAAGAAATCGGATTCTGCAGCTCGATTGGCTCATAGCCAGTTTGCCAGATTTTTTCTTTTTCCCGATCTCCAAAACTGAAATTAATAACTTCGTCAAAACCATAATGAAATAGAACTTCCTTTAGTAACCAGAGACAGTCCTGCCGCTCATCAGCTGGCAGATCAAAAGACCTGGCTGGTGTTACTTCGGTTGGAATGCGGTCATAGCCAAAAAACCTGGCAATTTCTTCAATAAGATCAGCTTCCCGCTCCAGATCAACCCGGAAACTGGGAATTTCGGTTACCCACACTCCCGGTTTCTGCTCATTTAGTTTCAGACCAAGAGCAGTTAGCGTTCGAACTACAAATTCCTCCGGGACTTCGATTCCAAGTAGCTCCCCAACTCTTTTCAGGCGCAAAGGGACAGATTTGGGTTTTCTGGGATTAGGATAAACGTCAAGCAGCCCTCTGGAGGATTTGCCCCCAAACTGACCCAGAAGGGAAGCTGCCATTTTGGCTCCCAGCGGGGCAGCATTGATATCAACGCCTCGTTCGAACCGATAGGAAGCATCCGTCATCAGGCCAAGCTTTTTAGCTGTCAGCCTGATTGAAATCGGGTCAAAATTGGCGCTCTCAATAAAAACATCTGTCGTTTTTTCATTGATACCCGACTCTTCTCCACCGATAATACCGGCCAGAGCTACGGGCTTACTTTCATCCGCTATGACCAGCATGTCAGGGGTTAATTCCAATAGCTGTCCATCGAGGGTACGGAGAGTTTCACCTTTTCTGGCTCTTCTAACAATGATTCTGGCTTCCTTTAACTGGCTGAAATCAAAGGTATGGAGTGGTTGACCAAGTGAAAAACAGACATAATTGCTGATATCAACCACATTATTTATGGGGCGGAGACCAACAGCTTCAATTCTTCTTTTTAGCCACTCAGGAGAAGGGCCAACCTGCACTCCTTTTACCACCAGACCGCAATAGCGAGGGCAGAGCTGGCTGTCCAGCACCTGAATATCAACCAGGTCAGAAGTTAACCGGTCAAGTTCAAGGAGCGGCCAGGAAGGCGATTTTAAAGGCACACCGAGCAGAGCAGACAGTTCTCGGGCCACGCCCAGATGGCCGAGAGTATCAGGTCGGTTGGCGTAAGTCTCAATCTCGTAAACAGTGTCGCCATCGATCTCTTTCACCGATTCAACCATTAGACCGATCTGATCAAAATATTTAGCCAGTTCCCGAGGAGGAACATTAAGGTCGAGATATTCTTTTAGCCAGTCGTATGAAATGTTCATTTTCGGTTAAACTGCCTCAAAAATCTCAGATCATTTTCATAAAAATAACGTATCTCAGGGATGTCATAAGCCAGCATAGCTGTCCGATCAATGCCCAGGCCAAAAGCCCAACCGCTGTATTTTTCCGGGTCGATATTGACATTTTTGAATACCTGGGGATCAACCAGGCCGGCTCCCAGAATTTCCTTCCAGCCGGTTCCACCACATACCCGACATTGAGCATCCTGCCCATGACAGGCAATGCATTCGATGTCCACTTCGGCTGATGGTTCAGTAAAAGGGAAAAAGCTGGGACGAAAGCGGATCTTTATCTTTTCCCCAAAAAGGGCCTTGATGAAGAAGTCCAATGTTCCCTTAAGATGGGCGAACGTTATTCCCCGATCAACAACCAGACCCTCAACCTGATGGAACATAGGTAAATGAGTCGGGTCGGGCGTTTCTCGCCGGTAGACCTTGCCGGGGATAATAATCCGGATAGGCGGTTTCTTTTTCTCCATGACGCGGATTTGAACCGGCGAAGTGTGGGTTCGTAACAGTAGTTTGTCATTTATATAAAGGGTATCCCAGCTATCTCGGGCCGGATGATAGGGAGGGAAATTAAGTGCCTCGAAATTATAATAATCGGTTTCGATTTCAGGGCCTTCTTCCACCGAAAAGCCCATCGAGACAAATATTTTTTCTATTTTTCTCTGAAAAAGAGTCAGGGGGTGAGGGGCTCCCCAGTAGATTTTTTCCCCGGGGAGAGTCAGATCAGTCAGTGGTTTTTCAACCTCTGGTCTCTGGCATCGCTCTTCTAATTCAGACAGGGCTTGCTGGATTTCTGTCTTAAATTTGTTCAGGGCTTCTCCCGCGCCCCTTTTTTCCTCTGGTGGCAACTGTTTTAGTTCGTCAAAAAGAAGAGTTAAATAGCCCTTCTTTCGGCCGAGGAAAGCCTGCTTTAACTCCTCTAACTCTTTGCTATTTTTGGTTTTGGCGGCCAGATTATTAAAAAGCTGGCGATACTGCTCTAGTTTGTCTTGAAGGCTGCTCATGTCCTTGAAGAAGCCTGGGCCTGTTTGGCCTGTTCAGCCAGATAAGCAAAGGTAGCTGGTGCTTTAACTGCCAGTTCAGCCAGAATTTTCCGGTCTAGTTCAATCTTCAGATTTTTAAGTCCTCTGATAAACTGATTATAGGAAATCCCGTTGGCCTGAGCGCCAGCTTTGATCCTGATTATCCACAATTGCCGGAAATCTCTTTTTTTATTCCGGCGATCACGATAGGCATACTGCATAGATTTTTCCACGGCTTCTTTGGCTGCCCGGTAATTGCTTTTTTTAGTTCCCCAGTAACCTTTAGCCTGGGCTAATATTTTTTTTCGACGCTCTCTTTTCTTAGAGCTTCTTTTTACTCTTGGCATAATGTTTCTCCTTTCCTGCTGGTGCTTTCTGCCATGTGTTCAGGCTGGCTATTAAAAGTCATAAGGTAGCATCTTTTTGACCTTCTTCAGATCAGCCGGACTCAATTCAGCTTTCTTGCCCAGCTGTCTGATTCTTTTCGATGACTTTTTGGTCAAAATATGGCTTTTATTAGCTTTTTTGTGGAGCACCTTCTTGCTTGCTGTTATTTTGAACCTCTTTTTCGCTGCTCGGTTGGTTTTTAGCTTTGGCATCTTTTCCTCCTGTTTTTATCGGCACAATCAGAGCGGTACTGGCCCAGTCCTGATTTTTTACTTCTCCATCCAGGCGGGCTATGTCAGAGACGTCTGATAAAATCCTATCCATAACCTGGTAGGCCATTTCCGGGTGAGACCTTTCCCGGCCCCGAATCATGATGGTAATTTTAACCTTATCTCCATCCTCAATAAAGCGGCGAATATGTTTCAACTTGAAATTGTAATCATGGATGCTTATTTTTGGTCTGAACTTAATTTCCTTAATCTGAGCCTGTTTCTGGTGTTTCTTGGCTTCATGCTCTTTTTTGTGGAGTTCATACAGAAACTTGCCATAATCCATGATCCGGCAGACAGGGGGAGTGGCCTGAGGGGCGATCTCAACCAGATCAAGCCCTTTCTCCCGGGCGATAGCCAGGGCCTGAGGGACAGACATTACCCCTAATTGATTCTTGTCTTCATCAATTACCCTAATTTCTGGTGCCCTGATCATTTCATTTATCCTGTGTGGGTTCTCCTTAGCTTTTGGGGGACGATAAGGTTCTCTTTGGAAAATAGGTGACCTCCTATATTTTTATTTCTAAAGATTTTTCTTGAATTAACTGCTTTAGTCTGGGGAGTAAGGTGTCTATCTTCATCTCACCCAGATCTCCCTGACCGTGTATTCTCAAAGAAAGACTGCCATCGTTCTTTTCTTTGTCACCGACGATCGCCATGAGAGGAATCTTCTCCATTTCGGCCTGCCGAATTTTCTTCCCGATTTTTTCTCTGGACTCATCAACCTTAACTCTCAGTCCTTCGGCTACCAGGCTGGACTGAATTTCTCTGGCATAGGCTTCGTGGCGGTCGGCAATGGGTAAGATGATCATTTGAACTGGCGCCAGCCAGAGGGGAAAATTCCCCATATAATGCTCAATTAATACCCCGAAAAACCTTTCCATGGAACCTAGAAGAGCACGATGAACCATAAAGGGACGGTGGAAATTACCATCTTCTCCAACATAGGTCAGATCAAACCTTTCCGACAGGTTAAAGTCCAGCTGAACGGTTGTACATTGCCATAAACGGCCGATCGCATCTTTGATCTTGATATCTATTTTCGGGCCATAAAAAACGCCTTCACCCTTATCTATCTGATAAGGTAGGCCAGAGCTTTTTAAAGCTTCTTCCAGGGCCTTTTCCGCCTTGTCCCAGTCGGTCAGGCTGCCCACGTATTTTTCTGGTCTGGTAGCTAAGTAAACCTGATAATTTTCAAAGCCAAAAGCCCGCAGCAGCCTGATGGCCAGGCGAATGACTCCTTTGATTTCATCTTCGAGCTGATCCTCGCGGCAGAAGATATGAGCATCGTCCTGGGTGAAGCCCCTGACCCGAAGCAGACCGTGGAGAACGCCGCTCCTTTCGTATCTATAAACCGTACCGAGCTCTGCCCAGCGCAAAGGCAGCTCCCGATAAGAGCGTTGCCGGGATTTGTAGGCAATGATATGGAAAGGACAATTCATAGGTTTGAGCTGATATTGACAGCCCTCTAGTTCCAGGGGGGGATACATAGCTTCGTAAAATTCAGTGTGCCCGCTCTTCTTCCAGAGATCAAGTTTGGCTATATGAGGAGAATAGATAAAATCATAGCCATCTTTCAGATGTTCTTCTTTCCAGAAATTTTCAATCAAATAGCGAATGATTGCCCCTTTTGGTTGCCAGATGACCAGGCCGGCTCCGAGATCGTCGCTGACCTGAAACAGCTCGAGTTCCTGGCCCAGACGGCGATGATCACGTTTTCTGGCTTCTTCCAGAAAATTCAGATAATCATCAAGTTCTTTCTGGCTGAAAAAGGCGGTTCCATAAATTCTCTGTAACTGAGGGCCGCGTTCATCACCCTTCCAGTAAGCGCCCGAAACCGACAGTAACTTGACATGCTTGATATAGCCAGTCGAGGGCAGATGTGGGCCAAGGCAGAAATCAATAAAATTTCCCTGTTCATAACATGTAACTTCAGCTCCGCCTTTTTCCTGTATCAGTTCTACCTTTAGCTTTTGGCCACGCTCTTCAAAAATCCTGATGGCCTCTTCTTTTTTTAGGACCAGCCGACGGATGGGAAGGTCTTCAGCCGCTAGTTCCCGCATTCTTGTTTCAATAGCCACCAGATCCTCGGGAGTGAAGGCTTGATTACGAAGAAAATCATAATAAAAACCTGTCTCGGTGGCTGGGCCAACTCCGGCCTGGACTCCTGGAAAAAGTTCAAGTACAGCCTGGGCCAGAAGGTGAGAGGCACTGTGCCACAGAATCTCCAGTGCTTCTGGATCGCTGGCAGTTACAGGTTCGATCTCACGATCTTGGTCAGCTGGATAGCTGATATCCAGTAGCTCCTGGCCACTTCGGAACAACAGAGGTTTTTCTTCGAGCCTGAGCTGTGGTATAAGCTCTGACAGAGGCGTCCCTTTTGGTAAAGAAAAAACAGACTCCCCAACTTTAATTTTGATTAATTCTTCCATTGACTCAACTTAGCTTTGATCTTTATTCTACCATAAACAAAACTGACCTTTATACCCGGAAAATCAGAGGTAATGGTAGGCGCGGAGGGGATTGAACCCACGGCCTCTTCCGCGTCAAGGAAGCGCTCTCCCACTGAGCTACGCGCCTGCCAGCTATTTCAAGGCTTATATATATTAATGAAATCCCCCTTAACCTGTCAAGTTAAGGGCCGGCTGAGCTTGATAGTAACCAAAATGAAACCTGATACATCCCAAAAAAAGAAAAATCCAGTCGAATAACCAGTTCAGCTTTTGGAAAAATAATTGGCGTTAGGCTTTTTATGCTCTTAAAGTCAGACTGAGCTATAATAATAATATGATCGGGATTATGTCAGATTCACACGATAATCTGGTAGCCATCAATAAAGCTATCGACATCTTTAATCGAACTGATTGCTCACTGGTAATACATGCCGGGGATATCATTGCTCCTTTTGCCGCCCAGGAGTTAAGGAAACTGAAATGTCCGGTTAAAGCCGTTTTTGGCAATTGTGACGGAGAAAAGGAAGGTTTGATTAAAGTTTTTAAGGATCTGGGGGAAATCAAGCCTGCTCCTTTTAGCTTTATTGAGGATAATAGGCGCTTCATTGTCTCCCACTATCCTCTTGAAAACGTTCAGGAAGAAGTAGATGTCATCGTTTTTGGTCATACTCATCGTTCTCAGGTAAGCCTACAGGGAGAACTTTTAGTCATTAATCCTGGCGAAACAGGTGGCTGGGTAAAAGGGGTTTGCACGGTTGTTCTGCTGGAAGCCGAGAAGATGTCGGCAGACATAATAATATTATGATCAGAGGGCTCAAGCCAGAAGCTTCGGCCCGTCCGGGGATTTATGTTAAGAAAGTCCTGGCCATATAATAGACATAGAATAGATAAGGGAGGTGGAAGCCAATGGGTAAGGGAGTTGGTAATCGTCAAAAGCCAGGCTGGCAACGGGTAAGAAAAGTTGAGTCCAAAAACCAGAAAAAGCTTTTAAAAGAGCTGCAAGGGGGAAAAAGGCCAGCCAGGTCCGGGAAAAAAGCTCCCCATTAATGGTTCACCCCTTTTTCTAAAAGAACCTGCCAGACTGAGGAGAAAAATAACCAGCAGGACTTCATCCGGGGAATATCTCTATCCGACGGGTTCAATTAGACTTTAAGGCCCCATTTTTGCTATACTTATAATTCTTAATAGCTGTTAGTGGCTATCAAGTAAAAACTATTTTAAGGAGCTTAAAAATGAGAAAAGTCATTATCATGGGAGCTGCAGGCCGCGATTTTCACAATTTTAATGTCTATTTTCGCGACAATCCTGATTACCGGGTAGTTGCTTTTACCGCTACTCAAATTCCTGATATTGAAGGCAGAAAATATCCGGCCGCTCTGGCCGGGAAGCTCTATCCCAGGGGTATACCGATTTATTCTGAATCAGAGCTGACCGATCTTATTAAGGAACATAAGGTTGATGAAGTACATTTTGCCTACAGTGACGTTCCCCATGAATATGTCATGCATAAAGCTTCCGAAGCAATGGCAGCCGGAGCCAGTTTTGTTCTGCTCGGGCCGGCCGACACCATGATCAAGAGTCGCAAACCGGTAATATCAGTTTGCGCGGTCAGAACCGGGTCAGGCAAGAGCCAGACCACCAGAAAAGTGGCTCTCACCCTGAAAGCCAAAGGACGCCGGGTAGTGGTTATCAGACATCCCATGCCCTATGGTGATCTGGAAAAACAGAAAGTTCAGAGATTTGCTACCTACGAGGATCTTGATCGCCATGAATGCACGATTGAAGAAAGAGAAGAATACGAACCCCATATTGACAATGGCATTATTGTTTATGCTGGCGTTGATTATGGGGCTATCCTGAAACAAGCCGAGAAAGAGGCTGATATCATCCTCTGGGATGGCGGCAACAATGATTTTTCTTTTTATAAATCAGATCTGGAAATCGTGGTGGTGGATCCACATCGTGCCGGTCATGAATTAAGCTATCATCCCGGGGAAACCAATTTCCGGCGGGCAGATGTTTATGTGGTCAATAAAATGGATACGGCTGAGCCGGAAAAGGTTAAGCTGGTTATGGATAACATTAAGAAGATTAATCCAAAGGCAAAGGTCATAAAGGCTAACTCTCCAATTTTTGTCGAGGATGGTTCGCAGATTCAAGGTAAGAGAGTGCTGGTCATTGAGGATGGCCCGACTCTGACCCACGGTGGCATGCGTTATGGGGCAGGCATTGTAGCTGCCCAGAAGTATCAGGCGGCTGAGATTATTGATCCCAGACCCTATGCTGTGGGCAGCATCAAAAAGACTTTTGAAAAGTATAATCATTTAGATAAAGTGCTCCCGGCCATGGGCTATGGAGAAAAGCAGACAAGAGAACTGGCTGCTACCATCAACAAAATAGACTGCGATCTGGTCATCAGCGCTACGCCGATTGATTTAAACAGGGTGATCAAAGTCAACAAGCCGATGCTTCGTGTTCGCTACGAACTGGAAGAAATTGGCCAGCCCAATCTCAAGTCTGTCCTGAAAGATTTTTAAACCTGTTTGACAGCTGGTAGTCGGTCTTAAGGTAAAAATTAAAGAGGGTAGAAAAGGCAAGTATTAAGGCGGCAAAAGATGAAGGCGAAAATTGCACTGATCGCTTTTGGCGGCAATGCCATATTGCCTGAAAACCAGAAAGGTTTACAGGAAGAGCAAATGCGCCAGGCCCAGAAAGCAGCTGAACTCATGGTGCAGATCATCAAAAAAGGCTATGAGCTCATTGTCGTTCATGGTAATGGCCCGCAGGTGGGGAATTTGCTGATTCAGATGGAAGAGGCTGCCAACAAGATTCCTCCTTTCAGTCTGGAAGTCTGTGATGCCATGACGGAAGGCAGTATGGGTTTCATGCTGGAAAAAGCTATTATCAATGAGCTCCGCCGACAGTCGATAGATAAGGATGTTGCCACCCTGATTACCGAAGTGGTAGTGGACAAAAATGACCCTGCTTTTGGCCAACCGACCAAGCCAATTGGGCCTTTTTATCCTAAATTCAGGGCTCAGCAGCTGGCCCGGCAAAAAAAATGGACAATGGTAGAAGATGCCGGTCGCGGTTTTCGCCGGGTGGTCCCCTCTCCCCGGCCGATTGATATCGTACCCAAATGGATAATCAGAGACCTGGTAATGTCTGGCCGGGTGGTGATTGCCGCTGGCGGCGGGGGTATACCGGTCATAATCAACAGCCGGGGTCTATACGAAGGCGTGGAAGCCGTTATTGACAAAGATTATGCTTCCAGCTTGCTGGCCAGAGAAGTAGGAGCCGAGCTGTTTATCATTCTGACCGGTATTTCCAGGGTGTATCATCATTTTGGCCAGCCGGACCAGAAGCCGTTGTCGGTCATTACGGTGGAAGAGGCTAAAAAATTCCTGGAGCAGGGGGAGTTTCCGCCTGGTTCAATGGGTCCCAAGATCAGGGCAGCCATAGAATATATTGAGGCCGGAGGAAAGGAAGTCCTTATTACTTCAGCCGACCATTTAAAGGCAGCACTGATTAATCGTTCCGGGACAAGAATTGTGGCCAGCATTCCAGTAAGTTCAAGTATAGAGATAGGAGGAGAACAATGAAAAAAGATTTTATTACGATACATGAACTCAGCCGTTATGAGTTTAATGAAATCCTGGATTTAACCACCAAAATGAAAAAAAACCCGGAGAAATACCGCTCAGTCCTTAAAGATAAAATTCTCGCTATGATTTTCCAGAAGCCTTCTCTCCGGACAAGAATGACCTTCGAAGTTGGTATGCTCCAGCTGGGTGGAGAGGCTATTTATCTGGCACCTTCTGATATCCAGATGGGTTCGCGGGAAAGCGTGAGGGATATAGGGAAGAATCTGGAGCGCTGGGTAGATGGCATTATGATCAGGACTTTTGGCCACCATATTATTATCGAGCTGGCTGAAAGCACCAGAATTCCGGTTATCAATGCTCTAACTGATCTCCTCCATCCCTGCCAGGCCATGGCTGATCTCTTCACCCTGCTCGAGAAAAAAGGCAGTCTGGCCGGTCTGAAGCTGGCCTATGTTGGCGATGGAAACAATGTAGCTCACAGCCTGATGCTGGCCGCGGCTAAGGCAGGAATGAAAATGGCTGTAGCTACTCCTCCCGGTTATGAGCCAAAGAAGGAAATAATAGATTGGGCCAGAGAAGACGGGCAAGGAACGGATTTTGAACTGACCATTACTCATGATCCGGTGGAGGCGGTTAGCGAAGCTGATGCCGTTTATACGGATGTCTGGGCTTCAATGGGTCAGGAAGCAGAAAAAGAAATAAGGAAAAAGATCTTTTCTCCTTATCAGGTTAATCGTGAGTTGTTTTCTAAGGCGAAACCAGGTGCTTATTTCATGCACTGTTTGCCAGCCCATCGAGGTGAAGAGGTAACCGATGAGATTATCGACTCACCGAATTCCATCGTCTATGATCAGGCTGAAAATAGATTGCATGTGCAAAAAGTTATCATGATGAATTTAATGGGGAAAAAATAACCAATGGATAAAGAAAATTTAAAAATTACGGCCATAACTGCCGAAGATCTGGCTGTAATTGAACAGGAATTGACCAGGACCAATCGGCCTTTGACTACTGCTGAACTGGCAGAAAAGCTGGCTTTCGCCAAGACGGCCAGTGAGCGGCATCAGGCGGTCAAAATTTATGATCCCAATGCCCGCTATGAAATAGGTGATTTTATCTATAAAGAATATGATGAAAATCTTCAGGTCGGCAGCAAAGCTACCGAGCATTTTCAGGGCGGAGTGGTACTAAAAGTAATTAATAAGACCAGACTGCCCAATTTTCCTTATGAAATGCTGGAAGTTGATTACGACGGGGGAGGCCCTTTCCGCCGTTATCTGGACTACATGAAAAAGACCAAAACTGAGGTGTTATTGCCGTCCAATCCTGAGGGGCAGGGAAAAGAACCTGAGATTCTGGGAGAAGAACGTGATCCGAGGCAGACCGAACTGCCCATGACCGAAAAAGATATAAAGGCCTTAGAGCGAAACTTAAGGAAAGCCCTGACTGGTTCCGCAGCTTTTTTCAGCTGGAATGATTTCTGGCAGCTCAGTTCAAAAAGAATTGAAATCCCGGAAGAAAAAATTAAGGAAATTTCCGAGGAGCTGGCTGCCAGCAAAACTTCTATCTCAAGCGAAGAGATAGTTAAAAAGTATTTTGGCCTTGAACCATCCAGCGATCTCTTTGAACTCTATTGCCTGTCTTTAAATTTTTTGCTCGAGAAGAAATATCGCAAAGATTTTACCTGTCTTTCCACCAGAAACTGGGGTAAGTGGCACCTGAAGAGTGTGCTCAATAAGCTACCTGAAGGCCTGCCCATCTCCAGCCCCCTGGCTCCGGTACCTGATCTTGGGCAGGGAGAAGGCCTGCAATATACCAGGGTTGATTCTTTCCCCTTTAAAGTTTATCTGACCTGGCGGGAAATTCTGTCCGGTGCCGTCCGCCTTCCACGCAGTCTCTCCCGTGAATTCACCTCCCGAGAATATCAGTTCGTTGATGATGAGGATGGCAAATCATATACTGTTTACTATTATCCTGAAGGTAATTTTCTTCTAGGACTGGCTGAGTATTTTCAGGCCAATAATATTCCTCAGGGAACAAGCCTGACCATTAACCGTAAAACTGAAGACACTTTTACCTTCTGGATCAAAAAGTCCAAGAAGAAAACAGCCACCTACCAGTTGGAATATGATTCTGCTACCGGACACTTTAGCCTGGGTCACGGAGAAGTCTTTACTCTGGCTATGGCTAATAAAAGTCTTAATCTCGACCGGGAAATTGTTGCCCACCTTTTGACCAGGCAGGATGAAAGTCAAGATCTGGATTTGAGGCAATTGCTCGTTAAGGTCTTTAAGACGCCAGAACTGACGGGTAATAACCGGTCTCTACATTTTCTGCGGGCTTATCATCTGGTGGACCTGCTGCGGGCAACAACGGCCGAAGATGTTGAGTATGTCCTTAATAATGCACCTGAATTTGTGGCATCGGAGAAAAAAGAAGGGATTTATATTTACCAGGAATCCCTTGAACCAAAGGAGGTTCCGGTCGAGGAAGAAAAGGTTGTGTCCTCTTTTCTCGAATCGTTGGCCGAGCAACTGGCTGGTAGCCGAGCTGAGGCCGAGACAACCATGAGTCAGGAAAGTGCTGCTCCCGAAAAGCAAGAAGGCGCCGGGGTCGAAGAAGTAGCAGAAGAAATCCAGGCGGAAACAGTTGCGCCCCCGACCCAGGAAGCTGAGATCAAAGTTACACTTGAACCCGTTAAAAAAGAGAAAGCCAGAGAAGTAGAGAAAGAAGGAAAACCAGGCAAAAAGAAAAAAGAATCGACGGAAGACAAGAAATTCAAATCGAAAAAAAGTGATCGTCGTTTGATTGAAGAAAGAATTGTCGAAGAAGAATCTGAAATAGAAGCGCTGGAAGCAGTCAAGGCTCAGCAGGAAGAAACAGAAGAAGCTGAAGCAGAAGATAAAACTATCCAGATTGAGCTGGAAGCAGCCAAGCAAGAAGCTAAGTTTGGTTTCTTTGCAGAAATGTTGAAATCAGCTTTGACCAAGAAACAGCCGGAACAAAAAGAGGAAGAAAAAGAAGAAAAAAAATAACCTGAGACGGCCTCCACGTTCGGTTAGAGTATTATCCTTTTCGAGCCGCTCCGGCGGGTAAGTCCCAGTTCATCCAGAAATTCGAGCAGCGGAATGGCATATTTTCTGGATAAGCCGGTCAATTTTTTAAACTCACCTACTGTTAATTCTCTCTGACCATTTCTTTTTCTATCTTCCAGTTCTTTTTTGATCTCTTCCAGCCAGCTGGCATGAAGAATAAAACCATCCTGACTTTCGACTACTTTCTTTTTCTGGAGAAGGAGCTCAACCATCGTTTCGAGGCGTTGAGGATGAACCTTAAATTTTCTGGCCAGCTCTTCCAGAGAAGCGGCAGAAAACTTCTGTTCCAGCAGCATCTTCTCAATGGCCTGCCTGATTTCATCTTCTTCTTTTGACAGGTTGGTTTCAAAACCGTGTTGCCGGACCTGTTCGCCGCTTATTTCCACCTGCCCGTCCTTGACGAGGCGGTTTAAAGCCAGCCGCAGAACAGGCCTGGGCAACCTGAATCTCTCCTGGATCTTTTTAATGGAGGGACCGATTTCGGCTGGCCGTCGCTGATGATAATCTTCAATGAAGCTCATTATTTTGGCCAGCAGAAAATCAAAACTTTGTCTGCTCAGAAGAAAAAGTGGGGAAAATTCTAGGATAAAAAGCTGCCCCTCCTTTTCGAGCTCCAGGGCTAATTGAGAGAGCTCCGAGGGAGATAGCCGGCAAAAATCTTCCAGCTCTTTTTCCCTCAAACCTTGAAGGCCAGCTTCTTCGGTTAGAGCCAGCAGCAGGGCTTTCTCACCAGCGGCACATCGGTCGAGCCACTGGATGAGTTTTTCTTCCCTTTTGATTCTTGTTAGCTGATTGGCTTGTGGATAGATGACGCGGGCCGAGACAGGCCGGTTAAAACCAGGAAGCTTAATTTGAAAAATATCTCCCCATCTGACTTCAAAAGGCAGCCTGGCTTTTATCTTTAAATAAGGCACCTTGAATTTGTTTGACGGCAGCTTAACCGGCTCGATTCTGGCCTGAAATTGGCCCTGGTTGGCCAGAATCTGACCTGAGAGCTGTTCCTCACCGGCCAGCTCCAGCCATTCTTCGCCGGGCAGGGCATAAAAAACTGTTTCAACTGAAGTCATTTTCGGCTCTCATCATTTCTAATCAATCTTTTCGGCCAGGACGAACTCGACCTTTTTAAGGATCGGGTTGCAGCTAACCATCCTGACTCTAACCTTTTCTCCGAGCGAGAAGGTTACTCCACTTTGCCGACCACGGAGAGTTTTTTCATCTCTTCTTAAAAAGTAATCATCGCCCAGAGCGGAGTAAGGTATCAGGCCATCTATGAAGTAATCGTCAAGTTCAACCACCAGTCCAGCCCGGTTAATATCGGTTATAATCCCGACGAATTCTTCACCCAGCTTATTTTTCAGGAGGCGCAGAATTCTCCACTGAATAAGAGCTCTTTCTGCTTCATCGGCCAGCCTTTCCCGCTGGGAACAATGAAGGGCAATATCGGCCAGTGGCCAGGGTCTTGGCTTTTTACCGGCTAAGGCTCTCTTCAGGAGGCGATGAACAGCGAGATCAGGATAGCGACGAATAGGTGAGGTAAAATGGGTGTAAACAGGCAGAGCCAGACCGAAATGACCACAATTTTTATCTGAATAGACGGCCAGACGCATGGCTCTCAAGACCTGAATCGTGATGAATTTTTCTTCTGGCTTGCCTTTAAAGCTCTCGATAATTTTCTGGAGATCAGCCGATTTAATCTGACTGGCTCGGGGCAGCTCCAGTCCGAAATGGACCAGCAGGCTTTTTAATTTTTCCAGGTCGGAGCGAGTCGGAGCAGGATGGACACGGTAAATACAGCCATAATTATGTTCATTGAGATAAGAGGCTACGGCCACATTGGCGGCCAGCATGAATTCCTCGACGAGACCATGAGCTTCGTTTCGCTCCGAAGGGACAACTGACGTCAGTAATCCTTCCCGATAAACGAGTTCAGGTTCGAGCAGATCAAAGTCAAGACTGCCCTGGCTGAGACGTTTTCCTTTAAGAACCTGGGCCAGATGCCTCATCAGAAAGAGATCGTCAAGGAGATACTGATAACGATGTCGTTCTTCCGGGTTGCCCTGAAAGATTTTGAAAACCGAAGTATAGGTCATTCTTTCTGCTGTCTGAATAACTGAGGGGTGGAAATCACTCTGCAGAATTTCACCCCGATCATCTATTTCCATGAGGGCAGAAACGGTAAGGCGCGGAACCCTGGGCCTCAAACTGCATAGATCGTTGGATAACTTTTCGGGCAGCATGGGTAACGTCAGATCAGGAAAATAAACGCTGGTCCCACGCTGATAGGCCTCGCGATCAAGAGCTGAGCCTGGCCGGACATAATGTGAGACATCGGCAATATGAACGCCCAGCAGATAATGCCCATTGCTCAGTTTCCTGATGCTCACTGCATCATCAAAGTCCTGCGCCTTTTCACCATCAATGGTAACGGTGGTCCAGTTTCTGTAATCGGCCCGCCCCGAAAAATCTTGAGGGCCGGGCTCAGCCGGCAGAGCTGCTGCCTCGGCCAGTGTCTCGCGGGCGAATTTTTCGAAAAGGTTATGCTGGTTGATAACAACTTTTACATCGACGCCCGGCTCATCCTGGTAGCCAAGTATTTTTCTGACTTCCAGGCTGGCCCGGTCAATTTCCACAATCTGTCCTGGTTTTGGCTTTTTGCGGTCCTTAAGTTTAACCAGAAACGGTTCTTCATGAATGGTATCCATGGGCAGAACAAATGGCTGGTAATTTATCTCTAGATACAGGCCGAAAATAGATGAGCGTCCCCTCCTTAAAATCCTGGTTATCCGTCCTTCTGTCTTCCCTTTTTGTCCTTCTTCTTTGACCAGGACTTCAACCAGGTCACCGGTTAGAGCGCCTGCTGTCTGGCCGGGTGGAATAAAAATATCTTCAAGACCACCTTCGGCTGTTTCTGGCGTGACAAAAGCAAAACCACGCTTGTTGAGGGAAATTATTCCTCTGATGACTTTATTTCGGGGCAAAGGCAAAACCAGGTCACCCTTTAATTTAAGTAGTCCCTGTTTTTCCAGGTATCTGACCAGTCCCTTTAATTTTCTTTTCTCGCTTTTATTGAGCTTCAGGACCCGCCCCAGTCTCTCCAGACTGATTGGCTTTCTATTTTTTTCTAAATATTCAATTATTTCTTTTTCCATGTTTTTTCCATCTCTAGTTGGTTAATGTTGATTAAATTTATCGCAATAATAATATTTTCAATAATAAAAAAGAGAGACGTAGGGGAGATGATAAAGCTGTCTCTTCTCTTTGACCAGCCTCGTCTGCAGGATTTCGGCCAGAGCCGCTTCTGGCTTGCCTGGAAATTCCCGTCGAATCTCCTTTAAGCCAGTCTTTTTGTCTTCCTCCGGTATGAGCTCAAAAACAAGGCGGTCAATTTCCTCATCCAGTTCTTCGAGCCTGCTGGCGTCCGGCTCATTCTGACTTAAAATCTCCAGGGCTTCTTTATATAAATTTTCCAGCGGCTTTAATTCAGCCGGTAGTCTCTCGAGGAAATCCTTTATTTCGGATCTGGCTTTATTCAATTTTTTATCAGGCTCTGCTGGCGGCGAGGCCTGACCGATAAGCCTTTCCTGATAGCTGGCATAAGCCTTTAAGACCTCTCTTTCACATTGACTGAGTGAATAGATGTTTCTCTTTTTTTTTCTTTTGAGTTGTCTGGCAAAAGTCCGGTCAATGCCCTCCAGAATTGGCTCCAGTGGTATGCCCAGTTTTTCCCAGTCGGAGATGAGAGCCAGGTCGCGGGGTGGCAGAAAGAACATGCTGGTCTGATGCCTTAAGAAGCGGCGGGCAATCTCCTGGTAATAGTACTGGCGGCTGGCCTCATCCTGAGTCATTTTTTATCCCCAGGGCGGTTTTTCTCATAGAGTAGCTGCAAACCTTCCAGGACCAGATTTGGTTCAAAGTGGTCTATTGCCTTGATATCAGAGGCGATAAGCTCAGCCTGACCGCCGGTGGCTACAACTACCGGTTTGGCCTGCAGTTCGGCTGACACCTCATTGATAATTTGATTGACCAATCCAATATAGCCAAAGTAGAGTCCCGATTGCATGCTGGAGACGGTATTCCGGCCGATGGCCGCTCTGGGCTTTTTGATTTCAATCCGTGGCAAACGGGCTGTTCGCAAATAAAGGGCCTCAGCCGAGATTTGAATGCCGGGAGCAATTGATCCACCCAGATATTCGCCGGCGGCTGAGATAGCATCAAAGGTGGTGGCTGTCCCGAAATCAACGATAAGGCAGGGTCCCCTATACTTTTTATAGGCGGCGTAAGCAGCCACAATGCGGTCTGGACCAACCTCGGCCGGGTTCTCATAAAGAATTGGTATGCCGGTTTTAAGTCCCGGTCCAACCAGCAGTGGTTTGACCCCGAAGAATTTCTCCACCGCTTGTTCAATAACAGGAGTAATTGGTGGAACCACGGAGGAAATAATAGCTCCCTTAATTTTGCGGGAGGAAAGCTTTTCGTGTTCCAGCAGGTCACAGAGAATCAACCCGTATTCGTCTGGGGTTTTTTCGCGATCACTTTTAATTCTCCAGTTAGCAATCAGTTTTTTTGCCTGATAAACACCAAGGGCCATAGTGGTATTGCCGATATCAAAGGCCATGATCATCTTTTTCTCCTGAGTGCTCATTATACTTTTCCGGTTCAATTTAGCTTATAACTTTAATTATTTCTGAAGCGTAAAATTTTTTTCTATCCTGACCGATTTGAAGAATTAAACTTCCATCCGGAGCAAGTCCACCAAATCGGCCGGAGACCTCTCCTTCTCTCTCTTTGATAATCAGAGCCTGACCTGTAGAGAAAGTTAGTCTGTCTTCCACAATTTTGATTATAGAATTAACCTGCCCTTCTTTTAGCTTATTATACCAGAATTGAAACTCCTGACCAAGCAGCTGATGAAAGTCTTCAGTCGGAAAGCTTTTTCCGGTGATAAGAAGAAGTGAGGTGGCCCGCCCGACCACTTCTTCCGGGAAATCTTCCAGGTGATGATTAAGATTAAGCCCGAATCCGGCTATAACATAAGGTCTGTCTTTCTCTGCGGTCTCTGCCTCGCACAAAATCCCACCGATCTTTTTACCTTTAAAGAGAAGATCATTAGGCCATTTCAGGTCAATTTCCACTCCGCTCAGCTGACGGATGGTCTCTGTTGTTGCTACCCCGGCTGCCAGCGGTAGAAGATGTAAAAGGGGGGCAGGTGGCCTGAGCAGAAATGATACATAAAGTCCTTTCCCGGCTGGTGAATGCCAGCGCCTGCCTTTGGTTCCTCGACCGGCAGTTTGCTCATCGGCCAGCACGGCCGTTCCTTCCGGAAAGCCGAGTCTGGCCAGCAGGCGACCAAAATTCATGGTCGAGTCAATGGTCGTAAACCTAAAGGCCAGCTCGCCGAAATTTATTTCATTCATGGTTTATGCTTTTAGCGGTTGGCTCGAACTTAAAGCTCTTGCAGCTCTGATAAGCTTTTCAGTAGTTTTTCTTTTTTAAGCTCAAGTTCCTGCCGGCGCTGTTCATGTTCTGCCACCACTTTTTGGGGTGCTTTCTGTTTGAAATCAAGATTTTCCAGACGCACCCGGATTTTGGCCAGATCTTCCTCCAGGCGAACCAGCTCCTTCTGGAGTCGCTCCCTTTCCTGTTCATGGTCTATGGCTCTGGCCAGCTGCAGGCCGATTTCGGTTGTCCCGGCGACTCCTTTAAGAAGGTGTTCAGCAGATGGCATTTCCATCACATATTCGATTCTCTCTACACCGGCCAGAAGTCTGATTGCCTCTTCGTGTGAGCCAGTCAGTTTCTGGCTTCTGTCGCGGTCGCTTATCCAGAGGTTTACCTTTTCTTTGACAGGCAGTTGATTGTCCGCCCTGATTCTTCTCACTTCAGAAATAAGCTCCTGCAAAAACCTCATCGTCTCTTCTGCTTCCTCATCCAGCCATTGCTCCTCAGCCACAGGCCAGCTCTCGGTGAGCAGCGATAAGCCACTGCCCGGCAGGTGATGCCAGATTTCCTCCGTAATAAAGGGCATAAAAGGATGGAGGAGTCTTAAGATTTGATCGAGTGTCTCAACCATCACCGCTTCGGTATTCTTGTTGCCCTGCTTGAGCTCAGGTTTGATAAATTCGATATACCAGTCGCAGAATTCATGCCAGATAAAATGGTAAATAGTCTCGGCTGCCTCGTAGAATCTATAATTTTTCAGAGAATCATTCAGTTGCTCAATAACCCTGGTCAGACGGCTGCGAATCCAGCGGTTAGGAAGAGTCAGCGGCTCCTCAACAACAGCCGTTTTTTCCTGGCCGAGATTCATCAAAACAAAACGGGAGGCATTCCAGATTTTATTGGCAAAGGCCCGATAGCCAGCCATTCTTTCTTCAGATAGAGCAATATCCATACCGGGGACAGCTAAAGAAGCTAAGGTAAAGCGCAGGGCGTCTGTCCCGTATTTGTCGATCATCTCCAGCGGGTCGATAATATTACCCTCGGATTTACTCATTTTCCTTTTCTTCACATCCCGGACCAGACCATTGATGAAAACCTCTTTAAAAGGAACTTCCTTCATAAACTTGAGGCCCATCATAATCATTCTGGCTACCCAGAAGAAAATGATGTCAAAACCGGTTGACATCAGGTCAGTCGGATAGAAAACTTTGAGATCTTCAGTTTCTTCTGGCCAGCCCAGGGTGGCGAAGGGCCACAGAGCAGAAGAGAACCAGGTGTCAAGAACATCTTCATCCTGAACGACCGGTCCACCACATTTCTCGCAGGCGGCGGGTTTGTCCATTGAGACCATGATATGCTGGCAATTCTGGCAGTAATAGGCAGGAATGCGATGGCCCCACCACAGTTGCCGTGAAATACACCAATCATGAATTTTATACATCCAGTCAAAATAGGTTTTAGTCCAGTTTTCGGGAATGAAAACGATTCTTCCGTCCTCCACTGCTTTGATAGCTTCTTTGGCCAGTGGCTCAATTTTGACAAACCACTGCCAGGAAAGATAGGGTTCAATAATCGTTTTGCAGCGGTAACAGTGCCCGACCGCGTGGCTGTAATCCTCAACTTTAACCAGATAGCCAAGTTCTTTGAGCTTTTCAACTACTTTTTCCCGGCAGACGAAACGATCCAGACCTTTGAATTCCTCACCGGCTGCTTCAGTCATATGGCCGCTGCCGTCGATGACAATAATCTGCTCCAGGCCATGCTTTTTGCCCAGTTCAAAGTCAACCGGATCATGAGCAGGTGTAACTTTAACCGCTCCAGTTCCGAAATCTCTTTCGACCTGTTCATCAGTGATGACCGGGATAAGGCGGTTCTGGAGTGGCAGCAGAACTTTCCTTCCATGAAACTTTTTGTAATGCTCATCATCGGGGTGGACAGCGATGGCCGTATCACCCAGCATGGTCTCGGGTCTGGTGGTGGCCACCACTATTTCCTCATTGGAGTCAGGTAAGGGATACCTTATATACCAGAGATGGCCCTTTACATCCTGATGCTCAATCTCAATATCAGAAAGGACGGTCTGGCAGCGAGGACAGCGATTGACCAGATAGTAATCACGATAAATAAGGCCTTCGTTGTAAAGTGAGACGAAGACATAATTGACAGCCTTACAAAAACCTTCATCGAGAGTAAATCTTTCCCGCGACCAGTCCAGAGAACAGCCCAGACGCTTGAGCTGTTCAGTAATCACTCCACCGTATTTTTTCTTCCATTCCCAGGCGAGGTGGAGGAACTCCTCCCGGCCGACCTGTTCCCGACTCAGCCCTTTCTCTTTTAAATTCTGCTCGATGACATTGTGAACGGCGATCGAGGCATGATCTGTTCCCGGCAACCACATCGTGTTGTAACCCTGCATTTTCTTCCAGCGAACAATAATATCGGGCAGGGTAAAACATAGAGCATGGCCCATATGCAGTACGCCGGTGACATTCGGTGGGGGCAAAACCATAGAAAATTTGGGCTTGCTGGACCTTACCTGGCCTTCAAATAGCCTGCTATCCAGCCAGAATTTTGACCACCTGGCTTCGACTGGTTTGGGGTCATAGGATTTTTCCAGGATTTTCTTCTCTTCTGTCATCATGCTAACTTTTTCTCCCCTGATTGTGGATAAGATTATTATTGGTACCAGGCTCCTGCTGGTTGAAAAGTCCTTTAATTTCCGGCATCAGGCTCTGCCTGATTTTTTCTTCGAGTTCCTTTTCTGCCGTTTTAAGTTCTTGCTGGACAAGCAGTCGAATCTCCCGTCTTAAATCTGAAGGCAGGCTGGCGGCAGCGAGCTTCTCCTGACCGGGCTTAATTTCAGGCAGTTCCTCCGGTAAGGTGTCAGGGACCTTGTTTTTTTCGATGGCTTCCCTGATGGCTTCAGCCAGATTTTCTGAATAAAAAGGCCTGTAAAAGACCTGCTCCGGTCTGAGAACCGGCAGAAATTCGCTGCCCAGAGGCTCAAAGGTTCCGGCTACCAGAAAAAGCGGCACCCGGCCGGCGGCGGTTAAGCGGTTGTTGAGATTAAGGGCATTTTCAGTTGACTCAAGAATGGATTGTTCCAGGATGATGGCTTCGGGTGTAAAACTATCAAGAAAACGATTGATTTCATCCAGATTGCCGGCCAGATGAAGATGATATGTCTCCTCGGGGAAAATAGACTGACAGAGCTTCTTTAAAACCGGGCTGTCAGAGGCAATTATCAGGTTATAAGCCACTCTTGTCCTCGATGCAATTAGCTCTAAAAATGTGAAATTTGATAATTTACTCTACATTTTTAGCCTTTTTCTGTCAATCAGGTGGGCAGAAGGCCAGGGAGATCAGGGAAATCAATATTCCAGAAAAACAGTCCCCTCGCCCAGCAGGGCCTCCAGCTGGTCAATTAAAAGCTGCGAAGGGAAAACTGACTGGAACTCTGCTGACTGAACAAGATAATCAGAGGTAGAATTTTCGAGTTCCAGATAAAGCGGGCATTCCCCCGGAAAGGCGGAGAGAATTTGTTTCAAATGTTCAACTGTGTCTTCTGCTATTGTCTCCAGCGGAATTTTAACCGTTATCTTTCTGGCCAGTTTTTCAAAAGCCTCTGAGAGGGGCATAACCTGCGAGACTATGATTTTTTTTGATTCAAAGCTATCTGCGGACATCTTACCTTTGAGCCAGATGATCTGTCCTTCTTTAAGGTAAGGATTGAATTTGCTGAAAGCATCAGGAAAAGCCGTTACATCCACCTGGCCGGTCAGGTCTTCCAGTACCAGTGTCGCCATTCTTTCTTCCTTTTTGGTCTTAATGATCTTAACCGAAACAACTATCCCGGCCAGCCTGACTTCCCGGTCGAAATCCTTTTCTGGATCAAGAGCTTCAATGAGATGGCTGGTTATGGCCTGCAGCCTGGATTTATAAGAAGCCAGCGGATGGCTCGAAACATAAGTGCCCAGGACCTCTTTTTCGTAGGCCAGGCGGAGCTCATCTTCCCACTCGTTAATCGCCTGCAGATCGGATGGAATTTCTGGCGGTGGGAGGTATTCATCGCCAAAAAGAGAAAGAGCACTTTCTTCTCTGGCCTTCTGCTTCTGGCGGCCATATTCCAGGAGAGTATCAATCAGCTCATAAAGCTGGGAACGCTTCCAGCCCAGAGAATCAAAAGCTCCGGCCTTGATCAAGCTTTCCAGGGCCTTACGGTTCAAAATCCGCGAGTCATATTCTTCGAAGAGATCAAACAGGTTTTTAAAACCGCCTTTCTTTTCCCTCAGGGCAATTATTTCTTTAACCGTATTTTCACCGACATTTTTTACAGCTGACAATCCCATGCGGATGTTCTGCCCCTCGACCGAAAAATGGTAGTGACTGTAATTGATGTCAGGCGGGAGAACATTTATTCCCAGCTCACGGCACTCATTGACGTACTTAATGATCTGGTCGGTATCTCCCTTTTCCGCCTCTGAGGTCAGCAGAGCCGCCATGAAATGAGCCGGATAATGAGCCTTAAGATAGGCTGTCTGGTAAGCTAAGTAGGCATAGGCAGCACTGTGTGATTTATTAAAGCCATATTCGGCAAATTGAGCAATCTGGTCGAATATTTTTTCTGCCTTAGCAGCAGGGATACTTTTTTTTCGTGCCCCCTGAATGAATCTGTCGCGCTGGGCTTTCATTATTTCCTTGACCTTTTTCCCCATAGCCTTGCGCAGCACATCGGCCTCAGCCAGGGTAAAGCCGGCCAGATCAGTGGCGACGCGCATGACCTGTTCCTGATAAACGATGATGCCCAGTGTTTCTTTTAAGATGGGCTCAAGCTGCGGCACCTCATAGTTAATTTTTTCCGGATGGTGCTTTCTCTGGATAAATTCTTCAGTCATACCGCTTTTTAGTGGTCCTGGTCGGTAAAGAGCATTGAGGGCAATCAGGTCACGAAACTGCTCTGGCTTAAAACGCCGCAGCAGCTCTTTCATGCCGTAGCTTTCAAACTGAAAAACCCCGTCTGTAGCCCCCTGCTGAAAAATGCTAAAAGTCTCCGGGTCAGTTAAAGGAATTTTATCCAGGTCAACTCTTTCCCCTGTTGCCTGCTCAATCAGGGTCAGGGCATCGGTTATAACCGTCAGGTTGCGCAGCCCGAGAAGATCCATCTTGAGCAGCCCGATAGCTTCAATATCGCCCATGGGAAACATGGTCGTTATTTCACCCCGGGTTGACTGATAAAGCGGGATAAACTCGACCAGAGGTTTAGGGGTAATAACGATACCGGCGGCATGAATGGAAGGATGACGCACCTGTCCCTCGAGTTTACGGGCCACATCGAGGAGCCTGGCCATGCGCTCGTTTTTCTGATAAATCTCTTTTAGCTCCGGGACGGATTTTAAAGCACCTTCAATATTGGCCTCCGGGCCCTGGGCTGGAATGAGCTTGGCTACCCGGTCCACTTCATTCAGCGGGATTTCCATTACGCGGCCGGCATCCCGGATAGCCTGGCGAGCGGCCATCGTCCCGAAGGTCACAATCTGGCAGACATTTTCCCGGCCATATTTTTCGGTGACATAATCAATTATTTCCTGGCGGCGGCGCCCGCAGAAATCTATATCAATATCGGGCAGGCTGATTCTCTCCGGGTTTAAAAAGCGCTCAAAGAGAAGATCATATTCAATTGGATCAATCTGGGTAATGCCCAGGCAATAAGCGATCAGGCTGCCGGCAGCTGAGCCTCGTCCTGGTCCTACCGGAATACCGCGATCGCGGGCTGCTTTGATCATGTCCCAGACAATCAAAAAATAGCCTTCGAAGCCCATCTCCTCGATCAGCTTTATTTCTCGCTCGAATCGCTGCTGATATTCTTCCAGGGTGTGAGCGCTCTGCCCGTTATTTATCTTTTCCTTGATGAGAGGGAGGCGCTCCTCAAACCCCTGTCTGGCTATTTCTTCAAAGTAGTCGCGGAGATTTTTATGGCCAGGTGCCTCAAAATTGGGCAGGAAATGGCTACCGAATGGGAATTCAAAGTTGCAGCGGGCCGCAATATGCCTGGTATTATCCAGCGCTTCAGGATAATCCTTGAATAGCTCCCGCATTTCAGCCGACGATTTAAGATAAAACTGGTCGCTCGAAAAATGCATCCGGTCCGGGTCAGACAGTTTCTTCCCGGTCTGAATGCAGAGGAGAATATCCTGAATCTGCGCATCTTCTTTCTGGAGAAAATGGACGTCATTGGTGGCAACCAGTGGAATACCAAGCCGGCGGGCCAGGTCAACTATTTTCGGCAGGATTTTTTTCTGGTCAGGGAGGCCATGGTCCTGGATTTCGAGGTAAAAATTTCCTTCGCCAAAAATCTCAAGATACTGACGGGCGGCGGCCTCAGCTCTATCATCCATGTCCTTGACCAGAAAATCGTTGATCTCGCCCTTGAGACAACTGGAAAGAGCAATTAGCCCGGAGGAATGTTCGCGCAAAATGTCCTTGTCAATTCGCGGCCGGTAATAAAAGCCTTCCAGGTAAGCACTGGTAATAAGCTGGCAGAGATGACGATAACCCTTTTCATCCTTAACCAGAAGAATCAGATGGTAGTTTCCACCCTCATCGCCATTTCCTGTTTTTTTCTCCAGCCTGGATTTCGGAGCGACGTAGACTTCGCAGCCCAGGATAGGCTTTAACCCCTGGCTTCTGGCCGTTTTGAAAAATTCAATAGCGCCAAAAACATTTCCATGGTCGGTGATGGCTACGGCCGGCATGTTGAGCTGGCTGGCCGTTTTAACCAGGTCAGAAATCCGCAGGGCTCCATCCAGAAGGCTGTATTCGGTGTGGACATGAAGATGAATAAAAGAGTTATCCATGATAAGCGGCCTTTATTAAGCGGGCAAAGAGGGACTTATTCCCATTCAATTGTTCCCGGTGGCTTTGAAGTTATATCGTAAACCACGCGGTTGATGCCGTCAACCTCATTGACGATTCTGGTGGAAATTTTCTTCAAAAGTTCGGGGGGAGCCTGATACCAGCTGGCTGTCATGCCGTCCGAGCTTTCGACCAGACGAATCGCCACGACCTGCTGATAGGTGCGCTGGTCGCCCATGACTCCGACTGAACGTACAGGAAGAAGCACAGCAAAAGCCTGCCACAGCTTGTTATAAATTCTCGCCCGGTGAACTTCTTCGAGGACAATAGCGTCAGCTGCTCTGACCATCCGCAGGCTGTCCTGGTTAACTTCGCCGATAATTCTTACGGCCAGGCCTGGTCCGGGAAAAGGATGCTGATGCACAAGCTCCCGGCTTATCCCCAGCTCAAGAGCGAGTGTCCGGACTTCATCTTTGAAGAGTTCCCGCAGCGGCTCAACCAGCTCGAATTTAAGGTTAGCAGGCAGGCCGCCCACATTGTGATGAGACTTTATGCGATGAGAAGGACCTTTAACCGAGGTGCTTTCGATCACATCGGGATAAATTGTGCCCTGGGCCAGGAATTTAACCCCGCCCAGCTTTTTAGCTTCTTCTTCAAAAATCTCAATAAAAACCTGGCCGATTATCTGGCGCTTCTTTTCCGGGGCTATCACTCCCTTTAACCGGTCAAGAAACCTGTCCTGGGCCTCGACACCTATGACCTGAAGAGAGAATTTCTGACGGAATTCCTGAAGGAGATTTTCATATTCACCCAGGCGAAGAAGCCCGTTGTTGACAAAGATGCAGTAAAGCTGGCGGCCAACTGCTTTCTGAATGAGGAGTGAGGTGACCAGTGAGTCAATACCACCGCTCAGGCCGCAGATGACTTTTTCCCGGCCGACCTGCTGGCGAATTTCTCTTACTTTTTGCTCAATAAAAGACTTCATGTTCCAGTCAGCTTTAAGGCCTGAGAGGCGAAAGAGAAAATTGGCCAGCACTTTTTTGCCCCCGGAGGTGTGAGCCACTTCCGGGTGAAATTGAACCCCGTAGATTTTAAGGCGCGGATTTTCTATGACGGCAGCCCTTGAGTTTGAGGTCCTGGCGGTAATAGCGAAACCTTCCGGAATCGCCTCGAGGCGATCGCCGTGGCTCATCCAGACCTGAGTTTTATCCTTTAAACCATGGAGAAGCCCCTGTCTATCCAGAATCCGAAGCGAGGCAAAACCATATTCTTTGCGAGGAGCTTTTTCAACCTTTCCCCCCAGGTGATGAGCGATAAGCTGGAGTCCGTAACAGATACCCAGGATGGGGATGCCCAGCTGGAAGAGGCCCGGATCAGGGTGGGGCGAGTCAGGCTCATAGACACTTTTTGGCCCGCCGGACAGGATAATGGCTCCCGGGCTGAGGGCTTTTATTCTCTCGAGGGGAAGGTTATAGGGGTGGATCTCAGAGTAAACGCCGAGTTCACGGACTTTTCTGGCAATGAGCTGGGTATACTGCGACCCAAAATCAAGGATGAGGGCTTTATTCATAGATGGATTTTAGCAGAGGGCTAATCCAGCTTCAAGGCATGGCAAAACGGTCAGGCTGACATTAAGCACAGTGACCCAGGGTGACACAGAAAGCAACACACAATCAGAGTGACTCAAAGTGGTACAGCAAGTGATAAAGAATTAGAAAAGTCTCGTTGGATTTCAAAACTAACGTGAATTTCAAGGTCAGCCAGGCGAAAGCTCCCCTTTATGACCAGACTCAATCAAGAGCACTTTTTTGGTCAGATAGTGGCCTGGCATCCCTTTACTTTTCAGGCACAGACAACTTATATCTATGTAGTTTGGCTGGAATGAATTCGTCTTGTCCGGCCAGTTTTTCTTCTTCGGTGATATAAACGTAATCGCCCCGGGCACAACTAATTCTCCCCTCGTGGGGAATTTCCAATCCTCTGGCGTAGGTCACCCCATTTAAATCGTGCAGGTTTATATAGTTTTTTCCAAATTCTCCTTTTGATTCCCACAGAGAAACCAGAAAGAATTTATCTTTAAGAAAATATATATCACCGGGGTGAAGAAATTTATCCCACCAGTTACTATCCTCATAGGCTGGATCTCGAGGATCAAGATCCTGTGGGAAACTATCTGCTTCAGGATAAAACTTTGAGAAATGCCTGGGCTTAAAGATTTTTTTTAAGGTCAAATCATAATCATAAAAATAGATATGGTATTTATCAGGATAAACAAATAGAAAACCGAGGTCAGGAACATTGGCCAATCCTCCCGGATTAAATCGAGCCATGGCTGCTCTCAGCCTGTCATCTCCTGCCTTAAAAGTCTCGGCTAGAAGCTCACCGGATTTATTGTATTTTTTTAATAAGTTAGAAATATTATAAAGTGAAAAAGTGATGAAATTGCCCTGACTGTCAATAAAGATTTTATTTACACCTGATTTTAAGTGTATCTGTTTTAGAAAGTGATAATCCGGGGAGGCAAAGATGCTCACCCCTCGAACCGGAGCATCATAAAGATATAAATTATCTTGCGCATCGAAAAACGAATTTGTAATCCCCTGATACTCGCCAGGGCCCTGTCCGATGGAGCCAATGAATCTGATGAAATTCCCGCTGTTATCAAATTGCATAATTTTTTGCTCTACTGGACTGAACAAGAAATAATCCCCCTTAGAATTAATTCCGAGTAACCCAAATCCTGAGAGCGGTTGGTTTTTGTAGGTGAAATTAATCAGCGTGTGGTCTGTAAATAATTCATCCCATTTTTGAGCGACCTTATCCTTCTCCTTGAAGAAAACAGTCTCCACTTCCTTTGAAGCTAATTTATTGAGTGAGCAAAAACATAGCAGAAACAAAGCTGCTATTACCTTTAGATACATAAGAAAATCTTTTTTCGCCGTTTTCTTAATCCCTCTTTTCTTGAAGTATATAACATATAAAACAGGAAGCTAACGTTTCAGTAATTCCAGCGGAGCCTATATCTTTTGATAACATAAAATCCTTCCTCGTCCCTCTCAATTGTGTAAAGCTTATTATTTTCCCAGACTAAGTTACTGGCCCTTATAGCGGATAAAAGTTGTCCTATATACCGTCCTTCAGGATCATAGATATCAATATAATAAAAACCTGGCTTTTCTTTCTCTCGTTCAAAGGTAAAGACAAATATCCGTCCCTGTTCATCAACCGAGATATCTCGAAAATATGGAAAGTACTTCGGAAAGATCGGTTTATAACCAGCTTGACCCACAATCGTCCGCTTATGTCTTTCTTCGAGTTCCTTCTTATCTCTGTCTGAAAGTCTGACCCGTTTACAGCTACGTATTATTTTTTTGATCAGTTTCCCTTCGGGATTAAGAATCTGAAGTTCGTATTTTGTTGTCTCTCCCCATATCACCAGATCATCTCTCGAAATGGTGCAGCACGGTTCAGGTGCCAATAACCTGATCTTTTTCTCTAGATATGAATCGTCTTTAGGTACAACGTAGATGGTCATCATTGTCTTTCTCCATATAATTTAAGTACCAGGATATTGGTCAGTTTATTCATTTCCTCTATTTACCTATAATTATGATGCATTGAAGGGATATAAGAGAGGAGTTTAAAAGATGAAGATTCCTTTTTATCAGGTAGATGCTTTTTCCAGCCGGGTATTCGGAGGCAATCCGGCTGCTGTCTGTTTGCTTCAGTCCTGGCTAGAGGATGAGATCCTCCAGGCCATAGCTGCAGAGAATAATCTTTCGGAAACTGCCTTTCTGGTGCCCAAAGGAAAAAGCAAGTATGCCTTGAGGTGGTTCACTCCGGCAGTTGAAGTTGACCTCTGCGGGCATGCCACTCTGGCCAGTGCCTTTGTAATTTTATCTTTTGTAGAGCCGGCTTGGCCTTCAGTTGACTTTGAGACCATAAGTGGTCAGCTTCCAGTTACCAGGTCGGGAGAGTTACTATCGATGGATTTTCCGTCCCGAAAGCCAGAACCAGCCGCAGCTCCACCCCTCCTTAGCCAGGCACTCGGAGAAACTCCTCTTGAGGTTTTAAGTTCCAGAGACCTGATGGCGGTCTTTAAGGACGAAGAGACCATAAAGGAGATGAAGCCTGATTTTGAAAAATTAAAGCAGCTTAAAGATGTTTTTGGAATTATTGTGACCGCCAGAGGCAGGGAATACGATTTTGTTTCCAGGTATTTTGCTCCCGGTATTGGCGTCCCGGAAGACCCGGTTACCGGTTCTGCCCATTGTACTTTAGTTCCATACTGGTCTGAGAAGCTGGGGAAGGAACATCTCCGAGCCTATCAACTTTCAAAACGGGGAGGGGAAATATTTTGCCATTACCAGGGAGAACGCGTAAAAATATCAGGTCAGGCTGCTCTGTATGCCAAAGGTGAGATTTGCCTCTAGACCTGGATTATCCAAAGAGAAATTATGGAAGTCCGGCTCCGCTGTCCTCGGCATCAGGATCATACCCTGGTATTTCCTTCTCTCCCCTGGATACTATGTCTTATCCCGATTGAGTTGATTCCTTGACAAAAGCGCACAAAAAACCATATATCTTATATACTTTGTGTGTTATATTTTGAAGTCATAAGCATATTAGTCTCTGAGGGGATGGACTACTCTAAGAGATAGAAGCCATTCTGAATAAGGAGGTATTATGCCTTTCATCGTACGTTTAATCATTAACATGGTGGCCGTCCTGATCATCTCATATCTCTTTCCAAAGATGATCCGGGTTGATGGCTTTTTGGCCGCTCTGGTGGCTGCTTTTCTACTGGGGATCGTCAATGCCATCATCAAACCCATCCTGGTTTTTTTGACCTTTCCCATCACGGTGTTGACTCTGGGACTTTTCTTGCTGGTTATCAACGGGTTGATGCTCTGGCTGGTCTCAGCTTTAGTCAAGGGGTTTTATGTCAATGGTTTTTGGGGAGCGGTGTTTGGTTCGGTTTTGATCAGCATTGTAAGCTGGATTCTATCGAGAGTTCTCCCTTCCTGAATACCTGAATAACGGTTTTAGATTTTCGAATTTCTACCCGTAGAAAGCTAGTATTGATTACAAGTCACAATACCCATAAAAATTTGGACCAGATATTTACCTGACTATTTCTTAGAATGAAAGTCAGGCTGGATAAATGGTTAATGGGCAAAATGGGGTAAAATGGAAGAGCGATAAAGGCAATAAAATAGATAGCCAGGAGGAGGATGAAAATGATTAAGAAAAAATACTGGTTCGGGCTAATCCTGCTTATGCTTTTTTATTTAGCTGCCTGTTCTCCCCATTTCCACCTCGACTTTCTCGGTGAGGATAAGCTGCAGGAAGTGGTGCTGGTCCCGAGCCAGGCTAAAGCGAAAATTACTGTTATTGATCTGGAAGGAGTCATCAGCTCGAGTCAAGGCGGACTTTTTTCAAGAGAAGGCGATGCTCTTTCCAGAGTTTATCAGCGTCTGGAAAAAGCTTCCTCCGACCCGCAGGTTAAAGGAATCATCCTGAGACTCGATACACCAGGTGGCGATGTTACTTCGAGTGATATTCTCTATCACGAGATTCTCCGCTTTCGCCAGAAGACCAGAGTCCCAGTGGTCGCTCTGATGATGGGGGTAGCTGCCTCCGGCGGTTATTATGTAGCCTCCGCCTGCGAGATGATTGTCGCCCATCCTTCGACTCTTACCGGCAGCATCGGGGTGATTTCAGTTTTCCCTGATGTCGAAGGCTTGATGAACAAAGTCGGGGTAAAAACCACCGTGGTCAAATCAGGCCAGATGAAAGATGCCGGTAGCCCGTTTCGCGGTATGACTGAAGAAGAAAAGCAGCTTTTCCAGAAAATCATAGATGAGCATTATGAGAAATTCCTGAAGGTGGTGGCGGCGCGAAAGGAAAATGGTCCTTCGCTTGAAGAGATAAGGAAGCTAGCTGACGGGCGGGTTTATACTGCTGAGCAAGCTCTGGAGTTTGGGCTTGTCGATAAGGTCGGCTATTTCCAGACTGCACTCGATGAGGTTTTATCACGAGCCGGTTTAAAAGAGGCCAGAGTTGTGGCTTACACCTATTATCCCAAAAGGCAGAATAATCTCTATGCTACCTCGCTCGCTGGCACCGAGTTTATGAGCGAACCGGTGGAGAAAATCGTCTCAGAGCTTAAAACCGGCTTTTACTATCTCTGGCTTCCCGCTCTTTAACTGGTTGTATCCCTGTAATATTATTTTTATCAAAAATTTCAACAGGGATTGTTTAGATAGATTTTGCTTGTTTTCAGGATGTTTATACAGTTATAATAACTGTCTCCCGTTAGAATGATGACAGCAGCAATACCAGAAGAAAATAGTCTTTCAAGGCAGTGGTGTTGCTAAAAGGATTTTTGGGTCTGTGCCTCACAGATGGTTTGATTTTTTTATTATAAATAGCAAAATAGCCAGTCTGACATGACTGGAAAAATATTGTAAGGAGAGGTTAATGAACGGGACTGATTTTTTTGCTGAGAAGAAACCCGTCCTGGGAATCAACGGGTTAGGAAGGATTGGCAAGCTTACTTTGTGGCATCACGTCGGGAGAAAATATTTTAAGGAAATCGTTGTCAATCAGGGCCGGGAAATCGGAATGGGCATGGAGGCAGTGGCTCAAACCATCGAGAAGGATTCAACTTATGGGCTGATCCATACCTTTTTATACGGGATCAATGCCCAGCCGATCGTCAAAATCGCTGACGAAAAGGAGGGGAAACTACTTATAGACGGAATCCCGGTTACAGTTTTAAGGAAGGCCCGGAATCCTAAGGATATTTCCTGGCGGGACTATGGAGTTGAGCTGGTGGCTGAGTGCACGGGTGAATTCCTTGACCCGACCGCCAGTCCGGATAGCGAAAAAGGTGCCATCCGCGGTCATCATCTGGCTGGAGCGAAGGTAGTCATCAATTCAGCTGCCTTCAAGATTAAAAATAAAGCTTTGCCGATGCCTGAAGATGCGGTAACCTTGATTTATGGAATAAATCACCAGGCCTTCAATCCTGGTCAGCATACCCTGATTTCGGCTGCTTCCTGTACGACTACGGGTCTGGCCCATATGATAAAACCCCTTCTGGAAAATGAAAAGACCCGTTGTATGCTGACAGCCTCCATGTCCACCGTGCATGCGGTTACAAACTCTCAGTGCGTCCTGGACAGCGTTCCGAAGGCCGGAGCCAAAGATTTGAGAAAATCAAGGAGCATCCTGGACAATATCATTCTGACTTCCACCAATGCGGCTGAAGCCCTGGCCCTGGCCATACCAGAAGTGAAAGAGATTGGGTTCATGGCCGATTCTATCAGAATACCTACCAAGACTGAGTCACTGATTATCTTAAACGTGACTTTTCAAAGCCAGATGGGACAGGATGGGGAAATCAGCCATATTGATACTGAGACCATTAATGATATTTATAAACAGGCTGAAGCTAAGGATCCGGAGCGCCTGCTTGTTTACTCGGAAGAACAAAATGTTTCAGCGGACGTAGCTGGTATTAATGCTTCGATCGTTATTGAGGGCCAATTTAATCATACCAGAACGGCTTTTATTGATGTTAACCTCGCCCATATTCCCGGGCTTTCCCCGGAGGTTCTGGATTCTTTTCCTCTTAAGACCCTGAAGATTCCGGTAGTTCATGCCAAGATTTTTGGCTGGTACGACAATGAATACGGAAGCTATACCAACCGGATGGGCGATTTAGCCGTCTATGTTCACAAAATGATGAAATAAGATGGCCTGAGTTTCATATTCGGGCGGGAGTTATTGCTTTTTCTTCAATCTGGTGCTTGCCGAGGTAAACAGAGCCGCTCCAGCCATCAATGCCGATAAAATCGCCGCTATTGATCTTGTATCCGTTGATCAGGCTGTAGCCGTTCTTCTCATAGACTTTCAGGTTCCTGAGACCAACTACGCCAACTTTTTTTAGCTGAGGAATTATAACTGCAGCATGGGAAGTGCTTCCTCCTTTAGCGGTCAGTAATCCGTCAACCTGCCGCAGGAGTCCGATGTCGTCGGGAACAGTGTCCGGGCGAATTAAAATTAAAGGGGTCTGAGGTTCTTTCTGGCTGAAAAATTTGATTTCCTGCTCGGAGAAAACAGCTCTTCCGCACAGCGCTCCGCCGCCAATACCGATGCCATATCCGATCAGAGACTTCTCCAGCTTGGGTGTTCTGGTGAAAGACTTCAACTTGAAGCGTTCCGGCGGCGGCATATCACGAGTCTGCAGGATATACAGTCCTTCCCTGGAATTATTTTCAAAGGTAAATTCAATCTCCTGGTGACCGAAACCCTGGTCGTAAATCAATATTTCTGCCAGGCGCTTCAACTCGGCATAAACAGCTGGAAACTTGTTTTCTAAAGAAATTTCGCTGTCTCTTTTTTCGCTTTTCCTTTGAGCTTCGGAAATAGGATATGTTTCTACCAGTCCGGCTACTATATCGTCACCCTGACCTCCGAAAATGAAATCACCTGAAAGAAGAACAGAACTTGACAGGCCCTTAGGATCACGGGTAAAGGTAACTCCTGAACCAGACCATTCGTCCAGATTACCGAAGACCATCGACTGAACAACAACAGCTGTCCCCCACTTGTCTGAAATGTTCATTTCTTGTCGGTACAATTTGGCTCGAGGAGAATGCCAGGACTCAATTACTTTGAAAATAGCTTTTCTCAGCTGTTCAGGCGGGTCATCTTCAACCGCGATTCCACTATCCTCGAGCGCTTTTCTATAAGCAAGGGCGATCTCGCGCATTTGATCGGGAGTGAAATATAGCTTTTTGGAGACGTTATATTTTTCCTTAAAATCATCGATGATTTCATCAAAGAAATCACGGTCCAGGCCCTCTGACATACCCCAGAACTGAAGAAAACGGCGGTAGCAATCCCAGGCGGCCCAGGCATAGCCCTTTTTCTGACTCAAACCTTCAGCAATTTCCTCATTGATACCGACATTCAGAAATGAGCTCATCATGCCTGGCAGAGAGATGGCCGAGCCGCTTCTCACGGACAGCAGTAAAGGATTTTGAGGGTGACCATAGCGCCGGCGGGTTATTTTTTCCAGCTTTTTAAGTTCGCGCTTGAGCCTCATGTTCATATCCTGGTAAATTTCCTGGTAACCAAGAATAGCCTCCAGGCATCTAAAAATTTCTGTGGTCAGCACAAAGCCCGGGGGAACGGGGAAACTGAGAGAATAAAGTTGCTTGAGAAAATAGCCTTTATTACCAAGAAGAATTTGGTCATCTTTTTTTTGTGGCTTCTTGTAAAGAGGCGTGATGATTATCTCTGGATTGTAACTCATCAGAATATTCAACATGTGGCTGTGAGTTTTGAATTTCTCTTGTTCAGCGCAAAGTGTTTTGAGAATATTGCTGATAAAGTTATCGAGCGTCTGCAGCCCAAAACTTGAGGCAATAATTGAGCGCAGAAAATTCTCGGTCTGCATATAGACTGCTGCTTCCTCTTCCTCTCTGGACAGGCTGGTCATTTTATCACCATACTGTCTGGCCAGAAACTGCCGAATTACTATCCGGAGATTGGCCTGATGAGGGTCTATGTAGTAGAGCCGGATGATATCCTGGATACCCCTGGAAATGAAACGGAAGATATCAATGTATTGATCGAGGCTAAAACGTTTGATTTGGAGAGCTCCCTGGAGATATTTCGTCTTTGATTCAAGCCCTTCTGTGGAAATCCCTTCCAGTTGAAGGGCCTTGATAAACAGACGAAGATATTTATCAATTTTTACCAGAGTGGTTTTGGTGATGAACTGGATATTGAGGGAATTGATGAGCTGTTCCAGAAGGACGTTGGCCAGACATTGTAACCTGAGATAAAGGCCAAGAGCATCGAATTTGGGCTCACGATAGACACCATACATGGACGGGATGCCGGCCGCAATGTGTCTTTTATGATAAATATCTTCAAAGGCTTCTGTTTTTTCCGGAGAAACAATACGCTCTTTTAAGAGACTCAGAAAATCCATAAGTATAACCAGACTCTGGTAATAATCTTTCCGTAAGAGGGCTTTCTGCAAGGAGGTCAGCTTCTGTTGGTCAAAAATATATGAAGATTGCAGGCTTTTGATCACATCCTGATAATGAATGTTGTATTTTTTATAGAGCAATTGATAAAAACGCAGGACCAGAATAGCCTTTTCCTTATCGTCGTCTGTTACCTTGGGGATTTTCTGGATAATCCTCTGAATTTTAGATGGTTCCCACTGCAGAAAAAGGCGCGGATTCTGATGGACCTCCTTGTAGAGCACCCTAAAGATTTTATGCATCCCTTCGTATATCTCTGAACAGCCTTCAATTTGTTCATAAACCTCCTCGGGCAGGAAGGGGCGGATGTCTTCTTTGTTTCCAGAATACCAGTAGCGAACAATAGCCTCAACAAAAGGAATAAGCCTACTGTTACTTTCTACATGAGATTGTTTTCTGACAAAATGAATCAGGGGATCGCGGCGGCCAGTAATGTCATCCATGCGGATCGAGACCTCCCGCAGTTCGCCTTCAGCATTGATTTCATTGAAAAAAATCGGAAGCAGTCTGGCCAGTTGCATGATCAGGTTAAAGGCAGGAGTGATATCTGAATTTAGAAGGGCAGAAATATCTTTCTGCAAAAGATCAGTATCCCGGACAAAGACGCCTCCGATTTTAAGGTTGATGATCAAGGCTGATAGCAGCTGTTTTGTCCAGCGGGGCTTCAGCCTAATAATCTCGAGCCAGGAACGAATATTCTTGATATGCCAAGGATTAAATTTTACTTCCCAATCAGTTGTTGTACCTTGAATATTGGGTGATTGAAATCCGAAAAGAATAATTTCCTCGATAAGAGTATTGACCAGGGAATGCTGGTTGAGCTTAAAGACCTCCCGGGCGGCAGCATTAATAAAGCTAAAAATGGTCTCAGTATGGTGGCTGGAGGCAGTGTTTTCCCGCAGCACCTGGAACATCTTTCTGATAAATTCTTCGGCTTCTGGTGCGGATTTCTCTGCCAGGGCACGGCCGAATGAACGGTTGATTTCCATCAGCGCTTCACGATGAATGTCCTGGAGGGCAGGTAAGCTGATGATTTTTAACAGGAAATCAACATGGAAAGATTCTCCTCGCTGGTTATCTAAGGGGGCCACCTCTAGCTCGTGGGCGATTCTTAGATAGCCGTCGGCGATTTGATAGTAATCGGGAAGTTCTAAATAAATTTTAAAGGCCTCATAGTTTTCCAAACTGGCCGGGGGAAAAGCCTCTTCCAACCGCCTCAACAGTAACCGTAGATGATCATGGCTGATCGGGGCGACCAGTGATTGATATCTGGCCCGGGCCTCGGCCTGCCCATTGAACTCAATAAATTCACGAAGCGGATCAGGCTGCTGCAGCCAGAAGTTAAAAGATGCCCGAAAGGCGCGATAGCTTAGCTCTGCCAGATTATAGACCGGAACTTGCAGACCGGCATCAATAAAAAATTTAAGAATAGCTTTCAGGTCTCTGGTGATTTTTTTCATCGATCCGGATTCTTCCTCAGGTCTCTGCCGCAGGAAATCCAGAGCCCAGAGGACAACCGGGATATTTCGGGAGAGATGCTCTCTACTGTCCTCCAGTATTTTCCTTAGATATTCAAAAAAATAGCCGATAATTTTTTCTTTAACCGGCCCGCTGTTTTCCCGATTAATTAGTTCGGCATAAATTTCAGCCAGGATTTGCAGGGCCAGCTGCCCCTGGTCGTTAAAGTTGTATTTGTAGAAATCTCCGAGGCTGATTCCCCTGAGTTCTTCTGCCAGCTGGTCGCTCTGAGTGTGCGGTTGATGAAACTTTTCCAGAAATTCTTTTAGCCGCTTATGAGTTCCATAAAAGTCAGTGAACAAGTCCAGAAGACTGAGATGCCTGGCTGGAATGGTTATTCCACCAGCACCCCCGGATGAAATGCTCATTGCTGACTGTAAATTTTCAGTTGTTTTCTCTTTACTCATGATCCCTGGTTTATATCTAAATGTTTTGGTTGTTGAAGGCTTTGGAAGAGAGCTTCGCTGAGCTCAGTTTCTCTTGCTGCTACGACAGCTTGCGATGAGAAATAATCGAGGATATTCAAAATTGAAAAATCTCCGTGAGCCGAATCTTTTTTACCGGTGAAAGGGAAAAGATCAGGACCGCGCTGGCATTTGGTATTAATATTTACCCGTGATACCTGGTTTTTGACCAGATCAATCAGCTCTATCAATGTCTTGGTTTTTGTACCAAAAATGCTCAACTGCTGTCCGAAGGGAGAATTACTGATATAAGTTACCGGTTCTTTTATATCGTGGTAAGAGACAACGGGTATAATTGGTCCGAATTGTTCTTCCCAGTAAATCCTCATTTTTGAATTGACTTGATACAAAACAGCCGGGACAAAAATTGATTCGAGTGATCTTCCACCATTTTTGTTACCTATCCTGGCTCCTTTATTGAGGGCCTCCCTGACCAGTTCATGCAGATAGGGAAGCCGCTCGGGGTCAACTATCGGTGTGATCCTTACCCTTTCCATCCAGGGCATTCCCAGGTTAATTTTGCTCACGGCATCAAGCAGCCGTTTTCTGAAAGTTGCCTCAATTTCTTTATGCACAAAAAATATTTTCAAAGCTGCACAGCGCTGGCCGTTGAAAGCCAGTGCTCCTAAAACCGATTCCGCGACAACCACATCGAGGTCGGCATCAGGCAAAACTATCGCCGCGTTTTTTGCACCGAGACCCAATAAGCTATGTAATCTATTTTTTCTGGGGTGCAGACTGATCAAGCGGTTAGCAGTCTCAGCTGAACCGATAAAAGCCAGAACATCTACCTCTCCACTTTTCATCAGCGGTTCAATAATCTTTTTACCATCGCCAGAAATGATGTTCACTGCACCCGGCGGGAAGCAGTCCTGAAAAGCTTCTAACAAAAAGTCAAAAAACAACACTCCAAATTTGGGGGGTTTGATTATCACCACATTACCCGCTAAGAGAGCAGGTAAAACCAGGCTGAAAGTTTCAAAAAGGGGATAGTTATACGGTCCCAGACACAGAGCGATTCCATAGGGTTCATTATGGATAAGGCCTAAGATTCCTTTTTCCTTTTTTAGCAGAAAGGAATCTTTTTCTTTCTGACCGGCAACCTTGATTACCTGTTCAATATATTGCCTGGTTCTTTCAAATTCATCTTCCAGTTCATGGTAAGGCTTGGCGATTTCCCACAGCAGAGTTCTGAGAATGTTTTCTTTCTGGTTTTCTAATCGTTCCAGAAACTTTTCAATCGATTCGATCCGCCTGGAGAGAGGAAATGAAGGCCATGTTCCGTTTCCAGAAGAAAAAGCCCTTCTGGCGGAATCCAGTGCCTTCAGTGCCGCCTGGCGGGTCATTGCAGGATACGAGCCAATCCTTTTTCTGTCTAAGGAATCACCGTTTTTGATATAAATAGGAGAAAATACCTCAGCTAGAGCCCCCTTCCAGGGAATAATCTGCCCATCGATGAGAACCCGGTGCTGGTCGAGATTAGAATTCAGGCGGAATTTTTCGGGAATATCAGACTCGGACGGAAACAGCTGAATAAGCTCTCCTCTCTCCTGCTTACTCGCCTTGTCTCGCTCGGCCTGAAGCTTTAGAAAATTATAGGCCTGTTTTTTCAATTTATCTTAATTTGGCTCGCTGAATTAATATTTGTTGAAGAGATAATCTAACATTTTAAATAGATTCCGTCAATTCTGCGTATTCAGGGGAAGCCCTCTTGACAGGTAATCTAACTTGTGTTAATTAAAAACCACCATGAGTAAATACTCCCTTGGTGAAAAAATCTTAAGAAGCCTGATGTACTTTCCATCCAAAGAGCGCTTCTTTTCTTATAAAATCAAAGAATTTTGCTCCTCCATGATAATGTCTAACCCGGGCACGGGAATGGCTTGAAAATAGAGCCTGTGCCGGGTTCCTTTCCCAGGTTGTATTAGCCTGAAATTCTGCTTTCGTCTGTTGTCAGCGGCTTTCTAAGGCTTTCTTTAACGGCCATTCCTGCGTTCGGGATTCCCTCCATAAGTTTTTGCACCGGTTTTATTTCTCTCTTTTTAGAATCTCAAAGCAGGAGGCGAAATGAAAGTAAGCGAAGCCCTGATCGGCAGAAAAAAGCCAGTTCTGTCGCTCGAAATTCTACCGCCCGATAAAGGTTCAAATGTCGAGGAACTCTATCACCTGATTGATCCTTTTCTTGAATTTGATCCTCTCTTTATCAGTGTGACTTTTCACCAGCCTCAAAATGGGTGGTCGGTCGAAAATGGTCAGGAAATTAAGATCCGCCGCCAGCGAAGACCGGGGACAGTAGCCATTTCGGCCAGCCTGAAGCACAAATTCGGGGTAGAAACGGTGCCGCATCTGATCTGTGCCGGTTTTAACCGCTATGAACTCGAAGATGCTCTGCTTGAACTTCACTATCTGGGACTCGAGAATATATTTGTCATCCGCGGCGATCCGCAACCAGGGGAAAAAGAATTCAGACCGGAGCCTGGCGGCCACGCCCATGCCTGTGAACTGGTCAGGCAGATTGATAATTTAAATCACGGTTATTACCTGGAAGGAGCGAAACCAGCGGCGGCGACTGATTTTTGCTGCGGCGTTGCTGGTTATCCGGAAAAGCATCCTGAGTCGCCGAGCGTGGAGTTTGATCTGTTACATCTCCAGGAGAAAGTTGAGGCCGGCGCCCGATTTATTATTACCCAGATGTTTTTTTCAGCCGAAACTTATCAAAATTATCTTGGCCGTTTAAAGAAAGCCGGGATAAAGGTGCCGGTTATACCTGGTTTTAAACTGCTCTATAATCAAAAGCAGCTGGCAAAAATACCAGCCACTTTTGGAGTCAGCCTGCCACCGGCCATGGTCGAGGCTTTCGAAGCCTGCCGGACGGCTGAAGAGGAGAAGAAAACCGGCTTGAAGTTTGGTCTGGAACTGGCTGAAAAATTACTGGAGGCAGGCGCTCCCGGAATTCATATTTTTACCATGAGTCAGAAGGACCCGGTGATAGACTTGTTAAGAATCTTGTTCAAAAAGTAAATAAAGCAAATAGGGAAGGCAGGAAAAAGAGGAGATGATAAATGAGAAAAAGAAAACAGAGCCGGATTGAAAATATAGCTAAAGAGAAGGTCATAATTTTTGATGGCGCTATGGGCACCAGTCTCCAGAAATTCAGTCTAACGCCAGACGATTTCCGCGGAAAGGAAGGTTGCTATGAAATTCTTAACCTTTCCCGGCCGCAGGTGGTAGGTGAAGTCCATGCTTCTTTTCTTGAAGCCGGTTGTGAAGTTATTGAAACCAATACGTTTGGAGCTAATCGCGCTGTCCTGGAAGAATACGGCCTCGGGGATAAAGCTTACGAGATTAATCTGGCCGCCGCCCGGCTGGCTAAGGAAATTGCCTCTTCTTTTACCACCGCTTCGCGCCCGAGATTTGTTTCGGGCTCAATTGGACCGGGGAAAAAGTTGCCCAGCCTGGGACAGATCGGTTTTGATAAATTGAAAGATTCTTATTACGAGCAGGTCTCGGGTCTCGTCGAAGGTGGGGTGGATCTTCTTCAGATCGAAACTGCCCAGGATCTTCTCCAGATAAAAGCCGCACTGGCTGCTATTTTCAGGGTTCAAAAAGAAAAAAATCAGCGACTGCCGGTGATGGTCACGGTGACGGTGGATAAGGCGGGGTGTCTTCTTCTGGGAACAGACATGCTGACCCTCATCACGGCTCTTTCCAGTTTTCCTCTTTTTTCTTTAGGACTGAATTGCGGCGATGGTCCGCAGGCTATGGTTGAGGCGCTGCGGCAGTTAAAAAAGAATTCACCTTTTCTTCTTTCGGCTCTGCCCAATGCCGGACGTCCGGTTCTAGAAGAGGGAAAATACATCTATGATCTTTCTCCGGAAGAGCTAGCTACGGACATTAAAAGATTTGTGGAGGAGTTCGGGGTGCGTCTGGTCGGCGGCTGTTGCGGAACAACACCCGAGCATTTAAAAGCGGTGGTAAGAGAAGTTGACGGTCTTCATCCGGTCCGGAGACATTACCGCTTTTCCCCCGGCTGTGCTTCGACCTTCAGAGCTCAGCCTTTTCGGGTCAAGCCGCGGCCTTTAATTATTGCCGAGAGAACCAATGTCAATGGGAGCCAGGCCTTCCGGCGACTGCTGCTCTCAGAAAATTTTCAGGGGATGATGGAAGTGGCAGTCGAGGCCGAGCGGGAAGGAGCTCATCTGACCGATGTGGCTCTGGCCACATCCGGCCGGGAGGAAGCAGCGGACTGGAAAATTTTTATGCCGACATTAAATCTCCAGCTCAAAATTCCCGTCATGATTGATAGCAGTAATATTTCGGCTCTGGAGACTGCGCTTAAAAACTACGGTGGTAAAGTCATCATTAACTCGATTAACCTGGAAGATGGAGGGAAGCGGGCGCAGGAGACGATAGACCTGGCTAAGGAATTCGGGGCGGCAGTCGTTGCCCTGACCATTGATGAGAATGGGCTGGCGCTTAAGGCCGAAGAAAAACTGCGCGTTGCTTTGAGACTTTATGATCTTCTGGTTAATAAAAATAATTTCAAGCCTTCTGATATTTTCTTTGATCCGCTGACTCTTTCGCTGGCTAGCGGAGACCATCACTATGCTGACGCTCCCCGGGAGACTTTAACTGCCATCAGGCTTCTTAAGGAAAGATTTCCAGAGTGTCAGACGATTCTGGGCATAAGCAATGTCTCTTACGGTTTGCCGGCCGAGCTCAGGCCTTATATAAACTCTATTTTTTTATCCCTGGCGCTAAAGGCCGGTCTCGATGCAGCGATTATTCATCATTCGAAAATAATGCCGCTTCAGAGAATACCCGAGAAAATTTTAAAGCTGGGCCAGGATTTAATTCTAAACCACCGCCGCCCCGGTTATGACCCTCTCACTGAGCTTCTGGGCGAAAAATTTTTGCTGACTTCAACAACTCCGTCAGCTTCACGGCAGGCTGTCCGACCGGAGAAAGCCCTGGTAGAAGCAGTGGTAAATGGAGAATCAGTTCAAATGGAGGTCCTTATCCAGGAGCTTCTTAAAAAATATTCACCGCTGGAGATAATCAATAATTTTCTTTTAAAAGGCATGGACATAGTCGGTGAACTTTTCAGCCAGCAGAATTTACCGCTGCCCTTTGTTCTTAAATCAGCTGAAACGGTTAAAAAAGCTTTGACTGTTCTCAAACCATATCTTCCGGCGGGGAGCGGCGAAGAAAGAAAAGGTAAAATTGTCCTGGCTACGGTTCAGGGTGATGTCCATGATATCGGCAAGAATCTCGTCGCTTTGATTCTTGAAGCCAATGGCTTTGAAGTTATTAATCTTGGTATAAATCAGAAGGTGGAAGAGATTATCAAAGCCATAGAAGAATTCAGACCACAGGCCGTCGGTTTGAGTGGCTTGCTGGTAAAATCCTGCTGGGTGATGAAAGATTATCTGGAGACGTTAAGAGAACATGGGCTTAAAGTTCCGGTTCTATGCGGCGGGGCAGCTCTGGACCGGAGCTTTGTGGAGAAAGTTCTAAAACCAGCCTACGGAGGCGAGGTTTATTATGGCCGGGATGCCATGGCCGCTTTAGAAATTATGAAAAATCTATCAGGGAAAAAAGAAAAATCAGCCGGCAGGGCTAATGTCTAGAAGCTCAACGAGGTTAGAGCTTATGATTATGAACGAGGAAAAAAGTTGGATAGAGGGTAAACTTTTTGAGTCTGTGTCTCTGCTTTTGATTTTTCTGGTCAATTCTTTATCAGGCTGAGAATGATGCCGGCTGATCCGGCTTAGTGGAGGACAATGGATATCATGCTCAAGAGAGTAAAGGCAAGAAAAAGGCAAGAAATGGAAAGAAGACAAGCCCTTCAGCCAGGCGAATTATTTAAAAGGGCAAAAGGCCAGAAGTAAGGATGACAGGATGAACAGCAGGGAAATGACAAAAGAAGAGATTAAAATCAGGCGGTTAGCCCCCGAGGAAATACCACACCCACCATTCTGGGGGAGCCGCCATTTAAAGAAAATATCGCCAGAGAAAGTTCTGCCTTTCCTTAATGTCAAAGTCCTTATTTCCACCCGCTGGCAGTTGAAGGACAAAACCAGCCTGCCGGTCAACGCCCATCTCATTCCGGATGCACTTCTTTCCGGTTTTTTAGAAGAAGCTCGCCACAAAAAGCTACTACAATTTCAGGCCGCCTATGGCTATTTTCCGGCCTGCCGCCAGAAAAATAAGCTTCTGGTCTTTAGGGACGAGAGTGACGAGGCACCCTTTGTCTTCAGTTTCCCTTTGCTTAAGTCTTTTCCAGAGATAAGTGCTGCTGATTTCTTTTTGCCCCGAGAAGCAGAAAAAAAGGATGTCGTGGCCTTTTCTCTGGTGACCACGGGCCATAAACTTGAGGCCTTTATTAAAGAAAAATGGACTAGCGGCGAGTATGCTGATTATTTTCTCTGGCATGGTCTGGGTGCGGAGTTAACCGAAGCTCTGGCAGAATATCTCCATTTTAGAATAAGGCAGGAACTGGGTCTGGAATCTGAAGGCAGTCCGGATTATGATGCCTGCCTGAAGAAAAAATACCGCGGTCGTAGAATCAGCCCTGGCTACCCTTCTTTTCCGCGCCTTGAGGATCAGAAAAAGATTCTGGAGCTATTAGACGGCAAGGGAATAGGCGTCTCATTGACAGAAACTTTTCAGCTGGTACCAGAACTGACGACGACAGCCCTTATTCTCCACCACCCTGCTGCCTCCCGCTATTTTTGAGACTCTGGTGGTACCTCAGGTTTCTATTTCCAGTTTTTCCAGGTAAAGGTCACGCCCGGCGATGAGCTCCATCTCTTTTGAACCGCAGGCCGGGCAGAGATAAGAAAAAGATTCGTCCATGATATTTCTGGCAGTAATTTCGTGGCCGCAACTCCGGCATTTAAATTTGATTTTAACCATTTTGAGCTGCAACCTGGCTTTGTCGGCGATAGTTCCCTTTTTGTAACTCTGAAAAGCTGACCTAAAAAGCTCCGGTACAACTCCAGACAACTCGCCAACTGAAACAACTACTTTAGTGACTTTTTTGGCGCCGGCCTGGTTAGCCTGTTGCTCAATGATAGTAAAAAGGTCAGCGACGAGTGACAGCTCATGCATGCTGACTGCGCCTCTCTTTGAGTTCTGCTTCTAAAAAGGCACAAAGCTCGTCCAGACCTTCTCCCGTCGTGGCAGAAGTTTTAAAAACTTTAAGATGAGGATTAATTTCCAGAGCTTCTTTGATGACACGGTCAGTGTCAAAGGGCAAATAGGGCAAAAGGTCACATTTAGTCAGAACGAGAACCTGTGAGGTGAGAAAAGCTTCAGGATATTTTTTGGGCTTATCATCACCTTCCGGTACCGAGAGCAAAACAAAACGCAGCCCTTCGCCCAGGTCAAAGCTGGCCGGACAAACAAGATTGCCCACGTTTTCTATAAATAAAAAATCGAGGTCAGCCGGTATTTGATCAAAAATTTGAGCCAGCATTTTGGCTTCCAGGTGGCAGGCACCGTGAGTCGTAATCTGCCAGGCTGGAAGACCGATTTTTCTGATTCTTTCGGCATCCCTTTCTGTTTCTATATCGCCTTCAATCACCCCCAGCCGGTAGTTATCTTTAAGTTTTAACCCGATTTTTTCGAGAAGCGAGGTTTTTCCTGATCCGGGCGCACTCAGCAGATTAACTGCCAGGATGCCATGCTCTTCCAGCTTCTTTCTGATCTGACCGGCTATCTTTTTATTTGAGCCGAGGATATCCTCAAGAACCAGCAATTCTTTTTTCTTTTGCTCCATGTCTTTTACCTCGAGATGATGTTAGTGGTTGAAAATCAATTATAGCAGAAGCCAGCCCAGAAGTTGTTACGATTTTTAAAAACTTAATAAAACACTTATAGGCTTGATCAAAGTTGGCCCGGGCTTTCGGGCTGAGCTTTTCCCCGAGCGAGAATTTATAGCCTCTGATGCCCAGAAGCCAGACTTCGGGACTTCTCTCATAGAGGATCTGGGTCAGGTAAAGAAGAGCTTCCGGAGAAAGGTGGTGAGTGGTAAAACTCGAATCCTCAGCGGGCTCTATTCTTTTGACAACAAAAGGCTTGCGGCCTGATTTTATAGCATCAACAACCACGACGAGTTGATGTTCAGAAAAAAGAAGGGCATCTTCTACCTGCAGTTGATAATCAGCTTCTAAGGTCAAACTGTGTATTCTGGCTTTTTCCAGGCGGCTAATGAAAGCCGGTCCCAATCCATCATCCTGACGTGCCGGGTTACCAATACCGAAGATCAGAATTCTAAGGCCTCTATCTTTACGCGGGCTCACTATTTTCTTTTACTGTCAATGAGCTGGCCTTTAGCATCATAAAGGTCAACCTCAAGTGGCATCTGACCCAGGGCATGTGTCGCGCAGCTCAAGCAGGGATCGTAAGCCCGGATGGCTACTTCCACCCGGTTAAGCATGCCTTCAGTTATTTCCGGTTTTTCTGAAATGTATTTGTCTGCTACCCAGCGGACAGCCTGATTGTAGGCTTCATTATTATTGGTCGTGGAGACAATCAAATTAGCCATGGTCACCTGGTCATCCTTGTTTATCCGGTAATGATGGAAAAGTGTGCCGCGTGGTGCCTCGACCAGGCCCACTCCCTCCAGTTGTTTTTTACCTTTTTTCACCAGTTTGCTGCCGGTAATGTCCGGGTCATTGAGCAGGTCTTTAATCACTTCAGCTGCATGGAGGAGTTCAATCAGGCGGGCCCAGTGGCTGTGAAGGGTCATATTATTGGGCTTACCGCCGGTATAGGCTTTATAGATTTCGAATTCCTGCTGGGCTCGAGGGCTGGGAATGTAATCGCAGGTGTTGAGTCTGGCAATCGGCCCAACCCGGTACCAGCCTTTCTCTTTTCCCAATTTTTTTAGATAGGGAAATTTCATATAACTCCATGGTCTGACTTCTTCTCCGATATATTTGAGGTAATCCTGGTAATCAACATCATTGAGGATTTTGCGGCCCTCCGCATCTACTGCTCTCAGGACACCATGGTAAAAGTCCAGAGCTCCATCCTTCCGCACCAGGCTCAGGTGGTTGGAAGGAAAAGCAGCGAAATTATCCAGGACGTCCTTGTTTTCCTGGTGCAATTTTTTAAAGACCTCAATAGCTTCCTGAGCCCAATCAATGATGGTGTCAATATTGTAGGGAGCCGGTGACTTGAGGAAATAATCTCTTTCTTCCGGGGTCAGACTTTTATTGACACCTCCCGGGATAGCCCCGGTGCCATGGATTCTCTTCCCGGCTGTGGCTTTAATTATTTCCTGCCCGAATTTTCTGAGAATAACGCCATGGACAGCCAGCTCCCGGTGGAACTTAGCCACACCAATTATGTTGCGCAAGGCCGGATCAGCGTCAAAACCGAAAAGAAGGTCAGGCGAAGCCAAATGAAAGAAATGAAGTGCATGGGACTGGAGCATCTGTCCATAATGCATCAGGCGTCTTATTTTTTCAGCGGTCGGGGTAAGCTTTTCAGGCGGTACGCCGGCAATGATATCCATGGCCTTGGCTCCGGCCAGGTGATGGCTTACCGGACAGATACCGCACAGGCGCTGGACAAGAACAGGAATCTCCCAGTAAGGTCGCCCTTGAACAAAACGCTCGAAGCCACGGAACTCCACCACATGAAAACGGGCTTGAGAAACGCGCCCCTCATCATCAAGATGGATGGTGACCTTACCGTGTCCCTCGACTCTCGTTACCGGTTCTATCGTTATTTTTCTGGCCATGGTCTTAAACCTCAATCATATTTAATCAGTTGATATTCAAGCTTCATGGGCCTGTTCTGCACCAGAGCGGTCAGGGCTTCCCAGATAAGATCGGCCGACGGCGGACAGCCCGGCAGAAAATAATCAATTTTGACTATTTCGTGGCAGGGATAAACCCGATCCAGCAGAAGAGGCAGATCCTCATCATTGGGGATGACCCTGTCTTCCGGAGCGACCGTAGGAGAATTCAGGTAGGCTTCTTCCAGACATTCTTGAAGAGAAATAGTGTTCCGCATGGCTGGCAGCCCACCCATGACCGCGCATTCTCCAACAGAAACGAGAATCCGACAGTTCTGGCGGAATGAGCGCAGAACCTCGACGTTTTCGGCATTGCAGCAGCCGCCTTCAATTAAGCCAATATCAACCGGTCGGGTGAAGTGCTTTAGATCGTCAATTGGTGACTTATCAAACTCCACCAGTTCAATGAGTTCGAGCAGCCTTTCATCTATATCAAGAAAGGACATATGACAGCCGAAACAACCGGCTAACGAAGCCGTGGCAATTACTGGTTTACCGCTCATCTTCAAACCTCACTTTTGACCTTCGATCTCACTGCCGATGGGCTGGTGATCATATTTTCTCTGGCCGATGGGACGAATGAAACCGACCTCTTTTTTGAGAATAGCTCCAACCGGACAGAGGTCCATAGCTTTCTGAATCTGTTCCTCGCTTAATTTAGCAGCCAGTTTCCTGTCCACATTGACCTTGACTGCACTGGAGCGATTTTTCATAGCGAATATTTTCAGCCCACCCTCAGCCTGAATACCACGCACACAACGCTGACATTGAATGCAACGATTGTGCTCGAGCAAAAAGCCAGGGTAGGCCTCTATCTTTCGTTTTGGAAACTGATAGGGGAAACGTGGCACCAGAATTCCTAAACGGTAAGCTAAAGCCTGAAGCTCACAGTTGCCGCTTTTTTCACAGGCCGGGCAGAAATGGTTGCCTTCGGCCAGCAGCATCTCCACAATCGCCCGGCGGTATTCATTGACCTGAGGGGTATCGTTTTCTATAGCCATGCCCTCGGACAGCGGTTGCGTGCAGGAAGCCATCCATCGGCCGTTGACCATAACCGAGCATATCCGACAGCTGCCAACTGGCTTAAGCCCTTCATAGTGGCAAAGAACAGGAATATAAACCCCATTGGCTTTGGCTGCCTCGTAAATGGTCATCCCCTGCTCGCCCAGGCATTCCCGACCATCTATACTGAATTTTAATTTCTCAGGCATCTTGTCTTTCCTCCTGGAATTTTCTTCCGGTCACCTTGCAGGCGTCCTCCACAGCTCGCTTCAGGTCAAATTCAGAAACGAAATCGGTTTCCTTATTGATCTTTTTATCATAGAGTTCGCGGAAATTGGTGAGTGTGGTCAGAATCGGATTGGGACTGGTTTGACCGAGACCACAGCGACTGGTTGATTTTATTAATTTCCCCCAGGACTCAATCTCAGCCAGGTCCTGAGCGGTGCCCAGGCCGGAGACGATTTTTTCGAATTTCTTCTTGAGAAGAACATTGCCTGCCCGGCAAGGGGCACACCACCCGCAGCTTTCTTCAATAAAGAAGTCCAGGAAATTCCGCACGATGGAAAAAATATCCCGACTTTTATTGAAGATGATGATTGAACCGCCGGTGGGCAGATCAGAATAACAGAGTTTACGGTTAAAGCTACTCTCAGCCAGACACTGGCCGGAGGCTCCACCGACCTGAACGGCCAGGGTGTCCCTGGCCCCGACCATGTCCAGAAGCTCCCGGATGGTTAATCCCCATTCGACTTCGTAAATTCCAGGTGACTTACAGTCGCCAGAAATACTGAGCACCTTAGTTCCGGCTGAAACCTGTGTGCCCATGGATCTAAACCAGGCTGCTCCTCGATTAAGAATTTGGGTAGCAGTGGCCAGGGTCTCGACATTGTTGACCGTAGTCGGGCAGCCCAGATAGCCGTTCTGGACCGGGAAAGGAGGCCGGTCTCGCGGGTCGCCCCGCTTGCCTTCGGCTGATTCGATCAGTGCCGATTCCTCACCGCAGACATAAGCTCCAGCTCCGGATCTAATCTCAATATCAAAATCAAAATTCATACCGGCAATGTTTTTCCCCAGAAGACCCTGCCGGCGCATTCTGTCCAGAATAAAGTCAAGGTATTTTCGCAGGTAGCTGTATTCGTACCGGAGATAAAAAACGCCAAGTCTTGCTCCGACGGCATAACCGGCAATGACCATACCTTCAAATACCATTTCTGGCCTTTCGGTCAAAAGGACCCGGTCCTTAAAGGTGCCGGGCTCACCTTCATCCGCATTGCAGACAACATAGTGGTTGGGATTCTTTTCCTTACGGCAGAGCTCCCATTTCAATCCGGTCGGAAAACCTGCCCCGCCTCTACCCATGAGATTGGCCTTTTTAACTTCATCAATAACCGCTTCTGGCGTCATTCTTAAAGCCTTATCAATAGCTTCACCTGCCTTGTAATCTCCAAAGATAACCGGTCCCTTTTTTCTGATATTATTCTTAACCATCGCCCTGACCAGCTCATGCTGGTTGGCACCGTCGCCATATTCCTCAATCATGGACTGTACATCCTGCTTCTCTTTCATCCTGGTGATTATTTTTCTCGCCTTTTCTTCAGTTAATGAGGTAAAAATCACACCATTGATAATGGCCGCCGGCTCCTGGTCGTTCATACCGATACAGGAAGTCTCCAGAAGGGTGATCAGGCCATCAGGAGAGGTCTCGCCAAAGTGGCAGCCAGCCTCTTTCTCCAGGGTCTTGGCCACCTTTTCCCGGCCGGCCATTTCAGAAGTAATTGAATTGTTGAGATAGAGCACATATTTCCCCAGGGGACGCTCGGCTAGAAAATGGTAAAAAGAGATAACCCCTTCAATCTCAGCCCTGGAGATTTTAAGAGAAGTGGCGAGAGCTCTAATTGTCTGTTCAGAGATATGGCCTTCTTCGGCCTGAATATCTTTCAGGATATCAATGAGCCTCGTCCGATCCTTTTTGTATTTGGAGATTATTTTTTTTACTGAGTCCATAGGCTTCCCCTGTCAAAAAATAGAATTATATATACCATAAATCAAAAAAAATTAAAAAAGAAACTTTCCTTGTTAACCACCGGGCGATTGCCTATAATTGTAGTCATGAAATCTGATGTAAATTATTTAAGCAGGCTGGCCAATCTAAAACTTACTGAAGAAGAAGAAAGACAGCTACCAGCCCAGCTGGATAAAATCATTGACTGGGTAGGCCAGCTGGCCCAGTTGGAGATAGAAGCAGAAGAAGCAGAGGGAGAGAATTTTACTCCCGTTGACTTTGCTTTGAGACTCGAGCCTGATGAGCCGGGCCAATCTTTACCACTGGCTGAGGTTCTGGCCATGGCACCGGAGAAAGAGGGCGACTTCTTCAAGGTCCCCCGTGTCCTGACAGGAAAATAACTCAAATGCCCCAAAAGCTCCACGAACTTGGTCTGAATGAGGCTATCAATCTGGTCAGAAGCGGCGAGGTCCGTCTCGTCGAGGTGGTTGAAGATTATATAGACTGGATTGAGAAAATAGATAAGGAGGTCAAAGCTTACCTAACCTGCAATTTTGAGTCGGCTCTGATCAGAGCCAGAGAAATTGATTCAAAATCACAAAAAGGCAGGCTGGCCGGGGCGGTGGTGGCGCTTAAAGATAATATTGTAACCAAAGGGGTCAGAACGACCTGTGGCTCCAGGATATTAGAACACTTTATTCCGCCATATAACGCCGCCGTGGTGGAAAAACTCGAAGATGAGGATGCTATTATTATTGGCAAGACTAATCTGGATGAATTTGCCATGGGCTCTTCCACCGAGAATTCTGCTTTTTTCACCACCAGAAACCCCTGGGACCTGAGCCGGGTGCCAGGAGGCAGCAGCGGTGGTTCGGCAGCAGCGGTGGCGGCCCGTGAGGCAGCGGCTGCTCTTGGCTCTGAGACAGGCGGTTCAGTCCGGCAACCAGCTGCCTTCTGCGGGCTGGTTGGCCTTAAGCCAACCTATGGTCGGGTTTCCCGTTACGGTCTGGTAGCTTTTGCTTCGTCTCTTGATCAAATAGGCCCTCTCGCCAGAAATGTCAGAGACTGTGCTCTGGTAAGTTCAGTAATATTCGGTTTTGACCGTCGCGACTCGACCTCAGCCAATCTGCCTATTCCAGATTTTATGGCCGGCCTGGAATTGCCTCTGGATAAAAAGCAGATAGGTATACTGGATGAAGACTCACTGTCTGAAGTTAATGAAGAAGTGTTAGCTAACTATAAAAAAGCTATTCAGCTTCTCACCGGACTGGGTTTTAAGCTGACTTCTCTCTCTTTTCCCACCTGGCGATATGCTCTTCCTTGTTATTATATTATTGCTCCGTCTGAGGCCAGTTCCAATCTGGCTCGCTATGACGGTGTTCGTTACGGTTTCAGGGCGGACTCATCTGATTTATCTGACATGTATATCAAGACCAGGACTCTGGGTTTTGGGCCTGAGGTCAAGAGGCGTATTCTCGTTGGAACTTTTGCCCTGAGTTCTGGCTATTATGATGCTTATTATGCCCGGGCGGCACGGGCCAGGCGAGCTATAGCCAGGGAGTTTCAGTCAGCCTTTCGACAGGTCGATTTTATCCTGACTCCAACTACTCCTGAGCCAGCCTTCAAACTCGGGGAAAAACAGGATCCTCTATCGATGTATCGGCAGGACTACTTTACAGTTACTGCCAATCTGGCAGGAATTCCCGGTCTGTCATTACCTTCTGGTTTGACTTCAAAGGGCTTACCACTGGGTCTCCAGCTCCTTGGTCCAGCTTTTTCTGAGCTGGAATTATTTAAACTTGCTTTTTTGCTTGAAAAAACTTTTGATTTCAAAAATAATATAGATGGAATTACAACCGTTAGGGAGGAGGAAGTATGAAACATAAAAATCTTTGGATTCTAGGTTTAGCTCTGCTGGCAGTACTGGCTTATACCGCCTGTTCATCAAGCCCGGAGAAAACTCTTCTGGACAAATATTTTCACGCAGTATCTATGAATGATAATCAGACGATGGCTGCCATGGCGGTTGAACCACTGGCTATAGAAGCTGTTAGCCACAAGGTATTGAGCATTTCACCAGAAGCAGTTGAGCCCTTCAGGTTGCCAGAGCTCAATCAAGCAGAAATTGAAGCCAAGAAAAAAATGGACGATCATGTCGGCCCCGTTGTCGAGGCCAAGGATGCTTTAGATGCGGCTCAGGAAGAATTAGACAATGCCAGAACATCCGGCGCCCGAGCAGCTCTGAAAAAGAAAGTAGCCGAGCTTCAGGCTAAATATGATGAAGAGTATAACGCGCACAAAGAATTGCAGGCTCAATATAGTGCAGCTAAAGAAGCCGCAGCTAAAGAAGAACAAGTTGCTTTATTTTCTCTCGGTGTTAAATCATTGCCTGGTATCAGAGAAATGAGTGGAGAAGTTCACTCCAAAACCGTTCAGATTAGTGTCAAGACTAAGTCTGGAGCCGAGAAAAAATATGACGTCCTTTTAAAAAGGTATATTTTGAAAGATCAGGCTGGTAAGCCCAATACCGGGCGGTGGATTATTGTCAAGTTTGAGCCAGTAGCCTGATTCCAGTTAAATTTTAAGCTGCAGGAAAATTATAAGCCGTCTTATTGACAATTTTCGATTTTTAGCTATAAATAACCTTTCATGCGGTCAGGATGAGGGGCCGTTAGCTCAGAGGGAGAGCACCGGCCTTTTAAGCCGGGTGTCGCTGGTTCGAGTCCAGCACGGCTCACTTGCGCCCCTGTCGTCTAGCCCGGCCTAGGACATCGCCCTTTCAAGGCGGCAACACGGGTTCGAATCCCGTCGGGGGCGCTACTTTTTTGCAGGGATGATCAAACTATGGGCAGCGAGACCAGGATCGCTGTTCATTCGAATGAAAAGGCTTTCTCTAAAAACAGCCGCTGGCAGGCAGCCACTGCTTCTGGTTCATAAAGAAGACCGTTATTAAGCCTGATCTCATCCAGAGCTTTATCTATCCCGAAGGAGGGGCGGTAAGGCCGGTGGGAAGACATAGCTTCGACCACATCAGCAATTGCCAGAATTCTGGCTTCCAGTAAAATTTCCCCGTCTTTCAATCCAGCCGGGTAGCCCGAGCCGTTGAGTCGTTCGTGATGCTGTAAAACGACCTCGGCAATTGGCCAGGGGAATTCGATATTCTTTAAAATTTCATAGCCAGCTTGAGGATGAGTTTTGATAATTGTGTATTCAAGATCGGTTAATTTTGTGGGCTTACTCAGAATTTCCGCTGGAACATAAATTTTCCCGATATCATGGATTTGAGCTGCAAATATGATACCTTCAATTTTGACTTCAGGTAAACTCATTTCCTGAGCAATAGCTTTAGCCAGTTGAGCAACTCGCCGCTGGTGGCCAGCCGTGTAAGGATCGCGCATCTCAATCGTGGTAGAAATGGCCTGAATGGTACCTTTCAGCGCTCGCCGGAGTTTTGCCCAGCTTTCCTGTAGTTCTTGTTCAGCCTGTCGACGAGAGGTCTCATCTTTAAAAACTATCACCTGACCGCTCGGTTGGCCACTTTCCTCAGGTAGAGTGGAGACTGTCAGTTCAACGGGAATTTCCAGGCCAGTTCTGGTTATAAGATTGGTTTCCCCTGGCACGGGCAGGGCAGAATCAGGATCAAAATTCAGGTTTTCCTTTAGTTCCAATATCCTGTCCACGGGTTGGTCAATCGCATCCGGTTCATTCCAGCCCGTGATTTTTTGCGCTGATGGATTTATAAAAGTAACTTTACCTCTGTTATCAGTGACAATGATGCCATCATCTATGCCCTTTAGTATAGTCGATAGCCATTTTTCCCTTTCCTTCACCAGCCGCTCCCTTCTGGCTTTATAAAGCGCTATTTCAATGGTCAATTCCAGTTCTCTTTCTTCATAAGGTTTGATTAAATAGCCAAAGGGTTCGGTTAACCGGGCTCGCTCGAAGGTCAGGTCATCGGCGAATGAAGTTATATAAACTACCGGTATAGAATATTTTTCCCAGAGGATAGCGGCTGCCTCGATTCCATCAACGCGGCCCTTGAGAACAATATCCATGATAGCCAGATCTGGGCGGTTTTTCTCGACGCTCTGGACAACTGCTTCGCCGTTCTGAATGAGATCAGTTACCTCATAACCGAGAGACTTGATCATATTAACCAGGTCTCTGGCTACCAGTGCTTCGTCCTCAACAATCAGAATTCTGGCTTTAGCCATTCTAACCCTCCGCGGCCATTTTATAGGTTAACAACAGATCCTGCAACCTATTTATAAAGGTATATTTAGACTGGCTTAGCTGGCAACAGAGCTTGTTTTTCCCCCTTCTCTAATACTGATACTGACGGGCAACCCCTCGCTCCTGGCTCAGTCCTGCCTTTAGCTGAATTCTGGGCCCGCTTCGGATTGAGTTATAGATACAAAAAATTAGAGCCACCAACCTGGATCAAAAATAGGAAATATAATCTGCTATGCCATTTTTACTGGTGGGCGGTACTGGGTTCGAACCAGTGACCTCCGGTTTGTAAGACCGACACTCTGCCCCTGAGCTAACCGCCCAGCCAGAACTTAAGATTAAATTAAGAGAAAGAAACTCTGTTGTCAAGCCAGCCAGGTTCATTTTTGACTAAGCCGTCTATATATATTAGAATGAAAGTCGAGATTGAATAGCCAGAATTAAATTGCCTTAATTTTCATTTTATGACAGAAGCAAAAGATCTTCGACCAGGATCGAAAGTTTCTCTGCAGGAACTTTTAAATTCCTGGGTTGCCCAGCTGCCCGCCACCAACCCGCGCCTGGCTGAGGACATAGTGACCCTGGCCTCCAGACTTCTGGCTGGGGGGCAGGTCGAAAGTCTTAGCCCGGAAATAATCAGAACCTATTTAAACCTGACCTCAACTTCAACCTTCCTTAGATGTCTGCCTTATCCCCAGAAAAACTGGGAATGGGCTGAAACCTGTTTTGGCTTCATCCAGAAAATAAATTATAACCTTCTGGACTTATTTGAAGATAGAGTCAAAGAAAATCCAGATCGGATACTTTTCCTTGACCTGTCTACTTTAAAAGGGGGAAATTGGACCTATTCAGAAATCGCTTCCTACCTGAAAATGCTGGCTGGCTACTTTTATCTACTGGCCTCTCCACTTGAGCCGCGGGTAGCTATTTTCAGTGAAAATCATCTTGATTCGGCCTGCAGCGATCTGGCCTGCCTTTTCTATGACATTCTGGTGACACCGCTCAATCCAACTTTTAATTTAGAAAATCTGGAGATGATTTTTAACCAGCTGAAAATAAACATCGTTATTACTGATAACCTGGAAAGATTGAAACTGCTCGAGCAGCTAAAGCAAAAAGCTGGTCTGAATTTTGCCATTCTTACCCTGCAGAGAATTGAACCGGCAGGAAGTTCGCTCTATCTCGGTGAGCAGATCAGAACGCTCAATCCCAAAGAGATAGATCAGGTTCTGGCTCAAAGACCCCGCTTTCGTCTGACCCAGGTTTCAACCGTCATGTATACTTCGGGCAGTACCGGTGTTCCCAAGGGGGTTTCCTTCTCAACTTACAATCTTATTTCCAAGAGATTCGCCCGGGCGGCAGCTTTACCTGAAGTTGGGCAGGATGAAGTTCTGCTCAGTTTTTTGCCTTTGTACCATACTTTCGGTCGCTATTTCGAGCTTCTTGGTTCTATTTTCTGGCGCGGCACCTATGTTTTCTCCGGAAATCCATCTATCGATACCCTTTTAAGTCTGTTTCCCAGAGTTAACCCGACGGGTCTGGTCAGTGTGCCTATCCGCTGGGTACAGATCTATGAAAGATGCCGGGAGGCCGTTGCTGGTGCCAGAACCGATGATGAAAAAAAAGCAGCGGTTAGAAAAATCGTTGGCTCCAGACTGCACTGGGGAATTTCTGCTGCCGGTTATCTGGAGCCTCGTGTCTTCCATTTTTTTGCCAGATATGGGATTGATTTGATTTCCGGTTTCGGTCTAACCGAGGCGACGGGTGGATTGACCATGACTCTGCCCGGCCGTTATGTAGACGATACTCAGGGTTGTGCCTTACCCGGTGTCGAGCTGAAGTTGAGCCCGGAGGGGGAACTGCTGGCCAGGGGTCACTATATTGCCCGTTATCTGGAAGATAAAGGACCTGGCGATGACATCCCTTATCCTGGTACGCCTGGTTCCGATTACTGGCTTAGAACCGGTGATATCTTCGAAGTTTTGCCCAATGGCTATTATCGATTGGTTGACCGGATAAAGGATATTTATAAAAACAACCGCGGGCAAACCATTGCCCCTCGAAAAATTGAAGACAAATTTAAATCTGTGCCTGGTTTTAAGAATGTTTTTCTGGTAGGAGATGGCAAGCCCTATAATGCGCTGCTTATCGTGCCCGACACCAGTGCTCCTGAACTGAGCAGCTTACCCGCCGTAGAAGGGGAAAGGGAATATTATAAGAGAATCATAGAAGCAGCTAACCTGAGCCTGGCTCCTTATGAGCGGGTAATTAAGTTCGCCCTTCTGGATAGAGATTTTTCTCGTGAGAAGGGCGAACTGACGGCTAAAGGTTCGTTCAATCGAAAAAAAATTGTGGCTAATTTCTCTGATGTGATTGAACAGCTGTATAAAAAAGATTATCTCGGCCTGAATGCCAGGGATTTCAATCTAAAGCTTCCGTTCTGGCTGATAAGAGACCTTGGTTTGATTGAAGAAGATTTTCGCCTGGAAGGAGACAGATTGGTTATTGCCGGTCGGGAGGCTTCTCTGGCCATTCGTCATGAACAACAGAATCATAAATTCCTTATTGGCGATCTCTACTATGAAATCAAAGACAGGACGATAGATCTGGGTTTGTTTGCTCGTCAACCACTTTTATGGTGCGGTAATCCATCACTGGTGAAATTTCTGGTCTGTCGGGAAGGCTGGGATACACCTCTGGGTAACGTTTCTAATCGAATCTGGCTACCGGCTGAGAGAGCTCTGTCCGGTCAGCAGGATTTCCCGCCGCCAAGAGGAATAACTGATCTGACGCTGGTCAGGGTCCATGACCTGATTTCCAGACTGTACTTCGGTCCAGAAGAAGCAGCTCTCGGAGCAATGAGTGATTATGAAAAACTTTTCAATCAGGCTGAAAATCTCAGGGTATCTATTCTCATCAGACTCAGATTGGAAGCTCTGGCCAGTCATCCTTTAGAGAAAGTCCGTTGCTGGGCTTACCGGCTTCTACTCCTTGATCAGCCACTACCTGAATATACACCTTCTCTCGAGGCTTTCGTTGAGTCGGGGCTAACTTTTCTTAATGAAGAGTCCATTGAGGAAATTTCCTCATCGGCCCTGGGTGGCGGGCAATTTGAGGCTCTACGCCGCAGATTAGCTAATTACCGTCAATCTCTGAAATGGCCTGCAGCAGAGGGGACGATCAATCAATTTCTTCATATTTTTAAACTTCTGGCCGACTTTGCCACTATCCATCCCGAGTTTTTTCCGCAGGTGACAGCTGAACTGGCCAGCTGGTCCCTTCACCGGAAAGATCCGGTTCTCGCTTCTGAATCTTTTAAAATAATGGAAAATCTATATAACCTTTTTAGACTGCGGCTAAAAGTCAGGCTGCCTGAGGATATCAAAGCCAGAATTCTTGAGAAGCTCCAGATTGCCAGTGATTTTTCTCAATCAGAAAGAAGATTGATCAGCCAGGTTCTGTCGGAACCGACTTTTCTGGCCGAAAGTGTTGCTTTTGCCTATGGCTTTAACTCCTTCAGTCCCGAAGGGTTGGCTTCTGGTGAAATCAGGGTTTCAAGAGTAGCTTCTATTTACCCGGGACTTCACCTCCGGGTTTGCCTCAACACTTCTCAGGGAGAGCATTATGACCTAAGAGTGGAAATTTTAAAAGGACGTTTTGGCCAGCGACTCATAGACAAAATTTTATGGCATTTATGTCTTTCTGAGGATTTTAATTATCCGCGTCTTTTACCCCGCCTGGCCAGCTGGCGGCCGGATCTGAAAGCTATCAGTTACCGCTTTTTCAGCCGTCTCAATGTTAGTGAAAGGATCAGAGATTTTGCCACTCGTCCTGGCGGGCCGATTTCTCTTGTTACTCCACAGGAATGGCGGATGCTTTATATTGAAGCCATCGGAGTGATTCTCAGGGCGGTAGCCGCTTCAGACTACCGTATTATCCCCGGTCAGGCCTTACCGGAGAATATTTGTGTGGATGGAGAACATCCCGGCTTGATTGAAATAGGGGAAATAAAACCTTATAGGGGGCCTCTGTCCCTGGTACGCCTTATAATCGAGAACTTCTACCTGAAGGTGGCGGCTGCCTATCCCTGGTCCCGGAAGATAATAGATCTAAGCTGGATATTTGATGCCTGTTTTGAAGTCTGGGAAGAAAAACGGGCCCTGAACTTCCTGGAAGAGCTTTTCCATGAGCTCGAGTGTGAAGATATTGAGGTAGAGGGTTTTGGCTCATTCCGCTTTCAGCTGGAAAGCTATTTAGGCGAAATTCGCCAGAATCCAGTTATGCCCGTTTCGGTTTTAACTGCTATCCGCAAATATAAAGAATGGGAAATAGCCAACGGGCAAGCTACTCCTTTTGAGCGCGAGAAAAAAGTTATCGAACTTATCAATGAATTCCATCTGAATTCCCGTCCAGAGCTGCTCCGATTTTATGTTTACCGTCATACCTATTTTTCTTCAGCCTCAGCTGAAGTGATCATGGCTTTTGAAAAATTACTTGATAAAATGAAGAGCCAGCCTGATAAGATGGCTATCCAGTTTGTTGAACTGTCGGAAATCCAATCAAATCTGGAGTCGGAAGAAGACCGTCAGGTATTCAGTCGAATGGTTTTCCCCAGAGCAACAGAAACTAAAGATCTTGACCTGACCAAGACAGGCGAATCGGGACGGGAAAGGCTGATCATAAAATCAACCATAACCGATCGGCAGGGAAATCAGTTTACATTCCGGGAAAGTTATGAACCAGCTGAAATCGGGCAGCTGTATCACCTTTTCCTGCTGGATAATTATCCCCGGGTTATTTCTCAGCTAAATCATAACCTGGTCCTGGTTGATGAGGATGGATTGGTGGTTGGGGGTATTTGCTTCCGTAACCTGTCTTCAGAAGTGGTTTTTATGGAGGGAATAGTGGTGGCCAAAGGTTATAAGCAAAGAGGTCTGGGCCGGGCTATGTTGAGGGATTTTATTGAACGAATGCGAAATTCAGGCATCAAGCTTATCATGACTCACTATCTCATTCCTCAGTTTTTTATGAAAGAAGGTTTTGTTCTTGATAAAAGGTGGGGAACTCTGGTCAAGCATCTGAGTTAACCAGCAGTAACAGGCCAGGCTATCTGGTTGACATAAAATGGCTTATATGTTAAATTTAAGGCTCAATTTTTATCCCCGGAAAGGTGAAAAGCTATGTTTGCAGTTATCAAAACAGGCGGCAAGCAGTACCGAGTGAAAGAAGGAGATGTCCTCTCCATAGAAAAAGTAGAGGCTGCTCCTGGAGAAGCGGTCACCTTTGATCAGGTCTTGCTGATAGAAGCTGAGGACCGTATTCTGGTAGGTAGTCCATATCTGGAAAAGGCCGCTGTGACCGGTGAAGTAATCGAGACCTATAAGGATGATAAAGTTACTGTTTTTAAAAAGAAAAGAAGGAAAGGTTATCGTCGGACAAAAGGTCACCGGCAGATGCTGACCAAAATCAAAATAGATGGCATATATCCAGAGTGGTCAGGTCATGTAGAGAGAAAACCAGCTGAGGAGGAAGCTCAGAAACCAGTGGAAAAAGCTGTCAGGACGAGAGCCAGAAAGGCCACCGGTCCGGAGGTGGCAGAGGCGGAAAAAACGCCAACAAAAAAAACGCCCAGGACAGCTAAGAAGGTTCAAAATAAGGAAGAAAGCAAGGAGAATTGAGCATGGCTCATAAGAGATCAGGTGTTAACGGAAGAGATTCTAATCCCAAGTATCTGGGAGTTAAAAGTTTCGGTGGAGAGGTGGTTAAAGCCGGTTCAATTCTGGTCAGGCAAAGGGGAACGAGATTGAAACCAGGCCTGAATGTCGGGCGGGGTGGTGATGACACACTTTTCGCTCTGATACCCGGCCGGGTTAAATTTGAAGACAAAGGAAGGATGGGAAAATTCGTTTCGGTTTTACCTCTGGAGGAAAAGACCGAAGCCACTTCGTAATCATGGGACAGGTTCCCTGCGCTCTTAATTCCAACCAGGTAAGAAACGACCAGTGGGGGATTATCTCTGCCGGTCTCCAGTTCTCCCACCTGCAGGTAATAAATTGTTTATTGATAGCGTAAAAGTTCAACTGATCGCCGGCAAAGGAGGCAATGGCTGTGTCAGCTTCCGGCGGGAATATCGGGTGCCCAAAGGCGGACCCGATGGTGGGCGCGGTGGCGATGGCGGGCATATCTACCTGGTGAGCGATCCGAACCTTAATACTCTGGCTTTCTTTCGTTTTCATCCGATTAATAAAGCCAGAAAGGGAGCCCAGGGCGAGGGATCAAATCGACGGGGGAAAAAGGGTCAGGACCTTTATCTTAGAGTTCCGGTTGGTACAGTGGTCAAGGAAGCTTCGACCGGTCGAATCCTTCATGATTTTCTAAAACCGGGAGAAATTTATTTAGCAGCCAGAGGAGGCCGGGGAGGGCGTGGCAACGCCAGCTTTGCTACTTCTACCCATCAAGTTCCCAGAGAATTTGAGAAAGGCCAGCCGGGGGAAGAAATAGAAATCATTCTTGAATTGAAACTGATCGCTGACGTTGGCCTGGTTGGCTACCCCAATGCCGGAAAATCCACTTTGATTTCCAGAATATCAGCGGCGCGGCCTGTCATTGCCGATTACCCCTTTACCACTTTGATCCCGACTCTGGGGGTGGTTGATGTGGGAGAAAATGAAAGTCTGGTGGTGGCCGATATACCTGGTCTAATTGAAGGTGCTCATGAGGGGCACGGCCTCGGTATCCAGTTTCTCCGACACATAGAAAGGACCAAAATACTGGTCCATCTGATTGATGTTTCACCTTTGACGGGGCGAGATCCTGTTCGTGATTATGAGGTCATTCAGAATGAGCTAAAGGCCTTCAATCCTGATCTGGTGGCCAGAAAGCAGATTATTGCTGCCAATAAAATAGATTTACTGGATGGAAATAAGCAAGAGCGGCTGACAGCGGTCAGAAGACTGGCCAGGAGAGAAAAGAAGCCGTTTGTGGCTATCTCCGCGGCGAGAGGCGATGGCTTGTCTGAACTGGTTGGCTTGCTGGCCAGAATGCTGAAAGAAGAAAAGGAAGAGAAATCAGAAAAAGATTAAAATGTTTAACAGGGTGAAAGTGAATAGCAGATGGCTTTAACCGGACTTTTTGGCGGCACGTTTAACCCAATTCACAATGGACATCTACGGGCTGCTGAGGAAGTCATAAAATATTTTCCTCTGGATAGAATTTTGTTTATTCCCTCTTATATCCCACCTCACAAAGATCAAAAAGAAGTTGTGCCAGCCTGCCATCGGTGGCGGATGGTGGAGATAGCCTGTCAGGGACATCAAAAATTTATCCCTTCTGATCTGGAAGTCAAAAGTCCCGGCCCATCCTATTCGATTCTTACTTTAAGGAAGCTAAAAGAGCTTTTTCCGGACGATACTTTCTGGTTTATCGTTGGTTCTGACGCTTTTCTGGAGATTGAAACCTGGAAAGATTATAATCAACTCCTCAGAGAATGTTCTTTTATTGTAGTCACGCGCCCTGGCTCCGAACTGGAAAAGCTCGACAAAGTCATTGATAAAATAAAGCCTGAGCTACTGGTAGAGATAGATAAGAGAGAAAAGACTGAAGTGAAGGACGACCGGCCCGGCCTTTATCTTTTAGAGATTAATGCCCTCGATATTTCTTCTTCTGAGATAAGGCACAGATTGCGAGCTGGACTGCCAATAACGGGCCTCGTTCCGCCTGGGGTTGAAGATTATATTATGAAGAATCGTTTATATGTTTGACAGGAAAGGAGATAAAAAGAAAAATTGAAAGACGCAGAAAAAAAATTTAGCAAACGTAGTTTGCCAAAAGAAGTTAAGTTAACTATCAAGGCCAGCCAGGCCAAAAAAGCGGAGGGATTGTGCGTGCTGGATTTGCGGGAGCTTACCAGCTTCACCGATTATTTTATCATCATGAACGGCAACTCTTCTCGCCAGAATATAGCTATCTATCAAAATATTGAAGAGCAGTTAAAAAAAGAGAACATAAGTCCTTTCGGGGTAGAAGGTTTGGAAAGGGCTGACTGGATTCTTATTGACTATGGCTCTTTGGTTATCCATATATTTTCTAAAAAAACGAGAGAGCATTATGCTCTAGAAAAACTCTGGGCTGATGCTCCCAGACTCGATTATTGACGATTCTATTTTTCTTCTTGACTTTTAGCCGATAAATATTTATTTAATGGAGACCGTTTAGAATGAAAATTTCGCTGGTCTGGCCGGGAAAAACCAGGAATGTCAACTACTGGACTCTGCAGCGCGACTATCTGGAGAAAATAAGGCCATGGGCCCAGGTTAGCTTGATAGAGACGCCGGAGGCCAGGGGACTGGAGGAAAAATGGGCGGACAAAATTCTGGAGAAAGAAGCCAGGGGGCTTGAAAAATATGCTGAGGATGGATATATTATCTGCCTTTCCGATACGGGAAAAGAATTAAACTCAAAGGAATTTGCCGATTTGATTGAGGTAAAAGGAATGAATCAGGGCTGCCAGCTGGTTTTTCTAGTTGGTGGTTTTCTTGGTCTATCGCCGAGAATAATGGAAAAAGCTCATCTGAAATTGTCGCTGTCGAGGATGACCTTTTCTCATGAACTGGCCCGAACAGTTCTCCTTGAGCAGATATATAGAGCTTTAAGTTTGATCAAAGGTTATGCTTATCCTAAATAACAGGGGGTTATATGCCTGAAAAATTAAAGTTATCCAAAAAAGAGAAAGAAGAATACAGAAAACTGCTCCTCGAGAGGAAAAACAGCATTATCAGGAAGTTGAGTCAGTTTTACCATGAAAGCAAAGAAATTGAAACTGATACAGCCCTGGACGTGGCTGATAAGGCAGAGACTTCTTATACCAAAGAGTTTCTCCTGGGATTAACTGATAGCGAGCGGGAGCAGTTGCAACTGATTGACCAGGCACTCGAAAGACTGGAAAAAGGAGAATATGGCCTTTGTCAGGTCTGTCACCAGGAAATCGGGAAAAAGCGTCTCCAGATTATTCCCTGGACGCCATATTGTATAAACTGTCAGGAGAAAATAGAGCGTGGGGTTTCGGCTAAGTGACCATTTCCAAATTGATTAACCGGTTGACTCTGCCGGTTAAGCTGGCTGTTTTCCCTTCTTTTTGTGAGCTCTGCGGCCGCTTGCTTCTTGAACCTGAAGAAAAAATAGTTTGTAACCAGTGCCTGACTAAAATCGATATCCATCATGGCCCGGTTTGCCGGGTCTGCGGTCGGTTTATTTCCGGGGAAAACGATTTGGGTTCACTCTGCTCGGAGTGTCAAGACGACCCTCCTCCCTATGAGCTCCATCGCTCTCTGGGACCCTATTCAGGGCATCTGAAAGAGATGATCATTCTTCTCAAATATAAGGGAAATGAACCGCTGGCTTCTTCTCTGGCTGAACAACTCTACAGGCAGTTTAATCCACAGGGAATTCTGGCAGGAATTGATTTTATTCTGCCCGTCCCGCTCCATCCGAAAAAAGAGAGAGAACGGGGCTTTAATCAGGCCGAGCTGATAGGCCGGCGGCTGGCCAGACTGACCGGTTGTCCACTTAACCGTGATATTTTAATTAAAACGAGAAATACGCCTGCTCAGGTCTCGCTTGAAGCTAAAGAGAGGGAATTGAACCTGAGAGGAGCTCTGGCTGTCAGAAAAAAGGAATTTGTTCGACAGCGGGTTTTAATGCTCGTTGACGATGTTTATACCACTGGCTCGACCATAAAGGAATGTGCTCTCGTCCTTAAAAAAGCAGGAGCCCGGGAAATAAGAGCTCTGACTCTGGCCAAGGCCTAAATAAAAAAGGGTCTTTGCCCCGCCGGGCAAAGACCCCGGAAGATCAAAGCTTCATTTAGCCTTTATTTGGAGGACTTTTCTTCAGATTTGGCTTCACTGGCGGGCTTGAGGATTTTAACCTTTTTGGGTTTGACTTCTGGTTTCTTTGGCATATGGACTCTTAACAGGCCATTCTCAAATTCAGCTTGAATGTTGTCGTAATCTATATAATTGGGCAAAGTGAATGACCTGTAGAAAGAGCCATAAGCCCGTTCGATTCGATGATAATTTTCTTCCTTGGTCTCCTTTTCCAGCTTTCTTTCGCCTTTAATGGAGAGAGTATTGTCCTCAACCCTGATTTCGACGTCTTTTTCATTAACACCAGGAAGTTCAGCCGTCAGGACCAGCTCATTCTCAGTTTCATAGATGTCAACAGCTGGAGACCAGGTTGTCTGCATTAATTCTGAATCCTCAAGACGCAGTGAAGGAAAAACGTCCTCAAACAATCTGTTCATTCTGTCACGCAAAACAGTTAAGTCCCGGAAAGGATCCCATCTGGTGATATCACTGTTAGCCATGGTTTAACCTCCTTCTTAAATTTCTTAAATCCTTTAGTCACTTATATATATAATATCATAGCATCATTTTGTCAAGTATTTACCAAAAAAATTATTTTCCCCTTATAATAAGGGTAGCCTCTCCTTTAATTTTATCTTCTGTGATTTTTAGTGCCAGATTATCAAGTTTTCCTCGGATGAATTCTTCGTGAACCTTGGTTATTTCCCTGGCGAGGACTGCTTCTCTTGGACCCAGTACTTCCAGAGCCACCTCTATAAACTGGTTAAACTTTCTCATCGGAAGGAAAAAAACCAGTGTAGCTTCCTCTTCCGCTATTTTTTGTAAAAAGTTTTTTAAGGCTACTTTCTTAGGCGGTGGGAAGCCCAGAAAAAGCACCCTATGAGTTGGCAGTCCAGCGGCTGATAAAGCAGCCGTCAGAGCGCTGGGACCGGGAATAGGCACAACCTGGATTCCCTGGTCAATAGCTGCTCTGATCAGGGGGAAACCGGGGTCGGAGATGCCTGGCGTGCCGGCATCTGAAACAAGGGCTACATCCTTGCCCTCTTCGAGCAGAGAAATAATTAGGGGTATCTTCTGGCGTTCACGAGGCTGAAAATAGGAAATGAGCCTTTTTTTCAGGCCAAGAAAATTCAACAATTTGATTGTCTGACGGGTATCCTCGCAGGCAATAGCCTCAACCTCACCCAGCACTCTCCGCGCCCGCTGGCTAATATCCTCGAGATTGCCAATCGGCGTGCTGACGACGAATAACCGCCCTTTCTGGCTCATCTGCCTGCCCCTGGCCCGGGCTACTTTCCCCAGTCATAAGGGTAAAGAAAATCGTGTCCGACTGTCCGTTCTGATAATTTGGCTATGGGCGGCATCTTTCTCTTATATTCAGATTTCCTGATTAATTCGGATACCTGGCGAACTTTTTTCTCTTCAAGGCCGGCTTTTATGGCTTCATCCGGGGTCAGCCGTTCGTCTACCAGTTTAAAAAGGATCTCGTCCAGTTCTTCATAGCTAAGGCCAATCTCGTCTTCGTCAGTCTGGCCAGGCCAGAGGCCTGCCGTTGGTTTCCGGCTGATAATTTTTTCTGGCACTTCCAGGTACCGGGCCAGCTGGCGGACTTGAGTCTTGTACAGATCTCCCATTGGATTTATCCCACAGGCCAGATCACCATGAATTGTTCCATAACCAATTAATAATTCTGATTTGTTGCTCGTCCCGAGAATCATAGCCTTCAGACGGGCTGAATAATCATAAAGGATAGACATCCTCTCCCTGGCCATCTTGTTGCCGCGAAGAACTGGCAGCTCAACCGGATGCCTGGAAAAATAGGCTTCTATCTGAGGGGAAAGGTCAATCTTTTCGAAATTTATTCCCAGGAGGCGACAGCACTCCTCAGCCAGCTGAACCCCTTCCTGATCATAATCTTTAAAAGGCATAATCAGTCCAAAGATATTCTGTGGCCCAACAGCCCTGGCTGCCAGGTAAGCACAAACCGTAGAATCCAGGCCACCCGACACTCCAATAATATTACGTTCAAAACCGGCCTTATTGCTTTCTTCCCTGATAAAACTGGTTAAAACTCTGGTGACGAGCTGGCAGTTAATCTTCATCATCTTGTTTCCTGAGCAAACGGCTAAGAGAGTAGCGGATGACATCCGGCCTGTCGTCACGTTTATAAGGCCTGTTCTTTCTGGCTTTTCTTATCAGGTCGAGGTCAATCTCCTGGATTGAAAAGTCAGCCTCGAGATAGGGCGCTTTAAACTGGAGCTGACCGTCAGGGTTGTAAATGAAGGACCCCCCGGCGAAAGTTACTCCATTTTCCAGTCCGACCCGATTGCAATAAATTACATAGGCACTTGAAAAATAGGAAATAGTCTGACCCATCAATTCCCAGCTTCGACTGGACTCAAAGCCCTGGCTGTCCTCATTGATTATCCCGCGACCTGGTGCGGCCGAAATAACGATGATCAGTCCGGCCCCATCAGCCAGCAAACAATAGCTGGAGCTGTAATGGAGAAAGTCCCGGCAAATAAGCAGTCCGACCCGGTTTGAACCTGCCGGAAAAGCTCGGAATTCCCGGCCGCCGGCAAAAAAGCGGCCTTCTTCAAACATGCCGGAAGTGGGGAGGAAAACCTTACGATGCAGGTGAGTGATTTTGCCACGGCTCAGGTAGGCAGCGGAGTTATAAAAAATACCGGGATTTTCCTTTCTTTCTTCAACCAGACCGACCACCACGTCAATATTTCTGGAAGCAACCAGCAACCTTGACATAACTTCTGAACAATCTGGTCTAATTGCTACTTCCGGTACCAGATCTTGAAGAGAGTAGCCAGTCAGGCTGAGCTCAGGGAAAATAACCAGGTCCGCCTTCTGGCTGGCGGCTTTTTCTATAAGCTCGAGATGTCTGTCTAAATTCTTATCAACCCGGCCCAGGACTGAACTTATTTGAGCAATGGCGACTTTCATGAGTAAAAAATAACATAAAATAAAGTCTTCTGTCCAATAGTTCTGCCTTGATCTCATTTTTGTCCTTAAAAAGTTGAAAAAATAGGACTAAACTTATAAACTATAAAAAAGGCAGTCAGGTATAATCAGTGCAACATATTGCGCTTTTTTTAAAAGATATCTATTTTCAGGAGAAAAGTGGCCGTCTATCTATAAAAAGAAAAGAGATTGAAAAATATATTTTTTTCATTCAGGGCAAGCCATATCAGGTCAAGACTAATGTAAAATCAGAAAGACTGGGCGAAATCCTGTTCAAACTTCAGAAAATTCAACAGGAAACTTTTTCCAGGATAGATGATTTTATCGAAGCTAACCAGCCCCTGGGTGAAAGCTTAAAAAAGAGTGGGGTGATTAAAGAAACTGATCTGAGAGAGGCCTTAGCTTTCCAGATCAGAGAAGCGCTTTTAAATGTCTTTAATTATTTTGACGCTGACCTTTCCTTTCAGGAGCGATCAGACCTGAAAGCGCCGGCCGAATTCCCCACCGTTGATATTCCCTTTATAATCGATTATGGCATTCGCCGGATGAAATATGAACCTTCGCTCCAGAAATTTTTCACGGGGAAAGCAGCCATTCTGGCCAATACCAGTTATGCCTACCTTTTGACTGACGATGAGAAGGAATTACTTCAGCGTTTTTCTACCAGGCAGGAAATAAACAGAATGTCTTTGCCGCCCGGATTTTCTTCTGAGTCTTTTTTCCGCTTCCTTTATCTTTTTTATTGCCTGGGGATGATTGAAGTTTCTGATTTCACCTCGACTTTCAGACAGGACAATCTGGGCAAAGGGAAAGATCAGGAGCGGGACATGGAGGGAATAGAAGACCGCCTGGAGGAACTTAAAGAGATTAAAGCCAGTCTGAAAACTAAAAATTTTTATGAGCTGCTGGGGGTCAGCCGGACGGCAACAGAAGAAGAAATAAAGCGAGCTTATTTCAACCTTGCCCGTAAATATCATCCAGATCGTTTTAACCAGCAGGTTAAAGATACTTCTCTTATCAATGAAATCTTTAACAGCCTCACCAATGCCTACCGGGTTTTGATTGATCCTCAAAATCGTAAACAGTATGATTCTCAGCTGGGTAGCGGCAGTCAGGATTCCCTCGAGGATCAGGGGAAAAAAGCAGACACTAAGTTCCGTCAGGCCAGGACTTTGTTTAATCAGGGAATGTATGAAGAAGCTATTATTTTTCTGGAAGAGGCTATTCGCCTTCGTCGGGATAAGGCTGATTATTTCTTATTGCTGGCAATGGTGGAATCGAAGCTTCCCGCTTATAAGAAAAAAGCCGAGCAGGATTTTCTCCATGCTATTGAATTGCAGCCCTGGAATGCCGAGGCTTACCTCGGGCTGGGTATGCTTTATATGAATGAAGGATTGAAAATAAAAGCCAGAAAGCAACTGGAGAAGGCACTGGAGATAGATCCCGAACGCCAGCAGACCAGAGACCTACTGGCTGAACTTGATAAGCAGGAAAAGAAGACCGGGCTTAAGTCATTTTTAAATCTTGATTTTTCTGATCTATTCAAAAAGAAAAAATAATTTAACGCTGGCCAAGAAGAGCCAGGAATTCTTTTTCATATATAATTTTAACTCCGAGTTCCCGGGCTCTGGCCAGTTTAGAACCAGGTTCTTCACCCACCACCAGATAATCTGTGTTACGGCTGACCGATGAAGAAACATTTCCTCCCAGCTGTTCTATTTTTTCCTTGGCTTCGTCTCTGGTCATAGAAGATAATGTGCCGGTCAGAACAAAAGTGAGCCCTTCCAGAGGGCGGGAACCACTTTCTTTTTCTGTCTCTTTAAATTTTAAGCCAGCTTGTTTAAGCTCTTTAAGCAGTCCCCTGTTTTCAGGCTGAGAGAAAAAGAACACAATTTCCTTAGCCACCTCTGGTCCAATACCTTCAATTTGCATCAGGTCTTCTTCCGGGGCAGAAGCCAGTCGCTCCAGGTCTTTATAACGGCGGGCCAGGGTCTGGGCCATTTTTTCTCCAACATGTCTGATGCCCAGGGCGAAAATCAACCGCCACAGTTCCCTTGATTTTGAGGCCTCGATCTGATCAAGAAGATGGCGGGCGCTTTTTGGTCCCATCCTTTCCAGCTGAACGAGGTCTTCGTATTTTAGATGATAGAGATCAGGTATTTTTTTAACCAGGCCAGAAGCCAGCAACTGATCGACCAGCGCTTCGCCCAGCCCTTCAATGTTCATAGCCCGCCTGGAAGCGAAGTGAATGATTGACTCACGGATTCTGGCCGGGCAGGAAGGATTAAGGCAGTGGGAAATAGCTTCGTCTTCTTCTTTATAAAGAGTCGAGTGGCAGACCGGGCACTTTTTTGGCCAGACAAATGGTTTTTCCTGGCCAGTTCTCCTCTCTTTCATCACCGAGACAATATGCGGGATGACATCGCCGCTTCTTTCCAGCAAAACATAGTCACCAATACGGATATCCTTTCTTCTAAGTTCTTCTTCATTATGCAATGTGCAACGGCTGATAGTTGTGCCTGAAATCTGGACGGGTTCCAGAATGGCCACCGGTGTTAAGGCTCCGGTTCTTCCAACCTGAATAATAATATCCTTGATTCTGGTCGTGGCCTGTCTGGCTGGAAATTTGAAGGCGATGGCCCAGCGAGGCGATTTAGCTGTTGCCCCCAGCATCTGACGCTGCCGGGTGGAATTAACTTTGACCACAACACCGTCCACATCATAGTCAAGGCTGTCCCTTTTTTCTGTCCACTCACGGTGATAACTGATAACCTCTTCAATATTCTGGCAGAGCCGGGAGTGGGGATTTATCTTAAAGCCAAGTTTCTTAAGTTGCTGCAAATTTTCCCACTGGGAGGGCATTTCCTGACCGTTGATAAAAATATAATAAAGGAAAATATCAAGACGACGACGGGCGACTTCTTTTGGGTCGAGCAGACGGATGGAGCCAGCAGTGGCATTTCTGGGATTGGCAAAAAGAGGCTCGCCGTTTTTTCCCCTTTCCTCATTGATTTTTTGGAAGGACTCGTAAGGTAGATAAACCTCTCCTCTAACCTCGACGTCCTCAGTCAGGGGAATAGTCAACGGCAAGCTACGAATGGTTTTAACCTGGGCAGTGACATCATCACCCCTGAAACCATCACCCCTGGTCACTGCCTGCTGATATTTCCCACCATTGTAGCGGACGGACATACTGACCCCATCGATTTTCAGTTCAGCCACATATTCAATCTTTTCTCCGGGCAAAAGCTTCCTGACTCTTTCGTCGAATTCTCGCAAGCCATCAACATCATAACAATTTTCGATGCTGAGCATTGGCCAGCGATGTTCGACAGTCGGGAAACCTTCGACTGGCTGTTCGCCAATGCGCTGGGTGGGAGAATCGGGGGTAATAAATTCGGGGAAAGCCTTTTCCAATCTTTTGAGCTCGGCCATTAACTGGTCGAATTCATAATCTGAAATCTGTGGATCATTATCTACATAATATTTTTTTTCATGATAGATAATCTGCTGCCTGAGCTCTTCAATTCGCTTCCTGGCTTCTTCCCGGGTCAGCTCTTTTTCCATTCTGCCCCTCCTTCACAATTTAAGGATATTTTACAAAAAAAAAGAGCGGGAGTTAAGCCAGCCACGATAGCATTTTACTTTTTGCTGGTAATCAAAAAATGACAGAGTTCCTTTTATTTCTTGTTCACTGATTATTTCACACCGAGTCTTCTTTTTGTTTCCTCGATGAGCTGATTGAATTTGTCAATAGCTACCTGTTGCTGCTTCTTGAGGCCTTCAATTTCGGCTTTCTTGGCTTCAATATCTCCCAGAAACTCTTTCATCTTTTGTTTATCTCTATCTGATAATTCTTCTTCGCTTTTACCGCCGAATCGTTCATTGAAAATCTGAGTTAGCTCTTCCAGCTCTTTAGCCTTATTCTGTATAGCCAGGACGGTCTCGTTATATTTAAGATCTTTGTTCATCGTGTAAAAAAGGCTTTCAGCCATCTTCATGGCCTGCTGGGAATTAGGATTGGGAAGAAGAGCCGCTTCCAGTGAGTAGCGGATAGCCTCATTCACGACAGACGAATCACTCTGGGCTTTTTTGGCCAGTATAACGGCAATAGAAAAGGCCACTTCTCCGCTCCTTTTCTTGCTGTAGGCTTCCTTCAGGAAGGTTAGGGCTTCATCATTTTTGTTCGCTTTGACCAATAACTGACCGAGGAGCAGAGCATCGTTGGGGTCTTTGCTCTGATTATAAATTGCCCGGAAGACTTTTTCCGCTTCAGTATAGTTTTTAGCGTCGTAAAGTTCTTTGCCCATTTTCTTCAAGGGAGCCAGAACCTTGGGGTCCTTGAGGAATGAATAGGCTGTCAGATAGGCCTCAATGGCTCCATTGGTGTCCTTAGCCTTTTCGGCTGCACTGGCCAGGGTCAGATAGCCAGCACCGATCATTTTATTCCACTGGTCAGGATTAGCTCCCTCTTTATTTTTGTTTGTTTTAGCTATCTCAATCACCTGGTTAGCATAATTTTTAGCTTTATCCAGATTCTGACCCTGATAGGCATAGATACCGCTCAGGGTTAATAAGACCTGGCACTTAGTGGTATCATCGAGGCCGCCTAGGCTCAGGGCTTTTTCGCCATAAGTAATCGTTTCTTCCACCGTCTTGGTCTTACAGGGTGTCAGGCAAAGGTTGGCATAGGCGTAGTTCTCATAGGTTGTGCCTTTTCCAGCGTAAGTATTGATATAATTTTTTAATAATTGAACTCGCTGGCAGGGGTCACTCGTTTGCATGGCTTTAATATAAGCTTCGTCAGCTGGGTTTTGAGCCAGAGCCAGGCTGCTGGCCAAAACTAAAAGTAAAAACATCAGCTGGATTCTTTTCATCTCTAAACCTCTCATTTAAATTAATTTGCTAATTATCTTGCCCTTAATCAACTAAAAAGTCAATTATTAATTAACCTGCCTTGAAATCGAACTTGCCTGGTACCGCTTTCCAGACAGGCAGGGTTAGACTTAACCATCTCACTTATATATAATAAAAAACTAAAAAAAAGAAAAAAAGATGCAAGATTTTGATTTTGAACAATTTTTTCAGGCTGAGACTGGATTGAAGCTCAAAAAGGATGTAGCCCTATCTGATTATTCAAGTTTTAAAATAGGTGGACTGGCCCGTTATTTTATTGAAGTTACCAGTACTGATCAGCTGATTAAAGCTGTCTCAGCAGTCAGCTCTCGCCGGTTTCCTTTTTACCTTATTGGTGGTGGTTATAATCTTCTATTTGATGATATAGGCTTTAATGGACTGATTATCAGAAACAAAGCTTTAGCTATTAATTTTCACACTGAGCAAGGTCTGCTGGAAATCGATTCGGGTAGCGATCTTCAACAGGTGGTCAGATTTGCAATTTCTAAGGGATTAAAGGGGCTGGAATTTCTGGCTGGTATTCCGGGAACAGTAGGAGGAGCCATTTATGGCAACGCCGGGGCCTTCGGACAGTCTATTGGAGAGAAAGTATCTGAGGTTCTAATTTTCAGCCGGGACAGACGCCTTATTACTCTAAAACAATCGGAGCTGGGATTTGGCTACCGGTTTTCTAATTTAAAAAAGGATCATCAGGTCGTTCTTAAAGTTTTTTTAGCCGTTGAACCCGGTGATAAAAGTGAGATTGAGCGCCAAGTTAAAGACTATCTTGAGCAGCGTGAGCGCAAGCACCCCCCACGTTCGGTGGCCTGCGCTGGTAGCTATTTTAAAAATCCTGTACTGCCTGACGGTCAAAAAGTGGCGGCCGGCTTGTTGCTTGAAAAATCCGGAGCCAGAGGAATGCAGGTGGGCGGCGCGGCAGTCTTTCACGGCCACTGCAATTTTATCATCAATCTAGGCGGAGCAACCGCCCGGGACGTTAAGGAATTAGCCCATCGCCTGCAGGAGATGGTGCATCAAAATTTTGGCCTCTGGCTGGAAGAAGAAGTTATTTTTGTACCAGCAGACGCTTCAATGCTTTAACCTTTGAGGCGCTGAGCCCTCTTTTCTCAGCCATTTTTAGGGCTTCCAGAGACATCAAGCGGTAGAGTTTTTCCAGATCAGGTTGTGATGACAGGGCCTTTAGATGTCCCTTTACCGTCTTCAGATCGCCTCTTAAAATGGGTCCGGTCAAGCTCTGTTCACAGCCAAGTTCTTTAACATTAAGAAGGGTTCTGCTCAGCAAAGGATAAATGACTTCCAGACAGGCTTTTTCGTCCAGCCCAAGGAGTTCAAACAGGTTTTTAACTTCGGCCAGCAGAACGACCATAAAATTGGAAGCCATAGAGCAAGCCAGATGATATAAAGGTTTATTGGCAGGCGAAATCAAAATAACCCCGGACTGAAGTTTTCCAGCCAGAGACTGACCGAGCTCGATAGCCTTCTCATCTCCCTCCAGGCTAAAAAAAATACCGCGGAAAATATCCGGGTCAGGGCAGGTTGTGGCGAAAGTCTGTATCGGATGTAAGGAAGCAACGACGGCCCCCTGTCTGGACAACGGGCGGAGAACCCTGGAAGTAACTGCCCCGCTCGTATGGAAAATATAGTGTCCGTCGAGGGCCAGCTCCGACAGTTCCCTGACTACTTTCCTTATCAACCCATCCGGGACGCAGATAAAACTTATCTCTGCCGCCTGTGTTGCCAGCCGATTATTCTGTGTCGTCTTCCCCATTTTTATTAATTTTTCTGCCCGGCGGGCGGCATCTGGATTACAATCTGATATGTATTTTAGTCTTAAACCTTTATTGACCAGGGCCAGCCCCAGCGCGACCCCTACTTTTCCTGCTCCGATAATAGAAAAACTTTTCATTTTCGGCCAAAAAGCTCATCCCAGAGCGAAATCTCAAGGGGAGTCGAAGCCTCAGTCTGTTTTTCGAGTTCCCGGCTAGCACGGCTGTCCTTTAAAATCTTTTTTAGCTCTTTCCAGAATTCCTGACAGGTCATTGATTTTACCCCATGCTGCCGGGCGATTTCTCTTACTCCTCGGTCGGAGCTGACTACTTGATAATAACGTCTATCTTTTTTACAGTTGAGCAATTCTTCAATGAGTTCATCAGCAGACTGTCCTGGCTCAGGAAACAAAACAGTAAACTTGGGGTTAAGTTTAATCGCCCGGTCATCTTCCGGAGGACGCCCGTCGAAAACCAGGAACAGTCTTGCTCTGGTTGCTTTCTGGAAGAGAAGGAGCCGGCCGATAAGCTGACTGCGGCTCGAACTATTGAATTTAAAATAAGGATCAGCCTGACCCATCAAATTGTTGCCATCAATCAAATAAGCCATAATATCAGTCGCCTTTAACCGGACTTATCTGTCAGTCGTTTTTGGTCAACAGCAAACGGCTTAACCCGGCGGCCAGCCAAAACGGCGACCTCCTAACAGATGGACATGAAGATGATATACTTCCTGCCCTGAATCTGGACCGCTGTTGATGACCAGTCTAAAGCCGCTCTCAGCCAGTCCTTTGTCCTGGGCAATCTTCCTGGCCGTCAGAAGAAGGTAGCCAAGAAGGTTCTGGTCATTTTCATCCGCTTCTTTGAGCGAAGCCAGATGTTTTTTGGGTATTATTAAAATATGAGCCGGGGCCTGTGGTTTAATGTCCTCAAAAGCCAGCACCTTTTCATCTTCGTAGACCAATCTGGAAGGGATTTCTTTATTGACAATGCGGCAGAAAAGACAATCAGTCATGATTTTACCTCCACCTTTCTATGGTTGTTATTATTGCTTATAAAACGCTCTATTCTGACCCCGAGCTGACGAAGTTTTTCTTCAATTCTCTCATATCCACGGTCAAGATGCTCAATATCATTAATGGTTGTCTGACCGGTAGCGATCAGACCGGCCAGAACCAGACAAGCTGAAGCCCGTAAATCAGTCGCCATGACTTCTGCCCCGGAAAGAGAAGTCTTCCCCTTTATAATGGCTTTGTCTCCTTCAATTTCGATCGAAGCCCCTAATCGCAGCAGCTCATTAGCATGAGCAAAGCGCCGGTCAAAGATGGTTTCGGTAATTATAGAGCGGCCATTGGCCTGAGTCATTAATACCATAAACTGAGCTTGCATATCAGTCGGAAAGCCAGGATAGGGAGCAGTCGTTATATCCTGTGGTTTTATTTCTTCGGAGCCTCTGACCCGTATGATATTAGGACTGACCTGTTCGACCTGGCTGCCAGCGATAATCAGCTTATCAGTGATAGCTTCGATGTGTCGTGGTTCAACCTCTTTTAGAATTAAATCACCCCTGGTCAGCGCTGAAGCCACCATGAAGGTGCCGGTTTCTATCCGGTCAGGAATAATGCGATGTTTCGCCCCACCTAGCTCTCTGCTACCGGTAATTCTTAATGTTTCTTCTCCGATGCCATCTATCTTAGCTCCCATCTTAACCAGCAGTTCGCACAGATTAACCACTTCTGGCTCGAGAGCGCAATTCTTAAGCACAGTTTCACCCCTGGCCAGACAGGCAGCCATGACCAGATTTTCTGTTCCAGTCACTGTCTTTTTTTCGAATTCAATTTCTGTGCCATTCAGTCTTCTGGCCTCAGCGATGATATAACCGTGTTCAATCTTCAGACTGGCCCCGAGTTTCTGCAGGCCACTAATGTGGAGATCAACCGGCCTGGTACCAATGGCGCAGCCACCTGGCAAGGCGACAGTGGCCCGGCCGCTTCTGGCCAGCAACGGACCGAGGACAAGAATAGAAGCTCTCATGGCTCTGACCAGCTTATAAGGAGCCTCAGTCGATTTAATTTTTTTGGCTTGAAGAGTTAGAGTTCTGTGCTTTTCGTCGAGGGCACAGCTGGCCCCCAGCTCGCTGATAAGGGTTAGCATGGTCTGAACATCTTTAACCAGAGGCACATTGTTCAGTTCTAGAGCATCTTCGGTCAGCAGGCAGGCGGCTATGGCCGGCAAAACAGCGTTTTTAGCTCCGCTGACAGTCACCTCGCCCTGTAAGCAGTATGGCTTTTCCGTATAGATTCTCAAAGCTTCCATGCCCCGATTTTAGTTTAGCTGGGAGGAAAATTCAAACTGTGATTGGGATGAGAGGAGGAGCTGTTTAAATTAAACAGGAAATAAAAAGGTGGAACTTCTCCAACGTATAATTCTATCCCAATAGAGAAATAAAAAGGGCTGCCCGCCGGGGCAGCCCTTGATCGTCAGTTGGTAATATGAACTCAGGCTTTAGGTGCTTGCTGAGAAGCAATAAATTCTTCTACCCACTCGGTGGTGACACTCTTTGGTCTTTCAATTGGCAGGCCAAGGCCTCTGTCCCAGACCAGCTGAGCCAGAACTCCCATAGCCCTCGATACACCGAAGAAAACAGTGTAAAAATCGTATTCTCTTACCCCATAATGCCAGAGCAGACAACCAGAATGAGCATCAACGTTAGGCCAGGGATTTTTAGCTTTGCCATGTTTCGTCAGGATGTCAGGGGCAACTTCAAAAACCAGGCTGACAACCTTAAAGATTTCATCATCAGGCAGGTGTTTGAGAGCAAATTCCCTCTGAGCTATAAATCTCGGGTCGGTTTTGCGGAGAACAGCGTGACCATAGCCAGGAACGACCTTACCAGCATTCAGTGTATCCCAGATGTACTGGCTGATCTGTTCCCTGGTCGGGGTGTTGCCGAGCTTTTCCATCAGTTCCATGATCCAGCGCAGGACTTCCTGGTTGGCCAGGCCGTGCAGCGGTCCGGCCAGACCGGCCATGGAAGCGGATAAAGAATAATAGGCATCGGAAAGAGCTGAACCAACGAGACGGCAGGTATGAGCGGAAACATTGCCGCCTTCATGGTCGCAGTGAAGAACAAGATAGAGCCTCATTAAATCCTTAAAAGCGGGATCATCGGTTACGCCCAGCATGTGAGCAAAATTGGCGCCCCAGTCTAATTTTGGATCAGCCGGGATATGCTTATCGCCTTTATAGGTGCGGCGGTAAATGTAGGAGGCGATAGCTGGCAATTTAGCCAGAATGTTCATCGTGTCTTCATACATTGGGTCCCAGTAATCAAGCTTGTGAATCCCCTGCCGATATCTTTCAGCAAAAACGGAATCTTTTTGAAGCTGCATGATAGCTATAGCAAATTGAGTCATGGGATGAGTCTCAACAGGTAAGCTCCGGAGAACATCAATTAGATATTTAGGTAGTTCACTTCTCTTTCGCCAGTCTTCGGTTATTTCCTGGCAGTCTTCATAAGTCGGGATATCACCCGTCAGCAGAAGATAAAACATTCCTTCTGGCAGGGGTTCTTCACTACCGGGGGCTTTCGGCAGTTTTTCCCTGACCTCGGGAATAGTAAAACCGCGGAAGCGAATACCTTCATTCGGATCGAGCGATGAGCATTCCCAGATCATGCATTTCACTCCGCGCATGCCACCATATGTTTGACCGATGGTGACATCTGAAATTTTGAGTTCCCCATGCTCTTTCTGGATCTTCTGAATCCGGTCACGCATGGGCATCAGTTTGGAAACAAACTTTTCCTTTAAATTAGCCATTCAGAAACCTCCTTCGGGCTATAAATTGCTATTATTATTGCAATAAGCCTAACCATGTATTCGAGCCAGAATATAACATTTAAAATAAATTCAAGTCAATTAGATTTTTTTATCAGCTTTTAAAAGCTTGATTTTTTTGCTTAAGCCTAATATCCTTCTTTTCAGCCAATCTTTTTGGGTATGGAATTGAGTTCAGAAAGGAGAAATCAATGAGTGCGGTGGTTATTCTTTTGATAATTCTAGGGCTGCTGGTCATTATGGGCATTGCTATTTACAATAGCCTGGTCGTTCTGAGGAATCGCTGCGATAATGCCTGGGCTCAGGTTGATGTTCAGCTCAGACGGCGCTATGACCTTATCCCGAATCTGGTGGAGACGGTTAAGGGATATGCCAAACATGAAAGAGAAGTTTTTGAAAAAGTAACAGAGGCCAGGGCTAAGGCTATCCATGCTCAGACGGTTAAAGAGCAGGGGGAAGCTGAGAATATGCTGACCGGTGCTTTGAAGTCGCTTTTTGCTGTCGTGGAGAATTATCCCGAGCTCAAGGCCAATCAGAATTTTCTTCTGCTGCAGGAAGAACTGGCTGGCACTGAAAGCAAAATTGCTTATGCCCGGCAGTTTTACAATGATACTGTTATGAAATTCAATATGAAACAACAGGTATTTCCTTCTAATATTATTGCCAGCCTGTTCGGATTCAAACCTAAAGAATATTTTGAAATAGAAGAACCGGAAGCCCGTGGGCCGGTAAAAGTTTCTTTCTGAAATCCTGACAGAAGTAGTTGGGGCCAGGTTCTTTTTACCTGATTACAAAGTAGCCTTATCCAATGTATGAACAGATAACTGCTAACAAAGTCAAATCCATTTTTCTGGTCCTGTTTTTTATAGCCTTTGTTTTCGTGGTAGTCTGGGCCTTTGAACAGGTTACAGGCTGGGGCGAAGGCGGGTTGGCGCTGGCTCTGATCATTTCCCTGGCTGCAGCCATCGGCGGATATTATTCCAGCGATAAAATTGTTCTGGCCATCAGCGGGGCTCGCCCGGTAAGCAAAGAGGAATATCCTTATCTTTATCATACCGTCGAAGGGCTGGCTCTGGCCGCCGGTATCCCTGCTCCGCGTTGTTATCTTATTGATGACTCAGCACCTAATGCTTTTGCTACCGGCCGTAATCCCCAGCATTCGGTTATTTGTGTTACCACCGGCCTGCTGCAGAAGTTAAATCGTCTCGAGCTGGAAGGTGTTATTGCCCATGAGATGTCCCATATAAAAAATTATGACGTCCTTCTTCAGACTGTAGCCGTGGTGATGGTGGGCGTTGTAGCGTTGCTTTCGGACTGGATGATGAGGAGCTTCTGGTGGGGTGGTGGCCGGAAAAGAGACCGGGAGAAAGGTGGAGGCGGTGTCGGCCTGATTATTTTTGGCATCGGCCTGGTTCTGGCCATTCTTTCTCCGCTCGTTGCTCAGCTAATTCAGCTGGCTATTTCCAGGCGGCGAGAATTCCTGGCTGACGCTAACGGGGCTATGCTGACCAGATATCCTGCTGGTCTGGCTTCTGCCCTCAGAAAGCTGGCTGCTGATCCTGAACCACTGGAAGTGGCCAACAAGGCGACGGCGCATCTTTACATTGTTAACCCTCTGAAAAATGTAAAAGGCCGGGTCAACAAATTATTCAGCACTCATCCCCCAATTGAAGAGCGGATTGCTGCGCTGGAAAAAATGTCTTTTGAAAAAGTTTGAGGTTAATTTTGATTTCAAGGCAATGGCTAGAACAAAGTCAGGTATTTTTCTGACCTGAGGATCGGGCTTAAAGGTTAGGTTCCAGGCCGGGCCACGGCTTGCAACTTAAGTTGTCTTTGTTTATAATTTAGTCGCCCTGGGCGGGGTCGTAGTTCAGCTGGTTAGAACGCCGGCCTGTCACGCCGGAGGTCGCGAGTTCGAGCCTCGTCGGCCCCGCCATTTTTTTATTTCATCAATCTTTTCTTTCTGATATTTTAAGCTTTCCCCGGTAGAGGCAAAACTGGCTATCTGTTTGACTTGCTCCTCTGGCTTCCCGCTCAGCCAGAGATAGCTGCCAGCTTCCTCTTTCTTTAATCCTTTTTGTGTGTTATATATAAGTCTAATAAATTCAGGAGGAACCAATGCCTGATAAAACCAAAATTCTGGTGATAGATGACGATCCGGCTATTTGTGTTTCAGTTAAAGCTATTCTGGAAGCCAGTGGCTATGAGGTGTTCACAGCCTTAAGTGGGAAGGAAGGGCTTGAGCTTTTCCGTCAGGTTCATCCAGATATTGTTCTATGCGATATGATGATGGAAGACATAGATGCCGGGGCAAAAGTGGCCGGGGTGATCAAGAAAGAACAACCTGAGCTGCCAGTTTTTCTGTTAAGTACTATCGGTGATGCCACCGCCCGAACTATTGGTCTTGACGAGTTAGGTTTTAATGGAGTTTTTCAGAAGCCGGTCAATTTCGATTTGCTGCTCGGTGTAATTGAAAAACACAGAAAAAAGTCCTGAGGCCTCCTGGCCCATTTACCAATTGGAAAATGAGTATTTCTCTGGCTGACCTTTTTCGGCAAAATTCAGATCTGGAAGTCTTTTGCCAGGAGGTCAGAAAGCTGGGCGGTGATTTTGATCTGGACAGCCGGCAAATGGAAGCCCTGGGGCAGGCTTATTTTGAACTTCATCCAGAGAAATTTGTGAAAAGAGACCTGGATGAAGTCAGGCTTGGTTATCAACTGGCCAGATGCTGTCTGCTGGAAAAGGCCCTGGCCGGGCTGCCGGCTGCAGTTAAGGATTTTTTCAGGCGGGCTTTTGATCAGCCTGAATTAATAGCCAGCCTCCTGGATGATTACCGGCGTTCGGGAGACCTGCCGCTTCTCGTTTCTTCTTTCAATCGTCTGCAGGCTTCACTGGACGAACTGAAAGCGGCCATCGACGAATTGCCCAAGGGTATGATTAAAGAAAGGTTCCTGGGAGGGATCTCAACTCTTTACAACACCAGGTATCTTCTGAGCATTTTTATTTCACGCCTGAGCTCACACGGTTTACAAGATTAGCTTTTTCTGGTATTTTTGATTTTAAAACGCAAGAGAAAAAATATAAGTCTCAAAACCTGACTGCCGAGGAGAAAAAGATTGCCTTATTATCGAGGTATATGTAACTTCTGCGGTACTGGTTGTGGCCATCTGCTGCGGGTGGAAGGCAACCGGGTAAGAGGTGTTTATCCTGTGTCCGGTCATCCATTGAGTCGTGGCCGGCTGTGTGTTCGCGGCTGGCATATTCACGAGCTACTTCAGACAGAAGATAGAATTACCCAGCCCCTCATTAAAGACGGTACCAGTTTCAAGCCTGTCTCTTATGAAGAGGCCCTTGATTATGTGGTGGAAAGGGTAAAGAAGTTGTCCGGCCACCAGCTGGCTGTTCTTGGTTCTCCTCGGGCCTCCAACGAAGAAAATTATCTGCTGGGTAAGTTTGCCAGGACGATCCTGAAAACAAATAATCTAAGCCTATCGTCTGATGCCGGTCAGGAAGAAAGTGCCAGGGTGCTTCTTGAGGGCTGTGGCTGGCCCGCCATGACCGGGACGCTGGCTGAATTGAGACAGGCTGATTTTATCCTGGTTGTCGGCGGTGACCTGACCAAGCAGAATCCGATTATCGCCAGCGAAATCCATCATGCCCATCGAGCCGGGACTTTTTTAGCAACCATTTCTCCCCGAAAGACGCAAATGGCCAGACTCAGCCAGCTACATCTTAGACCCAGGCCAGGAACAATTTTTTATCTGCTCCAGGGTTTAGCCAGAGTTCTGGTTGAGGAGAAGGCTATTGATGATGATTACCTAGCAAGATTTACAGTCAACAGTCAGACTTTTCTCGACGAGTTGAGGCAGCTCGAAATTGAGAAGATAGTCGAGCTGACCGGTATAAGCAGAGAAAAGATGACTGAACTTGCTAAGAAGTTGATTGAATCTAATTCAGCTTATGCCTTTTATCCAACTGGAGTGCAGAGTCTTGATCGCCGGACAATGGCTGCTCTTTTTAACCTTTTCCTTTTAGCTGGTAAGATTGGACGACGTGGGAGCGGGATAAATCCTGTGACCGGCATCAGTAATCTTCTGGGCAGCTATGACATGGGCCTTTCGCCTGTTTTCCTACCTGGTTATGCTTCAGTTGAGGATGAGTCGGCCTGGGAGAGGCTTGAGAATTTCTGGCAGACCAGGCTGGAGCGCTGGCCAGGTAAGAATGTAGATACCTGCCTGTCAGAAGAGGAAAATATTAAAGCTCTTTTTGTCGTTGATCATGATGAGGAAATTATCAGACATGTCAACCGAATAAGACAGCTTGATTTAATAGTTTATTTTGGTGCTTATGAGAATCCGTTTGCCTCTCTGGCTCATGTTATTTTCCCCAGAACGAGCTACATTGAAGAGGATGGAACTTATACCAACTCTGAACGTCGAGTTCAGCTGGTTCAGAAAAGAATCGAGCCCCCAGCCGGGGTACGTCCCATATGGAAAACTCTAACTAACCTGGCCCTGGCTCTCGGGCATGACTGGAATTATCATTCAGTTGAAAACATCATGGATGAGATAAGTCAGCTGATTCCTTATTATCAAGGTCTGAGTTACGAAAAGCTTAAGACCAGGCTTGGCTTGAAATGGCCAGCTGATGATCTTCATCCTGAAGGTACAGATTGCTTGCTGGTAGAAGAAGCAGGCCGGCGCTTCCAATTTGTTCAGGTAAACAGCAGGGAAGAAAAGCTGGCCGGTGAGCCGGAGATTCAAAAAGAGCTTCCTTTTAAATTAGTGGTGGGACGGAGCAATTATTTCTGGCACCAGAATTCCGTCATGAAAAGAACTTTTATTCCCAAACGCGAATATAATGCCCTTCTCCTTCTTTATCCCAGAGGTTTTGTTGAAATTTCGACAGAAGATGCCAGCCGTCTTGGCTTGAGAGAAAAACAAATGGTGAGGGTGGTGGCTGAATCGGCTGAGGTCAGGCTGGCCGCCAGAATTTCAGGCGATATTCTGCCCGGTATGCTTTATATACCTTACTTTATTGATGAAATGATTCCAGAATTTCTTCACCGGCAGGTGGCTGACTTAGAAAAGAACGAGGAGTTCTTTCTGCCGGTCAGATTGGAAAAGGTGGTTTAAGCTATGTACTGGCTGACAAAGGAACAGTTACTGTTGCTGGTTAAAAAACTGGCCGAAGAGTATAAAATTTTTGGTCCGCGCCATGACCGTGTATCTGGTGAGGTGATCTTTGATCATCTGTCTGACTGGTCCGAGCTGGATTTGCAGGCGGCCATTCCTTATAACCCACCCAAATTTATTCTTTTCCCTCACTATGAAGAAATTCTTAAATATCGCTACCAGCCAGAGACAAAAGAAGTCAGAATTGAACAGATCAATCTTCTCGAACCGAAGGCTTTAATTGGTTTGAGATCTTGCGATCTGACTGGTTTACTCTGTCTCGATCGCTTTTTCCTCGACCAGGAATATGTTGATGAATTTTATCTGGCTCACCGAAAAAAGCTGTTCATTATCTCCAATACCTGTCTGCGTCCGTTTCCTCAGTGTTTCTGTGTCTGTACGGATAGCGGGCCGGCGGCTAAAGATGGTTTTGATCTGGATTTGACTTTTACCGGACGCGATTACCTGGTTGAAGCTGGTTCAAAAAAAGGCCTGGCTTTAATTGCCGATCTTCACCTGCCTGAAGCAGGCCCGGAAGCTTTAACCCTGAAGAAAAAAATTGTAGATGATTCTGTCTCTTCGTTTGATCGCTTTGCCCTGGAAAACAAGGCCTGGATTTCTCGGGCGACCAATCGGTTGACCACCGGCTTTATCAAACCTGAGGTCTGGGAATATATCGGTAATCAGTGTTTTGAGTGCGGAGCCTGCTCTTTTGTTTGTCCCACCTGCTCCTGTTTTAATATTGAGGATGCTAATCTGGCCAGCGGGGAGACCAACCGCCTGAGGACCTGGGATTCCTGTTCGTTTGAAGGTTATACGAAAATGGCCGGTGATAACAATCCAAGGAAACCGGTCGAAGACCGCCGCAATAAGAGATTCTTCTGCAAGCTTTCTTATTCGCAGTCAAAAAAATATCTTCGCCCTGGCTGTGTTGGTTGCGGTCGATGTGCCAGAGTCTGTCCCGGTGATATAGGTTTGCCTAATGTCGTAACCTACATCAGACGTGAAATAACTGGAGAATCTGGAGAATAAAAGCTATGAATAAAAGTTTAGTGCCCATAGTCTCTATTCCAGAAATTGCCACTATCGTTGATATCAGAGATGAAATTGAAGAGGTCAAAAGTTTTTATTTCACTCTGGACCGGCCGGAAATCGAGGAGGCTTTTAAAATCCGCTCCGGTCAATTTATTATGTGCACCGTTTTTAAAGCAGGTGAATTCGCTGTTTCTTTACCTTTCAGTCCCGAGAATGACCGCAAGCATATTTCGGTGAGGAGAGTGGGGAAAGTAACTGCTGCCCTGCATCGGCTCGAACCAGGTGACAAAATCGGGGTCAGGGGCCCCTTTGGCAATGGTTTTCCTTTTGAAGAAATAAAGGGAAGCAATATCATCTATGTGGCGGGAGGGATCGGTCTGATTCCACTTCGCTCGTCAATTGTTCATGTCCTGCAGCACCGGCCGGATTTTGGTCGAGTGATCCTGGTTTACGGGGCCAAAAGCTCAAAGGAACTGATGTACAAGGAGAGCATAAAAGAATGGCAGGCGACAGAAAACTTTGAGACTCACTTTACGATCGATAGGCCCGAACCGGGCTGGTCCGGGGAAGTTGGTTTTGTCAATCATCTGACGGCTAAACTTGATCTGCCGGTCTCCAACACAGTGGCCTTTGTTTGCGGTCCACCAGTCATGTTTAATGCTGTGATTAAAGAACTCAAATTAAAAGGAATAAAAGAGCAGAATATTTATTCAACCCTGGAAAGGCATATGAAATGCGGGATTGGCAAATGCCAGCATTGCGCTATAGGCCGGACACTGGTCTGTGTGGATGGACCTGTTTATACCTATAAGCAAATTAGAACTCTGGGAGAGCAGATCTAAATGGAAGCCCTCGAGAGTTTGCAGCAAGTCCTGGCCGGTCGAACCTGTCTGGTCGGCATTGGCAATAAATTGCGCGGTGACGACGGTTTCGGCCTATATTTTATAGAATCGATAAAGACAAAAACGCTCTTTCCCTCTGATAACCTGCTCGCTGTGGAGGATGTACCTGAAAATTATGCTTTTCCCCTGGCTCAAAAAGATGTTGAAAATGTAATTTTCATTGATGCTGTTCTTTTCGATGCCCCAGTTGGAACAGTTATCTTTGGCCCGCTGGCCGAGCTAGAAAAGGTCAGCCAGATTGTTTCGACTCATAAATTATCCCTGAGGTTAACCGCTCAACTGCTGGAGAAGACCGGTAAAAAGGTTTTTCTTCTGGGTGTTGTTCCTGAAACCACCGGTTTTGGCCAGGAATTGACTCCTCATATCAAAAAAATCGCTGACGAACTGATAACCATTTTTGAAAAGATCCTGGATAAGGCTGCGCCTCTTGAAAATACGGGCGAACAGGCAACAATTCAGGTTGAAAGGGAGAAAGGCCAATGACCACCCTGTCAGGTTTCTGGCTATTCTGGCTGAGTTTGCTTCTGGCTTCCTTCCTGGCTCTGATCCTGAAGAAGAAAGCTAATTATCTTCGCCCGGCAGGCACTTTAGTTCTCTGCCTGAGTTGCTTGATACTGATCTTAATCTCTCTATCTATCCTCGGGAAAGGAGGTCTGCCCCTTGAGTTCGAGGTTAAAGTCGCAGGCTTTCATCTGCCATTTTTAATTGATGGCTTATCGGCTCTTTTTCTCCTTCTTCTGGCCATACTAACCCTGGCCTCGGTCTTTTTTTCGCTGGATTTTGTCAAAAAATATAAAGCCGACGAACTGTGGAAGTTTTATCTGGTCTTGCCCCTGTTTATTGGTGGCCTGGCCGGACTGCTCACTGTTGATGACCTAGGACCAGGTTTTACCCTGGCCTGGCAGTTAATGGTTATCTCTTCTTATCTTCTAGTTAGATGGGGCAGGCCGGTTAAAATTTCTGCCCGGCCGGCTTTAGTTTATCTACTTTTTATGGAAGCAGCCTGGCTACTGATTACGGGTTCTGCTTTCCTGGCCAAAGGTTATGTATTTGGTGATTCGCTAGGTACTGTTGGCTTGAAACTGGCAGAAACCGGTTCCTGGCAGGCTATCTTATTTTTCAGCCTCCTCTTCCTGGGCTTCGGAATAAAAACGGGAGTTTTCCCTTTTGGGCAGTGGTGGATCCCCGAGGCTTACTCGACTGCCTGGCCCCAGGTCTCTTCTCTTCTGGCCGGTATTCTGGAAAAGACCGGCGTTTTTGGGCTGATCCGGATCTTTTTCTTTGTAGCCAAAAACGCAGGCGCAGCTTTTAATCCTGAACTCTGGGGAAAGGTACTGGTGGTGGCCGGAGTGCTAACGCTTTTCATTGGTACTGTTCAGGCTATCAAACAGAGTGACTATCTCCGTCTTCTGGCTTATAGCTCGATCGGGCAGGTTGGCTACATAATTTTTGCTCTGGGGAGTAGCTTGCTCGCCTGGAATAGTTCTTCCCTGCTGGCTAAATCCCTGGCCTCAGTTATTTTTATCGCTGCTGTTTATCATAGCCTTAACCACGGCATTTTCAAGGGTCTTCTTTTTCTACTGGGAGGAAACCTCCTTTATGCCACCGGCACGCGTGATTTGAACCGCCTGGGCGGCCTGCTGGCTGTAATGCCGGTTAGTGGCTTTCTGGCAGCCATTGCCTCTTATTCTATCTCTGGCATGCCAGCCTCCAGTGGTTTTGTCAGTAAATGGTTAATTATTTCCTCTAATTTTCTGGCCGGACGGAACAGCTTGCTGCTGACATTTTCCGGCATTATTGCTCTTTTCACCGCTGCTTTTACCTTAGCCTGCTACGTCAAGTTCTTTGGTCTGGCTTTTACTTCTGCCGGGGCCAGCTGGAAAATAAAAAGGAGCATCAAGGAAGTTCCCTGGAAGTTGCTGGCTTCTGAAATCTTCCTGACCATCATTTGCTTGAGTCAGGCTTTTCTTCCTATGGGCTATGTTAAACTGATTGACCGCAGCCTGGGACTTTCTTCTGGCTTTCTTTGGCCAGAAGCTGGTGGGGATGTACTGAGTGGAAAGATGCTCAGTTTGAAAATTTATGACGGCCAGAGCCTCCTGGCGGCCACCTCTCCGCTTTTGATGCTGTTTCTCATTGTTTTATTGGCTTTCCTGGCCTACTGGTTTAGCCGATCGGCGCGGCCAGGCGAAATCAAAGTGCCTGCCTGGCTTTCCGGGTATCAGGATTTGAACTCGAACAATGTTTATGCTGACCGCCATGTTTTCTCTGATTTAAAGAAATTTTTCTGGTGGACGGGCGGATCGCCTAAAAAAGTTATTGACGACAATGAGCTGACTGTTTTGCCTGATAGTCAGCAAAAAGGTGAAGTAGAATGAGCAGAAAAGACAAATTGCTGAACCTGCTTAAGGATGAATTAAAAGGAAATTTTCTGGCGGCCAGCAGTCTGGAAGAAAGCCGTCTGTTTATTGATATAAAAAAAGAAGCACTGGTCGAGACGGCCAGCCAGCTGATGAAAGAGGGAGCCCGCTATCAGATGGGCGTTGGCTATGAGGCCAAAAAGAAAGGCGGGGGCCTGGCCATGGTTCACACCTTTGCCTTCGATGCTGATTCACTGCTGGTGGCGATCAGGGCTTTGACGGCAGAAGATGAGCCAGAATTTGATTCGCTCACTCCTTTCATTCCCGGTGCTGGCTGGTCAGAGCGTGAATATATTGACCTTCTCGGACTTCATTTTAAAAATCATCCTAATCCCAAACGTCTGGTACTGTCTGATGACTGGCCAGAAGGAATTTATCCTCTGCGCCAGGAGGTCCCTTATGATCTGATGCCACCCTCGGCCGAAGAGGTAGCTTTTCGGCTCGACGAGGCTCCGCCTGGCAGTTCCATAATTCCCTTTGGACCTTTTCATGCCTGTCTGCATGAGCCTGCTCATTTTGCTGTTTATGTAGATGGAGAGGAAATCAAGGGCTGTGAGTATAGAGGTTTTATGGTTCATCGAGGCATTGAAAAATTAGCGGCAACCGAGCTGACTTATAATGAAATACCTTTTGTCGCTGAACGGATCTGCGGAATTTGCGGTTCGGTGCATTCGGTCAATTATGCCCAGGCAGTGGAGGCGGCTTCTGGCCTAAAAATTCCCCGACGGGCTGAGTTTATCAGAACAGTTATGCTGGAAATAGAAAGGCTTCATTCCCACCTGATGTGGTTGGGAGTGGCCGGCCATCTTATTGGCTTTGATACGGTTTTTATGCAGGCCTGGAGAATAAGAGAGAAAATAATGTGGCTGGCCGAAAGCCTGACCGGCAACAGGAAGACTTACGGCCTGGTCATCGTCGGGGGGGTCAGGCGCGATATTGATCTGACTAAAGCCGAGCTGATTAAGAAAACCCTGGCCGAAGTTGAAAAAGATGTGCAGGCTCTGGAAAAAGCTATTATAAATGATAGGTCTATCCACAGGAGAACTAAAGGTGTTGGCTATCTCTCCAGAGAAAAGGCGAAGGAGTGGAATCTGGTAGGGCCGGTGGCCAGAGCCCGCGGGCTGGATATAGATGCCAGGAGAGACCATCCTTATGCTGCCTATGACGAGGTGAAATTTGAGGTCGTGGTGGCTGATTCTGGTGATGTCTGGGGAACACTGGTGGTCAGAATTAAAGAGATTTATGAGGCCATAAGGATAATCCATCAGTGCCTGGAAAAACTGGCTTCTAGGCTTCAGGGTTCTCCTCTCGCTATTGAGATAGAAGATCCTATTCCAGCCGGTCAACAGGGATTGTCGGTAGTAGAGGCACCGCGGGGAGAAGCAGTCCATTATGTTCTTACCGGTGATGATAACCGTCCAGAACGCTGGCGGGTACGAGCACCAACTTATCCCAACCTTCAGGCTGTACCTGACATGTTGTTAAACAACAAGCTGGCTGATTTTCCCATTATAGTTGGCTCAATTGATCCCTGCATTTCCTGTACAGACCGAGTGGCGGTTATAGACAGAAGATCAGCTTCCGGCAGAATTTTAAGTCGACAGGAGCTGGAAAAACTGTCCAGAGAGATGAGGTCTAAGACATGAAGGTTGTGGCTGTCTTCATTAATTTAATCTATTTTCTGCTGCTGGCCCCTTTTCTGGAAGGGGTGATGAGAAAGCTAACCGCCTGGATTCAATCGAGGAAAGGTCCACCGCTATATCAGCCATATCTTGATCTTCTGAAACTTCTGGGCAAGGAAAATTTAAATTCCGGCGGGAACTGGGCCTACTCTCTGGCGCCTGTTCTGTCTTTCAGCTCAATGCTGGCGGCTATCGCCCTTATTCCTCTAACCGGTCAGGCCAATATTTTAGCTCATTCGTCAGACTTAATGACCCTGATTTATTTTTTGACCCTGAGCGGTTTTTGTCTGTTGGTCGGGGCTTTAGCCAGTGGGAATCCCTTTGCCGCGGTCGGAGCCAGCCGCGAAATGATGACCACGGTTATGCTCGAACCGGTTCTGGCCATGCTCTTAATTCTGGGCACGGTAAGAGTCGGTAGTTTCTCTTTGACCGCCGCTGTGTCGGGCGTGGCGGTCAGCAGAGGTGTCTCCTATTTTCTGATGCTGGTTGTTTATCTTCTGGCTCTTCAGGCTTTTGTCGCCAGACAGCCTTTTGATATTGCTGAAGCTGAAGTTGAAATTCTGGAAGGTCCCTATATGGAATATAGCGGACCCAATTATGCTTTGCTCCGTTATACTTTAAATCTTAAGAGAATGTTTTATGCCTGGCTTCTTATCTCTTCCTTTTTAAGTTTTATTTTGCCGGCCAATTTTTTTCTCAGTCTGCTCCTGCAAACAGTGCTGATTATCGTGGTCTTCGTCTTAATTTCTCTTATCGGAGCGACTCATCCACGTTTTAGAATAGACCAGGCTTTAAAATATTACGCTTTGCTTTTAATTTTAGCCCTGATAGCGGTTGGTTGTGCGGTCAAGGGCTGGTGATAATGAAAGGCAGGGGTTAAAATGTGGCTCTGGAATAAAATCAAACAACTGGCCATTCCTTCCAGGACAGGGGTCGTTACCCTGCGTTATCCTTATAAGCCCAGGCCGGCTCCTGCCGGTTTTCGCGGCCAGCCTGTCTGGGATCATACCAAATGTATTGGCTGTGCCGGCTGTGCCAGCAACTGCCCGGCCAGAACCATTTTCCTCCGTGATATCTGTCAGGAAATAAGGATTCTTCTTTATGATTCGTCTCGCTGCACGTATTGCGGTCGATGTGCTGACCTCTGCCCGGAAAAAGCCATTACCATGAGCGAAAATTTTGAGCTGGCCACCGATCATCGCCAGGATATAACAGAGACTATGGAGCTGTTTATGATGACCTGTCAGCGCTGCGGTCGCTGCTTCGACCTGGAAATAAAGAATGCCCTCGATAAGCTGCAAATGCTTGGCTACCGTTATGATAGCCTGGAAGCCAGAAAAGTCATAAGGCAATCAACGCCTGAATTGGAACCCGAGCTTCTGGAAAAAACGGCTACTTATCGACGTCCTGAAAAACTGGAGAAATCGCCATGTGGAAAAGACTAACGGAAAAAGCTTTTCGGCGCTCGGTCTGGGTTTATCATTGCAACAGCGGAGCCTGCAATGGCTGCGACATAGAAATCCTCAATGTTTTAACGCCCTATTATGATGTGGAGAGATTCGGTATCAGGCTGGTTGCTTCTCCCCGTCATGCTGATGCTATTCTACTCTCGGGGGCGGTGACCAGACCGACGTTGCCTCTGGTCAAGAAAGCCTATCAGGCGGTGCCGGCCCCGAAGCTGGTCTTTGCTGTCGGCTCCTGTGCTATCGGCGGGGGATGCTGGTATGATACTTACAACGTGACCGGTGGCGGGGACAAAGCCATTCCCGTCAATTATTTTATCCCGGGCTGTCCGCCTCGACCGGAAGCCATTATTTTCGGGGTGGCGCTGGCCCTGGGCCTGGTTGACAAGAAAGTGGCGCCGGTTGAGCTCAAACAGATGGAGTTTCCGGTTGATATGTACCGGCAGTCAAAAATTCTCGAAAGCAACCGGGTTATATATAAGCTTCTGGGCGAGGAAGATGACCGCCTTCTTCCAGAGAGGAAATGACCATGGCTAGAATTCTACTGGTTGATGACGATCGTGACCTGACCGACACCTTAAGTCAAATCCTACGTCTTAAAGGCTATGAGGTGGTGGTTGCTTATAGCGGGGCAGAAGGTTTGAAAAAATTGCTGGAAACGAAACCGGACCTGGTCATTATGGATGTTATGATGGAAACAGACACAGCTGGCTTTGAAGCTATTTATAAAATCAGAAGTGATCGTCCAGATTCCAGATTCAAAGATTTTAAGGATATTCCCATCGTTATCCTGACCGCTATTGACCAGGTGACCAACTCGAGATTTTCTCTTGATCAGGAGGAGAGCTTTTTACCAGGTCGTAATGAGTTTCTGAATAAACCGGTTGACCCTGATGAGCTGTTGGAAAAGATAGAAAAGAACCTCAAAAAATAACATGGATCTTAAGGAATTCCTGAGCAAGACCTCTGCTTTGAGATCCAGTTTGCGTTTCAAGCTGATTACCGGCCTTCTAACCATTGTCTTCCTGATGGGTGCTCTTTCTATTTATATTGGTATCAACTCAATTAACCGCAATGTCATCAGAGAAGCCTATGATAATCTGCGGAACAGCCTGAAGGCTATTAGCGATCTTTATCAGGAAGAAATCAATACGAGGGCAAAAATAGTGGAGTATCTGTCCAGAACTTCGGAGATAGTCAATGCCACGGCCGCCGGCAACAGAGAATATCTCTATGAGAAACTTGTCCAGATCAAAGATGAATTCGGCTTCGATATTGTCAATGTGGTTAAGCCCGATGGTACTATTCTGGTTCGAGCTAACAACTTTGAGGCTTATGGGGACAGTGTTATTCATTATAAATTTATTCAATGGGTTATAAAGAACAAAAGACCTGCTGCCGGCACCGGTATCCTTGGCTATGAAAATATAAAAAATGAAGGGCCTGATCTGGCAGAGAGAACGCTGATTAATATTATCCCTACCCCGCGAGCCAGGACCATGCGTCGGGAGGTCGAGGAAAGAGCCCTGGTTCTCAAAACAGTTGTGCCGATTTTTCAGAGAAATAGACTGGTCGGGGTTCTTTATGCAGCCGTGTTGCTTAACAATAACGAACGTTTTGTTGACCGTTTTAGAAGGTTCATCTTTAAAGAAGAGAAAATAAAAGGCAAAGACGTTGGAACCACCACCATTTTTCTGGAAGATGTCCGGGTGGCGACCAACGTCCTGGACAAAGATGGGAAAAGAGCGGTCGGGACGATTGTCTCGGAGGAAGTCTATCACCAGGTTTTTGAGCAGGGAAAGGACTGGCTCGGCCGGGCGTTTGTGGTCAATGATTATTATCTTTCTGGCTATACTCTGCTGCGCGATATCGAAGGGCAGCCAGTCGGCATGCTATATGTCGGTATTCTCCAGTCTAAATTTGATCAAATCCTGCGACAGACGACTATCTTGTATTTTGTCCTGATTTTCCTGATGACCGGAATCGCCATTTATATTTCCACCTATCTGGTCAACGTCTATACCAGACCTATAAATAGAATGATAAAGTTAACCGCCGAAGTGGCCAGAGGAAACTATCATCTGATAGATATCTCACCCAAAGAAAGCGAGGAGATAAGAGAGGTAGAAGAATCTTTTAATGCCATGGTTAAAGCTATAGAGGAAAGAGATAATCGTTTAAAGGAACTGGCCGAGAAGACAATTTTGCGGTCAGAGAAATTGGCCTCAATCGGACGGCTGGCTGCCGGCATTGCCCATGAAATCAACAATCCGCTGACTGGAATCCTGACCTATAGCAGTCTGCTGCTGGAAGAGCTGAAGGGCACTCCCTACGAGGAAGATTTAAAAGTCATCACGGAAGAAACTCTGCGCTGTCGTAAGATAGTCAGAGGTCTGCTGGATTTTGCCCGCGATTACAAACCAGAAAAGGTCAGTGTTAATCTTAATACTCTCATTGAAGAGACCCTGCAGATTTTAGAAAATCATGTCAGTTTCCAGAATATTAAGATAGTCAAAAACCTTGATCAGAATTTACCTGAGGTTAGAATTGATGCTGACGAATTCCGGTCAGTTATCAATAATCTGGCCGTTAATGCCGCTGATGCTATGCCCCATGGCGGTCAGCTGACCATTTCCACCTCATATGATTCCGAGGCGAGGGAGGTTATAATAAGGGTGGCTGATAGCGGCGTGGGGATAAGTGAAGAAAATCTGAAGCGGATTTTTGAGCCGTTTTTCACTACTAAGGAAAAAGGTAAGGGTACCGGCCTGGGGCTGGCCATGGCTTATGGAGCCATTAAGCGACATAATGGTAGAATTGATGTGAAGAGTAAACTCGGCGAGGGAACAGAGTTCATTATAAGATTGCCGGTGGATTAGAATCGGAAGGAGAAAAGACATGAGCAAACCAAGGATTCTCTTTATTGATGACGAGGAAATCGTCCTGCGCAGTTGCCGGCGGATTTTTGCCAACTCAGATTATGAAATAGATACCGCCCAATCCGGAGAAGAAGGACTGAGCAAGGCTATTAATGGAGATTATGACATTGTGGTCACTGATTTAAAAATGCCTGGAATTGGTGGCATGGAGGTGCTTTCCAGGCTGAGAAAGGTCAGGCCGGATACCACAGTGATCATTTTCACCGGTTATGCCAGTGTTGATACGGCTCGTGAAGCCTTAAAAAATGGAGCTTTCGATTATATCCCGAAACCTTTTACCCCGGAGGAAATGAGAGAGGTCATCAAGAATGCGCTCGAGGCGCGGGCTGGTAAAGAGCGCAATATGCTTGATCTGATGGCTATTGTCTCGCACGAATTGAAAAGCCCGCTTTCTGCTCTTCACACCACTGCCTCCACCCTTTACAAGGGTTATTTTGGCCAGCTGTCTCCAGAGCAGATGAAAATTCTGGAGACAATTATCCGCAACTGCGAATATCTGGAGGATATCATCCGCAGCTATTTAGACCTGTCGAAAATGGAACTGGAGCAGCTGGAAGCCTTCAAAGAAGAAATCTATTTCGTCAAGGATGTGGTTGATGATGTACTCAACCTGCCTGAAGTAGCTGACAATGGCAAGAAAATGAAGGTTACCAAAAATGTTCAGGAGGATATCAAGATTACCGGTGATCCACGACTGTTGAAGATTCTGGTCAGGAATCTGATCAACAATGCTATCAAGTACGGATATGAAGGTACAGAAGTGAAGCTTGGCCTGGAAAGGAAAGATAATGAAATGATTTTTTCTGTCTACAATGAGGGGGTGGGCATAAGACCCGAAGATGGTCAGCGCCTTTTCCGGAAATTTGAAAGGTTAAAGCAGCCCGGGACGGAGGGAGTTAAGGGTTCCGGCCTAGGACTTTATATCTGCAAAAAGATAGTTGACAGCCACAAAGGACGGATCTGGTTTGAATCAGAACCGGGGAAGTGGGTGACCTTTTATGTCGCTTTACCGCTGGCCGATTGAGATATTAATTCCTCAGGGCTAGCCAGTTCAGCAGCCTGCTTTTAATTGACAATAGTGGAGGCTCTCTCCTATAATCTAATTGTCGGGGGCGAAATGGACTCGACGGAGGTAGTGAAGCAGAAGCTGCAGGCCGAGGTCCCATCAACCTCGTTAAACAGGTGGGAAAAAATTAACTGCAGAACCTGTTGCAGTCGCTGCCTGATAGAAAGTGCAGCCGTTTCTGCCAGCTCTTCCTGCGGGCTGGTCGAAACGCCGTTGAGCAGGATAGTCTGGCGGGCGTGCTCAGGGCTCGCCGGATGAACTAACTCTTGAGCTGGTTGAGAGATGCTCTTCCTCTTCGAGTATCGCTCAACGAGATGCAAAGAAGAGGATAAGCCTGTAGAGGCTAACTGTGGAATGCCTCCGGACGCGGGTTCGATTCCCGCCGCCTCCACCATTTTTTTATTAAGGTCGAATTGATAGACAAAATAATGTCCAGATTCATAAAAATTTTTGTAACCATCGTCATCAGTTTGATTTTGGTTAGCGCTCAGGGTGTTCCACTCAAAGGAGCCCCGATTGCTGCTAAAACTATTCCGGTCATCAAAGTGACTGTGGAGGATTCCTCCCAGGCCAGTGTGGTGAGGATAAGCGGAAGTTCTAACCTTGCCTATAATCTGAAGAAATCTTCGGACTCTCTGGTTATCACCTTTAAGGCTTTGAGTGGTTTGAAACTGGAGAAATCTCCTTTTACCAGTCAGATCATTAAATCGATCGACCTGGCTAAATCCCCTGAGGCTTATTTGCTGATCATCAAGACTGGCTCACCTGACTTTTCTTTTACCTCATCTGGCCGAAAGAATCCTTTTGAGCTCACACTCAATTTCAAGCTGAAAAATATGGCAGCAGCCAGAGAAAGCCAGCCAGCTGAAACTGTGGCTAAAACTTCGCCTTTCCGGAACAGTGAAAGTTCTGCTGGAGCTAACAGCCCGCCGGCTGAACGGGTTGGTCAGGAAGTAATTTCCGGCCCCCCCGGCAAAAGAGACGTTAAAACTATTGTGATTGATCCCGGACATGGGGGGATCGAGACCGGCGCTAAAGGCAATTATGGCACCCTGGAAAAAGATGTTACCCTGGCGGTGGCTAAAAAGCTCAAGGAGAGAATTGAAGGGGAGCTTAAATACCGGGTAGTTATGACCAGAGATTCTGATGTCGTGGTGGCCCTTGACCGCCGAGCAGCGGTGGCCAACAATAACAAGGCCAATGTTTTTATTAGCATTCATGCCAATGGTTCCAGGCGGACCAATGCCCGTGGTTCAGAAACTTATTTTTTGAGTCTCAATGCAACTGATGAGGAAGCACGTCGCCTGGCTTACTTTGAAAATAATTCTGGTGAGCTGGAAAATCGGCTGGGGGAACAGGATTTTGATGATCTTAAGCTGATCCTCTGGGATATGGCCCAATCAGCCTATATCAAGCAGAGCAGTCAGCTGGCCGAGTTTGTTCAGAACCAGCTCAATCAATTTTTGAATACCCAGAATCGCGGCATCAAGCAAGCTCCTTTTAAGGTCCTGACCGGGGTAGCCTGTCCGGCCATCCTGGTGGAAATTGCTTTTATAACCAACCCGGAAGAAGAGAAAAAACTGCAGTCGGAAGATTTTCAAACTCAGGTGGCTGAAGCTATTTATCGCGGTCTGAGCGGGTATTTCGATCTGTATGAAAAGCCATGAGAAACAATAAGCATAAAAAAAAGAAGCTCAGAATTATGCTGATTTTGCTGGTAATTCTGATCGTTCTTATCCTGATTTTTCTGTTTGGTAATCGGAAAGAAAAGATAAAGCATGAAGGCCGACCAGCTGGAACCGAGCAGGTGGCCGGTAGAACCGCTGAAATAAAAATGAAACCGGTGACGCTATTTTTTCTTTCAGAAAGTGACGGCCTGCTGCATGCTGAAGAGCGTCAAATACCGGAATCAGATCTTAATGGTGAGGCCAGGGCGGTGGTAGAGGAACTGATCAAAGGCCCGCAAACCGGGCTGATGGCGGTCATCCCGGAGAACACCAGATTAAGGCAATTATTTGTCACCGCTGATGGCCTGGCCTATGTTGATCTTTCCAGACAGGTGGCGGAGGCCAACTTTTATGGATCGTCTGGAGAAATGGCGGTTGTTTATTCGATTGTTGATACGTTGACTTATAATTTTAAATCGATTAAAAAGGTCAGTCTGCTTATTGAGGGTAACGAACGGGAAACACTGGGCGGACATGTTGACCTCTCTAATCCTTTTGTGCCGGATTATTCCTTAATTGCCCGTTAAACCGGCCAGGCAAGTCTATGACCAGGATCAATAAATTGCCACGAGTGGTTATTCTGGGCTATCCCAATGTGGGCAAGTCTACTCTTTTTAACAGGTTACTAGGTCAGCACAAAGCTCTGGTCCATTCTCTGCCCGGCATGACCAGAGATCTGGTCACCGGGGTGGTCAAGCAAGGGGGCCGAGAATACCTTCTGGTGGATACGGGTGGCTTTGCTGGTGATGAGACGGATCCCATTTCAGTCAGGGTTCGAGACAAAGCTCTGGAAGCAGCCAGAACAGGCGATGTGTTAATTTTCCTGGCTGATGGCCAGCGTTCCCTGTCGAGGGGAGAAGAGGAACTTTTTATCCAGCTTAAAAAACTCAACCGGCCAGTTCTGGCTGTGGTCAATAAAATAGACAGTCTTAGCCGTCAGCCTGATCTGTCTGATTTTTATCGGTTGGGCCAGGGTGAATTGCTGACGATATCGGCCGAACACAAAATTAATCTTGATCTGCTGCAGGAAAGAATCCTGGCTCTTCTTCCTGCCCGTCCCGAGGTTAAAACAGACAAAACCAGCGAGGAAAATATTTTAAGGATAGCCATTGTCGGTCGGATTAATGTCGGGAAATCATCGCTCATTAATCGCCTCTGTGGAGAGGAAAGGCTTCTGGTCAGCGAAATCCCTGGAACCACCAGGGACAGCATTGATACTCTGATTACCAGAAATAAGAAGACCTATTGCCTGATAGATACAGCAGGCATCAGAAAATTCAGCGGGACCAGAGATTCAAGGGAAAAAGCCGGAATTATCAGGGCAGAAAAGAATATCAAAGAGGCTGATGTCATCTGCCTGGTCATGGATATTCAGGAATTTCCTACCAGGCAGGACGCCAGAATTGCCAGCCTGGCCTTTGAGTCAGGTAAACCGCTGATTATAGCTTTAAATAAATGGGATCTGGTTGAAAAATCAAAAGTCAATCCGGCTGAAATAAAAAAATATGTTTTTGACAGGCTGCACTTTGTTGACTATGCTCCGCTCATTTTTGTTTCTGCTCTGACCGGACAGAGAGTTATCAAAATACTGGATCTGGCAGAAGAGGTCTATCAGGCTGCTTCGAGGACAATTGAGACTCGCCTTCTCAACCAATTCTGGGAGAAATTTTCCCGCCAGTACGCTCCCCGCGGTCTTAATGGTTCGCCGCTTAAAATTAAATACCTGGTTCAGAAGGGAGTCAGGCCGCCGGTTTTTATTCTGTTCGGTCATAGTCAAAACCAGCTGAGCCCGGCCTATGAAAAATTCCTGGCCGATAGCTTCAGGAAAAATTTTAAGTTAAACGGTACGCCCGTAGTTTTTAAGGTTCGCCGGGGATGACTTTTGCTGGCCAAACTTCATTTTTTCTTGACTTTAGGGCTATATTCTTATATAAATTTATTCTTAATTATTAGAAGCCAGATGTTTTAAGGAGGTCATGATGTCTCGTCAGAGGATAAACAGCTTGGCCGTTATCTTTTTAGCCTTAGCTGTTCTTGTGACCGCAACCAGTTGCGAGAAGCTTAAGGTCAATAATTTACAGGCTAATTATCATTTTAAAAAGGCTAATAACCTGTTCAGAGAGGGCAAATATCGTAATGCAGTCACTGAGTATGAGCTGGCTTTAAAGTACAAGCCGGATCTGGTGCAAGCCTATCGCTATATTGGTGAAAGTTATAAGCAGCTTTATAAACCAGGTGTCCAGACAGCCTTGAACAAAGAATTCGAAACTAAGGCCCTGGAAGCTTTAACTAAAGCCCTGGAGATTGATCCCAATAACATTGAGATCATCTATTCACTGGGTGATATGTATGACAAACTCAGAAAATTTGAGGAGGCCGAAAAGCTTTATTTAAGGATCCTGGAGCTTGATCCTCAGAACATGGATAACTTCTATGTGGTGGCTGAGTTCTATAGCCGCTATGCCGGCGAGATCCCCGATGCTGCCAAGAAAGCAGAAACGATGTACCTTCGCCGGATAGAAGCTGATCCCGAAAATCCGATTGGCTATGCTTATGCAGCCAATTATTATGAGCATCTGCCTATTACAGAACAGAATATAGAACAGGCTCTCGAAAATTATGATAAAGCCAATATGTTCTGGGAGAAAAGGATAGCTCTTACTCCTGATGATCCTCAGGCCTGGCTGGCCAAAGGGGTAAATCGCTGGGGGCGTGCTTACCGCTTCCAATCATTGCCGGCGGCCGAGAGATTAGCAATTGCTAGAGAAGCTCTCCAGGCCATCGAAAAGGCTAGAGATCTTGACCCGAATTATCCTGAGCCATATGCCTGGTTAAGTGTTCTGTATCGAAGCGTTCTGTCTGTTCTAGAACCTGATAAACAGGCTCGCTATACGGCTGAGGCTGATAAAAATATTGAAAAATTTAATAGCCTGAGAACCAAGGCAGCTGAAAAGAAAAAGCTCGAAGAAGAGTTAAAGAAAGTAGATTAACCAACTGGAAAGTTGATTCAGGGGCAGGTTGAGATCAATCAACCTGCCCTTTTTTATTTATTTAGATGTTTATCCCATTAAAAGATGAAAATCCAACCGAAAAGTTCCCTGTTATCACGGTCTGTTTAATTGCCCTCAATTGTCTGATCTTTGCTTATCAAGCTTTATCACCTCAGGGTCTCGAATATTATGTTCTTAAATTTGGTATTATTCCCTATGAAATAACCCATTGGAACTTCCAGCCGGGTCTGCCCAGAGTGGCCTGGCCGCTGAGTTTGTTAACGGGAATGTTTCTTCATGGCAGTCTCTGGCATCTTGGCGGTAATATGCTTTATCTCTGGATCTTCGGGAATAACGTGGAAGATGTACTCGGTCATTTTCGTTACCTATCTTTATATCTTGTCTCCGGGCTGTCTGCCTCCCTGGTTCAGACTATTTTTTCTCCTAATTCGAAGACGCCGATGATCGGAGCCAGTGGGGCCATTGCCGGTATGCTCGGAGCGTATCTTGTTTTGTTCCCCTCGGCCAGGATCAAAACGCTGCTGTTTCTTTTTATTTATGTCACTATAGTTTATGTTCCTGCCTGGATCTTTCTCGGGCTATGGTTCGCCCTGCAGGTGGCCAATGTTGGCCTGGGGGGCGGCGTGGCCTGGTTTGCTCATGTTGGCGGTTTTTTAACTGGCCTGGTCTGGGTATGGCAGAGATTGAGAAAAGGCCTTAATATCCATAATTATTATTCCTAACCTTATCTTGAATTTAGAAAGAAGAAAGGCTATAATCAATTTCTCTAAAAGCTCGGTCTTGTTGACAATTTATTCATATTTTAGTATTTTTAGCAAACGTTATTATTGTATTTTTTTAAAGACAGGTTGAAAAATGAAGACTTATCATCCCAAAAAAGATGAAATTCAGCAGAAATGGTGGCTGGTCAATGCTGACGGTCAGATTCTGGGCAGACTGGCCACAGAAGTAGCCGTTCTTCTCCGGGGCAAGAACAAACCTCAGTTTGCACCGAATGTAGATAGCGGAGATTTTGTGGTGGTCATTAATGCAGACAAGATAAAAGTCACGGGGAACAAACTGGAAGACAAGATTTATTATCATCACAGTCTTTATCCTGGCGGCTTGAAGGAGACCAGACTTAAAGAGATGCTGGATACCAAACCAGAAGAAGTTATCCGGCGGGCAGTCTGGGGTATGATGCCAAAGAACAAACTGGGCCGGTCGATTCTGAAAAAGCTTAAGGTTTATCGAGGAGCTGAACATCCGCACCAGGCACAGAACCCTGAAGAATACAGGATATAAGATTAAGGAGGAACCTTGAGTCTCATTCAATATTATGGAACGGGAAAACGAAAAAACGCCATTGCCAGGGTCTTTCTTCGCTCCGGTAAGGGAGATATCACCCTGGTGGTCAATAAGAAGATTCATCCCTATGAAGAATATTTTAAAGTCGAGTCATTACGCACCCTTATTAATCAGCCTTTAGTGCTGACTGAGAGCGACAAAAAATTTGATATTTTTATGAGAATCGAAGGTGGGGGAATACATGGTCAGGCAGAGGCGGTAAGATTAGGTATAGCTCGAGCCCTGCTTGAATTCAACAGAGATCTTAAACCCATTCTGAGAAATGCGGGTCTGTTGACCAGAGATTCTAGAATTAAAGAGCGGAAGAAATACGGCTTGCTGGCGGCCAGAAAGGCACCACAGTATCATAAGAGATAAAGATTTAGCGGTGGAGGGATAGCTTTGGTTTCAGTTATGATGAAAGAATTGTTAGAAGCTGGCGTTCATTTCGGGCATCAAACCCGGCGCTGGAATCCTAAGATGAAAGAGTACATCTTTGGACAGAGGAATGGAATCTACATTATCGACCTGCAGAAGACCATTAAGAACTTCAAAGAAGCTCTACAATTTATCCGGACGACGGCAGAAAACGGTCGCGAGATACTTTTTGTTGGTACCAAGAAGCAAGCTCAGGACATCATCAGGGATTATGCCACGAAATGTGAGTCCAGCTATGTCAATCAGCGCTGGCTGGGCGGTTTGCTGACCAATTTCAAGACAATCAGAGCCAGCGTTGACAAACTGGTTGAAATGGAAGAAATGAGGGAAGACGGCCGCTGGGATCTCCTGCCTAAAAAAGAACAGTACCGGCAGGAAAAGATATATAGAAAGCTACAGAAAAATCTGGGTGGATTGAAACGGTTAACGGAGCTGCCCGGTGCGCTCTTTATAATTGATTCTTCCAAAGAACAAATTGCTATTGCCGAAGCCAAAAAGGTTGGTATTCCAATTGTGGCCGTGGTTGATACCAATGGGGACCCGGAAGGAATAGATTATCCTATTCCTGGTAATGATGATGCAGTCAGAGCCATAGAACTTTTTGCTTCCAAGGTGGCCGAAGCCATAATTGAAGGCAAAAAGGCCAGACTGGCTCAGGGTATGATGGAGGAGAAAAAGGAAGAAGTTCCAGCCGAAGCCACTGTGCCACCAGAAGAAACTGAAGCTGAACTCACCGTTAAAACAGAAAAAACCGAGTAACTTTCTTAAAGGAGAAGGCCATGGAGATAACTGCTCAACAGGTTAAAGAATTAAGAGATAGAACAGGCATCGGGATGATGGAATGTAAGGAAGCTCTGCAGGAAAGCGGCGGAGATATCGAAAAAGCTATCGAGATTTTGCGGAAAAAAGGTCATGCCCGGGCCCAGGAAAAAGCTGAGCGCCAGGCTGCTGACGGGGTCGTCGGCGCCTATATCCATGCCAACAACAGGCTTGGTGTGCTGATTGAGGTCAACTGCGAAACGGATTTTGTAGCCCGGAATGATGAATTTAAAGAACTGGTCAAGAATCTGGCCATGCAGGTAGCTGCTTCTAATCCGACTTATATCTCGAGTGAAGATGTGCCGGCTGAAGTGATTGAGAGAGAAAAAGAAATTATCAGAGCTCAAATACAGGACGCTAAAAAACCGCCGCAAATTATCGAGCAGATTGTTGAAGGTAAACTGAAGAAGTTTTTTGAAGAAGTTTGTCTGCTTGATCAGCCTTATATTCGGGAAGAGAAAATCAAAGTTCGGGATCTGGTCAACACTCACATTGCTAAATTTGGTGAGAATATTAAAATCAGACGATTTGTTCGCTATGAAATTGGTAAGTACTGAATTGGTTTATAGACAATGAGTGAGGGGCAGCCAGCTTATAAGCGCGTTCTCCTGAAGCTGTCAGGAGAGGCTATGCGGGGAGAGCTGCCTTATGGGATCGATTTTAAGCGGGCACGATCAGTTGCCCGTGAATTGAATGAAGTTCATAACCTGGGCGTGGATATTGCTATCATGATTGGCGGCGGCAATATTTTCCGCGGTTCCCAGGGGGTGGCCGAAGGAATGGACCGGGTAACGGCCGACCACATTGGACTGCTGGCCACAGTCATCAACGGTCTGGCTTTGCAGGATGCTCTGGAAAAGGAAGGCCTGGTCACGAGGCTTATTTCAGCCATAGAAATCAAAGCTGTGGCCGAGCCTTTTATTAGAAGGCGCGCCTTGCGTCATCTGGAAAAAGGGCGGGTGGTTATATTTACCGCCGGCCTGGGCAGTCCTTTTTTTACGACTGACACTGCGGCTGTTCTTCGAGCGCTGGAAATTAAAGCTGAAGTCATTCTGAAGGCGACTAAGGTAGACGGCGTTTATACGGCTGATCCGATGGTCGATGCTGGTGCGACCAGATTTGAATCTATCAAATTTCTGGAAGTGATGCAGCAGGAACTCAAGGTTATGGACAGTACGGCTATCAGCCTTTGCAAGGATAATAATCTTCCCATCATAATCTTTAATCTCAATCAGCCGGGCAATATTACGAAAGCCGTTCTGGGCCAGAAGGTCGGGACCAAAGTTTCATAGTCCTGGCTGAGACCAACTGGAGGAGGGCAACCATGGTCAGAGAGGTCTTAAAAGATACCGAAAAAAAGATGAGGGCCTCGCTCGATTATTTTCGCAAGGAAATCAGCAAATTGCGTACCGGCCGGGCTAATATCAGTATTTTTGAGGACATAAAAGTTATGTATTATGGAACGCCAACGCCAATTAATCAGGTGGCGACGATTGGCGTCCCTGACCCAACCTTAATTACGGTTCAACCCTGGGATCCAAGCTTGATGGAAGCAGTGGAAAAGGCTATCCGGGCTTCCGATTTCGGTTTCAATCCAATCAATGACGGCCGGGTGATTAAAGTGCCGATACCGCCGCTGGATGAAGAAAGACGAAAAGAACTGGCTAAAAAAGCCAGTAAAATGCTGGAAGAGGAAAAAACAGCTCTTCGCAACATGAGAAGAGAAAGTAAAGAGTATATCGAAAAGCTGGAAAAGGATAAAAAAATTACTGAAGATGATAAATTCCAGGCGCTGGAAAAACTACAGGAATTGCTGGACGAATATATCAAGCAGGCGGAAGAAATAACTGCGGCTAAAGAAAAAGAAATTATGGAAGGCTAATCGCCTTCGATTATTTCACAATCAGCAGGAATTTTAACCTCAAAAAGCTCATCACTCAATTTCTGATTAAGTTTGAACTGGCTGAAATGATATTCCAGCTTACCGCCTGTCGCTTCAAAGAGGATGGCTGTAGAGAGCAAGTAGGATTTCCGGTCAATTTCAAGTAAAAGATAAGAATATTGACCGGGCTCCTTAGGAGTCAGTCTGATCTGATAGACATTTTTTTGATTGGTGGGAAAAGGACTGGCGCCGACTTCATACCTCTCCAGCAGATTAACATTACCAGCCAGGAGACCGAGAATTTCTCCTGCTTGAAGTTCGTAATTGGCCTCTTTTTTAATGAGCTGTTTTTCAGAGGGAAAGTAAATCCAGAGCAGTTCGCCTTTAATTAAGAAAATCTGCCTTTCCGGTGAGCTGTATTCCCAGCGCATGCGGTCAGGACGGCGAACAAAGACCTTCCCTCGACCGGAAACCGGTTCCTCCACCTGGGTTGAATAATAATATTGAACAAAATTCGCTTCGAGACTGGTTACCGAACTAAGTTTTTCCCAGAGTTTTGAGGCCACTTCCTGCGGATTAAAGTCTTGAGCCATTGCCGCTGACAGCCTTAAAAGCGGACTAAGAAGAAAGAGCAGAAGCAGACAACCTGCTTTCCAGCCAGTGTTTAAAAAAACGGGAAAGGTTGGCTGATTGCTTCTGTCCCTTAATTTGGCTGCCATTCATTCATTCCTTTATTTATATGTATATTTTTGCTGACTCTATTCTTTCTGTCAACGAGCGTGGTAAGATTCGTCTCAGACCGCCTTCTGGCTCTGGACAGGGCTACTTTATGAGCAAAAAGAATACTTTACGGCCGGTTTCTGACTTAAGAATCCAGCTTTAAAACTGGCTCTTAAGTCTGCTCGGCTCTCAGCCTGTAATCATCTTCAGAAAAGACCTGAGCTTCAAAGACTTCGATGTTGACCCCGCGCCTCCACTCATCAGGGGGAAGTCCAGCCTTCAGGCAGCCCTGGCTGAGGTAGGTCTCCAGATCCCAGCCGTATTCAACCGGAACCTGGGGCAGCAATAAACCCTGATTGTAGCCCTTACTGATGATAATCCCGTGGCGGCCAACAATTATCTCTTCTGTCCGATTGACCTTTTTAGGCCTGGTCAGAACTGAAATTTCGATCGACAGCTGGTCCAGTTCGTCCGGTGATAGAGGATGGAAACGATAGTCTTCTGTAGCTGCCGCTACGGCCATCTCCATGACTGCCTGGTAGAGAGGCTTAACAGGCAGCGGGTAGCCAATACAGCCCCGCAGTTCGCCATTAATTTTCAAAGTGACAAAAACTCCCTGTTTTCTGGCCAGTTTTGGGTTGTCCGGACTGACCTCGGGCCATCTGCCCTGCTTTAGATAAAGATTCAGAGTTTCCCTGGCCAATTTTAAGAGAAAAATTTTTTCCTGATCATTAAGAAATTCTGAATTGTCTTCAGGCATTTCCTCCCTCCACTTCCAGTAGCAGTCGGTCTGGCCTGGCAAAATAAAAACGACGGTCAAACCTCAACAGACTGCTACTTATTTTAAAACCTGCCTTTTTTTCTTTTCTTATAAAAAGAGCAATTTTTTCACAGAATAAAGGCTGCTTCATTTTCTTCTTGATCCCGGTTTCCCGACCGAAACTAAAGATGCCGAGAATCTCCAGCTTGCTCTGGGCTTCAGTCAAAATGAATGTTGCTGGTGAAAAAAGCTGTTCCTCCGGAACCACCATGATTTTTTGAACCAGATAGGTTTTGACGAGTTTCTGCCCGAGAAGATACCCTCCTACTTCCTTCTTTTTGGCCTGAATAGAATCAGCCAGAAGATGTAAATCTACCAACGGCTCATAGAGAATGACCACTTCCATTTTTTTAATTATAACACAGTCAGTCCTCGGCCCACAAAATCAACTTGACGAGGCAGGTAGTTTGACATAATATCAAAACAACATAGAGATATGAATTATCAACTGGTAATTGTCGGTCCTCTGGAGACTAATTGCTATCTCTTTTACTGTCCTCAAACCAGGGAGTGTGCCGTCATTGACCCTGGAGCAGAGGCAGAAAAAATTTTCGAGGCTATTTCCTCTCTAAATTTAAAGCCGATCATTATCCTGAACACTCATGGTCATGTTGACCATACCGGAGCCAACCTTGATTTAAAAGAAAGATATCAGGTACCAATTGCTATTCATCCTGGCGATTTGCCCCTGCTTGAAGAATATCTTCAGCTGGAATTCGGGCTGATGCTGGGGGCCAGACCGGCTCCAGCTCCTGACCGTCTTCTGACTGATGGAGAAAAAATTGTGGTCGGCGAGACTTTCCTTCAGGTCATTCATTCTCCGGGTCACAGCCCTGGTAGCGTCTGCTTTTATACCGATCACCTGCTTTTTGCCGGTGACACGCTTTTCTGCGGCGGTGTAGGCCGGACCGATTTGCCCGGAGGCTCATGGAAGGATTTAGCTCATTCCTTAAAGGCCAGGGTGATGACCCTGCCGGATGAAACGGTGGTGCTACCTGGACACGGTCCCAAAACGACGATCGGCGAAGAAAGGGAATCAAACCCCTACCTGGAATGACAGCCAGAAGCGAAAAAGCTGAAAACCTGCTTAAGATTTATACTGATTATCTAACCGTGGAAAGGGGGCTATCTGCCAATACTGTTGGCTCTTATACCCTTGATCTAGAAAAGCTGCTTGACTATTGTTCTCACCAGAAAAAGAATTTGACCAGACTGAAAGAAACCGACCTGGTTAATTTTCTTCATCTGCAGGCTCAAAGCGGTCTGTCCGCTCGATCTCTGGCCAGGCTGGTCTCTTCCCTTAAGTCTTTTTATCGTTTTTTACAGCTGGAAAATTATATCGAAACCAATCCAGCCAGCCGCTTGAATTCGCCTGCTGTCTGGTTTACTCTCCCCCAGGTACTGACCGAGGAAGAGGTAACCAGGCTCCTGGAACAGCCTGACCTCAGTCAGCCTTATGGACTTCGAGACCGGGCTATGCTGGAAGTTCTCTATGGGGGTGGGCTGCGCGTATCGGAGCTTATCCATCTGGAACTTAAGGATCTCAGGCTGAAAGATGGCTTTCTGGTTTGCAAGGGTAAGGGAAACAAGGAAAGAATAGTGCCGATTGGCCGTCAGGCTGGCCGCTGGCTCAGTACCTACCTTCGGGATATAAGACCCGGCTGGGATAAGAAAGGCTCGCCAGTAGTTTTCCTTAGCCGACGCGGTTCAGGCTTTACCCGCCAGGGAGTCTGGAAGCTGCTCAAGTCTTATGGCCAGAAGGCGGGCCTGTCTGAGAAAATCCATCCCCATATTCTCCGCCACTCTTTTGCTACCCATCTGCTGGAGCATGGGGCTGATTTGCGTTCAGTTCAAATGCTGCTCGGCCACAGTCAGATTACAACCACTCAGATATATACCCACGTCAGCCGGGAAAGACTCAGAAAAATTTATGACCGTTATCATCCCCGGGCCTGAGGGCGGTTGCCTTCGAATTTACTGCTTGCCAGCTGACCAAACGCTGTTAATTCTTTGCTTTGGAGCCGGTCATTTGCCTCGAAAAATTTTTTAGCTACTTTGTTGACAACCAGTCCTGGCGATGGTAGAGTATTAAACTTAATAGATTAGATACTAAACTGTGCAGTTTAGTCAATATACTCTTCAGTTTAGATAATCAAAAGGTCACGAAGTGAAATTAGCTGCCTCGGAAAGAAAAGAAAGAATTCAGGCTGAATACAAAAGGCTGATGCTGGCCGCCGCCGAGAGAGTAATCTGCCGCCATGGCTATCAGTCGGCTACCATGGATGAAATTGCTCGCGAAGCCGAGTTCTCTAAAGCTACTCTTTATAAATATTTTAAAAATAAGGGTGAAATATTCCTCGAGATTATCCTTCAGTACGTAGAGGAGATCAGGAGTGAATTGATTGCTATCAGTCAGTCGAAATTCGAGCCGGAAGAAGAACTAAAAAAGATCATTTATACTGTCATCAATATCCAGAACAGAAAAGAAAATATCGCCAGGCTTATTCTTCAGGATAAAAACTTGCAGGATTTTTTACATCGTATCTTTATTTCAATCAAAGAAGATAAACAAGAATTTTTAGAAGCTCAGAGGTATTTCAGGTCAAAAAGAGAAGAAGTCTTCAGCGCTGCCTGTCGGGTCATCAGTGAAGGCATAGAAAAAGGTAAGTTTATTCAGACTTCGCCAGCAGTTATCGTCAAATATATCAGGGCAATGATTGAAGGCCTGGTTTACAGTCGATTCTGGGAAGAAAAAAGGCTATCAGCCCAGCAGGAAACAGATCAGATGTTCAGACTTTTGATGGAGGGAATTGCCACTAAATCCCTTCAGAAGGGAGAAGCTAAATGAAGGATAAGAAATTTTGGCTAGCAGTCTTCATTTTGCTCGTGGCTGGCTGGTCATCTTTAGCAGCCCAGCAGGCCGAGCCAAAGAAAATGGAATTGACCCTGGATGATTGTTTGAGACTGGCTCTCGAACAAAATCCCTTCTATCTTTCTACACTGGAAAAAGAGGGACAGGCCAGGGCCCAGGTTCGCCAGGCTGTTTCCAACTTTTTCCCCAATGTCAGTGCTCAGGGTACTGATATTCTGGATAAAAAAGTTTTTACAGTAGAAATCCCCCCCATGGTGCCCGGGCAGTCACCACAGAGAGTAAAGTTTGATTTTACCCGAACCTACCAGATGACCCTGAGCTTTTCCTTTCCTCTCTTTACCAGTGGCCGTTTGATGTCCGGCTATAAGCAAGCCGATTATAATTATCAGGCCACCAAGGCTTCTATTCGTCAGGCCAGGCAGGAGACGGTCTATAATGTTAAAAGTGCTTTTTATGCTTATCTGCTGGCCCGTGATTTTCAGATTGTTGCTCAGGAATCGGTTGACCTGGCTGAAAAGCACCTGACCAATGCCAGAAATCTGTATGAAGTCGGAATGGCTACTAAATTTGATCTTTTAAGGGCTGAAGTGCAATTGGCAAATTTACAGCCCCAGCTCATCAAGGCGAAAAATGCTTTGAATCTGTCTGAGCTGGCCCTGAAGAATCTTATCGGTGTTGAGCTTAACCAACCAATTGAGATTAAAGGCCAGCTATCTTTTGAAGAGGCTCAGATTAATTCGGAGGAAGCAGTTCAAAAAGCGCTGCTTAATCGGCCAGAAGTCCATCAGTTGAGCTATCAACGGATGATGAGTGAGCAGATGTTTAAACTGGCCCGAGCCAATGAACTGCCTTCTCTAGCTATAGGTGGAAGTCTTAATTACTGGTCGAATTCTCTGGCTTTAAAGAAGAATAACTGGGAGAATTATTACACCATTAGCCTGGTTCTTAATATTCCGATCTTTAAAGGTTTTGCCAATGAAGCTCAGGCGGCCCAGGCTAAGGCCCTGACCAGGCAGCTGGATTATTCAATGAAAGGTCTGGTCGAGGCGGTCAAGTTAGAAGTTCAACAGGCGGTGCTTAATTATCAACAGGCCAGGGAAGCCGTTGCCTCACAGGAAAAAAATATAGAGCAGGCCCAGGAAGCGGTGAGGCTAGCTGAGTTGAATTTCTCCGAAGGATTGGCCACTACGCTGGATGTTACCACTGCTCAGGTGGCCCTGAGTCAGGCCAGAACCAATTATTCTCAGGCTCTATATGATTGTCTGATGGCCCTGGCCGAACTGGAAAAAGCGGTCGGCGAAAGCAGTTTTAATAAAGAGACAAATTGATCATTAGGATTTTTTATGTATAAAAAGAAACTTGATTGCTTTTGAGGAGGATAGAATGCTAAAGAAGGTTAAAGGTATTCCCGTGATACTGGCTCTGTGTGGTTTGCTTCTTTTAACTTTTTCTGCTTGCCAGACAAAAACAGAGGATAAAAATACTCTCAACAATCAGACTCAAATAGAATACAGACCTGTTCAGGTCAAAGTCTATAAAGTTACCGGACAGAAAATCGCAGAAAAATTAACTTATACAGCGGTTCTTGAGGCCTGGAAGAGACAGGTCATTACCCCTGATATTTCAGGCAAAATTGCCAGAATCTACGTTAATGAAGGGGACCGCGTCAAAGCCGGGCAATTGCTGGCTGAACTTGATACCAGAGCTATCAGGCTGCAATTAGAACAGGCAGAAGCAGCTCTGGCTGCGGCTAAAGCCAACCTGGAGGATGCCAGGAAAAATATGGAAAGGATGGAAAGGCTTTTTCAGGAAAAGGCCGTTTCAGAGCAACAATATGAAAAGGCCAGACTGGGGCTAGAAGCAGCTCAGGCTCAGAAAGATCAGGCCGAAGCTGCCGTTAATCTGGCCAAGCATAACCTTGATGTTTCCCTGATGAAAGCTCCTTTTGACGGGGTGATCGCTTCTAAAAATGCTGAGGAGGGTGATGTTATTAATCCCATGATGGCAGGCATGTCTGCCAGTTCAGGTGTTCTGAGTCTGGCCAATTATTCACGGATCAAGGTTAAATTTGATGTAGCCCCTGAAGACATTCAGAAGATTTCCCGCGGTCAAAAAATTTATCTGGAAGGGTATGATCTTCCAGGGCAAAGATTTGAAGGGGAGATTTCGGTAGTTAACGCTGCTGCTGATCTCCAGACAAAAAAGTTCAGAGTTGAAGCTCTGATTAATAATCCCGACCTTCAACTCAAACCAGGTATGTTCGGTCAGGTTATCATCGAAGTTGAATCAAAAGAAAATGTTCTGGTCGTGCCTTTGAAAGCTTTGCTGGAAAATTCTTATGTGATGGTCGTAGAAGGTGACAAAGCGGTAAGAAAGAATGTCACCACTGGTTTGAAAAATAAGGACTTGATCGAGATAACATCAGGCTTAAATGAGAATGATCTGGTCATTGTGGAAGGAAATTTTGGCTTACCAGACGGCAACCCGGTGGAGATCCAGAATGAGGTGGCAAAATGAACATTTCTGAATTCTCGGTCAAGCGCAAAGTTACGGCCTCGATGATCGTTTTGATCATCGTGGTCTTTGGCCTCATTTCGGTGACCAGACTCGGTCTGGATTTGATGCCAGACCTCGAATTTCCAACTGTATCAATTATTACCACTTATCGCGGAGCTTCTTCTGAAGATATTGAAGCAACCATAACGGAAAATATCGAGCAATGGATAAGTTCAGTTAAGGATGTCAAAAAGATAACTTCCACCAGCTCAGAAGGTGTCTCGGCGATCAGGGTCGAATTTGAGTGGGGAACCAATGTTGATTTTGCTGCTCAGGATATTCGAGACCAGCTAGGGTTGTATGGACAATTTCTTCCAGAAAATGCTGATAGCCCGGTGGTGGTTAAATTTGATGTGTCCCAGTTGCCGATCATATTTTATGGAATAACAGCCAACGGCACCATGTCCACCTATCGTCTGAAGAAGCTGATCGAAGATGAAATCAAACCACGGCTGGAAAGGATCGATGGTGTTGCTTCGGCTCTGGTCTACTCAAGTGATGACCGGGAAATCAGGGTAGAAGTTAATAAAAACGCTATGGTTGCCCGCAACCTGTCTTTAAATCAGGTGATGATGGCTCTGGCTGCCGAGAACCTCAACACACCTGCTGGCGATCTAACCGAAGGGCACGAATCGCTAATCGTCAGAGCGGTCGGGGAATTCAAGAGCCTTGACGATATTGGGAATGTGGTTGTTGGTTTGTCTCAGCGCGGCGAGCCGATTTATATAAAAGATATCGCTCAGGTCAAAGATACTTTTAAAGAAACTCATACGGTGGGCCGCATCCAGAATGAAAAAGGAGTTTTCCTGATCGTTAATAAAAGATCGGGGGCTAATGTGGCGGCGGTAGGCAAAAAGGTCAAGCAAGAGGTAGCCAGATTAGCCACCAACTTACCTCAAGGAATCACTTTTACCTCGGTTATGGATCAGGATGATATGGTCAGACGGGTAACCAGCAATACCAGTAATACTGCCTGGCAGGGAGGGCTGTTGGCCGCTCTCTTAATATTTTTATTTTTACGCAACTGGCGGCCGACTCTTATTATCTCTCTGTCCATACCACTTTCGGTCATTACGACTTTTATTGGCCTCTACTTTGCCGGCTATACTTTTAATATTATGACCCTGGCCGGGCTGGCTCTGGGGGTCGGCATGCTGGTGGATAATTCTATTGTGGTCATAGAGAATACCTTCAGGCATCTGGAACAAGGAGAACCAGTCGATCAGGCTTCGGTGGTTGGCGCGTCAGAAGTAGGTATGGCTATAACCGCTTCTACTTTGACTACCGTCATTGTCTTTTTGCCCATTGTCTTCGCCACTGGTATTGTGGCCAAACTGACCACCACCATGGCGGTTACGGTGACTATCGCTCTGCTTTCTTCTCTTTTTGTAGCCCTCACCAGCGTTCCTCTTTTTTCCTCTATCTTTTACCGTGGTAAGGGCAGCGAGATGGTCAATAGAAATGCCATGAGAGAGGCCAGATTCGAAGGAGGGCGTCGTATATATCGGAAGTTGCTGACCGATGTTCTGAAAAAAAGAAAATATGTTCTGGGTGGGGTCATAGCGCTTTTCGTTATTTCTGTGGCGATTATTCCTTTTATGAAGACTGAATTTCTGCCTGAATCGGACCAGCAATCAATTTTGCTCAAGGTGACGCTGCCAGTGGGCACAGCTATCGAGGAAACCGATCGGGTCATCAGCCAGGCCGAAAAGCTGTTCCTGCAGCAACCTGAAGTGCTGGTAGTCTCAGTTCAGGCCGGTTCTTCAGCCGAGCAAAATCGGATGGGAGCTGGCGGCAGGATGAGTTTAAGCGGCCAACATGAAGGTTTGATAATTGTCAGACTTGTTCCCAAAGAAGAACGAAAATTTTCTGATAAAGAGATACTGGAAAGAGTCAGAAAGTCATTACCTTCTCTGACCAATGTCAAGTTTGAACAGATCAATATGGCTTCCAGTGCCATTACCGGAGCAGCTGCTCCAGTTGAGATCAAGATTTTTGGCCAGGACTTCAACCTTCTAAAACAGCTGGCTGACAGTATCGTGTATAAAATAAGAGACGTAGAAGGGCTGCGTGATGTAACTCACGTTCTAACTGAAGGTAATCCCGAACATCAATTCATTCTTGACCGGGAAAGGGCGTCAAGATTGGGCCTGTCCATAGGCCAGATCTCAGATCTTGTTCTGACCGGTACTCAGGGAAAAGTTGTCAATAGATACCGCGATGGGAAAGACGAGATTGATATAAGGTTGATTTTAGCTGAAGAATATCGTGAGTCTCTGGATGAAATTAAGACCTTGCCTTTATCATCAGCCACCGGCAAAACTATTTATCTCAGCCAGGTATCAGACTGGGCGCGCGGTATCGGTCCCCTGAAGATTACGAGAGAAAACCAGCTGCGCGAGGTTTCGGTAACTGCCAATATTATTGGCCGGGACCTGGGAAGTATTATGAAAGATATCAAGGAGAGATTAGCTGGTTTTGAGCAACAACTACCAGAAGGCTACTTTATTGAGTACGGTGGAGACTATGAAGAAATGGTTGACACCTTTAAAATTCTGCTGGCTGCTTTAGCTGTAGCTGTTCTTTTAATTTATATGGTCATGGCTGCCCAGTTCGAACATTTCCTTCACCCGTTTATTGTCATGTTTACCTTACCTTTAGCCCTGATCGGTGTAGTCCTTAGCCTGCTTATTGCCGGCCAGTCTATCAGCCTGGTCTCTCTGGTCGGAGTGATAATCCTGGCCGGGGTGGCGGTTAACAACGGAATCGTTATGATTGACTATATAAATCAACTAATCAGAAGGGGTGTTGAAAAGAGGAGAGCAGTTATTGAAGGAGCAGTTACCAGGTTGCGGCCGGTTTTACTGACGGCTTTGACCACTATTCTCGGCGTTATCCCTATGGCTGTATCGAGATCTTCTGGCTCAGAAATCAGATCGCCTATGGGCGTGGTTATGCTGGGGGGCTTGACCGTTTGTACCTTTCTGACTCTGTTTATTATCCCGATTTTGTACAGCCTGTTTAATAAAATTTCCTTTAAGGATTATGTTCCAAAAGATGAAGACCGCTTAGTATAAGTTAAATTCCAGATGATACGCAGGGGACAGCCGGGCGGCTGTCCCCTCTTTTTTTGATTTACCTCCTAGATCCTGGACAATCGGTTTGATTTTTTCTTACACACTCTTTCATTTTTCCGATTCCCTTTCCGATCCCATTTTAACTCCTGGTAAAATGCCTGCTAATCTGGAGGAACGGAATTAAAAGTTTGCTTGAAAGCCAAAAATTTATTATGCTTATTGCGACCTGAGCCAGAGGAGGACGGGGTGAGAAGAAGAATCATTTTAAAAAGTGTTTTTGGCTATTTGATTTTGTTTTTCATTTTGTTTAATAGCTTTAATAGCCAGGGGCTAGCTGCTCCCAGGAAAATTGTTTATCTGGATGCCTCTATCTTACCTGAGGGTCCATTGAAAAGATGGCATAATCTGGGGACGATCGGTGGCGATTTCATGCCTGTTTTTCAAAGTTTGCCCTCAGTTCAGCAGGTCAGTGGCCAGAAGGCGGTTAATCTAACCGGTCAGGATGTTCTCCTTCGTTCAACTTTTTCTCCACCAGCCAGCCTTAATGGTCAGAAGCCATTTACCATTTTAGCTAAGGTTTATTTTAATGAATTGGGCCAGCGACAGATAATCCTTAACTGGTCGCAGGAGCCGGAGAACTCAGCTATTTTTGGCCTGGGCAGAGGACTGGATGCCGCTTTTTATAATTCAGTTAAGAACAGACTGGGATATAAGGGAGGCTTTCCTCTTCAAAGAGCCTGGCATCTTTTGGCCCTGGTATATGACCGGCAAAAAATAAGTATTTATGTTGATGGCTGGCTCAATAGCCAGATTGATGGACCGCTGGACATTAAACCTGGCAAGTTTGTTTATCTCGGTGGTCAGGTCATGACCGGTTTTCCACTGCCTTTTGATCCGCTCAATGGCTGGCTGGCCTCCCTGGAAGTTCTGGATGAGGCTCTGAGCCCGGTGACCATCTGGAATCTGGCTGGCCAGCACCAGGCTATTCCCCTGTATCCGGCGGAGGAAGAGGTTCTGGCCTCGACTTCAGTCAGTCTAAAGTGGGAAAAAGGCGACGAACGAGCTTCGAGCTTTTCGATTTTCTTTTCATCTTCGAGACCAGAGGTTGAAAAGGGTGAGAGAAAAGCAGCCAAAGGAAATGTCTCTGGAGAAACCAGAAGCTATGAATTAAGTGGACTTCAAATTGGCCAGGTTTATTTCTGGCGAGTCGATCAGCTGGATGCCAGGGGAAATTTGCTGCAGGCTGGGCTGACCAGGAGTTTTTCGATTGACGACGGTTCGGCCAGAAATCCATTTCCCCATAATCTTCACGGCAGCGTTCGCCCTGATTTAAAAAGACTGCAATGGGAGCCCGGACCGTGGGCAACCTCTCAGGATATATACTTCAGTTCAGATCTTAAAAAATTAGAAAAGAGCAAACCGGCAGCAAAAGGAATTAAGCCGGGTTCTGACTTTTTTTATCTGCCGGAAAAAGAACTTGATTATGGCCACAGCTATTACTGGAAAGTGACGACCAAAAATGACCGTCTGCCCGAATCTTCAGGTCAGGTTTGGTCTTTCCGGGTACAGGATCAACCGACCGACAAAGACATCACCTTTTTTGTTGTTTCCGACCTCCATTATGGGGGAACTGTTAATTATCGGAAGTTAAACAGGATGATGGTGGAGGCCATGAACTCTCTTCCCGGCCAGCTTTATCCCGAAGATAAGGGGGTGAAAGGCAAAGTTCATACTCCTAAGGGCGTGATCATTACCGGCGATATAGTTAATGACGGCTCTGCTTCTGACATTGAAAAGATCTGGCAGGAGTACAGCGAGGACTATGGTCTAACCGGTGAGAAACTTCTTGCTTTCCCCGTCTATGAGGGTTTTGGCGAGAGCGATGGCCCTTCTTCTGCCCTGGTCAAAGCCAACTTGAAAAGTCGTAACCGCTTGCGGCCAGATCTCAGAAGCATTTCGGCTGATGGCCTCCATTATTCCTGGGACTGGGGCCAGCTCCACTTCGTTCAGCTGAATCTTTATCCGGGCAGTGTGGGGGAAGAATATCTGAATATCTGGAGAAGAAGAATCAGTGGTGATGCCCGCTATCCGAAACACAGCCTGGAATTTCTGATTGACGACCTGAGACGAAATGTCGGCAACAGTGGAAGACCGGTAATTCTATTTCAGCATTATGGCTTCGATTCGTGGGGTGAAGCTTTCTGGACGGAGAGGGAAAGGAATGCTTTCCTTCAGGCTATTCAACCCTATAATATAATTGCGATTTTCTGGGGACATTCAGAAGTTCCTCAGGGTTTTAGCTGGAATGGTATCAAGACCTGGTGTGCCGGAACAACCAATCACGACCCTGATCCAGGGGAATTTCTGGCAGTAAAGATTACTACTGGGCGGAAAAGTGGTCAGTTAGTAGTAGCTACCAGGAAAGTTAACAGCTGGGAATCGGTGGATAAAATAACTTTCCCCCTTAAAAAAGTCGCCCAGAAATAAACAGATTTTTAAACTTTCTAAATTTTCTGGCTAACTGGTTATCTTGTATTTTAAAAAGGCCCCTATATTCCCGTAGCGTTTCAATCTGGTTGGAGGAGTGGTGTGGTAGACAGGCATACCTCTGGTAACGGCGACTTCGACCGCTTCATCAACAATATCAGCTGCTGGTTCAGTTTTAGTCTGGCAGAGGAGACAGATTTCTTCGTTAAGATAAAGACTATGGCACTTAGGACAAACCCGGCCTGGATGAGAAAAATTATGGGTGATGAGCAAGGCCTGGGCTTCAAATGAATTTATTTTACGCAGCGTGTCAGCCAGCCCGGCTATGGCCAGTCCACCTCGCTCCAGCTCATCAATAAATTTCCTGACCAGTTCTTCTTCCTCGGCTCTTTTCAGCTGTTCTTCAAACTCCGAACATTCTTTAAGTATTTTCGATTCGGGAGTGTCCGGTCTGGCTTTAATTCTCCCTTTGAGTCTTTCCCTGACATAGGAGTGAAAGAGAGATTCAAGCTGCGAATAAAACTCATCATCGCAGCCAACCAGCAGCCAGTCAAATTGGTTGCGTTTCAAAAGTTCGAAGGTCTTCTCGGCCGATTTTTTGAAATGTTCGAGAAGATGAGCTTCAATGTGTCTTTCTATTTTCTTTGATTCATAGCCTTCAAAACCGCCTTTTTTGACCTGTTTGGGAACATTGCTCTCCAGACTATCAATGAGCTTTATTTCCCCGAGGTAAACCTCGTACCATTTAGCTTCCTTCCTATTAATCAAAAGCACGCACATCTTTTTAAATCTTTCCAGGACAGCGGTTAACGGCCTGGTATAAAAATCGAAGTCCATTATTATCCGGTTGCGCGGGCCATGCGGTAGTTCCACGTCCAGCCAGTAATTGAGACCGGAACAGGAAAAGATAGCCAGACCCGGTGATTTTAAAGGGCTGAGTTTTTTCTGACAGAATTGAGAGATTTTTTCCAGGTCGGACTGAAGGGAATTTTTTATTTCAGGAGAGAGGTTTTTCTCCTCCAGTTGTTTTTTGGCTTGATTGATCAGGGCTTTGCTGGCGGCATTAATAGCCTTGAGTGTTTGCTGGCTCTTATCGGTGTTCAAATAAAAACTGGTGGCCTGATAGGGGTGAGTTTTAAAGCGCGCTAACTCTTCAATTTGGGAAGAACTGGATAATTTCATGCTCTACCTCCTTAAATTAAAAATTAGGATCAAATTACCGAATCTTTTTTTGAGGGAAAAGGTTGCTATTAAAGCCACTGCCATTAAGTTAATATTACTGCTGACTTTTGTCAAGTTCGTCTACCGGGTCCCCTTACAGTTCAATTACCCCCTGGTCTGGTTAACATCGACAGGTTCATCACCCCAGCTCCGGAAAATAGCTCTGAGTCCAGGAATTTCCCTCCTTTACAGTCCAGGAATAAATCGATATAATTACTATGACTTGATCGTAAGCCGGTTGCGGAAGTGGCGGAATCGGTAGACGCGTAAGCCTCAGGAGTTTATGGCCGAAAGGCTGTGTGGGTTCGAGTCCCACCTTCCGCACCAATCTTTTATCCATGTTTTCTGGCAAGCATCTTTTACTTTTAAATCCCTGGGCTTATGATTTTACTGCCTGTGATTTCTGGTTGAGACCTCTTGGCCTCCTCTATCTGGCGGCCATTATCAGACAACATACTGATTATGAACTGCACTTTATTGACTGCCTGGACAGCAGTCAGATAGAGAGTGGTTATAATTTTCGGCCCAGGAACCGGACAGATGGCCGCAGCTCATTTTTTAAAGAGGAAGTAGCGAAACCGGAGATTTTCCGTAACATCCCAAGAAAATTTTCTCGTTACGGTTTGCCCTATGCTCAGGTAGAATCGAGGCTGGAGAAGATTCCTGCTCCGACAGCTGTCCTCATAACCTGTACCCTGACCTACTGGTATCAAGGGGTTCAGGCGGCGGTCGAGCTTGTTCGCAAAAAATTTGGCAGTGTTCCAATAATTCTGGGAGGTGTCTACGCCACTCTCTGTCCCGAGCATGCTCGCTCACAATCCGGGGCTGATCTGGTTTTAACCGGACCCGGTGAGAACCAAATTCTCCGTATTCTGCAGGAAATAGACGGAAAGGATCAATTTAAATCCAGGGCTGAATTGCCTGTTTTCCCGGACTTTGATTCATTACCTTCTCCGGCCTATGAGTTGAGTCATAATACTTCAGTTCTGGCTCTTCTGACTTCTCGGGGCTGTCCGTTTCATTGCAGTTACTGTGCCAGCCGCCTGCTTTACCAGCGATTTGAACAGAGACAACCGGAGAAAGTAGCTGCCGAAATCAGATATTTCCGGCGAACTCTTGGCCCGGAGCAGATCGCTTTCTATGATGATGCCTTGCTTATCAACAAAGATCGTCATTTGATAAAAATACTGGAGGTTCTGGTCGGTTCGAAGGAGAAATGGCGTTTTCACACCCCTAATGGTCTTCATCCGAGGGAATTTGATCGAGAGCTGGCCAGATGGCTAAAAATCTCAGGCTTTGAATCTCTGTTTCTCAGCCTCGAAACCAGCGATACTAACTTACTGGCGGAAACAGGAGCTAAAGTCAGTCCTGCAGATTTAGAACGGGCTCTTGCTTATCTGGAAGAAGCTGGCTATGGCCGCAGCCAGATATCAGTCTATCTGCTGGTTGGCCTGCCCGGTCAGGACAAAAAACAGGTAGTGGAGAGTATCAGGTTTGTCAGAGCGCTGGGGGCCAGACCACGGCTGGCCTATTTTTCCCCTGTCCCGGGGACAGCTGATTGGAAAAAGCTGGTAGATTCTGGTCAGCTCAGGGAGGATTCTGACCCGTTGCTTCAGAATAAACTGGTTTTCCCTTATTTCTGGAGTCAATTTACGCCAGAAGATCTGGATGAAATAAAAAAGCTTGCAACCGGGGAAAATTATGGGTTGATTTAATCTGAATTCCGACGTAAGTTATCAGGGGAGAAAATCGCTATGAAAAAGACAAGGTGCTGGACACTTATCATTTCTGCCCTGTTGCTTTCTTTATTTTTCTTTTTTCCGGCTTGCAGCCGGCTGGACAAACTTGAAAAAACTCTAAAGCCAGAAGAGGCAGAATGGTTGTCAGAAGTCCGGTATATAATCACGCCGGAAGAGAGGAAAATTTTTCTGGAAATGCCCGAGTCAGAAAGAGCCCAGTTTATGGAAGATTTCTGGAAACGACGCGATCCTTTTCCTGATACCGAGGAAAATGAGTATAAAAATGAATATTACCGTCGGGTTGAGGAGGCTAACAGGCTTTTTCAGGGTGAGGGGCGACCTGGCTGGTTAACTGATCGGGGCCGGATTTTTATTCTGTTTGGGCCACCGACTGATCGGCAGACTTTTCCAATGGAATCAGCCGGGTACTGTCGCGAGATCTGGTATTATGGCAATTTTCCGGTTATTTTCATCGATGAGCATTGTTCGGGGAATTATATCCTTTCAGCCATCAACCTCCAGCACTTGCAGGATTTGAACCTGGCGCAGGGTTATTTTCAGGGCAATATTGCTCAGGAAAAAACCTTTTTTGATTATGAACTGAAGGTAGCCGGCAGGCAAAGAAAGAGTGATCGTTTAGAACTCAAATTAGTCTTCAAAATAAAATATGATGAGCTCTGGTTCGAGACCAAAGACGATGCCAGCATCGAAGTTGGCCTCCAGATCAAACTTGAGATCAGAGATAAATCAAACCGGGTCATCTGGCAGGGGACTAAACAGGTCTCAATGACCTATAAAGATGAAGAGGAATTTTACCGGAATAAGGAGCGGATGCTGTCAGTCGATATCGATATTGCCTGGCCTGATGGGCAGTACCAGGTTCCTCCCCCCGGACAGTACTATCTTTATTCTTCCGTCAAGCAGATCACTTCTGAAGTTGAAATTAAAAAGGTTAAAGAAATCAGCCTCTAAAAGCCTCAAGCTGTCGGTTAAAATCTCAGGCTGAAATTAAGCTGAATATCTCTAGTACCATATAGGGCTAAGATTTTCTGATAATGGCTGTTTATTATTCTCAGACCGGTGGAGATTCCTTCTCCCTGTGGGTACCAGTAACCACCATCGTTGAGGTCCTCCAGACTGTATTTCTGACCGAGCAGATTAAGTATATCCAAACCGATATTAAGGCTTGTCCCGGAATTTAACCTGAGGCTTTTTTCAAGTCTGATATCCAGCCTTTTAAAATCTGGCCAACGACGGCTGCCAGGTTCTTCCAGAAAGACAGTAGCTGGTAAATTCTGAGCCCCATGGTCCTCCAGCCAGCTGGTCGGGGGCACCACCGTCACTGTTCTGGCCCAGGGGGCGCCACTTTCATAAGAGAAAAAGGCACTCAGATACATTTCCCAGGGAAGCTCGTAAGTGCCCATGATTCTGGCCACGACCGGACGATCTAGATCGAGAGTTGAACTCTGACTGACATTAACCAGAGCGTTAGGCGTGTTAAACAGCTCGGTAAAGGCCGAAGTGGCCAGGTGACTGAGCCCCATATTTCCCCTGGCTTTACTCAGGGTCAACGAACCAAAGAACTGCCACCTGTCGGCCATTTTCTTTCTGGCCACCAATTGCCAGCCGGAATATTTCTGTTTTAACTGGCTGACGTTATTTAACCTGGTAAAGAAGAGCGGTGCCTCCTCTGAGGGGAAATAGACTGTTACCGGTGTGTCTCCATATTCAGAGCCTGAGGCTGCGGGAACAGTCGTCTCAAATGGCACCCACCAGTTGGTTGGCGTGTCGGCTGCATACCATTCCTGCCCGCTTTCCGGGTCATATAGAACATCATCAATCAGTTTGCTTCTTACCCTCGAGATATAAGACAGAGAAAAGGTGAAGTACTCGCCTAGCTGCTGCTCTGCTGTTACTATCCATTCTTTAGTCAATGGAGCTTTGATTTTCGGGGCAACTCGCTGACGAAGATAATCAGTCTGATGGAGGCGGTAATCTTCAGGTAAAAGCCGGTAGGTGTCAGTGCTGGTAGCTTCTCCGTCGCCATTTTCATCATACCAGTAAAAGAGATGATAACCAGCAGGCTGGCCCAGCGAAAGATTGTTTATATAACTGAGCGACAGATGGTCTGGATAGCTGCTAAAAGAACCCTTGAGCAGAGTCCGCCCCTGGCCGAAGACGTCTACTACTATTCCCAGTCGGGGTGAAAAATTGTGCCAGACCAGCATGTTATCCCAGCTGGAAAACACCATTGAACTATAAGGATTAAGACCATAAACAGGAGCAATGAGATCGTGGGCTACCGAATAAGAAAGCGAAGAACTATAAGTGCGATAGAGTCTGGACAGTCCTCCCTGAATTCTTTCGAATTTCAGCCCGAGATATAAACTGACCCTTTTTACCGGGCTGAAAACGTCACGCCCGTAGAAACTGAGCCGATGAATAGTTGATTTCTGAGATAATCCCCCCTGGTTGCTGCTGGCTAAATAAAAGCCAACCAGACCCTGACCAACCAGGTTGCCACTCTCAGGCGATAGAGCCTGGCCATAATAATAGGGGCTACCATTGGCATAGTAGTAAATCAGGTTATCTTCCTTCCAGGTAGAAAAAGTCGCAGTCGAGTTTTCGTATTCTGCTCCGGCTACCAGTTCATGCTGAAGGTTGAGAAAAGATTGATAACGGGTAGCCGATACCCCGACCCGGAAAACATCACCAGTTATATCCTGATTATAAGGTCCGCTTCCCCAGGTATAACCGCTAACTGTATCTATATATCTGGGCTTACTGGCTGCTTCTGATTTCAGCCCTCGCCCGGTCTTGTTTCTCGTATAAAAGAAGAAGAGATTAATTTTTGTTTCCGGGTCAAGGACATAATGGCCGAAGCCGTTAATAAGAAAAAGGCTCTGACTGAGGCTGGTGGTAGCCGACTCAGGTGTTCGAGGAGAGACGAGAGCTGGGTCAACATTTTGTTTGTTCTTGCCGTAATTTAGAAAGATCGAAGCATTAATCTCCGGTGTAATTTGTGATGATAAATGAACCAGCAAACTGGAATCTTTGTTTTTCCAGCTATACATGGGGTAAATGAGACCGGTTGGATCACGCCAGGGAGAAAAAGGAGTATTTTTTGACCTCTGGTCAAATTGGAAACTGGTGAAATACCAGACGCGGTCAGGCATGATCGGTCCGCCGAGGTTGAGAGAAAAATTTAGATTATATTTATCCTTTATAGCTGGCGCATTGCCCATCCGGCTGATTTCGTCCTGGCTCCACAGAGAATCAGTCAGCTGGCCGCCTGTACCGAGAAAAATTAACTCTCCTGAAGACTGGTTAGCCCCGTGCCTGGGAATAACGTTGATCATGGCCCCACCTTCGGCATAACTTTCCACTGGATGGAAAGCAGCCTCCACTTCCACTCCTTCTACCCAGTCAGGGTTGATATTATTGACAATCTTTCTCTCGAGAGGATCGTTTATTTCATTGACCAGGACAGCAACTGTCGTCTCTCTAACGCTTGAACCGTTGACCGCCGCACTGGTATCAGCCGGCAGCTTTTCCGGGACCAGTCCTGGTATAAATTGCATGATTCCCGTCAGGTTCTTGGTCCTGGGCATATGACTCAGCAGATCCTGGTCAATAACATAAGACAGTTTAGGCGACTGGCTGTCCAGCAAAGGCAATTCAAGCAAAAGAATTCTTTCTTCTTCCTCCTCATCCGGCTCCAGGGCAATTGGCAGGTAAAGGGTTTTGCCGTTCTCTATTCTGATTTCATTAATGGTGGCCAGAATAAACCCAGGAGCTTCAACCGAAAGTTTATAAACACCAGCCGGTAACTCCGAGAAAAAATAATCACCAGTTTTTCTGGTTAAATAATATTGAATGCCAATCATGCTGGGAGAACTGACATAAACATAAGCACCCTTAATCGGTTTTCCCTGCTTATCAGTAATTTTGCCCTTCAGAGCCCCGTTGACTCTGGTCGAAGCGGGCAGACTTAAAACGTTTAAAAAAAGGAATGAGGTAACAAACAACAGGGCCAGAAATAAGGTTGACTTTGGCTTCATCCTGGTCAAGATTCCTCCTTTGTCGCTAATCCAGCTGGAAACTGGCCTCATTAACGGTTAGGCCAGGCTTCTTAAGCCTGCTCTTCAGTCAAAAATCAGACACACATTATATAATTTTTTCCCTGCTTTGTAACAGTTTAATAAAACTTTTAAAAGGGATAAAAAGTTACCGGCGGAGGCTAATTTTTACCGGCAGTTCTGGCCCCGATTGGCAGACGGGACAACTGCTGTCCAGCCCAGGCGGCCGCTCCCATCAATCCAGCGTCGTTACCGAGGCTGGCTTTCTCAATCCGGCAGAGCTCGAAGCTGACTCTTATGGATCTTCTCCTGGCTTCCTGGATGGCCGGGGTCAGTAACCAGCGACCAGAGTCCATCACTCCTCCACCTATCACGATTTTTTCAGGATTTAATAAATTGATGACCAGGCTGAGGCCAATGCCCAGAAAGCGACCGGACCGTTCAAAGCTTTGACGGGCGGCTTCATCGCCAGCTCTGGCCCGGAGATAAACATCTTTAGCTGTCAGCTGATCTTCTTTTTTCCCGGAGAAACTAAAATAATTCCTGACGAGAGCTGGCCCCGAGACTTCGGTTTCGAGGCAACCACTATTGCCGCAGTTACATTTTATTCCTTCAGGATTAACGGTTACATGGCCAAGTTCTCCGGCAAATCCTCCCCGGCCTTGCCATAGTTCTCCTTCCAGAATCAGGCCAGAACCAACTCCTGTGCCAATGGTCAGAAAAACCAGACTCTGGACCCGCCGGCCACGGCCGAACATGTATTCTCCAAAGGCAGCCAGATTAGCATCATTGTGGATGAAAAATGGGACCGGAATAACTTTTTTGAGATGGGGAACAAGCGGAAAATTGTTCAGAGCCTGATAATTGGGAGAATAAATGATTCTCTTTTTGGCAACACTATAAAATCCAGCAAAGCCAAAGCCGACCGCTTTTATTTTACGGCCAAAGTTCGTCTCCAGCTTTTTCCAGAGGGAACCCAGTAGAGTCATCAGCTGATTAATATCTGGTGGGGAAGGAACTTTATCCTTAAAAATCAGTCGACCGCTGGCTTCAATGACGCCGTATTTAAGCTGCGTTCCCCCCAGATCAAAGCCGGCATAATATCTATCAGACATGATCTGACATCTGATAGGTTTCAGCTGGCAGCAGGTGGGTTAGGAGAATTGTCTGAATTGTGCTCTTCTTTATGGCTGCTGACTGCCCTTTTAAAATTTTTGATGCCTTCACCCAGAGATTTACCCAGCTCGGGTAATCTTCTGGCTCCAAAAATCACAATGACAATCAGCAAAATTATTAATAGTTCAGGGGCTCCTAAAGAACCAAACATAAAGGCCTCCTTTCGGAGAAAAGGGGAACCTGATTTTTTCTCCGTCTTCAGCTAAAAAATACTATTGACCAGAGTAAATGTCAAGGAAAAGAAACTGTGACCTGAACCATGAAGGTCCAGGAAAGATTGTCAGCTGGCCAATTTTAGATTAAAATTAATAAGAAACCGGATATATTGGAGATAGGCGGGAGCCGTTCCTCATAATAAGCTGGTCTCGATAAGTGTATTAAATTATGCAAAAAAATATTCGCAACTTTGCCATCATTGCCCATGTGGATCATGGGAAAAGTACCCTGGCCGATCGTTTTATCGAATTAACGGGAGCTCTTTCTAGCCGTGAACTTAGAGAACAGGTCCTGGATACTATGGACATCGAGCGGGAACGTGGTATCACCATCAAGGCACAAACGGCCAGATTGAAATATCGCAGCCGTTCCGGCCAGGAATATATCCTCAACATGATTGATACTCCCGGTCATGTCGATTTTTCCTATGAAGTTTCTCGTAGCCTGGCCGCCTGTGAAGGAGCGGTGCTGGTCATTGACGTCTCTCAAGGAGTTGAGGCTCAAACTCTGGCCAACGCCTATCTGGCCATCCAGCATGACCTGGTTATCATTCCTGTGATGAATAAGATTGATCTCCCTCAGATTGATCTTGACCTGGCTCTCGAGCAACTGGAACATATTGTCGGGTTGAAAAAAGAGGAGGCCCTGCTGGTTTCAGCCAAAAAAGGTATTGGCATCGAAGATGTTCTGGAAGCAATCGTGGAAAGAATTCCACCTCCTAAAGGTGAGGTTGAAGCTCCGCTAAAAGCCCTCTTGTTTGATTCCTGGTTTGATCCTTACCGGGGGGTAATTGTACTGGTCAGGATAGTTGATGGCTCGCTCCGGGTTGGCGATCGAATCAGGCTGATGTCTAATGGAGCCGAGTATCTAGCTGAAGAAATAGGCTACCTTACCCCCAAGCCTGCCAAGGTTGAGGCTCTGGAAACGGGCGAAGTTGGCTATCTTATTGCTGGCATAAAAAATCTGGCTCATGCCCGGATAGGTGAAACTATTACCCTGGCCAATCGTCCAGCGGCTGAAGCTTTGCCCGGCTTTAAAGAAGCCAAGCCAATGGTTTTCTGCGGCCTTTATCCAGCCGGCGAGACGAATATTGACGAACTTCGTGATGCCCTGGAAAAGCTGAGACTCACCGACGCTTCTCTGCACTTTGAACCAGAACATTCACCGGCTCTTGGCTTTGGCTTCCGGGCTGGTTTTCTCGGCCTTCTTCATCGTGAAATTGTTCAGGAACGACTGGAAAGGGATTTTAATCTAAATTTGATCACGACGGCTCCCAGCGTCAGCTACCGGGTGGTTAAGACCGATGGCGAAGTGCTCGAGATTCATAATCCGTCGGAACTGCCTGAGCCGCAGTTTATTGAGCGCATTGAAGAACCCATCATTGAGGCTTTGATTTTGACCCCGGATCGCTACCTGGGGCCGCTGCTGCAGCTGCTGGATGATCGGCGCGGACAGCAGAAAAAGATGGAGTATATCTCTACCAATCGGGTTGTGCTGGATTATTTGATTCCGCTCAATGAAGTAGTTTTTGACTTTTATAACCAGCTTAAATCGCTTTCCCAGGGATATGCTTCAATGGACTATGAGCTGGTCGGCTATCGGGAAGAGCCTCTGGTCAAGCTCGATATTCTGGTCAATTATGAGGCAATTGATGCCCTGTCCGTCATTGTTCATAAAGATAAAGCCTATTATATCGGTCGGGCACTGGTGGATAAGCTGCGACGGACAATCCCCCGTCAGCAGTTCGAAGTGATCATCCAGGCAGCGGTGGGGAAAAGAGTCATTGCCCGTGAGACTATCAAACCTTTTAGAAAGGATGTTCTGGCCAAGCTGTATGGCGGAGATTATACCAGGAAAATGAAGCTTCTCGAAAAACAGAAAGAGGGCAAGAAAAGAATGAAAAGAGTCGGGCGGGTTGATATTCCGCAGGAAGCCTTCCTGGCCATTCTGGAAGTCAAATAATCTTTTAAATCCTTAAGTCTTTTAGTTTATAATAATCAGCAGAATTTAAAGCCGGAAGGTGTAATTATGCGTTCTGACTGCTGACCGGTCAGAAGAAAAATAAGGGGGAAAAGTGGAAGAAAAACAGTTACAGGCTTTTTTAAAGCAGTCGGCAGAAGTCCTGCAAGATTTTTTCCCGGTAAATACTTCAGCTCTCATTCCACTCCTTTATTCGACTTTGATCTGGGCGGTAAAAAGAAAGGCAAATTTGGAAGCAGAAGTTTCCGGACTCAGACTCTGGCTCGAACCAGAAGTTGTGGATAACAAACCGGATGAATTTATCCTCGATTTTTTTGAAAAACGACCGGATCTCCAGAAAGCTTTTGAGACGGAAATTAAGAACCGTGATATGAAATCCCTCCGTCCAGCATTTAGAGCTTTATATCCGGTGGTCGGGCTGGAGGAACCTTTTCTTCAAGGCCTTTTTTCCGAAGAACTGGCCCAGGGAGACTTCCGCCTTATTGCCGATCAATTTGATTGGAAGTTGAAGCAGGCTCTGGAGGAGATAAAAGCTGCCGAAAAAAAGCCGGAGTTATGGAAGGCACTTAAAAAAATAGGAGAAAATTTTATGAGTCTGGGCTGGGCCTGGTTGAGTGATGACGAACTCAGAGCCTGGCTTAAATCTATTCTTGGTATGGAGCGGCAGGGCGAGGAGGAAGAAGAATGAAGAGTCGGAGGAACGGTTTTGACCACAATCATACGACCCATAATCCAGGCTACAAAAGGCTGGCCGTCAGGGGTTTTTACCAGTATCCGGCCTTAATTTTCTTTTTAGCGGTTTTTTTGAGCAGCTGTGCCTCCTCACCGCTGTTAAAGGCCAGAACAGATTACCTTCAAGCCCAGGAGCTCGAGCGGTCGCTTCGTCAGGAGGAAGCTACAGCTTTCTATAAAAAGAGCAGGGAGGAAGCATCGGCCATCATCAATAAGAAGCCAACGGCCGAAGCTTACCTCCTGAAAGGATTGGCCGAGGTTAACTTGAATCTCTGGGCAGAAGCTGAAAATTCATTCCGGCTGGCGGCTGCCCTGGGTGAGGACAAAGCCCTGGCCTGGGCAGAAGAATTAAGACTTTATGGCCTGGCTCGCTCTTTTGAAGCTCAGGGCTGGACAGAGACTTCCAGCCGCCTGTATGACATTCTGGCCGATAAGGGGAAATATCAACCGGTGGTGAGAGCGGCGGTGGGCCAGCTGGTAGATCTCAAGCTTCAGGCTCGGGCAGAGACAGAGGCAATTTCTCCTGCTTCTCAAAAAGAGAAGAGCAAAGCTCTGTCTGAGGCCCTGAAAATAGTCGAGCGGGCAGTTGAAAGCGAACCAGCCTGTGGTTATTATCATTATCTTTTAGCTCAGGTTCTGGCTCATCAGAAAGACTACAGGGAGAGTCTGGAAGAGTCAGTCATGGCTAAAGAATTAGGGCTACCATCAGAAAAAATTAATCGCGATAATGATCTTCAGATTGTTTTTTGTTATGAGCAACTGGCGAAAATCCTGTCTGGAGAGGAACTGGCTGCTTTCCAGATCAGTTATAATAACTGGATCAAAAAATGGAAGTGGCTGAACGAAACCACTCCCGCCTGGAAAAGGAGCTAAACATGCTGCCCACTATTACCTGGGAGAATGAGGCGGTGGTCATGATTGACCAGAGAAAGTTGCCTCAAAAGGAAGTTTATCTGTCGTTAAAGTCGGTCGAGCAGGTAGCACAGGCCATTGAAAAAATGGTCATCAGGGGAGCACCGGCGATAGGGCTGGCAGCAGCCTATGGTCTGGCCCTGGCTATCTATCAGGTCAAAGATGAGAAAAACCTGGATAAAACTTTTGAGGCAGCCTATGAACGCCTCTATCGTACACGGCCCACAGCCCGCAATCTCTTCTGGGCGCTGGAAAGGATGAAAAAGGTTTTTACCAGGAATAGAAAAAACGGACTTGAAGCACTAAAAAATATTCTGCTGACTGAAGCCAGAAAGATGGATGAAGAAGACCTGGCTATAAATATGAAAATTGGCGAATATGGGCAGAAGCTCATTGCTGATGGTGATACGGTTCTGACCCACTGCAATGCCGGTGGACTGGCTACCGCCGGTTATGGTACGGCCCTGGGTGTTATCAGGTCAGCTGTAGCTCATGGCAAGAAAATAAAAGTCCTGGCCGATGAGACTAGGCCACTTCTCCAGGGAGCGCGTCTGACCTGCTGGGAACTTCAGCGAGAAGGAATCCCCGTGACTCTTATCACTGACAATATGGCCGGTTATCTGATGAGGAAAGGTGAAATCTCGCTGGCCGTGGTTGGAGCTGACCGAATTGCTCTCAATGGAGATACAGCTAATAAAATTGGCACCTATTCGGTGGCAATTCTGGCCAGAGAGCATAAGCTGCCTTTTTATGTGGCGGCACCGCTCAGCACCTTTGATTTTTCTCTTAAAACAGGGGAAAGCATTCCTATCGAGGAAAGACAGCCAGACGAAGTCAGAAAGATAGGTGGTAGATTGGTTACTGTGGCTGATATCGCGGTTCGAAACCCGGCCTTTGATGTCACCCCGGCCAGGTTAATTTCGGGCATTATTACCGAGCGGGGGGTCCTCTGGCCGCCTTTCGGACCGGCGATAAAAAAAGTTGCCGGGAAATGCGGGAAATAATAGCTAAAACTACAGCTGATGTTCGCTGCTCCCGGAGCCACGACTGCTGATGAACAGGTGTTATTCGAGCTGCTGAAAGAGGTCATTAGTTTTGGAAGCGGGCTGGATAGAAAGAAGAAAACTGGCCAGGAAGGTTTATGTCAGAAAATAGATAAACAAGACAACAGCAGAAAATAGTATTAGCTTCGATCTTAAGCTAAAATATCACGGTCAATAAAGGCCTGGAGCGATGTCTTTTTCAGGAGAAATAAATGGTTGAAAAAATCGAGGCCAGGTGGCTGCTGGCCATTGAGACCTCATGTGACGAAACCTCAGCGGCCGTCCTTGATAGAGGACAGATCAAAAGCAATGTCATCTTATCTCAGGATGAGATTCATGCTCCTTATGGTGGGGTGGTGCCTGAACTTGCCTCCCGCCAGCATCTTAAATCCATTGATTATATCGTGAATGAAAGTCTGGAGAGAGCCGGGGTCAAGGTGCAGACTATAGATCTCTATGCCGTAACCCAGGGACCTGGCCTCATTGGCTCCCTGCTGGTCGGTCTGACTTTTGCCAAAGGACTGGCTTATTATTTTAACCGGCCGCTAATCGGCGTTGATCACCTTGAGGCTCATCTGGAAGCAGCCTTTATTGAAAATCCTGATGTTGAGTTTCCAGCTCTGGCTTTGCTGGTGTCGGGCGGGCATACTTCGCTTTATTTTCTGGAAAAGCCGTTGTCTTATCGGCTGCTGGGCAAAACCAGAGACGATGCGGCCGGCGAATGCCTGGATAAAATCGCCAAATTTCTTGATCTGGGTTATCCAGGTGGGCCGGTTATAGAAAAGCTGGCCCGGGGTGGTAGCAGTCAGCGTTTCCATTTTTCAGTGCCGAAAATGAAGAAACCAGGTTATGACTTTAGCTTCTCCGGGCTGAAAACAGCTGCTCTGAAAGTAATCCGGGAAAATGGTTTAAAGCGCGATCACCCGGCACTGAGCGACTTTCTGGCCAGCTTTGAGGAGATTGTGGTCAGGAGTCTGCTGGAAAAAGTCACCCAGGCAATAATTGAATTTAAGCCGGTTGCTCTTATTCTCGGTGGCGGTGTGGCCCGCAACGGGCGACTCCGAACGGGGTTTACCCGGCTGGCAGCAGAGAATAATCTGCCGGCCTATATTCCTTCGCCCCGGCTCTGCACCGACAATGCTGGCATGGTTGGCGCCCTGGCCTGGAAGAAATACAGGTGGGGAGAGCCGCTGAGGCTAGACCTTGGACTCGATGCCTACCCCAGGTAAGTTAGAACCTACCTGCTGGTTAAAAAGGCGGCTGGCTGAGAAAAGAGGGAACCTTTTTTCGTTTTTATTATCAGTCAGGTTTTGCCCGGTCGGTCGTAATATTTGTGTTGAGGCTGTTTGCTTTAAATAGCCTGCTTTTGTTAAACTTAACTTAAATTTAAAATGAATATTTTAAGGGAACTGACCAGGAGGCCAAAGGTGAAAATAAAATCAAGCCTGCTAAAGGCGACAATTTATGTTCTGTTAATCTCAGGGCTGACGGCCGGGCTGGCTGCTCAGGAAAGTAGCCCGCAAGAAATATCCTTAGGACTGGAAGAGGCAATTTTAAGAGCCTTAAGGCAAAATCTTAATCTGGTGGCAGAAGTTTATTCGACAGAACTGGCTGGCCAATCAATTTCCAGAGCTAAAGAAATTTATTACCCACAGCTTGATTTTTCCTATGGGACCGATCGCACCGAACAGCCTTCAACCTGGTGGATTCAGAGTGCAGGCCTTTATACAGAAAAATCCCATACTTACCAGGCTGCTCTGTCGCAGACTATTCCTCTCGGTGGGAAATTGTCAGTGATGCTGTCCAATTATAATTCCAATACTAACCAGCGCGGTCAGCTGCTTAATCCTTATTATCAAACGACTTTAAGATTTGATTTTGATCAACCTCTCTTAAAAAATTTTGGGCCGAAAATAGCTAAGAAGGAAATAATTATTGCCCGCCAGAATTATTCTATTTCTGAAGCCCAGTTGAAGAGTCAGGTTATTGATACGATTTATCAGGTGGAAGAGGCCTACTGGAATCTGGTCATGGCTCAGGAAAATCTCAAAGTCAGACAGCAATCTTTGCAACTGGCCCGTGATGAACTGACCAAAACTTCCAAAGAAATCGAAGTTGGACATACAGCAGCAATTGAGATTTTAAATGTTCAGGCCACAGTCTCACAGCGGGAAGCAGACATTGTTCAGGCTGAGGCTGACGTCCGGATAGCCGAAAACCGGCTAAAAGTGGTTTTAAACCTGACCAGTGGCACCGAGCTTCAATCAATTCGACTAAACCTTAAGGACAAACCAGAATTCAAGCCGGTTAAAATCAGCCTGGAAGAAGCCGGAGAGATCGCTCTGGCTAACCGGCCTGATTTGCAAATCAATAGTCTGACCAGTGAAAGCAAGCGATTTAATCTGGAGGTAGCCAGAAATCAACTTCTGCCCCAGCTTGATTTGAATTTTTCGTACCGCAGCCCGGGGATATCAGGTGACTATCTGATTTATCAGGACGATAATCCTTTGACAGGTATAGTGATTGGCAAGGTTCCGGGCAGCAGCTGGAATTCTGTTAAAGATGCCATGAAATTTCTTTATAACAACTGGTCATTGAATTTTACTCTAACCATTCCGGTGGCTGACCTGGTGAGCCGTTCTAATTATGCCGTGGCCAGGACTGAGCTGGCTCAATCGCTGGCCAAGCAAAAAGCTTTAGAACAGCAAGCTCTGCTGGAAGTGACGGAAGCGGTCAACAACATTGCCACTTATGCTAAAAGTGTCGAAGCTTATCGGGTGGCCAGAGAATTTGCCGAAAAGAATCTTGAAGCCGAAAATAGAAAATTAGCACTTGGCTTGAGCAGCAATTATTTTGTTCTTGAGGCTCAGGACAGGCTGGCCAACGCTCGCTCCAATGAGCTCAGAGCTCTGGTCAATTACAATCTAGCTCTGGCCAGGCTGGAGAAGGTTTCAGGCACGAGTCTGGCAAACAGGAATATTAATCTGACCCAGGTTGGACTGAAATAATAATTCCCGTGGTTTAAAGTTATTCATTCTTTGAGCTGGAACCAACGGGTGGAAAACTGAATAAGAGGAGAAAAAATTGGCAATTTTACTGGCGGCTGCTGACCCGCAGGATGAACTGGAGTTAAAACATCTGTTTTTTATCGCCCAGGAGCTTAAAAAGAGGGGCTACCCCTTTTATTTTCTAACCAATCCAGGAAATAAATTATCCTCGCAGGCAAAATTAGCTGGCTATCCTGTTTTGAATTTTAAACCGGCGAGTGCTGGTGGCTGGCTGGCTAACTGGCGGCTGGCCAGAAAAATGAAAAAAAACCGGGCATCTCTTATTCATTTTTTTGATGAGGAAACCCTGGCTGCCGGTCTCAAAGCCAGTCAGCAAGCCGAGGTCGCTATCAAACTGGCCTCGGTTAAAACTGATTGGCTGAAAAAAGTTCAACCTGCTAAGTTCAGGCTGCTTGATTCTTTGATCTGTGCCAGTGATGAAAATAAACGTCAATGGTTAAAAAATGATGAGCTGGGGGTGAAGTCAATTGAAGTCATTCCACCTGGTCTTGATTTTTCTAAATATCAGAATAAACAGAAGAAAACTTTTTTAAGAGATGAACTCGGGCTAAAAGAAGAAGACTTTCTGGCTGGTTTGCTGACTCCCCTGGAGGACCTGAAAATATTCAGGGAGCAGCTGGAAGCTGTTAAGATTTTAAACGAACAGGCGCCAAGGCTTAAAGTGATTATCCTTGGTCAGGGCAGCCTGCATCTTGAACAACTGCGACATGAAGAGCCACTGGCTGGCGAGAATCTTTATTTTTACCTTGGATTTGAGGAAAAGAGGGCTGAGGCTCTGGCTTCGCTTGACCTGTTTATTTTCGGAGCTTTTTCTTTACCAGAGGAATATCTGCTGGAAGCCATGGCCTCCAGATTGCCAGTGGTCGGGGTTATGGCAGCTGGCAGGACTGAACTCATTATAAATAGAGAGACCGGATTTCTTGTTCCGCCTAATGACCCTCAGGCCCTGGCCCAGGCCATTCTCAAAATTTATCTTGACCGCAGCCTGGCCCAGCAACTCGCTCAGCAAGCTTATAATCTTGTCTTTAATAAACATTCATGTGAGGCTATGGCCGAAAAGGTCGTAAATTATTACGAACTATTAGCCTTGCAGAAAGGAGTCAGGCTTGGCCGGTAAAGTCATCATAGGTAAAATCTTAAAAAGGGATGACCTGGAGAAACTGGTTGAGATTCAGCGCCTGGTCTGGAAACATGCTGATCTCGATATTACTCCGGTTCATCAGTTCTGCATTTCAACCTTCATGGGAGGCATTGTTCTGGGGGCCTGGGTGGACGGGAAGCTGGCTGGATTTGTTTATTCTTTTCCAGCCATCTTCAGAGGACGTTTCTGTCATCATTCGCATCTTCTGGCCGTTCTACCCGAATATCGAGGCTACGGGCTCGGCAAGCGCCTGAAATGGGCTCAGCGGCGGGAAGTATTGAAGATTGGTCTCGAGGTCGTGACCTGGACTTACGATCCGATGCAGAGCCGAAATGCCAATCTAAATCTGCACACCCTGGGGGGCATCTGCCGGACGTATCTTCCGGACTTTTATGGCGAGACACCTTCCCTGAGATTGGGGCCCGGCATACCAGCTGACCGTTTACTCGTCGAATGGCCGATAAAGACGGCGCGTGTCGAGCAAAAAGCCAGAGGGAAAAAAGAGCTCCCACTTGAGCCCGATTCGTACCCTAAGGTGCTTGAGGGCCAGCTGGCTCCAAACGGACAATATCTTCCTGGAAAACCACACCTCAGGCTGAAGGAACCAGTCCTCCTGGCTGAAACAGTGCGCGAGGTTGAAGCGCTGCGGCCGACGCCCGAAGTCATCGCTGCCTGGCAAGCCGCTTTAAGGCAGGTTTTCAAACATTATTTCCAGCAGGGTTATGCCGTGGTCGATTTTTCTTTTGGAGAAAAATGTTATTATGTTTTGAGCAACAGGCTTAAAAACATCATGCCGGAAGAAGGCGGGGCCCGAAAAAAGGCCTTAAAAAAGTCATAAGCTCAAAAAACTGCTTGGCCGGAAGGTTAAATGGCTAAGGCTAAATCGGTCGATCGGGCCAGAAGAGAAAAAATTCGATAGATGTTAGCTGTGCGGCCCGGATTACTGGATTATAAGTTAAATTTAACTCGAATATTTAAATTGGAAAGGCAGGTGCAGGATGGCTATTGACAGAATTGAACTTAATTTTATGCGTCTTCCTTATGTGCATTTTTTTGAGACGAGCTTTGGTCGTTCCTACGACCGAACTTTTATTATTGTCAGGGTTTATGAAGATGGCCTCATTGGCTATGGCGAGTGTGTGGCGGAGGAAAAACCGCTTTATTCCGGTGAAACGACAGAAACAGCCTGGCATATTCTGAAAGATTTTCTGGTGCCGCTTGTTTTCAGCCGGGGAATTGTCGAACCCGAGGATTTTTATAACGCCGCGAAAATTTTTAAAGAAAACAGAATGGCCAAAGCCGGTCTGGAACTGGCCCTCTGGGACTTGAAAGCCAAAAAGCTGGGACTTCCGCTTTATAAACTTTATGGCGGGATAAGAGAGGAAATTGCCGCCGGGGTAAGCGCCGGCATAGAGGATTCGATTCCTGACCTTCTGAATATGATTGAAAATTATCGTTCCCAGGGTTACGAGCGCATCAAGATAAAAATCAAACCGGGCTGGGATATCGAGGTCTGCCAGGCGATCAGGGAAAAATATCCGGAACTTCTCCTTCAGGCTGATGCCAACGGCATCTATTCGCCTGAAGAAGCTGATCATCTCCGCCAGCTCGATGCCTTTAAGCTCCTCATGCTGGAACAGCCCTACCCGCCGTTTGATCTCTGGGAGCACAGCCAGCTTCAGAAGAAAATGTCAACGCCGCTCTGCCTTGATGAGAGCATTATTTCCTACGAGACAGCTAAAGCCGCCCTGGAGATGGGCAGCTGCCGGATTATTAATATCAAGGTCGGACGGGTGGGCGGTGTCGTTGAGGCGCGGAAAATTCATGATTACTGCCAGCGCTATGGGGTCGGGGTGTGGTGCGGTGGGATGCTGGAAAGCGGCATCGGCCGTGCTCATAATCTGCATATTGCTACCCTTCCTGATTTCAAATATCCAAATGATCTCTCGGCCAGCGCCCGATATTATCAGGAGGACCTGATTGAACCACCGATTGTCTTGAGCCGTCCTGGCCATGTACGGGTGCCGGATGGGCCCGGCATCGGAGTCAATCCGGTCGAGGATAGAATAGAAAAGGCAACGCTCAAGAAAGAAGTTTTAAAGCCCTGAGCCTCCTCAGGATTTTAGAATCATTATAAATTTATAATGAGTCTAAAAACAGGCTTAAAAGGGAAGCGAAGCTGAACAGCCCGGAACAATAAGAGGCGAGCCAGAAAAATAAGAGAAGACACTGGAACCTCAATGTACAGCCGAGCTGAAACTCAGCGAAACAGCGAGGCTGAAAGGGAAAATGTAGACAGCGGGCGCGATAGATATGGAGATAGACAAATCATAGAAAGGTGGCGGAAGAAAATAGCATGAAGAAACTGATCATCCTGGGCGCAGGGACAGCCGGTACAATTATGGCCAGCAAACTGGCCGGTCCTCTCCGACGGCGCGGCTGGAAGGTAACGGTTGTTGACCGGGACGATAACCATTATTATCAGCCCGGCTTTTTGTTTGTTCCCTTTGGTCTTTACCAGCCGGAGGATCTCCTGAGGCAGCGGTCAGCGCTTCTACCGCCGGGAGTTGAGTTTCTAACGAAGGAAGTCGAGGAAATTAAACCCGAAAAGAAGGCCATAAAGCTGGCTGACGGCGAAGAGCTGGGCTACGATCTGCTTCTTATTGCTACCGGCCTTCAGACCTGCCCGCAGGAAACGCCGGGGCTTCTCGACGGCTGGCGGCAGAATGTTTTTGACTATTATTCGCTGGATGGTGCTATGGCGCTGGCCGGGAAGCTCGAGGAATTCAACGAAGGCACGCTTGTTGTCCATATCAATGAAATGCCGATTAAATGCAGTGTTTCGCCGCTTGAGTTTTCTTTTCTGGCTGACTGGTATTTTAAAAAAAGGGGAGTCCGCGAGAATATCAGAATTATTTATCTCACGCCGATTTCTGGAGCTTTTACCAGACCGGTCGCCACCCGTTTTCTGGGTGATCTTCAGGCTGAAAAACAAATTGAAGTCGAAAGCTTTTTCATGACAGAAAGGGTGGAGGCCGGAGCAGGCAGTTCGGGAAAAGTCGTTTGTTATGACGGCCGGCAGGTGGCTTTTGATCTGCTGGTCACCATCCCGACCAATATGGGCTCAGAGTTAATCAAACGCTCGGGCCTGGGAGATGAAATGAATTATGTTCCCGTTGATAAAAGTGGTTTCCGCTCTGAAAAATATGCCGATATTTTTGTCATCGGTGATGCGGCCGCCTCGGGCTGGACGAAAGCCGGGGCGGTAGCTCATTTTGCCTCGGAAATTCTCGATAAAATTATCCTGGCGGAAATTGATGGAAAACCAGCGGAGGAAGAGTTTGACGGCCACGCTAATTGTTTTATCGAAACAGGTTTCGGCCGGGCAGTTGTCATCGATTATAACGAGGAAGTTGAGCCGTTGCCGGGAAAATTTCCCTTTCCGGTCATTGGGCCGATGTCGCTTCTCAAGGAGACGCGGATTAATCACTGGTCAAAGCTGGCTTTCGAATGGGTTTACTGGCACTGGCTGCTCAAAGGGCGACCGATACCATTTGTGCCGGCGAGGATGAGTATGGCGGGGAAAAAGGATGTCCGGGGTATGACGACAACCTGAGGGGGGTTGTTAATCAATCACCAGAGTCAACCCTGGACCCGGAATAGCATGTGGTAATAATCCTTTGCGGTATTTTAGGAACAGATTTTAGCTCGACCTCTTCAATCGAGGAGCGTCGTACTTTCTTCAGTTTCCCTCCTCTGTCTTCTGGCTGTTGAAATATCAGTGGCTAATAGTACACAGCTCTGATAAAGGCAGCTCGAATATCTTTCGTTTTAGTCTGACTCAAAACCAGACGACTATCATAGATTATCCTGCTGACCTTTAAAATTTAAAAACCTTGCCCCGCAAAATAACCAGCTCGGGGTGGCCCAGGTTGTCAAATGACTTGAGCGGGTTGTCCCGGACAATCTGGAGATCGGCTGCTTTACCTGCTTCGATTGTCCCCAGCTCATCTTCGAGGCCCAGGATGCGAGCACCATTTCTGGTTGCGCAAACAATGGCTTCCATCGGGCTCATCCCCAGGCGGACAAAATAGCGCATCTCATCAAAATAAATGCCGGGGTACAGTTCGCGGTATTCGCCATTGGCATCCGTGCCGATCCCCATCAGGATATGGCGGGCGTAGGCTTTTTTAAAGAGCGTCTCATGCATGGCCATTGACCAGCCGCGCTTTTCAATCAGGAAAGAGCTGATATCATTTCGCTGGTAGCTGGCGTAGTAAGTCTGGAGAGTCGGAACATCAAAGACGCCCTTTTCTGCCATCAGGTCGAGGGCTTCATCGTCCATTTCGTTGAGGTGTTCGATGCATTCAACACCGGCTTCAATGGCAATTTTGGTCATGGTCGGGGGGATGGTGTCAGAGCCTCCTCCGCCATGAGCCGTGATGTGGAGGCCAAGTGTCTTAGCCTCTTCGACGGCGGCCCGGGCTTCTTCTAAGGTAAACTGCGGAGAAATCTTGATGTGCTTGAAGCCAGCAGCATACATCTCACGGACAGCTCGACGCCATTCCCATGGTCCGTTAACTGCCAGGGCGCCGTGCATGGTGTAAGCATGGCCGCCGGTGATGGTGATCAGGTCGCCACAGGGATAAAGCCTGATGCTGTCTATGTAGCCGTTTCGCTGAGCGCGGAGAAGAGCCTGCATGGTCTCAATCGGCGAGCCAACATCACGGACGGCCGTTACCCCGCAGCGGAGATAATTATTCATGAGCTGAAGCGCACGGAGTGTGGCCAGGCTGTTTGAATCCTGATAATACTCCAGACGGCTCGTCTCGGTGCCAAGGTGAATATGGCAGTCAATAAATCCGGGCAGAACAAATTTCCCGGTGGCATCGATTTTTTGGGCTTCTTTCGGGATTTTAACCTGAGTAGCCGGGCCGACGCCTATAATTTTATTGCCTTCTATCAGAATGACGCTGTTGGGGACAGGTTCTTTCCCCGTGCCATCAATGAGTGTCCCCCCAACTACCGCGATGAGGGCAGGCTTCGGTGCGTCCTTCTTCTGGGCAGGCGCAGTGGTAGTGCCTGCGGCCGTCACCGCCGTGTCTGTCTGGCCGTAAATATTATTGAAGAATAAAAGCATAAAACAAATAAAAGTGAGCAAAAAAGATTTACGCATTAAAACTGCTCCGAATAGTTGCTCGCGGCTGATCTGACCTAAAATCTTTTGCATTTATTTCTCTCCTTGTTATTATTTAATCTTTGATATTTGCCAATAACTAAGACTTATTTACTCGTTTTCTTCTTTTTGGAGTCTTCTTCTCATATAAAGATTGGGAAATAGCAATAATAGCTGCCGCGGCTCCTAAGAAACCAAAAACTATTTGTACTACATCATATTTTGTCACTTTATCTTGACTTAGCAGATCCAATTTTAACTCAAGTTTAGCTAACCGAAGTTCTAAATTCTCTGAGCGACCCAAATCGGCATATTTTGATGAAGATCTTACAACTTCATCTAAGCTGGAAAGTTGGGACATCCTTTCCTCGATGAGGTTTTTTTGAAACTCAAGTTCGCTCCTTGATTTAGGCGGAGGCAAATTCTTGAGTTCAGACTTTATATTCTCTAAAAATTCTACAGCAATCTTTTCTGCCATTTCAGAATAATTCTTTTGTGAGATATCCTTTTCATATTGATCAACCTTTTGATAAATCAAGTATTTCTTCTCTCTTATGTCACTTTTCGTAACATAGCTATAGGACGTTGGTATTATTAAGGCTGCAAGGATTCCCAAGATAGAAACGGCAATCATTAACTTGACCAAAGAACCAGTTGATTTGCCTTTGTTTTCTTCCATTTTTGCTCCATTGTGCATATTAAAAAATAAAATATCTATCTAAAAAGTAATTTCTAATAAAATAGGAAAGATTTCAACTAAATAAGCTTAATTAAGTCCGAATTAATTTAGTAATAATCAATAGGTTAGAGCCGATAAACTAATATTCGTCTATAACATGACAAGCTATCAAAGTCGCCTTTTAGGTAATAATAATTACACAGAATGTAACAAAAGCTAAACTTTTATCTAAAAATTTATATCGGATAGACCTAAAATAATTATGGCTAAAATCTTGAAATGGCTTGAGAGGAAGTTAACTTTTGTGGTAAAAAGACATTGATATAACGATTAGAGGGGCGATTTTATGTCCAATAATAACAATAATAAAAAATATGTTGAGCTGATATGGCCTGACAAATACGACCGGTTTGAAAAGGGGCAAAAGACTCCGATAGAGAAGCCCAATTTACCGTTTCAAGTTGTCGAAACCATCAACAAACCGAGGATAAAGGATTTAGAAAGTGGGCTTTTCGATCCTGACCGATTCTATCCCGAAAATGAGTATCCGGCTAATTACCCGAAAGATTGGAAAAATCTCCTCATCTGGGGTGATAACAAGCTGGTTATGTCTTCGCTTCTGAAGCAGGGCTGGGCAGGGAAAATCAATCTGATATATATCGATCCACCGTTTTTTACCGGTGCCGATTTTACCGTTAGAACGAAGGTTGGGGAAGAGCAGATAGAAAAGGAGCCTTCGATAATCGAAGAGCGGGCTTATAAAGACACCTGGAGCGGGGGCATAGCCTCATATCTCAAGTATATGTATGAAAGATTGGTTTTGATGAGGGATCTGCTGGCTGAGAACGGCTCGATCTATGTCCATTTAGACTGGCATGTGGGACATTATGTAAAGGTGATGATGGACGAGATCTTCGGATATGAGAATTTTAGGAATGAAATAGTATGGAAAAGGCACGTTATGGTAAGCAGCGTTGAGGGAGGACTGAGTAGCTATGGACATAAAACGGATACTATTCTTTTCTACACTAAAAGCAAAGGTAACACCTTCAATATCCAGTATCAAACGATAGATGAGGAATTGTTGAAAAGTAAATTTAGTTGTGTCGAGAAAGAGACAGGTAGACGATTTGAAACACAGCCTTTAATACTGGATGGGGATGAGCCAAGAAAATTAGACTTTCCCACTAAAACATTAGAGTTACCAAAAGGTAAGAGATTTGCCTGGAATCAGAATACGCTGGATGAAAAGTTAAGAAAAAACCCATATGTTATTTATTGGACCCAAAATGGTATACCCAGGCAGAAAAAGTACTTAGACGAATTTAGGGGTCAGCCTTGTTCAAACCTTTGGGATGACCTTTTACCGATTACCTCAAATTCTAATGAATCTTTAGGTTATTTCACCCAAAAACCCGAAGCACTTTTAAAGCGCATTATTCTGGCATCATCAAACGAAGGCGACATCGTAGCTGATTTCTTCTGCGGCTCCGGGACAACTTTAGCTGTGGCCGAAAAGCTCGGCCGGCGCTGGATAGGAAGTGATTTATCAAAATTCGCTATCCAGGTGACGAGGAAAAGGCTTCTGGACATTCATAACTCTAATGATTTGATAGAGGATTGAAATGAATATTGATATGTCAAAAGAGATCAAATCTATTGATTCTCGTGAAAAAATGATCCGCTATTTTGATGGTTACGCTGCCGAACGAATGGAAGAGTTAGGTAAGAAAAGTACGAAGCGACCCTTGGTTAAAAGCTATATGCTTGAACATGTAGGAGACAGTCAGAAGCAGAAGGATATATCCATGGTCTTAGGAATGTCGGGGATAATAACTGAAAAAATTGATGAGAATTTATATCGCGTGTTAGATACAAACAATGGTAATGGATATATGGGGTTCGTTGAAGTATTTACTCCCAGGTACTTCGTATTTTACACAAGTCAACCCAGCGATATAGCTGACAGCTGGGTAAAAAACCTAGTTTTTAATTCTCCTGACCTGGATCATATATGGCTAAGCGGACTGACCTTTAACGTTTTGTGGAAAAGAGTGATACAGTTAAGCAAACCTTACCGATATGTAAGTTTACTGTTTGTTCATGAGAGTATCTACGAAATCGATTCAAAAGCGAATGAACCTGAGCACAATGAAAATGAATATAATGAGGACCAGTCGGCACTGATCGATAGAGATGTGGCGGAAATTATTGAAAGGAGAGCTGCAAAATTTAAGCTAGTTGATAAGATTTCTGTTGTACAAGAAAAATTAGACAAACTTCAAGAATTGTATTCACCTCTTTATGCAATAAGCCAACTGCGATTTCCCTCACCCATAGGTCGAGGGGGGCATGATTTTTATGATAATGGCAAGGTCACTAATAGAAGCGGTGATTTCAGAGATCACAGGTCTCATATTTTATATGTTCAGCGTATATATGATGAGCTAATGAAAAGAACGGAAGAAAGAGCTTGGTATTCTCTAGATAAAGAGAAGGTATCAGTGCCTGGGAAATTTCAGAAGCTAATTGGAGCTCCCGTGACGATAGACTTTGGTGAGCCATTAAGCAAAGAAACGTTTGATTACTGGATAAAATCAACTTTTGGGCGTATTAACAACAAATTTAGATTATGGGGTAATCCAATAGTCTTGGGACCGACAAAAGTTCATGTTTATGGTGTAGACAAACATCTGTGGAAGCCCATCTTCCTTGAATTAACAAATAAGCACTTGATAGCTATTGTGCCGAAGGGAACCTGCGGGAATACTATTCATCGTCTTATCTGCAACATTCAAAAATATATTGACCCGTCGGCAAAAGCGTATATTGGAGACAAGGAATATAAGAGTCTGGTTGACGAATCTTCCAAGGAAATTAAATATGGAACAGGATATTAATTCACTTTGTAAGGATCCTTTGTTTCAATTGAACTTGGCTATATGGCTGACTCAGCCACAGCCTCCAGATAATGTAGCTATCGATCCTATATTTTACAAATCAGGTCTGAGTATTTATTCAATAGGCCCTTTACTCACTTTACCGCTAGATATAAAACTTGCTATTAAAGGAAAGATAAATTTTAAAGACAGTATAAGGCCAGATTTAATATTGGAAAAAAAAGAGCTAAATAGGTATTGTTTGCTAGAGTGTAAAGGTTCTTCGTTTGGGAGTGGTTCTTCAACAGCCGAACAGGCAAGAACCTTATTATTAATTGCAGGTCCAATTATTTCTGAAGTTTTAGGAGTGGGATCTAGACGGCAAAACGCTGGAGTACTTTGTTATATGACCGGGCCTAACCAAAACTCGATGTTGGGAACTACACTTTTAGAGCTTAAAGAAGAAATAGAAAGTATTGGCCTTGAACCAGGCCCTTTTGGCTGTATTGAAATATCTGCCGATGAATCAGTGATCACATTAGAATATTCACTAGAGGTTAAGGAACTACTCAGTCTCAAGATAGATTCGCCACTGCAAATAATGAAATTGGAAAAAGATACAGACCCAAGACCTCTATATTTCATTCCTTATGATCCAAATATAAACCAGACGGCGGAAGAGAAGGAATTTTCGAGACGTGTGCTATTTGAACGGATATTGGAATTCTTTATCACTAATATCGGCGGGGCCGATGTTCCTATCAAAACATACATTAAAACTGAAAAATTTCTAAATGATGCGACTTTCGGAATGTATAGTATTTGGGATGATGATGAAGCGAAAAAATGTTTGAGGAAGTTAGTCCGGACATTTTTAAAAAAAATAGAAGGTACCTTAAAAACTCCGGCTAAAGAATGTATGCATTATGAAATTGAGGACGGGTATATGGTCGATATAAAAGACGATAATGCCAAATCAGAGTTCCTTAAGCAACTTCAAAAAATCAAACCAGAGACTATGGGTGTATCAGAAAGGGTACAGCCATCCCTATTTGAATATGATGATCATGATTGATTCATTAAGTATGATAAAAAGTCAAAAAGATTATCGAAAGCATAGAGAGCATTAAAGTGTTTATTTCCATCAGGTTATTTGGTGTTGAATTTATTGAGGTCAGAATATCAAGGAATCTTTTTCGTGGTAACTGTTCAGCAATTCTCTTTAATAATAAGCTAAATCTCACTTGTTAAAAAGGTTTGTATAAGAGGTAAATATGGTTCAAAAAAAATATGATAGGCCAGCTAGGCCGTTTGAACTCTGGAATATAGGCAATTACGAAACGGTTTACTGGCAGGAAAGACATGAAGAATACCTGGCTTTTATGATCAGACTGTATCAGGCACAACCATTGACAGGTTTTCATTATCTTCATGGCAGAAAAGCTGAAAGGGCAGTTCATGTCGGGCCATTAAATGCTCCGGTTACGATGGAAGAGGTAGAAAAAGTCATCATTGAATGCCGGGCTAATCAGTTCGATAAAGCAGATATCCTCGGCTGGGAGTGGAGCTATGAAGTTAATGAGCTGGCCAAAGAGCTGGCGAAAAAGAATGGCGTTAATTTGAAACTTGTTCAAATTCCCTCTGTAAACGAAATAAAGGCTTCTCTGGTAGGTTTCGACCTTCAGTTATTAAAAGTGCCTGATCAGGTCGTTGAAAAAGAGTTGGCAAAATATGTTAAATTTCCGGAAGTCGCCTACCTTGAGATAGAAACAAAAGTCAAAAATCAAGAGGTCACTCTTAAAATTGTGGATTTCCAGGTGCCACCAACTGCTGAACTGGCTGAGATCGCCAGCAAAATTAAAGACTCTAGGGAACTTATAGATTATTGGGCAGTTGACTGGGATTACAGGGGGGACACTTTTCATAATAATTGGCAGAGCTTTCGAACAAAAAAGAATCCGAGAGTTGATTACGAGGCAAGCCATAAATATGAAAGCCATGGCGAATATCAGATAATGGTCAAAGTCATAGATGTGTTTGGTAATGATACGAATAAGGTGATAAAATTAAACACTTGAGGTGATCGATGGAGAGAATCTATAAAAATCCCCCGCTGGCTGAAGCGTTATGTGAGTTCCAGTTCATACCCAACGTGCCATGGGACTTAACAATTCCAGGGCTGATTTACGGGAGAATTAAGGATAGATTTCCAAGGAGAAAACAGCAAGCTGGCTTAGGTATTCAACTGCGTCCCACGGAAAAAGGTGTTGAGCATAAAATTGAGCCGGCACCACCACGCGTCCAGTTCCTAAACCAAGGAGAAACTGCTTTAGTCCAACTTGCTCCTGACTTATTAGTGGTTAATCAACTGAAACCTTATCCTGGCTGGATTAAATTTAAATCGCTTATTATCGATACGTTCAATGTTTATAGGGAAATTGCAAACCCGAAGGGTATAAAAAGAATAGGTTTAAGATACATCAATATTTTTGAATTTACCTCTAAGAATTTAAGATTGGATGAATATTTCAATTATTACCCATTTATCCCTGAGACTATGCCCAAGGCCTTAAGTTCCTTCCTGGTCAGAAGTGAATTTCCTTATTCTGATGAAAAAGAGGTATTAATACTACAATTAGCCTCTATAATTCCAAGGGATCCAGATTTATCATCGCTCGTTCTTGATCTTGATTATGCCATGATTGCACCGGAATATATTTCTCTTGATGATATAGAGGGATGGGTAGAAAAAGCCCATGATGAAATTGAAAGAACATTTGAAACAGCTATTAACGACAAAGCAAGAGATCTGTTCATGGACGGGGGACAATAATGGATTCGTCAGTATGCTTACCGACCCAATTAGGGTGGAAATCCTTTTTTCGTTATGAGACGGCCTCTTGTCAAGAAACTCTACCTGTTGAAAATTATGATAGAGAAACTTCATCAGTGCTGTTGCCCATTAAAGAAATAAATAGATTAAAAGAGCTATATATTTTTCAAAATGCCTCACACATAGGACATTTCCTCCTTAATAAAAAAGAAGTTATCCCTATCTTAACGGAAATATATTGGCATATAGTTGATAAATTCCGAGGTGCTCTTGTTTATCTGGAACTTAGCAGCGATCCGGAAGAAAATTATGAAGGTCTTTTCGTAGAGATTGGTTCAGTATTATCTCTTGATGAATCAATGGCTTTACTTGATGAAATTGTTAATTGGTTTATTGAATCAGTGCCGGATGAGATAAGAAAATATTTAACTATTACTCTAAAATAAAACTATGTTCGATTGGAACCAATATCTGTTGTTGGCCGAAAAGCTTTTTTATTTAAGAAAAAATGAGGAATTCCTGGGTCTGAAGGACGCATGCTTACGTTCAGCCATAAGCCGAGCTTATTATGCAGTATTCTGCGTGGCCAGGAACTACTTAATAGACAAGAAGGGAATTGAGATACCAAAGCAAGACACGCACAAGTTTGTTAGGGAGATATTTATAGAATCTGCTATCAGAGAAGAGAAAATTGTTGGCGAAAGCATTAAGCAGCTATGGGGAAAAAGGAAAATGGCAGATTATGAGGGGTCTCTGACTGTAACCGAAGGCGAAACGGAGTTTTGCCTTAAAAAAGCAAAGGATACGTTAAGCTTAATTATGGGGTTTAGCAAATGAAACCTATAGAAATCTTAGAGCCCACTCAGAGACAACCCAGCAAGGCATATCTGGTTAATGCCTTAAGAAATGCCATAGCCGGATGGCGCAAACAGGGCTATCCTAACACTACCCCGACGACCCAAAGGTTGCTTCAATACTGGTTTAAGGAAGACCATTTATTAGACAGGGAACCTTTCGAATTCTGGTTTTGCCAGCGTGAAGCCATAGAGACCTTAATTTATGTCTATGAGGTCATGAAGAAGCGGAATTTTATAGATATGGCCAGGGATTTCGGCGCAGGGCCTATCCAGAGCTATGACCCTTCTTACGATCAATATCCGCTTTATGCTTTTAAGATGGCCACCGGCTCCGGTAAAACTTTCGTCATGGCTCTAAGTATTGTCTGGCAATATTTCAATCATAAAAAAGAAAGCCAGGATGATTATACCTCGTGCTATTTACTCATTGCCGGTGAGAAAAATGTTATTTATGACAGATTAACCAGAGATTTTAAAGATGGAAAAATATTCCGGGAGCTGCCGCTGATTCCCCCGGAGTGGCGGGAAGAATTTGACCTTAAGGTCATATTAAAGGAAGAACCAATTCATGTCATTCCAGAGTCGGTCTTATTCTTGACTAATATTCAGCAGTTAGAAGAGAGGAAAAATAGAAAAGAGGAAGTAGAAGACTATGTTGATGAAATTATGGAGCTACCCTCAGTTTATAACGTCTCCGATATATATCATGAAAACAGAATTAAAGAAGTGCTAACCTCTTGTCCCAATATTATGATATTAAAGGATGAAGCCCACCATATTTACAGTTTTGAAAAAGCCTGGAAGAAAATACTTCTGGAATTAAACAGAAACTTAGCCACCCAATATGGTAAAGGCATCAATATGGAACTGGATTTTTCTGCCACACCTAAAACTGAAAACGGTGCCCTATTCCCCTGGATCATTGTTGATTTTACTCTCAAAGAAGCGATCGAAATGAACATCGTAAAGTTGCCCCTAAAAGGGATTGTTAAGGGCGCCGAAGAAATAGCATCAAAAAACGCAGTTGAAAGATACAGGGGCTGGATAGATGCTGGCATCCGGAGATGGAGAGAATATAAAGAAAAATTGACAGCATTGGGGAAAAAACCAGTGTTGTTTTTCCAATCCCCGGAAAACCAGGAAGCCGATGAGATATTCGGTTATGTGAACGCCATTCCAGACCTAAGCGGCAAAGTTCTTTTAATCCATACTGATAGCACAGGGGAAGTAAAAAAGGCAGATCTGCCAAAAGCCAGGGAATTTGCCAAGACAATAGATGAACCTGACCCTGAGAAAAATCCTTACGAAGCAATAGTTAGCACATTGATGTTAAATGAGGGATGGGATGTCAGAAATGTAAATGTAATAGTGGGACTTCGCTCTTACACATCAGAAAGGAAAGTTCTTCCTGAACAGGTCATAGGTAGAGGCTTAAGAAAGATGTTTCCGGAAGAAGAAGCCAACATAGAAAAGTCGATAAATATTCTCGAAGTAATAGGGCCGCCCGGATTAATGGACATTATTGAGAACTTAGAGCTTCAGGAAGGAATCAGGTTTGGCAGCATCGACACGAATAAACCAATAGATTTGACCACTGTTTTTGTAGATATCACCAAAGCAGATATGGATATTGAAATTCCCATTATGTCGCCGCGAATATTGATCAGAGAATTCAATCTCGAGGAAGCTGATCTCGATAAACTACCGCCTCTATCGATTCCATTAGAAAATAAGATATTGGAAATGGAATATGAAGCGCGCGATATATTAAATGATATGGTAAGGATTAAAAGAAGGTGGGATCTGCCGGTACCGCAAGACTCAAAAAGTGTTATAGCCTATTATACTGACCAGATTCTTAAACAACTAAAGATAGGGGGAGCTTTCGCCAGCTTTTATCCTTTGGTCAAGAAATATGTGGTTGAAAAGTTATTTTCAGAGAAGGTAGATCTTGATGATCCAAGAGTGCTTTATCAGCTGAGTTCTCCTGAGGTTCAGCAGCGCCTAATAAAGTTATTTGTAGATGCTTTTAAGGATTTGACCTTTGTTGAGAGGGAACCGGAGAAATCTGATTATATTAAACTTTCAGATACCAGACCGTTTGTTTGGTCAAGGCTTGTCTATTCAGCTCGAAGATGCATTTTCAACTATGTCCCTTGCGATAATGAGCTGGAGCGCGATTTTGCCAGATTTTTGGACAGAGCTGAAGATGTTTATGCCTTCTCCAAAATAGTTCCTAAAGTCGGCTTTTTTATAGAATATAGAGACTCAGACGGAAATTTGCGACTGTATTATCCAGATTTTATAGCCCTGTTAAATAACGATGATCGCTGGGTGATAGAAACAAAAGGTCGTGAAGATATAGACGTTGAATTCAAGGACAAAAGGGCAATATTGTGGTGCGAAGATGCATCGAGACTGACGAAGAAAAAATGGTCATATATACGAGTTGACCAGAAGTACTTTGAGAAATACAACTTCAAAAGCGTTAACGAATTAGTTAAAGCCTTAAAAGAAATTAAGATTTCTTAAATATTAAGAGGAATAGATATAGTCTTTTTGAATCTGATTATTATTGATCATTATTTTGTTGGATTAAAAAGGAGGGTAAATGTTGTTTAAAATATCTGAGTATGTTGACGTCAAAAAAAAGGCCGAGCAGTTAGGATTCGATATTCCAACCGGCATTGCTCTTTTACCACAGAATTTTGATATTGCTACACCCGGCAGAGGGGGCGGGTCAGGCAGGTGGGACCACCCGAGCCTTTGAAGGCAATTTCCTGTCCGGAAAGCTCATAAACAAAGCATCCAGCCTGGCGCAGGCGATCGGCGGTGACAGGATTGCCTTTAAGCAGGACGACCCGCCGCGGCGCGATAGCCAGGACGTTACAGCCCTGCGTGGCGAACTCTTCTTCAGGAATATCAACGAGCTCGAAGCCTCTGGTTAGAAGTAGTTCATAGAAAGCAACAGACAAAAGCCGCCTATAAACAACAGCCAGGTCCGTATCCAGCAGGCTGATAAAACTCATCAGATGAAGGACTTCGCCCGGCCCTTGCCAGTAGGGAAGATCATAGGCAATGACCTCAACTCCAAGTGGCCGCAAAATTTCTTGAAGCTGGGAGATTCCTTCCTGGTTGGTTCTGAAACTGCGACCGGCAATTAGTGTTTTTTCATCCAGCCAGAGAAGGTCGCCACTTTCAGCCGTAGCGGCGCCAGTCAGCCGTCCAAGGATGGGCAGGCCCCAGCCGTGAAGCGCTTCTTCAAAGGCTTCTGGCTCGCCGGCCCTTTCCTTCTTACCCATCTGAAGAATGATGGCTCCGGCCTCAGTTACAATCACCGGATCATGAGTGTAAATTGAGTCCAGGGTGGTTCTTTCATCAGCTGGCAAATACAGTATTTCCACTCCTTCCTGGCGGAGGATTTCCTCCAGCTGGCTGAATTCCTGGCTCGCCTTTTCGAGGTCAGGCGGGGCGAGAAATCCGAGCCGCCTCCATTCCCGCTCAACTTTCTCCCGGCTCACAAAAGCCTCGGCCGGTCTTTTTAATACCACCCGGGTCAGCCTGCCGGTCATACTCTGGGCACCGTACGTTTTTTCCATGATGTGTTTATCTTAAAGCAAAGACCGTCGCCTGGCAATTATGTTTGACTTCCTGAAGGCTGCTTCTGCCGGGGAATTTATCGTTGACAGAAATTCTTTGAGGTCATATATTCCGAATTGGTGGTTAAATAGGAAGCACAAAGATAATGGCGGGAGGTGCCGGAGTGGATATATGGCGCATGGGGACCAATGTTAATTGCAGCTTTTTAGCCCGGCGAGGCCATCCATCAATCTATCCATTCATTTATTTATGCGTTTTAATGCATCGCCACGTATTGTCATTGGTCCAGGCCGGCGTAACTGGAATAACACTGGAGCAACAAAAGATAATAATAAATAATGAAAATAGAAATTGGCAGAAAGAAATCGTAGGTGGAGGTCTGATTTAAGGAAATCCTAGCAGGTCAATCATTTTATGCGTATGTCATGTAATGCAGGCGAGGCGCTGATAGCGAGAAGCATTAAGTAAGAAGAATTGAGCGGGGTGATCTGATAAGGACAAAAATAGAATAATTTATCTAGTTCACGTTAAGGAGGCGGAGATGAAAAAATCATGGGTTTCGGGATTGCTCTTAGTTTGTCTTCTTCTGGCTTTTTTCTTGGTTTCGGCTTGTAGCCGGGAGGAAAAGATTGAGATTAAAGAAGAAGATGGTGTTACCGCCGTTTATAATCCGAAAAAGCCAGCGCCGCCACGCGGCGTGCCTTCGACTCTGTCGCTAAAAGAGGAACTGGTGCTCGGGAAAACAGGCAATGAGGAGGCCATGCTGCTTAATCCAAGAGCTGTTGAAGCGGATCAAACTGGAAATATCTATGTGCTTGATGATAAAGCCGTTCAGATCAAGGTTTATGACCCACAGGGCAATTTCATCAGAGCTATTGGAAGGCGAGGTCAGGGGCCAGGTGAATTTCAAGGGCCCAGGGGTTTCTACCTTACACCTCAACAAAGCCTCGCCGTCTGCGATAGCCTATCCCGCCAGGTCGTTATCTTTGGCCTTGACGGCCAGTTTATCAGAGCTCTGTCTGACAAGACACGAAGTTTTATGGAGGTCAAAGTAAATACTAAGGGAGATATTATAGCCACTCAGATGATAGTAAGCGAGGAGGCCAAAGAAGAGCTCATCTGGTTCGACTCCGAGCTGAAACCGCTTTTGACGGTGGCTTCTGTGCAGATGGCCAAATATCCAGTTTTCAATCCTTTCCTGCCCTATATTTATTTTGGTTTCACTGCTGACGGCAATGTGCTCTGGGGAAAGACGACCGAATATGTATTTAGTGTGGTGAATTCGGAGGGAAAAATCGTTAGGAAGATAGTCAAAAATTACGACCCTGAGATATTAACCCAGGAAGATAAGGACAAGAAAGCCAAGGAACTCTTCGGAGAAGAAGGCGCTCCCTCAGAGGTCACTATCGAATGGTCCAAATATTTCCCTGCCTTCCAGGATTTTGTCACGGATGAGCGTGGCTGGCTTTACGTCAGGCCTTATACCAAGGAGAAGGTAGAAAAAGGCGTCATCTATGATGTCTTTGATGCTGACGGGCGGTATGTAGCCAGAGTTGTACTGCCGGACAGGGCTATGGCAATTAAATACGGCAAGGTTTATACGATTGAAGAAGATGCAGAAGGTATGCGTCTCGTCAAGCGCTACGCCCTGGAGTGGAAATAAGAAAAAAATTAAGTCTTTGCCTGGAGAAGAATGGACTAAAGCCGGGCGAATGTTTTTCGGGTCTGGATAGGACTCGGGCTTGAAATATTTGACTCGAAAGTCGCCTGATGATAATTTTAAGCGGAAGCGTGGAGAGCCGAAAATTGAAAGGAGAGGCCGATGGCCGGACTGACTTATAAGAAGGCGGGCGTCAACATAGATGAGGCTAATGATTTTGTAAAGAAACTCAAACCACTGGTAAAGATGACCGAACGACCTGAAGTTCTGAGCTCAATCGGCGGGTTTGGCGGGCTTTTTGCCCCGCGGCTTAAAGGGATGAAGAAGCCCGTTCTGGTTGCGTCCACTGATGGAGTCGGCACCAAGCTCATGATTGCTGATCTCCTGAAGAAGTATGACACCATCGGCATCGACCTGGTGGCCATGAATGTTGATGACGTGGCGGTCGTCGGAGCCGAGCCGCTCTTTTTCCTTGATTATATTGCCTGCGGGAGGCTGGACAAGAATCAGCTCTTGCAGGTGGTAAAGGGTATCGCTCGCGGCTGCCGGCAGGCTAATTGCGCCCTGATTGGCGGAGAGACGGCGGAGCTGCCTGGACTCTATGAGCCCGGTAAATGGGATCTGGCCGGTTTCTGTGTTGGGTTGGTTGACGCCGGTAAAATAATTGATGGCTGCCGCTGCCGTCCTGGCGATAAAGTTATAGGCCTGGCCTCATCCGGACTTCACAGCAACGGCTATTCGCTGGCCCGGCAGGTTTTTACAGAGAAAGAGTTAAGGGGCGACTGGGGACGACAGCTTCTCAAGCCAACCAAAATTTATACGCCGGTGGTGCTTCAGGCCCTGAAGAAAATTGAAATCAAAGCGATGGCTCATATCACCGGCGGTGGTTTTTATGACAATATCCCGCGGGTTATTCCGGAGGGGCTACAGGTCAGAATCAAGCGGGGGAGCTGGCCGGTGCCGCGCCTGTTCAAGGAAATTCAGCGCCGTGGAGAAATAGCCGATAGAGAAATGTTTCGCACCCTGAATATGGGGATCGGCCTGGTGGCGGTGGTGGCGAAGAAAGAAGCTGAAGCTGCAGTCAGGCTCCTGGAGAAGCTGGGCGAGAAGGCCTGGGTTATTGGTGAGCTGGTAAAGGGCCAGCATGAAGTGGTTATTGAGTAGGCTGGCAGCGCGATCAGCACATTTATCTTCGGGATACATTGATGCTGTTAGGTAACCAGGCAAATGCGGTTATAATTCGAGTAAAAGTGTTCAGATTTTCATTGTGACGATCTGATACTATTTGAAATGTCTGATGCGGCAGGCGTTTGCCTAGCTCTTAAACCAAACCAGATAGGAGCTTAAATTCCGGAGAAAATGAAAATATCTGCCGGACGCCTGGCCGGCCGGTAGAAAAAAACAGCTTAAAATGGTAAATTAGTAGCGGATTTGGTTAAATTTAGTGCGTAGCTGAATAGTGCGCAGTTTAATATCTGTCGAGCAAGCATGGGCGGTTAGCTCAGCTGGGAGAGCGCGGCGTTCGCAACGCTGAGGTCGGGGGTTCGAGTCCCCTACCGTCCATTTTCCATGAGAGGTGTACGGCTTATGCAGAATATCTGGCTTCTGGTAGGGACGGCGGTGACCTTAGGATTCGTTCATACGGTCATCGGGCCTGATCACTACGTGCCGTTTATTGCCATTGCTCGGGCCAGGAACTGGCGGTTGTCGAAGACCATGATTATTTCGGCTCTGTGTGGCCTGGGGCATGTCCTGAGCTCGGTTGCCCTGGGATTTCTGGGAGTGGGGCTGGGGCTGGCCGTTGGACATCTGGAAAAGGTTGAATCAACCCGGGGGATGATTGCAGCCTGGCTGTTGATTGGTTTTGGGCTGGTTTATTTAGTCTGGGGATTGAGGAAAGCCTACCGCTCGAAGCCTCACTCTCACCTTCATCACCATGCTGATGGCGAAACTCATGTCCATACGCATAGTCATGATGGAGGGCACCTTCATATCCATGAGGAAAAGAGAAAGGAAAAGGAAAATATAACTCCCTGGGTGTTATTTCTGATTTTTGTTTTTGGGCCATGCGAACCGTTGATTCCACTGGTCATGTATCCGGCTGCCCAGCATTCGGTGACCGGGGTGATCATGGTGACAGCAGCCTTTGGTCTGGCCACCATTCTGACCATGCTGACCATTATTGCTCTGTCCAGCTGGGGCTTGAGTTTTGTCAAACTGGGCAAGCTCGAAAGGTATTCGCACGCGCTGGCGGGTGGGGTCATTTTTATTTCAGGTCTGGCCGTCCAATTCCTTGGTTTATAAAAGGGGACGTGATACTCTGTCCCTCTTTTTCACTTAGGTAACTTATTGATATAATTGAAGATATAAAATGGGGGACAGGTTATCCTGTCCCTGCCTGAAAAATTATCTCGTTTATTATGAATGAGTTAGCTGGATCACCGGAGCAAAAATCTAGGGACAGAGTATCACGTCCCCTTTTCATAGCAGACTGTATGGTGGGGAAGCTGGCCCGCTGGTTGCGCCTCCTTGGTTTTGATGTCAGCTATTATTCAAAAATTGAGGATGCAAAACTCATAGAGCTGACAGCAAAAGAAAATCGCATTATTCTCACCAGGGACCACGAACTGATAAAGAAAGTCAAAAAGATAGAATCCCTGCAGGGTAGATTTCTTCTCATTGAAAGCGAGCGCTGGGAGGAGCAGGTTGAGCAGGTTCTTGATCATTTTAAACTCAGGGATAAGATCAAACCAAACTCGCGCTGCCTGGATTGTAACGCCGAGCTAAAAAGTCTCCCCAAAGACCGCGCCAGAAATCTGGTGCCACCCTTCATCTATGAACAGGCATCAGCCTTTGCTCTTTGTCCTGTCTGTGGCCGGATTTTCTGGAAAGGCACGCATTTCCGCGATATGGAAAACAAGCTGAGAAGGTTTACCAGGCCCTAGGGACAGAGTATCACGTCCCCATCTATCAATCATAAATTTGCCAATCGCTGGTGTTGTTTTCGGGAAGCCTGGCTTTTTCTTCCCACATCTGCAGCAAATAATCTTTATTGTCTTCAAAAATCCGGGCCTGCTCTTCCACCACCTTTTCAGCTTCTATTGAATCCATTTCCCAGGTACTCCGCACAAAATCAGCCAGCCGACCATAATATAGCGGTGTGACGAGCTCGATGATTTTGAAGCGGTTTCTCGACCAGGTATGGAAAGTGGCCGCCAGCTCGTAGAGAATCTTTACCCAGCTTTCAATCGGCAAGGAAAATTCTTCCAATGGCAACCGGGCCGCTTTCTCTATCACCTGAAAGACCCCCTCAGAGAAAATCTCCTTCCACAACGGCGAGAACTGATGATAACCAACTCTAAATCTGTAAATCAATTCAGGCAGGGTAACCTCCACCGCCTCTGGCTCTTTGGCTTCTATCTCTCCCAGGGTGGACACCGGCTGGCTGCCTTTAATCATTTTCCAGTAGCTTTCATGCTGTTCCATCAGCGTAAATAATACCCACAGCACCTGTCTGAACATTGGCCCGAGATGTTTAGCCGGATCTTTAACATCATGGATCTTGACACCCAGATTGGCCTGGCAAATCTTAAAATTCTGAATAATGGCGTTGGTCGTCATCCAGATATCTATACCGTAGCGGGCGACATCCGTTTCCCAGACTTCCTGATTCATATAAAAACTGGCTACGGGCAAACTGAAAGCAAAATCGCCTCCGATTGGCTGACGGATTCTCTTCCCGTAAACCGCCCGGGTGAGATTATAGACGATGTTGTTGGTAATCGTTCCGTCATACTTGTGCCGCAGGTAGACCGGAGCTACAAAGTCAAAACCCTTCTCGAGCACTGGATTGAGCAGATTAAAGACCCAATCAGATGTAATGCTTCTTAAATCAGCATCAACTACGGCGCAGGCTTTAACCTTAAGCCGGCAGGCGGCCTCAAACACCGAACGTAGGGCTGAGCCTTTACCACTTATCCCACGATAGATGGAGACCAGCTTTTCTTGCCAGGGCTTAATCTGAAATTCTTTGGCTTCTTCCCGGGTGTCATCGGTCGAGCCGCCGTCGGCAATAAAAATGAGATTTTTTTTGTCGCGGTAAAACTTATCCAGTCCGTGGCTAACCATCTGCATGACATGAGTAATGGTCTTATCGTTATTAAAGCAGGGTATACCGACAATAATGTCGGCCTGTCCTATTTCCTCCAGGCGCTTTAAAGTATAACCACGAAGAGACGTTGTGTAAGCCATGTTCTTATTATCCTGACTCTGACCTCATTAGTCAAACTTTAAGTGCTGACGGGGCGATATTTGAGTAGCAGAAAGGTCATTCTAGCGAGCATGTCAACATCTAAGAAAGGCATACGTCTGCCCTGCTGTCCAGAAAACCGCCTTGCTCAGCGGGCCTGGAACTTTCTTTCTGTCAGGTTGCCCTATCCACGAAGGTTTCCGCAATTATTTCCTTTAAATTCGGCAACTTTCTATCAATAGAGAGAGCGTTAGCCTTGATACCAATAATTCCTTGCTTGATAAGTATAATGGAAGGCAGGCCATCTATCTGGAAAAGCCGGTGCAGTTGCCCGGTAGAGTCATGAGCCATAGCCATTGGCCAGTTTCTGGCACTTGCCAGGTCGGCTAATTCCTCAACCAGATTGCGGCTGATCGATATAACCCTCAGTCCTTTTTCCTCATATGGACGAAGTTGGGCATAAATATCCAGAGCTATTTCCAGACAGGCCGGACAACCGGTACTGATAAAAATAAGTAGATAAGTTTCATCCGGCTGGAGCTTTATGAGCTGGCCATCGAGAAGAGATAGCGACAACGGAGATGTTAAGCGGTCTCCTTCCTCGAGAAAACTCTTTTGAGCCCTGACCTGCCCGCCGGCTCTCTTCAGCTCATTCATGAGCGTTTGATTGATCTCACGGCATTGCTCGAAGCGGCGATAATTCTTATAACCCCACCAAAAAGAAAATATAAGGAGCGGCAGGACCAGACACCAGCCCGTTACAAGTACTGCCTTTAAACGTTTCACCAGCTTTTGCCGTCTTTCCCTGCTCATCCGATTTTGAATCTCCTCAGGGTAAAATTGGAATCAAGGAGGTAGAGAGAATCATCAGCACCAAAGCTGATCAAAACCGCCTTTTCCGGAAGAAGGATTGTGCCCAGATACTCACCCTGGGAGTTGTATTTATAAATTTCACGACCTCTCTCCGGCAAACCGTCTGATTTGAGCCCGGTGTTTCCTGCCAGGAAATAATAATTATTCTGTGAATCAAAGGCGACGTCTGCCACGAAATAAGCGATCTTCTGGACATCCAGGTCATTTTTAATGGTAACGTCAATTCCCGGGCTGGCCAGATTTGCTGCCTTATAAAGTATTTCGAAGCGATGGTTGAGATGCCCATCGGCGTCGTAAACCTGTATCTCGTTAAGACAGAACTGGCGAGCACAGACCAGCTGGCCGAGCTTGTCCTTTTTCATGACAAACTGATTGGCCAGGAGGTTGACGCTGGTGTCGCTGGCCTTAACAGGTTTTAAAAAGGCGCCGATCTCTTTGAAATCGGAGTTATAGATTCTGATCAACGGCTCTCCTTTCATAACGATAGCCTGTCCAGGAAAAGCAGCTACCAGGAGTTTGTCTTTTAAGACAGTCACAGCCAGCGGCGGAAAGGTAAGCTGAAGTGTGGAGGCTTCTTTTCCCTGGAGATTCATAATCTGAACCCTCAGGTTTCTGGTATCAGCTACGTAAATCTTTTCTTTTATCGGGTCAATAAACAGACCCTGAGGATGGTTGAATTCCACCGGTCCTTTGCCTCTTTGACCGATTGATCCGACAAATTTTCCACCGAGGTCGAAAATGCGCAACCTGTCGTCAAGACTATCCAGGACATAGATATTGCTTCCCGCGACTTCCAGCCTGGCTGGCGAATTGAAAATATAGTTCTCGTCTTGGCCGAAGTGAAAAGAATTGTCCTCAGCGATGGGAATAAGCTTTTCTACTATTTTTTTGCTTCTGGCTGCTGGCTGGAGAGCCCCGGGCGTAACAACGAGTAATCCTGAGAAGAGCAACAAAAGGGTCAAAACCAGCGGGAAAACAGTCCGCCTTTTTCCAGAGGCCTGTGGGGAAAAGGGCCCGAAAACGGGCCCTTTCTCCTGGCTGACTTTAGTTTTTTCCATAGCTCTCGATTTTTTCATTTTTGTTCAGCCTTGATGATCTCTGGTACTTATCAGGTAAACTGATGGACCAGGCAAGAAGCAAGAGCTACTTCGCAGTCCAGATAATCAATGGTAGACCAGGGAAATTTTGTCCGGACGTCTTCTCTCGTACACCTGTCGAACTCGGCGAAGCATTTGTCTTTGCCCGGTGCGGCTGCCTGAGCCAGAGCCGGCAGTAGACTGTAAACTGCAGCTACGATGAGTGTGATCACCATAAATTTTTTTAATGTGCTGTTCTTCATACTGACCTCCTTTAAAAATTTTTCTGCTCGCGAACAGGAACTTTTAAGTTGCAAGACCAATGCCAGCTTTCCCGGCTCCCGTTGTCCTGACCAGACAGCTCAGCTGAGTAAAATGATAAGTCAACTTTCCTTGACGCTGGCCATTCCTGCCGTCAACCTAACTTTACAGGTAAAGACGATTTAGAAAAGATTTTTTTCTCATCTCCTGAGAAAAAAAGGTCGTTATTATCGTCTGCAATTATTTAAACTTTATAAAATCCTGGTGCCAAATTTCTCTTGATGTTTAGAATTGATGGGCATAAGCTAGATAAAAGCTCGAAATATTCAAAATAAAGGAGAAGGGTTGATGATCGGTGAAGTCATTAAAATAACCTGGAAAAAAATCCTGAGAACCAGCCAGCTTCAAGTGGTCATAGTTCTGGCTTATCTCCTCTACTGCCTTTATCTTATCTTTTTTGTTCGCTCGCCTGAGCAGGGAGCGGACAATATGGGCCTGATTTTTGCTTTTCTCTCGGTTTTGCTGAGCGGGGGGTTGATACGAGATGAGTTTGAATCAAGGGAAATTGATCCTCTAGTTGTTCGCTTTAGAATTTCCGACCTGTTCTGGGGAAAGTTCCTCAGTGTAATCACCCTGATTTTGTTATCTTATATTCTGGTGGCCTTTGCCTGTCTTGTCGGTCTGGCTATCAGTCATGAATGGTTGGATGTCAGCCGGATCCTTAAAATTCTGGGTCTGCGGTTAGTGCCAACAATTTACATCTGTTCGGCAGGATTTTTCCTGGCCTGTTTTCTTAAGGGGGTGATGAACTTTGTCGGCATCATATTGTTAGAAGTAAGTGGCACTTTTGTTTTTGAAAAATATTTTCAGATGAGTCAACTGCTGGAAAGGAGCCAGTTAGGGACATTCAACCCAACCAATGTTTTTATTCAGACTTTTATGCCAGTCTGGACGGGAAACTTTGGCTGGCAGTTAATTTACTTGCTCCTTCTTTCAACCCTGCTGATTTTCCTGTCCTGGTTAGTTTTTAAATCGTTGGCCACTAAAAATAACCTTCAGGTGGCTTCCAATCCTGACCATGCCGGGCTTCTGGCTCTCCAGGTGCGTGGTTTGAAAAAGACTTATAAAGAAGGATTCCTCAACCGAAAAGGCAAAGAAGCATTAAAGGGCGTTGACTTTTCTATCACGAGGAATAAGCTGACCGGTTTTCTCGGCCCCAACGGTGCGGGCAAAACCACGACCCTGAGAATTATTCTGAATCTATTAAAGCCGGAGGCGGGAGAAGTCACCTATATTCCAGAAAAAAAGCAGTCTCTCCCCGCGGCCACTCCGAAAATTGGTTATCTTCAGGAGTCAGCCAGCCTTTATCCTTTTCTGACCGTCAAAGAGATGTTGTTATTCGCGGCCAGAGGTGCCGGCCTGAGCCACAGCCAGGCTTCTGAGCTGGTTCCGGCTCTGGTTGATAAGCTGGGGCTCAGCGAGCATCTTAACAGAAGAATAAAAACTCTCTCCAAAGGCACCGTGCAAAAAGTAGCTTTCGGGGTGGCCACTATCGGGCAGCCCGACCTCCTTATTTTTGATGAACCATACACCGGACTTGACCCTATCATCATGTATGAAATCAGGAACCTCATTCTGGAACTTAAGGCGCGGGGCACGACTATTTTCCTTTCATCTCATATTCTGCCTGAGGTCGAACGGGTCTGTGATGAGGTGGTCTTAATTAATAAGGGGAAAATTGTTTGCTCTGGAGAAATAGAAAAACTCAAAACGAGCTGGAGGGTCTATCAGTTGCTCCAAAGCAGAGAGGAACTGGCGACCAGATTAAGCGAAAAACTGGGTGAGAATCTGTCTGGAGTAAACTTCGGCTATTTTTCCAGCCTTAACCTCGGCCCGGTACTTCAGGATGAAAGTCTGACTGAGGAGCTTAAGCAGATTCCATCTCCGGACATGGAAAAAATTTTTCTGGATGGTGTGGCTGGCTCATGATTTTAAAGATTTAATTCGCCCTCTAGCTACCGCTAGCTATTTGAATATAGAAGCGGGGCTGCGCCGGGACAATGGGAGCTCGACCTGGAAGCTCAAGAAGTCCCGGTGGCAGCTATGATTTAAGTTCAGGCAGCTAAAATCGTTTTGAGGCAAACCACAAAATTAGCTCAAATAGCATAGGAAAATCAGCCCGAACAAGAGGTAAAAACTCAACAGCCAGATCTGGCTGTTCCTGGACGTACCAGGCGTTTAAAATAATATTAAAAAGAGCGCAGGATAACACATCCGGCTCTTCGAAAAATTTTATTGACAGGGCTTTCTGGCCTTTGTTATCTTAAAAATAAAGCTATTCCGGAAAGAAACAAGCCTGTTAGTTAATCATAAAGACTGAAAGGAGCTGTTTAATGGGCTGTCGAGCTATAGTCTTTACTGATCTCGATGGTACTCTTCTTGACAGCGAGACTTATAGCTTTGAGGCAGCCAGGCCAGCTTTAAAGGAACTGAAGAGAAGACAGGTGCCGGTTGTTCTCTGTACCAGTAAGACCAGAGCCGAGACTGAATCTGTGGCCAGAAAGCTCGGTTTGAAGCATCCTTTTATTGTAGAAAATGGCGGAGCAATTTTCATACCGCCGAGCTATTTTACCCCGGAGCAACTCACAAGCGCGGGGGTCAGGCCAAAACGCCGGGGAAACTATGTTGTCCTTGAACTTGGTCTACCTTATCAGCAGCTACGGCGATTTTTAATTAACTTCAGGAAAAAATATAAAGTGCCAGTAAAAGGCTTTGGGGATTGCCAGCCCGAAGAAATTGCCAGAATAACAGGATTAAGCCTGAGAGAAGCCAGGCTGGCCAGGCGGCGTGAATATGATGAACCCTGCTGGCTGGAAGACACAGCTGGTGTTAAACTTTTTCGGCAAAAGGCCAGAGAGGCCGGGCTGAAAGTGGTCAGGGGTGGTCGGTTTTTTCATCTGACAGGCAGTAACGATAAAGGGCGGGCGGTCCGCCTCTTGAAAAAACTTTACCGCCGAAAATTTGGTCAGATCATAACCGTCGGGTTAGGTGATGCGGCTAATGACTGGCCGATGCTAATAGAAGTGGAAGTGCCGGTGCTGGTAGCCGGGCAGGATGGCCAGCCAGCAGGGCTCAAAAAACTCTCAAAAAAGATTTATAAAACGAGAAAAGCCGGTCCGGCCGGCTGGGCAGAGGCTATTGAGAACTGGCTGAAGTCAGATCGTATTGGTCGCGCTTTTGATGAGCGGTATCTTTCCAGTTCAAGCGGAAGCCGCTGGAAATAATGATGTCGGCTGTTCTCTCCGCAGGGAGCGACGGCCAGCGGATTGAACAAGCAAAGAATGAATAAATTCAGTCGGAAAGGAGACTAACATGGCTGATTTCTGTCAAACGGGAGTGGTGCCAACTTTTCATCGTCTGGGGGAGCTTAAGCTTGGGAGGATGGAAGACAATTTGCGCCAGTTTAATCGCCACCGACCGATTGCTCTGGTGTTGCCGGTAACGCCGGCCGAACTTGGTTCGCCTGCCCTGAATGGAATTCTCAGTCAGCTTAAGGACATAGATTATCTTCACGAAATAGTCATTGTCCTGGGTAGAACGGATAAAAGGGAGGATTTCCACCGCACAAAAGAAATCTTTTCTGTTCTGCCGCAAGAACACTGTGTGATCTGGGCCTCGGGGCCAGAGGCGGGTGAGCTTTATCGCGTTCTGGAAGAGGAAGATTTATCGCCCGGAGGTGATGGAAAGGGCCGTTCAGTCTGGTTGGCCTATGGCTACATCTTAGCCCGTGACGAAAGTAAAATTATCGCTCTCCATGATTGCGATATAATTAACTATTCAAGAGAGCTGCTGGCCAGACTTTGCTATCCAATTGCCTCGCCCCGCATTGAATATGCTTTCTGTAAGGGCTATTACGCCCGGGTAACCGACAGGATGCATGGCCGGGTGACCAGGCTGTTTTATTTTCCACTGGTCACCAGCCTGATCAGAATCTATGGCCACCTGCCGTTTCTGACCTACCTGGAAAGCTTTCGCTATCCACTGGCCGGCGAGTTTTCGATGATTACCGAGCTGGCCAGAATTAACCGCATACCGGCCGACTGGGGAATCGAAGTGGAAACGCTGGCAGAGGTTTACAGAAATTATTCTCTGAGGCGCATTTGCCAGACGGAAATTCTTGAAACCTATGAACACAAACATCAGCCGCTTTCAGCTGAGGATCCATCAACCGGATTGATGAAGATGTCAATTGATATTGCCCGGGCGATTTTCAGAAATCTGGCGATGGAGGGTATAGTTATGTCGGAAGCCACTCTCCGTACCCTCATTGTCAATTATCAGCGGACGGCCAAAGATTATGTCAAAAGATATCAGGATGAATCAGAAATAAACGGTCTGGTGTTCGACTTTCACAAGGAAAGTCTGATGGCTGAAGCTTTTACCAGGGCTCTCCAGATGGCCGGCGAAAAATTTCTGGAAGATCCTCTTTATTCCCCGCATATTCCCAACTGGAACCGGGTAGTAGCGACTATCCCCGATTTTCTGGACAGGCTGGTGGCTTTTGTGGAAAAGCAAAGATAAGACTTTTCCTTAAAATTTACGACAACATTTTAGCTCTGACCTTTGTCTTTTATTTATGAGGTTAGAGCAAAATGACTCTTTTGAATAAATCGCTGGCCTTAAACCTAAACGCTATTAAAGATATGAGCCCGTTTCATGGGGACGTGATACTCTGTCCCCGATTTTCTCTTGCCCATATACCGGTAACAGGGGAGAAGATTTTTGGGGACAGAGTATCACGTCCCCATTTTACCCATCACCACTCTGTCAATTTTTTGCTATACTTACCCCTAATTATTTCTTTTTAAAAGGAATAATAAGATGAACGGACTGACGCTGGTTATCATCGGAGCCTGCGTTTATGCTCTGGCCTATCGGTTTTATGGGGCTTTTATTGCCGCCAGAGTTCTGGCCGTCGATCCATCGCGAACAACTCCTGCCTACCGCCTGCAAAATGGCTATGACTATGTGCCGACCAATAAATGGGTTTTGTTCGGCCACCATTTTGCTGCTATCGCCGGAGCTGGACCGCTGGTCGGGCCGGTGCTGGCTGCTCAGTTTGGTTATCTGCCCAGTGCTCTGTGGATCTTGATTGGAGCAGTGGTGGCCGGTGCTGTCCATGATATGGTCATTCTATTTGCCTCAGTTCGATATGATGGGGCTTCGATTATTGATATTTCCCGCAAGGAAGTCGGCAAAGTAACGGGCGTGGCGACAGCCATTGCGGTCATTTTTATTCTCATCATCGCCATGGCTGGCCTGGCCCTGGTAATTGTCAATGCCTTGTTTAATAGCCCCTGGGCGACTTTTACCGTTGGCATCACCATCCCGATCGCCTTTTTGATGGCGATTTATATGAAGTGGATCAGACCCAATGATATTGCCGGTGCTACCATCATCGGAGTCAGTCTGTTGATAATCGCCGTTGCCTCCGGCCCATTCATCTCCAGAACTGCCCTCGGCCAGTTTTTAATGTTTGATGCCAAACAGATGACTGTTATCCTGGCTTCTTATGGATTTTTAGCCGCTGTTTTACCTGTCTGGCTGCTGCTTGTCCCTCGTGATTATCTCAGCACTTACATGAAACTCGGGGTCATTTTCCTTCTGGCCATAGGGGTGATCATCGTTAATCCGGCGATTAAAATGCCGGCCTTTACCCCTTTCATCCATGGCGGTGGGCCAATTATTCCGGGCAAGGTCTGGCCCTTCCTGTTTATCACCATTGCCTGTGGGGCTCTCTCCGGCTTTCACGCTTTAATTTCCTCTGGCACAACACCCAAGATGATCAAAAACGAGAAAGATATCCTGCCTATTGCCTATGGAGCCATGCTGGCCGAAGGCTTTGTCGCTCTGATGGCTTTGATTGCTGCTACCAGCCTGATTCCAGCTGATTACTTTGCCATCAATGTTCCGCCTGAGGTCTTTGAAAAATTGGGCATGAAGGTGGTCGATTTGCCGGCTCTATCTCAGCTGGTCGGAGAAAATGTGGCCGGGCGGCCGGGCGGAGCCGTCACCCTCGGCGTCGGCATGACCTTCATTTTTTCCAAAATTCCTTTTCTGTCCAAACTTGGCGCTTATATCTATCATTTTGTTGTCCTTTTTGAGGCCTTGTTTATTCTGACCACGATTGATGCCGGCACGCGTGTTGGCCGTTATCTGCTGCAGGAAGCTGGTGGCTTGATTTATAAGCCACTTAAGAATACCAACTGGTGGCCCGGTATTATTCTGACCAGTTTTTTAATTTCTTTCTGCTGGGGGTATCTCGTCTATGGCGGCAACATCTCCACCATCTGGCCGCTTTTTGGCACTTCCAACCAGCTCTTAGGAGCTATTGCCCTTGCTCTGGGCACAACGGTTATCATCAAAAAGGGCAAGTCCCGTTATCTGTGGATTACACTTGTCCCCTTTTTGTTCATCAGCGCGACGACCCTCTATGCTGCTTATCTCAATATCGTTAATAGCTACCTGCCTCAGGGAAATATTTTACTGGTCGTCTTATCCATGGCCATCATGGTTCTGGCCGTGATTATCCTGGTTGAATCGGCTCTCAAATGGTATAAATGGCTGGTGACCGACAAACTGACGCCTGAAGAAATAAAAGCCAGCCCGTTTAGCAGTGAGCCGGTGGAAAAGACCGGATAAAGGGCGATAGTTTTTCTGGCTCTAAAAATGGCCGGAGCAGGCTAGTAAGGTCGAGCTGGCTGGCTGAAGGCGGCTTATCAAAAAAGTGGATAAAATATCCAACCCCAGGGCAGAGTCAAATGTCTCAAAAGTTATATCACCGCGGGAAAAAACAGGCGCGGTGACAAACAGGGTGCTGGTCAGCCGGCGCAAAAGCCCGGCTTTTTTCTGGTAAAATATCATAATGAAGACCGTTGAAGAACGGCGAGAAAAGCTGGATCGAGGTTAGTTCGAACCATGATTGCCCTGGAAGGGAAAGACTTTGATATCATTCTGGTCAGCGGCGATCCTTATGCCGATCACCCCCTGTCGCCGGTTGGTGTTATAGCCCGCGTGCTTGATGCTGAGGGCTATAAGGTCGGCGTCATTGCCCGCCCCGATTGGACGTCAGCTGAGGATTTCAAGCGTCTGGGGCGGCCACGGCTTTTTTTCGGTGTCACTTCCGGCTCCATTGATAGCTGCCTCGCCAACTACAGTCCGCTTTTGCGACGTCGCGAGAAAGATGCCAGTGCCCGTTACGGGTCGGGTAAGCCTGATCGGGCGGTCATTGTCTATAGCAACCGGCTGCGGGAAGCATATCACGATATTCCGATAGTAATAGGTGGAATTGAGGCTTCACTTCGCCGTCTGGCCCACTATGATTACTGGGAAAACAGAGTCCGTCGCTCCATTCTTCTTGATTCGCGGGCGGATCTTCTTGTCTACGGCCCGGGCGAGCTGCAGGTGATAGAGGTGGCGCGTCGGCTGGGTGAGGGCCGTCTGCTCACTGGCATTCCTGGCACGGCCCTTATCAGTCACGACCTGCCACCTGATTTTGAAGAAATACCATCCTATGAAGAGGTCGCTTTGTTGCCGGAGAAGTTTGTCCAAGCCCAGAGGGCGCTGGCCAATTACAAAAACCTGGCCCAAAAGCATGCCAACCGCTATGTCCTTCAGTACCGGGCGGCTGACTATACACCGGAGATTTTGGACTGGATTTATAGCCTGCCCTTCAGCCGCTTCATTCCGGCCGATTATCATGAGCTCGAAATGGCGAAATTTTCGGTGGTGACGCATCGTGGCTGTCTTGGTCGCTGTTCATTTTGCTCGCTCTCACTTCATCAGGGAGACCGGATCATCTCCCGCTCGGAAGAATCAATACTCGAGGAAATCAGACGTCTGACCCGCCATCCAGAATTTAAAGGTTATATAGATGATCTGGGCGGCCCGACAGCCAACATGTACGGGATGGATTGCCATGACTGCGAACGCGGTTTCTGCCTGACCTGCCCCAAACTTGACCGTTCCCACCGCCGCCTGATCAATCTTCTGCGCCGGGCCAGGGCCATACCGGGAGTGAGAAAAGTTTTTGTGCGAAGTGGCATCCGCTATGACCTGGCTTTAAGCAGCCCCGAGTATTTGCGGGAGCTCGTCAGTCATCATGTTTCCGGGTTGCTCAAAATTGCACCGGAGCATGTCTCGCCTGAGGTCCTTCGCCTGATGAACAAAAGCCCGGTACCGCTTGAAGAATTCAGGCACCTTTTCCAGAAGTTAAGCGGTGACAAAAAGCAGCACCTCAAATATTATTTTATGGTCGCTCATCCGGGAACAACATTAAAAGAAGCCAGGGAACTGGCACAATACATTCAGAAGCTTGAAGCTCAAGGGGAAAAGCCGGTCGAAGGTGTGCAGATTTTTACACCAACTCCGATGACCCGCTCAACCTGCATGTATTACACCGGAATAGATCCAGAAACAGCAAAGTCTGTCTATGTGCCGCGGAGCTTTGAAGAAAAAAAAGAACAGAAGCGTCTTTTGCTTTCAGATTTGAAGCCAGAAAAAGCAGCACAGGGCCACTACCGGCCCCGGCCCGCAAAGGCCAGAAATGGCAGCCGAAAACCCGGCAGGCATAATAAAGGCGAGGGAAAAGACAAATTAAAAAATCAAAGCGGAGATAAAAAAGTAAATAAGAAAAAACCAGGCTGGTAAGCAGAATTCAATGAACGCTGAAAATCAGGTGAAAAACCGAATTAGCCCGATCAAAGAGTAATTAAAAAATTAGTAAACAAAAAATAAAGAAAGGAAATAATAACAGGCAGATTAACAGGTTAAAATAAAAATATATAAAAACAAATTGATTTAGAAAAAACAAGACTCAAAAAGTAAAAAAGGTCTGGCTCAGGTCGGCGCACCGCTCATCGAGCTGACCGGAGTCAGACCATAGGTGTCTAAAAGAGGCCGGGGGGAGGGGCGTTGGCCATGGCTGGGGATGGTTAATTAATCTAATTCACCTATAATTAATTAGCCAGATCAAATACCCGTCTTTACGGCGAGACATAATGAAAAATAAATCTCAGTCTTTATTTTCTCCGCATCTGGCTAAATTTTCTGCTAGGTCAAAATGATCAGGGGAGTGTATTTGGCTGGCAGGATAGCTGCCGCCCGACCTTTTTCTTCCTTCCGCCTTCCATCTGAGGGAAAAACATTTTATTCCTCCAGGCTTCAACTCAGTGTTTCCCCATGGATAGAGAACTAAATAAGGTCATTGATACCATAGGAATATTTAGGAATATCGATATCATTTATTAAGTGCACTGCAAATTCATTCTTTTAAAATTACATCTGTAATGTTCAGATCTCTTAATGAATCCTGCTGGCTACCGGCTAATTAATCTCGGCTGAGGTTAATAATATTCCACCCCGCTTAACCACCTGCTCTTTTGCCTGGTGAAAGCCCTCTTCGCTCAGGGCGCGGGTGGCATCCTCGACATAGTAGGTCTCAAAATCAAGCTCCAGTGCGTCGAGCGCCGTATATAGCACGCAGAATTCGGCGGCCAGCCCGCAAAGATAAACCTGTCGCACACCACGACCCCGCAAATAGTCACCAAGCCCGGTGGATTTTTTCCGGCCATTGTCGAAAAAACCGGAGTAGCTGTCAATTCGGGGATCGGTTCCTTTTCTAAAAATAGCCTCGACGGGCCGATCGTCAAAACCCGAAACGAGTCTGGCTCCTTCTTTTCCCTGGAGGCAGTGGTCCGGCCAGAGAATCTGCTCCAGTCCATCAATGATAACCGTCTCATACACTTTTTTCCCGGGATGGTTGGAAGCAAAACTCGAATGATGGGCTGGATGCCAGTCCTGGGTCGCGACGACCAGTGGGAATTTCTCCTCAAGGCGGTTAATAATAGGAATAATTTCATGACCGCCGGGGACAGCCAGGCTTCCGCCCGGAATAAAATCATTTTGAAGATCGACCACAATCAGGGCTTTCATCTCAGCTTCCTTTCAACTTTCTTCAAAATTCTGCCGGTAGCGGCGGATTAAACTGTTACGTCTGGCCAGGAGTTTCGGACTCAGACCAACTTTGTAAATATGCGGATATTCAAATCTTTTATGCTCCGGTGGAAGATGTGAGAGTCGCTCTCGACTGTAAGAGGCTATCCTGGCCACCTTGTTTTCAACCTCCAGCTTTTTCCCTTTTTCCATGACTTTGCTCAGGAGCTCTTCATCTCGATACCGGCTCAGGCTGAGGAATTTTTCTGGCTCAAAAGGATGAAACATCTCTGGCGGTAAATCTTCTTCGGCGAGATGAATGGCATCAGCAACAAAGCATCCCTCTTCATCGCTGAATCGGGCTACCTGTTTTCGGCCAGGCAGAGTGGTCTTGGTCACATTGTCAGAAAGTTTCATTCTCGGCTGGCCCTTAAAGACAGCCAGCTTGTAAACACCATCCAGAGCTGCATCAGGTGCACCGGTCACGAGTCTTGTTCCGACCCCAAAAATATCAATGGGTGCTTCCTGTTCGATAAGGCTTCTGATAACCAGCTCATCCAGCAGGTTGGAAGCCACAATTTTTACCTCTTTAAGCCCAGCCGCATCCAGCATCTGTCTGGCTTTTTTAGAGAGATAGGCCAGGTCGCCACTGTCGAGGCGGATACCCTGAAGTTTCAGACCGCGTTTTTCAAGCTCGCGGGCGGCTTTAATGGCATTGGGTAAACCGCTGCGCAGTGTATCATAAGTATCAACCAGCAGAATGGCCCGCTGCGGATTGGCCTCCACAAACTTTATGAAGGCCTGCAGTTCGTCGCCATGGCTTTCAATCAGTGAATGAGCCATGGTTCCCGCTGGCTCGAGGTCAAACATTCTGGCCGCCTCGACATTGGAAGTGCTGTTAAAACCACCGATAATGGCTGAACGTGACGCCAGAATCCCGCCCTGAGCAGGTGCTCGCCGCAGGCCAAAGTCGCACAGCACCCGCTGGCCCGCTGCCAGCCGCATGCGAGAAGCTTTAGTCGCCACCAGACTCTGATAATTAATGAGATTAAGAAGAAGTGTTTCGACGAGCTGAGCCTCGAATAATTTTCCTTCTACCCGCATGACCGGCTCGAGCGGGAAAACAACTTCGCCTTCCTTCATCGAAAAGATATCGGCTGTAAAACGGAACTTACTCAGGTAGTCAAGAAAATCCTGACGGAAATCCAACGCCTGAAGGTAGTTGAGGTCTTCTTCAGAAAAATGCAGGTTGTCAAGGGCCTGAAGAAGTGGCTCCAGCCCGGCGAAAATCACATAGCCGCCGCCAAAGGGTATTGTCCGGAAAAAATAATCAAAGACAGCTGGTTGGTCAGCGGTGCCGTCCAGAAAGTAGGCCTGCCCCATGGCCAGCTGGTAAAGGTCGGTATAAAGCGGAGAAAATTTAAATAGGCCTTTTCCTTGTTTCATATTGTCTTTATTATATTCCAAGTAGGCGGGAGACTGCTACTTTCGCCGTGGCCAATCATTCCGCCTTCAGTCGATCTAATTCCTCAACCTTGCTTTTGGCCTTTCCATTGCCAGCGGCCAGCAATCAATTCGTAATCGGACAATTTAGCTCTATTGATCAAATTTGTATCTTCGACCCGGTCATCCATCGTCCAGTAGTAATTGCCGTCCAGAATGTAATAAAAGTTGGGGCGGTTGTAATAAAGGGCCTTGAAGCCGGCCTCCCGGATGAATTGGGCTGCTTTAATAAATTCGAGCTGGTGCTCAGGCCCAACTTTAGACAGGGTCACATATTCATGCGGTGCCCGGTTAGCATAGGTTCTGGCAAAAATCCAGGTGAATTTGTTAACAAAAGTGCGGAAATCTTCTTCGGTATACAAGATATTAAAGATTTTGCAGCTTCTCTTCCTCCCTGTCAATATCGGCCGCACAGGCCTCGATTAGCTTTTTAAAGAGGTCAGTAACCCGGTTGACTGCGTTGCCGCCTTCTTTGACGCCTTTCCATTGCTCATATCCCCATATCTGGAAATCTTTGCCAGGCTCCCCATCAGGAATAATAAGCTACAGTCAAATTGGATACTAAATGCCAATTTAACCAATTCTATATAAAGGAAAAGAGACTATCCCGATAGCTGCGTCTATTTCTGCTTTAGCTTGCTTTCTGTGTATTCCAGAAATTCTCTGGCTCTTCTGAGCAATTCTTTTGCTTCTTTTTCACTGATTACCCCAGGTTCATCGTATAGAGTAAGGTGACGTTTCTTTCTAACCTGATCAAAATAAGAAATGGATTTCTTAAATGATTTTCCATAACAATTTGCATGAACCTGAAGGTAGTCTTATGTGCTTCAGAGCTGGCCGGCCGATATCCCAGGTGAAACATATAAGCCCGGCATGCCTGGAAGACAGCATTGTAGGCAATAGAAAAGCACCAATCCAGATTCTCGGCGACAAGTCATTCGGCCAGGCTCAGATCGCGCCTGGCGATTTCCATCGCTCTCTCTATCTCGCCATGAGTTGCTTTGAATGGATAGATGCTTCCCTCTTTAATAAGTTCATCAACAGACATCCAGGTTACCTTTTAAGACTAACTTTTCTTCACCTATGATTCGCTGGAGGAAGCCATCTTCTCTGGCCTTTCTTTCCATGAATTCTTTTTTCGTCATCAGGGTATAGTTTATTTCTCGACCAATTTCTTTTTCGATATTAGATAGTTGTTCATGGAGTTTGCTCTCCTCAATTTCTCCCACGATAAAAAGGTCAATATCACTCTTTTCCTTCTATTCATTCCGGGGCTTTATTAACCCTCGAGAATCGATTAAAATCAGGAGAGGAAAATGCCAAATCAAGCAACTGTTATTCTTGGCGATAGCCGCTCGATGAGCGAAATTGGCGACTCCCAAATTGACTTAGTGGTCACCTCTCCACCTTACTGGCACTTAAAAGATTATGGAATGCCGGGTCAGATTGGCTATGGCCAAAGCCTTCATGAATATTTGTGCTCTTTGTATCTTGTCTGGCAGGAATGTTTTAGAGTTTTAAGGCCCGGTTCAAGACTTTGTGTCAACATCGGCGATCAGTTTGCCCGGGCTATTATCTATGGTCGGTATAAGGTTATACCCCTTCATGCCGAGATAATTTCACAGTGTGAGAAAATTGGCTTTGATTTTATGGGTTCTATTATCTGGCAGAAAAAAACCACGATGAACACCAGTGGAGGAGCGACCGTTATGGGCTCATTCCCTTATCCTCCCAATGGGATTGTCGAGCTTGATTATGAATATATTCATATCTTTAAGAAACCCGGCAAAAATAAACAGGTCTCTAAAGAAATAAAAGAAGCCTCCAGACTGACCAAAGAAGAGTGGAAACAATATTTCGCCGGGCACTGGGTTTTTAAAGGAGCAAAACAACTGGATCATGAGGCCATGTTTCCAGACGAATTGCCTCGAAGACTGATCAGAATGTTTTCATTTGTTGATGATACTGTTTTAGATCCATTTCTCGGTAGTGGGACGACCATAAAAGTTGCTCTGGAACTGGGTAGAAAAGCTTTTGGTTATGAGATTAATCCCAGCTTTATAGACCTGATAAAAAAAAAGCTTGGCCTGGCCAATTCACTTCTCGGGTTACACCCGGATATTAAAATTATCGAGCAAATCGGGAATAAGGATATTAAATTTGATGCCGGTTATGTTCCTTCAATAAAAGATGAAAAGCCTCAAGTTGATCCGGGGCAGTTTAATCTCAAAGGACCCAGGCTCTACAAAGTGGTTGGAATTATAGATGATCAGACTATTCTGCTCAACACGGGTTTAAAGGTAAAATTCCTGGGAATTAAGACTATAAAAAAAGACGAAACGATTCAATATCTTAAGAACCGGCTGCTGGGTAAAGAAGTGATTTTAAAAATTAATGAGGGTGAGGTGGCTGATAGCGAGACGGTTAACGGTTATGTCTATTTAAAAAACAAGATATTTATAAACCTGTATTTGATCAAATCCGGCTTGGCTATTCCAGACCTGTCTCAGCCTCATCAAGAGCTGAATAAATTTAGGTCAGTGGCTGGCTTCAACCCATGAACAATTCAAAAAAGAACAAGGCGGCGAGGTCTTTATCATTTTTACCACGACTAAAGATAGGAACAAGGTTATCCATAACCCGGAAGTCATCGAGGAGATTAAGAGAAGCATTAGGTAGAGGTACTTTCACTGGCGCTAATGAACCTGAATATACTATTGACTTTGGGCCGGGCTGGCCTGCGGAGCATTAGTTATGCAGTCATGGCCTTGGATTTTAAGCTGGGAGGATAGAAGCGAAGCTGATGAAAGCCCTTTATTTTAAAAACAAAAGCTGTTCGGTCTGCAGCGCTTTTTTCCCCAGATTGGTGGAAATCTGTGAGGAATATCAAATTCCTTATGAGGTTATAGATACCCTGGAAGAACCGGAAAAAGCGGGGCAAGAGCTGGTTCTGTCGGTGCCGACCATTATCTTTCTGGATGAAGAAAACCGCGAACTCCGGCGATTTTCAGGATATTTTGGCAGCCAGGAAATAAAAGACTTTCTGGAAAGATATTTTTTCCGTATTGGGTGGGCCAGAAACATTAATAATAAATAGGCGCCATCGTTCGTTTTTATTTACCCTTTTTTCTTGGACAAAAAAGGGAGCCATTAAGGTGGCCGGAGTTAACTAAAGTAGATGGGTATCAGCTCCTGACAAAAAACAGGTCTAAATGTGATTTTTTGGCCGCCACCGGCCCTTTTTGCTTGACAGTTGCTAGCTGATTGGTTAATTTAGAAAAAACAAAATTAGTATTCGCTGACCGAGCCAGGACGTTCGCTCTCAGGCCAGGCGAAACCGGAGTGAGCAGAGGTTAATGATTTTATGGAAGTTGGCGGCCAGCATCATTGCTCCAGCCCTCTTCTGGTTGGCTTATTTTTATTATAAGGATAGAAGACAGCCCGAGCCATTAATCAATCTTCTGGCGGCCTTTCTCCTGGGCTTTTTCTTTGGTTTTCTCTGTTTTCTAACTTACCGACTGCTACCTTCGATTGGCTTACCAGCTGGCTTTAACCTGGTGGTCGCCCGGGGCAATTTCCGTCACATTGCCCTTTACTCGTTGGGTGTGGTAGGACCGTTAGAAGAGTTTTTTAAGTTTTTGCCTTTTGCCCTTTTTATTTTAAAGAACTATGACCTGGACGAACCGGCTGACGGAGTAGTTTATGCCGCTTCCCTGGCTATTGGTTTTGCCAGCTTTGAGAATCTTGGCTATTTGCCACTGATGAGCGGTGTGGCTTATTTTGGCCGGGCACTGGTTTCTCCACTCACTCATTCCATTTTTTCCTCGATCTGGGGCTATCTGGTGGTCAGAGCCAGAACCCGTGGGCGGTCAGAAGTCCCGGCTGCTCTGCTTGGCCTTTTTCTGTCCGCCTCGATTCATGGCCTGTTTAATATCCTGACTGTCTCTAATTCACTGCGTATATATTCTGCCCTTCTTATCCTCTGCCTGTGGCTGATGTTTATCTATCTTCTGGAAAGAAAGTGATGATTCAACTTTCCGGTTCTTTAAGAACCACCACTTCTACCCGCCGGTTCTTAGCCCGGTTAGTTTCATTGTCATTGGGTGCCACCGGTCGGCTGGACCCAAATCCCTGATATTTCATTCTGTCGGTTGATACTCCCTGGGACATCAAAAATTCGTAGACAGTTCTGGCCCGGTCAGTTGACAGCTTAAGATTTAATTCCTCTGATCCTGTGGCATCGGTATGGCCTTCAATACTGAGCTTAATGTCCGGGAAGACCATTAAAATACCGGCCAGCTTGGCTAATTTTAGCTGGGATTCAGGCTTGAGTGTGGCTTTATTAACATCGAACAGGACCCCGGCCAGATTGACCATCAATCCCCGGGCAGTGTCAGTGGTTTCAGCCACAGTAGATAGAGCTGATTTCAATTTGCCAGCCAGTTCGTCTCTTTCTTTCTGAATCATCTCTCTTTCCTGAGCCAACTGGTCACGTTCGGCGGCCAGCTGTCGGGTTTGGGCAGCTAACTGCTCAGTTTCTCGGGCCAGAGCGGCCCGCTCGGCTTTGATTTCTTCCAGCTGACGAGCCAATTGCTGGGCTTCATTTTCGGCCTGAGAGGCACGTTGTTCCAGGGCGGCCTTTTCTGCCTGCCTTTTAGCCTCAGCTTCAGCTGCCGCCTTTTCTTCCTGCAGTTTAATGGTTTCATTAATGGCCTGAGCAGCAAATTGAGTGGCAAGACGAGCGCCGTCGGCAGCCATTTTTTTATCTTTCTGTTTCCGGGCTTTGGCTAAAGCTTCGGTGGCTTGATTAATGGCTTTGGGATTGACCTGATCAGCACCCACTTTGGTAGCAAATTCCAGAGTCTTTTCTGCCTGTTTTAAGGCTACTGGCACATCGCTTATATATTGAATGCTGGCAATGCTATCCAGAGCCGGGCGGGCAGCGGTGGAAAAGTTGTTGTAGGTAAAGGGAGCAATCTGAACTCCTTTTTCTCCCGATTCAGCATTAACAAAAAGTACCAGATTGGTTGGCCGGGTAACTGAGGAATATGGTTCGGCTGTGACCATTAAGGCCAGTATTTTCCGGTTGACCAGGAATTTCTGCGAGCCAGAACAGTCTTTTTTATCGACGATGATTTCTCCCAGATTTTCAATTATCCCATCCGGCCCGACAGCCCAGAGAACATAGGTGGAAATATCACCAGCAAACAAAATGGCCGGTTCCAGATGTTCAAAACTCAACTCAACCGAAGCTACTCCCTTTTCGTAACTAAGTCTGGCTGACATCGAAGCCCGATCGGGCGCTCGTTCAGTCTTATTAAAACCGACTTCAATTTTTTTGCCATCGGGCAATGTCATAGCTTTTAAATTAATCTGTGCATAAGCCTGACCAAAACCAAATAGACATATAATTAAACCAACCAGAATTTTTTCTCTTTTCATCTTTTTCCTGCCTTCCATTCAAGAACTGAAATTGATTTTATCATCAGGCTGCTTTTTAATTCAACCCTGATTTGAAGCCTCAGTCCAAATTGCTGATTGACATCAAGCAGCTTTCTTTGTATAAAATCAAACAAAATATAAAAATTAAATCGTTAGAGGAATTGCCTGATGAGAGTAAAGAATGAGACTAGAACCAGCCGTTTTGACTGGTTAATGATGGCCGTTCTGTCTTTATTGATAGCCCTGGTCGCTGTTGAAGCCTCAGCCAGCTCAAAGGTACTTACGCCAGAAGAAAGGCTTAGCCTCAACGGCCACAGGCAGAGGCGGTGGGAAGCTAACTCGGCTGATATCCTGAAAAGGATTTCCAATCTCAGAGGTGAGGCAGGCATTGTGGTTGAAGATCTGGAGACAGGCTGGACCTTTATCCATAATGAAGATCAACCTTTCCCGGCGGCCAGCCTGGTCAAGATTCCTATTATGGTAGCCTGTTTTAAAGCCGCCCAGGAAGGGCGACTTGATTTATCTGAGAAGCATGTTCTTAGACGCGAAGATCGGGTTGGTGGGTCAGGTATTCTGCGCCGAATGAGAAACGGCCGGTCTTTTACTTATTCCCAGCTAATAGATTATATGGTGACAGAAAGTGATAATATTGCCTGTAACATAATGATTGACCGCCTTGGTTTTGATTATATCAATCAGGTCTTTGAGGAGCTTGGGCTCGAGAAGACCAGATTAAACCGCAAGATGATTGATTTTGCTGCTCGCGATCAGGGAATAGAAAATTATACCACGGCGGCTGAAATGACTGGCCTCCTCGACAGAATTTATCACCATCGCTGCTTTAACGCCGAAATATCTGAAAGGTGCCTGGCTGTGCTTAAAAGGCAGAAAATAAATGACCGCCTGCCGCGTTATTTACCTAAGGAAGTAACGGTAGCTCATAAAACTGGATTAGAAAAAGAAGTCTGCCACGATGCCGGCATAGTTTTTACCCCGAGTGGAGATTACATCATAACCGTTCTGGTCCACACCTGGGGTGGGCCAGGGTCAGCCAAGATTTTTATTGGCCGCCTCAGTTCCTATTTTTATGAGATTTTCAAAACCTGAGAATTTTAGAGATAGTTACTGCCTGCCTTTTTTCCTGTAAAATATAAAAGAAAGAATAATTTGTGGTTTTTACTCTGGCCTACGATTCCAGCTGGTAAAGAGGTTGACCGGAAGCAGCCAGCCTGAAAGTTGAAAAATGAAAAATCTTAAAGACCTCAAAGCAGAGAATAAGATTCCTGTCGAGCCCCAGGATAATTTATATAAGGTTGAAGTAAAAGTAGACGAAGCGGGTCGTTTGTCCTTGCCTCCAGAGATACTGGCTCACCTGGGAACAGAGCCTGGAGCCAGCCTGCACCTGGTAAAGGAATTCGGTCAGGTGCGACTTGAACCCAATCTTCATGCTCTGCGCCGTCTTTATCTTGAACCGACTACAGCCTGCAATCTGTCCTGCCAGACCTGTATTCGCCACACCTGGTCAGAAGCGCCGGGATTTATCAGCCGCGAACTGGTAAAGAAAGTGTCTTCCGAACTCAAGGATTTTCCTTTTTTACAGTCGATAATGCTGGCCGGCTTTGGCGAACCTCTGGTTCATCGGGATATTGCCTGGATGGTGGAAAAGCTTAAAACAGCCTCTTCCGTCTCTATTGAAATAACTACCAATGGTACTTTGCTGGATGAAACTATGGCTCGGGATCTTCTGGAGGCCGGTCTGGACCGGCTGTGGGTATCTTTTGATGGCAGCAGTGAAACCAGCTTTAATGATATTCGCCGTGGTGCCAGTTTTAATCTTGTGCTGCAAAATGTGCAACGAATCCGTGACCTGGCTGCTGGCCAGAATAAGCCCTTCAGCCTGGGGATTTCCTTTGTGGTCATGAGGGACAATATCAATGAATTGAAAAATATAGAAAGGCTGATTGAGGCCACGGGGGCTGACTCCTTGCTCCTCACCAATGTTCTACCTTATACCGAAGACATCGAAAAGCAGATGGTCTGCCCTCTGGCCCTGACCGGCGAGACTTTTACCGGTTCGAGTGGCAAACCGAAAATCAGCCTGCCCCGTCTGGACATAAATTATCTGACGCAGGAGCCGATTTTCCATCTTCTCCGTGGTTATGAAAACTTATTTTTAATTGATAGGCCGATCAGTGCTCCCAGCCGCTCCTGCCGCTTTGTTAATGAAGGCATGTCTTTTATCCGTTGGGACGGACAGGTTGCACCCTGCCTGGCTCTACTGCATAACCATACGACCTATCTCTATGGACTGGAAAGGAAAATCAGAGCTTATCTTCCTGGCGATTTAAACCAGGAGTCGCTCGCTGCTATCTGGTCTTCTCAGGAATACCATGATTTCAGAGAAAAAGTTTATCTGTTTGATTATTCACCCTGTCATATCTGCGGAGGTTGTTCTTATCTGGAGAAAAACGAAGAGGACTGCTCCGGTAATACTTTTCCCGTTTGTGGTGGTTGTCTCTGGGCTCAAAGTGTTATCCAGTGCCCCTAAGTCCTTTTGTGGTCCTGGATGTTTAGATCGCGGGTGGTTTGTTGGCAGCCAGCCCGGGTTGTTTTTTATTAAATATAATTAACAGATGGGAAATCATTGCTATCAACCTCGATGAGAACCTCGTTTGTCACCGGGCTGATTAGAGTGTATCATTTAAAATAGTTATTTTGGCGGAGGAAAGGATGGTTATTCTGGAAATACAAGATGTTTCACTTCAAGTTAACTCCAGCCTGATTCTCAACCACCTATCTATGGAGTTTCAGGCAGGTTATGTGCAGGCAGTGGTTGGTCCCAACGGAGCTGGCAAATCGACTCTGGCCAGCCTCATCATGGGTTTGCCTGACTATCGTCAGCATACCGGTGATATCCTGTTTGAGGGCAAGTCTATAAAAAACCTGAACGTTGACGAACGGGCCAGGCTGGGTATTACTTTAGCCTGGCAGGAACCGGCCCGCTTTGAAGGACTGAAAGTCAGCCAGTTCATCCTGGCGGCAGCCAAAAATAAGGATAAAAAAGAAGTTGACCGGATGCTGGAAATGGTCGGCCTGGAACCAGCTCGCTACCGGTCTCGTGAGGTTGATAAGACGTTGAGCGGTGGCGAACGGAAAAGAATTGAACTGGCCTCTATTCTCGCCATGAGACCACGGCTGGTGCTGCTCGATGAGCCTGATTCGGGGGTAGATATTGAGGCCATTGACAGAATATTTGAAGCTATAAATCACCTGAAACAGGACGGCTCAACAGTTGTGCTTATTACCCACAGCCCTAAGGTTCTGGAAAAAGCTGATTATGCCTTTTTGATCTGTCATGGCCTGTTGGTTGACCAGGGTGAAACCACAAAAATTATGGAATATTTCAGAGGGAAGTGCTTACCCTGCCCGCACCAGAATGTACCCGAGATAAATTCAGCAGCTGTTTCAGGAGGAATAAGATGAAGGAAGATCTGGTCGAAGAAATTCTTGAATCGGTCAATCTGCATCGTAGCTTCAACAAGAACACGCCGCACCTTATTATTAATGCCAATGAGGTTCTAAGTTCCCACCAGGTAGAGGGATTGATAATGGAGCCGGAAGGATTGCCGGATGGGGTCAAAGCGAAGCTTAGAGTTAAAGAAGGGGTTAAAATAGGCAGCCCGGTTCATCTGTGCTTTGGCCTGTTGCCGGAGCGGGGGGTCCAGCACATCATCATGGACATCGAGATTGAAGATGAAGCTGAGGTCAGCTTTATGGCTCATTGTACTTTTCCCAATGCGGTGGATGTCGAACATCGCATGGAAGCTCAGATCAAAGTTGGCCGCCTGGCCAGATACTCTTATTTTGAACGACACTGGCACAGCGACGAAGGCCTGGTCAAAGTGGTACCGGTGGCCCGCATCGAGCTGGGAGAAGGCGCTCGTTTTTCGACCGAATTTGAGCTGCTTAAAGGGCGGGTCGGATTGATTGATATGGACTATCGCACAGTTTGCCAGGCTGGAAGTTTGGCGGAAATGAAAGCAAGAATCTTTGGCCGGAAAGATGATCTGATAAAAATTAGAGAGGCTGCTCAGCTTCAGGGAGAAGGTAGTCGGGCAGCTTTAATTACCCATATAGCGGTTAAAAATCAAGCCCGGGCTGAGATAAATAACGAAATCATCGCAGAAGCACCTTTGGCCCGCGGGCACGTTGATTGCAAGGAAATTATTCAGGATAATGGAATCGCCAGGGCAGTGCCGGTAGTGGAAGTTAGAAATCCGAAAGCCCACGTAACCCATGAAGCGGCTATCGGCAGTGTTGATTCAAAGCAACTCCAGACTCTGATGTCGCGCGGTTTGAGTGAAGAAGAGGCAGTAGATTTAATTATTGAGGGCTTGCTGAGTTAAGGGATGCTATAAGTGCAGAATTAATCTGGCTACATTGAAATATATAAGCAAGCCAAATATATCAACCATGGTCGCCAGCAGAGGGCTGGCTACGACTGCCGGGTCTATTTTAGCCGAGACAGCAACCAGCGGCAGTAATGCGCCTATTAAAGTGGAAACTATAACTTGAAGAGCCAGCGCTACAGCCACTGCCAGACCAACAGCCTGGGGGGTAACATGATTGAGGGTAGGCGTGCTCCCATAAAAAACCATGACCCTCAAATAGGCTATGGTAGCCAGGACCAGCGACATCAGGAAAGCAACCCCGAATTCCTTAACCAGCACTTTCAAGGCATCTTTAACGGTTATTTCTTTAACAGCCAGAGCTCTGATCACCAGGGTAGCCGACTGGCTGCCGGCATTACCTCCGGTTCCGGTTAGCATCGGCATGAAGGAAGCCAGAATTGCCACCTGCAACAAAATGCCTTCGTAGCTCTGGATAATAAAACCAGAGACAAAACCCATGACGGCCAGGACCAGGATCCACGGAGTCCGGCTCTTGAAATGTTCCCAGGTGGAGAGTTTGGTGTAAACGCCTACTTCGTGGGGGCCACCGATAGCCATTAACTTTTCGACGTCTTCCTGTTGTTCTTGCTGCAGAATATCCATTGCATCGTCGTGGGTGATGATCCCGACCAGCCGCTGCTCATCATCAATGACCGGGATGGCCAGCAAATCATATTTCTGAATTTTGCGGGCGACTTCTTCCTGGTCATCATTGGCCCGGGCAAAAATAACATCTTCATACATAATATCTTTGACTCTGGCCCCATGAGGAGCAACAATCAGATCTTTTAAGGAAACAAACCCCTTTAGCCGGTGGTTTTCATCAACGACATAGCAGTAATAAATGGTCTCTTTATCAGGCGCTTCTCTTCTCAGCTTCAGCAGCGCTTCATCCACTGTCAGCTCTGGTGTCAAGGTGGCATATTCAGAAGTCATAACTGAACCGGCGGTCCCTTCTGGATAGGCAATTAGCCGACGGAGGTCTTCGCGTTCGGCCTGGGCCATGGCTGGAATGATGGCCTGCCGCTGTTCATCTGACAACTGTTTAACCAGGTCAACCCGGTCATCGGGCGGCATATCTGAAAGGAGTTTTCCCATGACGTCCCGCCCGAGGGTATTTATCATCTCGAGCTGAACATCTTCATCAATATGGCTGAAGATCTCTCCACGAAGATGAGGGGAAAGCTGGCTGAGGATTTCCCAGATCTCTTTGGGATTGAGGGCCGATAGGAATTCTGCTACTTGAGCCGGGTGGATTGATTCACAGAACTCACGGAGTTCGGTATAACTTTTTTCGTTTAGCAGCTCCCTTAATTCGGGGACCAATAAGGGATTGACCATCGTCCACCTCCGCCTTTAACTGGCTGGAGGTGAACACCAGCTTCAGGCTCTCGCCTGGCTCACCCTGGCAGCCAGCCAAATGGCCAGATTAAATAAGTTTTCTCCATCTAACTTAGATGGATAGGGGTCACCGTCTTCGCAATAACTCATGGCCCTGTTATCTTTCATAGATTCAATAACTTCTACCAGTTATCACGGCTTCTGTCAAGAGGTAGCGGGGTAGAAATGAATTAAAACAGCTGGCTGCTGACGATCAGGGCAGATAATTCGGTTAAATATTGAATATTGCCACTGAATCTTCTATTTTGTATTATTCTTGCAGCCGGTCAAGAATAAAATCTTTTTGGTAAAGTAAGGACAAGGGAAACACAGCGGATGGAAGATATAGCCCGCGGCGTCAGGTCTTTCACCATCGGGACAGCTATTAGCCGGGTGCTGGGTCTTGTCCGGGAAATGGTTTTTGCTCTGCTTTTCGGTTCCAGCCGGTCAACTGACGCCTTTAATGCCGCTTTCAGGATTCCCAATCTCCTGCGAGACCTTTTTGCTGAAACTTCCCTTTCTGCTGCTTTTGTGCCCGTGCTGACCGAGGAGAAGGCCAAAAGCAAAGCCGGAGAAAATCTTCTGGCCTCCAATATATTCAATACGCTCTTGCTGGTAGTGGGGATAGTAACTGTTCTCGGCATGATTTTTTGCCGGCCACTGGCTTCGTTGGTGGCCATGGGCTTCAGTCAAATTCCAGAAAAATTATCTCTGACCGGGGACCTGACCTTCATTACCTTTCCTTTTTTGCTGTTTGTTTCCCTGGCGGCCTGGGCTATGAGCTACCACAATACGGAAGGTTCGTTTTTTGTGCCTTCAGTAGCTCCGGCTTTTTTTAATGTTTTTTCCATTGCTGTCCCTCTGGCCATGTTTAGCTGGTATACGGCTAGAGGCGGAGATCCTATTTTTGGAGCGGCTATCGGGGTAACGATAGGCGGCTTAATGCAGTTCCTGATACAGGTTCCAGGCCTTTTCCGCCTGGGCTTCCGTTACCGTTTTTATCTTAACTGGCATGATCCGCAATTCAGAAAAGTCATGGCTTTGTTTGTGCCGGTAGCTATCGGACTGGCCGGATCGCGTTTTAATGTTTTTGTCAATACGATTCTGGTCTCCTATCAGGCCGAGCGCTCGATGACCTGGCTGAATTATGCCTACCGTATCATGCATCTGCCGCTAGGTCTTTTTGGCCTAGCGGTCGGAGCAGTGGCTCTGCCTCGTTTTTCCCGACTGGTGCTGGAAAACAAAAAAGAAGAAGTCCAGCTGGCTTTTAAAGATTCACTGAAAATGGTCTTTTTTCTGACCGTACCCTCTTCTATTTTAATTGCTTTCTTTTCTTACCCACTGACCAGTCTGATTTATCAGCACGGAAGATTTGGCCCGGCTGATACTTTAGCCGTCAGCCAGGCTCTAATTCTTTACACCCTGGGTATCCCTTTTATCTCGGCTCTGCGCAATGTAGCTTCTGTCTTTTATGCTCATCAGGATTCAAAGGCACCGATGTATGCCAGCTTTGTCTCCATTGCTGTCAATCTGGCTTTGAATCTGGCTTTAATGAAACCGGTTGGTTTTCTGGCGTTTCCTTTCTCGGCCAGCCTGGCCAGTATGGTCAACATTGCTGTTTTGATTCACTGGTTGCCGCGAAAAACCGGAGCCATTAATCTTCGCTCAATTTATAGCTATTTTCTGCAGCTGGCTCTGGTGTCAGGAGTGGCTGGAGTTCTGGGTTACGCTGGTTTTAAAATAAGCGCCAGCCATTTTGGCTACACATTCTTTCCTGTTCTTATAGCTACAGTGATCTGGGGCGGTCTGTCGCTGGTTGTTTTTTATGTCGGCTGCCGCTTGATCAAGATAAAGGAAGTAGATGTTTTTATCCGCCGTTTTCTGAAGAAATGAAGATACATGAGGACAGGGATAGGGGACAGAGCAGTGACCCGGCTTAGCTTGGTCTGAGCTGATCGTTAAGCTCACAGCTCAAACTCTCTTCCGGCTGGCTGCTCTGGCCCCCATCCCTATTACCTGGCTGTTGTTATTTTGACAATAGGGCTTTAAAATTGCCCGCGGCCAGGACTTTCTCACTCTTTTCGACATCACTCGACACACCTAGCTGAGGATTTGAGTCATGGTAAAGGTGGTCTCAACTGTCGGTCTCAAAGCTTGCGGCAGATGATCAGGGGTCAAACCGCTGGCAATAAGTCCAAAGCCAGCAAGAGTAATCACTGCCGCCAGAATGAAGATGGCCAGTTTTCCTTTGAATTTCATGTTTTTTCTCCTTTCTGAGGAATGGTCTGTTTTTTCATCTTTTTAAGTTTCAATAGTTTAGACGAAGCGGCAGGAGAAAAGGTTCTTATTTATAAGTAGAAATATTTAGAGGAACTTTCAGAGCGAATCTTTTAAATTAAAAAGTTACCGAATTGTCTTTTAATTAGTCTTTCTGACGCGAACCGGATAAGGCGGCCGTTGCAATTTCTGCGGCGGATTCTTCTGAAGTAAATCAGTGACCATCTGGATAGCTTTTTCTAACTGAGCGTCACGGCCGGCTTTATAATCAGCCGGGGTTATTTCAACTTCCATATCCGGTGGGACGCCTTCATTTTCCACTATCCAACCATCTTCCGTCCAGATAGCCAGATTTGGTGCAGTAATGCTTCCTCCGTCCATCAGGGTTGGGAAGCCCAGAACTCCGACCAGCCCACCCCAGGTTCTCTTGCCGATGAGCGGTCCCAGCCCGAATTTCCTGAACATCCAGGGTAGCAGGTCACCACCTGAACCAGCCATTTCATTAATCAACATGACCTTTGGTCCCTGAATGGAAGCGCTCGGTGTTTTCAGGTCGGCTCCGTAACGCATAGCCCACATGGCGATAAAAGGTTTGGTCAACCAGTCGATATAATAATCGGCTACTGAGCCGCCGCCGTTAAAGCGCTCATCAACGATGATCGCTTCTTTATAAGCTTGCGGGAAGAAATAACGGCGGAAGTACATGTAGCCTTGAATTGAAGTGTCGGGCACATAAACATAGGCCACCCGCCCGGCCGTAGCCTCTTCTACCTTTTTCAAATTGCCCTCTACCCAGTCGCGGTTTCTAAGACTGTAATCATCGGCGACAGGCACTACTTGAACTGTTCTGGCTCCCTGGCCATCGGGACGGGGACCGACGGTTATTTCCACAATTTTATCGGCCTTATTTTCAAAGAAGCGGAAGAGGTTATCGGGTGGGAAAAGCTCCTGGCCATCAACTGCCAGCAAGTATTCGCCAGCCCTGACGTTAACTCCTGGCTCGGTTAATGGCGAACGCAATCCCGGATTCCAGTTCAAACCTCCATAAACTTTCTGGAAACGGTAGCGCCCGTTGGCTATCTCATAATCGGCACCCAACAGGCCAACCTGAATTCGCTGGCGTTCGTAAGGAGTATCACCTCCGCCCCCGCGGTGATGGCCGACACACAGTTCACTGCACATCCACTGAATCAGGCGGTTGAGGTCGTCGCGGCAGGCCAGCTCGGGCAGGAACTTCTCATATTTTTTCTTCATGGCCGGCCAGTCACAACCATGCATATTGGGGTCATAGAAGAAATCACGGTTTATCCGCCAGGCTTCGTTAAAAATTTGCCGCCATTCTTCAGCTGGGTTGATCTTGACTTCAATGGTGTCTACATTGATTTTTCCCTGTCCGACCTGGATTTTCCCACTGAGGTTGGTAATTCCCCAGGTGTTCTGGGCAACATAAAGAATCTTTTTCTTATCAGCTGAGATGAGGTAATTGTTAAGACCTTCCATGATAACCTCATCTTTTCTTGTTTTGAGATCGAATTTATGCAGTCTGGCACTTTGAGCTCTGTCTCTCGAGCCAGCGGCCATAGCCCCGATAGCCATCGTCGGGAACTCCAGAAAATAAATCTGCCCGGCCTCTCCCGTTTGGAGGCTGGAATAATTGCCTGGTGGAATCGGTAAAGCCACGATACGATATTCAAGACCTTCAAAATCAATGACAGTCTGGCTGGTTGAGCTAACTGGTTTTTCCTGGCCAGCAGAACTGCCTGAACTCTTTTCGGTCTTACCAGTCGCTCTGGCTTCTGGTTGGACAGAAACTTCTTTCTTTTCCCCTGTTTTCTCTTCGTCGCTCTCCTTAGCTAAAGGATTAGGTAAATTCTTCTTCAAAACGGCCAGATAAAGGGCAAAGCTTGCTCGCAGATCAGCGTTGGACATATCAAACCACTGCTTGACCGGTCCAGCATCAGTCGAGGCCAGAAAATAGAGATAATTGCCACTGGCATCAAATCCCGGCTCATCTACCTCGCTCAAGCCATCGGTTATGGGCAATGATTTGTCCTTTTCAACCGAGTAAACAAAAACCTTTTGAATATATGTCTGGGTGTTAAGAGTATAAGCAATCCATTTTGAATCAGGGGACCAGGAAGAGAAGACCTCGCTGAGGCGTCCAGGGCTGTAAAGATATTCAGAAGCAATTTTTTTCACCGCCCCACTTTTCAGGTCAACGTAGAAAAGAGACAGGGAATTATCAGCCAGAACCAGCTTCTGGCTGTCGGGTGACCAGACTAAAGAACCATAGAAACCGGCGCCAGGAATTTTGAATTTTTTGACCGGTCCACGACCTTCCTGCGGACGGAGGTAAAGCTCGTACTCCCCTGATTCATCAGAAAAATAGGCTATGGTCTGGCCATCAGGCGACCAGACCGGATTACGCTCATTGACGCCAGGTGTCCGGGTCAAATTCCGGTAGTCACCTTTTTCTGCCGGGAAAGTAACTATTTCACCCCGGAACTCAAAGACTGCCCGGGCTCCAGACGGTGACAGATCAGCATTTCTTATCCATCTTGCTCCCCGAGCAAAACGCTCCCGGAGTTCGATAAGGTCGGTCGAAAGGCCCAGAGTCAGACGGTGACTCTGGCTGGCTTTGAGATCAAATAAGTGGAGATAGCCTGCCTGTTCGTAGATGATCTGGTCACGGTTGCCAGCCGCATCTATTATTGGAAAATCGACATAAGATGTAAGTTGTTTTATTTCCCGGGTTTGGCGGTCATAACTGAATAAATTAAATTCGCCATTTCGGTCAGAGAGAAAATACAACATGTCTTCAGACCAGATCGGGTCTATATCGTTGGAGCGTCCTTCCGGTTGAGGGATTTTTTCTATTGAACCTGTCTTCTGATCATAAATGGTGATTATAGAATTACGGCCGCCACGATAATTTTTCCACTGCCTGAAGGCATCAGGAAAATGATTATAGGCAATATAACGACCATCGGGTGAGATTTTGGCCCGATAAACATAAGGAATAGGAATTTCTTCGGGGAAGCCACCATCAATAGACATGATGAAAAGATTGCTTGCCCCACGATTGGAAGCTTTGCTGGTCGAAGTGAACAGCAGTGATTTTCCATCAGGGGTGAAGTCCTGGACAATATCTGCTCCGGGGTGCCAGGTCAGACGTTTTGACAGCCCGCCTTCTGCCGGAATTAGATAAACATCAACGTTGCCATTGCGCTGGGCACTAAAAGCCAGCCAGCGACCATCTGGAGAGAAAACAGGCAGACTGGCCACTTCTGCCTCAACAGTTAGCTGCCTCGGGTTTTTACCATTAAGATCAGCTACCCACAGATTCCCGGCATAGACAAAAGCAATCTGGTTTTTACCGATAGCCGGTCGATTGAGCATAGCTGTATCGGCGGTATTAACTGCCAGAACATCGCCGGCGATAAATAATAGCCAGGATAGAAAGAATAAAAAAAGGAAAGTTTTTTTCTTAACCATGATTATCCCTCCCTGAAGTTCATTCACCCAGCCATTATAGATGATACGGGCTGAATAAAGCACGCGATTTAATCTTTAATTTTTTAAATGACAGATAATCCCTTAATCTGTGTCTCTAATATAAAGAAGATGAAAAATCCGGTGAAGAGACTAAATGGCAGGCTTTTAATCCAGATTAAAATTTAAAATTATAAGCAGGCGTGATGATAGGCCAGAAGGTCAATCCATCGCTTGACCAGGGAATAACAAAGCTGACGTCGAAAGCAATGTTTTTTGTAAAAAACCTCAGTCCCAGGCAACTCAAATTAAAGTCATGAAATGTTGTCCAGTTTTCGATCAGGACCCTGACGCGCGGCGAAACGGGAAATTGTCCGCCGATGATATAAATCGGTTTACTGGAGACACCTTCACCTGAAAAGCCAAAGCCCAGCCCGAGGTTAAGCGAAGCAGTTTCTCCACCGAAAGTTCCTATGCCATAAATGCTGCCGAACGAGCCACTATAATAACGGTCAGGTAAGGTGACATATAGAGCCCCGGCCGAGACTTTGATTTTCTCCCGCTGCAGGAAAGAAGCTTTGCCATTTAAAAAGACATACATCGAGTCATATCTCGTCACGGCCAGGCCGGCGTTAACCGTCAGAAACCGACCGAGACCGAACCCCAGATTGGGTACCAGCACACCAGGCCAGGGAGCACCACTTAAAGAGATATAGCCATGGCCGGAAGCCAGAGGCCTGCCGGTGGGGCCAATGATCGAACGGGAGGAAGCCGGATCGCGCTCCACCACTCCTGCTCCATAGCGAACTCCTCTAACCAGGCTGAGGATGGTTGTTTTTTCGACTGCGATCTCAGTCCCGTCGTCCCTTTTAACCCTGATAATTCTTTCATCCTCATAAGTAGCCGTACCGATAATGCGCTCTGGTTTACCTCTCTGGACAATCATAACCTGGTCGGTAGTCTGACTAAATGAGCTAAGAGCAGCCGAGTAGAGATCAATACCGGCCATCATGAGAATCAAAAAAAGAAGAAGAAAAAAATTTTTTCTCTTCATTTAAAACCCTCTCTATTGTTCTGAATTGAATTTAACGTCCGAGATAAAAAAAGTCAAATCATTATCTACAATTCTTTTTTTCACATCTCAGGTTTTCTTCATGTGTACTCATGCTGGCTGGCAGTTTGATCGTCAGTAGATAATCTCTGGAAACTGAGAGGCCGCGTGCAGTTGGTAAAGGAATGATTGCGCGGGGCTGAAGGGTTAAATATTTCTGAACTTATTTCTTCTATTTTGATAAAATTGATTTTATCTACAATCAAAAAATGCAACTGGCAAGGAGATAAATTATGTTTGATGGTCACCGGAAATTAATCGGGCTGATGGCCTTTATTTTTATCTTTATTATTATGATAACAGGAGTGCGCTTAATGAGCCAGGCTCAGAACAAAACTGAGAAACCACCTCTTCATGGGAAGCACTGGATGGCCATAACGGGAAAACCGCTGGCAGCGACAGCCGGGGCCATGATTTTTATGAAAGGCGGCAATGCGGTTGACGCAGCCTGCGCCATGCTGGGCGCCGTCTGCACCATGCATGATGTCCTCAGCTGGGGAGGAGAAACGCAGGGCTTAATTTATAACCCCAGAACCGGAAAAGTTATAGCCATTAATGGCCTGGGAGTAGCTCCAACCGGTGCCACAGCGGAGTTTTATAAGGCAAAAGGCTACAAATATCCACCGGCTGAGGGGCCTCTGGCTGCCATTACTCCTGGTACGCCCGGAGCTCTGCTGGTTATGCTGGCCGAGTTTGGCACGCTAAAACTGAAAGATGTCCTTCAGCCAGCCATTCAAATGGCGGAAGGTTATCCGATAGAAAGAGAAACAGCCGACTCTATCGAGAAAAACAAAGAAAAGCTGAAAAAGTGGACCTATTCCAGACAGATATTTCTAACTCATCCCGGTGAAAAAAGGGAAGCACCTTATCCGGGAGAAGTTTTCCGCCAGCCAGAACTGGCTCAAACCCTGAAGAAACTGGTTGATGCCGAAGCCCAGGCACTGCAGGCTGGCAAAAGCAGGAAAGAAGCCATCTACGCTGCTTATGATCGGTTTTATAAAGGTGATATTGCCCGGGAATTGGTTCGCGGCTGCCAGGAGGAAGGCGCTTTAATAACGATGGAAGATCTGGCCAGATGGAAAGTCTATATTGAGGAGCCGGTCAAGACCACCTATAAGGGAATCGAGGTTTATAAACTCAATACCTGGGTCCAGGGACCGGTTATGCTGCAGATGCTTAATATGCTCGAAAACTTTGATCTGAAAGCCATGGGTTATAACAGTGTTGATTATATTCATACGCTTTATCAGGTGATGAATCTGGCTTTTGCTGACCGTGATTTTTATTATGGAGACCCATATTTCCCACCTGAGGAACCGATTAAAGGTCTTCTTTCCAAAGACTATGCCCGGGAAAGAATAAAACTCATTAATCATAAGGCCAATGATCCGGACATTAAACCCGGTGATCCCTATCCTTTTGAGGGCAAGGAAAATCCGTTTAAACATTACCTGGCCAGCTGGTCAAACAGGGATTGCCAGGCCAGGCCGGAAGATGAAGCCAGGCTGGAAATCAGCATGAGGCAGGGGACGACCTCGATTCAGGCTGCCGATGAAGCCGGCTGGGTGGTATCGCTGACACCGAGCGGAGCCTGGGTGCCAGCAGTCGTGGCAGGGAAAACAGGCATCGGCTTGAGCCAACGGGCACAGAGCTTTGTTCTGAATGAGGCGGAGAATCCATTTAATGTAATTGTTCCCGGTAAGAGGCCTCGAGCTACGCTGACGCCTGGTCTGGCCATGAAGGATGGCCGACCTTACCTGTCCTTTGCTGTTCAGGGCGGCGACACCCAGGACCAGAATCTGCTGCAGCTTTTCCTCAATATAGTTGAATTCGGGATGACCGTGCAGCAGGCCTGTGAAGCACCGAATATCACCAGTTATCAGATGCGGGATTCTTTTGACCTGCATCAGTGTTTTCCAGGTAAACTTGATCTCAATGAAAAAATCCCGGTTGAAGTTAGAGAAAAGCTGACTGCCATGGGCTACAGGATTGCAGTTAAAAAATACACTTCCGGTCCGATTAACGCCATCTATTTTGACTGGCAGCACGGAACTTTCTGGGGTGGCTCCAGCAATTACGGCGAAGATTACAGCGTTGTCTGGTAATAGCTGTGGCCAGAAATCTGGGCTCTTCAGCCAGGAGAAGTTTTAAATGCCAGAGACGAGTAATAGCAGTTGTGAAGAGCGAAATAATTAGTTGATTGCTTCGAGGTCACCGGCTATTCAAGTTACTCAAGTTAGCAGGATATTAAAAACTCTTCCTCTCAATTGTGTCATGTTTGAAAAGGAGAATTTCCTGACTGCCATTATTTTTTAAAATGATTGTCTTGGCGACGGCTGCTTATCACTGGTGGTTAAAGGATAAGATCAGAATAGTCGGTCCTTAAACAGGATTTTTTTCAGGAGCAGCGGGTCCAGCCGCAATTCGGGCAGACGGGGCATTTTTCATCCGGCAGAGTCGCTCCGCACATTGGGCAGGTATCCCTGAGAAAATCACGTTTGTTTTCTTTGACCTCGCCCAGGTGGCGTTCAAGCACTTTAGCCACCGCATCTGGAATAGACTGCACCAGTCCGCCTTCGGTGAAAACGGGTTCGCTGCCGCCAATTCCTTTAAGCTGGAGAATGACTTCTTTCGGATCTACACCGCTGCGCAGGGCCAGCGAAATCAACCGACCGATAGCTTCAGCATCAGCCATGGTGGAGTAACCGCTCTTCCCGATGGAGGTAAAAACTTCGAATGGTTTATTGTCCAGGAAAGTAATCGTCACATAGAGGTTGCCCAGCCCGGTTTTAATTTTATCGGTAATAGAAGGCAGGCTGACCGGCCTTTCTCTCGGGATGAGTTTTTGTTTAGCAGCTGTCCCGGCATAGAGGACCTGTTCAGCTTTGCTGCCGTCACGGTAAATGGTAATACCTTTAGTTCCCAGGTCATAGGCCAGAAGATAAGCTTTTTCGACATCTTCAAAAGTGGCCTGGTTGGGAAGATTGATTGTTTTGGAAACAGAATTATCAACATATTTCTGGAAAGCAGCCTGCATCCTGATATGGCCCTCATAAGGAATATCATGTGCTGTCACAAAATAATCGGGGAGAGGTTCTTCCGGATGCTCTTTTTTCCATTCTTCATAAAGTGGATGGACATCCTTAATTTCACCATCAAGAATTTTACTGACAAATTCAAAAGCAAAAACTGGCTCAATAGAGCTTGAACAGCCGGCAATGCGGGAAATCGTGCCAGTCGGAGCAATGGTCAGAACAGTGGCGTTGCGGCGTTTCTTCCCTTTATAAATAGAGAGGTCGATATTGGGGAAGTTCCCTTTGAGTTCACCGAGTTTCTCACTCTCCCGGTCAGCTGTCTGCCTCATAAAAGAGATAACCTTTTCGGCCAGAGCCAGAGCTTCCGGTGAGTCATAACGAATTTTCTTTTTGAGCAGAAGATCTGCCCAGCCCATTATGCCCAGCCCAATCCGGCGGTTAGCCCTGGTCATCTCAGCAATCTGGGGCAGAGGATATCTGTTGACATCAATCACATCATCCAGGAAGCGCACTGCCATCTCAATTGTGCCGGCCAGTCTTTCCCAGTCAATTTCATCGGGATGACCGGGTGAGTAGAAGTTGGAAATGTTGATTGAACCGAGATTACAGGATTCGTAGGGATGGAGTGGCTGTTCGCCACAGGGATTGGTGGCACTGATCAGGCCCAGCTCCCTGGTCGGGTTAAGCTGATTGATGCGGTCAATAAAAATTAAACCCGGATCGCCCACCGCCCAGGCTGATTCCACGATTAATCTAAAAATATCGCGGGCCTTCTTCCTCACGGTTTTCTTTTTAAGATAGGGATTATAGAGCCAGTATTCGCCGTCACGTTTGAGGGTCTTCATGAATTCATCGGTGATAGCCACGGAGATGTTGAAGTTGTTTAGAGTTCTGCCATCACGCTTCATAGTGACAAATTCTTCAATGTCAGGATGATCAACCCGTAGAAGACCGATATTAGCGCCTCGTCTGGTTCCACCCTGTTTGACAGCTTCGGTGGCGGCGTCAATTACCTTTAGAAAAGAGACCGGTCCTGAGGCTACACCCTGGGTTTTGCGAACAAAGCTGCCTTTGGGACGAAGTTGACTGAAGTCAAAACCTGTCCCACCCCCTTCCTTATGAACCAGAGCAGCATTTTTAACCGCATCGAAAATTGATTCCATTGAATCTTCGATGGGCAGAACAAAACAGGCGCTCAGGCACATATCACGACCGGCACCGGTTAAAGTCGGGCTGTTGGGCATAAAATCCCTGGCCATCATGGCTTCGAAAAACCTGTCAGCCCATTTTTTCTGCTCCTCTTTGGTATTCTCCGCAGAAGCAATATAGTCAGCTACCCGTCGGAATAAGTCCGATGGCTTTTTATCTATAAATTCTCCTTTTTCGTTCTTCATAAAATAGCGGGTGCGAAGGATCTTCATGGCGTTAGGCGAAAAGCCTTCATCCTTAACCGATACCATCATTGCCTCCTTTTTTAGACAGACTTAGTTCAGGTGGATTTATCTTTTACCGATGGCTTTTAGCTTGGAATCAATGGTTGCTTCCCGATCCAGCCGATGATCGAGGTGAAGATCGAGATGAATACGCCTGACTCCCATCCCGGCCAGTACTTTGTCGCAAGCAGAAACTAAATTCAGAATAGACTCAAGATCAGGGGCCTCCACTGTGGTCGACATGGCACCAACTTCATAATTGAGTCCTGAGTTTTCGATAACCTTGATGACCTCTCTGACATAACGACTGACCGAAGAACCTTCAGAGGTGGGAAAAATCGAAAATTCGGCAATAATCATTTCATCCTCGGGTAATTAAATCTGGTTCATTTTTATTATATCCCAGACATGAAAAAAATAAAGTGAGCCGGTAAAAATTGGCTTCATCTTAGCCTATTTCATTGATATAAAACAAGATAGATCAGACAGAACAGACCCTGATCGGCAGGCTTTTCCCAAAGATGCTATGGGGACAGCTGGCAGCCAGAGATCCATTATTATCAGGTGCTGAAGCTGATAAGATGGGATAGATTAAATTTTTTATTTTGATAAAATTTCCTTTTTGATATGGGCTGAATAGCGGGCAAAAAAATCCTTGACGACAGCTCTAGCAGCAAAAAAGGTCCGAAAATGCAGCTAAATAGAGAAAGAAAATTTATTCTACTGGCTTCAACTCTGGCTTCTTTTCTTACTCCCTTTATGAGTTCGGCGACGAACCTGGCTCTGCCCGCTATAGCTCAAACTTTTAAACTCAGCACTATCACTCTGGGCTGGACGGTTACAGCCTTTCTTTTGATGACAGCTGTCTTTCTCGTCCCGATGGGCAAGCTGGCCGATATGATAGGAAGACGGCGGGTTTTTATCACCGGCCTCAGTATTTTTTCAGCTGGCAGTCTGGCCAGCGCTCTGGCCTTTTCAGGTTGGTCATTAATAGCTTTCAGGCTGATCCAGGGTCTGGGCGGAGCCATGATATTTTCGACGAGCATTGCTCTTCTGACTGCTTCCTTTCCACCAGAATCACGCGGACAGGTTCTGGGTATCAATACCGCGGCTACTTATACCGGTCTGTCCCTGGGCCCGGTTATCGGCGGATTTCTGGTGGAGCAATATGGCTGGCGGAGCATTTTCTATGTGACTTCTGGTCTCGGCCTGCTGGCTCTTTTCTCTGTTCTCAAGGCATATGATAAGGACAGGCCATTTTCTGCTGGTCAGACGGCCAGAGGACTGGACCAATTTGATATTAGAGGAACCATAATTTATGGCGCCGGACTGGTTTGCTTTATGCTGGGCTTCTCCAGACTACCAGCTCGCTATGGTTTTTTTCTGGCCACAGCGGGACTGATCCTTTTAGCCCTCTTTTTTCTAATAGAAAATAGAACCGCCCATCCTGTCTTTGAGACCAGGCTGTTCAGGGAAAATCGGGTCTTTGCTTTTTCCAACCTGGCGGCTCTCATCAATTACAGTTCAACCTTTGCTGTCGGCTATTTATTAAGCCTTTATCTTCAATATATCCATAACTTTTCGCCACGGACAGCTGGTCTGATACTAATTTCCCAGCCAGTCTTTCAGGCTCTGGTCTCGCCTCTTTCTGGCCGGGCTTCTGATCGAATTGACCCGAGACTGCTGGCTTCCACCGGAATGGGGTTAACAGCCGCTGCCCTTATTGCTCTGTCTTTCATCAGGCCAGAAACGGGGCTTCTGTGGATTGTCCTGGTATTGGTTTTGCTCGGGATCGGCTTTGGCCTTTTCTCTTCACCCAATACGAATGCTGTTATGGGGTCTGTCGGCCCGAAGGATTACGGACTGGCTTCAGCCACTCTGGCTACCATGCGGATGGTCGGCCAGATGTTCAGCCTTGGTTTGACCATGATGATCATGTCAGTTATTATGGGCAACGTAAAGATCACTCCTGATAAATTCGATTTATTTATGAGAAGTTTTCGTCTGACTTTTAACGTTTTTGCTGCGCTTAATTTCCTGGGAATTTTTGCTTCTTTAGCTCGCGGCCGCCGGCCTGACTTAATCTATTAACGAGCATCATACATAATTCTGCCTCCGACTAGGGTCAGAAGCGGAACCGTCTCCTTAATTTTATTCGCTGGTATCTCAAAAATATTCTGCGAGAGAAGAACGAGATCGGCCAGTTTTCCTGGCTCAATCGAGCCCCTCAGATTTTCTTCATTGAGGGCAAAAGCTCCGCCCAGGGTATAAGCATAAATCGCCTCTTCCAGAGTTATCTTCTCGCCCGGCAGCCACCCGCCCTGGGGATTTCCTTCCCAGTCTTCTCTGGTGACGGCCATCTGAATTCCAGGCCAGGGATTAATCGTCACGACCGGCCAATCGCTGCCAAAAGCCAGGTGGCCACCAGCCTGAAGGACAGATTTCCAGGCAAAAGCTCTTTGCTCGCGCTCGGGTCCGGCATTCTTTATCCAGGCCGACATCCAGGCCGGATCAGGATTGGCATGAAGTGGCTGAAAACTGGCAATAATAAATCGCTGTCCGAAACGTTTTATATCATCAGCGGCGATACATTCGGCATGTTCCACCTTATGACGGAGCTCGGGATGACCGCTTTCCCGGGCGGCCAGCTCATAGGCCTCGAGGGTCAGGCGGATGGCCCGATCACCAATGGAATGGGTCGAAACCTGGATTCCCCGCCGGCTGAACTCAAGGACCGCTTTCTTATAATCATCTGGTTCCCAGAAAAGTTTGCCACGGTTATCACCCTGGTCTTCGTATGGCTGAAGCATGGCTCCTGTTCCAGAATCAATTACTCCATCCAGCATAAGCTTTACCCCGCGGACCGCCAGCCAGTTATCGTGGTGTTTAGCGCTGGCCAGGGCATAAGCTTCAAAATCTTTTTCCTTCGGACCAGGTTCATCAATCGACATGGCAACTACCAGCCTCAGGGTCTGAGAGCCTTCCTGATTGATCTGCTCAAAAAGTTCCAGTTCTTCGAATTCTCCACCCAGGCCATGGGCACAGGTGAGTCCCCAGCGGGCGGCCTCTCTCATTCCGGCTCGCAGAGCCGCCAGTTTTTCTTCTCTGGTTGGCTCTGGAATCAAGCGGCTGACTAAAGAACTGGCCCCCTCCAGCAAAGCTCCCGTCGGTTCACCCTGGCTATCCCGGACTATCCGGCCATCAACCGGATCGGGTGTCTTTTTAGTAATGCCAGCCAGAGCCAGGGCTTTAGAATTGACCCAGCTGGTGTGGCCATCGGCACATCGCATGACGGCTGGGCGGTCAGGCACGACTTCATCCAGGTATCTCTTATGGGGCATATTGTCAGGAAAAGCCGAATACATCCAGCCCCGCCCCTGAACCCAGTTCAATTCAGGATGAGCAGCGGCAAACCGCCGTATCCTGTCTTGAATTTCTTCAACGCTTCTGGTATCAGAGAGATCTACCCGGGTCAAATTGAGTGAACCACTCAGAAAATGAACATGACTGTCCTGAATACCGGGCAGAAGAAGTTTTCCCTGAGCATCGATTATTTTTGTCTGTTTTCCGGCAAATTTTTGCGCCTCTCGGGCTGAACCAGCAAAGACAATTTTGTCTGCCTTAATAGCTACCGCTTCGGCCCAGGGGCGAGCGGGATTGACGGTATAAACACGGGCGTTGGTCAGAAGCAGATCCGCCGGGTCGGGCTTCGAGCCGCACGAAATTAGCAAAACAAGAATAGCCGCAAAAATTGAAGCCCGGGCAAAAAGATTTTTTTTGACTTTGATTTCTTTGATTATCACTTATTTCTCTCCTTGAAACCGGGTCGAAGAGAGCAGATGCCCTTACCGTCCCGATAAGTTTATCTATATTAGCACAATCAGTGTAGAAAAAGCTCTAAGGAAGGATAGAATGGGGCCAGAGTTCAATGGGTAAAAAAATCAGCAGAAGAGCCACCTCAAAAAGCAAGTTAGATGCCCAGTCTCAAAACCGTACAGAAAGCTTATCTGCTTCCCGGCCTGAAGCCCTTCAAAGTTACCACGGAAGGAGCTAAAGCCGCGGGGGGACCTGACATGAGCTTTAGCAGTTTAGCCGGAGAGGAGAACAGGTTGATATTTGATTTCTGAATTTATTTACCTTTTTATTGACCTTGAAGGGCAATTCAGGTAATCTGGAGAGAAAATAGGAGGACAGCATGGGTAAATCCCCTTTAAATCGACGCGAATTTCTTAAAGCTGGACTGACCGGTCTTGCCACAACCGGTGCCGCCGCCGTTCTTCTGGCTGATGAATTAAAGAAGCAGAAGAAAACGGATAAACCGGCTGACAAAAATAAACAGTCTCAACCACCAGGCGGACAGCGCGAGGGCTTCATTTATCGGACCTTAGGCAGGACGGGAATTGTCCTGCCGGTGGTTTGCATGGGCGTCATGAATACGGATAGTTATGAACTGGTCAGAGCTGCTCTGGATGCAGGAATGGTTCATCTTGATACCGCCCATAATTATCTTCGCGGCCGAAGTGAAGAAGTCATCGGACAGGTGGTCAAAGGACGTCCGCGGGATAGTTTTGTAGTTGCCACAAAGGTACCGCCAGCAGAAGGTTTCAATGAGAAACTCGATTTAAGCCTGAAGCGACTGGGGCTTGATTATGTTGATATTCTTTATCTGCACAATCTGACGAAGCGGGAGACGGTTCTGGCTCCCGAGAATATGGCGATGGCCGAGGCAGCTAAAAAAGCCGGCAAAGCTCGCTTTATCGGGGTTACCACCCATACCAATGAGCCAGAGGTAATCCGGGCGGCTGCTGAAGCTAAAATTTATGATGTGGTTTTAACCGGTTATAATTTTAGAAAAGACTATATCAAAGAACTGGATGCAGCTATTGAGGAAGCGACTGCGGCCGGTCTGGGTATCATCGCTATGAAGACCCTGGCCGGAGGTTTCTGGGATAAACAGAGAACTCAGCCGATAAATACCAAAGCTGCTCTGAAATGGGCTATGAATAATTCCAAAATCACCACCTCCGTTCCTGGTATGACGACTTTTGATCAACTAAAAAGTAACCTGGAGGTGGCTCAAGATTTAAAGTTAACTCCGCAGGAGATTCAGGATTTAAGACTCGGGCAAACAGCTAACCTGTCTGGCCTTTACTGTCAGGGCTGCCAGCGTTGCCTGCCTCAATGCCAGAAATCACTGCCGATTCCTGATATGATGAGAGCCTATATGTATGCCTATGGCTATCGCAACCTTCAGGCTGCCCATGAAGTTGTCACCGAGTTAAATCTGCCTGACAATCCCTGTGCGGGCTGTGACACCTGTACAGTTAGCTGCGCCTTCAGATTTAACGTTCGGGAGAAGCTGGTTGATATCAACCGGTTGAAAGCTGTTCCCGGCGAGTTTTTTGCCTGAGCTCTGGGTGTTTCCAGGGAGCGGTCTGAATACCTAAAGTTTCAGCCTGTCTCTGCCCGGCACAGATCCTAGCCCTCCTTAAATAGATTGTGATTTTTGATTGGGTTTTATTTCGCAGATAATTTCTATTCTTATTTCTATTCCTGGCTATAGCTATTCTTACTCTTTTATCTGGTATTTTGAATGTTAACAAAGTAAGATTCAATCTAAAGATCATTCTGGCTGGCGATAAAATGACTGGTGTCTGTTGCCAGATAAAGTCAAAGGAGAAAAAGTATGAAACACAAAACAGTCTTCTCTTTGATGCTTTTTTTAATTCTTATGAACAGTCCTGGCTTTCTAGCTTCTGGCCAGAGTCTTTTTACACCGGCTTTGCCCAGCGGGTTAAAAGTTTATCCAGCTGATAGATATTTTGAGGTCTTGCCCAAATTAGTCCTGGCTGATACAGAGACTACCATTAGAATTATCTCCCGCTATGAGACTTTTCCCAAACCTGATTGCACTTACCGGCTGACCTATACCCCGGTTGGTCGTTATGCGGTCAAAAGCGGCTGGGTCAAGGCGGCCGCCGAGCCAATTGTTCCTCAAAATAACGTCTTTGAAATTAGAAGGCTCTTTGAATCCGAGCAGGAACATATCTTCAGAATTGAAGAAGTCAAGCCTGATGGTAAAGCCCGGGAAGTTGGTACCTTTCATATCTATTCTCTAAAGCCCGATCTCTTTGCTCTCCGTCCTTACAAAGGAGATATTCATATGCACAGCTATCGTTCTGATGGCAGGGAAGCACCGGGTTATGTAATTGGAGCCGGGCGCCGGGCCGGGCTGGATTTTATGGCGCTAACCGATCACTACAATTATGCTGCTTCCCTTGAAGTGATAGAACTGTTTAAGAATCTTCCCCTGGATTTAAAAATATTTCCGGGAGAGGAGGTCCACCCGCCTGATAATCCAGTTCATTTTGTTAGCTTTGGAGCCAGAGAAGGGATAACGGAACTATACAGAACCGATCAGACAGTTTACCGGCAGGAAGTTCAGTCCATCATGAATAAGCTGGGCAATCTGCCGCCTGGAGTCGATCGATTTCAGTATGCTTCTTCCATCTGGGCCTTTGAGAAGATAAGAGAAAGGGGTGGTCTGGGAATTTTCGCCCATCCTTACTGGCGGCCAGGTAATGCCAATTATATTTCTTATGCGCTGGTTGATTATATTTTTGAGACAGGGATTTTTGATGCGCTGGAACTCGTCAGCGGCTTTGGCTGGAATGAGCTGCAAGAGGTTGATGTTAATAATCTCCAGCTGAATAGATATATCGAGGCCAGATCGAAAGGCCAGAAAATTCCTGTTGTTGGTATCAGTGATAGTCATACCTGCGAGGAAAGCGACATGTTTGGTCGCTATTATACTATCTGTTTTGCTCCCTCGGTTGAATTACCCGATTTAATAAAAGCCATTAAAGAGGAGAGATCAGTGGCTATAGAGACACCAGCTGGCAGGTTGCCCAGGGCCTTCGGACCTTACCGTCTGGTAGCCTATACCCATTTTTTGCTGAGATATGTATTGCCTGTTCATGATGAGCTGTGCTATGAAGAAGGGCGGTTAATGATTGAATATGCTGGCGGGAAAAAAGAAGTGATAGAGGAGCTAAAACTTTTGCAGGGGCAGGTAAAAAAATATTATGAGCGGCTCTGGGACACTACCGCCAGAGGTGCAATCTCTGTTCAAGCCGGGAAATAACCTTATGGCCAGAAGGGAAGGATAAAACAGTCTGGCTAATAATATTTCTTTAAAGGTTATAAAAATACTCTTGGTTTTCCGGTCATAATTTTTGCTCCACAACAGACAGGCGGCAGCCGTCTGGACCGGTCAAGAGTCGAATTAAACCTGGGGGCTGTACCTGGGTCTAATTGATTTTAAAGCTTTTTCCAGGGCCAGAGCATTGCCAAAGGAATCATGAAAATCAATCAAAGGGCTAACCCGGCCCGCTATGGTCTGCCCGAAATGTTCTACCATTAGTTGATATTGATCTACCGGTGGGAAATTGAAACTGGTTAATTTTTCACCCTGCCTCAGAATGATTTCCGTCGGGAAATCCTTAGCTGAAAAAACGCGGCTTAAGAACAGACTGCCTTCCCGGCCCGAAATCTCGAGGTTACTCTGAAACTCAAGCTCAAAGCTCGAGGCGAGAAGAGACTGACGACCGTCAGAAAACTGACAGAGCAGAGAAGTGGTTAAGTCAATCCCTGTCTTTTCGTCCAGATGGGAAGCTGTTCGAATCTCAAGGGGCTCAGCTTTAAAAGCCAGCCGGGCGGCATTGATCGTATAGCAACCAACATCATACAGGGCCCCTCCGCCCATTTGAGGTGCCCAGCGGTAATTGTCCTCTTCCCGTTTAAAGACAAAAGTAAAGGCCGACTGGACGAGCCGTGGTTCCCCGATGGCTCCAGACTCTAAAAGCTCGGTGGCTTTAGCCAGGCGGGGATGAAAGCGGTACATAAAAGCTTCCATCAGCTGGCGCTTATTAGCTCGAGCTTCATCAAACATTTCCATCACCTGGCTGGCGGTTAAAGCCAGCGGCTTTTCACACAGCACATGCTTTCCAGCCCGCAAGGCTTTGACCGTCCATTCAAAATGGAGATGGTTGGGAAGTGGAATATAAACAGCCTCAATTTCCTTATCAGCCAGCAGATCCTCATAAGAGCCATAACTCCTGGGCAGGTTGAACTTTTCTGCCCAGTCCCTGGCTTTAGCGGCTGAGCGGGAAGCAATCGCTACCAGCTCTGTCCCCTGAGCTTTTTTCAGAGCCGGAATAAGTGATTTTTCGGCAATCGCCGCACAGCCTAAAATCCCCCAGTTAATTTTTTCAGATGATTTCCAGCTCATGTTCACCTTTTTTGCCCTGTCCAGCCTGATCGCTTTTAATTAATAAGCAGAAACCCACACAGGCCGGGCTTTGTCTCCATTCTATTTAATTCTAAATTTTCTCTCAAGCTTCGGTCTGTTGATTTCTTTAAAGTCAAAGAGTGAGCTGGTCTTTCTCTTTAAGGTTAAGGAAAGCAAGTCAATTTCTAATGGGCTCGGTTAGGGCGACGCTGGAAAATTAAGCCGGGCAAAAGTTATTGAGTTCAAACCGACTGCATCTTTTTTAAAAAGACCGGATCAACATCGCAGCCCAGCCCTGGTGTTTCCGGTAGATAAATAGTGCCTTTCTCAACCTTCATCCCGCCGATGACCGGGTCAACCTTATGCTCCGAGTTGCCATCAAGGTCAGCGAAGATAATATTTTTCTGACTGGCGACTAAATGAGCAGCTGCGGTCAGGGCCAGTCTGGTTTCTAACATACAACCGACCATGCATTGGATATTGGCCGCTGCCGCCACCTGGGCAATTTTGAGCGAGTTAAGCAGCCCGCCAGCTTTCATCAGCTTGATGTTGAAATAATCGCAGGCTTCTTCCCTGATCAGTTTAATACTGTCCGGCGGCAGGAAGAGTGATTCATCAGCCATGATGGGAACCGGAGATTGTTCTCTGACGGCTTTGAGTCCAGCCAGATCAGAGGCCAGAACCGGTTGCTCCACGAACTGAACTTTAAAAGGCTCCATCTGCCTCAGGGCCGAAATAGCCTGAGGAACTGACCACCCCTGGTTGGCATCAATCCGGAGGGGAATATCAGGACCGATAGCTTCCCTGACCATCTTCACCCGCCTGACATCGAGATCAGAATCTTCACCCACTTTTATCTTAATCTGACGGTAGCCCTGAGCCAGGCTTTCTTTGACGCTTTCCACCATTTTTTCCGGTGTGTTGAGTCCAGTGGTCATGTCAGTTTCAAAGCTTGAGCGGTAACCACCCAGCAGCTTATATAAAGGCAGTCCGGCCGCTTTTCCCAGCAAATCGTAGAGAGCCAGGTCATAGGCAGCAACAGCGCTGGGATTGGAATGGACAATATTGCCGATCTGCTCGATCAGGTTTTCTATGGTCAGGGGGTCTTTACCCATTAGAATTTCTCTGATAGCTCTGGCCGCCGCAATATTACCGGCCTGTGTCTCACCTGTAATTGGCGGGAAGGGACAGGCTTCACCCAGTCCATAGAGCCCGCTATCAGTGGTGATTTTAACCAGGACATCGTTGGCTGCATGCATGGTGCCAATAGCAATGCGGAAAGGTGAAATAAGAGGAATATCAAAAGTCCAGATGTCGATTTTCTTGATCTTCATCTTTTTGACTTCGTCCCTGGCTTGAGCCATCCTGGCCTCAGCCAGAATCGGCTTTTTCACCAGAGCAGTGGAAGCCAGACCAAAGCTAAAATATTTTAAAAATTGCTGGCGAGTTATTTTCATCGAAAGCCTCCTTTTGAATTAAAAATATGATATTAAAAAATTAAAATTCGTATATAAGTAATAGCAACAGACAAATCTGCCTCAGGCTTTTGATCTTTTACACGGTGATTTTAAGAAAAAATAAGCTAAAGCTCAAATAAAAATTTAAATCATGAAGTCTGGTCAAATAATTTTAAATTGACTCGTTTCAAGCTGTAATTATTTTTTAAATCTGTTAAAATCCCAAAATAAGAATCTTAAGTTTAAGCCCGGAAACAGGTTGGTTCTAACTGGTCACAATGGAAACGGTAATAGAAAAAACAGGCTGGTTTAAAAAATGGCTGATAGCTGGCCGCCCCTGGTCTCTGCCGGCCTCAGTCATTCCGGTAATTTTTGGGGCCTCTCTGGCTGCTACCGTCGGCTGGGTAAAACTTCAGATAGGCTTGCTTCTTTTATCACTGCTGGGCATTATTTTTCTGCACATGGCAGCTAATATGTTGTCTGATGTTGTGGACTGGAAGCGAGGACTCGACCGGGAGATAACAGCGGCCAGTGGAGCCCTGGCCCGAGGCTTACTGACACCAGGACAGGTCCTTAGGGGCTCTATTATCTTTTTTGCCATTGGTTCGACCCTAGGTTTGCTTCTGGTTTATCTCTGCGGTCGGCTTGTTCTATACACCGGCCTCCTCGGTATAAGTTTAGGTGTGGCCTATCCCTGGCTTAAGAAAGAGGCTCTGGGTGACCTGGTTGTTTTTATTGATTTCGGTCTGCTTGGATCGTTTGGTGGCTGGGTGGTTCAAACCGGTCAATTTTCCTGGCTGCCAGTCATCTGGGCAGTACCGCAGGGGATGCTTATTGTAGCCATTCTTCATGCCAATAACTGGCGCGATATCCTGATTGACCAGGAAAAGAAAATTTCAACCGTGGCTAATAATCTCGGCGGCCGGGGCTCACGTCGTTACTATGGCCTTCTTCTTTTTGGCTCCATGGCTCTTCTGGTAGCTTTTGTCCTTGTGCCACGCCTTTCTGGCTTTGATTTCCCGTCCTTGCCTCTTTCTGTTTTGATTGTTATTCTCTGCTGGCCGCAGGCCAGGCGGCTATGGAAGATGGCAGGTGGGGGCACCCGGGGGCAGGCAGCTGGACTGGCTGATTGCCTCGACCTGGACGAAACAACTGCCCGTTATAGCCTGGCTTTTGGTTTGCTGACCGTTGGCGGCCTCTGGCTTGATTATCTGATTGAATTTTTAAAAGGATAGAGCGGGCTTATTCGGACCGGAGTCCGGGCCAGATGAAATGTTCCAGCCTGACCGTTTCTGGTAGCAATTTTATAATTGAATAAAAACTGCTGATGACAGAAAATATTGGTGTTATTATCATCTGCGGCCGGGGATGCTGATTAAGAAGACTGGACGGAATGAAAAATAAGCTCCTAACCCAAAGTCAGCTCTACTGGTTGACTATCCTTTCCGCCGTTGTCTTCCCCCTTGTTTTCTCAGGCTGGGGGCCGGCAATTATCGATTTCTGGTCACTATTTTCGGCGGTATTACTGATTTTTTTACTGGTGGCTTTATGGCTTGATCCTGGTTTAAGTCAGTTGATAGCTGGTGATGTTTTCACTCTGGGATGGCGAAAAGTTGTTCTCGGTCTGGTTTCAGCTGTTTTTTTATATGCCCTGTTTTATGCTGGATATTTGTTACTACCGAAGCTCTTAATAGGAAGCTCTGGCCAGGTGGCCAGCATCTATGCTTTGAAATCCGGACAGAGTCAGTGGCGACTGGGAATTTTTCTGGCTCTGATTATAGCCCCCGGGGAGGAGCTCTGGTGGCGTGGCTTCTTGCAGCACCACTGGAGCCGGCGGCTGGGAAGCTGGCCTGGCTATTGGTTGGTGGCTGGCTTGTATGCAGCGGTTCATCTTACCTCCAGAAATCCAGTGCTGGTTCTGGCTGCTCTGGTTTGTGGATTGGTCTGGGGCTATCAGTATTTAAAATTTAAATCAGTCCTGGCGAATATCATCAGCCACATTTGCTTTGACCTGGCTGTCTTTCTCTTCTTGCCATTTTAATCAGGGTCTGTCAACGCATTTTATTTGTGACCGTATATTCAGCATAATACGCCTTTCTGACTGTATTCAGTTGCTAAGGTTAGGTTTACCGATTGAACCCGGTTCAGACCGATTTCTAATAGCTGCTGCACTGCCTGAAGGTGGGCGCAGCCAGTTTAGCTACTTATTGTAGAGCTGTAGGTCCAGGCTCAATCTGACCAGTGATCATAAGAAACCAGCTCTCTCAGACTCTTTCTCTTTTTGGGACGAGGGCTGTCGGCTGGATAACCAAGAGGAGTAAAAGCAAGGGGTACAGTATCCTCAGGCAAACCAAGAATTTCCCTGGCGGCCAGCGGATCGAAGGCTCCGATCCAGCAGGTACCAAGTCCCTCATTGGTGGCAGCTAAAATGAGATGATCCATGGCGATAGTGGCATCAACTTCCGCATAATTCTTACCATCTCTTCGCTTCCAGGCCCTAGCTGGTATGGCCACCAAACAGATAACGAGCGGAGCCTGAACAAACCAGTCCCGGGCGTAAATTCGTTTTAGCTCCGCTTCCCTGCCTCTGGTCGAGATCACTATGATCTTAAAAGGTTGCAAATTAGAAGCCGTTGGGGCCAGCCTGGCTGCTTCCAGTATCCGGTTCAATTTATTCTCCGGGACAGAATCGGGCCGATAGGCACGAACACTGTAGCGCTGTTTTACAACCTCGTTGAATTCCATTGTTCTTCCTCCTTTTTGTTCTTCTCTCTGGCTGTAATGTTCTAGGTGTCTTATGTTTAGTTTTTCTTTTATTCTGATTAACCAATTAGCCCATTAAAATCGACCAGTAGGAGCGATTAGACTTTGTTTCTTTATTATTCTATCATTAAAGGCAATTGCTTTTGTCAACGGCCATTGATTTTATCGCTGGCCGGCGGCAATCGAATCGGCAAAGAGTGGCGGCTGGCTTAGCAGCCGAAGCCAGTCATTTTAATTTCTTGCCCGTAGTAAATCGCCTTGACAGTACCAATCCTGGCGCATCCTTGCCCGGACTGGACAACGAAGACGGTCACCTTTATTTTTTATCAGGCCAGATATCTTTAACAGTAAAATCCACCCAGTAGAGGTCAGTAACGTTGGGAGCGGTCAGGATAATTTCACGCCCGATATCAGCCGGCGGGTCGGCCAGTTTTTCCCACCAGTGTCGATCGGCAGGATAGCCAAACTGGAAGCCGACTGGAGCGGGGTAAAACCATCTGGCCCAGCGGGCAAATTCCAGAATGATTTGATCCAGTGATTCAAAGATCTGGCTGTCATCAATAAAGACCAGTCCCTCCCGATAAGTCGGAGGTAGTTTGGATTGTTCCCAGTGCTTGAGGAAAAGGAGATAGGAGGGATTCCAGCGGCGGAGATGCTGTTGCCATTCCCGAGCCTGTTCATCTGTAACCGCTATTCCTTCGCTGTCTTTTTCACTCCAGCGATGCCATTCAACATCCACTCCGAAGCCAATGACACAGGGATGGTGGTGATAGCGCTCCATGACCAGGTCGATTAAAGTTGGAATATCAGCCATAGCTGGTTCAACCTGGAGCCAGACCTGATAGCCGGCCTGATCAAAAGCTTGAAGGTAGGATTCACTGGCATCTTCGGCGGCAAAAACGATATTTTCATCCTGGCGCCTGAAATTAGCCGGTGGTGGAAAAGTCAGCCTGGTCCGGGTGGCATAAACCTCCTGGCCAGGGATTTTTTTGACTCTATCCATGGTGCTGACCAGCCAGATAAGAGCCGGGCGGCTGCCAGGAAAGCGACGGGACATATCCCCGGCGGAATTCAGCCAGTAACTGACCCCTGGAAAAGTGGGTTTTGGTCCATAAGGTGAAGCTCGTAAACCAGCCCGCACCAGGGAGTTTTTCTCAAGCCTTTCCAGCCGTAGAGTTTCCTGATTGTGGATAAATTCAGACACCTGCTTTTGAATAATCTTCTGTTTTTCTTTTGAGCCGGCCAGGGTTTCCCAGTTCCAGAAAATGACGCCAGCGGCTGGAGGTTTCAGGGCGGCTTTCAGCTCTGCCTCAAACTCTTCTAAACTGAGTTCCTCTGGCAGATAAGCTTCCTTGACCTGGACACTGGGCAGGATCGGATTTGGAGCTGTTGACTGAATATCGGCTACGACCGAACTGATCCACTCAGGCGGCCTTTTTAACATGGGGGCATAAGTCATAGGTGAAAGATAATCAACGTATCTTGACAGGCTCTTTAAATCCTGGCCAGCGACAGAGATCCGTCCTCCATTAAAATCATCTTCTCGCCAGGGAACAAGGTGAAGGTTGAGCTGGAGGAAATGGTCCACCTGCCTGGCTGCTCTGGAAACGTCTTCAACCATCGTTGTGATCTGACGGTTTCTCCAGGCTGTCCATTCAGTCCGGTGATTGGTCACCAGCCAGCGGGGAATATCGGGATAACCCTGGATAGCTGGTGGGATGATGATGCCTGTTTCTTTTTGAAAATTTTTTATACACTCGGGACAGAAGCAGGTCGTTTTGAGGATATCCAGAGTTGATTCAGGATAGACTTTTTCCCAGAAAACGAAATGACGGATAAAATCAAGACTCAGGCCGTCTGGCTTCAATTCCGAAACCATCTTTTTTACTGACTCAATTAATTCCTGGCGGTAGAGCTGGTTGCCGGGGCAGACAAATTCCAGCCAGTCATCCTTGGCTGGAAGTCCCTCTCCCGTAATGGCCGCCATCCCGGGCGAGTCTTTCAATTTTTCAGGGTTATGAAAAACCGGAATAATGAGAAATATTTTAAAACCGGCTTGACGACAGAGTTTTAACCAATCGCTTTTTCCGGCCAGTTCCGGGCCGACGAACAGGGTGTTAATGCCAAGTTTTTTCCAGAGATCAAAAGACTGAGCAGCTCTGTCTGGCTCCTGATAAATTTTAAGGCCGATTATATTTCGGTTGGTGGCGGCAAGCGGAGAGAGCTGGCCAGCCAGCAGGGACAGCAGGGATAAAAGGCCGACTATAATTAGCGTGCCGGTAATCAGGTTTACTCGAGGTTTCATTTTTCCACCTTCCTTGTTTTACTATGTTGGGTTTGCTGCTTTCATTTTATATCTATGGCGTGCTATTAACCAGAAAAGTTTGGCCTCAGCGGTTACAACTGCTCTGACTAAGAAGCTTCTGGTTCGAAATATTTCAGCTCTGGTCGCGCCTGGTAGCCTGAAGCTCACCTTTATTATAAAATAAACGCTCAGGTGAAATGAGAAAGATGAGGAAAGAATCAATTAAAATTTGAGGACTGAAAATGGCCAGGCAACATGAATATCAGGCAGATTATGAAATTATGAGTTTTAATGTTGACTATCAGAATCGGGCGCACCTGTCGGCTTTGATGAATTACCTTCAGGACACCGCCAGGCTCCATTCAATTGCAGAAAAATTTTCTGTTTTTGATCTTCAGGAAAAAGGCGTCACCTGGGTAATTTCCCGTTATCATCTCAAGGTCCAGCGCTATCCGGAGATGGGAGAAAAAATTGTGGTTAAAACCTGGGCCTCTGGCAAACACAGTTTTTATGCTTTGCGAGAATTTGAAATCTCCGACGCCTGGCAAGAAAGAATTCTGGCAGCCACCAGCTCCTGGATGATCATTGATTTGAAGGACCGCCGGCCGGTTAAAATTAACGACCTCTTTCCAGATGAGTTAGTCTTAAATAGAAGGCTTATAGAAGATGATTTCCCTGTTTTGCCGGTTGTCGAGCGGCTGGACCTCAAAAGTGATTTTAAGGCTTTATTTGAAGATCTGGATTTTAACCGTCATGTTAACAATGTAGCTTATTCGCGTTGGGCGGTTGAGGGGCTGCCACCTGAAGTGCTTTTTTCTCGTCGTCTGATGGAGATAGAAATTAATTATCGGTCAGAAGCTTTTTATGGAGATGCCATTGAAGTCATCACCCAGAAGCCTCTCCAGGAAAATGAACCCTGGGTTCAGCAAATATTTAATCTATCGACAGGTAAAGAGGTGGCCAGATTGCGTTCCACCTGGAAATAGTTTAAAAAGGCTATAATCAGAAGCTGGGGCCGGGATAGTGAACACTCCTGTTTATATCTCTTCTGGACGGAAGATCATCATAATGATAAAGTTGAAGCAAATGGCTAGAATGGGCAAAAAATCATGATAACAAAAGAAAGTCGACAGCCTGCTCGGGGACAGAGGCTGGACAGACGTCCGGTTAAGAAAAGTCAGCCCGGTCGTTTGAAGCGTTCTTCATCAGGCGAAAAGTGGGGACTTGTTCTGATGGGAGGCGGGGCACGTGGACTGGCTCATATCGGCGTGCTGAAAGCTCTGGTTGAAAACGACTTGACCCCACCCGTTATCACCGGGACTTCCATGGGAGCTATTGTCGGCGGACTCTTTTCGGCTGGCTACTTACCAACTGAAATCGAAGCTATTGCTCGGGAGCTCGGTTCAAGCCAGATCGCCAGATGGAGGCAGAGTAAATTTCCTATCCCTGACAAGCTGGTAGATTTTTTTGTTTTTGAATCATATCAAAAAAAATTGTTAAAGCGCTTTGGCCAGGAAAAGGGTGATGTGCTCGAGAAATCGCTTCGCCATCTTCTGGGTGATGTCTGCCTGGAAGAGCTCTCCATTTGCTTTGGTTGCAATGCTGTTGATCTGGTCAGCGGGCGCCAGGTCTGGTTCACTTCCGGGCCCCTTTATCGAGCTTTAAGAGCCAGCGCCGCTTATCCTCCGCTCATTGAGCCAGCCCGGTGGGAGAGGGCATTTTTAGTAGATGGTGGACTGCTTAACAATGTTCCGATCGATCTGGCCCGTGAGCTGGGGGCGACTAAAGTCATAGTCCCAGATGTTCACCGGCCGCTGCCCAGACTGCCGAGGACTAAGCTTAAATCAAATTTATCCCTGGTTTCCCGCCTGATTCAAATTGTTCTGGCTGATTCGACTGAGAGTCAGCTGCCTGCCGCTGACCTGCTGATCGAGATCAACCCATCTGTTGATACCTTCGATTTTACCCGAACTAAATATCTGGTGGATTTTGGCCAGAAGGTGACCCTGGCCAGCATCAAGGCTATAAGAAAGATAATCTCTTAATCAATTTAGGTTAAGATTAAGACAGCGGCCAGCGGGGCAGCCAGAATCTTCTGGTAGCGATCGGAACAGGCAACGATTAGCCCGGATTGAAAGTTGGAATAAACTGGAGCGTGGAACACGCTTAACTCCGGTTACCTCCAGAACTGGAGGAAATAAGAAGAAAAGCTGCTCCAAAAATGCTAAAATAAAAAAGCATGAAGAATAAAATTCAGATCAGGAGTGTAGAAAGTGAAACTGCTCAGAGAGTCAGTCCATATTGATCATTGCCCTGATAAGCCGAAAAAGTGGCTGGAGCTTTTAATAATTTTACTTCTGATCATTGATTTAACAGGGAATGGACTGGCTTTAGCCGGTCAGGCGGGTGGGTTATCTGACTCGGATTTGATCGTCGCTCAGAAATCAGCCAAGAAAAAAGAGCCTGCTCCCAAGCTACCTGAAAAATATAAAAAATGGCTGGAACAGGAAGTGGTTTATATTATTACTCCAACTGAAAGAGAGATATTCCTGAAGTTAAAAACTGACCGGGAACGGGATCTTTTTATTGAGGCCTTCTGGAAACATCGCGACCCAATTCCGGAAACTGAAGAAAATGAATTTAAAATTGAACACTATAAGAGGATTGAATATGCCAATAAGTATTTCGGGCGAGAGGCGGCCAAGCCTGGCTGGATGACTGACCGAGGACGGATGTATATAATCCTGGGTCCTCCTAACGACATCCAGCACATAGATGGCAAATCGGAAATCTACAACTGCGAGATCTGGTTTTACCAGGGAAAGCAGGAACTTGGCCTGCCTCCTGGTTTTAACCTTCTTTTCTATCAGGAAAAAGGAACGGGAGAAATGCGTCTTTACAGCCCGACCAGCGATGGCCCGCAGGCCCTTCTGACCAGCTACTGGGGAGATCCGGCTGACTATACGACCGCCTACAGCAATTTGAGGGAGGTAGATCCCAATCTGGCTAATATTTCCTTATCGCTGATTCCAGGAGAGGAGAATGTAAGCATGGGCAGGCCTTCTCTTTCTTCTGACCTGCTTCTTCGCCAGATAGAACAGACTCCGCAAAAAATGGTTGAAGATAGATATGCCAGGAAATTTTTTGAATATAAGGACATCATTGATGTTGATTATTCCGTCAATTATATCGATAGCGATTCGCTGGTCAGGGTCTTGAAGGACCCCTCCGGCCTCTATTTCATTCATTACGATATTGAGCCGAGCAGACTGTCTGTCAATCAGTATGATAATCAATATGCTACCAATTTTAAGGTCAATGGTCTGCTGAGCACGATTGATGGGAAAATGGTTTACCAGTTTGAAAAGACTTTTCCGGTGAAATTGACTGCAGCTCAGTTTAAGGAAAGGCAGCATCTGCCACTGGCTATTTATGACGTTTTACCCTGTGTTCCGGGCGAGTATAAATTATCTGTTCTGGTAAAGAATGAGGCTTCGAAAGAATTCACCAGTCTTGAACAGACGATCAGAATTCCAGAAAAAATTCAGATAGAAATGACCACGCCCATTCTGGCTTACCGGGTTTCTCCCTCAGAATCGACCGAAGGCAAGATCAAGGCCTTCTTGCTGGGAGGTCAGCAGCTTTATCTTCAGGCCAGCCGGGTTTTTACCTCCCGTGACCAACTGGTGGTGGCCCTCCAGATTTTTGGTTTGACACCTGAACTAAAAAATAAAGCCAGTCTTAGATATCAGTTTTTTAAGGAGTCGCAGCTTTTCAAGGAAGAGACCTATCCAGTCTCTGAACTGGGAACATTACCTGACCTCATCAAAGTATTTTCTTTAGCAGATTTTTCTCCTGCTCATTATTTTTTAAACATAACCCTGCTGATTGATGGTCAGGAAAAGTTAACTGTCAAGGACGAATTCGACCTGACCTATCTTGAAACTTTGCCCCGCCCGTGGGTTTTATCGAGAATTTTGCCGCCGGCCAGCGATCCTTATTATGGCTGGATCCTCGGCAATCAGCTTTACAATCTTGGTCGCCTGACTGAAGCCAGGACAGTTCTGGAAGCGGCTATGGCCAAGGCTCCTGGCAATCAGGATCTGGCTATGGAACTGGCGAGAGTCTATGTCGGACTTAAAGATTATGAGAAGGCGGCGAAAATTCTTGACAGTTTTGTTATGGCTGAACAGGGTGTCCGCTATGAGACCTATTTGGTCGCTGCTCAGGCCTTTTTCAATATCGGTCAATATGAAAAAGCTCTGAATACTCTTGACAAAGCTGTCGCCCAGCACGGGACAGATATTCAGCTCCTTGACCTAATCGGTGACTGCTATCTTAAGCTGGGTAAAAAAGAAGAAGCACTGGCTGTGTGGCAAAAGTCTCTTGAGATCAATCCTGAGCAACCAGAGGTTAAAAAGAAGATTCAGGCGGTCAAGTAAAGTCCGGCTGCTGATTTTATTTCTTGAGTTGAAGGGCGGCAAAGAGAAGGGGGGGTTATGGCTGCCAGTCAGGTCAGCTGACCATTCATCCAATCAATTGAAATTATGATTTGTGCTGAGCAGGAAAATCTGATATTTTTTTTAACTTAATATCAGTGGCCATTTATTAATTAAAAAAGGATTTTATTCATATTTTTTTCAAAAGGAGCTCGAGAATGATAATACAGGAAAAAAGACCAGAAGATTATCAAGGCCAGCCCGTTAGATTTTTTCAGCTGGAAAATGACGAAGGACTCAAGGCAACCCTGATGAGTTATGGGGCGACGCTAGTTTCTCTTTGTGTTCCTGACAGGCAAGGAAAGATCGGAGACGTTGTTCTCGGTTTTGACTCACTCTCCGGCTATCTTGGGCCAAATCCCTATATGGGAGCAACGATCGGCCGATATGCCAATAGAATTGCCAGGGGGCGTTTTGTTCTTGAGGAGCGCGAATATCAGCTGGCTAAAAATGATGGCCCGAACCATCTTCACGGTGGAATAAGAGGCTTTGACAAAGTCATCTGGCGGGCGGAGCCATTCAGTCAGCCTTCAGGGGTAGGCGTCAGATTTAGCTATCTCAGTCCTGACGGAGAAGAGGGTTACCCGGGCAACCTGTCCTGCCAGGTTACCTATCTTTTAGCTAACAACTACCAGCTTGAGATTTCCTATCAGGCTACCACTGACAGGCCAACTCACCTCAATCTGACCAATCACAGCTATTTTAATTTATCAGCGGGGACCAAAGATAATATTCTCGACCACGAGCTTCAAATTCTGGCCTCAGCTTTTACACCGGTGGATGAGACGCTTATTCCTACCGGGGAGATAAAACCCGTAGCCGGTACTCCTTTTGACTTCCGGCAGCCGATAAGAATAGGCGAAAGAATAGACCAGGTGCCAGGCGGCTATGATCACAATTTTGTGCTGGACAATAAAGGAGAACTGGCTGTCGTGGCCAGAGTTTTTGAACCTGATTCGGGCCGGCAGCTGGAACTCCTGACGACAGAGCCCGGCCTTCAATTTTATTCAGGCAACTTTCTGGATGGAACGATAAGAGGCAAGGGGGGAAAAATCTATGGACCGAGGTCAGCCTTCTGTCTGGAGTCACAGCACTTTCCTGATTCGCCCAACCAACCTCATTTCCCCTCGACTGTTTTGAGGCCAGGCGAGGTGTTCAGGAGCAGAACAATTTTCAGGTTTTCGAGCCGTTGATGAACGAATTTATGTCATATTTGAAGCGGATTAGCCCAGATAAGCTTACCAGTAGAAAAGGGAAACCAGCCAGCCATCAACTGACAGGGCATTTTGAGGCCGGGAGACAATAATCAGGAAAAACTGCTAAAGCGAGAACAGGAATGAATATGATCAGTATTTGTAGTGCAGCGAGTGCTGATTGAGACAGGGGGCCGGGGATGCTAACAATAAAAAAAATAGTTGTTAAAAAGACGAAAAATGTGTTGACAGGCTATCTGATATGTGATATATCAGATATGGGAAGGCAGCAGAACAGAAAGACATGAGGCAGACTTACTACGACTCTCAGCCTGAGGAAAAGGTGGTTTCAGAGCATATTTATTTTAAGAGGCTTAGAGAAAAGAAAGAAGAAATTCGATGAAAGGTATGATCTTCGACCTCAAGCATTATGCCATCCACGATGGGCCAGGGATCAGGATGACAGTCTTTTTTAAGGGCTGTCCGCTACACTGCCTGTGGTGCCATAATCCTGAAGGTATTTCCCCTCATAAAGAGTTGATGCTTATGCCCAATCGTTGTGCCCGCTGCGGTGACTGCGTGCGTAGCTGTAAATTCGGTGCTTTAGCTCAAAAAAAAGATGGAGAAGTGGTAGCCGATCGCTCGCTATGTACGCTTTGTGGTGATTGTGAGCGAGTCTGTCAGCGAGAAGCTATCGCCCTGGTTGGCAGGGAAATGACGGTTGAAGACATTATAGCTGAGGTCGAAAAGGATCGAATTTTTTTTGATCAATCAGGCGGTGGGGTGACCCTGACCGGCGGTGAACCTCTTTTCCAGCCAGAACTGGCCGAAGCCCTGATTGATCGGTTGCACCAGATCGGTATTCATGTTGCTCTTGATACTTCCGGCTATGCGCCTGAAGGGACTTTTATTCGCCTGGCTGGAAAATCTGATCTGGTTTTGTATGACTTGAAATTAATGGATGATAGCCAGCATAAAAGATTTACCGGTGTCTCCAACCAGCTCATCCTCAGTAATCTTAAAGCTCTGGATAAAACCGGTAAGCCTATCTGGATTCGATTTCCGCTTATCCCCGGGGTCAATGACAGTCACGAAAACCTTAGAGCGATGGCCGATTTTTTGCTGGAATTAAAGTCAGTTAAGATGCTGAATGTGCTGCCTTACCATAAGGGCGGTGTGGAAAAAGTTCGTCGCCTTGATCAGGGCGACCAGTTTGAAATTTTTGAGCCCCCGTCTCAGGCCATGATTGATGATGTCATAAGCTATTTCAGGGACCGGGGCTTGATTGTTAAACAGGGAGGGTAAAAATGAATGAACGAATCAAAAAATTAAGAGAAGATTCGCTGGAAGCGAAACCAACGGTTTCTTCTGAAAGAGCCAGAATTGTCACCGAGGCTTATCGGCGACCGGAAGTGGAGCGAGCCCCGATTCCGATTCAGCGAGCACTGGTTTTTAAAGATTTAATGCAGAAAAAAGCTATTTTCATTGATGATGGCGAGTTAATTGTAGGAGAGAGAGGCCCGGCTCATAAAGCTACGCCCACCTATCCCGAGGTTTGCTGCCACAGCCTGGAAGATCTGGAGATTCTGAACTCCAGGCCGAAGACAAATTATGCTGTCGATGAAGAAACTCTCCAGCTTTACCACGACGAAATCATCCCCTTCTGGCGCGGACGTTCGATGCGCGACCGGCTGCTGGCAGCCATGACACCGGAATGGAAAGACGCTTACGAAGCCGGTATTTTCACTGAGTTTATGGAACAGAGAACGCCGGGCCACACTGTTCTTGGCGATAAAATCTATACCAAAGGACTGCTCGACATAAAAAAGGATATAGAAGATTCACTGGCCAGGCTTGATTTTTATAATGACCCGGAAGCGCTGGATAAGCAATACGAGCTAGAAGCGATGGCTATTGCTGCTGACGCCCTGATACTTTATGCCAACCGTCATGCGGAGCTGGCCAGGTCAATGGCCGCGGAAGAAAAAGATCCTCAGCGGAAAAAAGAACTGGAAAAAATTGCTGAGGTTTGTGACTGGGTTCCGGCTCACGCTCCACGCGATTTCTGGGAAGCACTTCAATATTACTGGTTTGTCCATGTTGGTGTTACCACCGAGTACAATACCTGGGATTCCTTTAATCCTGGCCGCCTTGACCAGAATCTATATCCCTTTTATAAAAAGGGACTGGAAGATGGCACTTTGACCAGAGAGTGGGCGAAGGAATTGCTGGAAGCTTTCTGGGTTAAATTTAACAATCAACCAGCGCCACCGAAAGTCGGCGTGACAGCCGAGGAAAGCGGTACTTACACTGATTTTGCTCTGATCAATGTCGGTGGCTTGAAGCCGGATGGGAGTGACGGTGCCAATGAATTATCCTATCTAATTCTGGATGTAATTGAAGAGATGAGACTTCTGCAGCCCAGTTCTATGGTTCAGGTCAGTGCTAAAAATCCTGATTCGCTGCTGCTTCGAGCGCTGAGAATTGTCAAAACCGGTTTTGGTCAGCCCTCGATTTTTAACACCGATGCTATTGTCCAGGAACTCATGAGACAGGGCAAAGCGGTGGAAGATGCGCGCAAAGGCGGTTCAAGCGGCTGTGTTGAAGCTGGCGCTTTTGGTCGTGAAGCTTACATTCTGACCGGCTATTTTAATATGCCCAAGGTTCTCGAGATTACACTCAATAATGGGGTTGATCCCAGAACCGGGAAAAAGATTGGCCTCGAGACAGGTGATCCGCGGAATTTCAGCAGCTTTGAAGAGCTGATGTCAGCTTTTGAGAAGCAGATGAAACATTTTATTGACATTAAAATCCGCGGCAACAATGTGATCGAAAAGCTTTTTGCCACCTATCTGCCCTCACCCTTCCTCTCACTGTTTATTGATGATTGCATCACCAAAGGGAAGGACTATCACAATGGCGGCGCCCGTTATAATAGCCGCTACATTCAGGGCGTTGGTCTGGGTACCATTACCGACATGCTGACCTCACTCAAATATAACGTCTTTGAGCAGAAGCTGGTCACCATGGACGAAATGCTGCGCGCTTTGAGCCAGAATTTCAAAGGTTATGAACGGCTCCGCGACCATCTGATTAACAAGACTCCTAAGTTCGGCAACGATGATGATTATGCTGATGAGCAGGCCAGACGGGTTTTCGATCTCTATTTTAATCTCATTGATGGCCGGCCAACGGTCTGCGGTGGAAAGTACAGAATTAACCTTCTCCCGACCACCGTTCACGTCTATTTTGGTAAGGTGACCGGAGCGACACCCGATGGGCGGCTGGCCGGTGAGCCGGTTTCAGAAGGAATCTCGCCGGTCCAGGGCATGGATCGAAAAGGACCCACGGCGGTCATTAAATCCGAAGGCAAGCTCGATCATATCAAAACCGGCGGAACACTTCTCAACCAGAAATTTACCCCGCAGCTACTGGCTGACGAGGAAGGGCTGGAAAAGCTCAAAGACCTGATTCGTACTTATTTCCGGCTGATGGGTCACCATATCCAGTTTAATGTCGTCACCGCTGAGACTCTGCGCGATGCTCAAAAGCATCCGGAGAAATACCGCGATCTGATTGTTAGAGTCGCCGGTTACAGCGATTATTTTGTGGACTGTGCCAGAGAGCTCCAGGACGAAATAATTCGCCGCACCGAGCATCAGAGCTTCTGAATGAGGATGAACCGATCGGTTTTATTTATCGTCGATTAGATAAACAAGGGTGAGCAGGGCTCACCCTTGTTTTTGCCAGTGGCTGCTCCAGTCTGCAGGCTTTTTCTGAAGGCGATTACCCATTTAGAATAATTCTAATATTAGAATGAGTCTAAATAGGCGACCTGCCCTCTGGCCTTTATCCCCACTTTTGTTATTTACTCCCCGGAAATAAACGAATAAGAAATCAGAAGTTATTGAAGGGGCCAGGTCGAGATTGACGCCAGGGGATTTTGCCTCTTTTTGAGCCATCATATAAATTTCACTCTATCCTATTTCCTGAGAATTAAGCTCTTTTTACTTCAAAAAAGACTTAGTTTTTGCCGCCATTGATTTTTTAAGCTTATCCGCTGTGTTAATATTTACTCAATGCCAACATTCAGGAGGAAGAAATGTTTACACCGGAACTATTGGAAAAAGGCCTGGCCTGGCTGCTGACTACCGGACTGAAAATACTGTTAATTATCGGCGTAGTCTTGATTTTGACTCGTATCTCGCGGGGGTTGACCAGGCGCCTGGAGAAGATCTTTCTCAAGGGTAAAGAGGATGAGGAATCGCTCAAAAGAGCCAAAACTCTGTCAGGACTGGTCCGGCAATTCCTTAACGGTCTCATTGTGATCATTGCGGTCATGACTGTTCTGGCCGCTCTCGATATCCAGATTGGTCCCCTGCTGGCTACAGCTGGTGTGGCCGGACTGGCCATCAGCTTTGCTGCCCAATCACTCATTAAAGATGTTATCAATGGTTTTTTTATTATCCTCTGGGATCAGATCAGGGTCGGCGATGTGGTGGAAATTGCCGGGCGCAGTGGTGTTGTCGAGGGGCTTAACCTGAAAATGACTGTTCTCCGCAGTCTGGATGGGAACGTCCATTATATTCCTAACAATCTGATTGATGTGGTCACCAATATGACCAGGGAATATTCTCAATTTGTCTTTGATGTCCGGGTTGCTTTTGATGAAGATGTAGACGAGGTCATCAAGACCTTAAAAGAAGTGGACGAAGAGCTGCGTCACGACCAGCAATTTTCTGAGTGCATACTTTCTCCGCTTGAAATTCTGGGTCTCGACCGCTTTGAAAATTCAGCCCTGGTTATCAGGGCCAGGACAACCACCAAACCGAGCAAGCAGTGGGAGGTAAGCCGCGAATTCAACCGGCGGCTGAAAAAGGCTTTTGACCGGAAGGGGATTACTATTCCTTTTCCCCATCTGACTCTGTATCCTGGCCAGAAGAAGCAGGGCGAGACTGCGCCCCTTAAGGTCAGGCTGGTTGAAGACGATAAAGTCATAACAGGGGAAATTAAAAACTGATGCGCACCTATTTTGAACCTGAGATAAGAAGTGCCCTGGGCCTGAAGGAAGCTATCCCGGCTATCGAACAGTCTCTGGCTGCTTACAGCTCCGGCCTGGCTATCCTGCCCGGTGTGATTAATCTGGATCTGCCGGAATGGGAAGGTGAAGTTCATGTGAAGGCTGCTTACCTTCAGGGTGACGATTATTATGTTGTCAAGGTCGCTTCCGGCTTCTATAAAAATCCTCTCCACGGACTTCCGACTGGCGACGGATTGATGCTGGTTTATAAAGCGAGAACGGGAGAGCTTGAAGCCATCCTTTTTGACCGCGGCTATTTAACGGATCTAAGGACGGCTGCGGCTGGGGCCGTGGCAGCTAAATATCTGGCTAAAGCAGACATCAACCGGGTGTCAATGATCGGCTCGGGTGTTCAGGCTCATCTCCAGCTCCAGTCTCTGGCTGAAGTCCGCTCTTTTTCTGAGGTCTCAGTCTGGAGTCGCCGGCCAGAGAATGTCGAACAGTATGTCAAGGATATGGTAGCCGTATTCCCCTGGGTAAAATTTTATCCGTCTCCGACGCCGGAAGAGGCGGTAAAAGAAGCAGATTTAATAATAACCGCCACACCCAGCCGCCAGCCATTAATCAAAGCCGAGTGGCTGAAACCGGGAGTTCATATCACAGCTATGGGTTCTGATGGACCGGACAAGCAAGAGCTCTATCCTGAGGTCCTGGCCCGGGCTGACTTTATCTTTTGCGATTCGATTAGCCAATGCCGCCGCCTGGGAGAAGTTCATCACGCTCTTCAAGCTGGAGTGATTCCTGAGGACAAAATCAGCGGCGAAATTGGTGAACTGATTCTCGGTCGAAAAACGGGAAGACGCTCGGTCGAAGATATCACCGTGGCTGACCTCACCGGGCTTGGTGTGGAGGATGCAGCCATCGCTGGTTTGTTTCTACGTCTGGCCGGGAAAAAACAGGAGAACAAATAACAGGACGAGAGAGGAGCTTTTCTTTCGAGAGTTTGGAGACCGAATGACGATAATCCTGTGCCTGGACTATTCAGGCGACTTTTTCTATTAAACTTTTTTCTGTTACCGTAATTATCGGTCGGAAAACATCCACGAGATAAAATCCGTCCTTCAATAAATATAACTCTGGCTGACAGGTCGGGCACCAGCCCGGACAGCTAACCCGGTTTTGAGCCAGGCTTCAGAAGATAAAGAGAGGGATTGACCGCCGAGCTTGAGGTTTTATAAACTAAAGCTGTGGTCGGATGAAATCTTATCAGGGTCGGTAGCCTGGCTGTCATAGCTATATTAAGATAATTGCTTTGAGAAAAAATCGGAGATTAAAGCCTGTCAAACATACCTGACGGGCAGGTGTCTTTATTTTCGGGATTATCGAGAAACAGGAGGTTAGGTTGAAAAAACTATTCAAGGCCAAAAATATTCTGGTTGCTTTCAGTCTGGTCTTAATTTTCTGGGGAGTATCTTTATCAGTTCGAGCCGATGAGGGCATCTGGCCACTCAGCGAAATTCAGAAGCTTAATTTAAGCGAAAAAGGGCTGAGGATGGACCCCTCGCTTATTTATGATCCAGCCAAACAGAGCTTGCTCTATGCTGTTGTTCAGCTGGGCGCTACCGGCTCGTTCATTTCTGAAGAGGGGCTGATTATCACCAATCATCATGTGGCTTTTGGCTCGGTGCAGGCGGCCAGTACCCCAGAAAAAGATTATCTTAAACACGGTTTTCTGGCCAGGACCAGAGCTGAGGAAATTCCAGCAGCCGGTCAGACCGCCCGCATTACCGAATCATTCAAGGATGTCTCAACTGAAGTTCTATCCGTGGTCAAGACGAAAATGAGCCCGGCCGAGAGGACTAAGGCGATTGAGAGAAAAATCAAGCAACTGGTAGCGGCTGCCGAGAAGGCCAATCCAGGCAAGCGAGCTGAAGTGGCCGAAATGTTTCCAGGCAAATCCTACTGGTTGTTTCTTTACACTGATCTCAGGGACATTCGGCTGGTTTATGTACCACCGCTATCTGTAGGCAATTTTGGCGGAGAAGACGATAACTGGATGTGGCCACGTCACACCGGTGACTTTACCCTCATGCGGGCCTATGTCGGACCAGACGGGAAGCCAGCTGAATACAGCCCGGATAACGTCCCCTTCCATCCTAAGACTTATTTAAAGGTAAATCCAGCCGGGGTCAAAGAAGGAGATTTTGTTTTTCTGCTGGGCTATCCGGGGCGTACTTATCGCCACCTCCCGGCCAGTTACATAGCTTTTGAACAGAATGTCAGGATGCCAGCCGTGGCTGACTGGTATGAATGGCAGATTAACCTGATGGAAGAGATGAGTAAACCCAGCCGCGAGGTAGCTCTCAAGCACGACTCAAGGATCAAAGGCCTGGCCAACACTATGAAAAATTATCGTGGCAAACTGGCCGGTCTGCAGCGCTTGAATTATTTGGCCCAGAAAGAGCAGGAGGAAGAGGCCCTGAAGGCTTTTATTCAGGCCGATCCTAAGCGTCAGGCTGCTTATGGTGAGGTCTTACCGTCACTGGAAAGAATCTACAAAGAGATGGAACTGGACTATCCCAGAAGCTTTGTCCTGGATAATCTCCGTCGCTCGGTAATTTTATTTCAGAATGCCATGACCGTGGTGGAAGCAGCCCATGAGCGCCAGAAACCAGACCTGGAAAGAAATGCTGCCTATATGGACAGGAATTTTAACAGGACCAGGCAACGGATAGGTCTGACTCTCATAGCAAGCTTCTATCTCCCGACGGATCTGGCCATCTTTAAGGAACTTCTAAAAAAAGCTGAGGCCCTTCCCGACCATCAGAAGATTGAAGGACTCAGCCAGTTAGTAGTCAGTGGAAATAATCTGGATGAAATCGCTAATAACCTCTTTTCAAAGACCAGATTGCAGGAGATGGAGTTTATTAATACTCTCTGGGATAGAAAGCCGGCTGACCTGAGGCAAATTGATGATCCGCTACTGAAGCTGGCCCTGGCTCTTTATCCCGAATACTTGAAAATGGAAGAAGCTAACCGGGCGAGAAAAGGCCAGCTGGATGAGCTGCAGGCCAAGCTGGTTGATATTCGCCAGGAATTTCTTGGCCAGCAGTTTATACCCGATGCCAACGGCACTCTTCGCCTGACCTATGGCCGGGTAGAAGGTTATGAGCCCAGGGATGCTGTCTTCTATAAGCCATTTAGTACTGTTCAGGGAGTGGTCGAAAAAACTACCAGTCGTGAACCTTATGATACGCCGCCTGCTCTTCTGGAGCTCGTCAAGCAGAAAAAATTCGGGCGCTTTATTAACCCTGAACTCAAAACGGTCTCAGTCTGCCTGCTTTACAGTACAGATACGACCGGTGGCAATTCGGGTAGCCCAATTATCAATGCTGATGGCGAACTGGTTGGAGTCAACTTTGACCGGACGTGGGAAGCAACCATCAATGACTTTACCTGGAGCCATGATTTCAGCCGGTCAATTGGCGTGGATATCAGATATGCTCTGTGGATTCTGCAGGAACTGGGCGGTGCCAGCCACCTGCTGAAAGAGATGGGAATAGAGTAAATCGAAGAGGTATAGGGGCCTGTCAGGGCGCGCCCCCGTCCGTCCTCGCTCCACCCATCCCCCCGTGGGGAACCCCTTCCGCTGCGGGCGGAGCGGAGACACACCCTGCCACCCTGCTTTAATCTAAGTGTCGAATTTGAGGAGAAGAAAGCCTGGCTCAAATTTTTAAAACAATTAAGGACTTAGCAAGCTAATTTGGAAGGTCTGGCTTTAGAAGCTAAGCTTTTATCGGCTGATCTTTTCTATGTGGAAAGGGTATAGGGGCCTGTCAGGGCGCGCCCCCGTCCGTCCTCGCTCCACCCATCTCCCCGTGGGGAACCCCTTCCGCTGCGGGCGGAGCGGAGACACACCTTGCCACCCTATCCTATTTAATCTGAAGATTTTTTGTAATTTTGAAGAAGGTGTTTTAGAATGCTAATATCAGGGCGGGAGATCCCTGAATCGAGGAAGGAGGAGGGTCAAGACATGAAAAAATTAAACTATTTAAGTCTGGCTGTCTTTTTGTGTCTGTGCCTGGTCAGCCCATTATTTCTGGCATCAGAAGCCGCCGCCCAGGAAGAACAGGAACAGCAGGGGCAAGAAGCGGCCCAGCTTCCGATTTCCTGGGAGAGCTGGAATCAGGCCAAGGCCAGTGCTGAAAAGTATGATCTTGAAGGTGATTACACCAGAGCTCTACAGTATTATCTTGAGTATATTCGTCAGGCTGAAGGGCTGGGTCGTCCGGATCTCGTCGCCTGGGGGAAAAACAACGCTGCCTATATGATCATCAAACAGCATAAACAGGATTCGACGACCAATTTAGAACCGGCCAAAAAAATGCTGGAAGAAGGTCTGGCCATAGCCGAAGCTACTGAAGACTGCCGAGCTAGGCTTCAGAGTAATCTGGACTACGTAAAACTCTTTATAAAAGATTAGAATGGAAAAGACTACTAGACTTTATGGAGGATGTAATCGGTCACAGACAGACTGATTTTGTCGACAGGCTGGAGCGTCGGGCTGGCTATGATTTTTGAAAAATAGATTTAGTTGATAACTCTTAAAATGAAGTGTCGAATGATAAAAAACGTTTTTAAGTTGTGTCTGTATAAGCTTAGCTACTTTTGGCTTTTTAATTTAACTCCGTCTGGAAAGATTTGTTCTTTGAGGTCGGTTTCTGACCGAACCGGGCAAGCGTAACAGGCCAGTTGGTCTGCCTGGAGTTGCTTCTGCCTCAGGCCGACTGGTGGGGCAAGGCTTCCTCCCCTGAAGTTCGAACTAAACATTTATTGCCGAGCGGCTGGTAGCTGTTCAAAAACAGATTCATTGACTGTCACTTTAAATTTTGCATTTAATAAATTGTTAACTGACAAGTGGAAGATTATCATTTATAATTCGTCTTTAATTTAGAAAGATATTCGGCTGAAATCAAAAGCCTTAAATCAAACAGGCGGCCAGGCTGAATAGCCGGCCAGATTCAGGACAAAAGAAATTAATTTCAATTCAAGTGGTGAGGCGATGAACAGAAGCAGATATTGTCTTTTTATCTTTTTAGGGTTGATTCTTACTGCTATTATTCCGTCCCCGGGTTTTTCTGCCCAGCCAGATTCGGCCATAAAACTGAAGGCAGTTAAGGTCGAAAAGGGGCCTCATCTTGATGGACTTCTCGCCGATGAAGTCTGGAAACTGGCTGAGCCTTTCTCTGGCTTCAAAATGGTTGAGCCTTCTCCGGGAAATGAACCAACAGAGAAAACCGAGCTAAGGGTACTCTATGATGAAACCAATCTTTATATTGGCATTTATTGTTATGATAGTGAGCCGGGAAAAATTGCTGCTAATTCGCTTTCCCATGACCAGACTGGCGAAAGCCAGGGAATGTACGGCAGCAGACAGGGGACCAGCACCAGTAACGATATTGTCAGGGTTTTAATCGATCCTTTTCTGGATAAAAGGACAGCTTACATTTTTTATATCAATCCGAGAGGGGCCCGCAGCGAGGGCCTGGTCTCGGGTGGCAATGCCAGTTTGAACTGGGATGGCATCTGGGAAGGCCGGGCAAAAATCCTGACCGATGGCTGGTCAGCCGAAATGAAAATTCCCTTTAAAACGATTTCTTTTAAAAAAGACCTGCCGGCCTGGGGATTGAATGTCGAGCGCTATATTGCCCGCAAACAGGAGACCGATCGCCTCTCAGGTATTTCCTGGGATGCTAATTTTAATAATCCGATGATGGCGGCTGAGCTCGAAGGTATTTCAGACATTAAACAGGGGCTGGGGATTACCATCCGTCCTTATGGTCTGGTAGCCACCCAGAATCAACATCAGCCCGATAATAGCCACTATGACTGGGACTCTCAGGCCGGACTGGATATTTACAAGAATATTACTCCCAATCTCGTCGCTGCCTTTACCTATAATACTGATTTTGCTGAAACTGAAGTTGATGACCGGCGTCTTAACCTGACCCGTTTTCCGCTATTTTACCCGGAAAAAAGAATGTTTTTCTTAGAGGGTTCGGAAACCTTTAACTTTAGCTCAAGTGTTAGCTTTTACCCCTTTTTCAGCCGTCGGATTGGCCTTTATCAAGGGCAACAGGTGCCAATTGATTTTGGAGCCAAGCTCTACGGGAAAATAGGGAAATTCAATCTGGCCATGCTTGATATGGAGATGGAAGAATCTGGCCCGCTGCCCCGAACTAATCTCTTCGCTGGCCGGGTAACTTATGACTTTCTGGAAGAAAGCAAAATCGGAATAATTTTTACCAACGGCAGCCCTACTGGAGATAATAATAGCCTGGTTGGTTTTGATCTAAATTATGCCACCTCTCGCTTTGCCGGCAGCAAAAATCTCTGGCTGGCCGCCTGGGCTGCTTATAACTGGAATGATGAACCAGGCCGCCACCATGGGTTTGGCTTCCGGGCGAATTATCCCAATGATCTTATTGACATCGAATCTACCTATGCCTACTATGGCGAAGCTCTTGACCCCGGTGTTGGTTACATGATGAGACCGGCCATCCAGACTTTTTATTTGCAGCTCGGGTACAATCCGCGTCCACAGCGGGGCTGGCTCGATCGAGTGATCAGGCAGTTTTTCTTTCAGGCCAGCGGTGATTTCTACTGGAAACTGGATGGCAGTCTGGAAACCAGCCGTCTGACCTTTACACCTTTAAGCTTTAGAACTGAAGCTGGCGAAAAATTTACAGCCAATGTCGTGGTCAACAAGGATGTTTTGCCTTACGATTTTGAGGTGGCCCCGGGAACAATTCTGCCAGCCGGGCCTTACAACTTTACCAACGCCAGATTGAGCTTTAATACCGCCCCTCATCGGCCGGTATCGTTAAACCTCAACTATACCGTTGGGCAGTTTTACTCAGGTCATTATGGTGATTTTTCGGCTGGGCTGACCTATCACTGGCGCGGCAATATTGATACGTCTTTTAATACTGAAATTGTCAGGGGAACTCTGCCTGAAGGTAAAATAGATGAAAACGTATATCAGTTCAAGCTGGATTTTTATTTTTCACCTGATCTGGGATTTATGAATTATCTTCAGTATGATAGCGTCTCGCATCTTCTGGGCTGGAGCGCCCGTTTCCGCTGGGAAGTTAAGCCGGGCAACTTTATTTATTTAATTTACAACAGTAACTGGGAAAAAAGGTGGGATCCAAACAGCCGCTTCTATGCGGCTGGTGACCGGGGCGTCTTTAAAATCACCCTCTCCCTCAGGCCCTAGTGGGAAAAACTACCCCTTCTTGCCCCAAAGCAGAGCTTTTTAATTGGTCATTTCAAACAGTAAATCGTTTCTATTTTTTCTTCGTTGTTTTTGTTGTCTTCTTGGCTTTAGCTGCAGCCTCAGCCTTGCTTTTGCGCTTCAGATCGGCAGCATGAGCCCGCTTGTAAGTCTGGATGTCCACAAAACGGCCTTTTTCATCGCGCACCGCATAAAGTTTAGTCCCCTTAACACTGCGATGAGTTGTTCTCTTCATGGTCAATATTCTCCTTTCAAGTTATATTTAATTCATGGCCAACAGCCTGACAATCGGTGCTGGCCTTGTTCCTGTCCAGAGCACTGTTGACCAGCTGGATGATCAAGTCGGTGATGAGGTGAATCATGCCCTCCTTAAACTAGAAAGACGTTTTCTGGCCAGCACTAATGCCCCCAATTAAAATCCTTAAGATTAGTCAGCCCTGTTTAACAACCTTAAGATTAGCCTGGCAGGGACGATTGACCGTCAACAGATTTTTTACGCCCAGGCTCATTACTTTGATGTTACCCTTCTCCCATTTCCGAGAGTATAACTTAAAGAAGATGACTGTCAAGGAAATAATATTCTGAATGAAAGGATCAGGAAAGACTGAAATTGGAATAAAAATACCACCCGCTTATCAAAAAAATAAAAGCGACCCGGTCAGAAACCTGGCTCCAGGCTGCCTGAGGCCAGATGCCAGACAGGCAACCAGAGAAGGCCAGACCAGATTAGAACCAGGTCTTTTTTCTTTGGTCTCAGGGCAACGGTTTCCAGCTGTTCGCCGGCTGGATCATAGAGGCTAGCTATTTGGCCTGCTTCTAGCTGGAGTTCTTTTTCCATTTCCTCCAGTCTGGTCCGGGTTAGTTCCACCTGTTCTTGAGCTCTTTTTATATCCATTTTTTCGTAATAAGCCCGGCTGGCGCTCCTGGCAGTGGTAGTAGCCCGGCCTACTTGATAGGATTTACGGCCGAGGATAGCTCCGAAAATAGTGGCCCCGGCTGAGATGGCGCTCTGGGTAACCTTCTCTTTATATTGTTCCTCTTCTCTTTGCAGACGCTGCTGAGCAGTCAAATACTGCTTCTCCAGTGCACTGATTTTGGAAGCATATTTCTGCCTCAGTTTCTGGAGAGCTTCATCCCGTTTTTCCCGAGCCAGCTGGCTTAACCGGATCCTGAAATCTGCTTCTGATTCACCTGGTTTGGACATCGCCTTGAAGAGGTTGCTTTTCCAGAGTGTAAGCTGATAGTTTCTGACCAGATAATCAAGATAATCATTTCCAGCTGACTTTAAGAGCGAAAGAGAACGGGACGGGAGGGAAAGGAAACTGGCTCCAGCTGCTGGTTCCCGATCAAGAGCTTCAAATCTATAGGGTAGAGGAAGAGATTTATCCCAGAGTAAACCCATAACTTCGTCAGTCAGTTCAACGTAATGAGCCACCTCTGAAACCTGAGAAATTCCCAGCCGGTTATCAAAGAAAGCTACCTGTCCAAAAGCAGCCAGGGCTGGATGGTAAGTCAGGTCAGCCGGCGATGAGATCCGACGCCGAACAGGCAGATAAAGCTCCGGCACATCAGGCGGTAGAGAAGGTTTTAACTGGTTAAGCCTGGCGGCTGTTGAGCTCACCGTCTTTTTAGCAATTTCTTTAGCGGCCAAAGCTTCAGAGGCAGTAGCCTGGGTCTTTTTATCCTTCATAACTTCCATGATTTGCTGCCTGGTCAGCGGACCGCGCAGGTAGGAAAGAGTCCATCTGGTCGTCATCAGGACTGGTTTATCTTCATGCACGTTATGCAAAAGGAAAACCCTGCTTTTTAAGCGGCTGAGCACATCAGAGACCTGCTCCATATTCAGGCTGCCGGCCACACCGGATAATCCCTGGAGCAAGCGGTTCTTGTCCTGTTCAGTCTGCAGCCTCCCAATAAACCAGGTCCCGGCATTAGCCAGGCCTTTATAATCAAGATCAACCGGGTTCTGAGTAGTCAGAACTAAACCGAGCCCGAAAGCCCTGGCCTGTTTGAGCAGGGTCAGCAGAGGCCTTTTGGCCGGCGGCTCGCTAACTGGTGGGAAAAATCCGAAGATTTCATCCATGTAAAATATAGCCCGGAGAGAAGAAGTTCCTGGCTGCTGCCTGACCCAGCCCAGAAGCTGATTAAGAAGAATGGTCACAAAAAACATTCTCTGGGCTTCCGGCAAATGAGCAATGGAGATGATACTGAGCCTCGGCTTTCCGGCCGGTGTGTAGAGAAGAGAGCCAATATCAAGAGGATCACCGGTCAGCCAGGCCTCGAAGCCCGGGGCGGCCAGAAGATTATTTAACATCATGGCCAGCTTGAAACGGTCTGCAGCCGGATAAAATGAATCCAGTTCAAAAACACCGATTCGCTTTAAAGGTGGATTCTGTATTTGCTGGATAAGAGCAGGGAGGTCCAGCCCTTGACCGTCTTTCCAGGCAGAATGAAGCAGGTTGGAAAGCAGAATGTGTTCGCGGCTCTGAAGGGGATCAGCCTGAATGCCTAATAATCCAAGCAGGCCGGAGACGGTGGTGGAAACATTTTCGCTGAGAGCTTCTGGATCATCGAGGATGGCTGGCGGCGGGGCATCAAATGATTTGAGGATAGATAAAGGCAGCCCGGCCTGGCTTCCAGGAGTATAGATGGAAACATCAACCGTCTCCAGGAGCCTTCTGATTCGCTCCTGATCCTGGTCCCATTCAGTCAGTCCCTTTTTCCACAATTCGGCTTGCTGGCGGGCATATTCATCGGGAGTAAGGCCTTTTCGGCCCGCTTCTTCTTCATCAATCCAGGGACGGAAGTCTTCAGGCTTAAGGTCAGGGAAAAGAAGCTTGAGATTGCCCAGGTCGCCTTTAGGATCAACGATGATAGCCGGAATGCCATCCAGACCCGCCTCTTCCAGCAGGCCAACACATAATCCGGTTTTGCCGCTGCCGGTCATACCGACGCAGACGGCGTGAGTAACCAGATCCTTAGAATCATACAGCAGATAATCAGGCTTCAGGGCTAAAGTCTCAGGGTCAACCTCTTTTCCAAGATAAAAAAGACCCAGCTTGTCATAAACAGGATTCATCTGAGGACTCCTTGGATAGAAATAAAAACTAACAATCCCTTCTTCTTTCGGCGATTATGATTTATGTGAATTATAACTTATCTGCCCGGTCGATATAAAGAGTTGCATTGGTAGCTTTTATTCCCAGCAAGATAGGTTAATCGACCTCGGCCAGAATTGTAGATGGCTTGGCGCACCTGCTGCTAAATGATCAAATAATAAAATAATAAATACAAAAGGCTCATCCCAACCATGAAGTCAGACTTCCTCTTTTCTAACCAAAGCTCATGTCTGGCTTCGGACAGGATAACCATTAAATAATCAGGTCAGCGTTTTTTCACTTTCCTCTGGGTTTGCACCGGACGCGTAGTCATAACGTTGGGTTTAACTTCTTTGACCATGGCTTTTTTCAGCATATCAACTGTCGCCATGATTTCCGTCATGTAATCTGTCTCAATGAGGTCGATGGCTGCCGGAAATGAGGCTTGTATCAGAACTATCAGGGGGGCAGGTTGAGTGCCCCCCGATTCAAAAATTCAAATCATTCAGAAAGGATTCTCGGTAAGGTAAGGCAGGCTGGCTGGCTGATTGTAATAAACTTCTTTTATACCCAACATTCTCAGCAGAGCAAATAAAGCGCGGCCGGCGGCTTTAAAACCGACAGCCGTATGATGAGGAAATCTTTTCTCAATTAAAACGTGACGGTAGAAACGGCCCATGTCTTTAATGGCAAAAACGCCAATGCTGCCAAAAGACTGAGGTTCAACATCCAGTACTTCTCCTTGAGCCAGATAGGACCGTAGCTGGGTCTCAGCTGTTCCCTGCAGCCGGAAGAGGGTTACCTGGCCTGGCTTGATCCGGCCTTCAATTGTCCCGCGAGTAATTTCCGGCTTTTTTTCTGGCTCGAGCAGACGATGCATGATCAGCTGATAGCCGATCGCCGGTTGAAGCAGACAGCAGGAAGCTGTATTGCCGCAGTGAAAGCCCATAAAGAGATCAGTCTGCTTATAGTCGCCAATTTTGTTTTTGTTCTTTTCGTACATATCATGCGGCACGGTGTTATTGATATCAAGAAGAGTCGCCGGCATCTCCGTCACACAGCTCAGCAGGTATTCACTCAGTGCGCCGTAAATATCAACCTCGCAAGCGACGGGAATCCCACGGCTGGCCAGCCGCGAGTTGACATAGCAGGGGACAAAGCCGAAATAGGGTTCAAATGAAGGCCAGCATTTATTGGCGAAAACACCGTATTTTTCGGCGCCGAGGTTTTTTTCCATAAAATTGAGTAAAGCCACTTCATATTGAGCCAGCTTGTCCAGAAGCTCGGGGTAATTATTGCCCGCGCCAAGTTCTCTGGCCATATCTGCCGCTACGGCTTTTATCTCGGGCGAGCCGGCGGCCTTCAGATAAATATCATAAAGATCAAGCTCAGAGTTTTCCATAATCTCCACACCGAGATCAAAGAGCGGCTTAATCGGCGCATTGCAGGCATAAAAATCCTGCGGACGTGGTCCAAAAGAAAAAATCTTAAGATTTTTTAAACCCAGCCAGGCCCGGGCGACAGGCACGAACTCTTCGATCATTCTGGCCACCTCGTCAGCTGTTCCTACCGGATATTCCGGGATATGGACTTTTAATTGCCGTAACCCGACGCTGTAAGAAGCATTGAGCATTCCGCAATAAGCATCACCACGACCATCATAAAGATCAGAACCGGTTTCCTCGGCGGCGGCGGCCAGCATGACCGGACCGGCAAACTTCTGGGCAACCATTGTAGTTGGTCCTTCCGGCCCGAAATTTCCCAGATAAATGGCTAAAGCATTAACTCCTTTTTGTTTGATTTCTTCCAGCGCTTTAAGACCATCCTTTTCATTCTCTATGATCGTTTCCAGTTCGATTACTGGTAGGTTCAGTTTTTGACAGGCAGCTGCTACGGCCTGTCTTCTCCGCCTCGATAACCCAATGGGAAAGCAATCGCGGCTTACGGCCAGTAAGCCGATTTTAACTTCAGGGATGTTTTTTTGATCAAACATCTTACTTCTCCTTTCTCTGTCCATAATAGGCCTTCGGGCCATGTTTTCTTTCAAAATGTTTTTTAATTAAATAGTCTTTAAGTTCAGGGGTTTCAGGCTTGATCACCCTGGTCAGGAGGGCCATCCTGGCAATTTTTTCGAGGTGCAGCAGATTATCAACAGCCGCCGCGGCCGACTGGCCCCAGGCAAAAGGACCATGGCCGTTGACCAAGCAGGCTGGAAAATGAGCTGGATCGAGGTGCTCGAACCTTTCGACAATAACTTTGCCTGTATTGAGTTCGTATTCGCCTTCTACTTCTTCTTCGGTTAACTCTCTCGTGATGGGCACTGCTCCCGGGCAGAAATCAGCCTGGGTTGTTCCCAACGCCGGTATTTCCACCCCGGCCTGGGCAAAAGAAGTCGCCCAATCACTGTGTGCATGAGCAATCCCGCCAATTGCTGGCCAGGCCCGATAAAGATAAAGATGAGTTGGTGTGTCGGAAGAGGGACGCCATCGGCCTTCGACCACCTGGCCATCGAGGCTTAAGACCACCATATCTTCCGGCGACATCTGTTGATAATCAATGCCGCTGGGTTTAATGGCTATAACTCCTTTTTCCCGATCGACCTGGCTGACATTACCAAAGGTCAAAATAACCAGCCCGTAGTTGACGAGCTGGAGATTGGCCTGCCAGACCGTTTTTTTTAATTCTTCATACATCTTCCCCTTCCTTCTGTTTAATTTTTCCTTTTAACATTTTTCCTGTTGCTGGCTTCAAGCTGTCGTGCTTTCTCCAGCTGGCGGTCGCGAATAGCAAGCAGATCTTTCATCAGGTGATAGAGATTTCCTGACCAGCTTCTCGTGCCAAAAGCATCATGGAGCTCACGGTAGAGAGGATAAAGCTCGGCATAGACCTGGTGGTAATCCTGCCGTGGTTTGAAGCTAATGGGTTTCAGACCACACATGGCTTTTTGAGCCTGTTTGAAATTTTCATAGCCACCTGCCTTTTTACCGGCTGCTACCGCTCCAGCCATGGCTGACCCCAGGGCGCAGGTCTGAGAGGAACGAGCGATTTTCATCTCCAGGCCAAAAACGTCGGCATAAATCTGCATGACCAGAGGATTTTTCTCGGCAATACCGCCGCAGTTGATAACTTCTTTTATCTTAACGCCATACTCATCAAATCTTTTGATGATAGTTAAGGCACCAAAAGCTGTGCCCTCAATTAAAGCCAGATATATTTCCTCCGGCCTGGTATGAAGGGTCTGACCGACGAGAAGTCCCGTTAATCTTTGATCGACCAGCACCGTCCTGTTCCCGTTATTCCAGTCGAGGGCCAGGAGGCCTGATTCTCCGGGGAGAAGGCGCGAAGCCCTTTGCGTCAGCTCTTCATGACTTCCTTTCTTTGGCCCACCGGGCTGAAGATAATTGACGAACCAGTTAAAAATATCGCCAACCGCTGACTGTCCTGCTTCCAGCCCGAAATAACCGGGCAGGACCGAGCCGTCAACAATGCCGCAGAGGCCAGGGATATCAGGGAGCGGCTGGCTGTTTGGCCAGACGGTAATATCGCAGGTGCTGGTGCCGATAATTTTGACCAGTTTGCCCGGGGCGACTCCTGCTCCGATGGCACCGAGATGGGCATCAAAGGCACCAACCGCTACTGGAATTCCAGGCGGAAGGCCCAGGGCTTTGGCCCAGGAGGCGGTAAGATAGCCGGCCGGCTGGTCAGAGGTATAAGTCTTGTCGTAAAGGCGATCGCGCAGTTCGGCCAGGGCAGGGTCAAGCTTGCTCAAAAAGTCTCTGGCCGGTAGCCCTCCCCAGTCCTCATTAAACATAGCTTTATGGCCGGCGGCGCAGCGGCTGCGCTTCATTTTTTCCGGCTGAAGTGTACCGGTAATTAAGGCTGGAATAAAATCGGCCAGTTCCACCCAGCTCCAAGCAGCAGCAAAGACTTCCGGATCAACGCGCCGGCAGTGGAGGATTTTACTGAAAAACCATTCCGAAGAATAGACGCCGCCGCATTTGGCCAGATATTCAGGGTGTTCTTTAGCGGCCAGTTCGGTGATTTCCTGAGCCTCGGCAAAAGCGGTATGATCTTTCCACAGCCAGGCCTGAGCATTGAGGTTTTCTTTGAATTCATCATGAAAGGCAAGCGGCAGGCCGTTTTTATCCACAGGAAGGGGCGTTGAACCGGTGGAATCAACACCCACTCCGATAATCTCGTCCGGTCTGAAGCTTTGATCAGCTTTCCTGGCCAGACGGAGAGCTTTCTTGATCACCGCGGCCATGGACTCGACATAATCAGCGGGATTCTGACGGGCCAGTTCCGGGTCTTTCGGATCGAGCAGAATGCCGGCCTCGCCGGATGGATAATTAGCCACGGCCGTGCTGATCTCTTCGCCGCTGGCCACATCCACGATTAAGGCCCGGACAGAATTGGTCCCAAAATCCAGGCCCAGGGAGCAGAGTCTGGTTTTCTGGCTCATTTTTACTCCTCCTCTTTTTTTCATCACTTAAATTCTTGTTTTTTAAGAAAAACATTTTTGACTGATAGTAAAAAACATTCAGCTTTGTGTCTGCTTAACCTTTTAAAAAAATGCTTGACAACTTCATCTTTCGTATTATATAAAATATATGTGTTAACGTTAACAATTATTTTTTAATATTTTTTTTTCTGAGTTGATGTTATCGTTAACACAGCCCGGTAATACGAAGCTTTTTGGCAGGTGAGAGGGAACATGAGGCCAAGCTGGTGTCGGTGCCAGACGAAAAATCTACCCTTTCCTGATTTTAATCTAGCTAGTTTCAAACTATTTATACCCAATAAGCAAGTCGGCAATTCAAAATTCTTAATAGGAGGCTTAACGTGAGCAAAGGAAAGCATTTTCTCCTTCTGGTTCTCGTCTTTTTACTTTCCTTCTCTGTCCTCCAGGCTCAAATTACCCGTCAGACGGGAATGATTCGAGGTGTGGTCAAAGATAACAACGGACTACCGTTGCCAGGCGTGACCATCACCCTGTCAGGACCCAGCATGATGGGTAAGGCAACGGATGTCAGCCGTGAGGATGGAACCTTTCGTTTCCCAGCCGTTCCGCCAGGAAGTTATACCCTGACGGCTGAGCTGCAGGGCTTTAAATCTGTGACAATGACGGAAGTCATTGTTCGGGTTGGCTTAACAGTAACTCTTGACCTCAAAATGGAACCATCGCCACTTGAGGAACAGGTCACAGTCGTAGCTAAAGCTCCAGAGATCGATGTGCAGAAAACCAAGGTGACCACAGCTGTTACTTCTGAACAAATTTCCAGATTACCTCTCAATAGAAGCCTGACCAGCGTCTTGAACCTTGTCCCGGCTACAGTTGGTACCCTTTCTACTTACTCTGGCAGCGTCCATGGTACTGACTGGAATGGTGTAACTTATGAAGTTGATGGTATCAACGCCAACTGCCCGACAACCGGTGGAGCTTTTGGTACACCTCAGTTTGATGCCATAGAAGAAATCGAAGTGGTAACTGGCGCTTTGCCCGCTCAGGTTGGTACGACCGGTGGAGCTTTCGTCAACATTGTTACCAAGTCAGGCGGTAATACCTTCTCAGGCCAGGCTCAGGTTTATTACACCAATGATGATCTGGCCCAGGTGCTGTTCCCTGATGAGCAGCTGAAGTCGATGAAAATCGGCAAGCCAAGTTTTAGCCTCTATAATGTTGATACTTCCGCCATGCTAGGCGGCCCTATTATCCGGGATAAACTCTGGTTCTTTACTGATTTTGCCTTCACCAAATCCAGCACCTGGAGTCCCTTCCGACCGACCACCATTCTTGGTACCTACTACGATCAATACAAAGTGCCAAACCAGAATATCAGAGGCAATATCAAGCTGACGACTGAATTTTCCAAGAAATTGAGATTTTATACTTATTTTTCTGTTAGCCAGGGTAAGAGTATGTATGAAGCCTGGTCTAACAAAACTGAAGATAGCACCTTTAATTCGAAAACCACCCAATATGTGGGCACAGCCAATCTGACCTGGATTCCCAATGCCGATTCTTTCATTGATTTCAGAATCAACCTCAATCATCTGGACTTTCCTATCACCGCCAGAAATGGTTCTGATCATATTGGCTATCAGGATGGATATACCGGTTACATCTGGGGTGGTATTCAGTCCTGGGAAAGCTTTATGACCAGACATACCAGCCAGGCTTCTGCTCGTGGCACTCATTTTCAGGATGACTTTCTGGGCGGAGATCATGAAATGGGGGCGGGTATTGAATTCCAGTACGGTTTTGACCGCTATGCTTATGCCCGCCGGCAGCCAATGGAATGGTTCTACTGGGATGGCAATCCTTACTACTGGCGTGGCCGCTATGGGACGACTGGCCCGACTGAATTTGGCGATGGCCTTCTGTCTTTTACCAACTGCGGCTCCGGCAAAGGCGACAGTGTGAAGGATCTATACGAGTACAGAATAGGCGGTTACCTGCAGGATAACTGGACGATCAAAAACCGGCTGACTCTGAATTTGGGTTTAAGAATTGACTATTATAATGGCTGGGGTGGTAAAGCCCGAACCACCGGCACGAGCGGTCTGGCCTATGAGATAGGTGAAACTCTGGCCAGTCAGGTTGGATTTAATCCTTTTGGTCCCTTTGAAGTGCCTGAAATTAAGGATGTTCTGTCTTTTACCAGCATTTCCCCACGAATTGGCTTGAGCTATGACATATTTGGCAATGGCAAGACTGCCTTAAAATTGTCCTATGCCCGCTACTCTGAACAGGTACCGGTGATGTGGTTCTCAGAAGTTTCGCCATCAGTTATGGGCCAGTATGAATTTAACTGGTGGGATGATAATGGCAATGGCCAGCCTGATTCTCCTGGAATCGATCATTATCAATATCGCTGGAGTCTGGGCGATTTTAAGCTGCCAGATCCTGATTATCTGAGAAAAATGGTTGATCCTGATCTTCATGCTCCTGTTCACGATGAATTTACCGCTGGTATTGAACATCAATTATTTAAAGATTTTGCAGTCAAATTGACCTATGTCCATAAGAAAAAGACTGACTTTTTTGGCTGGGGCAAATATGATTTAGCCACTGAACAGTACTGGTATACTCTGGAACAGGCTCCCAATTGGTACGTTCCTTTTACCACCACTGTGCCTGCTTACGGAGCTTTCCCGGAGCAGACAGTCACCGTTTATTTTATGAGTGCTGATTCTCCTTACGAAAGCATGGTTTATATCAAGACCAACTTCCCTGAAGCTTACACCAAATATGATGGCCTGGAATTAAGCTTTGATAAGAGATTCAACAATGGCTGGTCTCTGGGTGGTTCGGCTACTTTTTCCAAAACAACTACTTTTACCTTGGGTGATAGCCCGAACGATTTTGTTAACACTCCCGGACGCGATAGTTATGATGTGCCGTTTATATTCAAACTCTATGGCACTTTCGATTTACCCTATGGCTTTGTGACTTCTTTCTTCCTGAATTATCGGGTTGGCTATCCCTGGGGAAGAGGTGTCAGCATTGTTCCGCCTGATGATTGGGCAGAAGCTAATAACATTGTTCCCTGGTCAGTCTGGGTCATGCTGGAACCAAATGGCACAAGGAGAGAACAGGATTTTACCAATCTTGATTTTCATCTGGAAAAAGAGTTCAAGCTCCCCTTTGGTACTCTTGGTGCATTTGTCGATATTTACAACCTGTTTGGCAACCGATATGTCAACTATGGTCTTAACCCGATCAGCGAATGGTTCCCTGTAGCTGAGGGCACCAATCAGGGCACCTATACTATGGATTACAATTACGGACGGGTAACCAGTATTTCCGCTACCAGGATTTTCAAGTTCTCCATCAGATACAAGTTCTAAACTTATAGCTCCTTTGGTAAATACTTTTAGCGGGGGAAGAGCCGGCCTCTTCCCCCTTTTTTTTCTGGCCGGGGTAACCCGGATCCTTTCCAGAAACCCGGGCTTGAAAACCTCATCTGACCAGGGATCCGGAGATAGTTGCTTTAAATTTCTAAAGAATGATTTATTAAGAAAAGAGAGCGATTTTTCTTTTTTGAATTTTTGGATTATGGATGCCAAGGGATTGAAGGAAAAGACAGCTTGCAAGCAGTCTAAAAGATATTTTTTTGTCCTCGAGACAAGGGGAGTTTATTTGTGATCCTGAGTGAGTATAAAATAGTTCTGGAAGCAGGCGAAACCAGATTAGAGCAAACGGGTCTCATCAGAAAGCGCCTGGGCTGGTCGCTTGAGTCCCGGTCAGTAGTCTTAACGGAGTCTTGATTCGGGTCAAGGGAAAACAATTGATCTGGAATATTCATCTAAACCTTTTTTATTTGAGCCTAAAAAAAGCAGAAAAGAAAAGGGGCACCCCTTGGTGGGTGCCCTTTCTATTCAGGGGGATGGTGAGGGGAAAGAGGTTTATAAAAGAGGGAGGGTTATTTCCTGTCCCTTATCTTTATGTTCGGACCGACTTTTCATTGGAGTTTAAAAATAAATAACATAATTCACGTGAAATGTCAAATATAATATATTAGATATCTACTTAAGTTTTCAGGAGGTCACGATGCTAAAGAAAAAAAAGAAAAATGGGGTGGCTATCGCCCTGGGGATTTTATTACTGTCAGGACTCAGCTGGCTTCTGGCCGAAAGTTCGGCAGTTAAGAAAGATTATGTAATCAAGCCCACACAGCTGGCGGCGGTTAATTTTCAGGATAACTTCTGGCAAAAAAGAATTGACACGGATATTAAGGTGACTATTCCCCACGTTTTCAAGCAGGAAGAACAGACCGGCCGGCTCAAGAATTTTGAGCTGGCCAGCCCGCAGGGACAGGGTGATTTTTGTTCAAATTACCCTTTTGACGATTCTGATGTTTATAAAGCTATTGAGGCCGCTTCCTACAGTCTGATGCTTCATCCTGACCCTGAACTGGTTAAATACCTGGATAAAGTGATTTCTAAGATTGCTACAGCTCAGCAAAAAGATGGCTATATTTATACAGCCCGGGCGATTAAAGATAAGGGCGGGAAAATTCCTTTTGAGGACTGGGTAGCTTCTAAAAGATGGGAAAATGAAGAAAGTTCTCATGAGCTTTATAACCTTGGCCACCTTTATGAAGCGGCGGTTGCCCATTACCAGGCCACCGGCAAGAAAAACCTGTTGAATATAGCTTTAAAAAGTGCCGATCTGGTTTTGAAGGAGTTCGGCCCGGGAAAATTAATGGTTCCTCCTGGCCATCAGGAAATTGAGATCGGCTTAATCAAGCTTTACCGGCTGACCGGCGAGAAAAAATATCTTGACCAGGCGAAATTTTTCCTGGATCAGCGCGGTAACAGCCAGGGGCATAAGCTTTATGGCTTTTATTCGCAGGATCATTTACCTGTTACCCAGCAGACTGAGGCCGTTGGTCATGCTGTCCGGGCGGCTTATATGTATTCCGCTATGGCGGATGTGGCTGCTTTAACTGGCGATGAAGCTTATCAGCAAGCTTTGAACAAACTCTGGGAGGATGTTGTTTTCAGAAAAATGTATTTGACCGGCGGGATCGGTTCGACCGGTGCCTGGGAAGGTTTTGGCCCGGCTTATAACCTGCCCAATGCTTCCGCTTATTGTGAAACCTGTGCTTCGATTGCCAATGCTTTCTGGAACTACCGGATGTTTTTGCTGGAAGGCGAGGCAAAATACCTGGATGTCTTTGAGCGGATTGTTTATAACGGTGTGCTGAGCGGCATCTCTCTTTCTGGTGACAGGTTTTTCTATGCCAATCCTCTTGCCTCTTTCGGGCAGCACGAAAGAACGCCCTGGTTTGGTTGCGCCTGCTGTCCGCCCAATGTGGCGCGCTTTTTACCTCAGATGGGACAGTATTTTTATGCCACCTCCGGCGACAGACTTTTTGTCAATCTCTACGGGGCAAGCTCTGCCCAGGTAGAGGTTAAGGGCTTAAAAGTCAGGCTTGAGCAGCAAACCCGTTATCCCTGGGAAGGAGAAATAAAACTCACGGTTAATCCTGAAAAAGAAGGCAGATTTATTTTGCTGCTGAGAATCCCTGGCTGGGCGCTGGGACAGCCGGTACCAGGTGATTTATATTCCTATGCCGGCCAGACGGCAGGTAAACCTTCAGTTAAGGTCAACCAGCAGCAAGTAGAGCTCAAGCTGGAAAAAGGTTTTCTTCCTCTGGAGCGAAGCTGGAAGGCCGGAGATACAATTGAGATCAGCCTTCCTCTCGAACCGCGTCAGGTTCTGGCCAACGAAAAGGTCAAGGATGATAATGGCCTGGTAGCGGTGGAAAGAGGCCCAATTGTCTATTGCGCTGAATGGGCTGATAATCAAGGACGGGTCAGCAATCTCTTACTGCCGGTTGGCGCCAGTTTGCAGGCTGATTATAAGCCCGACCTTCTCGGCGGGGTGGCGACGATCAAAGCGGAAGGGAAAGCTTTTAAAGTTGAAAAAGGAAAAGTGAAAGGCGAGACCAGGACCATTACTCTTATTCCCTATTATGCCTGGGCTCACCGCGGTCGAGGTGAAATGGCGGTCTGGCTGGCCAGAGAAGAAGCCCGGGTTAAACCGGCTCCAGAGCCGTCTTTAGCTTCAAAGGCGAGGGTTGAGGCCTCTGAGGGTGCAAAGGGTGCTAAATTCATCAACGATCAATATGAACCGGAGAACTCCAACGATCATTCAGTCGGTTATCTTCACTGGTGGCCTAAAAAAGGAACAACCGAATGGGTAAGTTACGAATGGTCCTCTCCGGTCAAAATATCAGAGGTGGCAGTTTACTGGTTTGATGATACGGGTGAAGGTGAGTGCCGGGTGCCTGCCTCCTGGAAACTATATTATAAAAAAGGCAGCGACTGGGTGGAGGTCAAAAGCAAAGGCGCTTACGGTGTGGAAAAGGATAAATATAATGTGGTTAAGTTTTCGCCGGTGACGACGACAGCCCTGAAACTGGAGCTGAAAATGCAGAAAGATTTTTCGGCCGGTCTTCAGGAATGGAAAGTCAATTAGGCAGATTCGGATTGGACGGCAAGAACAAACAGGAGGTTTTGATGTCAGCTCAGTGGCGGTCTGAAAATCTGAAAAAAGAAAATGGTGCCCCTTCAGGGCGGGCGAAAAGAATCATCGCCGGGAGTAGCTTTTTCCTTGTCCTTTTTCTCTTTTTTACTTCTTTCATTGTGCTGTCTGCGCAGGAAGTTCAGAAGCAGTTGATAGTCAATTCCTCTTTTGAGGAGCTCAAAGATGGAAAGCCATTGGGCTGGTGGCCGCAGACCTATCAGCCAGAAGCGGTTTTTGAAGTTGATAGCCCGGGCAGAAGTGGGCAGCGAAGTGTCAAAATCAGCTCAACCGGTGGTGCCGACGCTTCCTGGTCAACCATCGTCAAGGTCAAACCGTATTCCAGATACAGGTTAAGCGGTTGGATTAAGACCAGAGACGTTAAATCAGCCGGAGGGAAAGGTGTTCTGTTCAACATCCATCAGCAGCCGGGGATGGAGACCAGGGCCCTGACCGGGACAAATGACTGGACCAGAATCGAACTGGTTTTTGATAGCGGTTTAAATGATGCCTTGCAGATCAACTGCCTGTTTGGCGGTTGGGGAAAAGTGAGCGGAGAAGCCTGGTTCGATGATGTTCAACTTGAATATATTTCCGGGAAGACTTTAAAACCACAGGCCACAATTTATGCCCGTCAAATTCTGACCCCTGTCTCTAAATACATTTACGGCCAGTTTATTGAGCATCTTGGTCGCTGCATTTATCAAGGCCTCTGGGCCGAGATGCTGGAAGATCGTAAGTTTTATTTTCCAGTGGGCGAAGCACCGTCCCCCTGGAAAATTTATGGGGAGCCCCACTCTGTTCATATGAATCCCCTTTTGACTTATGCCGGCGTGCCCGTCCCGGAGATAAGGCTTAAAGGCGACGGCCGGGCAGCCGGATTGGCTCAGGGTGAGCTGGCTCTCCGGGCTGGTAAGAAATATACAGGCCGGGTGGTTCTGGCCGGTGACCCTGGTGTTCTTCCTCTTGAAATCAGGCTGGTCAATGGAGAAAATGGTCAGGCGATCGGGGAGCCGGTTATCATGGATAAGATAACTCCCGATTTTGAGAAATATTATTTCTCCTTTGTTTCCAACCTGACAACTGACCACGGTCAGCTGGAAATTGTAAGCCGTGGTCAGGAAGCTTTCAGGTTAGCGGCTGTTTCTCTTATGCCAGCTGATAATCTCAATGGCTTTCGACCAGAAGTTATTA